>JACKIP010000001.1 GCA_020638395.1 Rhodospirillales bacterium
ATCGAAAATTGTCGTAATCATGTAAGGCGCAATCGCAAATAACCCCAGAAAAACGGGTGTGACAAAAAAAGCAATCAGGGCCGTAATACTTTGGAATTCGCGCCCCATCCGCGGCAGATCATCCTGCATGCGCGAAAGATGCGGGACCAGATAGCTCATTAGTCCGCTGGCAATGGAGCTGCGAAACAGCTCCACAATCCGCCAGGCAAACCCGACCAGACCGGCCGCAGAGGTCCCCAGTGTCGCTCCTGCTGCCAGCGGTGTAATCCGCACCAGAGCATCCCAGCTTAATCGCTTAAGAGCCAGAAACGCACCAAAAGAAAAAAAGTACTTTAACTTCCCGGCATCAAACTGCCTCCCCGGCACGGATTTCGCGGACAGGATAAGTATGAGGGTTTGCAGAGCCGCCATCATCACACTCTGAATGATAACGCTCCACGCCCCCAACCCTATAAAAATCGCCCCCAGCCCCAGCAAAGATCCGCCCACCCGGCCAATCAGAACACGCAGGGCCAAAAGCTTGAACCGCCCCTCCCGGCGCATCTGCGCCACATAGATCGTTCCGGCATTGACCAGAAAAATTTCAAGACAGGCAAATGCCGCAAGGGCCGTCAGATTATAAGTCTCGACCTTTTCGGAAAAAAAATAAAACCCGCCGACGGTCGCGAGCATGGACAGAAACGACAATCCAAACCCTGCCCAGAACGCTGTATCGGTATCGGAGGAATCAAGCTCTTTTTTCTGGACCAGAACATCTTCAAACAAGGTGCCGATCAGAATGGCCAGAAATTGCGTGACGGATAACACGATCACCACCACCCCTAAGTCGGATGGGCCTAAAAATTTGGCATAAACGAAAAACGCCACGACCGCCAAAAGGGAAGCCCCAAATTTTTCGAACAAAACCCACAATAGGCCTAAATGCATGACATTGCTTTGTTATTCTATTTTATGAAAACCATCGGGAGAAATAACGCCCTAACTTGCCGTAACTATTATCCCGCAATATCAGATCCCGCCCGTTCAGAAGACCAAAAATCGCCCCATGCAGCCGGTCTGTGTCAATGACATGATAGCGGGAAAATAAACTCTCCGCCCGTTTTGCAATTTTGGCGGAATACCATGACCACAAAGACGCAGAGCCCAAAGCCAGTTTCATCTTGTTCTCAATCCGGCACAAAAACCGGAACGCATCGTAAAACTGTTTATCGGCGGGCGTAAAAATATCGTCCCAGTCGAACGTGTCGGCGGCCTGACTCTCCGTCGTCGATTCTTCATCCCGGCGGCGCAGGACCAGTGTTTTTTCAATCATAGGCCGCGTTGTCTGGTAAGTCCCCAGCAGCATATGCGCCATATCCGGCATCATGCGAACGGCGTCTCCCAGCTCCGGAGCCAGAACGTCATAGGAATATTGATCCCGGACATATATCAGCAAATTCCGGTGCTGTTTCAGAACCTCAATCGTTTCTTGTAATTTTTCCGCACGTTCAAAATGGACGGATTGCGGCATCATAATAATTGCGTGGTGAGGATAATGCCGGACCACATCCAGACGCAGCGCCTGATGATCCTGCACCCCCTGATACAAATCTCCGAAATTGCCGCCTCCATGACAGACGATGACCTCTTCCGGGCCAATGTGTTTCGCCCGGAAAACATTCAGACTGCGCAGACTGACGCTGGTTTTAACTTTGACTCGCAATTGCCGGAACAGCTTTTCCGTCCCCAGCATAATCAATAAATCACCTACATTCAGATGGGTTGGCGTATCAAGGTAATGAATTGCCTTTCCGGCCAGAAGCGGCTGAAATTCATCCTCCAGCATGACCTGCAAGGCTGTCATTCGCTCCAGATCAAACATTGTACGGGTTGTGTACTCATCATCAGAGAGGCGTTTTTGCGCAGAAGCTGTCATTTTCTCACCTGTTAGTTTCCAGTCGTTTATTTGATTCGGCGAAGCGAACCCGGATCTTTTCCCAGACGCTCAGTCCGGAGGTCGGGGAACATTCCTCCATATAAGCCTTCGAATAGGCCGTCTGGTTGATGTAAGGATCTTTATACCACTGAGATATCGCTGCCGGTATTAAAAGAAGCGCCGCGCCCAGTCCCTTCAGGGTCGGCCAGATAAATCCGTTTTTAAATCCTTTCATCACCAGTAACCCGGTGTGGAACAGCATCGTCGGGAAGCGGGTCTTGTGCTTGATATGCAGATAGGTTTTGTTACGCACATCATAATAAAAACGCTGTCCGCTCCAGGTAACCCGCCGCTCGGCAGACACCTTATGGCGGATTATCACGGAAGGGTTATATTCAATACGGAACCCGGCATTCAGCATGCGCCTGGAGAGATCCAGCTCTTCATGCAAAAAGAATAACCGGTCGTCATATCCTTTGATTTTCTCAAACGCATCGCGGCGGATGGCATGTCCCGCCCCGACAAACCGGAAGGTCATAAATGTTTTGGTGGAAAAATCCTTGAGCACCTGCAGGTAAGACCAGCTCGATTTATCGTCTTCGTCACGATCAAACAGCATGATGCGAAATCCCTGTATTCCAAGCGTAGAGTCACTCTCCATGACCTGCACCATATTTGCCAGCTGGCGGTCATCGTAAAATTCCGCATCATTATCCAGAGCAACAATATACTTTCCCTGTCCGGCAAAAGACGCCTGATTACGCCCGCCCGGCACCCCGGTATTCTCCCTGTTACAAATCAGGATAATTTTTCCCGGAGCCTGCTCCGCGCAAAATTCTTTCAACCGCCGCAACCCTTCCGGCTGGCTGCCCTGATCGACAATAATGACTTTCTGGTTCACCCCCTTTTGCGCCAAAGCACTTTTGATCGCAGCAATCGTATCATCCATCCGGTCCCAGGATAAAATGATAACATCAACGGAAATCAGGGATTTTTCACTCATAACAACTCTCTTACGTATTCTCTCAGGCTGTTTTATCTTTAAAGATATCCATCGCAGCGCACAAGATATATTCCGGCTCTTCTGCGGATTTTTTGTTTGTGATTGCAGATCAAACGTTGCAGAATAAACCGTAAGACCTTTCCCTGAAAAAAGGAGCCTCATAGTGCGCAATTTTCTGTTTCTTGCCTGTCTTGGTACCAGCCTGCTTTCGTTCTCTGTATCTATACCCACATCCGCATCGGCCAGCGATAAACTATGCGACAGAGTGGGACTTTACGGCGAAGCCCTGACATTTTCCCATCACCTGTCCGATAATGGTGCCCCGCCGGGGGGATATAATGAAACCAACACCGGGGCGTCCATCGGCGCGGTTTGCAAAAAGACTTACCGGCTTTTCGACCTGAATACCTCGCTGGGCCTGATCGCATTTAAAAACAGCTATGACAAAACGTCCAAAGGTATCGCACTGGGGGCCAATCTGAGCCGCCCGGTTTATGAACGCTGGGATGCATTTGCAGGGGTTAATATCGTTGCGGTTGATGGCTATGAAGATCTGTCTGATGATGCCCGGATCGGAGATGAAACCGGTATTTTACCCGCAATTGCCATTGGGACCAGTTATAATTTCACCTCCAATATTGCATTCCGAGCCACCGCAAACATCATCCCCAGTGTTGGCGCGGCGGACGGTTTGATTCTGCCGACCATCGGCATTCAATATTTGTATTAGACGCGACTCTGCCCCATACTTGAATCATGTCTGATGACCTTCTTGCAACATTGGAACTCCGCCGCCGGGCTGATCGTAATTTCTTTCTGGGATGCGTGCTGTCCAGCCTGCTTGTTTTAGGATTTCTGGCAACGTTTCTGCCGCCTCTATGGCTGTTATTCAGCGGGATGATTTTAACTCTGTTGAATCTCAATGCCTATTACATTCTGCGACGGCATTTCAAACGCAAAGGTAAGGCTCTGTTTTTGACTTCAATTGCAAAAGAGTTTGGCCTGACCTACAGCCCGTCCCACGCCTTTGAAATCGGCAAACTGCTCGATCACGGAATTATCCCCCCCTATGATCTGAAAGAAACAGAGGACGGGTTTAAAAAGAACGACCGTTCCTTTCCGATTGCCTTTCAGGAAGTGATTTTAAAAAAGATAGAGCAGGATGAGCGCGAACAAAAACGCTATATCAAGCCGGTTTTCCGCGGCCTGATGATTAAGCTGACCTTGAAAAGACGTTTGGATTTTCACACAATCATTATTCCCAACCGCTTTTTGCGCCCGACAGTCGAGGCCGGATCAATTCCACACTATGCTGGCTTCGAAGAGGTTAAACTCATCAGCCCGCACTTCACGAAAGACTACAAGGTCTATTCAACCAATCAGATCGAATCCCGCGTCCTGTTTGACCCACTGTTTATCGAGCGGTTTCTGGAGCTGGGAACCCATCTGAACGCCAAATGGCTGGAGGCCAGCTTTTACCGGAATGAGTTACTTATCATGGCGCAATTTACAAAAGACCATTTCGAGATTGGATCTATCCTGCGCCCCGTTCTGGAAGATGACCTGCAACAGGTCCGGCAGGAGATCAGCCATATTATGAAGCTCTCTGAAATGCTCAAACACAATGCCTATATCGGAGAATAAGTCCGGAGACCAGATCTTTCCTACATATTTGAAATCTGGATTCCCACAGGCCCCAGAATAATCACAAACAGAGATGGCAGGAAAAACAAAATCATCGGTACGGTCAGCTTTGGCGGCAGAGACATCGCTTTTTCTTCGGCGCGTTGCATCCGGATATCTCGCAGCTCTTCGGACAGAATGCGCAAAGCCTGCGAAACCGAAGTTCCGTACTGCTCCGCCTGAACCAGAGCCGTGGTGAATGATTTGGCCGCGGGATTTCCTAATCTGCGGGCAAAGTCTGCCAGAGCCGCCCGGCGATTATTTAACATACTCATTTCTGCACTTAAGATCCCCAATTCCTCCGCCAGTATTGGTGCCTGCTCGACAATCTCATTGGAAATACGATCAATCGTCTGTTCCAGACCAATCCCGCCCTGTACGCAGATCAGCATCATATCCAGCGCATCCGGAAAAGACAGCTCCATATCCTGCTGTCTTTTCTGAATCTGGTTTTTGATAATGATCCCCGGCAAAAAGAAGCCAAAAGCAAACCCGCCGAAATAAACACATAGCTGTACCATTTTAGAGAACTGCCGTTCCTCCGGCAACGCAGAAAACACCAGAAAGGAAAACACCAGAAAGAACACCGGCAACCCGACGCGTGCCACCATGAAATTGATCGGCGCTTTGGGGCTGCGATACCCGGCCTGCACCATCATATTCCGGATCTTTTTCCCCTGTGCGCCGAGCAAATCCTGCATTTTATAAAGCATTGCCATGCTCTCACGAGCGGATAATTCTTTATCTGTCACAATAGTACGGTCACGCCCGGCTTTGGCGTCTTCGTACAGCGCCCGGCGGCGCTTCTGAACAATATCCTTATAGCGTTCCTTCTTTTCTTCCTTATCCAGAAACATCGACGCAAACGCCATGAAGGAAACCGCGGCAATCAGTGCACTCAGAAAGGTAATCAGGCCTTCATCGCTTATTCCAAAAAATTCAAGCATTCCAAGATCCTCCCTTCCCTATACCTTAAAGTTAATCATCAGTTTCATCGACAATACGCCAAGGCTCATCCAGACCAGAGCAAACGCCAGCATCACCTTGCCCATTGGAGTTTCCACCAATACCATGACATGCTCCGGCTTCAGGAAATACATCCCACCGCCGACCACGACCGGCAACGCCCCGATAATCCCCGCAGATGCTTTTGCCTCCGAAGACAGGGCTTTGACTTTCCGCGCCAGCTTGTACCGCGCCCGGATCACATCGGCCAGATTTGTTAAAATTTCGGAAAGAGATGATCCGGTCTGCGCCTGAATGGCCAGTCCGGTTGCAAACATTTTGACCTCTGGCAAAGGAATGCGCACCGCCGCTTCCAGAGCTGCTTCATGCAAAGGAATTCCGATCCGCTGACTATCATATATTTTTGACATTTCTTCCCCAATCGGGCCTGTGTATTCACGCGAAACCATGGCAATTGCTTCGGCAACCGGCATACCGCTTTTGAGCAAACGGGTCATGGCCTCCAGCGCATCAGCAAATTCTTCCAGAAATTTTTTCTGGCGGCGGGTCGCCATGCGCCCGATTACAAAGCGCGGCAACCCGAAAAACCCGATAATCGCCATAAAAATCATTAAAACGGGCGATGCTTTCAGAAGCAAAGCCATCACCACCAGAACGACGCCTGAAATCCCGGAATAAGTAAAATACTGTCTGGTTGAAATATCCCGCCCGGTTTGCTGTAACCGGTCCCGCAGAGTATTATTCTTTTTCTTCTTTCCGCCGTCGTCATCCTGATTTTTTAACTTTTTGGCCAGACTGGCCCGCCGTCTGTCGGCCAGATCAACCTGTCCGGTTTTTTTGCTATCGGAGCCCTTGCCGGTGATAATCTGCCGCGCACGGTTCTGCTCCGGAGAAGATTGCCGCAGCAAAAAGAAAGCAAACCCGCCAAATGCGGCGAGGATCAGAACCACGATCAATGTAACAAATAACGGTGACATAGGCCGGAAAACCCGCTGAATTATTATAGTTTTTCAACGTTTAGAATACTGAAAGAAAGTGAAGGAGGCCTTAAGTATTTATGGTAATTTATGTTTTTGTTTGATCTGTAAACTTCATTTGTTACAGTAACATATGATGAAATTTATGATGGCGACAGCCGCAAAAAAGCAGGAGCGCCCGAATGAAGATCTGGCAGGATATAAAGGATCTACATTCTGGTTAATGGACGGGGCGACACAATTAGAGCGTACACATGAGTTTGATGCCGCGTGGTTGGTACGTGCACTGGATCAGGAATTTCAGATGACGCTTACGCAAAATCCAGAATACCCTTTGGTAGATCTGGCAAAAGACGCTATTAAAACGACCGCAGATCTTTTTTATCGTAAAACTGGTATTCGGCCCGACGATGAAGCGGGTCAACGGCCTGCCTGCACATTAATCATGGGACGTCCTCACGCTGATCATCTGGATTATTTGGTGCTGTGCGATAGCACACTGGCTGTCTGTGGGTCGAGAGGAACTCAGGTTTTGACGGATGACCGGATTGATCAAAATATCAGTATCGAGCCGGTGTATGATTGTTTAAGAGAAGGGTATGGCTTTGAGACGCAGGCCTTTAAAGACGCTATGGTGGAACTTTATGCGCGTACAAAGCCTTTGATGAATACGCCGGAGGGGTTTTATTCTATTCAGCAAGATCCAGCGGTAATCGAGCAGGCTCTAACGGGTTCACTTCCATTCGACGCAGCAACAGACCATATTCTGGCGATGAGTGATGGTTTTACGCGTGCCTATGATATTTTAAATCTGTATCCCGATGTGCCGGCATTGTGGCAAGACATTCTCACAGTCGGGCCGGAGGAGATCATCCGTCGGATCCGTATGGCTGAGCAACAGGATGGTCAGGGGAAGAATTTTCCACGCTCCAGCCTGCATGATGATGCGACCATTTTATGGGGTGTATCAGAGAACTTTTGATGAGTATTTATAAGGCGTTTTTAAGATTATGAATTTATGCGGTTTTTGAATACTTTTTGGTTAACTAGCGGGGAAAAAATATTAGCCAAGTAATAAGTATTATAAGTAAAATAAATCCCAATATAGCGTGTTTTGCCCATAGTTTAGTCTCAATAAATTCAAACAATTTTAAATTGTTTGAATCATAATCCCAATAAAAATCATAAATTTGTTTTGCTTTCAAAGTAATTATGGCTATGAAAAATATATATCCTAGAGAAAAATATAAACCATATACCCATCCTTTGGAGAGGATAGCTATAATCATTAAGAGAACTCCAAATATACATAGTAATATAAATAGAAGTTTATAAATAGTTTTGTCATTATAGAAATTCATTTGGTGACCTTGAAATATATACTATGTTACAAACAACAGAATTGTGGCGCAAAGGGCACCAAGGAGTAAGAAGCCGATCAAAAGAAATGCCTCTAAGTTATCTCCGTATTTATGGCTGACATAGTTATCCAGAAAAGCATAGGTCATGCCGACACATGATCCGATTATTCCACATATCAAGAAATTATATCCGGTTAGTAAGGCAATGATGAGGCCTGCGATGCCAAAGTAAAAGGCCTTTACGGGATAATTCAGAATAGATTCTGCTTTCATCCAGACATCAAAAAAGCTGGGCTGTTCTTTCGGGAGATTTGTCTCTTCGTCCATGGGTTTGATCATAGGTGATGTTTATGGTGATAATCAAGTTTACCCATATGCCTCTTCCATGGCGTCCAGCACCATGTCGGCGACGCCAAATTGGCGGGCTTTATCAAAGAATTTCGGACGCAGGCCGGTGGAGCGCTGCTTGGTAATCAGTTTACCATTGGCGTCCTCTCCTTCGATATCCAAAACAAATAGATCCTGCATGGTGACCACATCGCCTTCCATGCCGGTAATCTCGGTGACGTGCGTGGTTTTCCGCGAGCCATCGCGCAGGCGTTGCACCTGTACCACGACGTTCACCGCGGAGGAGATTTGCTCCCGCACCGCTTTTTGCGGCAGGTTCAGGCCACCCATCGCAATCATGTTTTCCATCCGGCTGAGGGCTTCCCGCGGATTGTTGGCGTGGACGGTTCCCATTGATCCATCGTGGCCGGTATTCATGGCCTGCAACAGGTCAAACGCTTCGGGCCCCCGGACCTCCCCGACGATAATCCGTTCAGGACGCATCCGCAGACAGTTCTTCACCAGATCGCGCATCGTGACTTCGCCGACGCCTTCCAGGTTAGGCGGGCGGGTTTCCAAGCGCACGACGTGCGGCTGTTGCAGTTGGAGTTCGGCGGCATCTTCGCAGGTAATAATCCGCTCATCACTCTCAATGTAGCGCGTAATACAGTTCAGCATCGTCGTTTTCCCCGATCCCGTCCCGCCACTGACCAGAATATTCACCCGGCAGCGTCCCAGTGCCATAATCAGTTTGGCACAGGACGGGGTCATTGATCCGAAATCGACCAGTTTTTCAAGGGTCAGCTTATCCTTGGTAAATTTCCGGATGGTCATCGCCGCGCCGTCAATCGCCAACGGCGGAATAATCACGTTCACCCGCGATCCGTCCGGCAAACGTGCATCGCAAATTGGCGAGCTTTCATCAACCCGGCGTCCAATCGCCCCGACGATCCGCTGGCAAATGGTTAGAAGGTGCTGGTCATCACGGAATTTAATATTGGTTTTGTCGATTTTCCCCTTACGTTCAGCATAAACGATATCGGGTCCGTTAATCATAATATCGGCAATACCGTCTTCTTCAAGTAAGGTCTCAAGAGGGCCAAAGCCCAGCATGTCATCGGCGCATTCTTTCGCGATGCCTTGCAGTTCTGCTGGCGTTAGGTCCAAATTCCTAAATCGTGAAATTTCTTCAACCGCAGACTGAACTTCATCACGCGCCGCTTTGGCATTCATCCGCGCCAGAGCTTTCAGGTCAATCCCGTCCCGCAAATCCGCCCAGATCCGGCTGCGCGCCCGCTCAAGGCGCAGATTTGTCATGGAATCGTGGGGATTTTCCTCTTCTTCCTCTTCCTGATGAACATCCAGCTGGTCATCGTCCATTGATTTGGTCGGAGTCTTTTTTTCGACCCGTTCCACAGATTCCGGAGAAGAAGGCGGAGCCATTCCCGACTCATCACGAGCTTGCGAAATAGGAAAATTATCTGCATCAGGAGGTGTGGGTCTTTCAACCGAAGCATATTCCCCCACCGATTCAGGATTTAATTCCTTTTGCACAGCCGGAGTCTCTTTTTTCACAGGCGCAGGCGTTGTGCTATTTGGGGGTGTACCGGATTGCTTTTTTCCAAACACGAGACCTCTCCTCTATTTTCCTGTGAACTTTTTCAAAAGCCCCCCAAGGCTGCCGGAAGAATCTTTTGAACCGGAGTCCAACCGACGTTCTTCCCCAAACAGGCCGGGCATCGTTTCTTTCAGGCATGCAATCAGGGCATGAATAATCCGCTGTCCGTCGGACTCTTCAGTCATTTTCTTGCCCTGGCCTTCGAGTTTGGAGAACAGATCCGGCAGAAAATCTATCGTTCCGCAGAGTTTCTGCTCCAGCATCTCTTCAATCTCTTTAGGATTTAATTCTCCTTTGCCGGCCAGACCTTTAAAGTTGAGAAACAGGGATAGGAGATTTGCTCCATTCTCGCCCTCAGAAATATTTCGTAAGTTTTTGATTTCAGAAACTAAAGTTCTGGTCATGCGCAGGGCGTACAACCCCGGCGTGGTCAAAACAACAATTTTATGCGCTTTGAGCAGAGCAGTTTTTTTATGGTCCGGCGCAGCCGCCGAAGCATCGAACAAAACGACCGGATATTCCGCCATTGCGATATTCAAAAGCGCCTCCAGCCCGTCCCGCTCCAACGGTTTTTCCAGCATGACATCACCGCCGCTGGCAAGGATTCCCAGCTTATCATTCACTTTCAGAATCATCCGCTTGAGCATCTCGCGGTCCCCTTTCAGGGCAGCCTTTGCGGCCTCCGCCAAAGTCGTGGACGGCTCCAGCCCTAACGCAACCGTATTGGGAGACCACCCCCCCGCGGCATCCATCAGCAGCGTTTTCTGGCCGTAGACTCCGGACAAAGCCGTTGCCAGCGCCTGCGTAATCGTTGAGGTCCCAATTCCGCCCCGTCCGCCGACAGTCACAATCAGCCGGCTGCCGGTAACTCCCAGCTTGGCAATCAGGGTTTTGGCAATCACATCCGAGAAAACAGAGGCCTCCAGAGGCCGGACCATATAATCACTGACCCCCATGGAAATCAGTTTCCGGTAAAGCTGGACATCGTTATCCGGTCCAATGATAATCGCTTCGGTTCCTTCCGAGCAGCTTTCTGCCAGAGCGCCCAGCTTGTCGATAAACGCCTCATCAATGACATTTGTCTGGATCACCAGTAAATCAGGAGACTTTTGCTGGCGGTAAAACTGAATGGCGTCATCAACCTGCCCTTCCTGTACCGTAATCTCGACACGGGCATAGCGCCAGTCCTCACGCAGGCTGAGCGCAACCTGATGCGAGTTTTCTTCCGTAGAAAAAACTGTAACCTTTGCAGCGGGCAAGAGTACCGACGTTTCAGACATGGTTCCTGTATGTAATCCCCGAATGAGATATTTAAGTTATTTTGTGCCGTGCCTATTGCGGCACGTATTTATTATATCATGCGATAAAGGGGTTAAATAATGGTTATTTTCAGAAAATAAAGAAAAAGCATCCTTCAAAATAATCTTATCCTCCTCAAGGGCCTGCTCATGCTGATTAAATACAATTGCAATTCCGGTAAACTCTTTATAAAAAAAGATATGAGATTTAAGATACATTCGATTCTGTGGATTATCGCTATTCTGGCCTATACAGGGCCGGTACGGGCGGAAAAGATTGACGCTTTGCGGAGCACCGTCCAGCCGGAACTGGAGAAAGAGCTGGCCGCCCATGATCTGAAGCTGGGGCAACCAATTTTTATCCGCGTTTTCAAACAGGAGAAAATAGCAGAAGTCTGGGTTCAGGAAACCGGCAAAAAAACCTATAACATTTTCAAACGTTATCCGATCTGTGTCTTTTCAGGAACGCTGGGACCAAAACTCCGGCAGGGAGATAATCAGGCTCCGGAAGGATTTTATGACGTGACCGCAGAGCGCCTGCATCCGGACAGCAAATATCATCTCGCCTTCAATCTGGGATATCCGAATTCATTTGACCGCATGCGGGGCCGCACCGGAGATTTTCTGATGATCCACGGCGGCTGCACCTCACAGGGATGCTATGCCATGACCGATCAGGGAATGGAGGAATTGTATATTCTGGCGGAGGCGGCTCTGGCAAACGGTCAGAAAAAAATCGAGGTTCACCTGTTTCCGTTTATCATGACCCGCAAAAATCTGGTTTTTCACGGACGTTCCACCTGGATGCCGTTCTGGAAATCCCTGAAACCTGCCTATGACCTTTTCCAGAAAACGCGCATCCCGCCGAAAATTTCTGTACAAGACGGACGTTATCGCGTAGACCTGCCCTGAAAGAACAGGAAATATGACGCATATTCATACAGCACAGGACGCCTTGCAAACTGAAATTAACGGACTGATTGCCCTGAAGGACTCTCTGGACGATAATTTCTCCCGGGCGATTGATATTATTGACACCATGAAATCCGCCCGTCAGGGACGGCTGATTGTCGCCGGGATCGGCAAAAGCGGTCACGTTTCGCGTAAACTGGCCGCGACCTTTGCCTCGACCGGAACTCCCGCCTATTATGTGCATCCGGGTGAGGCCAGTCATGGAGATCTGGGCATGATTACCCGCCATGATGTGGTGCTGATGCTGTCCAATTCCGGCGAAAATTCCGAACTGTCCGACCTGATTGCCTATACCCGGCGGTTTGACATTCACCTGATTGCCATGACCGGAAACCCGCAGAGCACTCTGGCAAAGCACGCTGATACCGTCCTGCTGATCCCGAAAATGCCGGAGGCCTGCCCCAATGGCATGGCCCCGACCACATCCACCACCATGATGATGGCACTGGGGGATGCGCTGGCCGTGACCCTGCTGAAAAACATGGGATTGACCCGCGAAGATTTCGGCGTATGGCATCCGGGCGGAAAGCTGGGGCAGCGGCTGCTGAAAGTTTCGGAACTGATGCATCCCTACGAGTCTCTGCCACTGGTTACCCCCACCCAGACCATGCAGGAAGCAATTCTGGAATTATCCGACAAAAATCTTGGATGCGTTCTGGTTGCCGGAGAGGATCGCCATCTGCTGGGGATCATCACAGACGGCGACCTGAAACGCCACATGTCCCCGGACCTGCTGCAAAAAGCAGTCAAAGACATCATGTCCACCAATCCACGAGCCATCACGCCGGACGCGCTGGGGGTCGAGGCCGTCAATATTATGACCCGCACGCCGGGGAAATATCTGACTTCCCTTGTCGTTATCAAGGATAACCACCTTGACGGACTAATCCGCTTGCAGGATTGTCTGCAGGCGGGCTTGTCGTAACCCCTTAATTTGTGCCATGCTTGTTTTATGACCACCGAGCAGGATATTGAAGAACGCCGCACCCGTCTGGGAGCCTTTGCGCATCACGATGCCACAGACCTGCGCCCCGCTGGCCGCGCCTATAGCCAGTGGGTCAGGTTTTTGCGGATCACCTTGCCGCTGGCCGCGGTCATTCTGATCTTTGTTCTGATTTTCACCTCCGGACGCGAAGCCCCCGTCCTACCGGTGGAGGAATTGCCAATCCCCACCCTGCCGGACGGAGCCTCTCCTCAGATTGAAAAAAACGAGCTGATTTCTCCCCACTTTGAAAGTGAGACAAAGGACGGAAAAGTCTACGTTATCACCGCAGACCGGGCCACGCAGGAGCTTCGCCAGCCTGATCTGGTCCTGCTGGAGAACCCCCGCGGAATACTGCAAACGACCCCCGCCCCCCTGGTTATCTCGGCACGGGACGGGACCTATAACCAGAAAACGCAATTCATCACCCTTAATCAGGATATTTCGATTGCACAGGACGGAGTTGGCACAATTTCCCTGCAAACGCTGGAAGCTGATCTGACCCGTGGGGAACTCATATCCCCGCACCCGATCCATGCCGAAGGACCTTATGGGACGATAGAGGCCGACTCTTTGAAGATCAGCAATGACGGAATGGTTTTGATATTTAACGGACCGGTAAGACTGGAATTAACAGAAGGATTAGAATCGTGGCTCAAGTAATATCCCTCTTTCTCTTTCTGTTTATATTTCTCTGGCCGCACACAGCGCCTCTGGCGGCGACGCCTCTGGAATTGAGTGCGCAGAAAACTCTGGAATGGCACCGCGATGACCATAAAATCACCGCCGCCGGAAATGTTAAGATAACACAGGGAGATATCTCCCTGTCCTGCGATCAGGTCAGTGCGACCTACCGGGACGGCGCAAAACAGAATAAATTTCTGCCGCAACTCCTGACGGCGCAGAAGAACGTCATCATCACGTCGCCGGATGGCACCGCCTATGGCGATCAGGTTGTCTATAATGTACCGGATCAAAAAGCGGTCATGACCGGAGAGTCTCTGCGGATGATCTCCGGCGATATGATCCTGTATGCCGCCGGGAAATTTGAATATCAGACACAAAAGGGCGAGCTGTCCGCCAGCGAAAACGTCCGGCTTGTGCAGACAACAAAAGAAACCACCAATACCCTGACCGCCGACCACATGACGGCGTTTTTTGGAAAAGAGTTAAATGATGCGGGGAAAAAGCGCGTATTACAACGTCTGGAAGCCAGCGGAAATGTTGTGATTACGACACCGACTGAAACCATCTCCGGTCAACAGGGAGTATACCACAAAGCGCAAAATACTGCCGAGCTCAGCGGAAACGTCAGGATCGTGCGCGGAGAAAACACGCTGGAAGGCGATCACGCCACGGTGGACCTGAACACCAATATCAGCACCTTGAGTGGCGGCACCGGACGGGTCAAAGGAGTTTTCTTTCCGGAATAGTGGTTTTTTATCTCTTTTCTTTATCCCTCCACTCTGAGTCGCGGGATTTCCTTTTCCTGCAAAATGATCTATGTTAAAGAAGACGCCTGATGAAATCGAGAAACCCATCTTCCCCGCATCTGAAATCCGTCCCCGCCGGGGATCAGCGCGATGGCCTGCGCGTGGAGCATCTCTCCAAACGCTATAAAACCCGCCCGGTCCTGCGGGATGTCTCTTTGCATGTCAAACGCGGAGAGGCTGTGGCTCTGCTGGGGCCGAATGGTGCGGGAAAAACCACCTGCTTTTACATGATTACCGGCATGGTCAGTGTGGATGACGGTGTTATCATGATTGACGGACAGGATGTCACACACCTGCCCATGTACCGCCGTGCGCGTCTGGGGGTGGGGTATCTGCCACAGGAAAGTTCCATCTTTCGGGGGCTGGATGTCGAAGACAATATTAAAGCCATATTGGAGGCACAGCCAATCCCTCGCAAAGAACAGTTGCAACTTCTGGAAGATCTGCTGGCAGAGTTTTCCCTGACCCATCTGCGCAAAACACCGTCTCCGGCCTTATCCGGCGGGGAGCGCCGCCGGGTTGAAATCGCTCGTGCTCTGGCCAGCCGCCCGGATTTTATCCTGCTGGACGAACCACTCGCCGGGATCGATCCGATCGCCGTTGCAGAAATCCGGGATTTAATTTCTCACCTGAAAGAACGCGGCATTGGCGTTCTGATTACCGATCACAACGTCCGGGACACACTCGGCATCGTTGATCGTGCCTATATCCTTCATGACGGCAAAGTCTTGATGGAAGGCACGCCGGACAAAATCGTCGGGAATAAAGATGTCCGCCGGGTTTATCTCGGCGAAGGGTTTAGTTTGTAGATTCTGCTAATCTTATAGCTCAAGTTTATTTTCATAATCCAAAACTGTTGATAGCAGACCTTCACGAGTTTTTTCCGCCCGTCTATACCCAAAAAATCCGAATGCTACCGAGAGGCCTACAGCAATTTCAGGTGCCAGTCTATAGTTTATAGAGCGTCTTTCTTCAAAGATGTTTTTATACTTTTCTTGCAGATCTCTATTCAGTTGCTCTTCAGCTTTCTCCATACAGTTCTGATATGCAGCCAACTCGTTGGGAATATTTATAATTCCAAACAAAGAAACGTCAGGATGTTTTTGTGCCTGTCGGGTACAGTCAGAGGTGATAGCCTCTCTCTCCTTACTTGGGAGATTCTTCTTTATGTGTTTATATTCTTCTCTCATCTCACGGTTTACCGGAATGTAATCATATAGAAATATACCAGAAATACTTACAGCTGCAGCGGCAAATGCAGCACTGGCATATTTTACTGCATTAATCCCAGGTATTATGTGACAAAAATCGGCCAGTCTCTGGTGAGAGGGTGTATGATGTGCCTCATGGAAGTTGTTAACATATTCAGCCACTTTGTTTATATCGTTAATGTGCATAGCCTTACCTCTTGATATTTCTTAACATAATAACAATTCTTTTACAAGGGTTTATAGGTCAAATGCAGGATATTATGAACCGCGTCAAATCCCCTGGGGACACAGGTGGTCCGGAAGGCTGGTGCGCGGTTTCCGATTCAACCGCGGGAAAGCGATAGGAACAGACTCGGAGCTGCGAAGAGCCTCAGAAATCGCACGAGAGGCAGGCGTGTGCTCGTGAAGAGATACGCTTGCCATCCCGTTATTGGCAGTCATTTTCTCTATCAGGGCATGTTCCGCAGGAAGATCCCCGGTATAAAGAACATATCCATTATCAGGGCCGGCCGGATAGTAATAATGCCCTCCGGCATCTGCAAGACACCAGTCAATATCCCGATTAGAAAAACAGCTACGTACCGATTTCAATGCATCCCGCTCACTCAGGAAAACGGAAACATGGCTTGGGCGATCAACAGGGGCCGCCCCCGTTTCTGAGGCATGCTCCATCCACACGATCATACACACCGGTGTTCGTTGTTCCTGCACGACGGAGGCCACTTGGTTTTGTATGAGGGTCAGATCTGACATATTTTTATCCTTACATTATGCTAGAGCAAAGAGCATTTAGGTTGGGTCAGGCACAAGCGACAAAGCGTAGACAAACCTGCGTGAAGAGCGCCGCAACGTCACTCACCCTAAACGATCGAAGCTCTATCTAATTTATTGCATCGGTCTTGTCAAATATCATTAACCGGATGACGTAAAAATTTCCCCGTGATAAACTAAAAGCAATGAGTACCCTCACCCAAAATCTTGACCTGCGGCAGGCGCAGACGTTAATTATGACGCCGCAATTGCGGCAGGCAATCGAGATGTTACAGCTCAATAATCTGGAACTGGCGGAGCTGGTTGAAAAAGAGCTGGAACAGAATCCGTTTCTGGAAAAAGGTGAGGCAGACAGTGAATCTCCGGAACCAGAGTCTGCTGGCGAACCAAAAGAAATCACAGATAATATGGAAGAAAGCTTCCGGCAGAATAATAACTTTGATGCCGGGACCTCGGCCATGGGAAGTGGCGGCAGCACCAGATTTGAAGATCCTGAATTTTCTCTGGAAAACCGCCTGCATGATGAAAAATCATTGCGCGACCACCTCACTGACCAGTTACATATTGCCTGCAATGATCCCCGTGACCGTATGATCGGGGCGCTACTGATCGACCGCCTTGATGAAAGCGGATATCTGCGGGAGGACCCGGACTGCCTCCCGGACATTCTGGGATGTGCTCCGGAACGGGTTAACCGTCTGCTGCCGATTTTAAAAAGCTTTGATCCGACCGGCATTTTCGCACAGGACCTGAAAGAGTGCATGGCTTTGCAACTGGAAGAACAGGGCAAGCTGAATGCGCCGATGCGCCTGTTCATTGAAAATCTTGCCCTTCTGGGCAGCTACGAACACGACAAGCTATGCGAGCTGTGCGGAGTCAATCAGACCTACCTGCAGGATATGCTGGCGGAGATTAAAACACTCAACCCCAAACCGGCCGGATTATTCGATCATTTCGTTATGCAAGCCATCGTGCCGGACGTGCTGATGAAGCGCATTCCCAAACATGAAGGCGGCGGGTGGCGCGTTGAGCTTAATCAGGAAACCCTGCCCCGGGTTCTGGTCAATCAGGAGTATTTCACCACTGTCCTGAATACCGCCATCAAAAAAGAGGATAAAACCTATCTGAATAACCAGATGGCAGCTGCCAACTGGCTAGTACGGGCGCTGGATCAGCGGGCGCAGACTATCCTGAAAACTGCCAGTAAAATCATCGAGGAGCAGGATGCATTTTTCATGTTCGGCGTGGAGTTCCTGAAACCGATGACTCTGAAAGACATCGCCGAAAAGATCGAGATGCATGAAAGCACCGTCTCACGGGTTACCACCAACAAATATATCGGCACGCCGCGCGGTTTATTTGAGCTGAAATACTTCTTTACGACCGGACTGGTCGGCGCAGATGGCCTGACCCACTCGGCAGAGTCAATCAAAGCGCGGATTAAAGCTCTGATTGATGCGGAAGACCCGAAAAAGATTTTATCCGATGACACGATCGTCGAACGTCTGGAGGCAGAAGGCATCGACGTCGCCCGCCGGACCATCGCCAAATACCGGGAAGCCCTGAACATCCCTTCCTCTGTGCAACGCCGGAAGATGAAACGGCGATAGCGCATGAGGCCGGCCCCCAATTCTACTCCTGATTCCATTGATATTTTCTGCCGTGTCATTGACAATCTGGGAGATGCAGGCGTGTGCGGGCGACTGACGCACCAGCTCGCAACCGAGCATCACAAAACCGTTCGTCTGTTCATTGACCAACCGGCCTGTCTGAACCAAATTCTCCCGGATCTGGCACAGCACGCAGCAATCATTCCGTGGTCGGAGGCGCTTCGCTATACGGACACCGCCGATCTGGTCATCGAAGCTTTTGCCTGCGACCTTCCGGATCGGGTATTAACCGCGATGATGAAGCGGACTATTCCGCCGGTCTGGATTGATCTGGAATATCTGACCGCCGAAAAATGGGCCGACACGTGCCACGCCATCCCCAGCACACACCCGATGACCGGGCTTAAAAAAACCCTGTTTTTTCCGGGATTTACGCCCCTGACGGGCGGGTTGATCCGGGAGCGGGACCTGATAGCGCACCGCAACCGGTTTCAGAACAACCCGCAAGACCAGACATCCTGGAGACAGGCGCATAACCTTCCCCCTCCTGATCCCGACTGTATTGATGGTTCCATTTTTTGTTATCCCGGCGCTCCCTGCGCCGCCCTGTTTGATGATCTGTCCACCTATTCCCGGCCCGTGCGCCTGTTCCAGCCGGTCACGCACGATTACGGACAGGAAACCCGCGGAGCCCTGACCCTGTACCGGATTCCGTTCTTATCTCAGAAAGACTATGACCGGTTGCTATGGACCTGTGATGTAAATTTTGTCCGGGGAGAGGACTCTTTTGTGCGGGCGCAACTGGCGGGCCGCCCCCTGCTCTGGAATATCTATGTTCAGGAAGAACAGGCGCATCTGGTAAAACTGGATGCTTTTTTAGACCTTTACACCACGGCCTTTTCCGAAGATTTGCGTAAAACACTTGCGAAAACCTTCCATTTGTGGAATGAAATACACCAGACAGACAAACTCTGGAGATGGTATCTGGACCACCTGCAGCAACTGACGGAAGGTGCCAACAGGTGGAGCGTATATCTGGAAATGCAACCCGACCTTTCCGACCGCCTTCTGGAATTTTGTAAAACTCTATAACACAGACATGAACAAGGATAGATGATGAAAATCGCACAGGAACTAAGACCCGGAAACGTCGTGATTATCGACAAAGCCCCGATGGTTGTACAGAAAGCGGAATATAACAAATCCGGACGCAACGCCGCGGTGGTCAAATTCAAATTCCGGAACCTGCTGACCGGCACCAACACCGAAGCCGTTCACAAAACAGACGAAAAATTCGAAGACATTATTCTGGAAGCAAAGGAAGTGACTTATTCCTATGAAGCCGGAGATATGTACGTCTTTATGGATGAAGAGTACAACCAGTATGAGCTGTCCAAGGATGACATCGAAGACCAGTTGAAATATCTGGAAGAGCAGATGCAATTCGAGATTACCTTCTATGAAGGCAAGCCTATTTCTGTGACCCCTCCGGTCAAGGTCGTTCGTGAAATTATCTACACCGAACCGGCCGCCCGTGGGGATACCTCCGGAAAAGTGATGAAATTTGCCCGGCTGCCCAGCGGATATGAAATTCAGGTCCCCGCTTTTGTTGAAATTGGCGACAAGATCGAAATTGATACCCGCACCGACGAATACGTCTCCCGGATGAAATGATTCTACAAAGTTCAGGCTGGCTAGATTCCGGAGTAGGAAATATGCTAGCCTGCGCCTATGACTGAAATCCGCTTTTATCACCTGCAAACTCTGACACTGGAGCAGGCTTTGCCGCGCCTCCTGTTAAAAGCGTATGAAGGGGGGAAAAGAATTCTGGTTAAATTACCGGATGCGCAGGCGGTGGAGAGCCTGAACACCCATCTCTGGACATTCCATCCCAATTACTTCCTGCCGCATGGATCAAAAAAAGATGGATATGCTGAAAGACAACCTATCTGGCTCACCGATACAGACGAAAACCCTAATGCCGCCGAAACTCTGATTCTTGCAAATGGAGCGGACAGCCCCCTGATTGACAAAGTTTCCCTGTGTTGTGACATCTTCAGCGGCTTTGATGCCGCACAGGTTTCCGCCGCCCGCGCCAGATGGAAAACCTATCAAAGTAACGGACATGCTCTGACCTACTGGCAGCAGACGGAACAGGGCGGCTGGGTCCAAAAGGGATAGGGCCTTGACCGTTTAGAGCTTTGCTTCAGCCCCCGACTCGACAAAAAAAAGGGGCTTGGACAACGCCGCCGGAGTGCTATGATAAAAGCATGAGCTCACGATTAGTTTACGAACATAAAGAACGCCATTTCGTCACACGTACCGGCTGGCTGCGCGCCGCGGTTCTGGGGGCCAATGACGGCATTATCTCTGTTTCAAGTCTGGTGGTCGGGCTGGCCGCCGCATCTTCAGGAACTGACGAAATTCTATTGGCGGGAGTAGCCGGACTGGTGGCGGGAGCCATGTCAATGGCGGCGGGGGAATACGTCTCTGTCAGCTCACAATCAGATCTTGAAAAAGCCGATCTGGCACGAGAAAGACGGGAACTGGTAGACTCGCCGCAGGAAGAATTACAGGAACTGACCGATATCTACATCGACCGCGGGCTGGAACCAGATCTTGCCCGGCAGGTTGCCACACAACTCACAGAAAAAGACGCTCTGGGAGCACATGCCCGCGATGAGTTGGGAATTTTTGAACACACAGAGGCCCGACCGCTTCAGGCAGCCATAGCCTCCGCCGCGGCCTTTTCCTGTGGCGGAATCTGGCCGGTCCTGTCCGTTCTCTGGTTTCCGTCCGAGATTTTTATTACCGCCTCAACCGTTCTGTGTCTGGTCCTGCTGGGCATTCTGGGATCTCTCGCTGCAAAAGCTGGGGGAGCCAGACCACTCATTCCGACCCTGCGGGTGATGTTCTGGGGCGCGGTCGCCATGGGAGCCACCGCTCTGATCGGAAAACTGATCGGCGTCACGCTGGTTGGGTGAGGCTCACTAAACCTTCTTCATAAACGCCTGAATCCGACGGCAGGCCTCCTGCACCTCTGCGGTTGATCCGGCAAAGGAGATGCGGATTGTCTGATGTCCCCGTACCGGATCAAAATCAGTCCCTGGTGTAACGGCAACGCCAGTTCCATCCAGCAAGGCCCGCGCCCAGACCTCGGTATCCGCGGTGAGATTGGAAATATCGGCATACAGATAAAACGCGCCGCGTGTATCGGAAAGCCGGTGAATTCCCGCCTTTGGCAATTCTTCCTTCAGAATATCGAGATTGGTTTTATAGCGCGCCACATACCCGTCCAGAATATCGGTATGGTCAAATGTTTTATATGCAACATGCTGTGCAAGGGTCGGAGGCGCCACGAACAGGCTCTCCGCCAGACATTTCACACGCTCTACCGCAGGACCCGGAACAACCATCCAGCCCAGACGCCAGCCGGTCATTGCAAAATATTTCGAAAAGCTGTTTACCGCAACCGCATCCGCAGTATAGCGCGTTACCGTGTCGGCTTTCTCCCCGAACGTCACTCCGTGATAGAGCTCATCGGCGATCAGGCGGACACCGCGCTCCTGACACCACGCACAGATCGCCGCCAGCTCTTCCGGCGGAATCAGGGTTCCGGCCGGATTTGACGGACTGGCGATCAGCAGCCCGTCCGGGACCTCCTCCAGCTCTTCCAGATGAGAAATGGTCGGCTGGTAGTTGGTTTGCGGTCCGGTAGGAATTTCAACCGGGACCAGATTGCATGATTTCATGATGTTCCGGTATGCCGGATAGCCGGGAGCCGCCAGAGCAATTTTATCCCCGGCGTCGAACATACTCATAAAGGTGAACAGGAATGCCCCCGATGCGCCAATCGTAATCACAATCCGCGACGCAGGCACATCAACATCATAATAATCCCGATACCACTGTGAAATCCGCGCCCGCAATTGCGGCATACCAATGGCTTCGGTATAGCCCATAAACCCGTGGCGCATCAAATCGGCTCCATAGTCCAGAGCCGCTTGCGGAGCGCCGTCCGCCGGCTGCCCCGGCGCCAGACTGATAATATCCTGCCCGGCGGCCTTCCGCTGATTAACCTGCTGCAATAAATCCAGAACGCGAAAGGTAGAAATATCACTGTTTTTAGAAAGCTTTAACATCCGGCGAACTTAGCAGACGAACCCGTTTCCTGCCTACTAAAATTTTCACAAATTTGTTGACATGTTGACCACATACAGTAACAGTCACGCACCCCCTCAAAGACAACAAACGATTTTTCCTCGCTTTCAAAGGAGCACCGGGCGTGAAAACTGCGGATTATCTCTCGATAAATTATTGGGTTGAATCCCATAAAGGTACGTAACGCGACATAGGATTTTTTATGGCGCGACGGTGAGGAAGTTGCTCGTATTAACGGCGGATGAGGTATTCATGCGATAGAGTTCGGCGATTTCGGGGGCTGATAGGGCGCGGGAGTAGATGCGGGTATCGTCAAGAATACCTAATAAAGTCTCATTATCCGAAACTCTCGACATAAGATTTACATCATCATTAAAAGAAACGGCTGATTGAATATATAAATCAGAAAACTGATTTTTAGGAATGTTAGCCCAATTAACCGCAACATTATTAGTGTTTGCAATCATTGTTGTCCAGTTAGCTCCTATGCTATTATTGGCGAACCAACCGTTAGCCAGACCGTTTCTTGCATCAAGTAAATAATGCCAACCTCCTGGCTGTGGGTCTGAAACATTAACAGTTAAATATATAGATAAAACATTGTTCATAGCTGGGAGTTGGACATACTCTCCCGCCCCATCAAAATCGAGAGCCTCTCCATTCTGTCCCGCCACTTGATCAGCGAGGGAGAGGCCGCCTTGAAGCTGTCCGTCATTGCCGTTGCCGGAGCGATCGTAGGCTGTGGTGTTGGTGGTCCATTCTGTATCAAAGGTCCAGTGTCCGACGAGGCCGTCATTGATCGGTGCGCCGTAATAGATTTGCGGGGCAATGCCGATGTCGGGGGTGTCGGTATCCGGCCCGGAAGCCTGCCCCCACCAATTATTTTGCGCCATGAGGGTGCCGCCATCCATCTCTACAGCCAAATCTTCCAATGTATTGCCCGCCAGCACATTATTTCCTGCACTACCCAGAGCGCCGCCGCCCAGATCGGCCTCGAACGTGGCGTTTGTATCGTCATAAATGGCGATTCCGTGCTGGCTGTTTGAGGTTGTGACGCTGCCCTGCACCTTGGCCGAAACGCTGCCCCCGTTCGCGCCATGCACATAAATACCCATGCGGTTGTTTTGGGCGGTCACATTCGTGATATTTACGCCTGTAGCGCTTGCGCCTGCACCGTCGGCTTCCACGACGATCCCGTCCCGCGTGGCTCCGTCCACGGTAATCCCTGTGACCGTGATATCATTGGCGCTCACGCGCACCCCATCACTCGATGCGTTTACATTCGTGATCTTTGGCGCTGTCCCCGCCGCCGCAATGAGAATAGAGGTCGGTGAAGCGCCGTTTCCTGTCGAAAAACGCCCGCTATCGTAAACAAAATTTGTTCCCGCACCGATAAGCTGCTGTCCGGTCTTATCAAGCGTGACGCCCTGATCTTGCCCCGTGGTGCCGCCGTCACCCGTATGGACATAGATAATCGTCTGGGCGCTTGCGGCGGATTCGGCGGCGGCGAGTGTATTAAACGGGTTTTCTGCGCTACCGTCCCCGCCTCCGGCGGCGGTATTGTCAACGTGCAGAACCTCTTGCGCCGCGGCCGTTGCGGTATTTAAAACCTGTACGCGATCGCCGGAATCCGTAACCTGTTCGCCCGTTACAATATCAATATCGCGCTCTGGGCTTTCATCGAGGCGTGCGCGTATTCCTTCTTTTCGGTAGCTTTTTTTATGTCCGAAGGGGAAACGGAATGTGGCTTCTAAAAAGCCCTGGCTTCCGCGCACATCATCGCGCTGAAACCGTGCACCGAATTGAATGTTTTCTGTCACGTCTGCTGTAAAGCGTGTACGCCATCCCGCAACATTTTCGGTGTTGTCCCCGTCAAAATAATACGCGCCGCCATAGACGCGAACACTATCCGTATGGTCTTTTATAAAATCAATCTGTGAACCCAGTTCCCAGCCCAGTTCTATATCAAAGCCGTGCTGCGGCTCTTCCAGTATCTGGCCATTGGTATCCACAACAATACCCGTTCCTGCGAAGGCGGGCCCCTGCGGGTCGGCGTTGGGAATGGTGTATTCTTTTTTGTCCGACAGTGGCAAATATCCGTTGAGGCGCAGATCAACAGTTTCGCCCAGCCATTCCGCGCCGAGCGTGATCTGGTGGAATTTTGAACCGCGTTTTGTGATCCGGCGATCCAGCCATGCGTGAGCGCCGCCCACGCCTTCCAGATTTTTAAAGCCGAGCATTTTACGGTATCCGATGCCGATATTGCCCTCGCGGTTGTCATGATCGTCCCCCATCATGCGCAAATCGCCGTAGAGGACGGATTTATCATCCTGCGCAATCGGCACCCAAAACTCTGTCATGAGAATGCTGCGCTTTTGTCCATAACGCCAGTTGGCTTCTGCCCGCGCTTGCAGTTCGTCTTCCGCAAGAGCGGAAGGCGAAAGCAGGCAAAGGGCGGAGACTGAAAGCAACAAACGGCGCATCAAAAAAATCTTCTTTCATTCCTGTGTTCTGAGGGTTTCAATGACATCCCGCGGGAAATGCCGGTAGAAGGTCGTTCTGCCGATACTGAGTGTTTTGATAATATCGGAGATGAATGGATAGTTATCGGTATCCTTGAGCATGGCTTTTGCCGCACGGATTTTTTCATCAGTCATCAATGTAGGCCTGCCACCAATACGCCCGTTCTTGCGGGCTGATTTTAATCCGGCCCGCGTGTTTTCAACGATGATCTCCCGCTGAAACTGGTCAAAGGCGGCATTCATATGAAAGAATAGCCTGCCTTCCGGGGTTGAGGTGTCGATATTTTGTGTAATGACCTTCAGGCTGATTTTTCTTTCTTCCAGATCCTTGACCGTATTAATCATTTGTGTCAGAGACCGTGCCAGACGCGATAATTTCCAGACCACAAGCGTATCGCCTTCACGCATGTAATCGAGGGCTTCCTTAAGCTGCTTCCGGTTTTTCTTTGCGCCGGATATTTTTTCCGTAAAGATTTTCTTGCACCCGGCTTCCTTGAGGGCGTCAATCTGGTGCTGTGGATTTTGATCCAGTGTTGAAACGCGCGCATAGCCGATAAGCATATTTTTTATTCCCAAAACGATTTTTTATGATAGTAACAGAACATATAAAACGAAACAATGTTTTGAAACATGTTAAACGCCGGTTTTTGATAAATTTTGCACCGCACTTTTGCCTGTTCTAAAAACGAAGGTTTTCAGAACAGCTTCGATTGGATTTTGCCATGCCCAGAATGAACATTTTAAACAAAAGCGAACAGGAGATGTTTAACGCGCCGCCTGTTTTTAACAGCCGTGAACGCAAGCAGTTTTTTACTTTTCCGGAATCTCTAAAAGAAAAGGCAGAAACGCTACGCAAACCATCAACACGGATCGGGTTTTTGTTGGCTTGCGGATATTTCAAAGCCACCAAAAAATTCTTCAGGTCCGAAGAGTATCATCAAAACGATATTGCGTATGTGGCTCATAAAATCGGCATGGATGCCAACCGGTTTTCGCCGGAAACGTATGAGCCCCGGACACGGCAGCGACATGAACAGGAGATACTGGAGTTTTACGGCTACAGGCGCTTTGATGACAACAGCTTGCGCGTTATAGAGCAGGAAATCGCATCCATGATGCGCTCCCAGCTTAAGCCCAAGCTGATATTCTGGCGATGCATTGACATTCTGCTCCGCGAGCGGGTTCAGATTCCGGCCTATTTTCAGCTCTCAGAACTGATCCTGAAAGCCGTTAACCAGAGGAAGAAAGACCTCACAGCCGTTATTCGCCAGGAATTGAGTAGAGAAGCGAAATCATTGCTGGGCGGTTTGTTCATGCAGGAAGCAGATAGCCCCTATGCCAGATATAAGTTGACCCTGCTCAAAAAACTGTCCCATTCCATCACACCGTGGGACTAAACAATTTAGACACTGTTAGCTAATTATTGATTTTATGATAGAATCATGATGGAAGGAGATTTCATCATGAACAAACGTTATTACCCGATCACGGAAGAGTTTTTCTACGAGCAGATTAACCCATTGATATTAAGTTACTATTCAAGGGCTGGGCGGCCCCGCACAGTCAGTAATTATCAGGTGTTTTGCGCCATGCTTTATGTATTGCGCACAGGTGTTTCGTGGCGTGATTTGCCGGAATGTTACGGCTATTGGCATACGGTTTACCTTCGCTTCAAGAAAGGCAGTGATCGCGGAGTCTGGTGGAATGTGCTCTTGAAATTGCAGCAGAAAAAGAGGTTGAGCATGAACGTCGTCATGCTCGATTCCACGACGATTGATGTCCATCGCCACGGCGGTGGCTTAAAAGGGGGCAGCAAAGCAAAGGCCTAAATGTTGCCGGGATCACAACGAAACTTCATCTCGTTCAAACGCTCGAAGGTCATATCGTCGACGGCTTTATAACCGGCGGAAACGTCCACGATGTCAGCGTTGCCGAAGAGGCATTTGAGAATGTATTCGGCTGCTTTGTTCTGGCCGACATGGGCTACGATTCCGATGCCTTTCGCAATTTTTTAAGATCGCAAAACAACGACCCCGTGATCCCCGGACGCAAAAACCGGATCGTCAAAATCGAGTACGATAAAGTCTTGTACACTCATCGAAAATATATCGAAATATTGTTTGGAACACTCAAGGAAAACAAAAGGATAGATACAAGGTTCGACAAATATGACCACGTTTTCATGGCGTTTGTCGCACTGGATCTGATCAAAAACATCATTAATCTTAAAATTAGCTAACAGTGTCTAAAACAGGCGGAAGGCGGCGTTCCGGTTGCGGAGTTATGTCGCGAGCATGGCATGAGCAGCGCGAGTTTTTACAAATGGCGCAGTAAATATGGCGGTATGGATGCGTCCATGATCTCTCAGATGAAAGCCATGGCGCAGGAGAACCAACGCCTGAAGAAGATGTATGCGGAGATGAGCCTGCAGAATGATTTGCTGAAGGAGGCTTTGGGAAAAAAGTGGTAAGCCCTTCGCGGCGCAAAGACATGGCGCGGTGGGCTGTGGCTCAGAAACAAATCAGCATCCGCCTGGCGTGCGCAACATTCAGCATCTCGCAAACCTGTTATCGTTATCAGTCGCGTCTGAGCGACGAGAATGCCGAGATTGCGGACTGGCTGTTACGGCTGACCGATACGCATAAGAGATGGGGGTTTGGTCTGTGTTTTTTGTATTTACGCAATGTGAAGGGCTTTGGCTGGAACCACAAGCGGGTGTACCGTATTTACCGTGAGCTGGAGCTGAATTTGCGGATCAAGCCGCGCAAGCGTTTGAAGCGCGCGCGGCCTGATCCTTTGAATGTGCCCAAAGCTCCCAATGAGGTCTGGTCGATGGATTTTATGGCAGATCAGCTGAGCAATGGTCGTTCGTTTCGGACATTCAACGTGTTGGATGATTTTAACCGCGAAGGGCTTGGCATTGAGGTCGATCTGTCTCTGCCATCCGGGCGAGTGATCCGCTCACTGGACCAGATCATTGAGTGGCGCGGCAAACCAAAAGCTATTCGTTGCGATAACGGTCCGGAATATATCAGCCATGCCCTGCAATGTTGGGCTTCAAGCCGGGGCATTCGACTGGATTATATCCAGCCCGGCAAGCCGCAGCAAAATGCCTATGTGGAGCGATATAACCGAACCGTACGCCATGAATGGCTGGATATGAACGAGTTTGACACGATTGAGGAGGCGCAAATGACAGCAACGAGGTGGCTCTGGACTTATAATAATGAACGTCCTAACATGGCCATCGGCGGCATCACACCAGCCATGAGACTGGCAGAGGCCGCAGACTTAAAACTGTCTACTGCAAACCCCATCTAAATTTGGGGGGATTACCTGTACACCAGCTGGTATTTTTTTCGGTTTTGGTTGTGGCTTGAGATCTTCTTTGGTCAACCCCCATTATTGAGTCCATGATTTAAGTGAATCTTTTTGCCCTGATGGGGTTATGAAGGAAGGGGCTGGAGCGTAAGCGAAGGCCACTTCCTTCATAGGTGCGTCCATTCTGGCCAGTGGTGCCGGAGGCTTGTATCCAAGGCTTGTATGCGGCCTTATATGATTGTAATGATGCCGCCATTGTTCCAGAATGACCTGAGCTTCTTTGAGAGTATAGAATGTTTCTCCGTTCAGACATTCATCCCGCAAGCGCCCGTTGAAGCTCTCGTTATAACCGTTCTCCCACGGGCTGCCTGGTTCTATGTCGAGAGTTTCGACGCCCAGCTTCGGTAGCCATGCCTTGATCGACTTGGCTGTAAATTCCGATCCGTTGTCCGAGCGAATATGATCCGGTATCCCGCGTGTGATAAACAAATCGGTCAGGACATCCATTACATCGTCAGCCTTGAGAGAGTACCCCGTCCGGAGAGATAGACACTCCCGTGTGTATTCATCAATCACTGTAAGTGTTCTGATTTTTGTGCCGTCCTTGAGCTGATCGGCCACAAAGTCATACGCCCAGACATGGTTCGGCCAGCACGGGCGCAGTCGGATACAAGACCCATCATTCAGATAAAGCCTGCCTTTCTTCTTGTGTTTTGCCGGAACTTTGAGCGCTTCTTGCCGCCAGATACGCTCTACCCGCTTGTGGTTAACCTGCCAACCCTCTACACGGAGCAACGCTGTAATCCGCTTGTATCCATATCGTCCATACTGGCTGGCAAGTCGGATAATATCTGCCGTTAAAGCTGCCTCATCATCAGGTCTGATCTTTTTACGCCTTTGTGACCCTCGGCTTTGACCAAGAGCGGCGCACGCACGCCGCTCTGTCACTCCCAGTTTCTGCTGTGCATAAATCACAGCCTCCCGTCGCCGCTCCGGACTGGTCAGAACTTTCCCGTAAAAACTTCCTTTAATAGACCTCTTGCATAACCTCATTGCGCCAAATCATTATTGTAAATCGCCGCTATGAGGGTGAAGCGCAGGCCGAAGCGTTTTCGTCTGTTTCTGTACCGTGCGTTATGCCCAGGCTTTGCTGGAAAGCTCAAAAGACGATGAGCTTACGGATCCCATTAAGCCCAAAGTGAGAAGAGGCTTGTCCTCGGAAAAACGCGCACGCATGCAAGAAGAAATGGACAAGCTGGCGCGTGAATACAAGCTCATCAAGGATGATCAGGGGGCAGAAGAATCTCGTTCTGCAATTCACCAAAAACTACCTGGCGCGCTTACTGGATAATGCGCGTGTCGAGCGGTTTTTGAGACAGCATTATCCCGATATTTTGAGGAATTTCAAAAATCACCGATATGACGCTCAAGGGTGGTGATCCGAAATCAAGCTGAAGCGGGCGGCACGGTTTTAAAAGATCATGGATTTAGCCGAAGCCGTCATTCAAGAGGCCATGAGGAGACCGGGATCCCCTTTCACGTGCGAGCCGTGATAAGCGCCGGGACCGTGGGAGAAGCCGTCTGGCTGTCGCCAGACATGGAGCAAGCACGGCGGCAGGGATGGCGGCGAACCCGCACGGAGCTTGCCAAGGCTGGCGCGTTATATGCTCAGCCGCCCAGCGTATCAATTCGGATACGCCGGAATGTGAGCGCACTGGCAGTTGGATAGCTTCAGGTCTTTCTGCTGGTGTGCCGTTTAAAAAGTCCATCCAAGCTGGAAATATATGCGCGGGTTATGACCGTTATTGCCATAGGTGGGTGTGTCGATGGATTTGGTGAGAGGCTGTGCGATGGTCAGCGCTCCGCTTAGACCGGACGGATGGGAGATGTTAAGGCCGATTCCAGCATCGGCGATGGACAGGCCGTCATCCTGGCCATCGTCAATATTCCAGATTTTCCCGGCTTCATAAAAAACCGACGGCGTGAATTTAATCTCTTTGACTGGCTCTATCCCCGTATATTGCACCTCCACCGCGCCGCCAATGCCATGGTCGCCAGTGATTTCAGAGGCATCATAGGCGCGGCCCAGAGACGGCCCGCCAAAGCCGAATTCCTCAGACGAATAAAGCGCCTTTGACGCACGTTGCCCGGTGAGAGTGGTCACTCCGAGCCAATCGGCGGCGATAAACTGGCTGCGCTGCCAGGTTGCTTCAAATTTTGTGAAATCCGGCTCGGCATCGGCACGGGAGAGATTGAGTTCACCCGGCTCATTCGCGCCGAGACCCGTAATGCCACGGCTCAGTGTCATATTCAGCGCGTTATAGCCATGCAGCGGGTCAGCGCCATCATAAGAGCCGCTTAATCTGACCGCGCGGATGCGGTCGCGGGTAAGCGGCGTATCCAGAATATCAGTATTGACGTTCCGCCCGTCCAGAGCCAGGGAAAAACTCATATTGTGTTGGCGCTGCCGGATGACTTGCCAGTTTAGCCCCACACCCCAATTCACCGAGCGGCTTTCAATATCGTTACTGGCAAGCGTGTAGCCGGGCTGTGAGACCGTACGACCGAGCGATAATTCCAGCCCCACTTCCGGCAGAATTTTAATCTCATGCGTGGCATTCACCGCCCAAAGTTCGTCGCCAACCGGCAAGGCGCTGGCGATGCCAGAGACAGCCGTGCTTTGATTGGGCAAAAAACTGTCTTCATAGGCGAAGCTGGTACGGTGCGGCCCGGTAAAGCGCGAGCCGTGATTGTTGAGGAGCAGACTGCCCCGCCCATTTGTCTTGCTCTCCTTCAGGATCAGCCGCACCGCTCCTTCCGGTGCGCCGTCATCCATCCGCCCCAGCACGGCTTCAAAGCTCCGGCCCGGAATATCGCCGAGCAAAAGAAGCGCGCGTTCCAAATCCTGCAACCGTGCGGGCTTTTGTCCCGTAATTCGGTCTCCCAGCATATCGACCAGATAATTATCGTCCTGCGCTCCTTCTATTTGCACGTCACCAACATAACCCTCGATCACACGCAGGATGACGCGGCCATCGCCAATCTCCTGCGCCGGGACATAGGTGCGGGAGAGGAAATACCCCGCTTGTTGATAGCGTTCTGTAATCCGTCCGGCAAATTCCCAGACACGCGAAAGCTCGATTTCCCGGCCCAAGAGAGGCTTGTATATATCTTCCATTTCTACAGGTGAAAACGCGCTCATGCCCTCGATCACCACGTTCTGCAGAACGAAGGTCATGCTTGCCGCGCCCTCCGGTACAGGCGCTTCGGGGGCAGCGAGTTCGGGCACGATAATCTTGGGTGCTTCACGCGGCGGTAAAATCTGTTCGGGCTGTGCTTCAATGCGCCCCGCATCCGCCGGCCCCGGTATATCGGGAATATTTTGCGCGTAAGCCGCGCCCGGCCCAAGAAAGACACAAGCGATCCACGCCCCTACACAAAGCGTCCATACAATGGTATATTTGATATATCTGGTCAAATCTTACCGGCCCTTACACCTCAGAATCGTTGATTTTCAAAAAGCTATTTTTTCAGCATTTTAGCACAAATTATATAACTTTCTTAATAGTTTTCGGGTTAAAATAAAATTGGAAAATTCTATTTTCATACAAGTTTAAAGGAAGCGGTCTGTTTTGAAAACGGGAGAAAATAAAATAGCATTGGGTGAAAAAGGTTTAAAACTGGGGCAGGTTGCGCTGATGGCAGCGCTGCTCTCCTCCAGCGCCTTTGTTCCGCTTTCTTATGCCAACCCCGAAGGTGGGCAGGTTGTCGGCGGTTCGGCCACGATTTCGGAAAGCGGCAAAAAGCTCGACGTGCATCAGCACACCGATAGAACAGTCATCGACTGGCGCAGCTTCAATATAGATGTGGATGAACATACCGAGTTTCATCAGCCCTCCAGCAGTGCCACGGCGTTGAACCGCGTCAAAAGCGCCGATCCTTCGCACATTCTGGGAAAACTCAGCGCCAACGGCAATATCGTGTTGGTGAACCCGAACGGGGTATTCTTTGGCCGTGATTCGGTTGTGGACGTCAACGGGCTGGTGGCCACCACCGCGGATGTTGATACGGATGCCTTTATGGGCGGTAGCAATCATTTTGATCGTCCCGGCAAACCGGACGCGGCCATTGTCAATGAAGGCACGATCACGGCCAAAGACGCCGGGCTGGTTGGTCTGGTTGCCCCGAACGTTGAAAACCACGGCATCATCAAAGCCAAAATGGGCCGCGTGCAACTGGCTTCGGGCGATACGGTGGTGGCGGATTTTTATGGTGATGGCCTGCTAAAAGTCGAAGTCACGGACGATAACGTCAAATCGCAATTTGTTGGCAATACAGGAAAACTGGAAGCCGAAGGCGGCACGGTGGCCATGACGGCGGCGGCGGCACGGCATACGGTGAACAGCCTGATCGTCGCCAAAGGTGAATTAAAAGCGCCAAGCGTCTCTAAACGCGGCGGGAAAATTATCATCGGCGCGGGCGGGTCGAACAAAACCGATAAAGGCGGCGCAAGCGGCGTAATTGTGCAGGCCTCTCTCGATGCATCCGGCCGGAATGAGGGCGAACAAGGCGGCGCGATCGAAGTGCTGGGCGATCATATTGCGATTTTGGATGGTACGGTGATGGATGCTTCGGGTCACGCGTCATTGCGAGCGAACGAAGAGAGCGCGGCAATCCAGTCTGACTCCGCTCTGGATCGCCACGGGTCTGACAACCCTCGCGATGACGATGGGGGAACAGCGACACTCACCGAAGATAAACAAGTCCGCTCCGAAGAAGAGTTTATGGCTGATACCCGTCGCGCCGGAGGCTCTATCAAAATTGGCGGCGATTATCTGGGCGGGGGCGATACGCAGACCGCAAAAACGCTCTATGTCGGTGAAAGCACCCTGACGCTCAACAACGCGATTGATAACGGCGATGCGGGCCGTACAATTTTCTGGAGCGACGACACCACGGAGTTTAACGGCCTCGTACTGGCCATGGGCGGCGAAAACGGCGGCAATGGCGGCTTCCTTGAAACATCGGGTAAAATCAATTTGCTGGCCAACGGTTTTGCGGATCTCAGCAATCGCGCCGATGGATACGCCAAAGGCACCTACCTCCTTGATCCGCAGACGATTACCATTTACGGCAATGTCGATCCCACCTTCGTCAGCACGGACGCCAGCATTGATTTAACAACGAATTTGGAGTTGTGGCTTGATGCAGCGGATGAAACAAGCGTGACGTTGACGTATTCCACTGATTCTCTGGGCGGGGCAACGGCCAGCGGAACCATGGGAACCAACACTATTACGACAAACCTTGATGTCTCTGCCGCTTTAGAAATCGGCGCACGGATTAGCGGTGGGAACAGCGGCAAGGCGCGGCCGATACCGCCGACACGCTCGGCATTCACACCTACACCATTACCGGAATCGACGGAACAACAACCATCATGGTCACGACTTGGAAATCTCACAGCCACCGCTTACGCCGGAGATAATCTTTACAGAGGATTGGTTAGCCACTGGTTGGATAAAGCGGCGGCCAACCATGCTTCACGGGCTGATGAAGAAGAATGCCGCTTTGGATTTCTTCTGCGAGTGGCAGTAAATTGGGACTTAACTACGGAACAAATTCACATCTAAATCTTCAGCCAGATTTGAATAAAGCAGCAGGCGAATATAATTCATTTTTTACAACTTTCAAATGGAATGGTTTGGATCCAAATGCCTCCTCTATCTGGGCGCTCCTTTGGTGCTCGGCTCAACACAATATGATTTGGTCTTTTGGGATAGCGGTGTCGGGTTTAATACAGAAGCATCGAACCTTCATGGGTAAGTTCTGCGGGATTGTCGGGGCAAAAGACGTTCAAATTACGTCTTACTTTTACAATGGAAACGTTAGTGGCACTAACAAACTGTTCATTGATGGAAACGAACAAATTCTTTCTCTATTGAGAGGGGGATGCCCAAGTGACGCAAGAACCATGTCCGATAATTTGAGGATTAGCGGCTGGTATTCTGGTGGAGGGGGGCCGTATCCTTTTGATGGGGATATTTATGATGTGATTGCTTATACAACAGATTTAGGAGAGTCCTCCAGACAACTCATCGAACAATACCAATCGGCGAAATGGGGCATTGCGCTCGATAAACTGGCCGGGGCGGGGACGGAAATTGCGGAGGCCACGGCGCATGATGCGGGCGACCCGACCAACGCCGCCACCAACGGCTATAACGTTTTCACAACCCGTTATTTAGAGCGGCTGGCGGAAAGCGCCGATTTGATGTTGCAAGCTTCCACCGGCATCACGCTTGATCTGAAAGGTGATACGCTGGATCTCACCGGCGGCGCGGCGGCGGGCAAATCTATCACGCTGCAAACCGATAACGGTGATATTACGGATGTTTCAAGCGGCACCATCCGCACCACCAAAACCGGCTCCGGCGCTGGGCTGAACGGCAATATCGCCCTCATCGCCGGCGGCGCGGGCAATATCAACCTCGACACCACCAACCTCGAAGCCCTGAACGGCGGGCAAGTCTCCCTCACCGCCGGGGGTGATGTCTCCTTAACACAAACATCGGCTCTTAACCTCGGCAGCGTCTCCGGGCAAAATGTTTCCATACAAACGACCGGTGGTACGTCTGACGTGACCTTGAACAACACCATCACCGCGAGCGGCTCCGGCAATGCTCTGACCGTTGCATCAGGGCGCAACTTTATCAATAATGCGGGCGCGGGCGCGGGGGCGCTCAATACCACGGATATCAATGGCCGCTGGCTAGTCTATTCCGCCGACCCATCCGCCAATACGCTCGGCGGGCTAGCTTCCGATTTCAAACGCTATAACAAAACCTATGCCGGATACGCGCCGGGCAGCGTTGTGGAAACGGGCGACGGCCTGCTCTATTCCATCGCCCCGACCCTGAGCGTCACCGCACAAAATGCCAGCCGCGCCTATGGCGACGCCAACAGCTTCACCTATAGCATTTCCGGCTTTATCGACGGCGATACGCAAGGCAGCGCGACAAGCGGCGCAGCCTCCATCACCTCCGCCGCCACGCAAAACAGCAATGTCGGAAGCTATGCGATTACGTCCGCGCTCGGTACATTGGCGAGCAGCCTGGGTTATCAATTTACAACCTTCAACCCCGCCACATTGACCATCAATAAAGTACCGCTTAGTGTTTCTCTGGCGCAAAGCAATTATAGCCGGGCGCAGGGCGCGGCCAACCCGTCCTTCACTCTGAATTACAGCGGGTTTAAGCTGGGTGAGACCACAAGCGTTCTTGATTCCCTGCCCTCGGCAGGCACGGCGGCGGGAACCAGCAGCACCAGCGGGCAATACGCCATCAACATTTCAGGCGGATCGGATAATAATTACAGCTTCTCCTATCCCAGCCCGGCCGGATATCTGAGCGTGGAAACGGCGGTGCTGCCTTCTACCTGGGAGAAAGTGGCCTATGCGAATGATGGTCTTAATCTGGGCGTTCAATCTCCCGTACCTTTGGTATCAGCCACAACATCAAGCGCTCCGGCAGGCGAGTCAAATTCTAGCAGCGCAGGCGAAAACGAAGACAATGAAGAGAACGGCAAACCATCCGTGCGCCGGACACAAGGGCAGAATGATACCGAAACGCTCAGCGTTCCCGGCCTGAATGTTACGATTGAGGCATCTCTGGCCCGCACCCTTGGCCTGACCCAGGAAAAAATCAACGAGATGTTCCGGTAACCTTCGGGATGTTTGTCTGGATTTCCCCTCCCATTTTGCTGAAAAACCTTTATTATGAATGCGCTATGTCAGAAATGGGCATGGTCGGGCTGTAGTAGGCTCAAATCAACGCGTTCGGCAAAACGTTATTTGTCGCTCTCTGGCTTTATGGCCGGGGGGCGGCAGCGTATGTCCAGAGCTTCGGCTTAAAGGCTGTCGCGGCTGTCTCGTTGAGCGGTCTACTAACCTCCGGCCTCCATCCCTGAAAACGGCATGGAGGTTTTGATTTGAGGAGCATAGGCCATGAAAAAACATGAACGCCGGAAAATAGATCGGCATGTGGGCAACCAATTATAGCCAATTATACAATTACTGATAGGTTTGTATAATTTGGTCTATAGATTTTGTGTGGTTGAATTGTCTGATTTTTTTGAGGGCAGCGAAGTCATGTTCAATTGGATTGAGGTCTGGTGAGTATGGAGGAAGGTAGAGCAATTTTGCACCTGTCTTTTCAATGATGTCGCGTGTTTTCTGTGATTTATGAAAGGCGGCATTGTCCATGATGACGACTTGGTGCGGTTTCAAATGCGGGGTGAGTTGATATTCCAGCCAGTCATTGAAAATATCAGCATTACATGTCCCTTCCCAAAGCTGGGTGGCTTGGAGAGTTCCATCTGGCATCCGTGCGGCAAGAAGGGATGTACGAGGTCTTTTGTGACCTGAAATCTCTCCATAGACACGCGTCCCTTTTAAGGCATACCCGTAGAGCCGTGCCGCTTCCAATGCAAAACCACATTCATCAAGATGGATAAAAGAACATCCGCGCCGAACATATCGTTCACGAAGACGCAGAAATGCCTTCCTTTTCATAGTGTCGCGTTGCGTGTACAGCATCATTTTTTTTACGGCTTATACGCAGTTTTTTTAGGTTGTAGTGAATGCAAAAAACGGAAACCTTAAAATAACGCGCGCGGTCAGCTATTGTCCAATCGGCGTGGTTCAGAACATTCTCGCTTAAATCATGGCGACTTATCTTGCGCGAGTTTCGTGGGCCAGGCTTGGTATATGTCTCCGCATCCTCTTGCGCCACCCATCGATAAACGCTTGCCTCCCCAACGCCAAAGCGGAGCGCAGCTTCTCGCTTCCCCCCACCATCCCTTACAAATTTTACAACGCGTCTGCGTATATCTGATGAACATCTCATCCATACACTCTACCAGCTTTTTTACACGTGTCTATCAGTATTTATATAATTAGCTATAATTTCTTCTTTCAGTTTCTGCCCAAGTGTGTGCCTATATTCGCGCGGAAAATTCTTCGTCACCTGCATAATCCGCAAAAGCAGATCATAGGTCAACTTGTAAATTGGCAAATGCTGGTATTGCGCCATTAAAAAACACCCTTCATACAGACCTCTATTGTGCGTATTAACCAACTGTAAGAAAAGATGTTTTTAAAAAATTCTGCAAAAAATTTGTAGCGACCCCGCTTCGCGGGGACAGTTAAATTATTAAATGATTAAATGGTTCATCTCCGGGCACAGCGGACGTTACGGTTACTCGTCTTGGTAGCTGTCCTGGTTACCGTCACTAAAGCGCTGTAGCCACGCGTTGCTGCTATTGAACTCCGAGGACGACCAGTACCATTGGCCGCTGAGATCAAAGCTGCTACGCAACGGACCGGTCGTGCCGCTGTTATCATCATCTGTCGCATCATTGACTGTCGGCAATGGATGGTCGGGATCGTCTGTCGCATTCAAATTGGCATAGATCACATCCAGTTCCGAAATCGCCGGCAGATACCAGCCACCGCCGGACAGAGCATTACAGGTTTCCGCCGCCGTGTGCGTACCTGATACATCGGCCACAAGCGTTGCCGTATTGCCAGGGCCGTCCGTCGCATTGACATTCGTCCAGGCCGTACCCGTTCCTATATTCGTCGTATCGGATTCCGTATTGGCATTTTTCCATTGCATCGTATCTCTGGTATTCGGATCGCCGCCGCCATTTTCACAGCGGTCGTCAACCGGGTCATAGTCCTGCCCCAGATCACAGCGGCGCACGAAGAAGTCCGTGGTTGTGCCCGGTACATCCCCGGCATAAACCATCACATCATCCATATCCGTGGGATCCGCCCCAAACAGGCGCGCACAGCCTGAATTGGCCGGGGCGGACAGATCGCCGGACGGGCAAGATGAAAGACCTAGAAGGATCGTGCTTACATCAAGGCTTAAATTATGTGGCAGAGCAAATGTCGTATCCAGATCGTTGCCGGACGCATCCTCCAGCTCATCCGCCGCCACAGTGATCGCGGTAATCGTGATCCCGTCCGCGTCATTGTCCCCCGCCTGCACCGTGTAGGTAAATTCGGCGTTACCGGCATTGATCGCGGAGAAATTCGCGGTGCGGGACGTGCCACCAATATTCAGCGTTAAGCTCGGCGTGCCGCTTTGCACAAGGTCTTCATTCGCGTTTAATGTCACCGTGATTATATCGCCAATTCCTGCCGGGTCGCCGCCGCTCGATACCGCCGTAAAGCCTGCAATCGTCGGCATGGTGACATCCGGCACCGTGCCGGACAATCCGCCGCTGACCGTCCGCACCATCGGCGCGCCGTTTGTGCCGGTCAACGTACCGCCGTTCTTCTCGATTTCCTCGGCAACGATATTGGACAATGTTTCATCCGCACCCACAACATCATAAGTAAAGACAAGCGTGGATGTGCCGCTGCCGCTCGCATAATCGGCCAGACGATCCAGACCGCCCAGGGTAAAGCGTAGCCTCGGCATTCCGGTGACCGTGACGCTTCCCGTCAATGGCACGGTAAAGGTCAGTGTATTGCCCGTAGCCAGCGTGCCGGCCACACTGACCGCTTCATCGGCAAAAGGCGCGGCTTTCGGATTGGAAGGCTGCGGGCCGACGAGATCAAGCTGCGTGTGCGCTTCACTTGTATGTGTCTCATAAATGGCCGTACCTTCGGCGCGGATTTGCGGTGCCAGCCCATCCCCATCCTGTGCTTCGGCCAGTTCTTCCGTATTCACGCGCGTTGTACCGGTATCGTCTGTAAAGTCCGCTGCGCCATCACGCACCCGCAGCGTCGTGGTGCCGCCCGATACGCGCACATCCACGTCCGTTCCTATCAGGTCGATTGTACCGCCCGGCACGGCAATAACCGTTATGCCGCCACTGCCGCTGGTGAATTGTATAATCCCGGTAATCAGGACGATCTGGTCTTTTTCAATCCGCACTTGCGTATTTTGTCCCACATCCAGCCTTGCGCCGTTGCCGAAGACTACCGTGGCTCCGTCGCCGCCCGCGCCGCCGGTCGTAATCGTCGTGCCGAAGGCCAGAGATTGCCCGACACTGACATTTGCCCCTTGTGCAAAGGTCACGCGCGCCGTTACATCAGGGTCTTGACGCACCTGTACCCGTATTTCATTGTTCCGGCGCACTTTCTCAAAACGCCGATCCAGAACGGAATCAAGATTGTAAGTCGGGCGCTTCCACAAATCATCCCATCCCTGCCCGAAACGATAATTCAGGCGCATGGTAATCTGCCCTTCCATATCGTCCATTTCATTGTCTCTTGTCGCTTGGGAACGGATCGTAAAGGCATTCACCGGCGTGTATTCCGCCGCAAACTGATAGCCCCATATATCGTCCCCGTCCGGATTGATAACAGGTGTCTTTTCCTGACTCCAATGATAGCCCTTGGCAAACACTTCCAGTTCCGGGGCTTGGGGCAAACGCCCCGAAACTTCCAGATCTTCACCTCCTAATGCTTTTTCTTCATAACCGTCATCACGTCCGCGCCAGTCGGACAGGCCGACATATTTATTGAACGCCACACCGTACAGGCTGGTTTTATAATCCAGCCCCAACGACATGCGATTATGGTGATACGGCCACTGGTGATCGAAGAAGGCATTGGCCCCGAACATATGCTGTTCATCTGGTGTAATATAGCGGTAAGCAAGCCCGGCATTCACCGTATCGCGGCGCTGGCTTGTATCCGCGCCTATATCTTCAACCTGCTTGTTGGCGTAGGAAGCCTGCGCGAAAATGTTATGACGCAAATCGGCGCTGTCCCAGAGCGGCTGTACGGTCAAAACCGAATATTCGTCAATTCCGTCACCTGAAAGAGAATACTCCAGCTCCAGTTTGTTCAACGCCGTAATGTCACTCGCCGCCGCTGCCGCCTTGACCCCTTCCAGACCACTACGAATTGCGGTTTGCTTGACATTGCCGCCCAGATCATAGCCCTGCCCTTCTCCTGACAGCCCAACCTGTGAACGGGCAAAGCCGTTCGCCATGTCACCTGTGCCTCTGGCAATCTCACCCGTTGCCGCATTCACCGCCGCCGCCGCCATTTTATTGTCAATCGCGGGTAAAACATCCTGCAAATTCTCCCTCACCCAGTCCTGCGTCACGTTAGAACCATCCGGCAATATCGAGCGACCACGCTGCGCCAACGTGGACACCACATCATCAAATCTGGGGTCGCCCTCCAGCATTTGCCCCGTGGCAATGACTTCCTGCGCTACCCGCCGCTCCCACGCGCTGTATTCACGCTCTTTTTTGGGATAAGGGGTGCTTTCATATAATGGGGAAGAAGCGGCCTCTTCTTTCTGCGCCAAACTTTTCAGTTCACGAATCAGGCTTTTCGCTTCCTCAGGAGAAAGGGCATCGGGATCAATATTATCAAGTTTTTGAAATACCAGAGAGGATGAAGTTTCCCCTGCATTGACCGGGCTTGCCGAAAATCCCCAGTGGAGCGGGATGAGCAAAAGGAACATAAGTCCAGTGGTAAAATGTCTAAACTGTTTTCCCGGCAAGCGCATATCGAACAAAATCTGGGTTGAATACAATCGTGAGCGGAAAACACTTAGAATTCCACAGTCTATATTATAAAAATCGGGGGGACAGGGGTAATTTAGAAAAAACGCCAGATTTTCAAGAACTTTGCAAAAAATCCACCGATTTAACAACCGCAAGAGGTGTTATAGCCAATTATACAATTACTGATAGGTTTGTATAATTTGGTCTATAGATTTTGTGTGGTTGAATTGTCTGATTTTTTTGAGGGCAGCGAAGTCATGTTCAATTGGATTGAGGTCTGGTGAGTATGGAGGAAGGTAGAGCAATTTTGCACCTGTCTTTTCAATGATGTCGCGTGTTTTCTGTGATTTATGAAAGGCGGCATTGTCCATGATGACGACTTGGTGCGGTTTCAAATGCGGGGTGAGTTGATATTCCAGCCAGTCATTGAAAATATCAGCATTACATGTCCCTTCCCAAAGCTGGGTGGCTTGGAGAGTTCCATCTGGCATCCGTGCGGCAAGAAGGGATGTGCGAGGTCTTTTGTGACCTGAAATCTCTCCATAGACACGTTGCCCTTTTAAGGCATACCCGTAGAGCCGTGCCGCTTCCAATGCAAAGCCACATTCATCAAGATGGATAAAAGAACATCCGCGCCGAACATATCGTTCACGAAGACGCAGAAATGCCTTCCTTTTCATAGTGTCGCGTTGCGTGTACAGCATCATTTTTTTTACGGCTTATACGCAGTTTTTTTAGGTTGTAGTGAATGCAAAAAACGGAAACCTTAAAATAACGCGCGCGGTCAGCTATTGTCCAATCGGCGTGGTTCAGAACATTCTCGCTTAAATCATGGCGACTTATCTTGCGCGAGTTTCGTGGGCCAGGCTTGGTATATGTCTCCGCATCCTCTTGCGCCACCCATCGATAAACGCTTGCCTCCCCAACGCCAAAGCGGAGCGCAGCTTCTCGCTTCCCCCCACCATCCCTTACAAATTTTACAACGCGTCTGCGTATATCTGATGAACATCTCATCCATACACTCTACCAGCTTTTTTACACGTGTCTATCAGTATTTATATAATTAGCTATAAGAACGGCGCGGCAATTCAGGGGAATGAGCCAGCAAGAGCTTGCCGGACACATTGATCTGACCTTTCAACAAGTGCAGAAATATGAACGCGGCGATAATCGAATTGCATCATCGTTGCTTTACGACCTCGCGCAGATACTGAAAATACCGCCTCATTATTTCTTTGATGGCCTGCCGCCTCTCCCTACAAAAATCAAAGGAGACAAATGATGAGGCTGTTTTTTCTGGTTACCATTGTATGCTTGATAAGCACTGCTGTTAAAGCAAAAGACTTTGAAACACTCAAACAAGAAGTCATAAAATATGCTCAAACACAGCCTGAACAGGCATATGAGCATTTTATGAGAAAAATTGAAGATGGGGCAACAGTGCCTGAACAGGCGCTTTATCTTTATGGAATGGGTATAGCACATGAAAAGCTTGGAAAGCAGCAGGAGGCTCTTGACGATTATTTGTCAGCCGAGATTTTGGGATATAAACCAGCCAAAACTGCTGTGGAAAAGCTGCAAGATTCAAAGGAATAGCAAGGCGTTATACCCATGTTCTTTCTTTGTATCTTGCAATTTTGAGTAAGAAACTGTTTTATAAGGTAAATCAAAAAAATGGAGAATCCGATGGCTGCTGAAAGCTTGGGGAAAAAGCTGTCAATTTTGTATCCCTAAGCCTGCAATGGGTCTTCGGATCATTTTGTATATTAACGGGAGCCATAGCACTTTTTGCTCCGCAAGGTCCTGGCTCGGATCCCGGGATCACTCTTTTTGTGGGGCTGCTGTTTTTATCATTGGGACTATATACCGTTCCGGCGATACGTCGCCCTATTCGCAATTTTTTAAAAAACGGCGCAGAAGGGTTTTCCTGGGATTTAAGCCTTTTAAACCCAACTTCCAAAAAGCATGAATTCAAAAAAGAAATGAAGGCAGCTCTGGCTGATGGCGTTTTGACGGACGATGAGGCACGGACTTTGGAGCGCAAAGCTGAAGAGCTTGGAATTTCCGATGAATACATCAACAAATTGCGCCACGAGGATTTTGCAAAACGGATCAAACCGATCATTTCACGCATTGAGACCACCCACCGTTTTTCACCGGATGATGAGGCCGAGTTAAAAACGATGGCTGGTGATCTAAAAATTGCCAGCGAGTTCGGCGGTGAGTTTCAGATGTTCAGAGATTTGTGGACATATGAGAATGAGGGCCGCTTTGATCTTGAGCCTATAGATGTCCCGATATTAACGGGCGCAAATGAAGAATGTTATTTTGAAGCGCCTGCCATTTGGCGACAAATTAAAACGGTTAGCAAACACCGTGGTTATGTCGGCGGTAGTGTTGGCTTCCGTGTGGCAAAAGGCGTTCGCTTTTCGGTTGGCCGTGCAGTACCTGTAAGAGATGTCTATGAAGAAATGCAGGATATTTCCGGTGGTGAGATTTACGTGACCAACAAAAAGATCGTCTTTAACGGTTCACGCAAATCCACCAATGTGACGATGGGACGCATAGTGCAGCTTGAACTATACAATGACGGTATTGAAATCCGTAAAAGCACAGGCAAACCCGATTTCTTTAAAATGGCCGGTGTCCATGCCGAATATCTGGCCGCAATCGTGCATAATATGATGAACAAAAATTGAAAGATGTGATGGGAATACTGGATGGAGAAGAATAAAGATTTTGTCAAAGAATGTGTAGAAAAATACCGATCCAGGCTCCTTGATACGAGCAAGAGGAACAGCCTCATTTCCTTTAATCACAGCGAACGCTCCCGCCAGCATGTCCGTGTGATCGATGAGCTTCCTGATTTTCTCTATGGTGAGTTCCTTGATGGCAAAACACTAACTTTCCTGCCTTTGCCGGAAGAAGACCAGATTCCTCCCGATGAAAAAACCCCGACGTTCCGCCGCCGCCTTGAACAAGCGAAACTGACGGATGAGGACTATATCGAGGCCATTGACGACATCAATGAAGATGAAGAAGGCGCCCTTGATAAAATCAAGCAAATTGAGCGCGATCTGCGAAACAAAATTCGTGAAGAGCTGGGGCTTCCCGTGTGGAAGGAGCAAAAAAGTCTCACCAATGCCGAAGTTGCAAAAAAACACAATCTCAATCCCAGCTATGAAATGCCGGATCCAACACCGGAAAATCAGGAAGATGCCGAACGGCACGTTGATAAATTTATCCAAACGCTTTTGAAGCCGGAAGAGATGTCACGAAAATTAAGCGGCCTGAATTCCTGCGTTCGCGGCGATATTGAGGAATCTGGTGTCAACACGCTTTATGCTGCTTTCGGATTTTTACAATGGCATGAATCCGAAAATTCGGACAAGCCCTGTGTTTCGCCTCTTTTATTGCTGCAGTTGGAAATAGAGAAAAAGCAATCCAAAGAAGGCTATACTTACCGCATTCAGGCTACTGGCGAAGAACCTGAAATCAATCTCTCTTTATCCGAACGTCTTAGAGCAGATTTTGGCGTCGAGTTGCCGGACTTCACCGGAGAGGATGGGCCGGAAACCTATATGAACAAAGTTGCCGAGCTTATCAAAGAAGCCAAGATTCCCAAGAAGGAAAAGTGGAAAGTACGCCGCTTTATTACTATAGGCCGTTTCCGTTTTGCACGCCTGGTTATGTTCCACGATTTGAACGCCAAAAAATGGCCTGGGGACACTGAAGTTTCCACCAATGAAATCGTACAAAGCCTGTTTGCCGGATCCGAAAGCGAGTCCAGCGGAGATCATGCTGATGATTACGATATCGACACGCCGGAGGTAGAGGAAGCCGTTCCTTTACTCATTACGTCAGCAGATGCATCGCAGCACAGCGCTTTGGTGGATGTCATGAAAGGCGCTAATCTTGCGATCAAAGGCCCCCCTGGCACAGGAAAATCACAGACCATCACCAATATTATCGCCAATGCTTTGGCAAAGGGCAAAACAGTATTGTTTCTGGCAGAAAAAATGGCAGCGTTGAACGTGGTTCACGAGCGTCTCAGCAATGCCAGTCTGGGGCCATATTGCCTGGAGCTTCACTCGACCAAAGCTAAGAAAACGGAAGTTTTGAAATCTATAGAAGAGCGCTTGAAATTACGCTCATCAAAAGGCAATGGTGGTTATCTGGCCTCCAAACTGCAGGAATTCAAACGCCATAAAGATCACATTACTGAATATATTGATGTATTAAATGCAAAATTTGGACGGCAGAATAAAACCATCCATGATTATCTGTGGGCGGCACAGCTCAGAAAAGACCGGATGGGAGATTTACTGTCCGCCCTTAGTAAGACAAAAATTCCTTTCGAACAAGCCGATCTGACGGGAAGCGAGTTGACCGCGCATACGGATGAGCTGCGAACGATTGTTTCCTTGAAACAGGACGTGGATAAGGAATCCGGCAAAGGCCAACATCCATGGGGCTTTATTGGAAATTTTAGTCTAAATCCGTTCCAGCAAGATGAGCTGAAACAGTTGCTTGTTCACTGGACTGAGCAGCTCGAAAAAATGCGCGGGATATTGAAAGAATTTTCCGGCCAGTACGACCTCAACATTGAGACAAACGCGGCGAAGCTCGAGGCGTTTTTAAACGATACAGAAACACTGGCGCATTGGGCAATAGATGATCTTGATCAGAAATTGATTGCCGATTTGGGTGGCGTGAAAAAAGCCGAAGCTCTAGCAACTTTCGTCGATGATGTTCACACTTACCGAACCGCGCAGGATGATATTGCCACGTTGAAGGATGTATCAACGGCCATACTTAAAATCCAAGAGATCGAAAAACATACCGTCAGTGCAGAAGAACTGGACGCCGATACTTTATCGGCTCTGGAAATCAGGGCGGCAGTGCAAGCGCTGGAAGAAGAGTTGAAAATTTGGGAAAAGAGCCTCAAGACCCTTCTGGGTATTGGTGAACGCTTCGGTGTTTCAAAGAACGAAGATCTCGACAAAATATATGCTCTGGCGGAGGTGCCGGATTATATCGCCTCCGTGCCTCGGGACTATCTGCTGTTTAGAACCAGGGACGTTATCGATGAGGCCAATGCAGGACGCCTTAAAACGGCAGCGGATACCCAAGGGCGCATTCGCGGTTTGATTGAAGAACAGGAAATGAAATTTGATCTTTCCATGATGGGGCAACCGCATGAAATACGTATGCATGCTGCCGCCATGGACAACGCCGGATTTTTTGCCTTTTTGGATACGTCTTATCGTCAGGCGAAAAAGCTCTACACGCTGTCTTCGAAATACAAACGTAAATTCGATGCCAGCAAAGCCTCCGAAACGCTCCGTGAGATTGCCAACGCAAAAGAGGAACGACAGAAAATCGAGCAGGATACACAACTTCAAGCCGTATGCGGTTCCTCTTTTAACGGGATCGACACTGACTTTGTAAAACTGCAAAAAATCAATGAATGGGCGGCAAGCGTTAGAAAACGCTATACTGCCGGAGATGAATTTACCCGCAGCGTTCGCCAGTAGCTTTTGACCGCCGAAATGGAGGAGCTGGATTCCGTACGGGATTTGGCCGAAGACGATAAATTCATCGCGTTAAAAAGCAAGATTGCCGATATTAAAAACAAAGTCTCACCCGATACACCCGTAAAGAAATATCTCGATGGTCTTGTTAATAAGGCGGAGAAGCTCCGTCATATAAAAGAAGCCCTGCAGGATATAGCGGCCTCTGACGATATCACCTTCGCAAATATCAGAGAAGACTTGCTCCGCTTGCAAAAAGCCGGAGAAGCGAAAATTGCCGCTGAAAAAGATCAGACCGTAAAGCCGCTTTTTGGTAACCAATATGCGGGAGCCGAGACCAATATTCAGGATGTAGAGCAAACTGCGCATTTTATCAGAGATTGCCTTGCCGTACCACAAATACAAGATACGCTGGGCATGTTCTTCAACAAAGATTTCGGCAAGAATTGGCGTGAATTTATTAACGGCAGAACAGCCGTCAAAGATCAGCATGCCGCCCTGAACGAACAAGCGGAGCAAACGCAGGCTCATTCCGCGATTAATCTCAGTGCCAAAAGCTGGAAAGACGTTCTATATGAGGATTTGATCAGTCTGTTTAGAACCGCGCTGACTAAGCCGGATAACTTAAGCCGATGGATCGATCTGAATGCCCATCTCTCAAAAGCAGCACAGGACATCAAGGGTGAGCTTTTGACCATTTACGACAAAGAAAAGCTGGACTTTGAGACACTGCCTCTGGCCTTCGAATATATGATTTACAGTGCGGTTGCGCGGGAAATTTATACGCGCAACCCTGTTATCTCGTCAACAAACGGTCTAGGATTGGAACAGGCACGTGCACGAATAAAAGAACTGGATCAGGAGATTTTAAACCTTCAAAAAGACGAGCTTTGCAATGCTTTAAATAAATCTCGTCCCCAAGCGGGCAATGGTAGTGGCAGACGCAGCAGTTGGACGGAAGGCGCATTGATCCATAATGAAATCAGCAAACAGCGACGCCATATCCCAATCAGAGATCTGATGAAACGAGCTGGCAATTCCATACAGGCTATTAAACCGTGCTTCCTTATGTCACCGCTCACCGTAGCTCAATATCTGGATCCTGGGAAATTCACTTTTGATCTTGTTGTTATCGATGAAGCCTCGCAGATGCGTCCCGAGGATGCGTTGGGCGGAATAGCGCGCGCTAAACAGATTGTTGTGGTCGGTGACCCTCAGCAGTTGCCTCCGACTTCTTTCTTCCAGTCTGCCGGAAAACAAGATGAGGAAGAGGATGAAGATTTTACGTCCGAGGCCGTTATGGATATGGCACTATCATCTTTCAGGCCGTCGCGTATTTTAAGTCGCCATTACCGCTCCCAGCATGAGAGCCTGATTGCTTTTTCAAATTATCATTTCTATGACAAGAGCCTCGTACTCTTTCCATCTCCCATCAAAAACCCTGACGAACTGGGCTTGAGGTTAGAATATGTCGGTGGAACGTATGCATCCAACTCCAATATGGATGAGGTTCAGGTTGTAGTGAAGGCAGCACTGGACTTTATGAGAGAATATCCTGAGCGCAGCCTCGGCATTGCAACAATGAACCAAGTGCAAAAAGATTTGATCGAAGTGGAAATGGATCGAGCTTTTATAGATCATCCACATGCCGCGAAATATAAGGCTAGATGGCAAAAAACACTGGAATCCTTTTTTGTTAAAAACCTGGAAAGCGTTCAGGGGGATGAGAGAGATGCTATATTTATTTCCACTGTGTACGGCCCCGACAAAAACGGAACCGTAATGCAGCGTTTCGGACCGATCAACCGCGCTGGCGGTTATGAGATTTGCGAAGAAATCCAAGGCTCAAAGGTTGTTTTGACCAAGGAATTGAGGCATTGGGAGGGATACACGCCGCTTTATCCGCATCATTGCCGCACCGTTTTCAGATCCGGTAAGGTTTATCTGCGCGATTTTTTATGCGCGCGAAATAATCACAAACTCGCATTGCCGGAATCTGCTGATAGCATTCGCGTCCTGGAAAATGATCTGGTGATATTGCATGAAGAGAAAAAACGCTTTGAACAAAAACACCAGCTTTCCACCACAAACATTTGTCAGGTCAAAATAATCGGGCGTGTGGGAAAAACCAAAAAGCCTTCAATAGATAGCTTTGATCCATCCTTTAAGAAAATTTGCTTCGGCGGCCAGAAATATAATTTCGGCGATATGCAGGCATCCATTATCCGGCAGCTTTATGATGCCGCTATTCAGGATGAGCCGTGGCAGAACGGCAAACGGCTGTTGGAAAAGGCAGGATCACAGAGCTTCACGCTTTCCAATATCTTCAAGCGTAATCCGATGTGGCGGCAGATTATCATATCTGACGAGCGTGGATCTTACAGATTGAATGAAGATTTTTTCAAATCTTTGAAAGATCACTACCCCGTCACCAACTGATCACTAAACCGTCACGAAGTTAGCACCAGGCGGTCACCAACAGTTTACTTTCATCATTATCGGCAAATTGGAGCCGATGATGATCAGACAAACACCCCCGCACATGATGAGCACGGAAGAGCGCCTCGACGAGATTGCGGAGATTATGATGCGCGCAGTTGTACGGCTCAAAAAACGCAGTGGAAACGGCAGTTTAAATGAATATTTGACTGGACTTCAACGCGGCGGCAAGCGTTCATGCCATTACAAGAACAAGAGGAATAAAGTATGAAAAACAGTGCGTTAGCGCAAATATCATCCCTACCTGATATGCAGCTTCAAGAACTGGAGGTCATGTGGAGCAATGTTTTTGATACGCCTCCGGCAAACAAAAACAAAACCTATATGATCCGTAAACTGGCATGGCGTATTCAGGAAATGACCTATGGCGGTTTATCGGAAGATACGAAAGCCCGTCTTAAAAAACTCCAGAAAAACCCATCGCTGGGATCGAATAAAAAAACAGGCATGCCGCCTGTCGGAACACAGTTTGTGCGTGAACATGACGGCGAAGAACACCGCGTTATGGTTTTGGAGGACGGATTTGAATATCGTGGCTGCAAATATCGCAGCCTTTCTGAGATCGCGCGCCTGATTACCGGAACACGTTGGTCGGGGCCTAAATTCTTTGGACTGAAGACATGAGCAAGCTAATCAGAAAAAACTGCGCCATTTACACACGAAAATCCAGCGAGAACGGTCTGGAAAAAGAATATAACTCTCTTGATGCGCAGCGTGACGCCTGCGAAAACTACATCAAGGTCAAAGCACATGAAAACTGGAAAATGCTGCCCGACCATTATGATGATGGCGGTATTTCCGGTGGCACTCTGGAGCGTCCGGCTCTGCAGAGAATGATGGAAGATATCAGGGCGGGAAAAGTTGACGTGGTCGTCGTCTATAAAATCGACCGGCTTTCACGCTCCATGTTCGATTTCCTTGGCATGATCAAATTTTTTGATGAACACAACGTATCGTTTGTATCTGTCACGCAAGATCTGAACACCGATACGGCCATGGGTCGGCTTGTTTTAAATGTACTGCAATCCTTCGCGCAGTTTGAACGCGAGATCGCATCCGAGCGGATCAAGGATAAGATCGCCCTGTCCAAAGAAAAGGGCATGTGGATGGGCGGCACGATCCCGCTGGGCTATGATGCCGAGGAGGGCAAGCTCTCGGTTAACGAGGATGAGGCCAAAATCGTCCAGCATATTTTCGATGAATTTATCAAAACCGGATCGGCGACAGAAGTGGTCAAAGATTTGAAAACCCAAGGCTACCAGACCAAAGCCAGAAAAGCACGGCGCGGCACATATTATCCGGCTAAGGATTTTACCAAATCCAGCCTGTATCAGATTTTGAATAACAAGCTCTATATCGGCAAAATCGAGCATAAGGAAAAAGATAAGGTTTATGAAGGCTTGCACAAAGCCATCATTGATATGAAGAACTGGAATCAGGCGCAAGCAATACTCTCTGGCAATACCCGTGCAAAAATCAGCCTTGATCCAGGTGAAAGGCCGTTTTTACTGAAAGGTATTTTGCAGGATCCCGACGGTTACGCCATCACGCCTTCGACTACAAAGAAAAAGAACAAGAAATACCGTTATTACGTCAGCATTCAGGCGGTGAAAAAAAGCTATAGCGTTTGTCCGCTCAAGACGATCTCTGCGCCTCTGCTGGAGGAGGTGGTGCTCGATCAGACGCGGCGGGTTTTAACCAGCACGGAATGGGTCAACCGCATGCTGGCCTCGCATCCGAATGAAAAGGTCAGTATGCACGATGTGTCGGCGGCGCTGAAAAACTTTGGCGTTGTCTGGGAAGAACTGTTTCCCGCCGAGCAAGCCCGCATTGTCCAGCTGGTCATCCATAAGATCGCGGTTCATCCGAACAAGTTGATTATTGAGTTTCATCCGCCTGGAATGGCTTCGGTGCTGCACGAGCTTTTGCCGGAACTGACGATTGAGAACGGTCAAAACCCGAATATGCATGAGTCGATGATTTTGGAAATTCCCATTGATTTCAAAAAACGGCACAAACGTAAAATCATTACCGCGCCAAACGGTGAGGATCTGGTCACCGCAAGACAGCCAAAATTTGACAATGCCTTGCTCAAAGCCGTCGTCCGCGCCCATGAGTGGCAGGACATGCTGGATAACGGAGATGTCCGCTCCATCCGCGAATTGGCCGATCAGGAAAAGCTCCCTAGCAGCTATGTCGCAAATGTCATGCAACTCACCAACCTTGCGCCGGATATCACAACCGCCATCGTCAACGGACGGCAACCGCAATCCCTGCAGCTCAAAACCCTTATGACATCTCAAATTCCACATGATTGGGACGAGCAGAGGCAGGCTTTAGGCTTCGCTGCTTAAGTTTGTTTTTCCTCTCTGTTGGTAGGCACACCAACTCCAAACCAGCGTTTTTTGGCATCATCGCAAATCACCGTAAATCAGCCATTTTTGCCTGTCCTGTTTGAAAAGCCGAAGTGGACAGGCTGGAGAGAAAAATGGCCGAAGAGAGAGAATTTGCCCGGATATATGGGGGAATATCTCGCCCCGAGGTGGACAAAAATAGACCGTAAGACCTTACGTATTCTGGCCTTTTTCGGTAGGGATTGCGGTTGTAGAGAAAGTTCGAAAACAGATGAATGGCTGGGGTACCAGGATTCGAACCTGGGAATGCCGGTACCAAAAACCGGTGCCTTACCGCTTGGCGATACCCCAACGTGTCAGAGGACAATAGTATAGAGCCAAGGAGGAAATCAAGTCGAAAAATAAGATTTTTTTATGTTTTATGGAGCATCGCAAAATCCGGTGAGAGAAGGCTGTTTTCTTTTATCCGCATTCATGCTTAGCTGAGGGAATGACAGGATCTGAGATATCTGAGACATTGCTGCCGGGATTATATCTTGTGGCAACCCCGATTGGCAATTTGCGCGATATCACCCTGCGCGCTCTGGATCTGTTGAAAGCTGCGGATGTCATTTACTGTGAAGATACCCGCCAGACCGCTAAATTACTGCATGCCTATGGCATTCAGACCCGCACCGCCACCTATCACGACCACAGCGAAGATAAAGTCCGCCGCAAAATTCTGGACCAAATTCAGGAAAAGAAGCAGATTGTTGCTCTGGTCAGCGATGCCGGCATGCCACTGATTTCTGATCCCGGCTATAAGCTGGTACAGGCGGCCCGTGCGGAAAATATTCTGGTAACCAGTCTGCCGGGCGCGAACGCACCTTTGACCGCGGTACAACTTTCCGGCCTGCCCTGTGACAAATTTGCCTTTCTTGGATTTTTACCCTCCCGCTCTGCCGCACGCCGTGCGAGCCTGAAAGAATGGATGGATGTTCCTGCGACGCTTGTTTTTTACGAAGCCAAACAACGGGTTATCCCGGCCCTTCAGGATGTGCAGGCCGTGCTGGGTGACCGGCCCGTGGCTGTCGTGCGGGAATTAACCAAAAAATTTGAAGAAATCCTGAGCGGCCCTCTGCCGGAAGTTCTTGACCGCCTAAACAAGCGCGAAGAGATCAGGGGAGAATTTGTGATTCTGATCGGTGCCGGCGATGGCGGTTTGTGGACGGAAGACCGCATTCAACACCGCATCCAACACCTTTTAGAGCGTGACGTACCTGTCAAAACCCTCTCTGCACAAATTTCCGAAGAAAGCGGCTGGAGCAAGAAAGACATTTACCAGCGTGCCCTCCTGCAAAAAGACACATGAAAGCCAAAACATCTTATCAGAAAGGGCTCTGGGCCGAAAGCTATGCTGCGATCTTGCTGCGGCTGAAAGGATACCGGATTTTGCGCAACCGTTATAAAACTCCGTTTGGGGAAATTGACTTAATAGCCTATAAAAAACAAACGCTTATTGCAGTAGAGGTAAAATTCCGCGCGGAAGCTGGAGCCGCATTGGCAGCGGTGGGGCCAGCCTCCCGCAGACGGATCAGAAATGCTGCTGAATTTTTCCGGGCGCATCATCCGCCCTATGCTACCTGTGACGTCCGGTTTGATATCATCACGATCACCCCGTCATTTTTGATTCGCCATCATAAAAATGCATGGTATGATGCCGAATGATGACTCGACTTCTTATCCTTTCTTTTTGTATTTCCGGTCTTTTGACTTTAACAGGCTGCGTTGGCGTGGTGGCCGGCGGAGCGGCGGCGGTCGGTGTCGCAGCCGTCAAGGAAGGTGGTCTGAAAGGGTCTGTAAACGATCTTCGCATTCAAACGGAAATCAATGACCTGTGGTTCCGGCATGATGTTGATATTTTTACCAAACTTGACCTGACCGTCAATCAGGGGCGAGTGCTGATTACCGGGATTGTTCAAAATCCGGAACACCGGGTCGATGCCGTCCGTCTGGCGTGGAAAGTCAACGGCGTCAAACAGGTTATCAATGAAATTCAGGTTGCCAATTCCACCGGCTTTTCCGGCTTTATGAGCGATGCATGGATTTCTGCAAAAATCCGCACCGGTATCACCATTGACAAAGATGTTCAAAACCTGAACTACACCATTGATACGGTCAATGGCGTTGTCTACCTGATGGGAGTTGCCCAAAGCCGGGAGGAATTGAATCGGGTTATTGAGCGCGCCCGCACCACCAGCGGTGTAAAACGGGTGGTTTCCTACGTGAAAATCGTCGGAGAAGAGGTCGGAGCGACAAGCGCCTCGTCAGCTCCGGGAGGCTACTCTGCCAACACAGCTCCCGTTTCCTCTCCGGTTTATAACGATCCCGACCCGATGGCCAATATCGCTCCGGCGCAGATCGCTCCCGCTGCAGGAGGAGATGACTACAGATCCAAGGAAGATCCCCTGCCCCTTTATTAAGGCAGGCTACAGATCCAGATTCTGACGTACAGGAAATCCGTCTTCATCCAGCGGGATTTTGCCGGTTACTTCGGCGCCCCACCGCTCGACAAGCTGTTCCTGCCCTGCTTCGATCTGGTTAATGCGCATCTGGGCGCGCTCGGAGGCAAAAATCGACACAGTGCCCACCACAACCCATTCCAGACAGTACCCGACCCCTGCCGCCGCATACATGATAATCCAGGTGGTTGGTGATGAAAGAATATTCAAGGCATTTTCGATCGTATGATCTGAAAGCCAGAGATCCATAATAAACGGCGTACATCCCGCCATATTCATGGCCCCAACCGTAATTCCCCGCATGCGTTCTCTGGTTCGGTCGGCATACGCCGCAACCAGTGTGGGCAACATGCCCGCCAGTAAAATCGTGGTTGTCGGCGTAAATAAAACTCCGCAAATCGCCAGACTGGTCAAGACAACCTGCCCCTGCCATCCCAGTCCTTTTTTCCGTCCTGCCGCCATCTAAAACGTTCCTTTTCCGGATAATTCAATTAACGCCAGCGTGATGATGCCGAGGCCTCCCAACGCGCAGGAAATGATTGCCGCCGCCATTCTTCCGGAGCTTTTCCCCAATTCTCCCTTTTTCTCCAGATGGGCCGTCAGCAGCCTTTTCTCGGACTCAAACTCTTTATACTGGACCATTGCTCTTTGGAAAAAGCGGATATCCTTGTCCATAATTTCGACGTTTTCCAGCAACGCCATAAGTTTGCTCAGATCTCCGGATTTTTTGATCTTGTCAAATTCCTTCACAAGCCTTTCCCGCAGGTGGCGGTCATGGAAGCGCTCCAGAACCGGCCCCATAACCCTGACAAGATATTCAGCCAGATGCGGCAGGGGAGGCAGTTCAAATCTTTTCTGAATATTCGCAATCGCCCAGACATTCGCCAGAATGTTTTTGTACTTTTCCGAGGCATTCAATTCAATCAGGAAGGAATCGAGAATACGGGAATCTTTCGCCGACAGAAACGCAATTGCATGGCGGTCAAGAGGCAGGCTGTTCATCTGGTTTTTCTCCGCCAGTTGTTCAAAGGCCAATACCATTTCTTTGGGAGATTTGACGAAGTATTGCCTGAGTTTGCTGCTATAGCACGGCGCTTCGGGATTGAGAAAATAAAGGCAGCGCTCCAGCCCAAACCCCAGACTTTTATTTTTCAGAATAGTCCGGCAGACTTCAAACCGATTGGAGATTGAGCCATAATCCATCGTATGGTCATTCTGGGAATTCAGCCAGTACATAACGATTCCCTGTTCGATGATCTCGGCAAACGCACTCAGATCGCTTTGCTCGGCAAACGCTTCTGCCAGAGCATTTCCAATCCCGTCCGGATGAACACACAGATTTTTATAGCGGATGGGCGCGGAAGGATCGAGCGCAATAGAAATCCGGCTGGCGAGCCGGTACTTATAGGTTTCGTTAATCCCCGGACCAACCGCCGTACTCACCGCCGTTTCCAGACGCTCCAGCGCCACTTTATCTTCCAGAGACCGCTCCAGCCATAACTCCAGCTTCTGATCCTCGATCAGTTGTGTCACGTTATTTACCTGTTCTGGGATATGCAGCGCAATCAGTTCAGGACGGCTGAAACGCTCTCCATCCATATGAAACACGCGCGGAGATTTTTTGCGCTTCAATCCCTGTTTCGGGCTGAGCCGCTGCCCCTCCATCCAGATCATCACATTTTCAATCGTCCAGCGCTGCGACTTGTCATCATGCAGCAATCCCCGCAACAATTCGAGAATTGCCCCGGTAAAGCGGTCTTTTCCGATCAGTGCCGCGTAACTGCTTTTTTCGATTTTTTCTTCAATGATTTCTCGATCCGTTAACCCCTCCAGAGGATCATGAGTCCGGATCATAATCGCAAGCAATACCGCAAAAGAATATAGATCATCGACAAAATGCCCCATGCCCCTGGCAATCGGGCTGGCCATGGCACGTTCAATCGGTTCATAAATAGAGGGTTGCTGATAAGATGCCGGAGTGGTCAGGCTATCTCCCAGTACAAAGTTTTTGAACTGGTTGCTATTGCCATTAAACAGATTTTCAACCCGGATTCCACCGTGCACAAATCCTTTTTCGTTCATATCTTTCAGCGCCGAGACCATAGCCGGCAGGAACTGGTCCATGATAATGTCCTGCTTGATCCCAAAAGCCAGCTTCGTCTGACGCGGCAGGAGCGGCTCCCCCCAGTTATTCTCATAAACCATGATAAATTTTTCACATTTATCAGGCGGCCAGAATGCCGCGCCGGTGGCAATCAGATGCGCTATGTTGGAGTTATTAATCAGGGCATAGCTGCCAGCGGCATTCCAACGCGGCACCAGAGACGGATCACACAAAAACGCAATCAGCGATTTAGGAGCCTTTCCATCTCCCTCCGCCTTAAAAGCTTTAATAGGGCCGCGATTATACTGCGGCAATGGCTGTGAGAGAAACAGGCGGATATTTTTGTTAAATTCAATAGACTCATTCCGCGCAGCGGACGACTGCGCGGCAGGAGGAGAAGGAGGTGCTTTTTGATCCGGGGAGGACGGCGGAGGATCGTCAGACATACTCATCAGGATAACAGAGACGAAGTGATTTGCCTATGCCTGAAAAATAGCATGTTATTCCCGTAAGATCTGGTCATACAGGGATAAAATATTGGTTTTAAAAACCTCTTTGGTAAAGTTTTCCCGATAGGTTCGCACCCCGCCCTCTATAAGAGTTTGGCGCAAAGAGGAGTCCGTCAGCACCCGGGAGACTGCCTCCGCCAGCGCGTCCACATCGTCAATCTCGACCAGAAGTCCGGTTTCTCCATCTCTGATATAAGCCCGCGGCCCCGGTGCTTTGGTTGCCACCAGAGGCGTCCGGCTGGCCCAGGCCTCCAGCATCACCGCTCCGAACGAGTCATTCCGGGATGGAAAAACGCACAGATCCGCCGTTGCCAGCAACGCCGCCCGGTCCTGTCGCCAGCCCAGAAACCGGACGCGCTCCTCCAGTCCCAAATCCGTACAAAGCTGTTTCAGATCACGCTCCAGAGGGCCGGAACCGGCCAGCCATAAATAAGCTTCCGGAATTTTTACCAGCGCGTTCAACAGCGTATCCAGCCCCTTGACCGGATGCAGCCGTGCCAGAGACAACAGCAACGGCGCATCATCCGGCGTGTCAAATACGCTGCGATCCAGAGGCGGCGCCTCCAGGCATTCGCTGTAAAGGTGCAGCACATGCACATATTTCGCAGCAATTCCATGAGATATAATATGATCGGCAACATCCTGCGTCACGGCGATATGATGACGGCAGTGTTTGTAATATTTCGGATGATAGTAGGCTCCGTACCAACCGACATTGACGTGAGAGCCTTTCTCCTGCGCAAAAGACGCGGCCCGCCCTAACCAATAATGCGCAATATCAGGGCAAAACGTATTGAGCGCCCGCCGCAAGGTTTGCTGTGTCGCACAGGGAACATGACGATTAAAAGATGCCGTACGACAGGGAATGTTCAAGGTTTCCAGATGATGTAACCGGTCCGGATTATTGGCCCGGGTAACAACCTGCTGCTGCACCTTTCCGGTTTCCTGCAACGCGGTGAGAGCGTCCAGAAAAAAACTCTCTGCCCCCCCGACCGGAGCCCCTGCCATGGCATGAAGGACTTTCATTCACTTCTTTTCTTTAGAAACCGCCGACTCCACAGGCTCTGCCGAAAGAGTTGTCAAAGTTTGCGTCGTTTCCTCCAGCAATCCTTTCAGCTCTTTATCCGTTTCCGACAGGCTGTCCAGTAATCCGCGGCATGCCTCTGCCGTAGTTACCGGGATTTTTTCAAACTGCGAATCCCGCTCCTGAAATGCGGCCTGAATATGATCGAGAAGCATGTTCAGACGTACGGTCGGGCGGAATCCCTGCCGCTGGATTGCAGTCTTCAGGGCCGCATCCGCCTTGTCCAGACGCGGTGTGACCATCTCATTCCAGACTCTGAAGCCCTGAGTCATTTCCTCCGCCATCTCCGGATTTTTATCCCCACAGCTTTTGACAGCACTACCGATATCGCGGCGCACAGTCTGCACCCCGTGAATAATTCCGTATTGCATTCGAATCTGAAAAATATACTCCGCCTGCGCCGGCTCCAGACCATTTAGCAACTCAGCCGTATAATCCTCCAGAGCGCGGATTTTTTCACCGGCCACCGGCTTTAAAGCATTCGCCGCTGTTTCCTCGGCAAAACCCGTGCCGGGAGTAAGCATCCCTCCCACTAAAAAAACAGAGAAAAAGAAGACAACATAAGAATTTTTTAAGATTTTGCGCATAGAGTGAGTCTCATAGGTTTAAGAATGTTATAGAGCGAAAACTTTCAAAAGGAAAGTTTTCGTTTTCTTAAGAAAAAAGACCGCCGGAGAGACCCGGCGGTTTAAAGGGAATCCTGAGAAGAACTTCTTCCGGTTGTACAGCGGGGTTCGACGAAGAAGCCTCCGGCAGGATTAGCACAAAATAAAACTTGAACTTATAGGCAATTCTGTAAAAATACGGGGTCCTTATCTGGTTTCGTTATCTTTTTTCTTTAAAAAGGGTGTCCTTGTCGTCCAATCCGGTCCCTTTATCTTCTGTTTGGTTTTGGCCCTCTTCAATCACGACCGATTATGATTTAAGTTTATATTACTTTTCGTAAAAACGACGTAAAATTTACATAAAATTTTATATATTATGGGAAATATTTACTATATGACTCAGCAATTTGACAACTAGAACTTTTCGTTATCAAAATCCGGCATCGGTAACATCACCGCATCAAAGGGCCAGTCACGCCCGCCAACCTTCGCAGAGGACGCTGTTTGTCGCTCTTTCGTTGTTGTGCTGCCGGTTAGAGGCTCTTCGCTCTCAGTAGAGGCTGCTGATTGCTTCTCTGGTGGGGGGAGGCGCGACGGCCCGTCCTCTCCGCGGAATTTATCATGGCGCATCCCGCGCAATAAATAACCGGAAAATTTGCGGCGATCCTCAGCACTGAGCTGGCTTGCAATCGCGCCGGTTTTTCTTGCCCGCCCTTCCAACATTTTCAACTTGATCCGATTAAGATCATCGGCGGCCTGTTCATAGTCTTCCGGTATGAACGGGTCCGCATTCAATGCGGCCCGAACCGCAGCGCGGGCCGAACGCTCCTCCTTAAACAAGGCGAACATTTCTTCACGGGCATCGGCAAACACCCCATCAATCCTGGCACGCACCTCCGGCGGCAGAGAGTCCATCTCCTTACGTAAATCAGGATCAGGTCCAAAATGGCGAAAAACCCGGTAAGATCCCCCCGCAATCAACCCAACCAGAGCAATATTGAGTAAAATAGACAGTGTCAGGATAAGTTTCAAACCATATCTCATAGCGCATCCTCATCGAAAGATAACAACATATCTCCCTCGCTTACATACAAAGCTTCTGCTGAATTAAACCCCATGTCAAACCCCATCCCCGCGAACAGGCTTAGACAAAACAAAACGCTCATAATCAGGAAAGGACGCGGAATGAGCAACCACATCACCAGCCTGTCTTGCCCCTGACCGCGCAGCAAAGCCGCAGCAATAATTTTTTCCGCCAGATCCTCCGATACGATCGGATGGCAACGCTCCCCAAGGAATCCTTCATTAAATACGTTTCTCATGCTGCATCCTCCTGCCTTTCCCCCAGAATACGCCGTAAAGTTTGTTTGGCACGCACCAGAAGAGCTTCGACGCCCTTCACGCTTACATCCATAATTTCCGCAGCCTCTTTATGCTTCATTTCTTCATAAAAACATAAATCAAGCGCCAGCTTCTGCCGCTCCGGTAAATTCTGAATCGCTGCTTCCAGTTCCATTTTTTTGACGTTCCGTTCCAGATCGTGTAGCGGAATATCTTCATCTTCCAGTTTTTGCTGCAGAAGATACTCATAATCCGGAACAGGTTTTTTCTTGCGGGATGCATCAATTGCGCGATTCACGGCAACCCGGCTGATCCAGGTTTTGAACCTGACCCCGCGCTCGGAGTCAAATTTCTGCGGCGTATCCCAAAATTTCAAAAAAACATCCTGCACAATGTCCTCCGCTTCTGATTTGTCGGGATAGGTACGCCACACAACACGATAAAGATACGCAGTATAGCGACGCACCAACTCCGCAAACGCGTCGTGGGACCCGCTTTGCACCTGAAGAACCAGCTCTTCATCGGTCTGAACATGATGATCGGTCTTCATGATGCAAAAATTCGGCTCCCCACAGGCTCATTCACCCTTCGGCTCAGGGGCATCCTCAGACTCAGGAGCGCCCATGCATTTTTGTTTATGACCTTTGAATTTTTCGTGCATTTTTTCTTTTTGCGCACGCATTTCATCCTTTGTCACGAACCCGTCAGAGTCAGTATCCATCTTGGAAAACCGGGATTTAGCTCCTTCCATGTGCTCGGCCTCGCTGATCTTACCGTCCCCGTCCGTGTCCATTTTTTCAAAAAGAGCTCCGCCCGGACCGCTTCCATCGCGTGGAGGCGGCGGCATTTTACCTTCCGCATGGGCGGCTCCTGCGAAAACAGGCAACGCCATAACAGACAACGCAGCAAGGCTGGTCAAAAATAGTTTGGATGTAGACATTTCAAATCCTTTCATAAGTATAGTTTACTGATACTTATGATACGAACAAGCAGAAAAAAACCTTCGCTCATTTTATAAATTAATGAAGTTCCAGCAACATACACCGTGCAGAGCCGCCACCATAAGTCTCAATCGTGGAAATGTCGCTATAAACAATCTCATCAACATGCTTCAATAAAGCAGCTTTCTGGGAATCCGTGTAAGCATTATAAGCCTGTTGCGACATTGCCAGAATTTTACGGTCGTTCGTTCCACGCACTTCCAGAGAATTCCCGCAAAAACGGCGCAGTTGCTCCAGTGACAGATCAACAATGTCATGATGCCGGGATAATTTATCCAGAACACGCGTCCGGTCCTCCGGTAACAGGCAGGAACTGCAAATCCCGGCAACGCTGCTCCCGATATACATCAACACATCTGTATGATAGACAGGTTTTCCAACATGATTGGCCGTATTGAAAAAGACCGGCTCAAATTCAAATGTCCGGCACCATCTTTCGGCAAGATCCTTGTTTGTGCGCGCTGACAGGCCGCAATAAGCAATACGGTTTACGCGGTCCAGCCAGTGCGAGCCGGTGCTTTCCAGATAGCGCCCGGCCTGCTCCTCTGCGGACAGGTCAAGAGCCACCTCATAAAACCGCCCCAGAAATTCCAGAATATCCGTCCGGCGTTCGATGCGCCGGTTTTTGGCGAGCATGGGATAGAGCACCATCCTCCGGTCAGACAAGGTTGCAACCCAGTTATTACAAAAAATATCATCCGGAGACGCCGCCTGGCCATAGGCTGTAACAACGATCACGCCGGCCTCGACCAGACGGTCGCGCAATCCGCGAAATTCCTGAACAGCCTGAATATGGATGGGGGAAATATTTTCCGGGTCTTCCGCCTGATACGTATTGGTCTCCATGGTTTCAGGATTGGAGTGGAACAAGGCCGGTTCCATCATCATAATTTTGTTCGTTGTCTGGCTCATTTGATCCCTCTGAATTTTTCTTCAACTCCGTTAAGATAGTCTTTTTCCCGCGCCCATAGCATCTCCCGGTCCTGTTTCCGCCGCATCGGATAACGTTCCAGACGCCCGGTATAGGGGAAAAAATGCACCCGGCGGCAATGAGAACCACCAACATCCTGTGTAATCAGTTTCAAGCCTTTTTCAAGAATATCTTTTTGCACAAAAACCGCACTTTTTAGCCCAATATCAAAAGAATCTTCCATCAGGTCAGCTCCGCCGTAAATACGCACCTTGACTCGGTGCTTTCCGGCGCCTTTTTGCTTCAAGGCTTTAATCAAATTGTCCAGAGGCGCTCTGGCAAAAGAGATTAAATCTGCATTTTTTTCCTGAAATTTTGAAAAATCACGCACCAGATCTTTTGGTAAAATAAGATGCGCCAAACCACCGACATGCACATCGACATCATAAATCGACACTATAATTCCGGATCCGGTTTCGGCGATAATCAGTTCATCCGCCTGATCCGCACGATAAAATTCGCCGGGTCGGACAAACGTCATGTTTTGCCAGTAAGTCCCTTTAAAATAGGACTGGTACGTCTCATGTTCCCGCCGCTCTTCAGTCATCAGATCCAACCATATATGAATAGTCTTAAAATTTTCTTTGTTTTCAGGAGATAAAGTTTACGCGGAAGCCCGTAATCTGTCCAGAGTTCCAATATCAGACCAGCCCATATCCACCGGGCAAAGCGCACAGGTCTGAATTTTTTCCAGCAGGGCATAATCCAGAGAAATATCGGGCAGGTGAGTAAAACTCTCAAGATCAGGATTTGGCAGATCCAGTGTTTGCACACACTCCCAAAACTCCGGCATATATGCAGCAAATGCCGCGGCCAGCGCATCGGCACGCACCAGTAGCAACCCGGTATTCCAGTAGCATCCATCTTCAATATAAGTGCGCGCCCGCTCCGCCTCTGGTTTTTCATGAAAATGCTGCACCCGCAGAACCTCTTCAGATCCCGCCTGTTTTTCCCCGGCGCGAATATATCCATAGCCTGTATCCGGCATGGATGGAGTCTCCCCGAACAGGACAAAATCACCGGAAATTGCTGCGCCGATGCTTTTGGCGACCGCCGCATGCAAAACCTCCGGGCGTGCTATTTTGTGATCGCACGGCAAAAACAGCAGCAATTCGTCCGGAGCCTGATCCTGAAAGTAACGGGCAGCAAGCGCCGCCGCCGGTGCCGTATTGCGGCAGCATGGCTCTTCGAGAATAAGGTGCGGAGCCATTTTGATTTCCGAAAGATCCGCCCTGACCAGATCTGCATGTTGCCGATTACAAATCACGACGGGAGGTTTTGCCCCCAGAAATCGCAGGGCCGTTTCCTGCAACATGGTTTTATCAGAGCATAATGCAAGGAACGGTTTTGGTTTATCCGGTGTGGATAAGGGAAAAAGACGACGGCCAAGTCCGCCACATAGCAACACCGGACGAATAGCCGAAAGATCAGGCCGCTGCGGCATTCGGCGCCCCTTCCAATACTTCATAGCGCAGCAAATAATCCTGGTAGGCTCGGTGAAGACCTTCCCGCAGGTCGGTTTTCGGGCGCCAGCCACTTTCATGCAGCACGCTGTTATCCATAAGTTTTCGCGGCGTGCCGTCCGGGTAAGAGGGGTCAAACACGATTTTCCCCTGATAGCCGACCGTTTCTGCAACCAGCGCCGCGAGATCCTGAATGCTGATCTCGCGCCCCGATCCAACGTTAATGTGCCGGGCTCCCTGATAAAACTTTAACAGGTGAATTAAAGCACCCGCCAGATCATCTACATATAAAAATTCCCGCAAAGCCTGCCCGGTGCTCCACAGAGTGACCGCCGGGTCTTGTTGCATTTTTGCTGCATGAAATTTCATAAGCATCGCCGGAATGACATGAGAATTCCCGGCATGGTAACGATCTCCCTTACCGTACAGATTACAGGGCATCGCCGAGATAAAGTCACATCCATATTGCTGCCGGTAGAACTGGCAAAGCTTTAATCCGGCAATTTTTGCAATCGCATAGGCTTCGTTGGTCGGTTCCAGCGGCCCGGAGAGCAGTGCATCTTCCGGGATTGGCTGCGGCGCATATTTGGGATAAATGCAGGAAGATCCCAAAAACAGCAATCGCACCCCCTTTTGCCGGGAAGCCTCATGGATGATATGAGATGCAATCATCAGATTATCGTACAGAAAATCAGCCGAGGATGCGGCATTCGCGCCAATTCCACCCACTTTTGCTGCAGCAATAACAATGATATCCGGTCTTTCTCGCTGCATCCAGACAGACACATCTGCCTGCTGCCGCAAATCCAGGTCAGCTTTGGAAACTCCCAGAATTTCACAATTTTCCTGCTGCAACTGCCGGACCAGCGCCGCCCCCACCATGCCTTCATGGCCAGCGACCCATATTCTTCTTCCGCAGAGATCATGCGGCGTGTCTGAAAACTCGCTCATTTTTTTCTTTCAAATGGTCCATATGCTTTGAACGTTCTACCTGCGCTAGATCAGAGTGCAGCATTTCCTGAATCAGGGAACGAAAAGAGGTTTTGGGCGTCCACCCCAGATCTTCATAAGCTTTTGTTGCGTCTCCGCACAAAAAATGCACATCATTCGGGCGGTAAAATTGCGGATCAATTTTTACCAGAATATCTCCAGTTTTTCGCTCATACCCGACTTCGTCCGGCCCCATACCGCGCCAGACGATCTCTCGCCCGATCTCTGCAAACGCTATTTCCACCAGTTGGCGGACGGAATGGGTCTGACCGGTTGCCAGTATATAATCCTGCGGCTCGGATTGTTGCAGCATCAGCCACATTCCTTCGACATAATCGCGGGCATGTCCCCAATCGCGCACCGCATCCAGATTGCCAAGCGTTATATGTGTTTTTAGCCCGCAATAAATTTCAGCCACCGCTTTGGTCACTTTGCGCGTGACGAAGTCTTCCCCGCGTAACGGGCTTTCATGATTAAACAAAATTCCGTTGACCGCAAATATTCCATAGGACTCCCGGTAGGTCCGAACCATCCAGTAAGCATATAGTTTTGCTGCAGCATAAGGACTGCACGGCTGGAACGGCGTTTTCTCATGTTGCGGGGCCGGGGCATTGCCAAACAGCTCCGACGAGCTGGCCTGATAAAATTTTGCTCCCAGATTTAACGTCCGGATCGCCTCCAGCAGCCGCAGAACCCCCAGTGCATCTACATTTGCAGTTTGTTCCGGAATTTGAAAACTGGTTGCAACATGACTTTGCGCCCCAAGGTTATAAATTTCATCCGGCTGCACCTCATGCAGCAATCGGAAAACATTCCCTCCATCCGTTAAATCACCGGCATGCAGAAAAAACCGGGGGTGTGAAAGAATATCGGCCAGCCGCTCTGTATTATCGACCTCGCAGCGCGGCTGCATGCCGTGAACCTCATATCCTTTTTCCAGTAGAAATCGCGACAGATAGGCTCCGTCCTGCCCGGTAACTCCTGTGATAAATGCTTTATTCATGACTGTATCCTGACTGCACGCAAAAGAGGAAAACATACATATATATGACCTGCATACGACTTTTTGCATTTTTTGCGCCAGTTTGCAAAAAATTTGTAAAAATGGGTAGGACATAAGGGCACTTCTAAAAACGCCTGACTTTGGTAAAGATCTGAGATTCTGTTGTGAGTGTTTGTAATGAAAGGATATCAAGATATGAGTCAGCCGGGATTTTTCGATGTTGAGGATTGCTATAAAGCGCTGAGCACGTGCGGAGACCCGCTGGAAGTTCTGGCGGAGCATATTCCATGGGAAACGTTTGGCTACCGGCTGAACAAGGCGTTGAAGCGTTCTGCGGAGAAGAACACAGGCCGCCCGCCGTTCGACGCAGTGATGATGTTCAAGATTCTGGTGTTGCAATCGCTGGATAATTTGTCGGACGAGCGGATGGAATTTTTGATCCGGGATCGTTTGACGTTCCGGCGGTTTTTAGGGATTGGGCTTGATGGCCGGGTGCCGGACGCGAAAACGATCTGGCTGTTCCGGGAGCGCCTGACGCAGGCGGGCGCGATTGACAAGCTGTTCGCCCTGTTTGGCCGTCATCTGGATGAGTGCGGCTTGCGGGCCACGGGCGGACAGATCGTGGATGCCTCTTTTGTGCATGTGCCAATCCAGCGCAACAGCTGGGAGGAGAACCAGACCATCAAGGCCGGAGATGTGCCGGAAGACTGGGCGGACAAATCACCTTACGATACACTCATTGATATCTGGAAATCTAAACCAGATTTATTTAAAATAAACCCACTCCAAAAGACCGTGGGACTAAACAATTGAATATTCAAGAATCACTCGACCCTGATGAAAAGGCTGCGGCTCATGTAGCGTCTCACCTGATAGGCGAGACGGTGGCCTCTATTTCAAGACTGACAACTGGAAATCAGAACTACGTTTATGCCGTGGATACCGAACAATCCACGTATGTGATCAGGATGACAAATAAATTCAGAGATAAGTTTGTCAGTGCTTTACATTGGCAGGAACAACTCATTCCACTCGATGTGCCACTAGCCAAATTCATTGCTCAGGATTTAGACGGCCAATATTCACCTTTTCCGGCGCTGCTGATGAAACGGTTGCCAGGAGCCGATATTGGCAGGGCCTATCCATCTTTGACAGCAGAGCAGAAGAAATCCATCGCGCGGCAAATGGTGGATATTCATGCCAAACTAGACGCCTTGCCAGATGGTTCAAAATACGGATATACCCCGAACCCACCGCATGAGACATGGGTTGATTTTCTGACCAAGGATTTGAATGTGGCCTCTGACCGGGTTTTTAAGGCGCAGATTTTTGACAAGGGTGTCGTTGAGATCGCCTTTTCTGAGCTCGATTCACTTAAAGAAGATTTGTTAAAAATCCGTCCGCGCCCCTTTATGCCGGACACCACTGTCAAAAACGTGATTATACATGAGGGCGCATTGATGGGAATTGTGGACGTCGATGATATTTGTTACGGCGACCCACTATTTACGCTATCATTGACCTATGCAGGATCGGAAATTGATGGGTTAGATACTGATTATGCCGATGCCTGGGCAAGATCTCTGGATCTCGATCTTCATGCCCAATGCCGTTTGGAGTTTTATCGATTATTGCATACGATTTGGTTTATGGGAGAACAAGCGATTGTGTCTGCAAACGGTCAAAAGCTGAATTTTGACACAGAAAAATTGAAGCAAATGTTTGACGGTTCGGTTGAGCGGTTGCGGGAGAAAGTATAATCATGGTTTACATAAAGTTTTTTAGAGAATTATGGGCACCTCAAAAAAGAGCCAATAAGCGCCGATCAAGCGTCCGCGTGCGGGTCGAACATGTCTTTGGCCATCAGACGAACGCCATGGGCGGCACACTCGTGCGCTCCGTCGGCATCGTGCGGGCCAAAGCGAAAATCGGCCTGAAAAACCTCGCCTATAACATGCAACGCTTCGTCTTCCTGATCCGCAACGACCAAGGACGATCTGCACCCGCATAGTGCCCCAATAATGGTATTACGTTAAAAGAACCCCCGAAAAAACCAAAACCCGGCAAAAATCCGGGTCCTGACCTCCGGCTGCCCAATCGCTCTGGTCCATCCCGCAAAAAAAACCTTTTTAGAGGTGCCCATAAGGCAAAATCCGGCCTTGTTCCGGTTGAATGTTTTATGCTTAGATGGGATGAAACTTTAATCGCCAAAATTGCCGAGGACATTAAAATGCACCGTATTCTGTTGACACTTCCCGTTCTGTTCCTTCTGTCCGCCTGCCAGACGACCGGCACAAATTACGCGGCCATTCCCAATGGTATTACCCCTGCGGACTCGAATATGACCTGCGACCAGATGCAGGCCGAATTCATGCAACTGGATCAGATTATCACCGCCGCCGGGGGCGCGCAGGCGAATAATCAGATGGCAAATGCCGGCGTACAGGCTGCCCAGCAAAGCATGTATTATTCCACAGGGTATCAGGAACGCGGCATCCTGAGCGGTCTGGCGACCCTTGCCAATAGCATGACCTCCAGCAATGCCCAGCAAACACAGCAACAGGCCTATGCCGCTCAGAACCGGCGTAATCAGCTGCTCACTCTGGCACAACAAAAGGGCTGCATGTAATCCTCATGACGTTTGCAGCCCGTCGCGCGCAATTTCTGGAAGACATCCGAGACTCGCAAACCCCGTCCGCCCGGCTCATGGCTGTCAGTAAAATGCAGCCCGCAGAATCCATCAAGGACGCGCTGGCAGCCGGGCAGCGACTATTCGGGGAAAACCGGGTACAGGACGCAGAAGACCGCTGGACAGAGTATAAACGCACCATCCCCGACCTCGATCTGCACCTGATCGGCCCTCTGCAAACCAACAAAGCAGACAAAGCCGTGGCCCTGTTCGATATGATCCATAGCCTTGACCGGGAAAAACTGGCGCAAATCCTATCGCAGGAAATGCAAAAACAGCAAAAGAAACTCCCATGCCTGATTCAGGTCAATACCGGCGAAGAAACACAGAAAGCCGGCATTCTGCCGTGTGATCTGCCGGATTTTCTTGAGTTCTGCCGCAAAGAATGCCGCCTTGATATTCAGGGACTGATGTGCATTCCCCCGGCGCAGGATCCGCCCGCCCTGCACTTTGCATTTCTTAAAAAACTGGCTAAAGCTCACGCACTTTCACAGCTCAGCATGGGGATGAGCGCCGACTACACCAAAGCTTTAAGACTTGGAACGACTTATATACGTATTGGAACAGCCCTGTTTGGGCAAAGAATTTAAGATTTTAAGTAAATTGGTAACAATTAACAGCTATAATGAAATTATAAACAAAATCACTCACTATTTAACTTACTCTCTGATTTTTTATTCTTTATGCCTCTTAACCTCGAAAATCTCAGTGTTCTGGTCGTCGAAGATACGCTCCCCATGCGTAAAATCATCCATGCCGTCCTGATGACTCTGGGGGTTGGAAAAATCTATAATGCCGAAAACGGGGAAGAGGGCTACCGCAACTTTTTACGTCACAATCAGGATATTATTATCACTGACTGGCATATGCCAAACGTCAACGGTCTGGATCTGATCCAGATGATCCGCCGCAATGCCAATTCCCCCAACCGGCTGGTGCCGATCATTATGATGACCGGTTATAGCGCTTTTCCACGGGTTTCGCAGGCGCGGGATTACGGAGTCACCGAATTTCTGGTCAAACCCTTCAGCGCCGAAGACCTTGCCAAACGTCTGGCTCACGTTATCAATAAACCCCGCGATTTTATCGAATCCCCTTATTACTTTGGCCCTTGCCGCCGCCGTAAAGACGGCTCAGATTATAGAGGGCTGGAAAAACGACGCTCCAGACCCTAAACACAAAGACCGTACCACATGACCCAAAATACAGGCATAGAACCAAAGATCATCAAAGCTTCCTATATCCTGCAGGCAAAGGTTGGAACCGGCACGATTGATCCGCAAAAAATACATGAATCACAGCGCGTGATTGACAATAACCGAGTTGATTTTGTGCCGGTCGGTCTGGAGTTTCTGGATGAACTGGAGAAAATCCTGAAAGAAGCTAAAATGCAGGCTATCGTGAATTCGGCAGAACTGCGCGAACGACTGACCCAGCCAATCATGCAACTGAAAGGTAATGCCGGTATGTTCAAATACAACCTGATCGGCGATCTGGCAAATATTATGCTGTCTTTTCTGGAAGCCCTGCAAGAAGTTGATACGGATGCATTTGAAATTGTCGAGGCGCACCATAAAACACTCAAAGCAATTATTCTTAAGCGCATTATGGGGGACGGCGGACCACATGGCATCGCATTCCGGAACGAATTAAAAGATGCCTGCCGCCGCTACTTCATCAAACGGGATATTTCCATTCCGGCGCTTTTGGCCGCAACGACATGACAAGGCTTGCAAAAATTTCTAAAACGCAGTATGTCTGCTAAAGCAAATACAAAATAGAGACTTTATGGCAAAAGAAGATTTGATTGAATTTAAAGGCATTGTATCGGAAGTCCTTCCGAATGCGATGTTTCGTGTCAAACTGGAAAATGACCATGAAATTCTGGCGCACTCTGCCGGAAAAATGCGCAAGAACCGCATTCGCGTTCTGGCGGGCGATAAGGTTGTTGTGGAAATGACTCCGTACGACCTGACCAAAGGCCGGATTATTTTCCGCGAAAAATAAGCCAATCAAATTCAGCGCTGTCCCTTGCCACTCTTGCAGTTTCCTGCTAGGTGTAATACATGACTGACACCCCGATTTCCGACGATCAAATGCCCCCGGCCGGCGAACAATTCCCGAAAATATCGCTGGAAGAGGAGATGCGCACCTCCTACCTCGATTATGCGATGAGCGTCATCGTTTCGCGGGCGCTCCCGGACGTGCGGGATGGGATGAAACCCGTTCACCGCCGCATTTTGTTTGCGATGAAACAAGGGGGCTATACATCGGACAAACCCTACCGTAAATCCGCCCGGATTGTCGGGGATGTTATGGGTCAATATCACCCGCACGGCGATAGCGCGATTTACGATTCTCTGGTACGGATGGCGCAGGATTTCTCTTTGAACGTACCTCTGATTGACGGGCAGGGAAACTTTGGTTCGATTGACGGCGATCCGGCCGCGGCCATGCGTTATACCGAATCCCGGATGTCCAAGGCCGCAGAGACCCTGCTGGACGATATCGATAAAGAAACCGTTGATTTTTCCCCCAACTATGACGAATCCATTCTGGAGCCAGTCGTTCTGCCCGCCCGCTGGCCCAACCTGCTGGTAAACGGCATGACCGGGATTGCCGTTGGCATGGCGACAAATATTCCTCCGCACAATCTGGGCGAAGTGATTGACGGCTGTCTGGCGGCGCTGGATAATCCGGATATTACCACCGAGGATCTGATTCAATACATACCGGGACCGGATTTCCCCACCGCCGGGCAAATTCTGGGAAAAATGGGAATTATGAGCGCCTATACCACCGGAAATGGCTCCATCACGATGCGCGCCACCACCGAGATCGAAGAAAGCAAAGGCGGCAAAGAATCTATTATTGTGACCGCAATTCCCTATCAGGTGAATAAGGGAAAACTGCTGGAGCGGTTGGGTGAAGTGGGCCGCGACAAAATCGTCGAAGGAATTTCGCACGTTCAGGACGAATCTGACCGTGATGGCATGCGCATTGTGATTGACCTGCAAAAATCAGCACAAAGCGATATCGTTCTCAACCAGCTTTTCAAATTTACACAGCTGCAAACCACCTTCCCCGCCAACATGGTCGCCCTCTATCGCGGCAAACCACAGACGATGGTCCTGCGTGACATGATCCGGGCATTTGTCGATTTCCGCAAGGAAGTCGTTACCAAGCGCACAATTTATGAACTGAACGAAGCCCGCAAGAAAGCACATACCTTGGTTGGTCTTGCGGTCGCGGTGGCCAATATCGACGATATGATTGCCCTGATCCGCAATGCTCCCGATCCGCAAACCGCCCGCGAGCAGATCATGGCCCGTGACTGGCCCGCCGCAGATATTGCGCCGCTGATTGCGCTGGTGGATGATCCGGAATATCCGATTTCCGAACAGAATACCTACCGCCTGTCGGAATTACAGGCCCGCGCCATTCTTGATCTGCGCCTGCACCGCCTGACCGGACTGGAGCGCGACAAAATCGGCGATGAACTAAAGATAATCACTGACAAAATTGCAGAATATCTTGCGATCCTTGGGTCCATGGAGAAACTGATCGCGGTGGTCCGCGAAGAGTTGCTTGATATCAAGGAACGCTTTGCCTATCCGCGCCGGACGGAAATGCTGGATGCCGAGTTCGAGCACGATATCGAAGACCTGATCCAGCGCGAAGATATGGTCGTCACCGTCACACATGGCGGTTACGCAAAACGAGTTCCGCTGGATACTTACCGCGCCCAGCGCCGTGGCGGCAAGGGACGCGCCGGAACCGGACTGAAGGACGAAGATTTTGTCTCGGACCTGTTTGTCGCCTCGACCCACACACCGATCCTGTTCTTTACCTCCAAGGGGATTGTCCACAAGATGAAGGTCTGGCAGCTCCCACTTTCTTCCCCGCAAGGGCGCGGCAAAGCGCTGGTTAACCTGATGCCGCTGGAACCGGACGAAACCATCTCGGTCTATCTGCGCACACCGGAAGACGAAGCAATCTGGGATAAGCTGGATATCATGTTCGCCACATCTCACGGCACGGTCCGGCGCAACAAGCTAACCGACTTCCAGAATATCCGCAAAAACGGCCTGATTGCCATGAAGCTGGATGAAGGCGAAAAACTGGTCTCCGTCAAAATCTGCCGTGAAGATGAAGATGTCCTTCTGGCAACCAAGCTGGGCAAAGCCATTCGCTTCCCGGTCAGTGATATCCGGGTCTTTGCCGGGCGGACCTCGACCGGTGTCCGCGGCGTCAAGCTTGGAAAAGATGACGAACTGATTTCAATGTCAATCCTGAAGCACGTAGACGCCACACCGGATGAACGGACGGCTTACCTGAAACTGGCGAACCAGTTGCGCGGGGCGGATGAAGAAGGGGCCGAATTCGAGGGCGGCGATATGCAGCTCTCTGAAGAGCGATTCAAAGAACTTCAGGACAAGGAGCAATTCCTGCTCTCCGTCACCAATGGCGGCTTTGGCAAACGGACCTCGGCCTATGAGTACCGGGTCACAGGCCGCGGCGGGCAAGGGGTCACCAATATGAGCCTGACCCAAAAGAACGGCGGAGCTATCGCGGCCTGCTTCCCGGTCACCAGCGAGCATCAGGTCATGCTGATCTCAGATCAGGGACAAATGATCCGTATGCCGGTTGACGGGGTCCGTTTCACAGGCCGTGCCGCGCAAGGCGTGACGCTCTTCAAGGTCGCAAAAGACGAGCAAGTTGTCTCCGTCGCCTGGCTGATTGAAGATGAGGAAGAAAGAGAAGAGAATGAGGATGGCTCAGAATAAAACAGCCGCCATATTTCATGGGACAGGATGTGATGAACACTCCTTTTGGATTCCATGGTTAAAAGACAAACTGGAAGAAACAGGTTATCATGTCTGGACACCCTCACTACCCAAGCACGAGGATGGATTTGCGCATCTGGATGTATGGGAAAATACCGTTATAAGAGACACAACAGAACGACATTTTAACCTGATTATTGGACATTCAGCAGGAGTTCCACTTACTTTCCGGCTGCTATCAAGCGGCAACTTCAGTACGGATAATGCTCTTTGCGTCGCCGGTTTTCTTAATCCGCTGGAAGGGATGACGCCGGACCATCCCACCTATCCGCACGGGCTTGACTATCCACGGATCAAGGAACAGGGCCGGAAATTCACCTATATCCATTCCGATAATGACCCATGGGGATGTTTACCAACCCAAGGGGAAGCCATGCGACAAGCCTTTGGCGGCATCCTTGTCACGGTGACCGGTGAGGGCCACTTCGGATCCGAAATATTTCAACAGCCTTATCCTGAATTTCCGCTTCTTTTGGCGCATTGCCTTTTGTAATCTGCAAGTCCGTAAGTTCCATGAGCTGCGGGCCATACGTCCATAGAAAGGCGCACCAGATGCTATGATCAGGATAAACCTGCTGTAACGCATTTCTATAAGCACGCATCTGCTGCCGATCAATGTCGATTGGATACCTCTCACTGCGCGTAAATATGCAGAGAAAAGAACAATATTCTGATATTATTTTGTTTTTCTTGACCAGCCCCTCAAAAATGACATATCTTAAGCCTCTGGAAATATTGGTGTTTATTAGAGGTTTAAATGACAAAATCAGAACTCATCAGCCGGATCGCAGATCTTAATCCCCATCTTTATCTGCGGGACGTTGAAAAGATTGTTGAGACGTTTTTTGAAGAAATTTCAGGCGCTCTGGAGCGCGGAGATCGCGTGGAATTGCGCGGGTTTGGGGCGTTTTCTGTCAAGGAACGTGACGCACGAACCGGGCGCAATCCGCGCACCGGTGAAACCGTACAGGTTTCCGCAAAACGCCTGCCATTCTTTAAAACCGGCAAAGCTTTGCGCGACCGTTTGAATACTGACGAATAAGGCAACCTGACAGCCGGAGGGGCAGCATGCGCTTTTTTCACTGGATTTTCAGTACTCTGGTCGCACTGGCGGCGGTAATGTTTGCTGTGAGTAACATGCAGGCGGTCGAGGTCTATTATAATCCGTTGCAACCAGCGTTATCTCTGCCTCTTGCCGCAATCGTACTGGGCGCCATGGGAACCGGATTTCTTGCCGGGGGCGTGTTTATCTGGTGTCTGTACGGACCTTTTTCAAAACGCGCCGATAAAAAGCGTGCGCAGGTCTACGATCTTCTAAAAGAAGTCAAAGACCTGAAACACGAGCATGACACTGAAAAACAACAGGCAGCGATCTCTATGCCATTGCTCTCCTCCAAATAAAAACAAACAAGGCCTCTAAACCATGACCACGCCTTTGCCAGCAGACGACTCCATCTATATCGGCTCCTATAGCGACACGCCGGAGGACAAGCAGTATTTTGCCTTGAAATGGGCTAATCGTCACGGCCTGATTGCTGGCGCGACCGGAACGGGAAAGACGGTCACCTTGCAGGTTTTAGCCGAAGGATTCTCTGCGGCGGGCGTTCCGGTGTTCATGGCCGATGTCAAAGGGGATTTGTCGGGAATATGCCAGCCGTCTGAGATGCAGGAGTTTTTGCGTAAACGCGCCGATGTGATCGGGATGGGAGAGGCCTATAAGGCCAGAGCTTTTCCATGTGCCTTCTGGGATGTGTTCGGGGAAGCGGGCACGCCTGTCCGCACCACCGTGTCAGAAATCGGTCCCATTCTGCTGGCTCATATGCTGGAGCTGAATGATACGCAGGAAGGCGTGTTAAATATCGCCTTCCGGATCGCCGATGAGGAAGGCTTGCTCCTGCTGGACCTCAAAGATCTGCGCGCGCTTCTGGTATCCATAGCAGAGCGGGCAGAGGAAATTTCCAAAGAATACGGTAATGTGTCCAAACCCTCTATCGGCGCCATTCAACGCGCTCTGCTCCGCCTTGAAGATCAGGGAGCAGATCAGTTTCTAGGGGAAACCGCGCTGGACTTGCAGGACTTTATTCGGACCGATCTGGACGGACAGGGATATATTAACATCCTGAGCGCCGTAAAATTGATGAATTCCCCGCGCCTTTATGCCGTTTTCCTGCTGTGGCTGCTTTCAGAGCTTTTCGAAGAGTTACCAGAGGCCGGAGATTCCAGCAAACCCAAGCTGGTGTTTTTCTTTGACGAGGCACATTTACTCTTTCACGATGCCCCCAAGCCCCTGCTGGAAAAAATAGAACAGGTTGTCCGCCTGATCCGCTCCAAAGGGGTTGGCATTTATTTCGTCACCCAGAATCCACAGGATATCCCGGAAACCGTTCTGGGGCAGCTCGGCAACAGAGTCCAGCACGCGCTGCGGGCTTTTACACCGCAACAGCAAAAATTTATCAAGGTCGCAGCAGAAACCTATCGGGAGAATCCGGCCTTTGCGGTCAAGGATGTCATCACCGAGCTGGGGGTCGGGGAAGCCCTCGTTTCCACACTCGAATCCAAAGGAACACCTTCCGTGGTGCAGCGTGTCCTGATCCGTCCGCCGTCTTCCCGGCTGGGGCCTGCTACGGACAGCGCCAAAGCCATGGCGCAACAGGCCGCGGGGTTTGACAAAAAATACAAGGAAACCATCGACCGCGAATCCGCATTTGAAATCCTTGCCAAACGCGCCGAAGAAAAGGCCAGACAGCTTGAAAAACAGGAAGCTGTGCAGCAGCAGGCCCCCAAACAGAAATCTTCCAACCGCCAGTCCGTCACCGAGGCCGCCATAAAATCGGCGGTCCGCGCCGCCAGTTCTTCTCTGGGCCGCACCATTATGAAAGAGCTGATGCGGGGAATTCTTGGGGGATTACGACGATAGGCGTTGATTTTTACCACAGAGGGCGCAGGGCGCGCAGAGGTTTTGTGCAAAAAACGAAAGGACTTTGTTTACTTTGCGGTTTAAATCTTTTTATGCACGAAGTAACGAAGACACGAAGTTTTTTTCAATTTCTTCGTTCCTTCGTCACTTCGTGCGTATATAGTCATTTAACTTAATTTTAGGACACTTCTCGTTGCCGTTATCACACGGACGGCTTGTCCCCCCTCAATTTCGTCATTACACGGCTTTCGAAGAAAGTCCGTGTAATCCATGTGTCGACAAATAGTGGATTACACGCATTTTTTTGTTGTTTCATCGTTCACGTCCTGAACGCAAAGGAGGCGCAAAGGGCACGACGCTCTAAATCATCGCCATGCCGCCATTCACATGCAGCGTCGTTCCTGTTACATACCCGGCTTCGTCACTGGCCAGATAAACGGCCGCAGCCGCGATATCTTCGGATGCTCCCATACGGGCCATCGGAATGGTCGCGTTGATTTTGGCCTTTTGGTCATCCGTTAAAACTTCGGTCATGGCGGTGGCGATAAAACCGGGGGCAACACAATTGACGGTAATTCCGCGACTGGCAACTTCGGCAGCCATAGCTTTGGACCAACCGATCATTCCCGCTTTGGATGCCACATAGTTACACTGCCCCGGATTTCCTGTCACGCCAACGATCGAAGCGATATTGATAATCCGGCCAAACCGGCGTTTCATCATTCCGCGCTGAACTGCGCGGGCCAGCTTGAATGTGGCCGACAGATTGACATCCAGAACCTCCTGCCAATCCTCATCTTTCATCCGCATAGACAGTCCGTCGCGGGTCAGGCCGGCATTATTGACAAGAATATCAATCTGCCCCAGAGCCTCCTCGGCACGTTTTGCCAGATCATCCGGCGCGCCCGCCGCCGCCAGGTCAGCCGACAGAACAACCGCACGATCGCCCAGCTCCTCTTTCAATGCCTGCAATTTGGCTTCATTCCGACCGGACAGGCCAACCTTGGCTCCCCGCTCATAGAGCGCCCGCGCAATCTCGGCCCCAATTCCTCCTGTTGCCCCCGTCACAAGGGCGCATTTTCCTGATAAATCAAACATATTGTCTTTCCGGGTCTGAAACAGAAGGCCCCGCTGTCTTGAGCGAAAAAACTCCCGCCAAGAAACGAAAACACCTGTTAATATTTCTGGCGTTTACTTTAGCCAAAAACAGGTGTTTCGCAAGGGGTAAAAAATCAGGCTTCCAGTTTTGCCATTGCCAACAAAGCTTCGTGGGCCTGACCGCCATTGAACTGGGCCAACCGCGTAGCATGTTCAGCGTTTCCTGCGGCAACAAGTTTCTGACACTGCGCCTGCGAATAAGGGCGTGCCGGTGGCATGGTATTATGAATCCGGCTGATCCAGGGATGCTGAGTATGTTCATAAAACACTGCGCTGAGCTGCCCTCCCTCCCGTTGAATGTTACCACTAAACATATGATAGGATTCCGACATTTCTTTCTCCTTTTTTCATGGTGTCGAATTTGCCGTAGGTGTACGCCTGCTTATCACAAATGTCAAACAGTTTAGAACACATTTTCACAAGAAAAAACCCCGTAAAAACGGGGCTTCCTTATAAAGAATTATGAAATATATCAGGCTGCGGCGGCCGCGGCTTTTTTGGTTGCAGCCACCACTTTTTCGGCGGCATCCGCCAGATCATTCGCCGCAATAATCGGCAGGCCGGAATTATTCAGCATGTCCTTGCCTTTTTCAACATTTGTGCCTTCCAGACGCACAACCAGCGGCACGGAAAGTTTGACTTCTTTTGCCGCGGCAATCACGCCTTCGGCAATCACGTCACACTTCATAATTCCACCAAAGATATTCACCAGAACGCCTTTGACATTCGGATCGGATAGAATAATTTTAAACGCCGCCGTTACTTTTTCAGCCGTTGCGCCTCCGCCCACATCAAGGAAGTTCGCCGGCTCGCCGCCATACAGCTTGATAATGTCCATCGTTGACATTGCCAGCCCGGCCCCATTGACCATACAGCCGATATTTCCGTCCAGCGCCACATAAGACAGATCATATTCATGCGCTTTGCGCTCTTTTTCATCTTCTTCGGTTTCATCGCGCAGAGCGGCGATATCTTTGTGACGGAACAGCGCATTATCATCAAAATTGAATTTGGCATCCAGAGCCATGATTTCTTCCCCGACCAGAATCATCGGGTTAATCTCAACGATCGAGGCGTCAAGATCGACATAGCACTGATACAGATTCATGAAAAACTTCACGGCAGATTTCATCGCGGCCCCGTCCAGACCCAGCGCAAAAGCCAGTTTACGGGCATGGAATGGCTGAATACCGGTGGCTGGATCAATTGCAACCTTGTGAATTTTCTCCGGAGTGTTATGAGCAACCTCCTCGATATCCATCCCGCCTTCGGTCGAAGCCATCAGAGTCACGCGGCTGGTGGCGCGGTCCAGCAGCACGCTGCAGTAATATTCTTTTTCAATATCGACCCCATCGGTCACATACAGGCGCTGGACTTCTTTTCCTTCCGGCCCGGTCTGTTTGGTCACAAGAACCTGCCCCATCATGGCTTCGGCGGCGGCTTTGACTTCATCCAGTGTTTTGCACAGACGCACCCCGCCCTTGCCCTGCGGGTTGTTTTTGAAATGCCCGGCACCGCGTCCTCCGGCATGAATTTGTGCCTTCACAACCGTCAGACTGCTTCCCAGATCCTTGGCGGCCTGCACAGCTTCCTCCACGCTCATTGCGGGAATGCCCTTGGGAACGGCAACATTGTATTTTGCCAGAAGTTCTTTTGCCTGATACTCGTGAATGTTCATAATCGTGACCTGTGTAGTTGATTCTTTATAGTTGCTCCATAAGGTTTAACACCCGCCATACTTTTTTCAACCGTTTTTCAGCACCCCCGACAGAGTTGTAATTTTATTACAAAAACAATCGCCAAATTGTAATGGAAATCATTGACATTTGTATTTCTATATTTTATGTGTTAGAGTACACGTATATAAATATAAAGCGCAAAGGGTATGAACATGGGAACAAGATTAGCACCAGAGGCAAGAGAGGCAAGAAGCCCTTTTATGGCCGAGGCCGCGTTCAGACCACATGTAACGGCAGGAGAGCAGGGGCTCATGATATCACTCTCAGCGGACAGCAATGCAGGATCCTTCACAGGACAAAAGCAGGCTATTCGCGAACAAAAACAGAAAGAGGAGGGGCGCCCAACAAGAGGCGCTCGCATCTTGCAGGCTCTGGCAATCGGGACCGTGGCGGCGGATGTTTGGCAACCCATCAAAGAGGTTGTTGAATGGAACTTTGATACCCCGAAACAAGTAGCGCCAACAACCTTTCTGGACGGACATGGCAGTTTTGCTGCGGCACTTGATGCGCAAGCTCTGCTGGATGATCCGCTCGCTCCGCCTCATGGAACGCTGGTCGGGTTTGATGAAACAGCACCTGCTATTGGTAGTTTTAACGCCGTCGCCGCCGGAGACCCTCTCGACGCGCTGGTCGTTGCCGCACCCGAACCAACACCGACCTTCTATAATGACGATCCTGAGCTTGCATATGATAACATGGAGCTTGGACCAATGACGATGGCGGGACCGTCCTTCTCTGCGATGATGCATTAACTGAAGAAAGTTTCCTGAAAAACCTGCCGTCGGGCAGGTTTTTTTATGCAGACTTGGTACATATAGTAATTCTGTTTAAAAATAAGGCATTCGTCATTCCCCGGATTTTCGCAGAAAATCCTAGGGGAATCCATAAATACACATAAACATCAATGGATTGCCTTAGAATTTTCTCTGAAAATTCAGGCAATGACGGTGTTGCAAGATGTCTTAAAATACTATAAATAGAGGCCCTTGCCCTCACCCCCCTTTCTTTCTCGTTATCACACGCACGGAGCCGTGTAATGACGCGGCTCAGGCGTTACTCTGTCTATATTAACGCCCCAACGCTTTTTTATGCAGACTTTTCAAGAATTTCCTTGCAACCCCGGCGGTTTTTCCCTATAACCCCTAGCATGTGGAAGATTGCGGGCAAAAGACCTGTCCGGTCGCACCACAAAACTCTTAACCTTTTAAGGAGTCAAGCATGGCAAAGAAAAAGAAAATTGCCGGGTTTATTAACCTGATTATCCCGGCAGGTAAAGCAAACCCTTCGCCACCTGTTGGTCCGGCCCTCGGTCAGCATGGCGTCAATATCATGGAATTCTGTAAGGCTTTCAACGCCAAGACAGAAGATAAAGCAGGAATGCCAACTCCGGTTGTCATTACCGTTTACGAAGACCGGTCTTTCAGCTTTATTACGAAAACACCTCCGGCCAGCTACCTGATTACACAGGAAGCCAAAATCAAGAAAGGGGCGACTGCGCCCAACCGCGACCCGGCTGTTGCACAAATTCGTTCCAGCCAGATCAAAAAAATTGCGGAACTCAAGATGCCTGATCTGAATGCTAATGACATTAACGCTGCGATGAAAATCATCGCCGGTACTGCGCATTCTATGGGCGTAGAAGTTGTGGAGGATTAAGAGATGGCAAAAATCGGAAAAAAAATGAAGGCCTCTCTGGCACTGGTCAACCGCTCACAGTTTTATGATGTTACAGAAGCCGTTAAAATTCTGAAACAGGCTGCTGGCGCTCGTAAATTCGACGAAAGCATTGAAATTTCAATGAATTTGGGAATTGATCCGCGTCACTCTGACCAGATCGTACGCGGCGTAACCAGCCTGCCTCACGGAACCGGTAAAACAGTACGTGTGGCCGTCTTTGCAAAAGATGACAAAGCCGAGGAAGCTAAAAAAGCCGGAGCTGACATTGTCGGAGCGGAAGATCTCGTTGAGAAAATCCAGAACGGCGAAATTAACTTCGACCGCGCGATTGCGTCTCCGGACATGATGGCGCTGGTGGGACGTGTTGCAAAAATTCTGGGCCCGAAAGGCCTGATGCCAAACCCAAAACTGGGAACCGTCACACCAAACATCAAGGCTGCTGTTGAATCAGCAAAAGCCGGTGCATTGGAATTCCGGGCAGAAAAAAGCGGAATCGTTCAGGCCGGCGTTGGCAAAGCATCTTTCGACGAGAAAAAACTGGTCGAAAATATCAAAGCGTTTGTCGAAGCGATCCAGAAAGCCAGACCAAGTGGTGCGAAAGGAAACTATATGAAAAAAGTTTCCCTGTCTTCCACCATGGGTCCTGGTATTAAACTGGATATCGCGTCTCTGGCGAACGAGGACAGCAAAGCCGCGTAATTTCGGTATGACTATCTGAGAATAAGATCCCCATCATTCCCCGGATTTGCCCCGCAAATCCGGGGAATTTTCTTTGCTCTAGGTAAGAATGGTACGTCCGTCATCACACAGCTTTGTCCGTGTAATGATGATGAAAAAAACTTTGTTTTCCTTTGTGGTCAAATCTTTTTATGCACGAAGTTACGAAGAAACGAAGTATTTTTCGCTCTTTTCACTGCGTGTCATTCCGCCTCAGGGCCGCTTTTGAAGCAGTGCGCAGACCCCTTCCCGGAATTTTGTTGCTCCACCATAGGCGGGGTGACGTATTTTTGTATGTGGCTTTCCCAGCACGTTCAGGCTGTCAGCCGCGGTATTCCCCAGAGCCGCAACCGGCACATGATCTTCGTATAACGCCAGAAACTCTTTCAAATAGCGCAGCCCGGCCTCTTTCTCTGCCCTGATGGGAGTGCGATTGGAATGGATGATCCCCGGCTTCATCGGATGCCAGGGAAAAGCATTGAATAACACCGCGTGTTCCGCAACCCCCAGATCTTGCAAAATGCCCCAAACAATAGTAGCAGATGGCTCTGACCATGGCCGAGGCCGCGTGGTAATCCGCCGGGACAATTTCGGAACCCGCGGCAGACCGGTTTCCATCAATAATCGCTCCGAAGTGAAGGCCATGCCAGAGTACCGGCATCCCTGATATCCGGGGGCTTCCCCCAAAAGAATGATCGATGGCTGCGGGCAGCGCAAATGAGAGTCCAGCCGCTGCCGCCGATCCTGCATCCCCGTTTCCGGAAACACCTCCGACTCGCAGATCTCCCCCCATGGATTAAACACATCCGGAGATCTGGCCCCGATCAGAGACTCAACAAATACAGCGACAGCGTCAGATTGAACAGGCATAGGTTTCCTTATTTATGGTCATCTGAACCCACAAGGGGAAAAGGAAGTTTTTCTGAATCGTCATTGCCTGAATTTTCGAAGAAAATTCTAAGGCAATCCATAACATATAAGTAGATTCCCCTAGGATTTGCAAGCAAATCCGGGGAATGACGGAGTGCCTACCCCGCCAACTGTTTCTGCCGATGACGCAGCATCCGCACCCGGTCCGGGGTCAGGCTGGTGATACAGTGCGGACAGGATACGCCGGGTTCATAGGCATTGGATTTCAGATCTTCAGGGTTAAGCGGCATCCGGCATCCGAAACACAGCTTATGCGCACCTTCTTCCAATCCATGACCAACCGCAACGCGTTTGTCGAACACAAAGCATTCGCCTTTCCATTTAGAGGTCTCCGCCGGGATGGTCTCCAGATATTTTAGAATACCGCCCTTCAGGTGATAAACTTCCTCAAACCCTTTGGCGAGCATATAGGAAGAGGCCTTTTCGCAGCGGATACCCCCGGTACAATACATCGCAACTTTCTTAACCCGGGCAGGATCAAGGTTTTCTTCCACATAGTCGGCAAATTCAGTGAATGTCTCCGTCTGAGGATCAATGGCTCCGTCAAAGATACCGACACGGGTTTCATAGGTATTGCGGGTATCGATCAGAATAATATCGTCCTGCGCAATCAGATCATTCCATTCTTCCGGCTCGACATAAATTCCGACTTTTTTGGTCGGGTCTGCCTCTGGCTGGCGCAGGGTCACAATCTCTTTCTTCAACCGCACTTTGAAGCGGGTAAACGGATTTTCCGAAGCCCAGGAATACTTTAACTCTCCCTGATGAACGCCCAGCTTCTCCTCCAGAAAAGAAATAACCGGCTCCAGCTGGCCCTCCGGCGCGGCAATCGTGCCGTTAATTCCTTCTGGTGCAAGAAGGAGCGTTCCGCTGGTTCCAAAAGGCATGGCAAAATCCTTGATCTCCTTCTGCAATTTGGGCAGATCGGTCAGGGACACAAAGCGGTATAAAGCACAAACATCATATTTCATGGAGCTATATTAAGCATAAATGCCGGTTCTTTATCAAGACAGAGTTTCAATCAGACAGGTAATGTCTTCTGCCAAGGGGTGTTGTTTGCGCCAAATGACGCCAATTTCCCGGAACGGCGCGGGGCTTTGAAAGGAAAAAAGACGGATATCGTCCGGCACCCCGCCGCGGACGACTACCATATCCGGCAGCAAGGTTGCCCCGTATCCCTGCCGCACCAGCTCTATCAGGGTTAGCAGACTGGTAATCTGGAAAGTCTGTACCGCCGCACGGGGGCCGAGTTTACAAAATTCCAGCACGTGATCGCGCAGGCAGTGCCCGTCTTCCAGCACCAGCAAATCTGTCCGCTCCAGAATCGATAAAGGGAGCGGTTCTTTCCATTTCTCCCCGGCCTTCTGCGCCGCGCAGGCCAGCACGAAAGGATCGCGAAAGAGCACTCGCCGCTCAAAAGCTGCGGTCGGATAGGGAAACGCAATGACCGCCGCGTCAATCTGCCCGGTTTCCAGCTTTTGCAACAGAATGTGGGTCATATTCTCTGACAGGCGCAGCTCCAGATCCGGGAAACTGCTTTTGATGGTCTGTAGCGCCGATGGCAACCAATAGGGGGCAATTGTTGGAATGATCCCCAGCCTTAACGGCCCGGACATCGGTCGCGCCGCACGCTTGGCCAGTTGCACAAGCTGTGCGGCCTCCTGCAACACTTTTTCACTCTGTTTTAAAATTTCCTGGCCAAAAGGAGTTAGGCGCACAACGCGGCTGGAACGCTCCGCCACCGGCTGCCCCAGCAGGACCTCCAGCTCTTTGATGCCGCTACTGAGGGTTGATTGCGTAACAAAACACGCCGCCGCGGCCCGACTGAAAGACTTATAGTGCGCCAAGGCCGAAAGATATTGCAGGTAACGAAGAGAAGGAAGATTGGTCATGATATAAGCTATTGCATTTGGTTTAGCAGTCTGCTGAAGCGATCCGGCATATTATAAGTTAGTCGTATTATTAACTATGACTATAGTATAAAAGACAACCAATCGAAAAAACAAATAAATAAAAGAGAAAATTTTCATTGGCTTTTAGGGGGTGAAATAGAATATCACTGTAGACGTAAAAGTTATCAACCTCAAATGACAGGAGCAAAATTATGCTGACAATTGGAGATCAAATCCCGGAATTTTCCGTTATGGGCGTCAAACCGAAATTCATGGCGCATGAAGAAAATGGCGAGAGTGCCTTTGAAGAAATCACACAGGATAGTTTCGAAGGAAAGTGGAAAGTTATTTATTTCTATCCAAAAGATTTCACTTTCGTTTGCCCGACCGAGATCGTTGAATTTGCCAAACTGAATGACGAGTTCATGGACCGTGACTGTATCGTCATGGGCGGCAGCACAGACAATGAGTTCTGCAAACTGGCCTGGCGCCGTGAGCACCCGGATCTGGCACAACTGAACCAGTACTCTTTTGCCGATACAAACGGGTCCCTGATCGACTCTCTTGGCATTCGCGACTATGAGGCCGGTGTTGCTTACCGGGCAACCTTTATTGTCGATCCTCATAACGTGATCCAGCACGTCTCTGTCAATAACCTGAATGTGGGCCGCAATCCGAAAGAAACCCTGCGTATTCTTGATGCGTTGCAAAGTGATGAATTGTGCCCTTGCAACCGTCCGGTTGGCGGCGAAACAATTGACACACACAAAATCGCCGATGACATGAAAAAAGCAGCCTGATATCCCCTCAACAAGGGGGGGGAAGAACTACTCTCCCCCCTTGTTTGCGGTTCTGCTTACCACTCCACCCTTTACACCCCCTCAAGGATACCTTCATGACGATCGACACCCTGAAATCGGCACTGCCGGATTATGCCAAAGATATCAAGCTTAACCTGTCCTCCCTTGCCGGAGAAGAAATTCTGACCGACCAGCAAAAGTGGGGAACATTCCTCGCCTCCGCATTGGCCACCCGCCAGAAAACCGTAATCGCCGCAATTGAAGAAGAGGCCGCCGATTACCTGTCCGCCGAAGCCCTGACCGCTGCCAAAGCCGCCCACGCAATTATGGCGATGAATAACGTTTACTACCGTTTTGTCCACATTGCCTCAAATAAAGACTATCACACCATGCCGGCCAAGCTGCGGATGAATATTCTGGCCAATCCCGGAGTCGACAAGACCGACTTCGAACTGTGGTCTTTGGCGGTGTCTGCGATCAATGGCTGTGGCATGTGCATTGACTCTCATGAAAAACAGGTCCTCAGTCACGGCCTGTCCAAAGAGCAAATTCACACCGCCGTGCGCATCGCGTCAACCCTCCACGCCGTAGCTGCGGTTCTGGACGGGGAAGACGCACAGTGATTTTTGGGACAACCTGTCAAGCCGTCCTCACACGGCCCCGTCTGTGTGATCCCTGTTGATTTTTAACCGCGAGAGGCGCAGGGCACGCAGAGAGTATTCCCCCCTTGGCGACCTTTGCGCCTTCATAGCGTTCTTTGCGTGAACGATGAAACGGTAGATTCTGAACCGCAAAGTAAAACAAAGTTCTCTTACCATACCTCAATTTCGTCATTACACGGCTTTCGAAGAAAGTCCGTGTAATCCATAGGTCGATAAATAGGGAATTACACGCATTTTTTCTGTATCCTTACGAACAGAAAAAAGCGTGCAGTGACGAAAAATTAAGTTTTGAGGGGTAGCGAATAGGAAAATATTGGTGTGCATTCGTGTTTATTCGTGGTGAAAAGGTAATCCCCCCATAAATTAAAGGTGTTTAGAAGTAGAAAATTCTCGTAAAGAAGGAAGAGGAGAATATCTATGAAGAAGAGCCGATTTAACGAACATCAGATTATGCAGATATTAAAGCAGGCGGAGGGAGGAATCCCTGTGCCTGAGCTGTGCCGTCAGCACGGGATGAGCAGCGCCAGTTTTTACAAGTGGCGCGCCAAGTATGGCGGGATGGATGCATCAATGATTGCAGAGATGAAAGCCTTGATCGAAGAGAACAAACGGCTGAAGCGGATGTATGCGGACAGCCAGATGGAGTGCGAGATCATCAAGGAGGCCATGACAAAAAAGTGGTAAAGCCTGCTTGCCGAAAGGCGATGGCCGAGTGGGCTGTAAATAATCGACATGCGAGCGTACGGATGGCTTGCAAGGCCTTCGGGGTGAGCCAGACGTGCTATCGGTATCAACCGACCCGCAATGACGAGAACGTCAAGGTTGCGGAGTGGCTACTTCGTCTGACGGATAATCACAAGCGATGGGGATTTGGTTTATGCTTTTTATATTTGCGGAATGTGAAGGGGTTTGTCTGGAACCACAAACGGGTGTACCGCATTTACCGTGAGTTAGAGTTAAACCTGCGGATCAAGCCACGGCGGCGATTGGTGAGGGCACGGCCAGAGGCCTTGGCTGTCCCTGATACCCCGAACGCGATGTGGTCGATGGACTTTATGGCGGATCAGTTGAGCGGAGGACGATATTTTAGAACCTTTAATGTTCTTGATGATTTTAACCGTGAGGGACTTGGGATAGAGGTTGATTTATCCTTGCCTGCTGAACGTGTGGTCAGGGCTTTGGAGCAGATCATCGAATGGCGCGGCAAACCCCGCTCTTTGCGCTGCGACAACGGCCCTGAGTATATCAGTGAAAAATTGCGGCAATGGGCCAAAGACCAAGAAATTACCCTGTCTTATATCCAGCCAGGCAACCCACAACAGAACGCCTATGTTGAGAGGTACAACCGCACTGTGCGCCATGAGTGGCTGGAAATGAATGAGTTTAATACGATCGAACAAGCCCAAGAGGAGGCAACCAGATGGCTATGGACTTACAATAATGAACGCCCTAATATGGGCATCGGCGGCATCACTCCAGCCATGAAGCTGGCTCAATCCGCCAAAGGAAGTACATCAAACCAACTTTCTACTTCCAACCCCTGTTAATTTAGGGGGGATTACCAAAATATAGAAGCCTCCACAAAAGCCCCGACTCGTTATCCTGAGCCGCAGGAGAAGGATCTTAACCCGTTGAAAAAAATATTCTTCGCTGCGCTCAGAATGACGGTTTTGTGAAAATACAATCTTTTGCAGAGACTTCTATAAATACGCGGTGTGAAAAATCTATCCTTACCAGCCATGACAGGGACAATACAAAATGAGCAGATCATTTTTTGCAAAAACTATTCAAATATACATATGATGACTTACAAGGAGTATGCATATGAAAGTTTTGATTATTGGTGGAACCGGTCTTGTCGGACCGTATGTAATGCAGGAAACCTATTCAGGTTGGCAGGGTGCAAAAATAAGCACTGTGACCAGAAGTGGAAAACAATATTTTACAGAACGTGCTTTTAAGGCAGACAGGAACAATATTGCCGAAATGGAACGCATCATCAAAGAGGTATCTCCAGATTGCGTCATTGATATGATCCCCTTTACAGGGAAAGACGCGCAAAACACCTCTTTGCTGATAAGCCGGATTAACCACGATATACCCGTGATAGCCATATCCAGCATCGACGTTTATTCTGCATACGCAAAAATACACAGAACAGAAGATGTTGATTATCAACAATGTCCGATTACCGAAGATATGGCACTGCGCCAAACATTAGGAGCGGAAGGAGAAAAGTACGATAAGCTCAATGCAGAACGAATTTATCTTGAAACTCTACCTAATGTCACAATTTTAAGATTTCCTGCAACATACGGCTGGCCTGACAGACGCAGGATAGATCACTACCTAGATCCAATGCTGAACGGAGAGGATGAAATCAAGATACCCCACCAAAGAGCCAGTTGGAAATTCTCGCGCTGCCTCCATAAAAATGCCGCTTACGCTGTTTTTAAAGCCCTAGAAACAAACTTAGACGGACATCATATTTATAATGTTGCCGAGGAAAATGCCCTTACTGATTTTGAATGGTGTAAAAAAATAGCAGCCCTTTGTGGCTGGCAAGGGAAAATCACTATATCTGACAACCAGCCAGAGGATGCCGATCTGAAGCAGGATCTTTACGTCTCAACGCAAAAAATCAGAGACGAACTGGGATTTACTGAAAAATATTCACCAGATGAAGGGCTCGCGGAAACTGTTAAACTCTACGCCTATAACCGCCTCGACGCACTCTACAAACAATGCTACTGATAAAATAACTGATTGCAACCCTTCGCATCCCCTCCTCTCTGCATATATAGTGCTTTTGTTTAATTTTAGGACGCCCCAACCCCGTCATTGCCTGAATTTTCAGAGAAAATTCTAAGGCAATCCATAAACCATGAATGGATTCCCCTAGGATTTGCTTTGCAAATCCGGGGAATGACGGACGCCCTATTTTTAATTGGAACCACTATATAATCGATTTGGTCAATTTTTAAGTCGCCCCGAAATTTAACTTGCTCTCCCGCAATAGTTTTCATAGAGTCATATCATGTCTGATCCTCTGTTTTTTGACCACAAGTCCTCCCACACCGCCCGGCTGAAAGAAAAAGTTCGCTCGGCGAACCCTTATATTATCGGCTTTCTGAGCTTTGCGATGATACTGGTGATTGCCGCTTCGATCTGGGTTTTCTACCCTTCGGAAAATAGCGACCCGAACACCCTTCCCGTCGTCAGAGCCAGTACAGAGCCGTTGCGGATGAAACCGGACGGAGATCAGGAGACCGCGTCTGCACAGGACAGCTATATTTATCGTACCTTTAGTGATTCCTCCGCGCACGGACAAAGAATAGAAAATCTGCTCAAACCACAGGAAAACAGCGAAGAGCCAGTTTCCCGCGATGAGCTTTTTGCCGGGCTGAAGCCAGAGATGCAAGTCCGGATGCCAGAAGAGGCCCCCGCCTCCATTACCGAAAGCCCGTTCCCGGACTCTAACGCCGCAGAAGACACTCTTTCCGCCGCTGCAGAAACACCGGAGCCATCTTCCGCGCAGGATATTACCACTCCGGTTCAGCTGGCAGGTAAAAAGGATGCCCCCGGCATATTCGCGACCGTTCCTGAAACGCCCGAAGAGGTGAAAAAGATCGAAACGCTTGAGAAAATGGAACCCGCCGCCGGAGCCGCGACCTATCTTCCGGAGTCCGCGCCTCCCGCACTCTCCACGAGCAAAACCGGCACCCATTATGTTCAGCTTGCCAGCATTCAGGATGCCGCAAAAGCAACCGATGCCTGGAAAGATCTGGTCAAAAAGCACAGCATCCTGCAGGGGATTAACTACCGCACCCAGAACGCCACGATTCCGGGACGGGGGGTTTATACCCGTATTCAGGCTGGTCCGTTTTCGAAAGATCAGGCAACCTCCCTCTGCAACAAGATTAAGGCCGCCTCAGGAACCTGTCTGGTTGTATCCCGCTAAAATACAAGCTTGGAAAAAAGGCAAGAGTGATGAATCTTCCCGTTGTCTTTTCTTTGTCCGGCCCGGTTCTGACCTCTGAAGAAAAATCCTTCTTTCAGGAGGTCAACCCTTTTGGCTTCATTCTGTTTCGCCGCAATATTGAGACCCCGGCGCAGCTCAGATCATTAACGGACTCGCTCCGCGATCTGACGCAAACCCCGGATATTCCCATTCTGATCGATCAGGAAGGCGGGCGCGTGCAACGGCTCTCCCAGCCGCACTGGCCGCAATATCCCTGCATGCAGGACTGCACAAATACGGCGCACCTTACCTCAACGCTCACCAATATCAGTCGTGACCTGAAAGCCGCGGGCATCAACGTCAACTGCGCCCCGGTTCTGGATGTCTTGACCCCGGCGACCGACCAGTCGATCGGCAACCGGGCGTTCTCGGAAGATCCGGACATTGTCGCGTCTTGCGGCATTCAAAGCTGCGCGGTGTTTCTGCAAAACGGCATCCAGCCCATCGTCAAACATTTACCGGGACACGGACGGGCCGAGGTCGATAGCCACAAGGAGCTTCCCATTGTCAAAGCCTCTCTGGCAGACCTGCAACGCACCGATTTTCTCCCGTTTCAGCGTGTACTGACACAACCGTTCGCAGCACAGCTCTGGGGTATGATCGGCCATTGCCTGTATCCGGCGCTGGACCCGGACTTCCCCGCCTCTCTTTCCGCCACGATTATTCGGGATATCATCCGCGGAACCATCGGCTTTCCCGGATTATTATTCAGCGATGATTTATCCATGGGCGCTCTGGCACGTTACGGAGATGTTGCCGAATGCGCCCGGCTCTGCCTTGAGGCCGGATGCGATATCGCCCTGTATTGCGCCGGCGATCTGGACGAGATGAAACGCATCTCTGCCGTTCTGTCCTGATTTCCCTGCTGACCTTACCCCTGCCCCGGCCTTTTCTTTCGTCCCCTGCGGAGCCATAAACGATGGCAGGAACCAGAAGCTCCTCCAAATAAAAACCCCCGCAAAAGCGGGGGTTTTCTGTATTAGATCAAGGCTCAATTAAAACTTGAAGCCGGCACGGATGTAACCGTTATGGGCATCATAGTCTTCTTTCAGCTCGTAGTCATAGTTTGCAGACAGCTCGAAGTTGGAAGAGGAGTAGAAGCTCAGACCAGCACCAACATTGAATGTGTTTTGCTGAGCGTCAAATCCTTTGACTGTGAAGCGTGTCGCAGAAACACCAGAGAACGCACCGGTTGTTTGTACTTCATCACCGATGAAGTCATAACGGTAAGCCGCGTGCAGTTTTGGCTTCAGGAAGGAGCCATCTGCCATTTGGTGCAGGTAGCTTGCTTCTGCGCCCAAACCGGCTTCCAGTGAGTTCATGTTTTCAACATCGACGTTTGTCAGACACAGAGTACCACAGGTTCCTGTTTCTGTGTAACCGTCAGAGCTGATGTGCTGGTAGTTCAGGTTAGCGATCGGAGTCAGTGTCCAACCGTTATCCATGTCGTAATCACGACCAGCTTCCAGTCTTGCGAAGAAGACATCGGAGTCAACATCTGCATTGGCTGTCAGGCCAGTTCCACCAACGTTGGTCTTGCTTTGGTCACCTTTGTTCATGCCATAGCCGATTTGACCGTTGATGTATGTGGCAGCATCCCACTTGTAATCACCGTACAGAGCGATCTGGTAAGTATCCAGGTCAACCTGAGTGTTTACAGCGTTATCTGAGTCAACAGCTGTGTCAGCATATGTGAATGCCAGACCCCAAACCCAGTCATCAGCCAGAGTTTGTGTGTCAACACCAACTGTCAGACCCCAGGTATCAACATCGTAACCAGAAACGCCGTCACGGCTATCCTGAGTTCCGGTTGTTCCGAATGCCTGACCCCAGACTTTCAGTCCGTGTGTCATGTTACCGGCAGCCATACCTGTCTGATCTCCAGTACGCAGAGAAGCCAGACGATCGCCTGTCAGACCCAGAGCACTGTTTGTCACAGACGCAACAACACCTGTTTGGGCAGATCCGTCAACGTTCGGAGCCATACCTTCCAACAGAGCCTGTGCAGCAGCCGCTGTTGCAGCACCCTGCACGTTACCACGGGCGGTTTCAAGTCCACCGGTTGTATCAGCAGATGTGATGGTTTGCAGCAGTTTGTCAGCCATATCGTTGTATGATGTGCCGCTCAGAACAGTTGATGCATCTTTCACGTTAACAGTAATCAACAGGTCTTGAGCAGTTGAGCTGTTATCAGCCAGATCGATGAAAGCTGTATCCTGCAGAACAACGTCACCGCTTGTAATCAAGGCAGCATAAGTTGTATCTACGTTATCCAGCTCAACATTCTCATCCGAGTCAATGACTGTGATCGTTGCACCATCATCAAATTCAGCTGTATCAGCAGCCAAAGTGACTTTCAACGTACCATCGCTATCGATGTCAACTGTATCACCCGTAGCTGTAATCACAGTTGTTGTATCCGGGTCAAATGTTGAAGTTTTCTTGATAGCCAAAGTTACAGTTTTACCTGTGTTACCGCTCACAGCCAGATCACCGTTCAGTGTCACAGCGTTCCCCAGAGTCAGGGTTGTGTCGCTTGTTCCACCAACAGCAACGTTGTCACCGGTACTTGTCAGTGTCAAAGCAACACTTTCAAGAGCCGTTGTAAACGTACCATCAATGAAGATGTCGCTAGCTGCTGTGATTGTTGTGGCATTATCACCTGTAATGGATACAGTACCATCGACATCAATATCACCAGCGGCAACGTTCACGTCAACACCTGTTGTGCTTGAGTCGATCGCCAATGTACCATTCACATCCAAACCAACATCTGTCGCAGCATCCTGTGTTGCATCAAAGTCAGCCTGCAATGTTGCAGTCGCACCAGCACTGATAACCATGCCGTCAATATCGGTCGCACCGATAACGCCTTGGAATGTCACGCTGGAAGCGTTTGTACCATCACCAACTGTGATTGTACCTTCGCCACCACCAGCACCATCAATCGTACCGGAAACAACCTGAGCGGATGTACCGTTCAGAAGCAGGTTACCGTCATTCGCGTTGGCGCCGTCATCACCAATGGTGATCGCTGTTGCATAAACGTTACCATCAGCTTCCAGAGTAACAGCAGAAACACCAGCACCATCACCGATAGCAATACTTCTCAGACCGGCGGTAGATGTACCAATGTCACCCGTAACTGTCAGAGACACACCGTTTGTGCTTTGAACCAAAGACAGGTTACCGTCACCGGCAACAGCTGTTGTGATTGTACCAACTTCAGCAGTCACGGCAGCAGCAGAGTCATTCAAGACCAATGTACCACCGATTGTTGTACCGCCTGCATTGTTTGCAGCCGTAAAGGTGACTGTATCAGCATACAGATTACCAGCAATCGTGTGTGTGTCTGTCGCAGTTGCTAAGTCGTCGTTATCCAAACCAACGTTAACAGCGGCCAAAGACTGTGTAGACGTACCAACGTTACCTGTGATTGTGTGACCGATAGCGTCTGTATCATCACCAGTCAATGTCAATGTACCTTTACCAGCAACATTACCTGTGAAAGCAACAGTTGAGTTAGCTCCCGCATCTGCTTCACCAAGAACAACTGTATCAGCAGCGTTACCCATTGTGACCGTACCTGTAGACAGGTCTGTAGCACCATAGAAAGATACAGTGTTTGTTGATGTCGCACTTGTGTTGATGTTCAGAATGGAGTCAGCAGCAGCGCCTGTGATCGCGCCGTCAAACACAACATTAACATTGTTTGCGTTACCACCTGTCGAATCTTCACCAATTGTGAAAGTGGTCGTGGTTGTCGCAGCCATAGTAACAGCAGCATCGTTCACACCGTCACCGATCGTCACAGTCGCTGTTGCAGCGCTGTCGCTATCGTAGAAAGTGATCTCGTTGCCTGTGTGGTCGATATTGATGGCTTCATCAGCAACAGTATCGTCATCACCAGAGTCACCAATGTTGGCAATTGCGTTTACGTTGATCTCACCGACATCATCTGCCGCATCTGTCTGAACAGAAGCGTCAGCTCCGGGTGTGATGGCAGTACCAGCACCAGCCGGATTAACCTCATCGTTAGCAGCGAAAGCAGGAGCAGCGCCAATCGCCACAACGGCCGTACCCGCCAGTAGAAGTTTTTTAAAGTTCGTCATAATAATTTTCTCCTTATTTGAACGAATGTTAGTTTGAAAAGTGTTTAGGTTAAAAAGACGCACATAGAATCGAGTCATTTTTTTTAGTTGATAAAAATTTACCTGCGGTTTTCAGGTCTGCCAAGCCTCATCACAATAAAAATCCTCTTTTTCTTATAGATGTTGCAAAATTGCACCAGTAAGATCTCTTTTGAAAAAATCAACAGTTACACAGGTATACGGACAGATATTTAAAATTTTATTAAAATTGTATCTTTTTTTGGCATTAACAACCAAACATGGATGATAAGCGCTCAAACCCTTATTCACCGTCATTCTGAACAGCAGGAGAAGAATGACGAGTCTGGGCTTTATGGTTGAAGATGATCGCGTTTCCGCCTATACATTTTCTGCACACATATATATAGGTAAGACATTCATATGACCGCGATTGAAATCACCGACCTGCATAAAACCTATGCTGCCTCTGGCAAAAGCGGGCGCAAAGACGCTCTGAAGGGCGTGTCCCTGTCCATTCCCCGCGGCAGCATGTTTGCGTTGCTCGGACCGAACGGTGCGGGAAAGTCAACCCTGATTAACATCCTTGCCGGGCTGGTAATGAAGACCTCCGGGCAGGTCCGGATCTGGGATACTGATATCGACGCCGACCCGCGGCAGGCGCGCGCCAATATCGGGATTGTGCCGCAGGAAATCGTCATGGACCCGTTTTTGACTCCGGCGAAAGCTCTGGATATTCAGGCCGGCCTGTACGGCGTGCCAAAGCCGGAGCGGCGAACCAAAGAGCTGCTGGAGATTGTCGGGCTGGCAGACAAAGCCAACGCACCCGCCCGCTCTTTGTCCGGCGGGATGAAGCGGCGGCTGATGGTTGCCAAAGCGATGGTGCATACTCCTCCGATTCTGGTGCTGGACGAACCCACCGCCGGGGTGGATGTGGAGCTGCGCCGCCAGCTCTGGAGCAATGTAAAAGAGCTGAACCGGCAAGGGGTTACCATCCTGCTGACGACACACTATCTGGAGGAAGCGCAGGAACTCTGTGACAAAATTGCCATCATTAACCACGGAAATGTTGTTGTCTGCGAAGAGACCAGCACCCTGCTCGGCCGGCTGAATAACAAGGAAATCACGTTCCGGCTGGATCAGGATATTTCCGAAATTCCCCCGGCTCTGTCTGCGTTTAATACGACCCTGCCAACCCCTCGCACGCTGAAAATCCGCTATAGCCCCGAAGAGCAAAGCGTCGGGGCTATGATCGCCGCCCTGCAGAGAGCAAAACTTGGGATTATCGACATTTCGACTGATGAATCAGATCTGGAGGATGTGTTCCTGCAACTCACGCAATAAGTCGTCACAAGGGCTTGGTAAATATAGTTCTTTGGTTTAATTTTAAGACATCTTACAACACCGTCATTGCCTGAATTTTCAGAGAAAATTCTAAGGCAATCCATTGATATTTATGGATTCCCCTAGGATTTTCTGCGAAAATCCGGGGAATGACGAATGTCCTATTTTTAAACGGAATTACTATAAAATACGCCTATGGCTCAGGATGACGATTCCATACTTTGTTTGTTTTTGGTGCCGTTTTCCCTGTGCCTCTTGCAGCGAAAAATCAATAGAGATCACACGGGACGAGACGTCTACCAGCTGCGCACGTCGCCGGTATCAACATGGACGAAGTTACTGCCGGGGTAATATCCTACCCCGCCAACGGCCAGATCAAGCGCTTTGTTCCGGATTCTTGCTGTTGAATAACCCGGAATACGGAAATCAACCGCCCGGCCCTTCAGATGATAGGAGTTCTTGGCAACTCCGGTGCTGGCACGGCGCAGCATGGCATTTGTTTTCGGACTGCGATACCCGGACAAAACTTCCAGAGGCCCTTTCTGACCGCACCGCACCTGCAAAGAAGCCAGAATGTCGATGACTCGCGGATCTATAGTGTGCAGATCCCCGGTCCGAAAATCGCGCATGAAATGAGTAATTTTTTCAAAAGCATCCGGCAGATAGCGATTACCGATTCGATATACGCCGCTAAACTTTTCCCCGGTATGAGAACTAACCATTGACACTTTATAGTGCGGCAAGTCCATACGGCCAGCCAGAGCCGTGCCCGGAATTGTCGTCAATACACCTGCTGTTAAGAGCCCCTTCAGGATTGTCCGACGCTCCAGCGTCACATCCTCCTCCACAATCACGTCCATCAAAACCTCATATTGGTAATTTTCCTAAACCATTTAACACTATTTCTATAATGATAGTAAAGAAATATTAAGGAACAATCATTATATGATAAAATGTCTAATTTCGTTCTGCAAGAGCTGTTCCAGTTTTTTTCACAGAAAAATGCGGTAATTTTTTTTCTTTTTCCAACTCTGCAATCATCATTTTGTCCCAGTCATAAATATCCGGGCCGTAGGTCAGCTGGCCGCTTTCATTGATCCAGACCGTCAAATATAACAGGTAAACCGGCAAGGTCTGGGGCAGGAAAATATCTGTCATCTTGCCATCCGCCAATAAATCGTTCGTAGATGTCTCCGTCCAGCCCGGCTTGCCAGCCAGAATAAAATCGGCAAGCTTTTCCGGCTCTTTCACCCGCACACAGCCGGAGCTGACCATCCGGTCGGACGCGCGAAAATATTCCGGCGAGGACGTATCATGCAGGTAAATATTATACTGGTTCGGCATTAACACCCGGATACGTCCCAACGGATTGGTCGGCCCCGGCCCCTGCACCATCTGAACAGTACCCAGATCATCCTCGCTCATGGCCTGCCAGTTCACCGAAGCAGGATCGACACTCACCCAGTTGCCCTCCTCGTTTTTGAGTTTGATATCAATGCCTTTTTGCACCAAAGCCTGCGGATCTTTGCGCAGAAGCGGCAGGAAATCCTCTTTTTTGATGGTTTTGGGAACTGTCCAGGTCGGGTTGAAGCGCACCCCGGTGATATCTGACACAAAGCTCATGGTCGGACGCTCTTTCCGCCCGACGATCACCGGCATCTCAGACACGATCTGCTCGTTCTCAATCGCCCATAAGGTTGCGGAGGGAATATTGACCAGAACATATTTGCCCGGTTTCTGAGGGGGCAACCAGCGCAGGCGCTCCATATTGACGATAATCTGCTGCCGTTTTTCTTCCGGCGATTTATTCAGAAGCCGGAGGGTTTGCGGCCCGATAATGCCATCGGCCTTCAGGCCATTACGCTTCTGAAACCCCAGCACCGCCTTCACCAGCGCATCATCATATACATGATAGCCCCAGTCCTGCGCCGGAATATTAAAATAAGCCCGCAACATGGGCACAAAATCACGGTGAATATCTCCCGGACGCAACAGGTCAGTTTCCGTCAAAACCAACTGGGCCGGCCCCGCCTGCGGCTCCGTCACCAGCCGGATCAATTCCTGTTTCAGATGGTCGTAAAGAGGCCCCTGCTGCTCCAGAGATAATAGAAACCGCTGCAAATCTTCAGGAGTCTGCGCCTGCCCCAACACGGACTCCGGTGTAAAACTCCGCCGCCAGTACCGCCCGTCCTGCTCGATCGTGGCAGGGTCCACCCGCATTCCTGTCATATCGCGCACATAGCGCAAATAGGCATCACTAATCATTTCATCAAAAAAACGCGGGGCAATATTTCTGTGACTCGCCAGATAATTCCGGATGTCCTCCAGATGGTAATTCTCCGGATTCAGGCCATGCTGCCAGGACTCTTCCAGATATCTCAGCAGGATATCTGTTTGCTTCTGCGACCGACCATCGCGACTAAGCCACAACAGAGACACGCCATGTTCCTGATAATAGGAATTTACCTGAGCGCCATACCTGAACCCTTCAATTGCAAAAGACGGAAAGGATATCGTTAATCCAACCGCCATCACCGCCGCGAACATGTTTCTCGACAAAGTCATTCCCCCTACTTACGTGGAAAAAGCCGCAGAATCAAGAAATTATCGCTCCATATCAGCCCCGGCAATGTAAAAAGAAACCAGAAACGCCAGAAACGCCGCAAGCATGGTCAGAACGATAAATAAGACCTGCTTTTGAGGCGGTGTCAGTTTCATAAGCTCTCCATATCAACTCAAAATACAACGACTTATCATATAATGTAAGAAAAACTTTGGGGGCTGACACCTTCTTCTCCGCCATCCTCATCGCAGCCCCAGTCATCTTCTATCTTAATCGTCGATTAGATAGTGTAGTCACGAGACAAAAAATATGAGAGAATCAGAAAAAACTGAAAGGATCTCATATGACACAAGCCCATAGACGCCACGATATATCAGACAAGGTATGGAAAATACTGGAGCCTCATTTGCCGGGACGAGAAGGCGTATGGGGCGGTATAGCAAAGGATAACCGTTTGTTTATCAATGCGGTTTTCTGGATTATGCGCACGGGGGCCCCATGGCGTGATTTACCGCCTGATCTGGGGGATTGGAGCAACACGCACCGCCGGTTCATTCGCTGGCGCGACAAGGGCGTGTGGGAAAGGCTATTGGAGGTCCTGATTGATGAGCCGGACTATGAATGGTTGATGATTGATGCCAGCCATTGCAAAGTTCACCCTCATGCGGCGGGCGCAAAAGGCGGAAATCAGGACATGAGCCGCACAAAAGGGGGCTCAACACAAAAATACATCTGGCCGTGGATGCGCATGGTATGCCGGTCAGAATCCTTGTCACGCAAGGTACCACAGCTGATTGTACGCAGGCTGGCCGCTTGATTGAGGGGGTGAGTGCCGGGTATCTTTTGGCGGATAAGGGATATGACAGCAACGATATTCTGGAGCAAGCCAGGGATCAGGGCATGGAGCCGGTAATTCCGCCAAAGAAAAACCGCACCCAACAAAGATCTTACGATAAAGACCTTTATAAACTGCGCCACCTTGTGGAAAACGCTTTCCTGCACCTCAAGCGCTGGCGGGGTATCGCTACAAGATATGCCAAAAATACTGCCTCTTTCCTCGCCGCAGTGCAAATCAGATGTATCGCTCTTTGGGCTAATATCTCGTGACTACACTATCTAAGGTAATTTCGCAAGAGGGGGGCGTTACACAGCTCTTTCTTTTGCCCGACTTGAAGCCAGAGTGACCATAATATCCTTAATATAGTCTTCGATTGAAGTTTTCGGGCTATCTTGCACATAAACGGTATCATATTGAAAATTCTGGGAAGGAAAAGCTATTCCACTATCCTTTCTGATAGTCAAAGGGCATTCTTTATTAAACACTTTTTTATATGTCTGGGCGCATAGGAGGGCAAAATTGTAAATTGTGTCATTATAAACCCCTACCGGATTGATTGTGTGGAACGATCCGGATTTTTCCTGTTGGATACCTTGCAGAAATATATCCGCGTGACGTCCGAGGTCATCCGCAGATACAAAATTTCTGACAACAGTGTCACTCCCCGGATATAATTCAATTTTACCATTCAGAACGGCCTGTCGGGGGAGGTTAAAGGGAATCAGAGACCATCTCTGAAAGTGGTGAATATCTTTTAAAGAACCGTACGTAGCACAAGGTCTGAGAACCAGTGTGTGCATGTCTTTTCCTTGGTTTTGTTCAAAAAGGCGGCGCAATATCTGTTCAGAGGCATAATGACAGAGCGCATAATCAGATAGAGGAAAGGGAGGGGTGGTTTCATCTATATGTCCCTTGAGAGGGCCGTAAACATGAGCGCTTGAGATATAAATAAATGTGCGGGTTCCGGCATTATATGCGGCTTCGAACACTGCTTTGGAGGCGACTATCCCCTTTTTAAATCCGTGCAGGGAAGATTCTTTAAAATCTTCGTCAATGATCCCTGCACAATGTACCAGAACATCCACATCTTTGAATAGCTCTTCTGTGATTGTATCGAGGTCCAGAAGATCAAGTTTTTTGTGATGGTGAGGGCTGCGACCATAGGTTACAAGTTCGTGATGATCTTCCAGTTGTGCGATGATAGATTGTCCGATCATTCCTTCAGAGCCGATAAAAGCAATTTTCATGTCAGGCACGCATCCTTTCCTGGTGGTCTGCGGGAGCGGAGACGTTCTTGGATGTAAACAGAAAATCTGACGGGGCCGCATTCAGAACATGCACAAAATTTCTGTAGAATCGTGAATAGTCAGAGAATCCGGTACTATAGCAAACATCTGTTGGGTGTACGCCCTGATTCAGGAGTTTCAGAGCCTCAAAAATTCGCAAATTATTACGATAGGCCGTGGGGGTTAGTCCGTAACTTTCTCTAAAAGAATGAGCCATTGTGGAATAAGGAATTCTCAGTTCTTTTGCAATGGGTGCAATTTCAATAGGCTCTCCGAAATGAGCATTTAAAAAGGTTCTGGTTCTGCAGGCCGTGGCATTTTCTGTTTCTAAAATGCCTGCAAGCTTACAGGATTGAGCATTTAAAACAGTGTCCACCAGATCGGCATATCCTGTAATTGACAGTGCGGGGTCAACAGGAAATGAGAGGGCCTGTTTTGGCAGAATTTTTTCTGGCAGGTGATGCACCACATAACATGTCCAGCTTGCTCTTCCATTTGAATAGTGCCATTCAACCGGAGCAAAGGGAGGGATAAACAAAGCGGTTGATCCTACTATGTCAAATAGTTTTTGACCCACCCGTACTTTTAATATTCCTTCGGGATAGTTGAAGACGTAAAGCATCCAGCAATGTGTATAGACGTTAACACGTGGCGTTTCATTATGAAAATATTGAGATCTTTCAACTCGCTCAACGCCAGCCTCCAAAGAAACAGAATCCAAAAAGTAGGTTTCTTTTTGGATTTTCTGAATTTTTAAAGGCCAATCAAAAGCACTCATAAGGCATGATTATACATAAATTTTATTAAAAAACATTGCGTAATCTATAAATAGATAGCGTTTTTTGCAAAAATTAATTCTTCTATGCTTATGTCTGGCAACGCTTCTCTATAAAGCGATAGTGTTATTTGCTGTGGGTATGCGAGATAAGTTGTTTCTATATCTCAATGCCATAGACAAACATTTTGGCACTGTCGGCATGTTCGGCGACCCGTTGCGGGTCGATGAGCAGGGTTTTATGAGCCGCGAAAATAATGCCGCGGAATCCGCGGAAGGCCGCGTGATCCAGCGTTGTTGGCCCGATGGTGGGTAGATCAAGGCTCATATCCTGTTGCGGTTTGCAAAGCTTGACGAGAATAGGGCCGCGCCCTCCGCGTTTTAGCTCTCCACAGCGGTTAATCAAGGCATCTGTGCCTTCGATTGCTTCGACCCCCAGGACCAGTCCTTCCTGGATCACGACGGCTTGGCCCACGTCAAGCGCGCCGAGGGCTTTGGCAACTTCCAGCCCCCGGTCGATATCTTCTTTATCGGCCTTCATCGGCGCGTATTTTCCGATGGCTCCGGCCGGAGCCAGCAGATCTTCAGCAAATTCCTGCACGCTGTGGAGAACAAACCCTTCATTTTCCAGTTCCTGCCGAATAGCGGAGAGCAGGCCATCATCGCCGAGTGTTAAGGAACGCATGCCGATTTTCATCAGGAACGCTGCCGTTTTCCAGTCCGGTTTTAGTTCGGACAGGGAGGGGCGGCTGACCGAGCCAATCATGATCAGATCCCGGATGTGATGGGCTTTGAGGGTCTGGATAATTTGCCCAACGGCCCCGACCCGTGTCCACAGATGCTGGCGCCCAGCCATGATATCGCGGTCGGTATGGCCTTCAAAACCAATGACAAAGGTTTGGATGCCGCGTTTGTCGCAGGCCGCCAGTAACCGGTCGGGAAGGATACCCCCTCCGGCGATAATACCGAGGGTTTTGTAGGAATCAGATGTCGACGTCTTCATATTTTTCAATCTAACACCGAATGCAGCCTTTCTCCAACCCTCTTGTCTTCGGGGTGGGGGCGGTCAGATGCGAGGAGGGTCAGTTTTTTGGCTGGCAGAGAGTGTATTTGTCCTTTGTGCGGGCAAACTCAACGATCTGCCGAACATAGGAATTGTTTCCGAATTCCTCGGCGATCATATCAATCCGTTGATCCATGGTGCCGTCCTCGCTGAACAGACGGTTAAAGGCACGCTGTAGGATTTTAATCTCTGATTTATCCAGTCCCATACGTTCCATCCGCACCAGATTCAGGCCGGCCAGATGTCCGCGCTCTCCTTTCACCCGCCCAAAAGGGATGACATCGTTTTCGACACCGGCCATGCCGCCGATCACAGCATAGGACCCAATTCTTACAAATTGCAGCACGGCGGACAGTCCGCCAAACCAGACGTGATCGCCGACTGTGACGTGTCCGGCAAGGGTGGCGTGGTTGGCCATGACGATATGGTCGCCGAGGTGGCAATCGTGGGCGATATGCGCACTCATCATAAATAGGGAATTATTCCCAACGACTGTTTTCATGCCACCGTCTTCGGTGCCGGGATTCATCGTCACATATTCGCGGATAGTATTGTTTTCGCCGATGATAAGTTTTGACGGTTCTCCGTGATATTTCAAATCCTGTGGGGCGCCTCCGATAGAGGCAAAGGGAAATATTTGAGTATTTTTTCCTATCTCGGTGTGCCCTTCTATCACCACATGAGATTTCACAACGACATTTTCATGCAGAATGACGTGCGGGCCGATCACGGAAAAAGGGCCAATGGTGCAGGTCTCGTGGATTTGCGCCTGTGGATCGATCAGGGCACTGGGGTGAATATTGGTCATGTTCCCTGTTTAGAAATTATTATGGTTTTCTGCAACTCACGCTTTATTACAGGGTGTTGCAAAAACGTGGAAGTGTGCGAGAATAAAACCATACGTTTTAATTATTTCGGAACATCCTATGCCCAAAGAAGACCGCTTTATTACATTCGATCTGGAGGAAGTTTATCAGGCTCTTTTGATTCGCTGCAAGCTGGCGGATCTGGATCTGCCAAAGGATGCGCGGGCGATCGCGCTGAAAACAATAGATGATAAGAAAAACATAGCGGTTGAGATTGAAAGTGCAGATGGGACAAAAAAACAGGAATTGAAATTTGACCTGTCGTTTTTTGTTCTGGCACTGGTATTCTTTTGTAACTCTGAAAACATTCCCATTCCGAAGGCCGGGGTCAAGACGTTGAACGTTCAGCCGGACTCGATTGTCATGCGCATTGAGCTTTGAAAAAACCGTTTGCACAGCGTCCGACAATTTAGTTTATTAGTCGCATGAGCAAAATATGGAATAAAGATAAACTCCCCTCCCGTCATGTGACCGTTGGTCCAAAGTCTGCGCCGCACCGGGCGATGCTGCGGGCGATGGATTTGAATGACGAAGATCTGGCCCAACCTCTTGTCGGGGTGGCGACCTGTTGGAACGAAGCCGCTCCCTGTAATATTGCGCTCGGGCGGCAGGCACAATCCGTCAAAAAAGGAGTGAAGGAAGCTTTCGGTACTCCGCGGGAATTTACCACAATTACGGTGACGGACGGGATTGCGATGGGGCATGAAGGCATGCGCTCCTCTCTCGTTTCGCGGGAAGCGATTGCCGATTCTGTGGAACTCACCATGCGCGGGCATTGCTATGACGCGCTTGTGGGGCTGGCGGGCTGTGATAAATCCCTGCCGGGCATGATGATGGTGATGGTGCGCCTGAATTGTCCGTCTGTGTTTATGTATGGTGGCTCCATCCTGCCCGGTAATTTCCGCGGCGAAGATGTGACGATTATCGATGTGTTCGAAGGTGTGGGAAAACACGCAACCGGAGAATTCTCAGACGCTGATCTTAAGGAAATGGAATGCAAGGCCTGTCCCTGTGCCGGGGCGTGCGGCGGGCAGTTTACCGCCAATACCATGGCTTGTGTGTCTGAGGCGATCGGTCTGGCGTTGCCGAATTCCGCCGGGGCCCCTGCGGTTTATGAAAGCCGCGATGAATATGGTTATGCCTCTGGTCAGGCCGTGATGACTCTGATCGAGAAAAACATCCGTCCGCGTGATATTGTGACCCGCAAAGCCCTTGAAAATGCGGCGATGATTGTGGCAGCGACGGGCGGCTCGACGAATGCCGCACTGCACCTTCCGGCGATTGCGCATGAGGCGGGGATTGATTTTGACCTGCATATGGTGGCGGATATCTTCAAGAAAGTCCCCTATATTGCCAACCTGAAACCCGGTGGTAAGTACGTGGCGAAAGACCTCTACGAAATCGGCGGCGTGGGCGTGGTGATCCGCGAGCTAATGAAGGGCGGGTATCTGCACGAAGACTGCCTGACCGTAACCGGGAAAACACTGGGCGAGAACTACCGTGATGTGACGTTGCCGCCTAATCAGGATGTGGTGTTTCCGCTGGAGAACCCGATCTACCCGACGGGCGGGGTTGTTGGCCTGAAAGGGAATTTGTGTCCAGAAGGGGCGATTGTAAAGATTGCTGGTCTGCCAACCCTGAAATTTACCGGACCGGCCCGATGCTTTGACAGTGAAGAAGCCTGTCTGGAAGCTGTGCTGAAACGTGAATACAAAGAAGGCGACGTGCTGGTCATTCGCTATGAAGGGCCAAAAGGCGGTCCTGGTATGCGGGAAATGCTGGCGACGACCGGGGCACTCTATGGGCAAGGCACCGGCGGCAAAGTTGCACTGATTACCGATGGGCGGTTCTCCGGGGGGACCCGCGGGTTCTGTATCGGGCATGTCGGACCGGAAGCCGCCGTCGGCGGACCGATTGGTCTTCTGAAAGATGGGGATATGATTACCATTGACGCCGACGTGGGCACGATGAGTGTGGCGCTTTCGGATGCGGAACTGGCAGAGCGCAAGAAAAGCTGGCAACCGCGTAGAACCAATTACAATGCGGGAGCGTTGTGGAAGTATGCCCAACTGGTGGGGACCGCCGAAAAAGGGGCTGTCACGCATCCCGGTGCCAAAGCCGAAACCCATGTGTATATGGACTTGTGAGATTGATTTCCTGTGGGATTTATCCCTCATAGAAACCTCTGCAAAAGCTGTTGTTATTCCTTTTTGTCATTCCGACCGATAGAGCATTTGTCGCGGTGTGCGGCAAAGCGGATGGGGAATCTTGACTGACAAAATTTCTGATTTTTGCAGGGAGCCTATATATGCAGGCTTGTGCGTTTTCTTAAAGATTATTTATCGGGATTCGGCTATAACCTAGAGCAAAGAGCGTTTAGGGTGAGCTAGGCGCAAGCGACGACACGTAGACACCTCTATGTGAGGAGCGTAGCAACGCAGCTTACACTAGACGATCAAAGCTCCAGGCAACAATAAAGGTATTTTCCATTATGACTGATATGATGACCGCCCTTCTCGACCTCACGCTTCTTGATAAGCCTGTCTGGGTCTGGGGTATTTTTCTCGGCGTGGTTCTGCTGCTGCTGGTGCTTGATCTGGGGGTCCTTAATCGGAAGAGCCATGCAGTCGGCCTGAAGGAAAGCCTGATCCTGAGCGCCGGATATATTTGTTGCGGCCTGTTGTTCGGCGGGTGGGTCTTGATCGAGTCCGGCAGCGATTCCGCCATGGATTACTATACAGCGTATGTGCTAGAGAAAATGCTGTCTCTGGATAATCTGTTTGTGATGTCGGTGATCTTTGCCAATTTCATGATTCCCCCGGAATATCAGCGGCGGGTTCTGCTATGGGGCATTCTGGGCGTGATTGTGTTGCGGGGCGTGATGATTGCGACCGGGGCTGTGCTGGTGCATAATTTTGCCTGGGTTTTGTATATTTTTGCCGGCATTCTGATTATCACCGGGCTAAAAATGATGACGATGAAGGAGGAGGAAAGCGGCGCTGATTTTTCCGAACGTCCTCTGATTAAATTCTTAAAAACGCACCTGCCTTTTACACCGGCGGTGGTCGGGCATCGTTTCTTTGTAAAAGTATTGCCGGAGGATGAAGACACAATGCAGACCCCCACCGGGCGGATGCGGTGGGTCGCAACGCCTCTGTTTCTGGCACTGATTGTGATTGAATTAACCGATGTTATGTTTGCCTTTGACAGCGTTCCGGCGGCTCTGGCGGTAACAACGAACATTTACATCGTCCTGACCAGTAATATTTTTGCGATTCTTGGCCTGCGGGCCCTCTATTTCGCGATGGATCATGTTTTATCCCGTCTGGCCTATATGAAATATGCTCTGGCAGCGGTGTTGATTTTTATTGGCCTGAAGGTCTTTTATAACGGATTCATCGGGCATATCAGCCCGTCGATTTCCCTGCTGATTACCTTGCTGGTATTGGCGGCGGGAGCTGTTCTGTCGGTGTATAAAACCCGTGCGAACGAGGAAAATACGTCCGGACCGTCCGCACAGGGATAATTTTTCTATACAGTAATTTTCATTGATTTTAGGACGCTTCTCGTTCCCGTCATCACATAGCTCCGTCCGTGTGTTCCCTATTGATTTTTTACCACGGAGGCACGGAGGGCGCAGAAGTTTTTTACAAAAACCGAAAGAACTTTGTTTTATAGTGCTTTGGTTTAATTTTAAGACATCTTACAACACCGTCATTGCCTGAATTTTCAGAGAAAATTCTAAGGCAATCCATTGGTATTTATGGATTCCCCTAGGATTTTCTGCGAAAATCCGGGGAATGACGAATGTCTTATTTTTAAACAAAATTACTATACTTTGTCTTACTTTGCGGTTTAAATCCAGAGAATGACGAGCGAGGAAGAGTACTCTCTATCCTCTGTGTCTCTGTGGTAAAAAAATGAACACGGATCACACGCACGCAGGCGTGTGATCGATGTAGAAGAGGTTATTCCACCAGCTTATTCCACCATCCCCGTTTTTTTTTGGCGGGGGCTTCATTCACGACTTCCGCGGCGCGGGCATGAGTTTGTGGTGTTTCTACCGGAGTGGCAGCGGTGGCGGTCATGCTTACCGGGGCAACGTCATCATTGGACGGAGGTGTTGCCTGAGGAATTGGCTCTTCCTGTGCTTTGGGTTTCCGTCCCCGGCGTTTCGGTTTTTCTGCCTCGGCAGCCTCCTCAACAGGTGCAGGTGGTGCGTCCAACACAACAGCAGGGGCAGAGGCCTCCTCTTCGATGTCGACCTTACGGCGGCGGCTGCGTTGTTTCGGCTTTTCTTCCTGCGGGGCAAGATCCTCTGGCGATTCCTCTGCAACGGGAGTAAAGACCGGAGCAGTGACGGGAGCCGGGACAGCCTCAGTGTCCCTCTCTTCGGAGGATTGAGCTGAGTCTTCCGGGGCATCCGGACGTCTGGTGCGGTCGCGGCGGCGTTTGTTCCGGTCGCGGCGGCGTTTATTGGAGCTCTCTTCTTTTTTATCATCGTGAGACTCCGAGGCAGAGTCTGCCTCTGCGGACTCGTCGGAGCTGTCTTCGTCAAGATCCTCCTCATCCCGTTCACGGGCCTGTTGTTCTTTTTCCAGATCCTTGCGAGTTTTTAGAACGTCAATCTCGTGGAAAGACGGGGCGGCATCACTTTGCGCATGGATAAAGATGGTCATCTCATAGCGATTTTCGATATCTACCAGCATGTGCCGCTTTTTATTCAGAATGTACAGAGCGACATCCGGCGTAACCTTGACTGCGACCTGCGCGGCGTCCCCGGTAAGTGCCATGGATTCCAGTGCCCGCAGGACCAGAATCGCCATGGAATCCACGGTGCGGATAAAACCGGTTCCGTCGCAATGATCGCAGCGCTGGAATTGTGTTTCCGTGACGCTGGCGCTGATGCGCTGGCGGGAAAGTTCCAGCAGACCGAATGAGGAAATCCGTCCCACCTGCAGGCGTGCCCGGTCCGAAGACAGAGCTTCTTTCAGTTTGCGTTCCACCTTGGCATTGTTGCGGCGGTCCTCCATATCAATAAAGTCGATCACCACAAGTCCGCCGAGATCCCGCAGGCGTAGCTGGCGGGCGACTTCTTCTGCGGCTTCCAGATTGGTGCGCAGAGCCGTTTCTTCGATGTGGCGTTCTTTGGTGGCGCGTCCGGAGTTTACATCGACAGAAACCAGTGCTTCGGTCGGGTGAATAACCAGATAGCCGCCCGATTTCAGAGGAACCTGCGGATCGCCGATTCCGCTGATCTGCTGCTCCAGCGAAAATTTCTGGAACAGAGAGCGTTTGTGATCTTTATATTGTTTCACGCGTTTGACATGAGACGGAATCATCATTTTCATCATGTCGCGGGCGGTTTTGTAACCGGCGTCGCCTTCGACGTAAATCTCTTCCATATCGCGGTTATAGATGTCACGCACCGCCCGCTTTACCAGATCTCCTTCTTCGTAGATCATGGCCGGAGCCTGCGATTCCAGCGTGGTGGTCCGGATGTTGTCCCACAGGCGCAGCAGGTAATCAAGATCGCGCTTGATTTCAACCTTGGTGCGGGAGACGCCGGCAGTGCGGACGATCACGGACATGCCTTCCGGCAGGTTGAATTCTTTCAGAATTTCGCGCAAACGCCGGCGGTCCTGATAGTTGGCAATCTTGCGGGAGACGCCGCCGCCCCGGGGGCTGTTCGGCATCAGGACGCAGTAACGGCCGGGCAGAGATAAATAGGAGGTCACGGCCGCCCCTTTATTCCCGCGCTCTTCTTTGGAAACCTGCACCAGCATAATCTGGCCGCGTTTGACGACTTCCTGAATTTTGTACCGGCGGGTCAGATTCGGACGAAGGGGACGATCTCCATCGAAAGAATCGCCTCCGACCATTTCCACGCGGTCGCTGTTATGAGCTGCGCGGCGGTTGTTATTGCCATTATTATTGCGGCCCCGGCGGAAGCGGCGGCGGCCCCGGCTGAAACGGCGGGCACCATCTTCTTCTTCGCCCTCCTCTCCGGCGGCTTGTTCATCTCCCGAATCGGCCCGCTCGGAGTCGGACTCGTACTCTTCTGAGTCCTCTTCTTCTTCGGCGTGGACATGCCCGGATACGTCATCCTCATCAGATTCATTCAAGTCTTTGCTGAAATCAGTTTCAGTACCACCGCCCAGTTCAATCGGAGGTTCATTCCGGGAGTCATCTTCCAGAGTTTCAATCTCGGCTTCCAGAGGGGGGGCTGCATCTTCCTGAGCATCGTCTTTTTCCTCTTCGGAGCCGGAGGTTGTCTGTCCTTCTTCCTGTTCATAGGCCGCATCTTCTTCTTCTTCGGCCCGGCGAACTTCTTCCAGCATCCGGCGCTGTTCTTCCAGCAGAGCTTCGCGGTCTGCGACGGGAATGCGGTAGTAATCAGTGTGAATTTCAGAAAAAGGCAGGAAGCCGTGGCGGTTGCCGCCGTAATTGACGAAGGCCGCCTGTAGAGATGGCTCGACGCGAGTGACTTTGGCAAGAAAGATATTGCCGCGCAGTTGCTTGCGCATGGCACTTTCATATTCGTAATCAATCAGTTGGTTGTTATCGGCAACGACGATGCGGGTTTCCTCAGGATGAGTTGCATCGATTAGCATACGTTTGGTCATGGTTTTTACTCCTTAAAAGCATAAAGCCTCAGGGATCAAACCGGTCCTATACGACCCTGCGACACGGGAGGATAGGGAGCCGATGTCCCTAAAAGCGTGTCAACCTGCCAAAAGCTAAAGAATTATCAGAAATCATACCAAAAAACCCAGTCGCACCACACAAGGGGGCTGGGGGGTTGTTCGTTGAAACAGTATGAAAGCGTCTGTAATCTTTGTAGCTCCGGACAGTGTTATTCTTTTTCAATATATATTCCGTCCTGGTAAAGCTAGCGAAACTCTTGCATAACATTCCATATCTGCTAAAGCTATCACTCAGGGACGTGTCGCAGATCCGACATTACGCCTGAAAACTCTTTTTAGCAAGCAAAATGTAAGGGAATAAAAAGATGGAAGCTTTTCCGGTTAACAAGCGTGAATCCGGTCACATTGTTCTGTTGGGACCGCATTATACCAAGACTTTGAAGGCGTTGGGCCATACAGAAACACAGCTGCCGGATAGCCTGTATTTTACCTTTTGCGGGGATATCCTTGGCTCCAGCGGGGAACACTATACAAAAGGACATCCTATCAGTTTTTTTGATGCCTGTGACAAGGCATCCCTGTCATTCAGTGATGATTTCATGACAAGTTTGGCAATGCATATTCTGCGGGAAGATGTTTTTTCTCCGGATCTTCCCGGCCTGCTTGCAGAAAAAGAAAAATTCTTTGATTTGATTGCGGCTCATTTTGAAGCGCTGTCCCAGACGTATTCTCCGTGGTTCGGCGCATTGCGCAATGCAAAAGAACCAGGGCCGTTTTTGGACATTATTTATGGGCACGGCTCCTGCGGGGCGGCGATGCGCGCGGCGGTTCTCGCCGCGGATGGCGTGGAGGATGAGCAGGCGTTTAACCTCCTGCTCATTACGCACGGTCATACCGAAGCTCTGGAGGGGGGGATGTGGGTCAAAGGAATGGCGGATGCAGCCATAGACGGGCGGGACTTCAATGCCTGCCTGAGAGGCGCCCGCGATAAAAGCCGGGCCGCCCGCACCAGAGCGGCAGACTTTCATGCGGATAACGGGCTTCCATCTCAACTGGAAACGGCGCCGCCCTTTGAGCAGTTCATTCAGGATACTCTGAGCGCCGATGATCCCTATGCAACCATCTGCGATATCGCGGAAGAAGGCATTGAAACACGCTTTGTTGTCGGGGCGGTGATGCATGTTTTAAGGCAGATCTGGGACCGGGGCATGCCGGAACAGGATATTCCCTATCTTGTGGCAAAGTCTTTGGAAATTGGCGGAGATCCCGACACGATCTGTTCGATCGCCATGGGGCTTTACGGGCTGCGCTGGCCGAATGAATCCCGGATATTTTTGAACGAAGTCGGAATTGGAACCCCGGAGATTGACCTCGTTCCGGGCAACTGGTAAACCATCCTTTCTTTTCATTCTGTTGTGGGTGAGCTGTTCCTGTCATGAGTGTGCGCAAGCTTTTGTTTCTAATGATATTATGTTTCTGGTGTTCCGCGGCAGCGGCACTGGAAGTCAGGACAGTGCGACTGGGGGAACATCCGGATAAGCTGAGGCTGGTTCTGGAGCTATCGGAATCGGTCGAGTTTGATGCGTTTATTCTGCATTCTCCGGAACGTTTGATTATCGACCTCCCCGAATTTCAATGGCGGGCCGGGGATATTCCGGCCGCCAGCGGTATTTTAGAGGTCCGCCACGCTCGGTATCAGCCGGGAACTTCCCGGATTGTGTTTGAGCTGGCAACGCCGCGGGAACTGAAGGCCGCATTCAAATTGCCGCCGCTGGATAACGGGCATGCGCGCCTTGTGATTGATCTGGCGGCGGGAGCTTTACCGGTGGACGTCCCGCCCGCAAAAGCGTTCCTCCCTCTGAATATTCCGTCTCTGAAAAAAACCGCCAGACTGTTACCGGTTCCCAAACCGGCCCCCCCCGCCGGAGCGTCCTCTTCCGAAGCGCCGGGGCTGGCGGCACAGGTTAAGCCTCTGATTGTGATTGATGCCGGACATGGCGGGCAAGATCCGGGGGCGACCTCTCCGCAACAATATCGCGAAAAACATATCGTTCTGGCCCTGGCCAAAGAGGTCAAAGCAGCGCTGGAAGCCTCTGGCCGTTACCGGGTTAAACTGACCCGCGATGATGACCGCTATATCAAGCTGCGCGACCGGGTGTCTCTGTCACGGGACTGGGGGGCGGATATGTTTATTTCCATTCATGCGGATTCGATCCAGAAATCCGATGTGCGCGGCGCGTCGGTCTATACCCTGTCAAACAAAGCCTCGGATGCGCAGACCGCCAGACTGGCGGAAAAAGAAAACCGGGCGGATATCATTGCCGGAGTCGATCTGAGTCATGAAGACAAAGAAGTGGCCAATATTCTGATTGATCTGGCAATGCGCGATACCATGAATCAATCGCGGTTCTTTGCCAATCAACTGGTGACGTCAATGCGCCGTCATGAGGTTCGGATTTTACCGAACACACACCGATATGCCGGATTCGCTGTTTTGAAAGCGCCGGATGTGCCCTCTGTATTGATTGAAGCCGGATTTTTGTCAAATCGCCGGGAGGCAGAACTATTGTCGCAGAAGACCTATAGGCGGCAACTGGCACGGGCAATTGCCGGTGGGGTAGATGCCTATTTTGACCATGTCGGGACACCGTAACGAGAGAAATGTAAGGGTGTTGTATTTTTGCACCTGTTGCCTGTATGTGTGCAAGGAATTGCAAAAAAGCTCTTGAAAGAAAACATTTTTTGGGTAGAGTCTGAAGTGATTTACTTGATTACCCCATAATCAAAATCATAACATATCTAACAACTTCAATTACGAGGACGAATACATGAAAAACTCTCTGAAACTCGCTTGTCTGGTTGGCGCAACTCTGGCTGTTTCTGCATGCAGCGGCTACAACACTTACGAGCAATCAACCTATCAAGGACGTATGGGCGGCGCAGGTGCTGCTCCGGCTCCAGCTCCGGTTGTTGAAACACATTCCGCACAGCCGATCTTCAAAGACGCTATGCGCAAGTAATAATCCTTGAAAGTTTTATAATTTTCATGAAAACTGCCTGTCAGGAGATCCTGCAGGCAGTTTTTTATTTTAGATGCCGGATAAAAGAGGTAGGGCGACGATGAAAATTTTATGGTTTTTGCTGGTCAATGGAATCGGGTTTTTTAGTACGGCGATTGTCTGGTACTACGCGGTCCATAATAATATGGTCCCAAATGCGAACAACCTGTCGCCGGAAAAGATGACGGAATTTCCCCGCTTGTTTTTCGGGGGGACTCTGGGGGTCTGGATTGTCAGCGGTCTGTTCAGTGTTCTGTTCTTTTTTATCCGGAAAGGTTTTGGCGCTATCTTTTTGTTGCTGCCCCTGATTGCGCCGTTCGTCTATGCCATGGTTATTCTGAATATGTTTAATCCGTAAAAATCAACGCTCTAAAAGCCCTTGGTGATTTTTGGTCTTGGTGGTAGAAGAAAGTAAGATGATAAAATTTTTTAATGCTCTTTTATTGACGGAAATTTTCAAAGGCATGTTTTTGACTTTGAAATACTTCTTTTTTGTACCGAGCGTCACAATCAACTATCCTTACGAAAAAGGACCTCTTTCGACCAGATTCCGGGGAGAGCACGCCCTGCGCCGTTATCCGAATGGGGAGGAGCGCTGTATCGCCTGTAAGTTATGTGAAGCCATTTGCCCGGCTCTGGCGATTACCATTGAAGCAGAACCGCGGGAGGATGGATCTCGCCGGACGACCCGTTATGACATTGACATGACCAAGTGTATCTATTGTGGTTTATGTCAGGAAGCCTGCCCGGTAGATGCGATTGTGGAAGGGCCAAACTTTGAATTTGCGACCGAAACCCGCGAAGAGCTGTTCTATAACAAGGAAAAACTGCTGGATAACGGCGACCGCTGGGAGGCTCAGATCGCCCGTAACCTATCCGCAGATGCCGCGTATCGGTAAGGTTTCAAGTCTGTAATGACACAAAATATCCTTTTCTGTGCTTAGAATGATGTGGGATCTGTCCGTGTAATCCATGGAAACAATTATAAACACGAAGAAGCGAAGGAACGAAGTACTCGAAAAAAACTTCGTGTCTTCGTTCCTTCGTGCTTAAACAGGTTTAAACCGCAAAGCAAAGTAAGATAAAGTTTTTTCGTTTTTTGTAAAAAATCCCCGCGCAGGTGGAGACCCAGAAAACACCAGAAACTCTGGATTCCCGTTTTGAAAGAGAGTGGGTATCAGTATTTATTCACCATCGGATAGCGTCTGGCGCGGCCGCCGAATGCTTTGGTCGTCAAATTCACACCGGGACAGGCCTGCCGCCGTTTATATTCGGAGCTTCGCAGCAATTTATAAACCCGGGTAACGATATCCGCGGAAACGCCGTCTTTAGTTACGTCCACACAGCTTTCCTCCCCTTCGATCAGCCGCTCCAGAATGGGGTCGAGGATTTCATAGGGAGGAAGAGAGTCCTCATCCTTTTGGTCCGGGCGCAGCTCGGCGCTGGGGGCTTTGGTAAGAATATTCTCCGGGATGACGGGGCCGTCGGGGCCTTTGGCAAAGGACGGTTTCCAGCCATTTCTTAAGCGGGATAGGTCATAGACTTTTGTTTTATACATATCTTTCAGGGGATTAAACGCCCCGCACATATCGCCGTAAAGGGTGGCATATCCCGTTGCCAGCTCGGATTTGTTTCCGGTCGAGAGGAGCAAGGCTCCGCTTTGATTCGATAAGCTCATCAGAATGAGGCCCCTGCTGCGAGCCTGCATATTTTCAAAAGCCAGTCCCGTTAGATCAGGAATAATATCCTGAAAAGTGGTCATAGCCGCATCAATAGGAATAGTGTCACATTGAATTCCCAGACAGTGCGCAAGATCTTGCGCATCATCCAGACTTTCCTGTGACGTAAAGGGCGAAGGAAGGCGCACGCCGCGCACATTATCAGCCCCAAGCGCATCGACGGCAATGCTGGCGGCCAGTGCGCTGTCAATACCGCCGGATAATCCCAGCAGGACGCTTGAAAAACCGCTCTTGTGAATATAATCCCGCAGCCCCAGAACCGCCGCATTATACATGGTCTGGTCGAGCGGCGGGTAAGCGGTGACGGATTCGGGAGTGTCTTCGGTGACCTGCCGGATATCTTCTTCGAACGCCCGCATCTGGAAGATGACCTCTCCGGAGGGACTCATCAGGAAAGACGCGCCGTCAAATACCAGCTCATCCTGCCCTCCCACGGCATTCACATATAAAAGCGGCAGCCCCGTTTCTGTCACTCGTTTTCGGGCCTGAAACAGGCGGCGCTCATATTTGGTGGTTTCATAGGTGCTGCCATTGGGGATAATCAGGCACTCTGCCCCGCGATCTTTCAGATGCCCGGCAACCCGCGGAGACCAGAAATCCTGACAGATCATGATGCCCAGCTTATGCCCCCGGAACAGAGCCGGTTCCGGCAGAGGGCCGTGGGAAAACAGGCGTTCTTCGTCAAATACGCCGTCATTTGGCAGATCATGTTTCAGCAGGAGCGTCCGCTGTCCCCGCTCAATCAGAAATCCGGCATTATAAAGCTTTCCCTGATGCTTCCACGGCGCCCCGATCAGGATGGCGCTTTGATGCTGGCGGCTGTGCTCCGTCAGGGCCTCGACATGGCGGTGGATATCGGCCAGAAATTGTTCATGAAATACCAGATCCTCGACCGGATAGCCGGTGACGATCATCTCCGGAAAGACGATCAGGTCTGCGTCGCCCTCCCATTCCGTCCAGATCTGTGTGATTCGGGTGCAGTTTTCTGCCAGAGCGCCCACCATATGATTGATCTGGGCAATTGCAATGCGAAGGTCTTTTATCATAGATATCAGTGTATCCAAGGGCCGATCCGGCGGCGATATTTTTTTTGCGTATCACCCCCTCGATTTTGTCATTGCCTGAATTGACGGAGGCAATCCATACTGATTTTTAACCGCAGAGACGCAGAGGATAGAGAGTTCCCTTACTCTCCCGTCATTCTGAGCGGAGCGAAGAATCTTTTATTTCAACTGGTTAAGATCCTTCGCCTGCGGCTCAGGATGACGATTCCGGGCTTTTGTGGAGAGTTTGAGAGACAAACTTTGTCTTACTTTGCGGTTTAAAATTTACCGTTTCATCGTTCACGCAAAGAACGCTATGAAGCGCAAAGGTCGCCAAGGGAAGAATACTCTCTGCGTGCCCTGCATCTTTCGCGGTGAGACACACGAACGGCTTGTCCCCCTCAATTTCGTCATTACACGGCTTTCGAAGAAGGCCGTGTAATCCATAGGTCGATAAAAAGCGTACAATGACGAAAAATTAAGTTTTGACGGACCGTAAGATTTTTTTTGTAAAAAATTTGCATCTCCATGTCAGAGGGCTTATGATGAGGGAAGATTAAGGAGAAAAAGATGACATCTTTTGCAAGTGAAGTAGATCAGGCTGATATGTTGACTCAAGTGATGGATGATCCGTCAAGGCTTGGTGAATTCAACAGATCCGAAATGAACATGTTTGGGAGACAGTTGGGAGATCTTACGGGGAGTGTGTCTCCAGGTCTCGCAAGGACTCTGTTGCTCCATTCAAAATCAGAGAGACGGGAGAATGATGGGCTCTCTGGAATTGTTGCTGGTCACTTTGCCGCAAAGATTGCCGATGGTGCTCTTTTTGATCCAGGAAAAAAAGTTTCTACTGTCGGCGCCACAGACATTCTGGCGGCCCGTGGTGTTCAGGGGTTTGAGGCAGGGCCTAAAGCACCAGCACCGGTTTTGGCGGGAGGGGAAAAGCCTCTGGTTTTTGGGGCGCCGCGGGGATTGATGTAATCTTCCGATGGTATCGGTTTTAACAGACCCCGCAACTTGCGGGGTTTTTTATGCCTCCACACTTATAGTAATTCCGTTTAAAAATAAGACATCTGTCATTGCCTATTATTTTCTGTGCTGAGGATCGGTAATCAGCGCGACTTTACGGAACCCGGCAGCATTGATGGCGCCAATGGTTTCCATGATCTCTCCATAGGCCAGCTTCTGATCTCCCCGGACATAAATACGGCGATCCGGATTGCTTTCGGTGATGGCAGAGAGCATCGGGATCAGGCGCTCTTTTTTCACCAGTGTTTCCCCGACGTAGATTTCTCCATCGCCGCGCAGAGAAATTTCCAGAGGTTTTTCATCTTCCTGTGTCAAAGCCTTGGCCTGAGAGGAGGGAAGATCCACTGGCACGCCGGCGGTCAAAAGCGGAGCGGAGACCATAAACACAATCAGGAGAACCAGCATCACGTCAACAAGAGGGGTGACGTTTATCTCCGCCATCGGACGGTAGGCTTTCCGTCCGCGTCCTCTGCCGCCACCTGATGTTCCGAGAGACATGCCCATTGTTCTAATACCTTATTACGTTATTCTGCTGCCAGTTTGGCAACCTTGCCATTACCAGTATCGCCGCCTAAAGCCTGCTGATCCATGTGCCGGGACAGGATTGTCGAAAATTCTGTCGAAAAGGTATCCAGCCGGTCCGCATAACGATTAAGATTGGTTGTGAAGATGTTATAAAAAATAACCGCTGGAATGGCGGCCACCAGTCCCAAAGCAGTTGCAAATAAAGCTTCGGCAATGCCGGGAGCGACAACCGCCAGCGAGGTGTTATTCGTAGCGGCGATTGAAGAAAAGCTGTTCATAATCCCCCAAACCGTACCAAATAATCCAATAAACGGCGCAGTTGATCCGATGCTGGCAAGGAATGTCATGCCTTTTTCCAGACGTTGCATCTCTTTGCCAATAGCGACCATCATCGCACGCTCAATGCGCTGTTGCAGGCCAACCTGCAGATTTTCTTTGGCAGAGATTCCGGCACTGACACCGTTCTGCCATTCTTCCATTCCGGCAGAGAACGTCGCCAGCAGAGGATCTTCCGGGCTTTTCTTGACACGGGCATAAAGTTTGTCCAGAGCTTCCCCGGACCAGAATGCATCTTCGAATTTGAGCGCCCGGCGGTTTAGTTTTTCCAGAATACGCCATTTGTCAAAAATAATGGTCCAGCTCCAGACCGATGCCGAGAGCAGCAGGATCATCACCACTTTTATCAGGATATCCGCCTGCCAGAAAAGTCCCCAGATTGTTAAATCGCCGTTAAAGCTTTCGCCGATCGATTCGGCTCCGACAGTGTGAGCTGCCAGCCCGCCTGCGGCTTCTGCAGTCAAATTTTCCGTATTTCCTGACATGTCTTTTTATTCCAGTATGTTTTTCAGCATTTCCGGTATGCGGACGGGGCGTTTCTCCCCATTGATGCAGACCAGCACGATATTCATCATAAATAGCGTATCTTCGCCGCGAAAGATAGTTTGTTTCAGGACAAAAGACGAATTTTTTATCTCGCTGACCTCGGTCTGAACGGTTACCTGATCTTCCAGAAATGCCGGGGCGAAGTAGTGAGCTTCCAGATGTCGTACGACCGTCAGGATATGACGGTCGTGCATTTCCCGGTTGCTGAGTCCTTTGGCATTGATGAATTCAGTGCGGGCGCGCTCGCAGAAGTTGATATAATTGCCGTGATACATAATGCCGCCGGCATCAGTATCTTCGTAATATACACGGTAGGTGACTTTGTGAGGCATGCGGGCCAATCAGCTCAGGGGGTGACAGGGGCTGGAGCTTCAAGGGTTACACGGGTTACGTGGGCAAGATGCCCTCTGCGTTGTTCTTCCTGAAGGGCCCGTAGAGTCAGAACGTTATCAGCCTGACGCCCTGCTGCGGCGCAATATTCTGTCACTTTTTCAATTTCACAATCAGGGAGACCATCTATGGAAGGATGTAGCTGTCCGCTCTCGTTACTAAAGGTGATGGTTAGATCTGCGGAGGTTACAGGATCCAGAAATCTGGCAGTTGCCGCGGTGGTGGTGCCGTCTGTTGTCATCTCATTGACAACACCCTGCCGTCTGTCATGCAGCGTAATATGAAGCGGCGGCTCAATCTGTTTCAGATGTAGGCGTCTGCCTCCTTCTATTTCCTCAACGGCAAGAGAAAATGATGTAATGACGAACCGGTCCGGATAACGGGTTTCCATGGGAACTCCTTAGCATTATGTTATTATATATTTCCTTTCTAAAGGAAAAACGGTGCGTCTGCAAGAGAGAGACGCATGTGTCTATATCGGAGTTCCCTGTGTATAGAGCGCGGCGCTCAGGTCATTGTACAAAATAACGTTTATCAGCTTTTCCTGTAACAGCGGTTTGGGATGATATCCAATCCCCAATCCGGCGGCTTCCAGCATGGGCAGATCATTTGCCCCGTCTCCGATGGCCATGGTTTCATCAGGAGACAGGCCAAGCTTGGCGGCATAGTCCTGCAGGAAAGATAATTTGGCCTGCTTATCCAGAACGGGCGGAATCACACGTCCGGTCAGATGTCCGTCCTTTATATCCAGCTGGTTTCCGTGGACAAAATCAAATCCGGCCTGCGCAGCAATGTCTTTGGCAAAATAGGTAAATCCGCCTGTGACCAGAACTGTTGTGGTCCCCTTCTTTTTTAACCCGGAGATAAAGTCTACGGCGCCACTCATCAGCCGGATCTGCGCCGCTGTTTGTTGCAAGGCAGATTCCGGCAGATTTTCAAGCAATGCAACCCGTGAGGCCAAGGCTTCATGGAAATCCATTTCTCCATTCATGGCACGGGCGGTAATGCGGGCGACCTCGTCCTTAACGCCGGCATGGTCTGAAAGCTCATCCAGAGTTTCCCCCACCACGATGGTGCTGTCCATGTCCGCCAGTAAAAGCTTTTTGCTGCGGTTTTGCGCGGAAGTCTGAAACAGATCAATCCTGTACGGGTGCAGAGCGTGTCTGAGCTGCTGGATTTGTTGCAGGGAAAAATCCGTTTCAATCTGATATTCACAGGCTTTTCCAGGAGTCAGAATGGTTTCCGATCGAATCACGCCGCCATGTTGTCCGAGCAATTCGGCCAAAGCAGATGGGGCGGGGGCAATCTCCGGCGCGGCGGCCACAAATGTGATAATATGTGTCATAAGGCCTATCATAGAAACTGTTATGCTCTGCCGCAATCGGGAAAATAACAGGAAGCTTTGCAAAAGAAGGGAGTTGATACCTAACTTTGGATAACCATAGTTTCTTCATCATTTTCCGTCTGCATCTGCTCTTAAAAAAACAAGGCCTGAACGTAGCAGGCAAAGTACATGCCAAATACTATGAACCTCGCGATGCATACTCTCTTGTACGAGAAGTAGTTGCTTTAGCCGTTATTATCGTAAATAATATAACGTATCCCTAAAAATCTCTTAGAACCTATTTAAACACGAATGTATACAGCAGCACCCTTAAACTCTCTTAAAATAGGCTTGGCCGGACTGGGAACCGTTGGATGCGGTGTAGTTGAGATCCTCCAGAACCATAAATCCCTGCTGGTGCAACGTACCGGACGCACTCTGGAGCTGGTCGCGGTCAGTGCCCGCAACCAGGATAAAAGCCGTAATGTCGATATCTCGGCCTATGACTGGACGGATGATCCTGTCAGCCTTGCGCATAATCCTGATCTGGATATCGTAATTGAGCTGATCGGCGGAGAGTCCGGTCCCGCCAAAAACCTGATTGAAGCGGCTCTGACAAACAGAAAACATGTCATCACCGCTAATAAGGCTCTGCTCGCCCACCATGGAGCATCTCTGGCCAAACTGGCAGAAGAAAATGCTGTGGCACTGGCCTATGAAGCCGCCATTTGCGGGGGCATCCCGATTGTTAAAACCATAAGAGAAGGATTGTCCGCCAACAACATCACCGAAATTTCCGGCATTCTCAACGGTACCTGTAATTATATTCTGTCTGTGATGGAGGAAACAGGCCGCGCATTCGAGGATGTTCTGGCCGAAGCACAAGCCAAAGGCTATGCGGAGACCCCGCCGGATCTCGATATTGACGGGATTGACGCGGCTCATAAGCTCTGCTTGCTGGCTGCATTAGGGTTTGGAGGCACTCCGGATTTTGCGTCTTTATCCGTTACAGGTATTCGCCATATCACAGCACGCGACGTTCAGCAGGCAAAATCAGAAAACAAGTGTATTCGTTTGATTGGAAAAACATATCTGAACCCAGAGGGAGAGGTAAAATCTATTCTGACGCCGGAATATGTTCCGCTTTCCTCTCCTTTTGCGGCGATCAAAGGTCCCCAGAACGCCGTTAGAATTGTCGCAGCCCCTGTCGGAGAGATTGTCCTGACCGGCGCTGGCGCAGGACGCGGCCCAACCGCTTCCGCCGTGATTGCCGACCTGGTAGACATCGCCCGTGGACACATCTTTCCCGTTTTTGGGAAAAGTCAAACAAATCGCTAACCTCGCCTACCTCAGCAACAGTTTTTGCAGGATTTTGATTTTGAACCGGTTCACAGGATTCTTATTCCCCAGAAAATTATAGACCTTATGATACCTGTTTTTATACAAATCAAATTGCAAAGCCCACGGCACATAATAGACACGCCCCCGCCCCAATAAGATCTTGAACACCTCCACCCCGGCGACCGCAGCACAGGACATACAGGCCGGAGATAAAGAAGCGCCTTTCTGTTCTTTCAAACTGACATAGGATAAATCGACGAAATGCTGTTTCTGCGGTAATCTCGGAGATAATCCGACCAGAAAACGGATCGCTTTATTTACGGGGTCACATCCTTTAAACTGAAAATAATCTTCGAAGGACATCCCTTTCGGGTGAAAAATAAGGCAGGCGCTTGAAATTCCGATCGGCCCCACGGTCACGGCGGGGATTCCTTTTTCGCGGCATTTCTCAAAAAGCCGGGCGCGCACATCTAATACAAAGAAATCGAGACCATCGACATACACATCCACTCCGTCCAGAAAGGCCTCCATATTTTCATCCGTCACCCCTTCCGAAAACACTGTAATCTTGCACTCCGGATTAATGTCTTCTGCCATCCGTTTCAGAACATCTGCTTTTGGAAGATGAAGTGTGCTGACCATAGCACCAGCCTGCCGGTTAAAATTGGCAAGCTCAAACACATCCATGTCTGCAATATGAAAATTTGAAATCCCCATTCGCGCAAGGGTCTGAAGATGAACTCCCCCGACTCCGCCCATCCCGGCGATCGCAACTTTCTTTGATTTCAGAAGATCCTGCTCATGAGGTGTCAGCAATCCCAAATTACGAGAGAAAGCTTCTTTGTAATCAAAATTCATAATCCCAACCTGCCATAACCAGGGAATTATCCGAGAAAAACCCGCCGGTCGTCACCTGATTACCGTCAAAATAATAGCCTTCCAGATAAAACTTATGACTATCAAATCCCTGATAGGTTAATTTAGGGTGAAGAAATAAATCGTAGTTATCAAATCCCATAAAATAATCAAAATTGGCAACCCAGCGCGCCTGCGCAAATTCCTGTTCCAGACTGCCATTCATCCCGTATATTTCCTGACGTCCCAGAATATTTTCGGCCCCGTGCAGAATCTGTGCAGATCCCTGCATAATCACCCGCAGGTCCCCGTCTCCGGGATAAAATTCGATCCCGGCAACCGCCTGAAACGAGTTAGCTCCGCTCCTGCGAAGAGACGTAGTATAGACCGGGAAATTATTCATCCAGGCCCCCTCAAACCGGAAGATCATATCTTCCAGAGGGACGGCAAAATCACCACCGACCAGCCATGTCCACGGATGACGGGTCGTAATGGTTGCCCCCGGAACCGTCGCTAACGCGACGGGCAAAGGGGTGCCTCCCTCAACAGCATCCAGCAGGGCCGAATTAATTTCATAAAAAGGAATCGTCTGACGCAAACGCTGCGCCGTCACGGCATAATCAAAAACCTCTCCTGTCTTGCTGAGGCGTAACCCGCCACCGCCAATCCCTCCGTCATCTTCTGCGAAGGTCGCATTCTGGATGACAGACGCGAGCGCTGCATCATCCAGTGTCAGAACGGTACGACCGGCATCCGTGTCAATAAAGCTCCAGACACTGTCCCGCTCCGCAAGCTCTGTCGGGCGCAAATCAAACGCAAATATGCCGTCTAACTTATAGTCTCCGGAATAATATTCCCCCCTCACGGCTGGTATGGCCTGCCGGCGATCTTCGTAATCTTCCAAAAGGAATGTTCGGAAATCCTGAGACCCCAGCTGATCGGTAGGTTTAGCGTCATCCACACGTCCCCAGATTGCTTTTTGCGCCCCCACCGTGATGCGGAAATCTTCATCCCCATACCGCACATAATTTTCATCATAGCGGGCTGTTGTTTTTACAAAATCGGTATCTCCATGCTCTGTAAACCGATCAAGATTGACGGAGGTTTTAATATCCCAGTTTTCCCCGACCCGCAGAGATAGCTCCGGCTTCAGGAAGGTGCGGGTTGTCACCCGGGCAGAGGCATTATGATCGAGCAGATACGCCACCCGGACCCCTAACTGTCCGCCAAAATCCAGATTATCGGACCGACCGGCTGAGGAAGACGCAAAATGGGAGGAGGAGTCGTCAAGATCAGCTTCTATCGATTCACTCCCACCATTTCCAAACACAAAGCTGTCAGCCTCAGCACTAACGTCCAATTCCGATTCACTCCCGGACATCCCCATATCATCCCCATCCGCAGCCGCAGGAGTAATACGGGCGAGATCTTTCGGAGATGCCTGATGATCGGTCGGAGTCTGCAGCGCCGCCGCGATGGAAGAGGCAGATAACTTGAAATCCTTATAAGACGTATGAGATTTTTTTAAATCCTGATTAAAAAGCCGCTCCGTATCGGTCAAAGGTTCGGCAGCAGAGGCCCCAGCGCATCCAAGAGCGAATACGGCTGAAGAAAGAATCAGGGACTGGCGTAGCTTTTTATACATTCTGACCTCTTATCTGACGACCTACGGACGATAGGACACTTCACGGGATGGATCCTGCAATGCAGCCTGCGTAAACAGACTCTCCGGCAGATCCGAGTTATACACCACATGATCTGTGATAATTCTTGTTGTATGCTTATTTTTAAGGTCTTTTACCTCCACATCCATAACCGTCCAGATTCCCTGAACTTTATCAACCTTCTGCACACTCATGCGCTTAACTGGTTCACTCTGGTTTTTCTCATAAAAATCGATTCTGATCGGAATCAGAGTTTGAGGATGAACCCAGATTTTTTTCTTGGAATAGGCCGAGCTGGACGCCTCTACCGGCACACTTTCCAGAACATCACACATTGCTCCGTTCACCTTATCCTGCCCGATATAAGTGTGAGCATCCTTATTGACTTTACGATCCTGCATATCTTCGTAATACAGATCCGACCCAACGAAACGCCCCCCCTTGCGGTCCCCGGCGATCCGGCGCACCCGCGCCAATGCCGGCATATAAAGCCATTGATCGCTTTCACCATCTGCGTGGCTGAGGGTCAAAAGTCCCGTATCCTGCACATCCGCCGGCACTGTGAAGCGAACCAGTAAGTTTACCTCGCCATCCGCTGCCCCATCCTGCCTGTAGCTGAAAAATTCCCGCCGCCGGGTCTGGCTGCCTTCTTTCTCAAGGATCATGGTGGTCTGCGACACCATTGTTTTTCCGTCCGGCCGGTCGTACACAGACTGCGCCAGTTGTGTCCCCCTTTCATCCGCCCTTGCGGAAGAGACCGACAGAAGCGCCAAAAGAGTAAATGCTGTAATCTGAAGAAGTTTCATGATATGTATGAGCCTGATCTAAATTTTTACCTGTTCTAAAGTACTTGCAAGTATAATGCCTGATAATACGACAGAAATACACCTAAATTATTATAATTCATAAATAAAGACATGGCAAAAATCACCCCTTACCTCTCTCTGGCCACACTCCTGTGCCTGTACCTCATCACAGCCGTAGCCCTCACCTCCACAAAGGTTAACAACAATATCGATGTGTTTTTCGCCAAAGATGATCCGACATATGTCGTCAATGAAAAGATACGGGATACCTTCCAACCCGATGGTTTTTTCCTGCTGCTTTTTGAAGGAGACCATCTGCTTCAGGATGATTTTTTAAAAAAACTGGATCGCGCAGCTCTGGACATTGAAAAAATTCGTCATGTCGATAGCGCAACCTCTCTGACCACCACAGAACAAATCCGCGGCACAGAAGAAGGATTTGAGGTTTCCCTGTTATTTGATCCCAAAAGTGATTTTTCCCTCACAGAACAGGAACGCCGTGAAAAAATCCTCAAAGACCGTAATGCCGTTGGCATGGTGATTACCGAGGATGCCAGCGCCGTTCTGCTGATTATCCGCACCCAGAATAATCTGGATACGACAGAACTGACCTCCATTCGCACTCAGATTATGGAGATTGTTGCGACCGACCATCTGGATAGCTCACTGACTGCCATCTCCGGTGGTAATGAAATGCTATGCGCACAATTCAAGTCCATGATTGACTCCCAGAAAATATTTCTGCCTCTTTCCATTCTCATTAGTATGGGACTGATTTTATGGATGTTTCCGAGACTCTCCATCTTTTTGATGACCCTCATCATTATTGGAATTTCTATCCAGTTCCCGGTCTTTCTCATGAGTATCACGGGCACAGAATCAACCATAATTCACACCATGATCCCGCCCCTCATGTCCGCATTGAGTGTGGCACTTCTGATCCATTATCTCAATAAAATCAAGCACTATTCCAATCTTGGCGTCCCCGCCGCCATCCGAACCTTCAAAGCCCGGAATGATCTGTTAAAACCTGCCTTCTATACCAGCATAACCACCGCCGCCGGTCTGGGAACGCTCTACTTCAGCCCGGTTCCGCCAATCCAGAGTTTTGGAGTAGCCTCCGCCATAGGGGTTCTCATGATCTTTTGTCTGGTGATGTTTATCCTGCCCCCGGTTATTGCCAGATGGGATAAAAACACTCCCTGGAAACAGGGGCACGGGATGGATGTCATTTTGAATAACATTACCCGGTTTTGTGCGCATTACGCAATCAAATATGCCGGATGGGTGCTTGGAATCACGATCCTCCTGATGATAGCGGGAGCCCCGCTTATCGGCATGATTAAGATTGAAACGGATGTTTCCAGATTCTTTAAAGACACCCATCCCATTAATCTTAGCACTAAAAAAATAGAAGCAAAATTTGGAGGAAGCACACAAGCAGACATTATGCTCGTGAGCGACGAGCTTGACTTCTTCAAACAACCAGAAAATCTGAAGTACGTTCTGGAATTTGAGGCATGGCTAAAAACGCTCCCCAGAGTCGATCACGTAACGTCGGCAACTAATTTTATCGAAGATATGAGTTACGCTTTTAACGGAGAAGACGAGGCCTACCGAACCATTCCTGATAACCGGAACCTGATTGGACAATACCTTTTTATCTATGGCGGAACCGATCTGTATAAGTATGTCAATTATGATTTTAATGCCTTGCGTGTGAACATAAGCACAGCGGGTACAGAAAGTCATCAGGCTGCCATTCTTCTTGACCAAATCACAACTTATCTGGAAACCCATCCGCTCGAGGGATTACAATCAGCAGAAATTGGCGGACTGTTAGCCCTCTATGCTTCTCTGACGGAAATGATTGTCGAAACACAGCTCAACAGCCTGCTGCTGGCGCTTGTCATTATTTTTGGAATTATGCTGATATCATTCCGCTCCGCGGGAAGCGCCCTGCTTTGCATGATTCCTAATATTTCTCCTCTTCTGATCTGTTTTATGATGATGGGAGCCTTCCATATCTGGCTTGATATCGGGACCGCCATGATCGCCGCAATTTGTGTTGGCATCGCCGTTGATGACACAATTCACCTTTATCACGCCTATAACTCGCGCAGAAAAAAAGGATACAGTGTTACCTATTCTTTGATGCGCGCCTACCAGAATGCAGGCCGGGCGGTCGTGGCAACAACCATTGTTCTGTTCTCGGAATTCTTTGTAATCGTTGCCTCTGATTTTCTACCGGTGAAAAATTTTGGACTGCTGAGTTCGCTCAGCATCTTGACTGCTCTGATTTTCGATTTGCTGGTGCTGCCTGCCATCCTGATCGTCCTGATGAGAGCCAAAATTATAAAGAATTAGGATCTGGCGCATGAAATCTTTTCGCGACGAAGCGTCTGACTTTCTTCCGCAATGGAATGAGCAGGGATTGATTCCGGCGATTGCGCAGGATATCCACGACAAAGAGATCAAAATGATGGCGTGGATGAATGAAGAGTCCCTGAAACTGACCCTTGAGACCGGGTTTGTGCATTACTGGGCCCGCACCCGAAAAAAGATCTGGAAAAAGGGAGAAGAAAGCGGACACGTGCAAAAGCTGGTCGAGCTGCGCGTGGATTGCGATCAGGATTGCCTGCTGCTGCTGATCGAACAAACCGGCCCGGCCTGCCACACCGACCGTCCGACCTGCTTTTACCGCCGGGTTACCGCCGATGGAGGCGTGAGCTTTCTCTATAAACCGCCCGCATCTCAAACAGCTCCATGATCCCGGTATCCGTCATTATCGTGACAAAAAATGCGGCGGCGACCCTGCCGGACTGTTTACAGGCTCTTACCGGATTTTCTGAAAGACTGGTCGTTGACTCCGCCAGCGCAGACCGCACCTGTCAGATTGCCACCGATCATGGCGCACAGCTTGTTTCCTATTTCTGGAATGGCAAATACCCTAAAAAGCGGCAGTGGTGTCTGGAGACACTGGCCCTGAAACATGACTGGGTTCTGTTCATTGATGCCGACGAAATCATGACCCCGAAACTGGAGAAAGAAATCACGGCTCTTTTTACACCCAACTCCCCCTCCGCCGCAGATCCCTTGATAGCCGGGTACTTTATACCCGGGCGGTATGTCTGGAACGGGCAATATCTTAAATACGGCCTCTGCAACCGTAAAATCGCCCTGCTCCACCGGCGGCGCATGATATTTCCGGAGATTGACGACCTCGATTGCCCCGGCATGGGAGAGATTGAAGGTCATTATCAACCGGTCCCAAAATCACCGGACGGCAAGATTTCCGCTTTGTCCGCTTCACTACACCACCACGCCAATCATTCTCCCGCCGCGTGGCTGGAGCGTCACCGGCGTTACGCTGCCTGGGAATGCTGCATAAACCGGAAGAATATCTGGCCGGATGATCCTCTTCCCTGGCGTCGCCGGATCAAAAAATTTCTGCGGCAGAGCCCTCTGCGTCCAGAGCTCGTATTTATACACTCCTACTTTCTGAAAGGCGGATTTCTCGACGGTGTTGCCGGATTTGAGTTTGCCCGCAGCCGCTGGCAATATTACCAGATGATCCGTTTCCCAGAAAAGGTTTGACAAATCCCTGAAAATCCTTATAAATCCTGAATATTCCTGAAAAGAGGCTGAAATCAGCCCGTTGAACTTCGGTTCAATCCTTCCCCAAGACAGGCTATCGGGACAATAATTGATAACCTTAACCAGGAGCAACACCATGAGTGAGCAAAAACGCCCAACCGCGAAGCACAAGGTCGACCGTCGTTTCGGCTGTAACCTTTGGGGCCGCGGAAAGTCCCCCTATAACATTCGCCAGAGCCGCCCCGGCATGCACGGTCAGGCCAGAGGCAAACAAACCAACTATGGTATCCAATTGATGGCCAAGCAAAAGCTGAAAGCCTATTACGGCAATATCGGCGAAAAAGCTTTCCGGAAATACTATCAGGAAGCCTCCCGTCTGCGCGGTGATACCAGCCAGAATTTGATCGGCCTGCTGGAAAGCCGTCTGGATGCCGTGATCTACCGGTCTAAATTTGCCCCGACTGTGTTTGCCGCCCGCCAGCTGGTCAGCCACAAACACGTTACCGTTAACGGCAAAAAAGTGAATATTCCTTCCTATATCGTCAAAGAAGGAGATGTCATCGAAGTTCGCACCTCCGCACGGACGATCCCTGCTGTCATGCAGGCCATCGAGTCTGCTGAGCGTGATCTGCCGGAATATATTGATATAGATGCCAAAGGATTTAAAGCGACGTTCCTACGCACTCCGCGTCTGGAAGATGTTCCTTATCCTGTACAAATGGAACCTCATCTGGTCGTGGAATTCTATTCCCGTTAATCATTTGAGCATTACTCAGAAATCACAAATATCCCGCCTCTTGCGGGATATTTTTTACCTTTTTCAGAAAAATAACCGTCTTATTTTCTTGACATACTGTTATACTTTGAGTTCGATTTGCAAGGATTCCTAAACCATGTGGCACACACAGATGAGCCTTAATACCGCTCCGACCTCAAATGCCGATAAAATTATACGGCTATTGATGAACCTGCGCGAAAAAGGAATCACTGATACCCGCGTTCTGGGTGCCATCGAAAAAATTCCCCGTGAGCTTTTTATCCCACAGGAAATGCGCGACCAGGCCTATGAAGACATAGCCCTGCCAATCGGACGCGGCCAGACAATATCCCAGCCGGTTGTTGTCGGATTGATGACACAGGCTCTGCAAATCGGGGATCGAGACAAAGTCCTGGAGATCGGCACCGGATCAGGGTATCAGGCCGCCGTGTTGTCAAAACTATGCCGCCGACTTTATACAATTGAGCGGCATAAACCATTATTAATTGGCGCACATGCTTTGTTTGAAGCTCTCAGCCTGCGCAATATCACAGCTATTTGCGCCGACGGAATGAAAGGTTGGCCGGTCATCAATGGCAATTCGCAGGCTCCGTTCCAAAGAATTATCGTCACAGCCGCCGCCCGCGGTAATCCACCACAGGAATTGCTCGACCAACTGGATATTGACGGCATTATGGTTTGCCCGGTGGGTAACAGTACCGACGATCAGGTTTTGAAAAAATATGTCAAACTATCCGACGACACTTTTTCTATCTCGGATATCTGCCCGGTCCGGTTCGTGCCGCTTCTGCCACATATCGCCAGAGACAGCGAAGAAAGAGACTGACAGCCTGCTGAAGAAGTCTAAAAACGACAAACCCGTCATTCTGAGCGCAGCGAAGACTCTTTTGTTTCAACGGGTTAAGATCCTTCGCTCATGGCTCAGGATAACGAGTTTCGGCTTTTGCAGAGCGTTCTAAAAAAATCAGCAAATGCCGGGTTCGAAACCGGAAACCTGCGACTGCGGCTGTGCCGCCGCACCGTGACCACTCCGCCATGATTGCAACTCAGCTTCATACTCGGAATGGAGAATTTCAATAATCTCATCGACGGAAACGTTCATCTCGGCAATACTATCCAGCAAATCCAGTGCGGCCTCTGTTGGAAATTGAACAGCGACCCCTTGCTCCAGATAAGCCGCCAAAGCACTGGCTGGCATGATCACATCAACATCCGCCACGGGCTTTCCATAGAGATTTTTTTTTCCGACCAGATTCAAAACACGTAAGGATATGTCCGGGTCATCCGGCCGGCCCGGGGCTTGTTTCCGTCCATGACAGAGCAACATCATATCGGGCTGTATCACTCCGGCCCATGGATCATCTTCGGAAACGGCCTCCATAATGAGATACATCTTTGGAGATCTTGGATTTTGATGAATATAAGTATGAGTTCCCAATAGTATTCTCCCTGTTATTGGTTATAAATTCTTATCAGTGATGATATAATTGAGGCTGATTCAGCCCCCAGCATCTATTTCCCGGAGAGGAATGCCAGACGTGTTCCGTCAGCTCTTCCGGAGAGAGGTGTAATATGTCTTGCACCTCAATCGTCGGAGCACAAAGCACAGCCTCTCCCGTCCCTAAAGAGGTAAGAACATCTCGCGCATTCAGTTTCGTTAATCCCTTGAAAAAGACATTTTTCAGCCCTGGGCAGCAAACGACCGACTGCATATTTGATAAATCTTCCATATCTTCCCCAAAGAAAAGATCGCCACTTTGGTCGGTTGATAAGGTATAAAGCTTATATGTATTGCATATTCCCCCAAAACGGACAGGAACGAAAGGGATATTCTGTAAAAATGGAGTCTCAGCATCTCTGGACTCAAAAATATCTTGCAAAGACAGCGGAACCTGATCTCCCTCCGAATCAGTGCAAAAACCGGGAGCATTTAAAATGAATCCGACGACATATTCTCCACCTGCTTCCGAGGAAAACACATCATAAATCCACAAAACGGGGTTTTTAAACATCGCCACACCGCCATCAGAAGAAGGAAACTCTGCCAATCCGTTATAAAGAACCAACCGACCCGGCAGATCTGCGACCTCCTTCACACGATCAACAACCTCCTGCGAACCGGAAAAAAAAGAGCTATCCTGCGCCGAAGCAACCATTACTTATCTCCCTGATATTTTAATTATCGTTCAGAAAGCTCTGAAAAAGTCTTTAATTTTACAGAGACGTCATTCTGAGCCGAGTGAAGAATCTTTTGTTTCAACAACCTAAGATCCTTCGCCTGCGGCTCAGGATGACGAGTCTAGACTTTTGCGGAGTCTTCCTTATCGTCTATTATTGTATGTAAGCATATAAATATTCTTATGTGAATATTTATTTTAGAAACTTCCACAAGCATTGTCTTTTACGTAATTTTATTTCAATCTCTGCAAATAAGACACAAACGTCCCGATCAATAAAAAAGCTCCGGCCTGATGCAGCACGGCCAGCGGCAACCAGACCTGCGTCAGTAAGGTGGAAATACCGAGGGAGGCCTGCACCAGAACCAGAATCGGCAAAAGAGGCATTTCAGGAAACTTGTCCTTTCGCGCTCTGTGATGAGCATACAGACCCATCACAGCCAAAAAGGATAGTATTCCCAGACACCGGTGCAGGAATTGAATCCCAACAGGATTCTCGAAAAAATTAACCCAGAGCGGTGTCAGATGTATTGCATCCGGCGGCAAAACCTGACCACCCATCAGCGGAAATTCGTTATACACCATCCCCGCATCCATACCGGCGACATAGGCTCCCCAGATGACAGTCACCCCTAGAAGGTATAAGGTTCCCCATGACTGATAGGTCAACAGCCAGGATGCAGAAATCTTTACGCCGCCGGCAATATCGCGTGCCGTCCAGATCAGCGTGCCGAAAATCAAAAATGCCAGTCCCAGATGCGCCGCCAGCCGGAAATGACTGACTTCCGGATGATCGACCAGTCCGCTTTTGACCATATACCAGCCCATCCCCCCCTGTAATCCGCCAAGAAGAAAAATCACCAGCAATCGCCCCTTATAACCGGAGGGGATTTTATTCCTGATCCAGAAGTACAAAAGCGGCAGAGCATAAACCATCCCGATCAACCGGCCGAACAGACGATGCAGCCATTCCCAGAAAAATATTTTTTTAAAATCTTCCAGATCCATCCAGAAGTGTTTGTGCTGAAATTCCGGGCTTTGCTGATACATGGCATAAACACGCTGCCATTCGGCCTCATTGAGCGGCGGTAGGGCCCCGATCAGCGGCCGCCACTCAACCATACTCAATCCGCTTTCCGTCAGGCGGGTAATCGCGCCGATCAGCGCCATGCAAAAAACCATAAACGCAGTGATAGAAAGCCAGAGTATAATTTGGGAATTTGAATTGATTTTTATCATTTTATTCTTATGGTAGGTCTTCACAATAACAGGAAAAACCGGAAGAGCAAGCATGTCCCCCATCCACCAGACTGATGTGATTATTATTGGCGCAGGCCCCGTTGGGCTGTTCGCCGTTTTTGAGCTGGGACTGCTGGATATGAAGTGTCATCTGGTGGATATTCTGGACCGCCCCGGCGGACAATGCGCAGAACTGTACCCCGAAAAACCAATTTACGACATTCCCGGCTACCCGGTGATTACCGGACAGGACCTGACTGACCGCCTGATGGAACAGATCGCGCCGTTTTCCCCGACATTCCATCTGGCCCAAATGGCGGAAGGTCTAAAAAAATTGGAAAGCGGTCTCTGGCAACTCACCACCGATATGGGAACGGTTATACAGGCTCCTGTCATCGTGATTGCCGCAGGCGGCGGCTCTTTCGTCCCCAAAAAACCATCTCTGGAGGGACTGGAGCCTTACGAAGGCACCTCCGTCTTTTACGCCGTCCGCCAGATGGAAAAATTCCGCGACAAAAACATCCTGATTGCCGGCGGCGGTGATTCGGCGCTGGACTGGACTCTCAATCTGCAACCATTGGCCAAATCAATCGCACTGGTCCACCGCCGCGATGATTTCCGCGCCGCGCCGGATAGCGTTAATAAGATGCGCGCTCTGGTGGCAGAGGGCAAACTTTCCCTGCATATCGGAACGCTGGACAGCGTGAAAGGTACGGGATCGCAAATTTCCGCGGTGACCGTCACCTCCGGGGATAAAGGATCTTATGACATTCCCTGCGATACGTTTCTGGCGTTTTACGGTCTGACAATGAAACTTGGCCCCATTGCCAATTTCGGACTTAACCTGACGGAAAATCTGATCCCGGTCGATACGGAAAAATTTGAAACCGAAACGCCAGGAATTTTTGCCATTGGTGATATCAATACCTACCCCGGCAAGCTTAAGCTGATTCTATCCGGATTCCATGAGGCCGCTCTTATGGCACAACAGGCTTTCCGGTATGTCTTCCCGGATAAAAAACTGCGCTTCCAGTACACAACCTCTTCTTCTTCTCTGCAAAACAAGCTGGGGGTGAGTTAACCCTATCCCTCAAAGCAAAACCGCCGCTCAGGTGAGCGACGGTCATGTGAAGAGGAGAACAAATATTTTGTTACTTTAATATCTCATAACATTGTGACAGAATTAGGGCCGCGACCGGAAATTTGCGCAGAATCTTTGCTATAACGGCCTCTAAATAACCTGTTGCAACCGTTCCAACGCCTTTTCCAGCTTGGATTCAGAGCAAGCAAAGCATAACCGCGTAAACCCGCCGCTGCTTTTTCCAAAAGCAATTCCCGGCGCCAGACTTAACGATACTTTATCAATCAATTCACGTCCAAAAGCCACGCAATCCGGTTTCTCACGATGCCGGAAAAAGGCATAAAATGTCGCGGGAATATCCGGCGAGTCCAATTGCGGATGTTCGCGAAAGAATACGGTCAACCGGTCGCGATTTCTCCGCCAGAGCGCCACCTGTTCCTGCAGAAAGTCTTCCCCCTGCCGCAGCGCCGCAGCGCCAGCCAGCTGGATAAAACTGGCCGGCCCCATATTGTGATATAAGGCGATGTCGCGAATAATCGGCTCTGCGCATGCCGGCCCAACCAGCCAGCCGAGTCGCCAGCCTGTCATCGCATAGGTTTTAGAAAAGCTGTTAATAACGTAGAGTCGGTCTTCCGGCTGCGCATATTCCAGAAAACTGGGCGCATGAGTCCGGTCATACACAATCCGGCCGTAAACTTCATCAGAAATAACCCACAATCCCCGGTGCCGTGCAAAAGCGAGGATCTCCTGTATCTCTTCCGGTGTGATCATCCAGCCGGTCGGATTGGAAGGAGTCACGATTAACAGAGCGCGGGTGCGCGGCGTCACCGCGCCAAACAGCTTATCCAGATCAAGGGACCACTGCCCCTCCTTCAGGTCCAGAGATACCTGCTGAACACTGGCGCGTGCCACCTCAACCGCACTCAGCAGGTTTTTCCAGATCGGAGTCACCGCAATAATTTCATCGCCCGCATCAAGCAGACTGGTCAGAGCCAGATTCATGGCAGTTGTTCCCGATCCCGTCAGAAACAACCGATCCGGAGAAATATCCAGCCCGTAAATCGTCCGGTAATAGGCTGATAATTCCTGCCGAACCTCCGGAAACCCCAGCACCGGCGCATAAAAAGTTTTCCCCGCCCGTTTGGCCTCATAGGCCGCTTCCACAATAAAGTCCGGGGTTGGCCTGCATCCCTCCCCCTGTCCCAACGATAAAATATCGGGCTTTTTCCAGCCATAACGCAACATTTCCGCACCGGGATTCGGCGTCAGATATTCAAGGTCTTTCCGAAAAAGGGTCCGGGATACTGGCTGCCCGGTCGTCTCATTTGTATTCATCAGCATACTTGCAGTTCTCTTCTCTCACAGCTCTCCCGCATAAAGAACATACGAAACTATGCAAAAGAACTCTATTTTTATTTCAGGGACTTATAAAGGGGGCGTATGACGCTATGCAGGGAGATTATTTGCGGGTACGTCCCGCACAAGCCGCCGCCGCAACCATGGCCTGACGAACCATCAGTGTTGCGGATAAAACCAGCGTTGCGGCGAGAAGGTGCATCAACATTCCTCTAGTCTACCCGCAATTTCTGATAAAAAGCAATTTTTTTCTACAGATACGTAAAAATATATTATGAAACAATGTGTTATAGCCTATCTGATATAAAATGATTCAAATTTTCTATTTCCGTCATCACACGCCTTGTGCGTGTGATCCATGGATTACACGGACGGAGCCTTGTAATGACGGGTCTCAGGCGTCACTCTGTCTATATTAACGCACAACACCCAAAATGTTATCCCCGCTTAGGCGGGGATGACAAGAACCTTATGAATCTCTTCTCAATTCAGGCTAAACGATCAAAGCTCTAGTATCTATACGCATCGGTCTTGAAAGGTCCTTTGACCCCAACGCCGATATACTCTGCCTGCTCCTTGGAAAGCTGTGTCATCTGGACACCCAGTTTCTCCAGATGCAGTGCCGCCACTTTTTCATCCAGATGCTTCGGCAGGACATATACCTTGTTTTCATAGCGATCTGCGTGATTCCAAAGCTCTATCTGGGCGATGGTCTGATTAGTGAAGGACGCGCTCATCACAAATGACGGGTGACCTGTGGCACATCCAAGGTTAACCAGACGTCCCTCGGCCAGCAGAATAATCCGCTTTCCATCCGGGAATTCAACCTCATCGACCTGCGGCTTGACGTTGTGCCAGGTCATATTGCGCAGTGGCTCTGTCTGGATTTCATTGTCAAAGTGACCGATATTGCAGACAATCGCCCGATCTTTCATGGCGCGCATATGGTCAACAGTGATAATATCCTTATTGCCGGTGGCCGTTACAAAAATGTCCGCACGCGGCGCGGCATTTTCCATGGTCACGACTTCGAAGCCTTCCATCGCAGCCTGCAGAGCGCAGATCGGATCAACCTCGGAAACCATCACGCGGCAGCCCGCATTGCGCAGAGACTCCGCAGAGCCTTTGCCCACATCGCCAAAGCCGCAAACCATTGCCACTTTCCCGGCCATCATCACATCGGTTGCCCGGCGGATCGAATCAACCAGAGACTCCCGGCAGCCATACTTATTATCAAACTTGGATTTTGTGACCGAATCATTGACGTTAATTGCCGGACACTTCAGGGTTCCTTTTTTCTCCATCTCATATAAACGGTGAACACCGGTCGTAGTTTCTTCAGACAGGCCACGGATATCCTTCATCAGCTCCGGATATTTTTCGTGCAGAATAGCGGTCAGGTCTCCGCCATCATCCAGAATCATATTCGGCACCCAGCCATTCGGGCCATGAATGGTTTGTTCAATACACCATTCATATTCTTTTTCCGTTTCACCTTTCCAGGCAAAAACCGGAATGCCCGCCGCCGCAATCGCGCTCGCGGCCTGATCCTGCGTAGAGAAAATATTACAGGAACTCCAGCGGACTTCTGCCCCCAGCGCGGTCAGAGTCTCAATCAGAACCGCAGTCTGGATGGTCATATGCAGACAGCCGACGACACGCGCCCCTTTTAACGGCTGCTTGGCGGCATACTCTTCGCGCAGCGCCATCAGGCCCGGCATTTCGATCTCAGCCAGAGTAATTTCCTTACGGCCCCAATCGGCCAGCGTAATATCCTTGACCTTATAGTCATTTTGTACAGGTTGGGGGGCAGTGGTATTCATCAGTTTTTCCTTTTTTAGGGTCAGTGGTCGTTAGGGTCCGGACCTTCCGGGCCAAAATAAACCAAACTTTAAATATTTCGTGGAATATTAGAGAATAACCCGAAAGAACACAACCATGTTATCGCGAAAAACGTATTATACTTATCGCCCGCACCCCTATCAGAGCAACTCATTCCAGATTTTTCTGATGCAGGGAATTTATCAGGATCTGGCGGGAGATTATCTTTTGCTCGATCATAGCGAAGAACGCGACCTTACGGAAAAAACCGTGATGAATCTGGTGGCCTTGCTCAATGGCCGGAACGAGTTGATTGACCTGACAGGCTATGCGAGCGGACGCCTGTATTTCCAGAAACTTGAAATTGACACTGCCGGGCAGGGACGCATCCTGTTCCGCAGCTACCGCGGAGACGGGATCAGCACCGAAAACGCCCTTTTAACCTATAATCCGGAGAAAATGAATGTCTGATATTCTATCCAAACTTTGTGCACAACGTGACAATCTGCCACGCACCCCCGCCCCCGGACTTCAGGTCACCGCTGCTGCCCCCGCCGCGGCCTATGCTCCATCGCCGTCTTAATGTCCGGAAGAATGAAAATACCCCTCCCCAAAATTTGCATCCGCACATTATTCCCTTGTATAAATTAAGGCATAATTGATTCAGGAGGATGTGATATATGGGGAACGAGTCTGAACGACCGGCAAAAATTGAAACCTGCGCGGAGGACATAAGCGCCCGTTTAACCGATCTGCGCGACTTTGTCGAAAATTACTCCCAACCCACATCTGGAAAGTCCCCCCTCCGTGCAACGCCTGGGTTTAATACATGCAATACATGCCTTATAGAGACCCGTGCAAACGCATGGGAAGCCGTTGGAATTCCTTTACGTAAGAGTGTGACTGCCGCTTATCCGGCAGCAACAGCCCCCTCCGCCCCGATCGAAAACGCAGCAGACATCAAACGCGCCTTGCGGGATGTTGCAGACTATCTGGGAGGCTCTGACAAGTCCCGTTTAAAAGAAATTTTTGATATTCCCGGAGGAAATGACAGTCGCATTGACCAGCTCTGTAATCTCTCACAAAATTCTGCGGCTGCGCTGGAAACTCTGACAAAAGTCAGGGCTATGAACCTATCTGCCGGCAGCCCTCTGTCTCAACAGCCCGCACACGCCCCCATGACGGCGATAGCCGCTCTGTACAATCCACAACTCAGAAGATAAAAGAAATATTGGTGCGGATAAGAGGACTTGAACCTCCACGGGGTTGCCCCCACTAGCACCTGAAGCTAGCGCGTCTACCAATTCCGCCATATCCGCACGCGAAATAGAATTTACATGGTGTAATCCGTCTGAATAGAATTGTCAAAACTTTTTATGCTTTTTCGCTTTCTTTTTCAGGAGATTTTAACGATCATAGGGAATAATGTTCTTATCATCTGACCAGGGAAATCTTCCAGCATGAAAATTCTTATTATCGACCGCGATGAACTGAACAGCCAGATGCTGTCCTCCAAGATCGAAGCTTTGGGGCATCAGGTCAAGATTGAAAGCGTCAAAAATAACGCACTGAGCCATATTTCCCGCGAAAGTGCCGATCTGGTATTTCTGGACCCGTCTCCCCTGACCGATCCGCGCCCTCAGATTTTGAGCATTCGCCGCGCTCTTGGCAATTACGTTTATATCGCACTGATCGACTCGGAACACGAAGAATCCCTGAAACGTCCGGGAGGAGCCAACGTCAGAATCACCAAGCCTTATGATCCGGAAAAGGTCAAACAAATCCTGACAAACGCCGCCCGAATCAATAGTTTCATCCGGACCTTAGGGGATGACTCTATTGATTTTCCGAGTGCCGGGGGCATTATTGCCAAATCGGCCTTTAATCAACTGTTTCTGTCCGCCATTGACCGCGCCGACCGTTATGGCGAGCATAATTATGCGGTTTTTATCGACGTTTCCAACTATGCAGACATGCTGGAAAAAGACGGCCCCTATTACGCCGATTATGCGGTCGCGAAAATGTCCAGTCTGTTGAGCACCATTCGCCGCCAGAGTGACATCATCGGCCAGACGGCAAAGCACGAATATGCTCTGCTGCTGCAACGTCCTCAATATGAAACGGAACCGGTCGATGCCGCCAATCGTTTTGCCGAAGAACTTTCCAAATTAAAAACTGTCCGGGAAACGGTTGAATCCGACCCGCAAATCAGCGTAAAACTGATCGAACTCCCCAGCGGGAATAAAATTATGAGCCATCAAATTACACTTCACGCTTAGAGTGACCTATATTAGTAACATCAATAAAAAATAAAAACGGAGTGATAAAAATGCAACTCAATGTGCAAGGCAAACAAATGGATCTGGGCGATGCGCTCCGGACCCATGTCGCGGACAAAATGGAAGCGATCAAGAACAAATACTTTGGACGAGTGGTCGATGCCGACGTGACCGTCGCGCCGGAGGGGCACTCCGCCTACAAAACTCACATCACTATTCATGTCGGGAAAAATATTCAGGTCATCGCCACCGCAACGGAACATGACGTCTATGCCAGCTTTGACCACGCCGCCGAGCGGGTTGCCAAGCAACTGCGCCGCTATAAAAAGCGCATCCGCGATCATCATGAACGCGCAGACGACTCTCCCGAAGCAGAAATTCAAAAAGCCCGCGATTTTGTCATCGCCGTTAATGAAAATGAGGAAGACGTCCCGCATGAGGAAGGCGATCCCGTCATCGTCGCGGAAAATACCAAAGATATCGAAACCCTGAGCGTTTCTGACGCTGTCATGCGTCTGGATCTGTCAGAAGCCGATTTTTACATGTTTAAAAACGTCAAAACAGCGGCCCTCAATATTGTTTACCGCCGCGCCGATGGCAATATCGGCTGGGTTGACCCAAGCTAGAAGGGCTCTTATGACACTGGATACACTCAAAACTCATATTCTTGAGAAACTTAAAACCGCGACCGGGTTAACCGGTCGCTTCAAGTTCGACTTTGGCGATGAAGGGCTTTTGTTCATCGACACAACCGCGCAACCGACCACCGTTTCTCATCAGGATGACGACGCAGATCTGACGTTACGCACCTCCCTCGAGACGTTCAGAAACATTCTCAGCGGCACGCAAGACCCGACCATGGCGTTTATGACCGGAAAACTCAAAATCCAGGGATCAATGGGGCTGGCCATGAAGCTGAACAGTTTTCTGGAAGATTAGAGAAAAAACACAAATATATATCTTGCCAATGAAGCCGCTTAGCGTCATAACACTGGGGAAAAACAGACGAGAGGGTCGGAAATTCTATGTTTAAGCGGCGTCAACCTCTGACAAAACTCCAGCTATTGAAAGAAATGTTCTGGCCGACCATGGGCTGGCGGCGGATGGCAAAATTTCTGACCTACCGCATCCTGCGCCTGTCTGACAGCACCCATAAAATTGCCAGAGGTCTGGCCTGCGGTGCCAGTATTTCTTTCTCTCCTCTGGTCGGCACTCACTTTATTCAGGCAGGGTTTATTTCATATCTGATCCGTGGAAATATTCTGGGCTCCCTAATCGGCACGTTCGTAGGGAATCCGTGGACCTTCCCATTTATGTGGTACGCTTCCTACGAGCTGGGAGTTCGGATTTTCGGGATCATGGGATTTCAAGATCTGGGAGAAATGCCGGATCACATCACATTTTCCCTGATGTGGGATATGGTTCGGGCCGACCCGATGAAATTGTTTCTGCCCTGGCTGATCGGCGGCTATATTCTGGCGATTTTGTTCTGGCCTGTTTATTTTGTGATATTCTTTTATCTGGTCCGGGCCGGCAAAAAAGCCAAAATGATCGCCAAAGAAAAACGCTTGAAACGGAAAACTCTGAAAGAATTTGAAAAGGCCTGAGTATCTGTATTCCGGACGGCAAAGAGACAAAGGTCCCTCTCAATTTCGTCATTACACGGCTTTCGAAGAAAGTCCGTGTAATCCATATGTCGATAAATAGTGGATTACACGCATTTTTTCTGTATCCTTACGGACAGAAAAAAGCGTGTAATGACGGAGGTACAATGTGTCCTAAAATTAAGCAAAAGCACTATAGAAACCTCTGCAAAAGCCCGGACTCGTCATCTTGAGCCGCAGGCGAAGGATCTTAACCCGTTGAAACAAAAGATTCTTCGCTGCGCTCAGAATGACGGTTTTGTAAAATTAGACCTTTTGCAGAGGCTTCTATAACTAAAAACCATATGGAGACCCCGACATGATAATAGGACTGGGCAATGATTTGATTGATATCCGGCGCGTTGAAAAAACGCTGGCCAGATTCGGAGAACGCTTTATTCAAAGATGTTTCACCGCCGAAGAAATAAAAAAAGCCGAACGACGCCGCGGTGCCGGCACTCACATTGCGACCTATGCCAAACGGTTTGCCGCCAAGGAGGCCTGCTCTAAAGCTTTGGGCACCGGCTTTTCGCAAGGTGTTTTCATGAAAGATATCGGAGTTGTCAATGACCCCGCAGGGAAACCGACCCTGCACCTGACCGGCGGCGCGAAAGAGCGGCTGGCGGCCCTGACTCCTCCCGGAAAAACAGCGGTTCTTCATCTGACCCTGACGGACGAGCCTCCCATAGCCGAAGCCATTGTGATGATCGAAGCGCTATAAAAAATCACGGTTCATGGTCGTCATCGCTCTTGACCATACTTCCCGTCGGGGTCTTGGCATCTCTTGCACTGACTTTCCCCAGCAACCCACCGCCCATCACCGCGGTCAACATAATTCCGTCTCCCACGCGGGACATCAGTTCACCAGACGGATCTCCCACAAAGTCACCGAAGGTTTTGACTGAGACACCGGCCCAGCGCAGAATCATGTTGGGGATGGAGTCAATCAGTTTGAAAGACGCCATCGCCAGCATATAGACGATAATTGCATAGATCACCGTATAGAAAAACTGATCGATTGGGTTACGATAGGTTTTCAGATCAAACGGGTCCGCATAGGAGGACGTTCCACCCGTAGCTTTCAGGACTGAATCAGACGCATTAAATCCGCCCGCATTCGCAACCACCAGATCAAAACTATCATTCAGAACCCGCACCATCGCCATAAAAATGCTGATACTGGCCATAAAGCCCGCCAGAATAAGAATAGGCCGGATCAGGATCTCCAGAATCAGCCAATAGCCACTGGAGGCCGCTTCCCCGATAATTCCTTCCCCATCCAGACGCAGGTGCGCGAGCGCCCACAGCGGCAACCCGACCATGGCTTCAAAGATAGCCTGAACCCAGCTGGCCGTCGCAAAGAAGAAATAGATGAAAGGCAGAATGGGGAGAACATAATACAGAATAAACCCAATCGTAATCCCGATCATGCCGAACGTACTCATGATACTGGACAGCATGGTTGCGATGGATTGCCCCCCTTCTCCCAAAACCTCTTCAATCCCCAGATAGGACGCCATCGTCCCCAGAACCGCTCCCCCGAACATACGGATCGTCGATTCCACCATGCCTTTTCCCAGAATACTCAATTGCGCCAACGGATGGATATCGCTGTTCTCACGCATATCGAACAAACCACTCACCCCAAAGATTCCGGCAATCACTGCTTTGACAGGATTGTCTTTGATCGCAGACATGGAATAGCGGAACGCATCGCTTCCACCGTCAGAATAATTCGCCTGTGTTAACCCCTGATCGCAGAAATATTCATGTGTGCTGCTGATTGCACTGGCGACCTTCAGATCACGCTCATTTTTGAAATTCACCGGCTGACGGCGAGGCAGAATGGGAGAGAATTTTTCACAGGCATTAGAAATAATATTCTCTGACGCTCTTTGCCCCAGAACAACCTCCGTAACAGACGGCCATAACGTCAATTCCGGCATATTAAAGATAGCACCCTGAACTTCTCCGTTCGCATTGGCAATACGTTCGTAATAGTTCGCGGCACACATCCAGCCGCACTGGCCCAGCGTCGCTTCAAAATCAAAGTATCCGGAAGAAATCAGATTCTTAACGGCATTTATGATGGACTTATCCAGATCTCCATCAAGGGTATCCACCAGGCTTTTTATTTTCGTAAGATCTGGCGTAAATTTATTAACTGCCGTCAATGCCGATTCAGTAAATTTCTCCCCGATCTCGTCAACATCTGCATCCGCCCACAGATCTGAAACCATCGTATATTGCACCTGACGAATTTCTGTCGCCAATGCCCGGTTCCCGCTACCGGTCAGGGTAATTTCGCCGCAAAGAGGCAGAACATAACTGCTCTGCACCATATATTCAGTCGGCATTTTTGCATAAGCGGACGCTGTTTTGACGTCACAGGGAATAGACGCTCCGACATCTGAAGCATTGATCGCTGTTTTCTCATTATATTTAATCCGCTCCCCGAACCGAATGCGGATATCCTCATTATCCGCAAACTTTAGAGCATCGGCATAAGACGTACCGGAAAGTGGTTTGCAGTTGTCAAAGCCGCCGACGGACTCTTTGACAATATAGGCGGCAATATTGTGATTATTGATACGTTGTTCCGCATATTTACAGGTCTTCACCATCGCCATAAAATCAACCACCCCGACACTGGTGGGAAAATTTTTACGGTTCGGAACCGCGATCAGGTCTTCATGTTTTCCGGCCAGATTATCTCCAACCGCCCCGTTCAGGGAACGCCAGGCATTACTGGCCATACCGGTCCCGTAATAGGCAGCATTCAGAGTAATAACCTGCGCCAGATTAAACCCCTGATAGAAAGGCATAATCAAAGCGGCAAAGAAGATCACCCGGACAGGGATCCAGGTTTTATTTCCGCGCTGCCCCCAGAGCGAGCCATGAACCGTAGTCTCTGCCGCCATGGTCACGACATAGTAAAACAGGATCACAAAAGCCAGCCCGATAATTGTATAGTTGTAAAACTCAATCATGCTGTGAAAGCCGGCATGAATGGCAGAGGGAAAAGTCGCATAATCAGGCAGCACGTTTCCGGAAATATCTAAACATTTTGTCCCGGCCAGACCGACACAGCTTCCAAAATATCCGGCGGTTCCGGCCAGATTTTGTAACCCGAAAACCATGTCCAGAAATCTCAAGGCATAATCCTGTTCCGCAGTCGAAGGCTCAAAGAAAAAATTGAAATCATTGGTATGGTTAATCAAATTACCGGCAAAAGCATCCCCGACTGTCAGAGCCAGAAACATCAATATAAACTGCAAAAGCAGAACCACAAACCCGGTCAGGATCATAAGATAGATAAAAACCTGATCGAGATGCTGACGGTCCCAGGTGACCCGGCGAGCCCCTTCCGCCAGAACCGTAATCAGGCCATAGGCCCCGAAATTTTCTCGCCGCAGGAAGGGGTGCGTAGCGGGAAATATCCTGACCGCCCCCAGAATGGCGGCAATATAATAGGCCAGAGTTTTGAATCCTGTCCCCAACAGGCGCAAAAGACGAGGAATAATCCCAGGCAACAGAGTGTACCTGAGAAAATCACCGCCGGTTATACCTTGCACTTTTGCGCCATTCATCTAAACACGAACTTCCTTATTACTTATTGAGAGATTTTTTATACTCTGCCTCAGCCGCTTTAAAGCCTTGATTAGAGCTGGAAACCCCTCCACCCAGTGTCTCAGCAGCCCCGATAATTTTCGAACTGGTCGCCGAGAATCCAACTGTTGCTTTCTGAGACAGCTGCGCGGTCGGATCTCCCAACGTCTCCCCGAAAGCTTCCACACTATGGCCCAGCCAGCGAAGAATATAGTTCGGAATCAGATCTACCAGCTTGAAACAGGCCAGAGCGATCATATAGATCACGATGGCATAAATCACCGTATAGAAGAATTCATCAATCGGTGTCCGCCAGAAGCGGATATCCGAGATCTTGTATCCTCCTTTTTCCGCTGCTTTCTGGTCAAACCCGGTAAGATTCTCAACCACCAGCGACCACATTTCATTCAAAATCCGCGCCATAGCCACAAAGATCAAAGAGCTGGCCAGCAATCCGAACAAAATCAGGATCGGCCGCAGGAAAATCTCTAATATCAGCATATATCCTGTCATTGCGGCATTTCCGGGAATTCCGTCGCCGTCAATCCGCAGGTGCGCAAGTGCCCAGAGCGGCACCCCGACCATAGCTTCAAAAATCCCTTTGATCCATCCGGCAACCGCGAAAAAGAAATACATAAAGGGCATCAGAGGAACGACATAAAACAGCACAAACCCTGCCGCCATACTGATGGTTGCAAACGTAAACATAAATCCGCTTCCGATGGCTCCGGCAACCCCGATATCGGAGAAAACAGCCAATCCCATACCGGCTGCGGCAAATCCGACATTTCGAATAGCAGACTCGATCAACCCGCGCCCGGCAGAGGAAAGCTGCGCCAGAGGATGGATATCCCGGTTCTCCGGCCTGGTCATGTTAAAGATACCCTCAGTTCCGAAAATCAGGTTGATAATATCTTTCATTCCCAGACCGGACAGATTCGGAGTGCCCCCCGCTCCTGTTCCCTGACCGGAGGCTGCCCACTGACGATAGGCCTCATAACTGGCCAGAGCGACAACTCTTTCAAACTCTTTGCCATCAAAAATATCCTTCTCCCCATCTTTCACAGGCATCACCGGATTAAACCGCTCGACAGTATTGATGGACTGCCCCGCCTGCATGCGGCGCTGAAGAACATATTCCAGGAATAACGGCCATTTATCCGGCAAAGGAACAGCGATCGCCGACGCCGTCACAATTCCGTTATAGGACGCTATTTTATTAAAGCAGATCGCCGCCCCACCCCATCCGTAGGTCAACAGATATGGATCTTCTTTAGGTCCGCACCATTCCAGCGTTTTAGAGAGGTTATCCGCAATGGCCTGCTTAATCATATTACGGAAATGATCTTTAAACTCTTCCGTTTTTCTGGCCTTAAATTCTTCCATATCAACCGGAGCCGGCAGAGGGGAGCATTTCGACACCGGATATTGTGTTGTATCACAAGGATGCCCTGCGGGCAGTTTAGACGCAGCAAGAGCCGCAGCCGCATCGATAATTTCCTCATCCTTCCACATTCCCGCGACAGTCGCCAGAAAATACCCCTGCATATCCAGAGCCATCTGGTTTGTACCCCCGGAAATGAGCGGCATTGTAATACGCCCACAGAATGGTTCTATGGCCCCGACCCGATCGGCATACAGATCCTTATCCTTGTGCCCAATCACAATAATAACGCTCTCATACTGAACTTTTTTCATGATCGCCTGAAGCGTTTTCACATCGGCATCACTGAAAGACAGAATAGCCTGATGATCCGTCTGCCCAAATCCCGGCATAGGATTAGAATCCGGAGAAGATCCGGACAAAAAGATATAATACCCCTGAACCGGATAAGTAACTTTATTATTATAATCATCAAAATAATAATAAAACTGGGTCGCATACTGACAGGCCCGCGCCGTCAGCATAAACTGTAACAAAGAGGCGGGGTCCTGGGGATTAGGGGTTGCAATCAAAGAATCTTCAGGACCAAACGGTGTTTCCCCGGCATCATTAATTTCCCCGTAATAATAAGTCAGGCCATTCGTCGCAAATCCAGATCCCCATTTAGCCGCCGTCAGGACGATATATTGTGCTGCATTTAAACCGCTCGCCATCGGAACCAATAAACCAAACGCCATTACCAAACGAATAGGTGCCCAGACCCGATTCATCCTTTTTCCAAAGGGTGTACCATCTCGCACAGTTTCCGCAACAATGGTTGTCACAAAATAAGTCACAATCAACAGGGCAACCGCCAACATTGCAACGCTGAAGGTTTGGAACAGGGTGTGCAATCCATGATGATAGGGATAAGGAAAATTCCCAACTCCGATTCCAACAGGATCAAAGCGGGAATTAAACATGTCATCCACACCGAACACCCGATCCAGCAGCATAAAGGCGATATCATTCCCCGGATATTTTGTTTCGATAATACTAGATATCGTAAACCCGCTCTTAAATTCCTCATCCAGAGTTGGGGGATTCTGCAACGGTGTCGGAGGAGGACCTCCACCAGCCAAGGCCACGTTAAAAAACAAAGTAAAGACCAGAGCCATAACTTGCAGGAAAAAGAGAATAATCCCCAGACAGACTGTAAAAAATATAAAAATCTGGTCAATATGCTGACGGGAGAATGTCAATCGCTTCCAGGTTTCTCCAATCACCTGAGATACACTGTAACGCCCAAAATACTGCTTGTTCAGATAGGGGTGATTTGAAGGCAAAAGCCGCACAGTTTCGAATAGAAGCGCAACAAAATAGGCCGTATGAGAAAATCCCACGGAGAACAACTCCCGGAAACGTGGAAACAGTGCGGGAAAAAGAATATAACTAAAAACATCCTTCGTCGTTATTTTTGTCATCTCACGTCATCTTTCCTGTATGCCACTAACACTCCACGTCTCCTTTGCGACAGATCACTCAGACCCTTTTTTGGCAGCGTTCCGGGCTTGTACCATTTTCATTTCACCGGAAAGCCACGGGAATTCAATCTTTTCGGCAATAGATTTATCCATAGCACCAATTCCCTGTCCGACCACGCCGCCGGCCTGACGAATACCGCCAATGGCCCGTTCGCCAACCACATATCCCCCAACGGCGGCATACTGGGTCAGGCCTTCTGCCGGATCCTGATAGGTATCCCCGAAACTTCTGACCCCGGCACCAGCCCAGCGCAGAATGGAATTTGGAACCATATCGATCAGCTTAAAGCAGGACAACCCAATCACATAAACCATCAGAACGTAAATAATGGTAAAGAAGAACTGGTCAATAATCGCCCGTTTGTTCTCAAGCGTCAGGGTATAAACCCCCAGATCAACATGCAAATTCTTATCATCAAATCCCATCGCATTATCAACAACCAGATCAAAGATCTCGTGCAAAATACGAACCAAAGCCCCGAAAATAATGAAGCTGGCAATCAGACCGAAAACACACAAAATAGGCCGAATAAAGATCTCAAATAACAGGAAATAGCCGTTTGCTGCTGCATCGCCCGGCAACCCTTCCCGGTCAATGCGCAGGTGCGCCAGAGCCCAAAGCGGAACCCCGACCATCGCTTCAAAAATAGTTTTGACCCAGGTTCCCACCGCAAAGAAGAAATAGAGGAACGGCATAAAGGGCAATACGTAGTAGAGCAGGAACCCGGCCGTTAATCCAACCAAGGCAATCGACGACAAAGCTCCACTGATAGCATTCGCCGTACCGGCATTATAGGCCGCGCCGGATGCTTCAAAAATCCCGCCTGCAATCGCAAAGCCCGTTGAGAGCAACACGTTCATCAGCGTGCTATTAACCAGATCCTTGCCGATTGCGACCAGTTGAGCCATCGGATGAATCTCTGCACTTTCAGCATCCCGAATACTCATCATCGTCCGCGTTCCGAAAATGCCGTGCATCGCGCTGGTGATAAAGTTTTTATCCCCCATCACGGACAGGCTGGACATGCCGATCCCGGCCATATACCAGTCCTTATAGACAAAGTAGAGTGTCTTGGCCATTTCAGTTTCTTTTTCTCCCAAAGAAGACTGGATAGCCTGACTATTCCCAACGACCGGATTATAAATCTCAGCTCCGGGGATGTTGATATTTTCCCCTCCCTTAATGCTTTTGACCTTTTCCATGACCAGCGGAAATTTTGACATATAGGGCAGGGAATGCGCCGCATCAAACTCGCGTCCAATCACAAACGCCAACTGGTTGTACCACATACCGGCTGCGGCCCACCCTCTTTTGCGCACGGCATCGGTCAGTTCATACAAATCCTTGACCGTTCTCATCTTGATCCAGGCTGACTTGATCTGCCCGTCCAGCTGCCCCTCTCTGGTAGAGTAAAGAGCCGACCGCTCTGCAAGACTGGGAGGGTTAGCAAATGTTGACAAGGCACATTCCGGATCAGAAGGATCATAATGATGTTTCGTTTCTGTCAAAACAGTATCAAGATCCAAAGTCATACCGCCATCCAGATGACCTGGTTTAATCATGCATGGACGATATAGTGCCGGCATCCCGGTAAGCTTTGACTCACCATACCGAGCGGCGAAAGCCCTGTTCTGATTGGAATCCCACTCAAACATGGTCATGGCATAGTACTGAATTTGCACATCCCAGGCCCCGGCAGGATCGCCCTTATCATTCTTGATTTCCACAGCCGTCGTCGTCGGAACAGTAATTGTACCGCAGTAAGGAATGATTGATGTCGTAGAACTCCCCCGGCCGTAGGTAATAACAATATCCCCGTAGTCAAAATATTCGAGAACCTCTTTATAAGCCTTCACCTGATTATCCGCCCCGGAAATCACTTTGCCTGTCTGGTCAAGATATTTACCACTATCATCCAGCAATTGATACGGCTTTGCGCCAACCTTGTAGGCATAGGGGCGGATAGGGTCCTCCAGAAAGGCCCCGCCGACCTTCACTCCCCAACCATAACGCTTCATATAGCCATACTGGCAGGCCTTGACCAGCTGCATCGCCGCCATATACCCACTGATATCCGGCACTTCAGGCTTGGGAAGTAACGGCGCATTCCCGCCATTTCCTCCCGGATTCATCCCGATCGGGTTGGGGTAGTCATATTTTTGCGCAATTACCGTATCATTGTAAGCCAGCCAGCCATTCGTCGCCAACCCTGATCCGAGTTTGGCAATCGCCAGAGTAAGGTACTGTCCGGAATTAAGACCATAAGCCACCGGGATCAAAAGACCAATCGCAACGATCAGACGAATAGGGGCCCATGCGGAGTTAAATCGAGCGCCAAACGGAACACCGGTAGATGCCGTCTCCGCCATGACCACGACAAAGAAATAAAGGAAAATCAGAACCGCGACAAACAGCAAGGACCAGGAGTAAAACTCCAGCAGCGTATGTAAGCCGGCATGAAACGCATAAACCGGAGCCGCGCCGAAAGCAGGAATAGCCGTACAGGGCGCAATACCGGAACCGGACGGTGTCCCCAGAGCACAAGATCCGAAAAATCCCGGAATACCAAACACGTAATCCAGCATCATGAAAGCGTTATCTGTCTGTGGATTGGCGGTCTGAAAGACCCCCGATGCCTCTGCCTGCGTAAACAAAAATCCAAAAACTAAAAGGACCACCTGCCCTATGAGCAGGAACACTCCGGCGATCACCGTTGCAAAAATCAAAATCTGGTCAATATGCCGCAGGTCAAATTTCAGATTCTGGGCGGCCGCCGCAATCACATGCCGCAGACCAAATTTCCCCTTATTTTCAGGGCGCAGGCACGGATGCCCCGCCGGCAGAAGACGCACGGAGTAATAAATATAGGCCACCAATGCGGCGAACCATCCAAACCCACTCGCGAACAAATCCTTAAATCTCGGAAAAACCTGAGGAAGAAGTACGTACGCAGCGATATCTTTTTTATAAATTTGCATGTCAGCTAATCATATTTTCAGCTAAATTTAATTCAGTCTAACAAGTTATCCGCAAACTTGCCAATTTTTTGACATCAAAAGATGACGTGAATCGACACAATTCCACGCCGTTGCTTTATAGCAACATATGAGCAAAGAGGGAAGATATTCTTATTTTTATCGCCGCGGAGGATTTAATCGTTCTTTGCCACGCGCAGCTTTAATCCATCCAGATCTTCAGTCATCACAATCTGGCAGGACAGGCGGGAATTATCCCGCACCCCCGGCGCAAGGTCCAGCATTTCCTCTTCATCCTCGCGCATGGGAACCAGTTTTTCTAACCACGCAGGATCAATATATACCTGACAGGTTGCGCAGGAACAGGCTCCGCCACATTCGGCCTTCACCGGCAGGCCGTACTCCCGCAGAATCTCCATCAGAGTCCATCCCTCCACCGCTTCATAAGGAGTGACAACCCCTGCATCATCTTCGACATAAACCATAACCATGGTAGAGCAAAACTCCTTTCTCAAAAAAACCGACTAAAAAACACCCTATTTACTTTTGGGTTTGCCGAATAAAATTTCCTGCAAAATCAAGGCAAAACAGACCGTAATCACGCTGGACGCCGCCAGCTCGACCAGAAACCGAACCGTAAAAACAAAAAATACCAGCGCATTTCCTTCCAGCCAGAGGCCGGGAGAAAAAACTTCCAGAATCATCACGCCCACCAGCAGGAACGGAATATAACACATTAACCAGGCCCCGATCAGGGAAAGAGAACCGGACAGCCCCGGAAAAATACGCAGATACCGCCCAACCGGAATCCCTGCGGCCACCGGAATATATAAAAACGCCATCTTGAACAGCCAGATAACCAACAGAAAAAAGGAAAGAGCCGCCATCATTGTCAAAAGAGACGGATCAGGAATATCCTGTCCGACCGACTGCGCCTGCTGCTCTGTCTCCAAAAGAGGAGCCAGCAGGGCGTTCTGGGCCATCTTAATCAGAACATAAAACAAAATGCCGGCAAACATATCACGTCCACGCTCTTCCAGAAGAACCTTTGCCTCAGCAACGCCGTCCAGACGTTCCTTAAAAAAAACAAAGCGCACAAGCAAAACCAGAAACCAGCCTTCAAAGAAATAAGCCGGCAGCAACACAATAGTCTGGCGCAGGACATTGTTCTCCAGCCCTAATCCCATAACCGCCGCAAAAAAAATAATTTTGGCGATCAGCGGCCACAGTGCCAGTTTTAGGATATAATGCCGTTCCTCCCATACCTTCAGGTAAGCCTGTCCTGAAACTTCGATGATATTAAAAGATGCCACGTATTATTCTTGTTCTTCTACCAGAATTAATTGATCCGCTGCCTGTTACACACACCTGTTTATCAACGGCTTCCCCAGAATAAGGCAAGCAACCCAAACAGGCAATCATTATGATTGCAGAATTGAAAACAGATTAACTCTTGAAACAAGATTAGTTTGGGGGTAGCTTTTTTATTCTTTTAGAAAAGATTTCGTCCAAAAATAATCAAAAATGAAGGAACCCTCTCTATGTCCTCTTCGTCCCGTCCCCAAAATGTTCCTCTTCTGATCGGGGTTGACCTGCAATCGATCTATCACGACCAGGAGACTTATGACCGACAAGGACGAAAAGGCCACCTCCCCGCTGCGGCAGAAGTTTTTAAACAAGCTCTGTTATTCTCCGGGCAGACAGAGCCTCTTGCTCAGGCAGGACGCCTCAACCGTCTCTGGATGGTACAGGAAATTGGCGAAGCTGAGAATATTCAGAGCAAAGCAGGCCATCCGGTTGATCTGGGATGCGGCACCCCGCAACTGGCAATCGCCTCTATGGCCCCCATCGCTCCCTTGCAGGAGACTGACCGGATTCTGACATATCATGGCGGTGTGAGTTCCGCAACTGACACCACTGACGGATACGATCTGGCGGAACTGGTCGATCGGCTCGCCCCTTCAGAAATATTTGTTTTTGGTCTGTATCTGGATCAGGCGGTTGCGCAGACCGCAACCTATCTCCGTCATAATCTGGATACCCCGGTTACAATTCTCACAAACCTGACCCTTCCCTGTCACCACAGAAACGATCCGAAAGGAGCCCGGCAAGCTCAGGAAGATACTCTCAGTGTTCTGAGTCAGTACGGCGTTAAAACGCTGGACTCTTCAGAGTTTTTAGCTCACCTTGAATACCACCATGAAGATCCCGCCGCGCAATCTGGACACCTTTGTCCGCAGCCCTGATCCCGCCGCCAGAGTTATTCTGATCTATGGGCCGGATGACGGGCTGATGCGCGCCCGCGCCAAAGCTCTTGGCAAAACCGTTGTCAGTGATTTGAACGATCCGTTTAACGTCTCCGTTCTGAAAGGAGAGGATCTCGTGACGGATCCGGCACGACTGAATGACGAAGCCAATGCGATTTCCATGATGGGGGGGGACCGTCTGGTACGGATTGAGCAGGCGACCAAGACACTTACGCCTGTTTTAAAGGCCTATCTCGACTCTCCCTCCCCGCACACTCTGGTTATTATCGAAGCCGGGGAGCTTGATGCCAAGGACAGCCTGCGCACTTTGTGCGAGAAATCCCCCAACGCCGCCGCCCTTCCCTGTTATGTCGCCGATGCCAGAAGTCTGGGCGGGACGGTCCGCGCCGTGCTCTCCGAAGAGGGCTTCAGCGCCTCTCCGGATGCCATTGGCTGGCTGACGGAAAACCTGTCGGGAGATCACGGCCGCGTTCTTTCAGAACTGAACAAGTTAAAAATCTATATGGGAGAGCAGAAGCGCATTGAGCTCCAGCATGTGCAGGCCGCCTGCGGCACAGGCGGAGCCTTGGCGATGGATGATTTTGTTTACGCCCTGACCGGGAAACAGGCCGCAGACATGTTGCGCGCCTTCACCCAGATGACCGAGGAAGGCGTACCGGTTATTTCCATGATCCGCGCTGCCCAGTATCATCTCCGCCGCCTGCACATCACACAGGCCCGTCTGCAGAAGGGGGAAAGTCTGGACGCCGCAATGAACAAGCTGCACCCCAAAGTGTTCTTCAAATATGAACAGCCCTTCAAGTCTCACCTGCAAAGATGGTCCCTACCGGCGATTGCAACCGCTCTGCAAAAACTTTCCGAACTGGAAGCCCGCAGCAAACAAACCGGCACACCGGTAGACACCCTCAGCGCGCAGGCGTTTCTTTCTCTGGCAAAAAGCCGGTAATTCCCTCGCTCCAAGCCTTTCATGCATTGACATATCCCTCGGAAATTCTCCCGGGACGACTCTCATTACCCCTCAATTTGATAATTTGAGGTAGATAGCATTTTAAATAATTTGCAAAATATTTGCGTTTCTAGTATAAAAGAAGAAACAACGTTTCATAAAATATGCAAGCAAATAATATTATGTATAAACCAGATGAGCCTGACTTTTTTCCTGAGGAACAAAAGATTGTTCTGGACATTCTGGATCTGGCCAGATGGGCCCCCAGCGGAGACAATACGCAACCCTGGAAATTTGAGCTTTTAAGTGGTCGCAGGGTTATGGTTCATGTGCATCTGGAGAAAAATATCTATGAGTACAATAACAGCCAACTAAATCTGATCTCGGCAGGAACCCTTCTGGAAAGTATTCGTATCGCCGCAACGGGATTCTCTCGTTTGGCTCATTTGGTGGAGGTTCATCCTCGCAAAGATAACAAGCTCTGCTTTGAAATTGAATTTGAAGAAATAAAAGGCCTGCCGCAAAACTCCCTGATAAACGAAATCACACAGCGTAGCGTTTGCCGGACTATTTATAAAACCGCCCGCCTGTCTGAGGCGGCACGTAAAAATCTGGAAACGTCTCTGGGGCAGAATTTTCATCTGGTCTGGTACGAGACGTTCAAAGAAAGGTGGTTTTTCACAAGAATAAATTTTTTTGCCGCTGGTATCCGTCTTAAATTACGTGAAGCTTTTGATATAAATAAAAGAATTATTAACATGCAGGAAAATTTCCCGGAAGCTGGACTTCCCCTCAAAGCAACCGGTCTGAGCTTTATATCGCAATCTTTTCTCAAAATCGTCAGCAAGAGCTGGAGTTTGATGGATTTTTCCAACAGGTTTCTGGTCGGAACATTTATTCCACGTCTGGAGCTCGATCTGCTCCCCGGTCTTTTCTGCGCCGCTCATTTCCAGATAGGATCAAAAATCCCTGCGGATACCATGTCGGATGAACAATTACTGGAAGCAGGAGCCGCCCTCCAGCGCTTCTGGTTGACGGCGACAAAATTCGGACTGGTGATGCAGCCCTCCGCCGCCGTTCTCGCATTTGCGACATACGGCATGAAAAAACAGGTATTCTGCACAGATATCAATGCCCGCGCACAGACAGAAAAACTTTATCAGGAAACGCAGAAGCACTATAAAACTCCGGTCTCTCACATCCTGTTTCAGGGACGGATTGGCTACCCGCTGACTCATAAAGCACCCTCTTCCCGCTCGATGAGAAAAAAGCTGAACGATCTGCTGACCCCGATGCCCAAAGCCGCGGTTTAAGTTCTCCACCATCCGCCCCCCATTCAGGCAAATGAGTATGATTTTTCGCTCGCATTCTGTCGTGTCCTGAGCTAATAAGTAAGTATACAAATACAGGACAGGATAACACATGATGCACCCATACCGCACCCATACTTGCGGCGCTTTGCGCAAAGACCATATCGGAGAAACCATCAAGCTTTCCGGCTGGATCAATCGTAAACGCGACCATGGCGGTGTCTTGTTTATCGACCTGCGGGATACGTTCGGAATTACACAATGCGTGATTGATGAAGACTCATCGGTTCTGCGTGATGTTGAAAAATGGCGGCCCGAGTCCGTCATTACAATCACCGGCCGCGTCCGCGCCCGCGCCGAAGGCACAGCCAATGATAAAATTGCCACTGGCGAGATTGAAGTCTATATCGACGACGCCAAAGCCGAGTCTCTGGCCGATGTAATCCCGTTTCAAGTCGCAGAAGATGACGGAGCCGGGGAAGATCTGCGTCTGAAGTACCGGTATCTGGACCTGCGCCGTGACGGGATGCAAAAGAAAATCCGGCTGCGCAGCAATGTCATTGCGTCAATGCGCCGCCGCATGTGGGAACAGGGATTTCAGGAATTCCAGACTCCGATCCTGACGGCATCCTCCCCCGAGGGCGCGCGCGACTATCTGGTGCCCTCCCGCCTGCATCCGGGAAAATTCTATGCTCTGCCGCAGGCTCCCCAGCAATTCAAGCAATTGTTGATGGTCTCCGGATTTGATAAATACTTCCAGATTGCCCCTTGCTTCCGCGACGAAGACGGACGGGCGGATCGTCTGGCAGAATTCTACCAGCTCGATCTGGAGATGAGCTTTGTCAAACAGGAAGATATTTTCAAGACCGTCCAACCGGTCATTGAAGGGATCTTCAAAGAGTTTAACGACTTTACCGGCACAGCTCATAAAATTGAGTGGCTGCCGCATCTGCGGTACGAAGACGCCCTGTTGAAATACGGATCTGATAAACCTGACCTGCGCAACCCGCTGGAAATTGTGGACGTGACCGATATCTTCAAACGTGACGACGTCGAATTCAAAGCATTCAGAGGCATAATCGATCAGGGCGGCGTTGTCCGGGCGATCAAAGCCCCGAACGTTTCCGACCGCCCGCGCAGTTTCTTTGACAAGCTGAATGACTGGGCCAGAGGCGAAGGCGCCGTCGGTCTCGGATACATCCTGTTTGCCGAGGGAGAAGGCAAAGGCCCGATTGCCAAATTCGTCCCCAACGCCGCACAGGAAGAACTGAAAAAGAAAGCCGGCCTGCAGGACGGTGATGCCATCTTCTTCGTGTGCGATAAAGAATCAAAGGCCGCAAAATTTGCCGGGGCCGCCCGCACGAAAATAGCCCAGGAAATGGATATCATTGAAAAAGGCGTCTTCAAGTTCTGCTGGGTGATTGACTTCCCCATGTATGAACAAGATGAAGCGACCGGCAAGATCGACTTCTCGCACAACCCGTTCTCAATGCCGCAGGGCGGGCTGGCGGATCTGACGACCAAAAATCCTCTGGAGATTTATGCGTATCAGTATGATGCCGTTTGCAACGGCTTTGAGCTTTGCTCCGGAGCCATCCGGAACCACAGCCCGGAAATCATGGAAAAGGCGTTTGCGCTGGCCGGATACAGCAAAGACGTGCTGGAAGCCAAATTCGGAGGCATGCTGAATGCATTCCGCTTCGGCGCCCCTCCGCACGGAGGGTGTGCGTTTGGCATCGACCGGATCATCATGCTGCTGGCAAACGAGCCGAACCTGCGCGAAGTTTACGCTTTTGTGATGAACGGCCAGTATGAAGACCAAATGATGAGTGCGCCAAGCGATATCACCGAAGAGCAACTCAAAGATCTTCACATCAAGCTTGCCCTGCCAAAGCCAAAGCTATCGACCGAAGCTGCTTAGCAGCATGCTGCTATATTTTGAACCGCAAAGTAAGACAAAGTTCTTTCATTCTTTGTAAAAAACCTCTGCGCCCTCTGTGGTTATAGTGCTTTGGTTTAATTTTAAGACATCTTACAACACCGTCATTGCCTGAATTGCTGAAGGCAATTCTAAGGCAATCCATTGATATTTATTGATATTTGTAGATTCCCCTAGGATTTTCTGCGAAAATCCGGGGAATGACGAATGTCTTATTTTTAATTGGAAGCGCTATAAAATAGATCAAAATTACGGCAAAGTATATTGCAAGGTAAGGGAGCTCTGCATCCCGCGGAATATCCAACAGAAAGCGTCAGCTTTTTTCTGGACGAGTTCAGTGTCGGATATTTTATGCGTGGTTACGTCCCCCGGACTTTCCTCGATCTGCCGTTTTGCCTTTTCTATGGTCGGATGGCCCTTTTCCGCAGACGTCCCAAACTGAAGAGTCCCATCCTCTGTATCCATAACAATTCCAACCGCTGCGTAATCCGCCTCAGCAGCAGAAGCGCTACGAAACAAAATAGCAAGACCAGCACATCCAAAGGCCGCTTTTTTCTGCATTGCCTGCGCAGAGTCCACAATATAATTGACAAGGGTTGTTTTGGAGGAAGGGGCCATTTCCGGCGCGGCGCGGCCAACCAGAATTCTCACCGCGTCCTGAACAGTATAAGTCGTCTCAGCCTGTTGATTTTGATTGGCACTCACAGGACCGCTTACCATCGAAGAAACGGCAAATGCCGCTGCGGCTACCTTTTTGATTGTTTCACCCGCCATGCCCGGCAGTATATCCTTTAGAATACGTAAATCCAAATAAAATATAGCGTCACAATTTTTTGCGTGCGGCCTTCGGGGAATTTATGCTAGGAAAGACTTGTCCTTGACCCCTTACCGACTGATGGAGAGTCCCCATGCAACATCCCGCCCAAAAACCTTCCAATCCTTGTTTTTCCTCCGGTCCCTGCGCCAAACGTCCCGGCTGGTCCGTGGACGCTCTGAAAAAAACCGGACAGGGACGCTCCCACCGTGCCGGACCGATGAAAAAGAAACTGGCGGCCGTAATTGACCAGCACCGTGAGCTTTTAGAGATTCCGACGGACTATAAAGTCGGCATTGTACCAGCTTCAGATACCGGTGCAGTTGAGATGGCTCTGTGGTCACTTCTGGGGGCCAGACCGGTGGATGTCTTTGCCTGGGAAAGCTTCTCAAAAGACTGGATGAAAGATATTACCAAAGAACTGAAACTCCAGAATGTCCGGACGTTTGACGCTCCTTACGGGGATCTGCCGGATATGGCCCAATATAACGGCGCACATGACTGCGTTTTTGTCTGGAACGGAACGACATCCGGGGTCCGCCTTCCGAATGCTGACTGGATTCCCGCGGACCGGGACGGCCTGACAATCTGCGACGCGACCTCCGCGGTCTTTGCCTATGACCTGCCATGGGAAAAACTGGATGTTGTGACCTGGTCATGGCAAAAAGTTCTGGGCGGCGAGGCCGCGCACGGTATGATCGTCCTGTCACCGCGTGCCGTGGCCCGTCTGGAAAGCTACACCCCCGATCGTCCGCTGCCCAAAATCTTCCGCATGACCAAAGGAAACCAGCTGAATGAAGGGATTTTCAAGGGCGAAACCATCAACACCCCGTCCATGCTGGCGGTTGAGGATTGTCTGGATGCCCTCGGCTGGGTGGCACAAATTGGCGGACTGGCCGCAACCATCCGCAGATCGGCAGAAAATTATCAAACACTGGCCGACTGGGTCAGACAGAGTGACTGGATTGATTTTCTGCCGGAAAAAGAGGCCATACGCTCCCATACGTCGATCTGCCTGAAAATTACCGATCCCTGGTTTTCCGAGCGTATTTCCGCCGAAGAGCAAACCGATTTTATCAAGAACCACATCGTCAAACCTTTGGATACCGAAGGGGTTGCCTATGACATTGCCGCCTACCGGGATGCCCCGGCAGGTCTGCGGATCTGGGGGGGTGCCACGGTAGAGTCTGCCGATCTGAAACTCTTGACCGGTTGGCTGGATTGGGCGTATCAGACCGCCAAGGATCACGCGGCAAAGAACCGGGCGGCCTGAGACAATGCGCAAGGTCAGAACAGGCGTCTTACTTTCCGGCAGCGGATCAAACCTGCAGGCTTTGATCGATGCCTGTCGTGCCCCGGAGTTCCCGGCGGAGATTTCCTGCGTCATATCCAATAAAGAAACCGCCTACGGGTTAACACGGGCGGAGCAGGCAGGAATTCCGGCCGTCTTTGTCTCCCATAAAGGTAAATCCCGCGAAGAATTTGCCGCCGAGATCGACGACATCCTCACCCGGTACACCATTGATATGGTATGTCTCGCCGGATTTATGCGCATTCTCAGCGCAGACTTCTTCACAAAATGGGACAACCGGATGCTGAATATTCACCCGGCCCTGCTGCCAAAATTCGGCGGAGAAGGCATGTACGGGCACCATGTTCACGAAGCTGTTATCGCCGCCGGAGAGACAGAAAGCGGCGCAAGCGTGCATGTGGTAACCGCCGGATGTGATGAAGGCCCCGTTGTGTTACAGGAAAAATGCCCGGTTCTGCCCGAAGATACGCCGGACACTCTGGCGGCGCGGGTTTTAACGATCGAGCACCAGCTTTATCCGCGCGCCCTGCAGGAATATGTCCTGCGCAACAGTTTCCTCTGGAAATTTATCTGAAAATATCCTATAAACTGAAGGAACCGTCTAGAGTGCTAGGCGGTTTTTTGAAATATGAGTAACAACCAAGGAGAATAACCATCGCCCCCCGCCCCCCTCGCGGCGCCCCTCGCCGTCCTGAAGATCCTACCCGTATAAATGATCGTATTCGCGCTCCGGAAGTCCGCCTGATTGGCCCGGAAGGAGAAATGATCGGTGTTGTCAGCGCACGGGAAGCCTTGCGGCAAGCCGAAGAATACGGACTGGATCTGGTTGAAATTTCTCCGAATGCCGAACCGCCTGTCTGCAAAATTCTCGACTACGGCAAGTACAAATACGAACAACAGAAAAAAGCAGCCGAAGCCCGCAAGCACCAGAAAACAGTTGAGGTCAAGGAAATTAAGGTGCGCCCGGCCATTGGCGAACATGACTATCAGGTCAAATACAAAGCCGCCCGCAAATTTCTGGAGGACGGCAATAAGGTCAAGGTAACCCTGCGGTTACGGGGCCGGGAAATGGCCCACCAGGATCTGGTCATGGAAGTTATGAACCGCCTGAAGCAGGAGCTCTCCGATCTGAGTAAAGTGGATATGGAACCGAAAATGGAGGGACGGCAGGTCGTGATGGTCCTGTCCGCCGCCGCCGCGGTCCCTTCTTGAGGCTATGCCACTTTAGGCACCACCAGCTTTTCCAGAATATCGTCGATCAGCTCATCCGTCGTCACTTTGTTCTTCAGAGCGCGCTCGGTGAGCATGATTCTGTGCCGCAGGATTGCTTTGACCATGGCCTGCACATGCCCGATATCGACAACGGCATCCCCCTTCAGCCAGGCATAGGACCGCACGGCTTTATCCAGCCCCAAAGATCCCCGCGGACTAGCCCCGACACTGATATAGCTTTTCAGCTCATAATTGATGCGCTCCGGGTAGCGGGTCATAAAGATAAAATCAACCATATATTTCAGCACATGCTCCGGAACCTGAACATGGTCGATCTCGCCGCGGGCTGCAAAGATCGTGTCCTGAGAAACCGGGGGCAGCGCTTCTTTTTCCGCCTGCACCTGATTTTGCTCCCCGCGCACCAGCTTGATAATATTCGCCTCGGCGTCTTCATCCGGATAATCAACGGTAACATGCATTAAAAAGCGGTCTTTCTGCGCTTCTGGCAGAGGAAACACCCCTTGCTGGGTTGATGGGTTCATGGTTGCCATCACCATAAACAATTTCGGCATTTTATATGCCTGCGCCGCGACCGTGACCTGTCGCTCCTCCATGGCCTCCAGTAAAGCATTCTGGGTTTTGGACGGGGCCCGGTTAATCTCATCCGCCAGAACGATGTTATTAAAAATAGGGCCGGGCATGAATTTAAATGTCGGGCGGGCCTGCCCGTCCTCATGATGAACGACCTCTTTACCGGTAATATCCGAAGAGGCTAAATCCGGCGTAAACTGAATCCGGCCGTAAGACCCGTCAATATTATTGGCCAACGCTTTGATCGCGCGCGTTTTCGCCAGCCCCGGCAAGCCCTCGACCAGCAAATTACCATTCGACAGGACCGCCACCAGAATACGCTCCAGAATTTCTTCCTGACCGATAATTTCCTGGGCCATCCGGTTGCGCAGATTTATAATCTCATTGCGAACGCTCATCTCGTTTCCCTCTCTCCGATCGTCTCATTTCAATTTACTGAAAAAAACCTGCCGGGCAAAGCAGGTCTTCATAGGCTTTTAAGATTTTTTTCGTTAAACTCTATGTCACGAATATTCTATAAGAGGACTTTCAAGAAATGGTTAAAAGATTTTTAGTCTCAAATGAAGAGCTAGAAGAGCTGTTTCATAGGTATTGCCGCGATTTTACCGAGCTGGAACGACAGGGCCGCTTCGACCCGATCACCGGACGCGATGAAGAGGTACAGCAAACCATCCTGATTCTTCTGCAAAAAGGACGCAAAAACTGTTGTTATCTCGCTCCGGCCGGGGTTGGTAAAACCGCGCTGGTGGTAGGCCTTGCGCAAAAGATTGTCTCCGGCGACGTTCCGGAGTATCTGCATAATGCACGCGTTCTGGAGGTTGATCTGGCCGCTATGGCCGCAGGGACAGCCGGTATGTCGGAATTTCAGGAGCGCTTCATCCCGATCTGTAAAGGGGTCGCCGAGCGCTATCATGACGATAATTATCCGAAATACATCCTGTTTCTGGATGAGATCCATACCATTATGCCGACGGTCCACGGCTCGGCCTATCGCGGCCTGTCCGAAGTCATGAAGCCTTACCTGACGGTCGGCGATCTGCACGTTATCGGGGCGACGACAATGGATGAATACCGGATGTTTGTGGCTGAAGATCCGGCTCTTGACCGCCGTTTCCAGAAAATATTCCTCAAAATCCCCAGTAACAAGGAAACCTTTGCCATTCTGCAGGCCTTGCGCCCCGGCTATGAAAAACACCATAAGATTGCAATTCCTGATGAGTGTCTGGAGCTGATAATCAACCTGACCAACGATCATATGAAACGCCGGAACCAGCCGGATAAATCCATTATTATGATGGATGCCGCCTGCGCCCACTATGTCATGCTCCACGGACGGGGCGGCACCTTGTCCAAAGATTCGGTCAAGTACATGGTCGGCAAGGAAGCGGCTCTTAATCCGAAAGCGCTGGAAGGCTAGAGCAAAGAGCGTTTAGGATGAGACAGGCGCAAGTGATGAAACGTATAGTCCAACGAGACATTCGCCATCCCCCGGATTTTCGAAGAAAATCCTAGGGGAATCCACAAATATCAATAAACATCAATAAACATCAATGGATTGCCTTATAATTGCCTGCGACAATTCAGGCAATGACGAGGTTAAAAGATGTCCTAAAATTAAACCAAAGCACTATAGAGTCGTAACAAGGCAGACACCGAAAGGTAGCAAACGAAAAATCAGCGCCCCGGCGCCGGAACCTCAGACGGCTCTTGTTCGATCCCCATAAAAACGGGGGTTTGACCAGGCAGAGACAATAGATCAACCAGTTCATCCGGCGCCGTCCTGGCGGCAACCGCGACACCGGACACGGCCAGACAGAAGGCACAGACCGCTGCTTTGACCCGGTGCCCGACATGGGACACTCCCGGTACGGAGGATGGCTCCGGCTCAGCCTCCTCATCCGGCAGCCCATATGAAAGATTGGCGTTAAAAAGGGCCGTCACCCAGGCAAATGTTCCAACAAGACCTGATACTTGCCCCATATGCTGAAGCGCGGGCTCGTTCGTAGCAATCCCGACGACATGGAGGACACTTCCGACAACCGCGGCTCCCAGCCCTCCGGTTGCGGTATGACGCGACGTTTCCTGAGAAATAATATTTTCCATTTGAAAGGCACCCTGTTTTTGAATTTAATTGAGATCAGATTAGTCCTTTTTAGAAAAAGAGGCAATACTTTTATCAATACTTGCCATGCTTTTTTAGCATGAAGTATTTTAAGAATGTGACTTTTTCGAGCGTCTGTGCCATATAAAATCTATGAAGTTATTAGGAAATTTTATTCTCTGGATTTTGTCTCTGGGACTACTCGGAGCCATTGCCGCGTTGGGGTTCGTCGCTATCCTGTTTCAGTATTACGCAAGTGATCTGCCGGACTATAAACAGCTTAAGAATTATGCGCCCTCGATTGTGACCCGTCTTTATGCCGGAGACGGGCGGCTTATGGCGGAATATGCCGAAGAAAAGCGCGTATTTATTCCTATTGATGAAATTCCCGATCAGGTAAAAAACGCCTTTATTGCCGTAGAAGATAAAAATTTCTATCAACATGAAGGGGTTGACCCTACCGCCATCTTGCGGGCGGTCGTGATTTATGCCCGGCACAAAATGGGACAGAATGTCGATATTGTCGGCGGATCGACTATTACCCAACAGGTTGTGAAAAACTTTCTCCTGACTAATGAGCGCTCGTTTGAGCGTAAAATCAAAGAAGCCATTCTGGCATACAGAATGGAGCGGGCCCTGACCAAGGATCAAATTCTGGAGCTGTACCTGAACCAGATTTATCTGGGAAGTGGGACCTATGGCGTGGCGGCGGCCGCCCTGCACTACTTTGATAAATCTCTGGAAGAGCTGAGTCTGGCCGAAATCGGATATCTGGGAGCCTTGCCGAAGGGCCCGGAGAACTACCATCCGGTGCGCAACCACGACGCCGCTCTGGAACGGCGCAATTATGTGCTGAAACGGATGGAAGAAGAACACTTTGTAACGCCCGAAGCCTATGAAGAGGCCATTTTGCAGCCATTACTACCCGTAGATCGCAGCACGGTGGATACCGTGTCCGCCCCCTACTTTGCCGAAGAAGTACGCCGGGAACTGATGGAACGTTATGGGCATGACAAGTTATATACCGGAGGATTGTCCGTTCACACCTCTGTTGATCCCAAATTGCAGGACTATGCCCTGTCTGCCCTGCGGGACGGGTTAATGGCCTACGATAAACGGCATGGCTGGCACGGAGTTATCGCAAAATTGTCGGGGGATGCTCTTGACGAAGATATAAAAACATTCAACAGCCCCGATGACCTGATTGACGGATGGGATGTCGCGGTCGTTACCGAAGTCAGTGCCTCGACCGCCCGCCTTCGTCTGAAAAGCGGTGGAAAAGGGACTCTGGCCTATGAGCAGGCAAAATGGACTGGCCAGAAATCGCTCTCGGCGTTTTTGTCAGTGGGAGATGTGATTGCCGTCGAACAAACAGCCCCGGACTCTGATCGCTATAAATTACAGCAAATTCCAAAAATTCGTGGGGCAATTGTTGCGGTTGACCCGAATACCGGCCGAATTCTGGCAATGCAGGGAGGCTGGAGGTATGGAACCGATCAGTTTAACCGCGCCACGCAAGCCATGCGCCAGCCCGGGTCTGCCTTTAAGCCATTTGTTTATCTCGCCGCGCTGGAAAAAGGATTTACCCCGGCAACACTGATCCTCGACGCCCCTTTCGTCATCGAAGACCGCCCCGGTCATTTCTGGAGCCCCAAAAACTACTCCGACGAATATTACGGCCCGACCCCCCTGCGGGTTGGCATTGAAAAATCGCGGAATTTGATGACTGTCCGACTGGCAAACTATGTCGGGATGGACACCATCGTTGAAATTGCCCGGCGGTTTGGCATTATGGACAACATGCCCCCCAACCTTTCCAACGCACTAGGAGCGGGGGAAACCACCCTGTTCCGGCTGACCAGCGCCTATGCCATGATTCTGAATGGTGGCAAAAAACTGGTCCCGTCCTTTATCGACCGTATTCAGGACCGCTATGGGAACACCATCTACCGCCACGATACCCGCGCCTGCCCGGCCTGTGGCAAATTGCTGAAATGGGAAGGGCAGCCAACACCGGATGTTCCGGATGAACGCCCGCAAATTGCCGATCCTCTGATAACCTATCAAATGGTGTCCATCATGGAAGGCGTTGTACAGCGGGGAACCGGTATCCGTCTGAAATCTATGGGACATCCTCTGGCTGGCAAGACCGGGACCACCAACGAGTCGCGGGACGCCTGGTTTATTGGTTTTTCTTCCGATCTGGTCGTTGGAGTCTATATCGGATTTGATAACCCGCAGCCATTAGGAAAGAAAGAAACCGGCTCCTCCGTCGCCGTTCCAGTCTTCCAAAGCTTTATGGAACAGGCCCTGAAGGGAAAAACCCCTATGCCGTTCCGCGTGCCCAAAGGGATCAAACAGGTCCGGATTGACGCTCAGGACGGCACCCGCGCCACACCGGGAGATACCAAAGTGATCTGGGAAGCCTTCCTGCCGGGAACGGAACCGGATGAAAACGTCTACCTCCTCGATGGGGATGGACGGATCAGACGCCTGCCTGCATCCTTATATCGAGATAACTATATCAGGATGACGGACCAGTTTATGCCGGCGGATGACACTGACCACCCGGTCAGCTATACTGACCGTTATACCGGTACCCTGCGCCCCACAACCCCAATAAATACTGGCACAGGGGGCCTGTACTGAGTATATTCGACCTAAGGAACAAGAAAACAGACAAAAATAGAAAGGGTGTCACTATGACTTACAAAGATCTGGACGGCGGATTGTATTTCCGCGGACAGAAAACGTTTACAACCGGAAGGCCGGCAGACGATCGGAAAACTGTTACTTTAGCAAATGCTGCTTTCTTTCTGACTGGCGGTGATCTTCTAATCAACTCCAGAACCGGAGAGAGTGAGATTTATTATTGTGGTATGCTCGCATCGCAAGAAACAGAAGAAACCGTATGGATTTCACACGCAACCCTGCAAACGCTCATAACCCAATCTCCCAAAGATGTTGTCCCTTTGGGAGATAAAGATATCGGAGATAAAACACCTGCCGCTATTCTGGAAGAGGTGCAGGCTTTGATAGCAGGGTTGTTCCCGGAAGATGATCCCGCCGCTGCCGACCCGGACTTTGATACCGCCTTTAATGATAATACGCCCGATTATTCCCGATGAAAAACGGCAAAACCGTCATTCTGAGCGCAGCGAAGAATCTTTTTTCAACGGGTTAAGATTCTTCGCCTGCGGCTCAGGAGGACGGGTCCGGGCTTTTGTGGAGGCTTCTATATTTTATAGTAATTCTGTTTAAAAATAGGACATCCGTCATTCCCCGGATTTTCGCAGAAAATCCTAGGGGAATCCATAGACACACATAAACATCAATGGATTGCCTTAGAATTTTCTCTGAAAATTCAGGCAATGACGGTATTGTAAGATGTCTTAAAATTAAACCAAAGCACTATAAACCGCGAAGTAAAACAAAGTTCTTTCGGTTTTTGTAAAAACCTCTGCACCCTCTGTGCCTCCGTGGTTAAAAAGCAATATGGATCACACGGACGGAGCCGTGTGATGACGAAGAAAAAAGGTAAAAAACTTTGTTTTACTTTGTCTTACTTTGCGGTTCAAAATTTATCATTTCATCGTTCACGCAAAGAACGCTATGTTACTGCTCGTAGAAGGTCTCCATCGCCCGGTCGAGTTCCGGGCTTTCTGTTCTGAAAAAGGTATAGGACAAAGTAATCACATTCACATCTTTCATATAGGGGTCCTGATCGAACGCCGGATCGACATAAAATAATACCGGCATGTTCACATGTTCCCCCGGCTGCAAGATCTGCTCACTGAAACAAAAGCACTGGATTTTGTTGAAATATCTTCCAACCTTGGCAGGTACCACATTATAAAGTGCTGTGCCCGCCGCCGGTGTCGAAGAAATATTCTCGGCAATAAAATTGACCAGACCGTCCTGCCCCACTTTTAAATCCATGCTGCGGACCTCCGGAGCAAACTGCCAGGGAAGTGCGGCATTCACATCCGTGTTAAATTTAATGGTTACCTGACGATCAAGAATTTTATGTGCGGCCCCGGCGGTTGCCACGCGCGTTGTTCCGGCAAACCCGGTCACACGGCAGAACAGGCTGTAAAGCGGAACAGAGGCAAATGCCAGCCCGACCATGGCAACCACGATCCCCAGCACCCATAGCCCGGTCCGGCGGTTGCGGCGGCGTAAAGCCTCGGAAGACGAAGAAGAAGAAGGATTATGATGATCGGACATCGTCAGAGTATAATCTGAAATCATGCCGAACGCGACCGGAAATCCGCTCCAGAGCACGTAGCGTTTAGAGTGAGTCGAAGACAAGCACTGAAACGTAGACGGGCCTATGCGAGAAGTGCTGCAATGTAACGCAGGTTAAACGATCAAAGCTCTAAAAAGCCGGATGACTTCCGGTTTTAAACATGGCACACTTTGCACATGAGACATCCTGCCTCCGCACCGGGACACTTCTACACACGGGACAGCGCTGAAAAGCTACCGGTTTTTTTTGTGGTGATCTGGGTGTTGTATCTGCTGTTTTCGCCGTTTTATATTTTTCCGAAAGGAATGCCCCAGCCAGCAGATTTTTTGCTGGCTCTGGGGATTATTGTGGCTTTGGGAACGGAATATCCCCGGATTGAGACGCGGATTAAGCCGGTGTACCTGATGGGCGGGTTATTTGTGATCCTGACCATGTGTATCAATCTGGTGAATTATGCGTTCTATCCGCATCCGCGGCTGCTGCTCAGCATGCTGTACTATCCCTATAATTTTATGATTTTTCTGTACGTGACCTGGTTGTTTTACCGGCGGCCGGAAGCCATGGTTAAAATCAGTATTTACGCGTTGGTGGCTACTCTGATGATTCAGATTGCCTCGACTTTTCTTATGGCGTCCGGGTATCGGGGGGCGCGGGCCACCGCCGGGTTTGAAAATCCCAACCAGCTGGCTTACTGGGCACTTCTGACCGCAACGATGGTGATCTTTCTGCGGCGGCTGGACGGACAATTACGGCCGATTGACTATGTCATGTTGCTGATGGCCTTCTTCTTACAGGCCATTGCGTTGTCGAAAGCAGGAATCATCGCGTTTACGGTGTTCCTGCTGTTTCTGATGGTCACCCCGTTTATCAATAAGATCGCCAGATTTCTGGGGATCGTAACAATTGTCTTTTTCTCCATCTTTCTAGCCTTGCAGCCTTCAACCCTTTTGAATATTTACCAGCATATTGACTTCCTGCAAAATGCGGTCGAGCGGATTGAAGGGATTGGCACCGAAGCCGATGATGATCCGGGCGTGCGCGGGTATTACCGGCTGTCGCAGTTTCCCTTTTACACGGTCTTCGGCGCAGGCGAAGGCTCATTTGAACGGTTTGACCCATCGGGGCGGGAGCTGCATTCCGGCATTGCAACGATTATATTTTCCTATGGTCTTTTGGGGGCAACTTTTTTCTTCTCGTTTCTGACCCTGATTTTGAACCGGCAGCCCTGGTATTTTATTTTACTGTTTTTGCCGATTATTCTGTTCGGATTGCCGCACCAGAATTTCCGGTTTTCTCATTTCTGGGTGCTATTGGGGATCAATTACGGATTATTCCTGTATACCAGAATGACCTCTCAACAAAACTTGCCAAAGAGCGCGCATGACCAGCAATATAAAAAATACATATACCGGTGATACGGGGCAGGCCTATTACGATATGCGCCAGGCCCGGCGCAGTGATTTCGTGCAGGAACGAAGGGCCGGGCACTTCCAGCCTTTTTTGCAGGAGACCGATCATGTTCTTGATTTCGGGTGCGGAACCGGAGGGGTCCTGCGCCGGTTGCAATGTGCCCAAAAAACCGGAATTGAAGTTAATCCTCCCTCTATTGCTGAGGCAGAAGCAGCCGGGCTGACGGTCTATCCGGAATTGTCCCGTGTGGACGATTCCTGTGTCGATGTGGTGATTTCCAATCATGCGCTCGAGCATGTTCTTGACCCGGCACGACAGATTTCCGATATGGTCCGGGTCTTAAAAGAGGGCGGACGGACTGTTCTGGTGGTCCCGTCTGAAAATCCCGGAAGCTCCCGGTTTCATACATGGCGGCGGAATGATCCGGATCATCATATTTACTCCTGGACTCCTTTATCTTTCGGGAATCTGGTTGGGCAGTGCGGGCTGACGGTTGAGCAAAGCTTCCGGCGTCCCATTGGTTATTCAAAATTTATTGAACCTCTGGCAGACCTGCATGAGGGCCTCTTTCAGACGGCGCGGAAAGTCGTGGCATTTGCTCTGGACCGGTATGAGATCGTCTGCATCGCCCGCAAGACCGTTTAGAGCTCATCTTGTACCGGTTTTGCGTGTGACGCTCATGCTATCAAGTAGCATATCACGCAAGGCATCGGGATCACGCATCATTTCCATTGTCATTTCAATGGCTTTGAAATCTTCATAGCCCATCATGACCACAGACCGCTTCCCGCGGCGAGTAATTTCAACCGGTTCATGCAGATCATTGACGTCTTCCATCAACTCAACCATACCGGCCCGTGCATTTGTGTAGGGAATTTGTTTCATCTTACTCTCATATGTACAGGTTATAGAACGCCATCGCAACAGGAAATATCAGGTGGAGACATCTACCCTGATGTGACGTGCGGCAAGTGCACCCGTGCCATCCAGAAATCTTCTATCGCTTTGACGAATGTTTCCATTTCATCAAAATTGGCAGATTTGGGCATATAGGCGTTGGCGTAGTTCTGATAGCTCTTCATAATATCCGCATTTGCATTCGATCCGGATAACATAATGACCGGAATGGATTTCAACACCTCGTCATGCTTGATTTCCTGCAACGCTTCATGCCCGTTTTTGCGTGGCATGTTGATATCCATCAGGATCAAATCGGGGGTCGGTTTGTCCTTATAGTCTTTTTCTTTCCGGAGGTAGGCCATAAGCTCCTCCCCATTGGGAACGATATTGAGGTTAGCGCGGTAATTCGTGTGTTTGAAGGCGCGCTGCACAAACAGAATGTCGGTGCTTTCATCCTCTGCGACAAGAATTTCGATTGGTTCATGGTTTATTCTGGCAATCATGAGATTATCCTTTCTGTCAGGTCGTCTGGTGTTTCTCTGTTGTTTTGGGGAAGATCAACAGAAATGCGGCTCCATCCTGATAGTCCGGATCAAGCTCAATATCGCCCTTATGAGCATGCATGATTTTACGACAAATTGCCAGACCAATTCCCATGCCTTTGTAGGGGGCACTTTCTCCGTGCAGACGCTGGAACATCTGAAATATTTTTTCTGAGAATTCCGGAGCAATTCCAATCCCGTTATCCGCAATCCGGATGATGTGATTCGAGCGGTGAGGATCAACGCTGACAGTGATTTTTGGGGAAACTCCATCTGATTTATACTTCAGGGCATTTTCGATCATATTCTGGAACAGCCGGATGAGCAGTCCTTCATTTCCTGGAATGACCGGCAGCTCGTCACAAACAATTTCCGCGTCGCTTTCCTGTATCTCCAGAGTTAAAAGCTCCAGAGCCGCCTGAACAACGTCATCCAGACCGACCTGTGAAAAAGCAATGCCGCCGCGCCCTATCCGGGAATAATTCAGCAGGCTGTCAATCATAAACTGGGCCTTGCCGGCGCTTTCCGTCATGATGCGCATGAATCCTGCCTGCTCGGCATCCAGAGCATTCTCCAGACTTTCTGAAAGAAATCCGGTTGCCATCGAAATATGGCGCAGCGGCGCTTTCAGATCGTGGGAGACTGTAAACGCAAAACTTTCCAGATCTTTATTCGATCGTTCAAGCTCCAGTTCAATCATTTTCATGATGGTGACATCCCGAAAAACCCCGAAAATAGCAACAACATCGCCGTTTTCGTCCACTTCAGGTTCGCCGAAGACCTGAATATAGCGAATTTCTCCGTCTGGTTGTAGAAGACGGGTTTCAAAGTTGAAATCTTTTTCCTGCAAAACCGCCTGATCGACCTGATTCTGAAGGTTTTTTCCATCTTCCGGGTGAAAAAATTTATTTGTAAAATCGACGGTCGGCACGAACGCTTCGGGATTGACGCCGCAGATATGATACATTTCGTTTGACCAGAAAACTTCCCCTTTTAGCAGATCTACCCGCCAGTGACCAATCCCGGCGGCGTGTTCGGCTTTTTCCAGATATTGACGCTGGGCCTGCCAGGCCTCAAAATCCTGTTTGTCGATAATTTTACTTTTATCTTTGATAACGCCGCTGAAATAAAGCTCGCCATCCAGAGTAATTTCAGAGATGGATAAATGTATAGGGAATATTTTCCCACGCTTGTGGCGGGCATTCAGATAGCGGCCGATGCCAATAATCTTGGCATGCCCGGTCCGCATATAATCACTAATGTAACTATCGTGTTTCGCGGCGTGTTCCCCGGCCACCAGACAACTGACGTTTCTTCCCACCAGCTCATCCCTGTGGTAGCCGAACATATCTTCACAAGCTGGATTAACACTTTTAATTATCCCGCTTTTATCTATAGTAACGAGGGCATCCGCTGTGTTGTCTGTGATAAACTTGATATAGCTGTTATTCTGATCGAGCATGGATATATCTAAAAATTTCAGGTGTGTTGCCGTAGTATAAAACAAATTAGCTTGATATGCCCGCTTTGTCAGGCATGCATTCATAAGTATGGATTCCTAAACTGATATCCGGAACGCCGGATCTGGACGAAAGCAGAGGTTCGGAGTAGAATGAGGGCATGGATAAAACGCAAAGCTATATTGATCGTGACCATACATACGTCACACCGGTTTATAAATCTCTGCCTGTGGTGCTGGAGCGCGGGGAAGGCGTCTGGATGTGGGATACGGAGGGGCGAAAATATCTGGATTTTTTAAGTGCCTATAGCGCTGTCAGTTTCGGTCATCTCAATCCACGGATCAAAAAAGCGCTGATTGCCCAGTTGGAACAGATGGATATTCAGGCCAGGTCTTTTTTGCACAAGCATCTGGGAGAATTTGCCGAATCTGTTTGCACCCTCACCGGTCTTGACCAGATGATCCCCATGAATACGGGAGCAGAAGCGGTTGAAACCGGCATTAAAACGGCGCGGCGCTGGGGACATATGGTGAAAGGCATTCCCGATGGAGATCAGCGGATTATCGTCTGCAAGGATAATTTTCACGGACGGACGACAACCATCATAGGATTTTCTTCCGATGCGGACTACCGGCGCGGTTTCGGGCCGTTTGACGGAGGGTTTGATACGATTCCCTTCGGCGATGCGTCTGCCCTGGAGCGTGCAATCACGCCGCAAACCTGCGCGGTTCTGGTCGAGCCTTTGCAGGGGGAAGGCGGTATTCATGTTGCCCCGAAAGGCTGGTTGAAGCAGGTGCAGGATATCTGCAAAAGGAATAATGTCCTGTTGCTGGTTGATGAAATCCAGACCGGGATGGGCCGGACGGGCAAGAATTTCTGTTACCAGCATGAAATTGACAGGCCGGACGGGGTTATTCTCGGAAAAGCGCTCGGCGGCGGAATTTATCCCGTTTCTGCGTTTGTCAGCCGCCGCGACATTCTTGAGGTGATGACGCCCGGCAGTCACGGATCGACATTTGGTGGGAATGCGATTGCGTCGGCGATTGCGGTTGAAGCGCTGAAAATCCTCACCGAAGAGCATATGGCAGAGCGGGCGGCAAAAAGCGGGGCTTATTTGCAGGAACAGCTAAGGGGAATAAATTCCTCATTGGTGCAGGATGTGCGCGGACTGGGCCTGTTGATCGGGATGGAGCTTGATACCAGCCGGGTTTCCACCGAGCTTGTCTGTGCACATCTGCTGGAAAAGGGTCTGATCTGCAAGGATACACACGGCACGGTCGTTCGCTTTGCCCCGCCGCTGACCATTGAAAAAGACCAGATCGACTGGGCGGTTGAGCAGGTGCGCAGCGTTCTGGCCGCTCTGGAACCAGTGGCGTGAGCTCCGGCACGAAGGAAAAAATTCTTAAGGTGCGGGTGACCCCGAAAGCGGCGGCGAACCGCATTGTTTATGATACCGCAGCGGATGGCAGCTCCCTGATCCGGGTATATGTGACCTGTGTACCGGAACAGGGAAAGGCCAATCAGGCAGTGTTAAAATTATTGTCAAAAGAACTGAAGGTCCCCAAATCCAGCCTGAAAATTTTGCGTGGAGAGACGGACCGGGATAAAATCATTCTGTGCACTTCGTCCGGAGTAGAACGGTAATGATTTGCTAGGAATTTCATGCTATACTGGCCTTATCTGGAAGGAACCCGGAGGTTTGATGATGATTGATTTTTTAAACGGTGCAGGACAGGGCACAACATTAGGGCAGTTGACCACAAAATCTCGGGCGGACGCGTCCGGGCCAGCGGGTGCACGGGGACTGGATAAGGCCCAGCAACGTCTGGCCGACCAGATTTCAATCAGTGACAGCACGCGCCAATCTCTGGAGACGCTGAAAAATCTTGATAAACAGCTCACACGCTTTCTGGATGTTCTGAAAGGAAAGAAATCCGCCGGCTCTGTTTTACGGCAACTGGATCTTGAAAAAGGATATATCTCCGCGACGTCGAGCAAAAGCGTTCTGAGTTCCACGCAAATTCGGTCCGTTCAAGAAACCGTTTCTTTATCGACAGACCTTGCGGAAGATGGAACTCTGGATCTTGTTCTGACCCATACCAGAGACTCTCTTTCCACAAACAGCTTTTCCCTGAGCACCCGGCAGAGCAGCCTGTTTGCCTCTTTTTAGAGCTTTTGATCTTTTAGTCTGAGTTACGGGATCTCTGAGGCTTTGTAAGAAATCCGGGACACAGAGAGGAGGATGAGTTCGTCAGAATTTATCCTTTTTGCGCAGGCTTCTTCAGATAGATATAGGTCGCGCCGGTGCCGCCGTCTTTTGGCTGAGCGGGAACGGCCTGTAATATCAGAGGGGATAACTCATGATGCCGCAGCCATTCCGGTAACTTTTGCCGCAGAATGCCGGGTTCCGAGAGCTTTCCCTTGCCGGTAATGACCAGAACGCAGCGGCGCTCCAGCGCTACAGAGCTGAGGATGAAACGGTGCAACCGGTGGAAAGCTTCGATCTGGGTCAGGCCGTGCAGGTCCAGACGAGCCTCGATTTCCATCCGGCCTTTTCGCAGGCGCTCTGCATCGCGCCGGTTTAATTGCGGAGGATGGCTGACCGGACCCGGAAGACGTAATTCCGGTGGCGGGGACAGAGGAGTATAGGTCTCGGCAGGAGGAGGTGCACCCTGTTTCTTTGGGGAGGGTTGCAGAGAATGTGGAGGATGCGTGTTTTTATGTCCCAGACGGCGCAGCCCTCTGGTGATGTGGGTCCAGAGGTGATCATCTTCATCTGTTGGTCGGAACGGCATGGCGAAAAGATAGGTGGATTTTCATCTTCTTTCAACTTATTATAGGGGCATGCCACATTCCGACCTTCACAAACGCAAACGTACCAAGAACTGGATGATGCTGGGCCTCATTTTTGGATGGGTTGCCCTGATCTGGGCGATTACAATGATAAAAATGGCGATGCAGTAAAAGCTGTGTTATAAAAATAGTATGGTAAAGAATTTTTTATTAGGCGGAGCTTCGGTTATGCTCCTGTGTATGGGAGTGCCGGCTTTGGCTCAGGAGCAGGAATCAGGCCCGGAAAAAAGCGGCCTTGTCTCCTATTATGCCGATCAGAGAAACGATTATTTGCAAACTTCCCTTGCCAATCAAAAGGACATAGATGCGGGACGTGCCGCGTATATGAAAACCGCTCTTTCCAACGAGAAAGCCATAGATGCCGGGCGGACGGCCTATCTGGCGGTGTCTCTTCAGAACGACAAGGACATGGATATAGAGCGGGCAGCGTACCTGAAAACCTCTCAGGCCAACCAGAAAAATATTGATGCCGGACGAGATGCTTACATGAAGGTATCTTTTGAAAATCAGAAAAAAATAGATGCGGGCCGCAGTGCTTATCTTATTAAGAGTTTGGAAACAACGAAATCGACCTACCGATAGAGAGCGTCCATCAGGTTTTTTACCGTAGAGACGTAGAGTGATCCTCTCAAGTCATCATTGCCTGAATTGCCGAAGTCAATTATAAGGCAACCCATTGATATTTATAGGAGTTTATGGATTCCCCGGATTTTCGCAGAAAATCCGGGGAATGACGTACGTCCTAATACGTCTCTGCGTTTGTACATCTCGCTGCCGCCACATTATGGCTATAAATGTCGGTTCATCTCAGGAACGCCAGAAAGATCACAATTTCAAAAAATTTTACCTAAAACAAACGTTGTGTTAACATAACTATTAGATAATGATACCGTTGTATCTTTAAATTATAAAAAAAATAAATTTAAGAGGGTGTGAGATGGGTAATCAAGACGCAGGAAAAATGCCTCAGCCACATGGCTACTATGATGTGAAAAATGTTGAGGCGGGACTTGTTAAAGAATTTCGTTCAGAACTGATCTTCAATCTGTTTTATAAAATTTTCGATGTCGTCCATGCAGAAACAGATGCCCAGAAAGAAGCTGCGCATCGCCTGCGTTATCAGGTGTTCTGTGTTGAAAATCAGGGATTCGAAGATCCGTCAGCGCATCCGGACGGTCTGGAAACAGATGAATTTGACTCGATGGCAGAGCATGTCTTGCTGATATATAAAGGAACCGGGGAAGCTGTTGGAACATGCCGCATCATTAAACCCAAGGCGGATGACTGGGCGAGCTCCTTTCCCCTGCAAAATATTTGCAGCTCTCCGCTTCTCCATGACGAGGATTATGTTAAAAATTCCTGTGAATTTTCCAGATTCTGCTTATCCCGTGAAAAAATGAACCAGATCAAGCAAGAACTGACATCACAAAATTCTCTGTTCTCAAAAGGAGATGGTCGGTTCACATTCTATGAAAAGCCTCTGCTGAAAATTGCATTATCCATGGCTTCTCTGGGCATTATCCGCGGAGTCTTTGAACTGGCGATGAAAAATCAACTTTTGAACGTTTTTGCCGTCATGGAACCCCGCCATCTGTCCAGAATGGAGCAAGCCGGATTGGTGCATGAACAAATCGGTCCGGAAGTCAATTATCACGGCATTCGGAGACCCTTCATGTGCAATATTCTAGAAGTTATGGATAATGCCATCACTAACAACCACGACATATGGAAAGTTGTGAGCGTCAAAGGCCTGAATCACCGTCTGGCACGCGAGATCTATGATCTGAAAATGAGCATGGCGAAAATCGCATCTTGAGGGGTGGATTTGAACCTAATGCACTGGCCGAGAAAAGACTGTAAATCTGTATTATAACGGATCAGAGGGAAACGGTTTACCCGTTTTCCACAATAACTCGAAAAGTCTGCGCTGAAACAGAGCCAAGGATTTATTCTTGATAAACCAGATCTCATGAAGATCAAAAAACATAATAACATAATAATCATCAAGAATGAATGTCGGGGTTGTATCCAGAAAATATTGATCGGGTAATCTTCTGTAATCCTCTTGCTTAGCGGTTATATATTTTGGAGACATTGTTTCCGGAACAAGAAAGCGTTCCCTAACCCCCATTCTCAAGATCTTCTGGCGGTATTCATTCACCTTTACCCGTACATTGTCCGGTAAATGCTTTTGATTAATCCCATTCAGAAGCACTTCTTTTGCGCCTGTCTCTTCAAGAATTTTATAAAGTTTATCCATGAGTTTCAAAGCAAAATCTTCTCCGCGAATAATTTCTAGATGCTGCTTTTTCTGACGAACCCCTCCCTCAATAAACTCAACCCCGTTTTCCTCTAAAACCATTTGAATCTTGAGTAAGGTTTCTGTTGTGGGACGTGTTTTACCGGTTTCTATGCCTGTCAACGTCCTTTGCGTCAGATGGCACGCCTCCGCAAGGCGCGTTTGTGACCAGTCAATCAATCCTCTGGCAGCTTTAATTTGTGAAACGGATATCATTTATAATATATTATATTACATTGCGTTATTTGCTATCATCTTTTCATAATCCGTGCTAGATAAATTGGGATAATTTGGAAAAAAAGTTTTATACATAGAGTTTAAGGTTATGATCCCGGACATATTTTTATCTCAGGAAATACACGAATCTATCAGAAATAGTACAGGTTTCTCAACTCTGGCAGCAGCCGTTAAGGCCGGAGAACTGGAAATAAGGGGGCTCTTTGCTGCTCATGGAAGCGGCTCAACCGCAACAGCAAGAACACTGGCCCAGACAGGAAATTTCGACCTTTTTGTAAATGAACCTGACTGCACCTCTTTCACGGGTAAACATACAAACAGCATCATTGATGCCTATCACTATCTGGCCCAGCAATATCTGAATTTAAAGGAGACACGGCAGGAAGAAAGTGGCCCTTGTAGACTATTGGTCAAACTGATGCCCTCTAATTGGCTAACTCTGGATAGTTACGATGATTTAGTAGCTCTGATGAAAGGGGATCCATTATATGTCGGCAGGTATCCGGCATTCTCAGTTGAGGCCCGCCTGCGCCAGATGGCCCGCCTGCAAGTAAAAAATATGCACTCGAACCCATCCACTGTGTCTCAGGAAGAAGAAAAAATCCTGTCACAGGGATTAGCTGCAAGAGATTACTCGCGCTTTCCCAAACAGCTTATGTTTGCTCATACCGATGCCCACGATCACCACCCGGCCCGATTGCGACAGATCTCAGCTTATGCTCCCTCCCTGCCTGAAATCCTTGGATTTCCCGGAACAGGCTCCGCTCAATTCAAAATTGATTTTTCAGAGTTTACGAGAATTTATGATTTGATGTCTTACTGGCACTCTGAACATAAAGTAAATCCAACCTCATTTCTTGACTTTGAAGCCTACCAGCAAGATCCTGAAGGAATAGGATCTTACATTGTAAATAAAATGTGGAAGCTGGATCCAAAAGAAAATCGGCCCCCTCCAAAGATCGTGAACGCCTATCTTGATTTTTATCCGCAAGAGCGCGCACAAGGTTTTGTTGACATCACCTTTGGAGCAACCCTCTCACTGGATGATCCACTCCTCCCCCCAACATCCCGCCCTTTGCGCCTGTCAAAATTCCCGGAATTTTTAAGAGCTCCTCTGGCTGATATGACCTTTCCTTTTGTACAGGCCTGCCGATTGTCAAAAATCGGATATTCTTCTTTGCAAGAAATGCCCCTCAAAGAGCTCAAAGAGCTGGACCCCGTTTATCTGTTAAATGCAGCCCATTATCATGTCGAACGCGGGGTGCCGGTTCCTCTTTCCGTCGCCTGGTTAATTGCCGTAAACCGGCTACCATTCCGCGAGAGCGCTCAACATATCTCGTTCTGTTGCGACGGCTATCATCAAAAACCGGATAGTATACCCACCGCACGCAGGAATCTGAATGTGGATTCCCAGAAGGAAATGACAAGAGACTCCTTTGCATCCCCTTCCCTGCCATAGACTCCCTGTTCCCAACTAGCACAAATTTCATAAAAATCTTGCAAAAGTTGTATATTTATGGGAATAATGTGTTATTCTGTAAATAGGAGGTGTGGCATGAATAAGCTCCAGACAGATTATCTGGTGCGCGTTATAGAACGCTTGAACGAGGTCTGGGACCGCGCAAAAAACCGCTGTTTTCGCTATAGCGAGACGTCCACTGCCCGCAACATTGATATCGCATTCGTTGAGCATCTGGGCGTTGCGCTGTATCAGCTTGAGAAATTCCAGAGAGACCAACAAAATGAACATTCTGACAAAGAAAATCTTCTGGCCAGTTTGAAAGATGCAATCCTGCAAATCCATGAATTGGGAACATTTGTCGGTCACAATCTCAATCATCTGGAAGATTTTCAAAAGAAGATTATCGAGAAAGAAGACCGCTGGGTCCGCATGCTGAATATTTCCCTGACCGCCTTTTTTATGAATATCTGCACGGAAAATATCCGGTGTGCTTTGGAAGAAATTGACAGGAATCTTTTAAAGGCATCCCAAACGCCATTCTCATCAGATGCCCCCCTCCGGAAAAAGCCGGTTCTAAGAATTGTGAAATAGGGCTGGCCTCCATATTGAAATTCTGGCAAGTTAGCGACATATATGTGAAAGTATGAGTAACTTTGCCGAATAAAGGGAGGCTGGATGCCAAAGTATACATCTTCTGCAAAAGTCGTTGACGGATCGCTGGTTTTATCTCTGCCGGATGCGGTAACGCCGGTTGTGATGCGCTTAAGTCTGGACGAGGCGAAATCAGCGGCCTTTACCGTTCTTGAGAAAAAAGGACAGCATGTCCTGACCGTTCAGTTCTCGGAAAAAGAAAGCCGGGACATTGCCCCCTTTGCGGAGAAAGATCTGGCCATCGCCGCCCTGATGTCTGCCAGCGCAGCTTTAGAAAAAGGATCTCATCTCTCAGCCATGGACGGACAAGATCACGCACGTGCACCGATATCTATCAAAGGCCTTGCCCGCTGGGGCGGTGCGATCTGCGCATTATTGTTCCTGATTTGGGTGATTAGCGCTGTGAATAACAGTATGCCGCGCGCGCCATTCCCGGCAGGTACGACTCAGACCGCTCCGATCACGGATCCACAGAAAACGTCCGGCGTACCACTTTCAGCAGATGATTTTTTGAACAGGAAATAACATGAATATTTTAAAATTTGGAATACTGGCTGTATGCTTTCTGGGAGTTGTCTCACTCACGGGATGTGGAACTATGAAAGGGGTAGGGCAAGACCTGGAGGCAGCAGGACGCACTATTCGGAATGTGGCGGATTAGAAAACAATGAAAGTAACACTGAAAGAATTAATGGCTCATCTGGGTGTCACGCGCACTCTGGCAGGCTATGAGTCGGATACCAGCCAGTTCTATGATGAGGAAAAAGGGATCACCTGCAGCGCCGAAACACGCATGGGCGGCGACCGGAACGATCTGGAGGTCGAGGTTCAGAGGCTTTATGACCAGCCCGAAGATGACAAACCTCCCGTTGAGCAGATTATGATGATGCGCATCGCCCCCAAGATGGGAGAGAGCTGGAGTCCCTATTCTCTGGTTGTCAAAGGGGAAGACATGACCGGAAAGTTTACCGGATGGGAAGAAGGGGCCTGCGCCTTCTATATTGCCGTGGTCCTTTGTCTGAAACGGGGAGAAATGCCGGATATTGATGCCCTGATTGACGAGCATTTACAAGGCGAAGGCGGACAGGCCGGAAAATCCCGGCGCGGCGGTGGACGGAAAAACCCGAAATTCAAACCGCCAACCAATGTCATGAACATGAAGCAGGGTATGTAGGTGCTGGCCCTGCATTCAGATTAATAAAACATATTTGCAGAAGACGTGCTCGTCTGGTTCTTAACTACAGAGAGCGCAGCGAAGAATCTTTTGTCTCAACAGGTTAAGACCCTTCGCTTCTTCGTGTCTATAGTTCCGGTATCACCTCAGGAGGGGAATATTGGTCCCATCTGTCACTGCCGGTGATCCGGGTATGATCCTGACGGAATTCGGGCCGGACGCAACGAACGGCGCTGTTGAACATACGGCTGGCAAAGCTTTCAGGAATTTTCCACCGCTTGGAACCAAGGGCAATATTATCCTGTCTATATCCCTCATTGGCCATCCCCAATGCCAGATCTCCATCCTCCGGTCTAAAGGTTGCCGCAAGCACATTATAGTTGCCCTTGCCCGGAACCAGATAAACATCCGTCGCCCCAAGATCATTCGCTTTTCCGTAAATTTCATTGCCGAGCATCTCCCCAGCCAAAGCCTTAGAAAACTTAACCAGAACAATATGCTCTCCCGGATGATCGCGCTTTAGGGCCTCAACGGCCCGCAACTCGGAAGAATAATCCCACAAGCTGGTTTCAATGGATGGCTTATACTCCTGCGCCCATCCGACAGGATCGATATATTGCCACACCACATCATCAAATACTGTCCGCAACCATGGTTTTTGGAACTTAAGAATCTCACTCCCTCTTCCCGCAGGATGTCGTCGCACCTCCTCGCACATCCCCAGCGCCGCATCTCCATGATCAGCAGGGAATGCTGCTAACGCCATACAACTATTCTGGTCCTGAACTGGAATCATCAAAGTCTCAAGAGCGCCATTGTTTAAGGCTTTATCAAGAACGCCTCTGGTTATGCCCTCAACCTGCTCAGAGGTTACAGAAACAAACTCTCCCACAACGACATAGGCACCGGGATGTTTCTTTTCCCAGACCTCTTTTGCATATTCTGCACATTGGCTGATATTACGACTCATGACACACCTCATTTTCTCTGATGATTACTTGTTTATTCTTGCAGGCAGATATACAGAATCCCCCCAAAAATAGCAAGAGTTCTCACATCGTGATGCAACGAAAAATCAGTTTTTCTGGTCCATCAGAGCCATAAGCCCGGTATAATCGGTTTTTCCGGTCCCCAGCAACGGCAGCTTGTCAAGCTCGTGGATTTTTTTCGGAACCGCCAGTTCTGAAATCCCGTTTTGCGAGGCATAGGCAGACAGATCGGACTTTTTCGCCCCTTTTTGCGTTGTAACCAGAACCAGCTGCTCGCCCTTTTTGGAATCGGGGCGGGAGATGACGGCGTGCTGCGCCTCCGGGTAAACCTTTTGCACCATTGCCTCAACACTGGCCAGTGAAATCATTTCACCGGCAATTTTGGCAAAACGTTTGGCACGACCGAGAATCTTGACAAATCCCGATGCGTCCACATCGACAATATCCCCCGTATCATGCCAGCCGTCTTCCGGTGATTGGAGAATCCCCGGCCTGTCGGGCAGGTAATATCCCAGCATCACATTATCGCCGCGTACGGAGAGCCGCCCGCCTTCCTCGACGCCGGGCACAGGATCCAGCCGGTATTCCAGACCCGGCAGAAACCGCCCGACACTCCCGGTTTTTTGATGCATGGGGGAGTTTACCGCAATCACGGGAGAAGTTTCAGTTGTGCCGTATCCTTCCAGAATTCGTACACCAAAACGGTCGGCATAGACTTGCCGGGTTTCCTCCCGCACTTTTTCGGCCCCGGCAAAAATATACCGCATCCGGTAAAAATCATAGGGGCTGGCCATACGGGCATATCCGGCGAGAAACGTATCCGTTCCAAACATGATCGTCGCATTCGAGGCATAAACCAGCTCCGGCACAATCCGGTAATGGAGCGGAGACGGGTACAGGAATGTTTTGATTCCAGAAAGAATGGGCGACAAGGTCCCCCCCGTCAATCCAAAGGAATGAAACATTGGCAGGCAGTTAAAGACGATATCCTGCCGGTTAAAATCAACCCGGCTGGATATCTGTACAATATTGCTCATCAGATTTTTATGGCTCAGCACAACCCCTTTCGGTGCGCCTTCAGACCCGGATGTAAACAGAATCACAGCCGGATCGGTCGGTTTAATCTTAAATCTTTTATGCAATGCCGCCGGAGAAGTCATCAGACCGACAAGTTTGTCTGCAAACGTAATATGTTTGCGTACGTCTTCAAGATAGATAATCCGGGTAATCTGCTTCAAGTCGGCAATCAATGGCTCCAGCTTAGCCATCTCGACAAACCGCCGGGATGTCAGAACCGTTCTGACCATAGAAGTCTGACAAGCGGAACAAACCGCTTGCGATCCCGCCGTAAAGTTCAGCATCGCCGGAACCCGTCCATAGGCCTGAAGCGCAAAGAAGGTAATCACAGCCCCGACAGAGTTCGGCAACATGACCCCGACGGCTTCTTTTTTCTGCGTTCCCCCGGCAATTTTTCCACCCAGAATCACTGCACTCTGCAGCAGTTTTTTCATCCGCAGCGGTTTAAACTCGGCATCCTCGGCAATCACCGCATCGTCTCCGTTCACATGCCGTGCTTTTAGCAGAGCGTCGAACAGGGTCTGCTGCCGGTCGGTGGTCACGTACATCATTTCTTCCATTACGTCATAAAGCTGGCGGGCCGCCGCAGCCCGTCGGACGCGTCCCTTCAGGGTATCCTCCAGCTTGAATTTCCGTGGGGGCAGGATGGTGATCGTGATCTTTGGAAAATTCCGCAGCGGCACCTTCCCTTTCAACCGGGCAAAAGGCGTATGTTGAACGCCATCCAGCCGGATCGGTAAAATCACAGCGTCCGATTTATCGGCAATCATGCCCGGCCCTTCATAAACTTTCATCAAAGCGCCGGTTTCTGTCAGACGACCTTCCGGGAAAATGACACAATGCTTGTCTTTTTCCACTTCTCTTATCAGGTTTTTCATCGAATGCGGATTGGTCGGGTCCAGCGGAAAGAAATCAACCAACCGTAAAAACGGCTTCACAAACCACCATTCCGCGACAAAACTATTCACCGCAAACATCGGTTTTCCAGGCAGGAAGGCCGCCAAAAGCGGAGGATCGAGCAGCGATACATGATTAGACACAATCACGGCCCGCGGCCCCGCCGCATTGTAATGTTCCAATCCTTTGATTTCGACCTTGTACAGGAGTTTGAACAGCCCTTGCATCAGGCTTCTGACCAGATAATCCGGCATAATTCGGCAGACGTACACCGCCACAAACAGGTTCAGAAGTGCAAAAATCAGGAAAAGCTCATCCACCAGAACATGCAGAGAGATCAACAGGGAGCAGAATCCCATAGAGACTACGATAAAAATGGCATCAATAATCGCAGCCCCGGCAATGATACGCGCCCGCTCCGATTCTTCGGTCTGATGCTGGATGATCGCATTCAACGGTACCACAAATAACCCGCCGCACAGCGCAATCATAAACACATCCAGAAGGATACGCCAACTCCCGGTGGAATGAAGAAACTCCCCAATTCCCATGAGCCTCAGCGCCGGGGTGGCGGGAGAAGAAAAATATAAATCAATCGAGAAAAACGACATTCCAAGAACCGCCAGAGGCACGTACACCGCCTCCACCCGCCCTTTCAGCAATCGCTCATTCAGCAGACCGCCAATCCCGATCCCCACGGAGAATACGGCCAGAAAGAACGCAAGCACCGTTCCGTCCGCCCCGATGGTCCCTTTGGTATAGCTGGGAAATTGCGCCATAAACATGCCGCCAAGAAAATAAAACCACGATACCCCAAAAATAGAGCGCAGAACAATCTGCTTCTGGACCATCACGCTCTTTAAGACCGCCACGGTCTCAGTCACAGGATTCCAGTCTATTTTTAGATCAGGCGTCTTGGCGGGGGCTCTGGGAATCTGGCGGCTGGCCAGATAGCCGACGACCGCACAGGTCATCATTAGGGCAGATACAAATAATGTTCCGCCCCAAAGCGTTACCAGCAACGTCCCGGAAATGGTTCCGATCAGAATGGCCAGAAACGTTCCTGTATTCATCAGAGCATTGCCGCCGACCAGCTCTTTTTCCTCCAGATGGTCGGGTAAAATCGCATATTTGCTCGGTCCGAAAAAAGCAGACTGGCTCCCCAGCGCGAATAAGGCAATCAGACACAAAATCAGGGACCCGCTCAGCAAGGCAAAAATCCCCAGACAGGCCACCGGAATTTCCACCAGCTTGATGGCTTTTATCACCCGCTGTTTCGGGTATTTATCTGCCAGTTGCCCGCCAATGGCGGAAAACAGGATAAAGGGTAAAATCAGCAACGCCGCAGACAATGTGACCAGTTGTTGTTCCTGCTGCTGCGACACGGAAAAGACGCTGCTATATAACAACAATGCCACCAGCGCGTTCTTGAAAACGTTGTCATGAAAGGCCCCCAGAAACTGGGCAACAAACAAAGGCCAGAACCTTTTCTGCCGTAAAAGATCAAATTGGCTATCTTCCATTCAAACTATTCCTTTTTCACAAAATATAGTCGTTCGACATAATTCCTGACGACCTTTTCAGGTCGCCACTCCCTGAATTTTCGTAGAAAATTATAAGGCAATCCATAGATTCCTTATATACACTTTTGCCCCAAAAGTCGCTTTTTAGCAGAAAAAGAGTCTGTTCTTCCGGAGCGTGGCCCCCGTCTGTCTTTCGCCAGAAATTATTTTGAACTATGTTCATTTTTAGATGTTACCTTGTAAATTAAGGAGATGCAAGATAATTTTGAACTATGTTCAAAATTATCTATCGTCATTCCCCGAATTTGACCGGAGGCTACGAATCCGGGTTAACAAAAAATATTTGCAGAAGATGCGCCTGTCAGATTTTTAACCGCAGAAGCGCAGGGCACGGCATCCTCCGTGCAATCCACATAGAGCAAAAGGTGTTTAGGTTGAGAGACACGCTAGCGACGAAGCATAGACGCACATTCGTACGTTCGCATACCCCACAAAACGTACACGTACAGTCATTCTACAAAATGAATTTGCTCAGGTCTGTATTCTGGGCCAGCTCATTCAGCTGGGTTTTGACAAACTCTTCCGTTACCTCGAAGCTCTGACCTGATTTATCGCTGGCGGTGAAACTGACATCTTCCAGCAGCTTTTCCATGACTGTATGCAACCGGCGCGCCCCGATATTTTCGACCTTGTCATTCACTTCATAGGCAAGACGTGCGATCTCATTAACCGCCCCTTCCGTAAAGCTGAGAGTTAATTCTTCAGTTCCCATTAACGCCTCGTACTGTTTAATCAGGCAGGCATCGGTTTCCAGAAGGATGCGGCGGAAATCTTCCTGCGTCAGAGGGCGCAGCTCCACCCGGATGGGCAAGCGGCCCTGCAATTCCGCCAAAAGATCAGACGGTTTGGCGTAATGGAAGGCCCCGGAGGCAATAAACAGAATATGATCTGTACGTACGGTCCCGTGCTTGGTTGAGACGTTGGTGCCTTCGATCAGAGGCAACAGGTCACGCTGTACGCCTTCACGCGACACATCCCCGCCGCGCAGATCAGAGCGGGCCGCAACCTTGTCAATTTCATCCAGAAAGACAATACCGTTCTGCTCAACCGCTTCAATTGCAGCGGCGACAACCTTTTCTTCATCCAGCAACTTATCGGCTTCTTCGGCGACCAGTACATCGTAACTTTCCTCAACAGTCAGTTTCTTCTTTTTGGTCCGCCCGCCAAGAGCTTTGCCCAGAATATCATTCATATTGATCATGCTCATCGACGCGCCCGGCATTCCCGGAATGTCAAAAGACGGCATCATGCTGGAGGTATCATTCACCTCAATTTCAATTTCGCGAGCATTGAGGTCCCCCTCTCTGAGCTTCTTGCGAAAATTATCGCGGGTTCCTTCAGATGCAGATTCCCCGACCAGAGCATCCAGAACGCGTTCCTCTGCATAAATTTCTGCCTGTGCCTTGACAGTTTTACGCATTTTTTCCTGAGTCATGTGGATTGAAACTTCCACCAGATCCCGAATAATCGATTCCACATCCTTGCCGACATATCCAACCTCTGTAAATTTTGTCGCTTCAACTTTGATAAACGGAGCCTGCGCCAGTTTGGCAAGGCGGCGGGCAATTTCCGTTTTGCCGCACCCGGTCGGGCCGATCATCAAAATATTTTTGGGGTAAATTTCTTCCTGCAATTCTTTATCGAGCTGTTGCCGCCGCCAGCGGTTCCGCAAAGCAATCGCCACCGCCTTCTTGGCATCTGATTGCCCGATAATAAACCGGTCCAGTTCAGAAACGATTTCTTTCGGGGTAAAATTTGGAATATCCGGCCTGACATTATCCGCTCTGAGTGAGTCGGATTTCGAAGGCTCATATGTTTCTGCGATATCGGTCATAGGGTGAAGATATAGAATGTCTATGATTTCAGGTCAATATATACATTCGATGTTTTGCCCGCCTCCAGAGCTATCGCCCGGGGGGAAAATAAAAAAGGAGGATCTCTCCCCCTTTTTCAACTTTTCAAACTAACGCTTCCAGACGTCGTAAACTCTTATTTCTTTTTGGATTTAGGCTCGGCAACTTCAATGCCATGTCCGGTTGTCCGTTCGGCGATCCGGGCTTTCTTGCCGCGCAGATCACGCAGGTAGTACAGTTTTGCACGACGAACAGAGCCGCGACGAACCAGCTCGATGCTGTCAATACGGGGGCTGTGCAGAGGGAAAACACGCTCGACGCCTTCGCCCAGACTTATTTTGCGTACGGTAAAGCTGGCATTGATTCCATGACCTTTACGGGAAATACAAACGCCTTCATAGGCCTGAATCCGCTCGCGGGTTCCTTCTTTCACCTTAACATTTACTTTCACCGTGTCACCGGGTGAAAATTGCGGGATGGTTTTCCCTTCTGTATATTTTGCCAGTTCTTTGGCTTCAAACTTTTGCAGTATGTTCATGTTTTTCTCCTTTATCAGAGCCCGAAATCGTCTGCATATGCTGCACCGGCGGCTCATTTATCTTTTTTAGTCTGTGAGTTATAAGCGATTTTCAGGGAGAAAGGCAAGCGGAAAGTAACAAAAACCGCCTAACTATTTGTCAGTAGCGAAAAAAGGCGCTCCTCCGTGCCCGTTCCGGCTGATTTCTGCAACTCATCCGGAAATCCCCATACCAGCACATTAAAATCGCCCTGCGGCGGCACCAGAGGATGCCAGCGTTCAAACAGGGCACCGGTCTGCGGACAAACCCAGATCGGATCAGGCCGGGCGTCGGACATGGCCTCCAGATAATGATGAATGCTTGCTGCGCTTCCCCCGGCTTTCTGAGCAAGATCGGCTGCCAGCTTGTAAAAACGGCGCTGTGGACTTTTTTCAATAGCCCGTTCAAGGCTTTTGCGGGCGTCCTCCGTCAAGCCTGCCACGGCCTGCACGTTTGCCAGAGCAAAATCACTCTCATAGTGATCGGGATAATACTGCACCAGTTTTTGAATCCAGGACACGTCAGTTTCCTTTTTGCCGGAAAGGCGGCCAACCTCCCGCCACAATCGCACCAGCAACGGATGCGGTGCCGCACTCCACGCCGCTTTTAACAGGCTCGTGGCGGCCCGTTTCTTTCCGGCCTCCAGATAACGCTCGCACAAAGACTCGACCGCCGGAATAAAAGCAGTATGCTGCCGGACAACCTTTTTCAGAATTTTTTCCGCAGAAGCAGTCTGCCCTGCCGCCAGAAGATCCAATGCCTGCGCCGTCATCATGGCTTTCAGATCATCGGCTCCCTGGTCTTTTGACACGGCTTTCTTTTTCAGGGCTTTCTGGAGAGCTGATTCTGCGGCCTCCCAATTCCCGGCGCGTGCCTCCAGCTCATAAAGAGATTTCAGCAGCCAGCCGGAATCGCGCCCCTTATAATCTTTTTCCGCCGTCCGCGCATAGATCAGCGCCGCCGGAATGTTATTCTGCTCAATCGCATTGCCAATCAGGGCCCGCGCCGCAAGTACCGCGCCTTCGGGATGAGAGAGGAGGGTTTTCAAAGTTGCATCGGCTTTTTCAAAATCTCCCTGCTTGCGCTGTGCACCGGACTGAAGGATCAGGGGGAGGGGCTGGTATCCGGGTAAAAATTTCAGTGCCCGCTCCGCCTGATATTGCGTATGTCCGTAATCTCCGGCGGCCGCTGCAGATAAACTCAGGGTCAGAGCTTCCAGGCCTTTTTCCGTGTTTTTCAGAACTTTACGATCGCGGTGACGCTCTGGCAAAGTGCTCATATAAATTCCCAGACGCGTCAGGCCCATGGCAACCATTAACAGGACCAGCAAAATCAGCAGGAAAAACCCGAAATGGATATTGATGTCATAATCCATCCACTGAATATTGACGGTTCCCGGTCGTGCAGACAGCCACATCGCGCCCCCGACCAGCAGGCCAATCCTGAGTAAAAACCAGAGTAGACGCAGCATGGAACCTCCTTACCCTTTATTATATATATGCATAGATCTCTCTGTGAAAGCCCAAAGTTGTCATTTCAGGGTAAGGTGAACAAACGGTAGAGCGTATAATGGTTTTGAACCGCAAAGGCGCAGAGAACGCAGAGGCTGCCGTCATTCCCCGGATTTTCAGAGAAAATCCTAGGGGAATCCATAAATACCAATGGATTGCCTTAGAATTTTCTCTGAAAATTCAGGCAATGACGCCCCTGTAAAATTACAGATTTTTGCAGTGCGTTTCATATGTTGGTTTTGAACCGCAAAGTAAGACAAAGTTTTTTGGACACTTCGTTCCTTCGTCACTTCGTGTTTATAGATCCATCCGGATTTTATTCCTGAGGTTCAATATTCAGATTTTTGAAATCATTTTTGAGCTTAACGGGCATTTGTTGTGACGAACGACGGATGGAAACGGCCTCTTCCAGATTGAGCGGGACCGGCCCTCCCATCGCGGCATTCAGGAGCGTCCCGATCGACGTGCTGACTTCCTGCGCCGCAATCGCGGCATTCAGATCCCGCATGAAAGAAGTCATATCCGGCATGGTTGTTTTATCCAGAGTTTGCAGGCTTTGCAGAGCCTGAATCAGATTACCGGCCTCCAGATCTGTCTGAATGGAGGTCAAAGCCTGAGAGGACCTATCCTGCAAAATAGGCTCGCCGCCTTTTTTGATCTGTAAAACCTTGCTCAGGCGTGCTTTGGCCTGATCGGACATGGTTGCGTCATCTTTCTGGAGAGCATTGACAACCATGTCGCCAGCCAGTCCCCGGAACTCATTCGCCAATCCCTCAGGCGTCAGAACGCCGCGTTCAGCCTGTGGAGCCAGTCTGTCAAGCGCGGATCTCAGCTCCGGACTGTCATTTCCGACCATGCTGTAAAGGAGCGCCAAATCTTCTTTGAAAGGAGTATCTCCCCGGTTTAAAGAGCTGCGGAACTGGGTCAATCCCAATAAAAGTGCCCCGGCCTTAAGATCTTCATCCGGCACCCCATTAAAAGTTTCCCCCAGAGCTGTACTGTTTTCACGCGCCACCACCAGAGCTTCGCCCAGCAAATCCATCCGTCCGTCCAGACTGCTAATGATTCCGCGCAACTGCCCGACGGCACGATCAAGCTGCTCCTGTCCTTCCTTATTTTCGCTCAAAAGGGCAAAGCGTCCAAGCATGTCCTCAACCTGCTCCGGATTCACCAGAGTGGACATTTGGGTTTGTATCGCGTCCATACGGGATTTCAGGGCTGCTATATTATCCGCTCCGATGGCGGCAAGGGTGGCGTCCTGAGCCTGTCCGGCCAGCTCCCCGACCTGTTTTCCCAGATCTCCTGTTTCTTTCTGGAATTGAGAGAACTGCGCCTGTACGTCTTCCGGAACGTACTGCCCGATTGTTTTCAGGAACGAGTGTTGTTCCTGTTTCAGAGTTTGCAGATTTTCTTCCAGTTGATCCAGACGTTCCTGCTGCGACTGTACGTTTTCACGTACAGGCCAGAACATCAGGACACTTGCCGCCAGTCCTGCCCCGATCAGAGACGGAAACAGCCATTGCCCAATTCCACCGCCGGACTTCCCGGAACGTGCCCGCCGTACGTCTTCGGCAGGTGGGTGAACAAGGGTCGGAGTTTCTTTCAGGAGGGAGTCTTCGGACTCTTCGGCGGACGTACTCATAAATTCAGGAATAGGTGTTTGCTTTCGACGCGACTCAAAATGAGCATCCCCCTCTTCAGAGTCTTCCAGCGGTTGTTGCGCCAGTAAATCTTCATCGGGAATGTCGCTCTCCGCCTGCGGCCCTTCGATTCGGGCCTTGATTTCAGCAATCGTCCCAGCGATATCCGGGCGTACGTCTTCTTCTTTTTCTTCAACAGGTACAGACCGGACAGAGGCAGGTATGGCAGAGGAAAGAGTTGCCGGGGCGACAAGCGATATCTTGTTTTCATTCGCAGCGTTAATGATATCATCAAAGCGTCCGGATGGAATAGACCCGCGCTTTTTCCATCCCTGAATGGTTGTTACCGCGACCCCCAATTTGGAAGCCATCGGGCGGATTCCTCCAAATTTTTCAATGACTTCTACGGCATGTTCCTGAATAAATTTCTTTGTATCACTCATAGTACAATCCCCAGACATATTATTTTATCATTTTTCCAGCAACGCCAGCAGGGCGGACGTTTCAGGCGTACGAGCCAGATGTATGCCTCCCCACAGGTCTTCTTTCAAAGACTTTACCACGGACGGCGCCAAACACAAGACCTGAATCTGCTTTAAAGCGTACACCAGACCAAGCCGTACGCATAGGGCTTCAAAAATCGCGGCGCTCCGGGCGGAATAAAATAAAATCCGGGAAATTTTTTGTGCCGTCAGGGCGGCCATGACCTCTTCCGGAAAAGAGTCTGCCGCCACCGCTTCATATAAAGGCACATGCCGGACGGAAAAATTATCCATAATGTTTGTGCGGAACAAATCGGATACATGCACGCCGCCAAAGTGAATATATTCCTTACCCGGGCCGTTTTTGCAATATGCATTCTGCGCCTCTAAAAGAGAGCCTCCCTCCGCCTCCATCCAGCCCTTGAGAGAGCGGCTGGTGCCGTCCGCTTCATAAAAGACATTAAATCCTTTATTTACAAGATGTTGTGATGTTTCTTTGCCAATCGAAATTAAAGGAATATTTTCTTTAAAAGGGGGCGAGTTCAGAAATGGGACTGTATTCCGGCTGGTAATCAGGGCGGCCCGATAGTGGCTTACCTCTGCCCAGTCGAAAGAATGAGGGGCCGGACGAATGGATAAAACCGGTGCGATCAGGCTTTTTATTCCCATAAGATCAAGGTGGGCCTGCAAAAGCAAAGAATCGGGCAGAGGCCGTGTCAGAAGAACATAACCGGAAGACATACAGGCATTTTAGCGCAAAGTACTCAGAAACGTACAGGCAAATTTGCCAATGGGTTACAAAAATTTGAATTTTAATTTGTCCAGATCCCGGGCTCAGGCTATAGATAGCGTATGTCACGCACCACTATCGTTCTCGGCATTGAATCCAGCTGCGATGAGACCGCCGTCGGGATTGTGACTCATCACGGAGACATTCTCGCCAACCGACTATTGACACAGGTGGATGAGCATAAACTTTATGGCGGCGTTGTGCCGGAGATCGCCGCCCGCGCTCATCTGGACCATCTGGACAAGCTGATTGACGGTGCAATGCAGGATGCAGGAATTCAGTTTTCTGATTTAAGTGCCGTGGCGGCCACCTGCGGTCCCGGACTGATTGGCGGAGTCATGGTCGGTATGATGAGCGGAAAAGCCATCGCCGCCGCCCGGAATATTCCCTTTATCGGAATCAATCATCTGGAGGCACATGCCCTGACTCCCCGTCTGACGGACCGGATTGAGTTTCCGTTCCTGCTGCTGCTCATCTCCGGCATGAATACCCAGCTTCTGGCGGTCGAAGGGGTTGGCGCCTATCGGTGTCTGGGAAAAACCATTGATGACGCCATTGGGGAATGCTTTGACAAATCCGGACGGATTATGAATCTGGGGTATCCGGCCGGACCGTTCATCCAGAAATACGCACTGGCCTGCCCGGATCTGGCCGCCGCCCGGACCCGGTACCCGCTGCCTCATCCTCTGAAAGGGAAAAAGACGCTGGATTTCTCGTTTTCCGGGCTAAAAACCGCCGTCCGGAATCATGTTACCGATGGAATGAGTGAGACAGACAAACAAGACCTGTGTGCCTCCCTGCAACAAACCATGGTCGAAATTCTGGAGGAACGCTGCACACAGGCAATGATGCTCTTTCGGAGCATTTATTCCATCCCGTCCGGCACAAGTCCCGCTTTTGTCATATCCGGAGGGGTTGCTGCCAATAAGCCTATCCGCGACGCGCTGGAAACGCTGACCACGTCACATGGGTTTGGGTTTTTTGCACCACCGGTGCATCTGTGCGGCGATAACGGCGTTATGATCGCATGGGCCGGCATCGAACATCTGAGGCTTAACCGGCAAGACGGGCTGGATATGCCCGCACGTCCCAGATGGCCTCTGGAAGATCTTGGCCGGGAAGGATAGAGTTCCCCCGCAGCGGCTCCTGTTGGTCAGACGGTTTCTTTGCTCACTGGCCGGTCGAGCATCTTTTCCACCGCCTCTTTAAAGGATAAATCTTCGTTCAGGCATTCATAGACGCTCTGACAGATCGGCATTTCCACAGCGTTCTTACGTGCCAGAGTCATCAAAGCTTTGGCGGTGTGAAATCCTTCGGTCACGCTTTTGCGCTGGGCCAGAATGTCTTTGGGCGATTTCCCCTGTCCAATTTCCACTCCGAAAGAATAGTTCCGTGATTGCATGGAAGAACATGTCAGCAGCAAATCTCCGACCCCGCACATTCCCATAAGAGTTTCGCGCTTGGCTCCCATGGCAGAGGCCAGACGTCCCATCTCGGCCAGCCCGCGGGTAACCAGCGCTGCGCGGGAGCTTTCCCCAAGGCCGCGCCCGATCACGGCCCCGCAGGCAATCGCAATTACATTTTTCACCGCGCCGCCAATCTGCGCACCGATCAGGTCCTCGCAAAGATAGGGACGTAAAATGCGCAGGGCAATGCGGTCCACCAGCTCGGTCGCCAGATCCTTATTGTCGGCCGCCAGTGTTACGGCCGAAGGGCTTCCTCTGGCAATATCCATCGCAAAAGTCGGGCCGGTCAGAATGGCAAAATTTCCGTTAGGGATAACGCTACGGGCGACCTGGGTCATCAACAGACCGCTTTCCAGCTCAATGCCCTTGGAGCAAATAACCACCGGCTTGCCACTTCCCACATCGGCTTTCAGAGCCTCCAGTGTTTTACGGACGTGCTGTGCCGGCGTGACCAGCAGGATAACGTCCGCATCTGCCGCGCGGGTCAGGCTTTCCGTCACTTTCAGAGTTTCGTTTAACCGCACTCCCGGCAAATATTTGTCATTTTCCTGCAAAGCTTCAATCGTGGCGACAATCTCCGGCGTGCGTCCCCACAGAGTTACGTCTTTGCCCTCATTAGCAAAGACGTGCGCCAAAGCCGTGCCCCATGCACCTGCACCAATTACACCTATTTTTGTCATGATTTTTGTTTTCTGATTGGTTGGTTTCTATAGTTTAGTTAACTCTCAGTTTCAAAGGAATCCGTCTCCTTTATATTTGCCGGATATGGTGGGCGGTACTGGGATTGAACCAGTGACCCCTTGCGTGTCGAGCAAGTGCTCTACCGCTGAGCTAACCGCCCTTAAAGAAGGAATTGCAAAGCTAACGGCAAATCATGTAAAAATCAAGAGGTGTTTTGGACGATTTCTCTGTTTCTTGTAAAACAATCAGCCGTGTTATAACATCATAAGAAACTATTAACCCTGTCGAATTAGTATTAGAGCTTATACCTTAACACCTTATATCTTATGAAGAGCTGGTTATCTTGATATCAAATAAAAAATTTTTAGTGCTGTTAGGCTGGGTCTTGCTGGTAACGATTTGCACGCCCGTCCAGGCTGAGACCTTTATCGCCGATACGTTGCATCGCAATTTACCCCCGGCTTCTTTTGCGATCAAAGCGGGAAATTACAAAAAACACCCGATTTTGCCCGGTAATTCCGATAAAACCGGCGGTCTTCTTATGATAAAATTTAAGGAAAGCCGGGGATATTACGGGTTTTCCGCCATGATCTGCGATGCGGACAATACGGATCGGTATGAGACTAACAGGAAAGCAAACTGTTACCGCCAGAATATTGATCTTGAGACAGACATTCTGAAATATAAGTTTGAGGGAGATCAGGCCTATTACCTGTTTATCATCAACAAAACCATTCCGGTGAATATTGACCGCAGTATAGCCATCGAAGCACAAGCCTTTACCCAGTTGACCCCGGATCAAAGGGATGCGACCAAAAACTATATCGCTCTTCTGAATGAAACGCTGGCGGCTTATTTCAAAAGTGCCCCCTTTAATGTGGCGCTGGTTCCCTGCCAGAGCAAGGTTATTCCCTCCTCAGAGGCAACCAGAACCCTGACCATCTGTAGTGAATTTGCATTAGAAAATGGCATCGCGCTGGATAATGACCTCCTGCGGGCGACATTCCTTTATGAGGCGGCTCCTTTTCTGGCAAAAGACTGGGGAGAGGATAAAAAACTGCAAACGGAACAGGACCGACTGCAACTGATGGCTGCCCTGATGATGATTTTTTCGGAAACCATCGACCCGTTCAAGAAATATCTGACTCTTCATGCGGAAAATCCGGATCTGGAGCGCATCATATCCCAGATTCCTGCTCATGGAGGCACGGAGGCGACATTGAGCGAAAGACTGGCGATCATGAATGATATTTATGTTCAGCCCTTTGCCCAGATCGACCGCTGGTTGAATATTTCCTACGATCATATGACAAGCGCCACTCTGGAGAAAATAAAATCCGGGGAGCTGCATCACTATGGCTACTTGCGGAATGCCGCACGGTTGATCCTGAAACAACGCTTTGAAACGGCGAATCCTTCAGAATTTCAGGAAGAGGACAATATTATCAGCGATTTCTGGTAAGATTAACATCTTTCCTCAGGCCGCAAGCAGCTTGTCAACCCGCTCCACCAGCTCTTTCAGGTGAAACGGTTTGGACAACATGACATTTTCGCTGACTTCTTTCCGATTCATAACAATCGCCGAAAATCCGGTCATAAACATGATCTTGAGGCCTGGGGAAATTTCCAGAGCTCTTTGAGAAAGCTGAATACCATCCATTCCCGGCATGACAATATCGGTTAACAGGAGATCAAACGGGGCCTGATTTTCATCTCTGGTCAGCACCAAAACCCGGAGAGCGTCCAGACCATTGGCACAAACCATCACGGTGTGCCCGGCGCGTTCCAGAGCTTTATGCAAAAAGTGCCGCATGGAGCTGTCATCTTCGACCAGTAAAATAGAAGCCATAGCCCATTCTATCGCGGTTCTCAGCAAAAATCGAGCACTGGATTTTCAGGTTTGAGGTTAAAAATCACTTGAACGCGAAACCGTGAAGAGGGCGATAAAAGGAATTTTCAGATGATGACCCGGTGGAGTTCGTCATGCCTCATGTGCCAGCCACTCCAGCGCCATCAGATATCCCTTGGCACCGTGCCCGGCGATGACCTTTGCCGCGAGAGGCTCGATATAGGAGATATGCCGGAAAGGCTCGCGTTTTTTGGGATCGGACTGATGTACTTCGATGATGGGAACGCTGAGGAATCTCAGGGCATCGTGAATCGCAATGGAGGTATGGGTATAGGCGGCGGCGTTGATAATCATTCCGTCATAGCCTGTGCGGGCCTCCTGAATCCAGGTCACCAGATCTCCTTCATAGTTTGACTGGCGCAATTCGATCTCAAAGCCCAGTTTCTGCCCTTCCGTCCGGCACATGGTTTCAATATCCGCCAGTGTCTCATAGCCATAGATTTCCGGCTCCCGAATGCCGAGAAGGTTAAGGTTCGGACCGATCAGAATCAGGATCTTTTTCATAAGGACTCTTTCTTGTTATGGGCGCGCCTGACCTCAGAGCGCTCTCCAAGTTTTAGCAAATATCCCGCCGCTCCAAAACTTCTTTTTAAATCCGTCTTCCCAAAGATCAAAGCTTCCTGTAAAAAGAAAGAACGATGGTTAAAAAACTTTTTTCCCTGCTGGGCGTTTTGTCTCCGCTTCACATTCGGATGGTGACCCTGTTTTCCGGCAGTCAGAAGGTGGGGCAGGACCCCTTTGGCAATGTGTATTACAAGGCCAAACCCCGTCCCGGTTACAAGCGGGAGCGGCGCTGGGTTCTTTATAAGGGCGTACCCGAAGCCTCCGCCGTTCCGCCGGAATGGCACGGCTGGCTGCATCACCAGACCGATGTATTTCCGCATCCGGATACGCCGTCATTCCGTCGCCCCTGGCAAAAGCCGCACCGTCCGAACATGACCGGTACCACACAGGCCTACCGCCCGCCAGGGCACCTCCTGCAAGGGGGGCACCGTGCCTCTGCCACCGGCGATTACGAAGCCTGGAGCCCGGATGCGTCGCAAAAAAAACCTGTGACCAAACCGAAAAAGTGAGGGATGTTTCTTTTGCGGAAACAGGCCATTACCATCTTGACGGCGGCGGCATTCCCGATTACTGATTAACATTATGAAACGCAATATCATTGAAACTGTTATTGGGGCGGTCGTGCTGTTTGTCGCGGCGTTCTTCCTTGTCTTCAGTTACCAGACCGCCAATGTCGGGGCCGTCAGCGGGTATACGGTGATTGCCGATTTCCCCGGAATCGGCGGGCTGAAGGTCGGGGATGATGTCCAGATCAGCGGCGTAAAGATCGGGTCTGTGTCCGATGTCAGACTGAATAATGAGACTTATCTGGCGCAAGTGACAATGAGTATTGATCCCTCGGTCAAATTACCGAAGGATACCGCCGCCCTGATTAGCAGCGAAAGCCTGATGGGAGGGCGCTACCTTGCTCTGGAGCCGGGAGCCGATGAAGATATGATCGCCAATGGCGGGCGGATTGAATATACGCAGGCCCCGCAAAACCTGGAACAGCTTCTGGGAAAATTTATTTTCAGCATGTCTAATGACAAGAAAAATGACTCTAACTCTGCCGAATAATCTTTTACGATCTGCGCTGCTGGCATGCGGGCTGATCCTTTTGGTGGGACCGCCTGCGTCTCATGCTGAAACCACGATCAATCATGAGACGGTGCGCCTGCAATCTCTGAATAAATCCACGGCACGTATTTCGACATTTGAAACCAAAATCGGCGAAACGGTCAAGCTCGGCCCGCTCTATATCCGGCCTCAAGCCTGCCGGACGGCTCCGGTGACTGAAAATCCGGAATCGGCGGCATTTCTCCAGATATGGGCAGCAAAGCCCGTTCCGGACTCGGCTCCGGCTAAAAATAACACGGAGGCTGCCACGGAGTCGGAATGGATTTTTTCCGGCTGGATGTTTGCCTCCTCTCCCGGTCTTTCCTCCATGGACCACCCGGTTTATGACCTGTGGGTTCTGGATTGCGGAGGGAAATCAGAAGATCCAGCTCAAGAGGCATCTTCCTCTCAAACCTCAGATCATGGCGATGATTTTCCAGCCTCCGAAGAGGCGCAACAGACAGGTACAGAGACCGATCATACCGCCGCCGCTGCGACCTCTGACGAAAACATGACGCCGCTTCTGAGCGAAGAGCCGCAGGAGCAAGGGCAGGAGCAGAATCAGCAGCGTGACGGGAAGGCCGGAGCCGCAGGAGCCGACACCCCGAATTCTCATGAGATCGAGACTGAGGAAGAAGAACCAATCGTGATTATTGACGGTCATCAGATTGTCATCCCGCAGCCATCCGTGCCGGCGGAAGAGCAAAATTCCGATTTTCAATCTTATGACGATGACGAGACTGACACGGACGCTCCAATCGTTCATCTCGACTAAAGCCAACCCTTAAGCCATTGGAATGATGAGAATTAACGGTTTTGCCGAATCTGAACGGGTGGCTTTGCCGCATGACGGGAGGCAACCAGAACCGGATACCCCCGTCTTTCGGCAGCGGCTTTGCGGATTTCGGGCCAATCCAGACGCTCTGCCACATCCCCGGCCTTATCCAGAATATACCCAACCTCTTTTTCAGATAAGGTGGTTGTTTCCAGCGGCAGATTTTCCTCCAGAAAATCCGCTTCAACCTTCAGAGGATGAACTTCGATATAAAAATCATCTCCGATCCAGCCAGCCTTGACCGGTTGATCGACCACTTCGACCCGCGTGTCAATCGGAACTTCCTTGAACAGGGTTATAATATCTTCAGGATACATCCGGATGCATCCACTGCTGACCCGCCGTCCAATCCCGTAAGGTTTGTTTGTGCCGTGAATCAGGTATTCCGGCCAGCCCAGATAAAGCGCGTGCGTGCCCAGCGGATTTTTTGGCCCCGGCGGAACAGATTCCGGCAGCTCCGGCTTTTCTTCGCGCATGCGCGGGGTCGGACGCCAGATCGGCCCGTCTTTCTTCCGCATGACTTTGGTAACTCCCGTCGGAGTATCCAGACCGTCACGTCCAATCCCGATGGCAAAGGTTTCGGGCGCGCCCTTTTTCGGGAAATAGTACAGCCGCATTTCCGGCAGGTTGATTATGATGCCGTCACGCGGCGCATCGGGCAAAAGATGCTGTTTCGGCAGAATGATTTTCGTGCCGTCCCCCGGAATCCACGGGTCAATATCCGGATTAGCGGCCCGCATCTCGACATAGCCGAGGTCATTATCCCGTGCGATTTTAATAAAAGTATCTTCATAAACTGCGCGGTAAGTTTCCGGCAGCCCGATATAATCCTTATCATAGACCGCACCGGCAATCCCCGGAAATGCAACGCCCAGTGAAAGGGCCCCAAGAAAAGAAATAGTCCTGAAAATGCTCATTCTTCTTAATAATCCGGAGCCGGAAAAATAGCAAGAAGACTTACACAGGGCCAATCAGGTCCCAGACCTCTTCCTGCATCCGCTCCAAAACCCTTTCAAACAGGGCCGAGCGGGCAATTAACCCTTTACCGTTCAGATAAAGCGCGTACATGGTCGTACGGGGTCCGACTTTTTCCGCAATGAATTCCAGATAGGACTCATGATGTGCAGACTTTGACAAAGAAATACGCAACATGCCCGCATCAAAATCGCAATCCACCGTGCGGTGCGATAAAACATTGCGGGAAACCGCCAGACAATATAGCTGGTCAAGACGCCGAAACTGGAAATTTGAGAGACCCGATGGCACATTTGTGTTTAAAACACTAATGACATTATCTTTCATACCGTTTAGGATAACATCGATTCATTAAAAAGAGCACAAAAAACGTACCATGAACGATATTTTTAGAGACGTCGACGAAGCCCTGAAACAGGAAAAAGTCGCGCAATTCTGGCAGAAACACGGAACCTTTGTCATTATTCTGGTTATTTTACTGGTCCTCGGAACAGGGCTATATTCCGGCTATAAGAGCTGGATGAAGACCGATCAGGAGCATAAAACCGCCCGTCTTCTTGAAATTACAAAAGAAACCGCGCCTGATTTTGACACCTTGCTGGCCAATCTAAATCCTGATCAAAAAGCTGTGGGCCTTTTATTGGAAACCCAGCGCCTTCTGGAAGAAGACGGCAGGGAGGTCGAAGCGTTTGACACGCTGCAAACTCTGGCGGCAGACTCCTCCGCGGATCAAACCTTGCGGGGACTTGCCGCGTATTATGCGCGCAACCTGATTATTGATGGAAAAATCACCACCACCCCTCTGTCTGCTATTCAGGGGCCGGCGGGCAGTATCTGGGACGGATACTACCAGTTACAGGACGCCACCTATCAGGGCGCGGTTGAAAAAAATTATAAAGAGGCTATCTCTCTTCTGGATAAGATTTTAGAAGCCTATCCGCAGGATATGGTGTTAAAAGAGCAGGCGGCACAACTGAAATATGTTTACGAATACGATCAAAAACAAGGAAACTAGTTGAATGTCTGCGTCTAAAACCCCGATCAAGCTTTCTCTTATCCTCGGAACGGCCCTGATTATGACAGGCTGTTCCAGCATTAACCCGTTTGCGAGCCGCGAAGACCCTCCCCTGCCGGGAGAGCGAGTCTCGGTTCTGGAGCTGCAAAAAGACCTGAGCCCTAACTCTGCCTCATCCGAGGCGACCGCCTTCATCGCACCGCAAATGTGGGAAAATGAGTTCTGGCCGCAGCGCGGGGGATATCCCAATCACGCCATGCAAAATCTGGCCTTCACTACCGGCGAATTTAAACAGCTCTGGTCGGTTTCAACCGGAGCCGGCGCCTCCCCCCAGACGCCGCAAAGCACCCAGCCTATTCTGGTCGGCGGGACAATCTATACGCTCGATACAAAACTTGATCTGAAGGCATTCAATGCCGCGAATGGAAAGCAACTCTGGCAAATCAATCTGAAACCGGCACAGGAAGATGATGTTGTGATTGGCGGAGGGCTATCCTTTGCAGATAACACACTATATGCCGTTAATGGATTTAACGAAGTGATCGCCCTGTCTCCGCAGGATGGAAAAATTATGTGGCGGAAGCCGCTGCCGGCCCCGGCACGGGCGGCCCCAACCCTCCTGAATCAAAAGCTGTTCGTGCAACTGATTGACAACCAGATTCTGGCGCTCGACAGTAAAGACGGAACTGACCTTTGGCGCTATACAGGATTTGCCGCCGACTCCGGCCTGCTTGGAGCCGCCAGCCCGGCCGCAACACAAAAACTGGTGGTCGCCGGATTTTCGTCAGGAGAACTCACCGGCTTTGATATCGACACCGGCGCAATCCTTTGGTCGGACTCTCTGGCACCGCGCCGCCGTATTGGAGGGATTACATCCGTCTCCGATATTACCGCCCTGCCCGTTATTGACCGGGATCTGGTCATCGCCGCCGGGTTTGGAGGCCGGATGCTGGCGTTGGATGCCCAAACCGGCCGCCGGGTCTGGACTCAGGATATCGGGGCGTTGGAAACACCGTGGGTTGCCAATAACCATATCTTTGTCATGACCGCCGACCGCAAACTGATTTCTTTGGACCGCGCAACCGGAGCGTTGAACTGGGTGCAGGACATGACGTCTGTACAAAAAAATGAAGCGCACGGGAACTGGACCGGACCGGTGATGGCCGGAGATCGCTTGATAACGGCTTCCTCCACGGGGCATATTGCGGAAATTGATCCGCAGAACGGGCACCTCCTGCGCCTGACCAAAACTTCGGGGCACGTCACTGTGCCGCCGCTGGTTGCAAATGGCGTGCTTTATCTTCTCAGTGATAACGGAAAGCTCACCGCCTATCGTTGAGCGGAATGGACATAATACAATGAACTACTGGCTTGTCAAATCGGAACCGGGGGAATGGTCATGGGACGACCATGTCAAAAAGGGGGTAGAGCCCTGGCATGGCGTGCGTAATTATCAGGCCTCCAACAACCTGAAAGCGATGAGGATCGGAGACCGCGCCTTTTTCTATCACTCGGTTAAGGAAAAGCGAATTGTCGGCATGGTCGAAGTCGTCAGGGAATACTACCCCGATCATACCGATGCCAGCGGGCGTTTTGGCATGGTCGATTTCAAAGCCCTCCGCGCCGTTCCAAAGCCTGTGACACTGGCCGATATCAAAGATCACCCCGCCCTGCAGAATATGCCGCTGATCCGCCAGTCGCGCCTGTCCGTCATGCCGGTTACGCCGGAAGAATGGCAAATCATTTGCCAGATGGCGGGATGCCCCGACGCAGGGTAGGGCTTTGACGGCTAGCAGTCTGCTGAAAAAGTCAAAAAACGGCAAAACCGTCATTCTGAGCGCAGCGAAGAATCTTTTTTATCAATAGATTAAGATCCTTCGCCTATGGCTCAGGATAACGGTTTCAGGACTTTTAGTGCTCTAATGTACTGTGATTGGAGTCAGATTATTCAGTCGGATGAAATCCTCGGCTTCCAGAGAATTGCGAAAGGTCGAAACCTCGGTCCCGTCCGCTGCGTGAACTGTATACAGGTCATTCTCCGTATGCCGGACATAAGCAATCTGATTCATGCCCAGGTTGGATAATATGTGTGGTGGTAAGTTTTCTATCACTTTTCGATCCGCATTTATCTTTATCATAACGCTTCATCTCTTAAGATTCAGTATATCATAAAACGATTTCCGAACCCAAATATTCGAAATGGATTCGGAAAAACCGGTCTATCCCTTTGTTTTAGAAGGGTTGGTCTTGTTTTCGATGGATTTCATTTCCAGCGCTTTCCCATTATTTTCCGAACCAATCGGGATTTTCCGGGCGGTGCTTTCCGGAATGATTCGCTCCAGATCAATGTGCAATAACCCGTTATGCAGAGACGCCCCGCGGACTTCGATCCCATCGGCCAGAACAAAGCTGCGCTGGAACTGCCGCCCGGCGATTCCCCGGTGCAGGAAAACCCGCCCCTCTTCTTCCTCTTCCTTCTGGCGGCCTCGAACGATCAACTGGTTTTGCTCCACCTCCACATCCAGATCCGCCATCGTGAATCCGGCAACAGCCAGCGTGATCCGCAAATCGTGATCGGATGTCTGTTCAATATTATAGGGGGGATACCCATCCGCACCGCTTTTCTTCATGCGGTCAAATGTGCGTTCAAAATGATCGAACCCCAGAAACAGGGGGCTATCAAACAAAGTCAGACGTGTACTCATGATTCAACTCCTCTCTTGAGCAAGTTAAGATAATTCACCGGCCCGCATCGGCACCGATAGAATTAAGTATAGCATGATTTTATGCGAAGGCAAATTTTACGACAATGAGAATAGCCTAAAGGCTTTTTGCTTTCATGCTCTAATGAGCGGCCCGCTCTGTCTTTTTCACAAAGAGGCGGTCGCAATAGGCGCACTCGACCTGATTCTGCCCGGCAAAGGCATACCAGACCACCGGATGTCCCAGTGCTCCGCCGCCGCCATCGCAGCACACTTCATCGGTGGCCGGGTCAACAGAAATAACTTCGGGAGTATTTGAATTGGTCTGCATGATGGGTTTAATTTACCGTGAAAAACGGCCGTCGTCTACTCTTTCGGAACGCTCTTTGCTCTAAACGGGATTTGATAAAAATTTGTCTCAAACAAAGATCAATTTCGAAGCGAAATAAATTGTCATAACCTTATATTCGCGATACTATGGAATTATAAAAGAATGAAAAACAAAGAATAACAAAAGCACCAATGCGGGGATGTGCGCACACCAGATACACATAAATAAAAATCCATAGAATTTCCGAACAAGTCCGGAGGCGAAGCCTCTTACTTTGTGTCCCTTGTCGTCCAATCCTCCCTGTAGAGCCTCTGGCCCTACAGGGATTTTTTTATCTTTTGTGCGGCGCAATGCATTTGAGGGGGGCTTATATGCATAAAAAACTTTTAGGAGAAAAATAGTTGAGTGTAAGATCAAAGAAGGGGTGCTTGCCCCGAAACCCAACACATAGAACAAAAAATGGTCAAGCTTTTCAAAACAGCCACAGAATTCGAACTATCCCCGACCCTTCATACCAACGAGCTGGTCGGCAAAATGCGCAGCGAGGGCAAGCAGGTCCTGCATATGGGGTTTGGACAGTCTTCCTTTCCACCGCCGGAGCGGGTCGTCAAAGCCTTGCAGGATCATGCCGCCCATAATGAATATTTGCCGACCGCCGGATTACCGGCCCTGCGGCAGGCGGTCGCAGCGTTCTACCGGGAAAAAATGGGCATTGATACCGACCAGTACGATATTCTGATTGCACCGGGCAGCAAGCTGATTTTATATGCCTTACAGATGGCGATAGAGGGAGATTTGCTCCTGCCGGTTCCGAGCTGGGTCAGCTACGAACCGCAGGCAAAAATGCTCCAGACCAGAGTTATCAAAGTGCCCACACGGCTGGATGATGCCGGATATCATATCGATCCGGAAGTTTTGCGTACAAGTATCCGACAGGCGCGGGCGCAGGGATATCATCCCGCCAAAATCATTCTCAACTATCCCAATAACCCAACCGGGCTGGTCTTTACCGACCAGAATATGCGGGATATTGCCCGGATTTGCGAAGAGGAAGACATCTTTATCATTGCCGATGAGATTTACGGCTTTATCTCTTTTGATAAAACCTACCGCAGTATTTCCCGCTTTGCCAAGGCACATACCGCCATTTCCACCGGTTTGTCAAAACATTTCTCCCTTGGCGGCTGGCGGGTTGGAATTGGATTCATTCCCAAATCAACCGAGGGCCTGTTCGGTGTTCTGTGCAATATTGCCTCCGAAATGTGGTCCTGTGTGCCCGCCCCGATTCAGTACGCGGTCATCGAAGCCTATCAGACCGACGCAGACATCGAGAAACATTACCATGATTGCGCCGCCATTCACGGATATCTGAACAAGTATATTGCGCGGCACCTGCGGGCGCTGGGGCTGGATGCACCGGAACCGCAGGGAGCCTTTTACAACTACCCGAATTTCGATCCGTACCGCTCCTCGCTCAAAGGGATTGGTATTACGACCTCCAAAGACCTGTCGGAATATTTGCTCAGCACCTATGGGCTGGCCTCTTTACCGGGCGTTGCCTTTGGGGCCGATCCGGAGGTCTTGACCCTGCGTTTGTCCGGATGTGATTATAGTGGTGCCGCAGCCCTGCACGCCTATCAGAACGGGGAAGAATTGACAGAGTCGTTCATCGCGGCGCATGCCCCGAATATCCAGGCACAGGTCGAGGCCTTTGCGGCGTTTATTGATGAACTGACGGCAGAGACCTCCAAAGGAATTGATGCCAAAGACCTTCAGATGATAGACAGTTGAGCTTCCACGATCGCACGGATATCCTCTAGTCCGTCCTGCTTATGCGCACTGCACAGCATGGCCTGAGGGAATGCCGCCGGATGCTTTTTAAGAGAGAGGGCGGTCCGCTCCAGAATCTCCGCCCGCTCACTTTGTTTGATTTCATCGGATTTTGTCAGGATAATCCGGTAGTTAACCGCGGTTTCATCCATCATTTTCATCATCTCGATATCGCTGTCTTTCAATCCGTGGCGGGAATCCACCAGCAGGAAAACACAGCGCAGGGTAGAGCGGCCCCGCAAATACGTACGGATCAGGGTATCCCAGCTTTTGCGCATGCTTTTGGAGACTTTGGCATACCCATAGCCCGGCATATCCACCAGCAAAAAAGTATCGCGCATGTTAAAGAAGTTCAGTTGCTGGGTCCGTCCCGGCGTATGAGACGTCCGCGCCAGAGTTTTGCGACCGGTCAAAGCGTTAATCAGGGATGATTTTCCGACATTCGACCGCCCGGCAAATGCGATTTCCGGCAAGCTGAGAGGGGGGAGCATGTCCAGCGTGGCCACGCCAGCCACAAAATCACACGATCCGTTAAAAAGGGTTGCCGTCACAATATTTGCCTATGCTGCTTCTTTTTTGGAAGATTTTGCCGGTTTTTCTGTCTCGGCAGGACGCGCATCTTCATGAATAATGGTCCGGGTCGGGAACGGAATTGTAATGCCTTCCTGATCCAGAGCTTCTTTAATGGCTTTGGTCAAGTCCCACTTCACATCCCAGTACTCGGTTGATTTACACCAGAACCGGGCGATCAGATTGATCGAGAAATCTCCCATATTCGATGTCATCACCTGTGGCTTTTTCCCCTCGGTCGTCACCAGACGCTTATCCGCATCCAGAACCTTCTGCACGGTTTTTTGGGCTTTGGTGATATCGTCATTATAGCTGATGCCAAAATTCAGATCCATCCGGCGCTGGTGATTGCGGGAATAATTATACAAATTAGCACCCCAGACCGCACTGTTCGGGGCAAAGATGTAAACATTATCAGGCGTTGCAAGTTCGGTCCCGAACAGACCCAGAGTTTTAACCGTCCCCCCGTTTCCGTTGAATTCAACATAATCGCCAACATTAAACGGGCGCAGAATCAGCAACATGACCCCGGCGGCGATATTAGAAAGAGTTCCCTGCAGCGCAAGACCAATCGCCAGACCCGCCGCACCAAGAACGGCAATCAGAGAGGCCGTTTGTACCCCGAACTGGCCGAGGACAATTACCCCGGCAAACGCAAAAATTGCATATTTGGCAAATCCGCCCAGAAAACTCCGCAAGGTTTCATCCAGCGCCTTGATTTTCTCAATGGCTTTGCGGGCGGTATTTCCGATGATCCAGCCAGCTCCCAGAACCAAAACTCCGGATAGCAACCGCATCGACCATTCCAGAGCAATATCCATATCTACACCAACGGTCTCCATCATTCTCTCCCATTTTTTGATGTCCTGTGTACTGCACGTCCGGCAGTTATGTCCTTCTTAAGGCTTTTTTCCACAATTGGCAAGACTCCCGACAGAGCACAGTGAGAAAGAGGAGCTCCCTATCTGGAAAGATTACATCCCCCCCGGCGCGGGGGCGGGCGGAGATGGGGGGGAGGAAGAAGGCGGCGCGGCGGGCGGTTGCTCGCAGACTTCTAAGAATGCAAGCATCTCTTCGGGAACATGGGAAGGTACAGATTCCGGGGCAAACAAAAATTCCTGGATGTATTTTTGGCGTAATTCCGGAATATAAGTGGGATAGTGTTTCAGAACCATTTCCAGTACCCGGCCGGATGTTTCCGCAATCTCCGGGTTGCGCTCCTTTTCATAACAATAAAGCCCGGCCAGCTTGTCCACCATCGCAGAAACGTCTGCGATCTCTCCCAGATGTCGCTTATCATCAGACACGACGCCCGCCACAAATGTTTCCAATTGCTCCATGGTGTGAAGCCAGTCTGCGGAAGCTACGTCTGGATTATACATCAAAGAGGCCTCCAAATCGGTTGGAAAATCGTACGTCACGCCATTATATCCCTGTTTTGTGATTATGTCTTGTCACACCCTATCAAATGAATACTTAAGTATGCAAATATTACCTGCCAAGCGCATGAATCACCTTGAATCCGTGCTTCTGAATAACCTGCCGGACTTCCGGGAAAAGCTCCCGCAGCGGGTCCTCATAGGGCAGGTGGGCATTGGCAACCATCCAGAGATCCCCGCCTTTTCTCAAATGAGCCGCTGCATTTCTGATAAAAGAAATCCCAAGAGACGCCAGTGTTTTGCGTCCCTCATGGAATGGGGGATTCATCACAATAAAATCGAATATCTGGTCCTGCTGCCAGGGCTGGCCAAGATCAACCAGAAGCGGGTGCAAGATCTGGCCGAACGTCTCCAGATTTTTTTGCAGACACGTCAGGGCGCGGGGATCGACATCAATTGCGGTCAGAGAGGTAATGCCGGGGTGGTGATGAAGCAGATAATGGCTCAGATATCCGTATCCACAGCCAAAATCAGCGCCTTTCCCGGCCAAAGACGCATTCTGAGTCAGGCTATCGCTCAACAGCCGGGAGGCCGGATCAATCCGATCCCATGAAAACAGGCCGGGTTGGGAATAAAAACCTGCTGAATTTTTCTGAATCTGTCCGGCCTGCTCCCATGCTTGCAGAACATCCCGGCGGACCGTAGACATATCCGTGACCAGAATGCATCTGGCCTTATGACCAATAAATGAGGCCCCCACGAGGCCCAGTTCCGTCCTCCAGTTTTCCAGCCTTTTGCCGTTTTCTTTATTATCTGCCGCAACCAGAAGCTGCCCACCGTCTTTAAGTGATTTAATAGATATTGCTATCAAGTATTTGGATTCAATAACATTTTTTGATACTGTTAAAGCGATGATTTCCGGGGATGGGGAGAGGAGCGCAGAAATATCCGCCCCCGGAGAAAGGAATAAAATCCTTTGCTTTTCCTCGCGCCCGGCAAAAGATATCAGTGTTTCTAAAAGAAGAGTGCGTGCGTTTTCCATGCGACCACTATACGCAAAAAATCTCTGAAATATAGTGGTTGCTGATCCTAAATAATAATCGACTGATCTATGACAATATTCCCATCATCGACCAGATCCTGCACACTTGCACCGCCGACGCCCCCTTTCAGGAGGGCAATACTCACGAAGCTGTCTGCCCCGCCATCGCTGTCGATCAGGAGGGTGACATCGCTTCCCGTGGTTGTCAGTTGCACAAAGTCGCTCAACAGATCGGTCAGAGGATCAAATCCTGCCAGCAGATCGGTCAAATTCAAAATATCTTTTCCGACCCCGGCTTCAAAATCTGTGATGGTATCAAGGCTGCCATCGAAGCTCTGGAAGACAAAGACATCACGCCCCGCACCTCCTTCCAGAAGATCATCTCCACTGCCGCCGATCAGAACATCATCGCCTCCTTTTCCGTAGAGCGAGTCATTTCCGCTTCCCCCCAGCAGGACATCATCATCTTCAGCGCCGCAAACCGTGTCATTCCCGGCATCTCCATAGAGAATATCATCCCCACCGCCACCAAAAATATTGTCGTCCCCGTCATCGCCGTGAATAGTATCATTTCCGGCGGATGACCAGAGGTGATCGTTCCCGCTGCCGCCATGAATCAGGACATCCAGCGCGTCGAAGCGGTTGCTGGTCAGATCAACGATGTCGTCGCCATCCCCCGCATCATATTCTTCGATACTATCCAGACGGATGCCCCCTGCGGCGGCGTTAATCGGACTGTATTTGTCATCAAGGAAAATCGCGTCATTTCCGGATGTCAGGACAACCTTATCCCAGCCCTCTCCCCCGAAAAAGCTGTCATGTCCGCGGTTATATCCCGCCAGAAACACTTTCTGACCGGTCCCCGGCAGATAGATTGACCCCACATTATGAGCATAAAAATTCCCGGCCCAGAGCGAGTCCGCCACGAAGCGGAAGGTATCATCACCGCGCCCGCCATCAAGCAGGTCAGCTCCCAGCCCGCCATCCATGACATCACCGCCATCCTCTCCATAGATAAAATCGTCGTCGCTGCCCTCTCCCCCGTTCAGGGTGTCATTCCCCGCGCCGCCGTGGATGATATCACTCCCGAAATCGCCGTTAATCATGTCATTGCCATCGTCTCCGTTTAGAAGGTCATCGCCATAGCCCCCGGAAATAGTGTCATTCCCCGCGCCGCCATAGACGGTATCATTGCCCACCACCGTGTCGGTCACGGTTGTCGTATCGCCATAGATGGTATCATTGCCATCGCCACCATAAATCAAATCATCGCCGCGAAATCCATCCAGTCGGTCATTCCCGGGACCGCCATCAATATTATCATTTCCATCACCGCCATTGATATTATCATTCCCGATATTTCCCCAGAGAATATCATCTTCAGACCCCCCATTTATAACAACTCCTATGGCATAATTGATCGTGTTTGAGGCCAGATTAATGACGTCTCCGCCGGCCTGCCCCTGAATTGCTTCTACGTCGAAAATCATCTGTTCACCCGTATGGGGATTCTCCAGAAAGATCACATCTCCATACGTAGTCAGAATTATCCGGTCAATGCCGCCCTGTCCGTAATATCGGGCAAAATTGACATTCTTCTCTTCGTCAATTTCTATCGTCTGCCCCGAATATGGATTGGTTAACGTCACTGTATATTGTTGTAAAGTTCCCTGAAAGACGAGAATATCATTCCCGGATGTTCCTATAATATCGACCATTTATATCCCCCTATATCCCCTGTTTTACTTTTTTTAATCATTTTACCCGGCACGCATTCTTAAATTATATGTCAAATTTTATTTACATTTGGTAAAAATTATTACAGAAAATAAAAATAAAAGGATTTTATTCTCAATATTATTTAAAAAATATAATTTTTATATAAAATCAAATGTTTCACAAACATATATAATCCGTAATATTATATATGTTCTTGTGGATATGTTATTTAATTATGAAAAATTATGCTGTGACATATCGTTTTCCTGCCCCCTCGCGCTCTGGCACAAATGACAACCTGGAAATCTGGTGGATCGGGATATTTTATAAAAGCCCCTTCGTGCTTGGCAATTGCCCGGCGGCACGGGGATCAATGCTCACCGCCATTTTCAACGCTTTGGCAAATGCTTTAAACAGGCTTTCGGCGATATGGTGCGTATTTTCCCCGTAAAGGTTTTCAATATGCAGGGTCAGTCCGCTGGCACTGGCAACTGCCTGAAAGAATTCACGGAACAGCTCTGTTTCCATGTCCTCCCCAATTCGGTCCAGAGGAAATTTTGCTTTGAACACCAGAAACGGCCGCCCGGAAAAATCCAGCGCGACACGCGATAACGTTTCATCCATGGGCAAATAGGCGTGTCCATAGCGCGTAAGACCGGCTTTATCCCCGACGGCCTGTTTGAGCGCCTGCCCCAGTGCAATACCGGTATCTTCCACCGTGTGATGCGCATCGATATGCAAATCGCCTTTGACCTGAAGATCAAGATCTATCAGGCTGTGCTTGCCGAGCTGCTCCAACATGTGGTCGAAAAACCCGATACCGGTCGAAATCCGGGTTTGCCCGGTGCCGTCCAGATTCAGGTGCAGGGAAATATCGGTCTCTTTGGTTGTGCGGGTGATGGTTGCCATACGGGTCATGTCCTCACTATAGCGTGATCCGTGCATTTCTGTCATACAGAAATCGCAATTCCTTGAAGATTTGTTGATTTTTGCCGCTCACTTACCTATAGATAGAAACACACGAATATTCTCTGGATGGGCAAAGCATCTTCGTTAAGATTTAATTAACATAATTATTGACAAACCATTAAAATTCGACTAATAATATTTAACTTTATAAATTATTTAACATAATATTAACCTTTGTGTGCGGGTAAAATCAGGAGTTAACATGTCGCAAGATACTACAAAAACTCAGAAAATTGTTGAAACAACCAAAAACATTCCGGAAAGCAGTGCCTTGGATTTGTCGACTTGCTCGACCGGGAAGGTGGCGGCAACGGCTGAAAGCATCGAAGATATTGCTCTTGAGAATAATGTTCTGGTCATCACCCTGAAAGACGGCTCGGAAATCAAAATCGAAAATTTCAAAGCGGTTATGGCCGCCGGCGGCATTACCGAGCTGACACTGGCGGATGGAACCGTGATTGATCTGGAAGCTCTGGGAACCGGGGAGAAAGCCGGAACAGGAACCGAAACGGCAGATGCAACCGGAGTCACGCCTCCCCAACCAAAACAGAACGTCGTCCCCGCTACCACTGCGGCTGAAGAAGAACTGGCACGGGTGATCGCCGAAGGCACCGGAGAAAAAGCAGTAGAAACACCGGCAGACACGACGCCGGCAGAGGCATCTGCACAGACACAACCACCGCAAGCCCAGCTGGCGGCACAAGCCGCCGCCGTTGAACCGGCCGCCGGAGACCAAAATCAAACCATGGCCATGGTTGCGGAAAAACTCGCCGCCGTTGAACCGGCCGCCGGGAATACCGCCACGGGCGGAGCCACAGGAAGAGCAGGCGGTTATGGATTTAACAGCTCCGCAGATACCATCCGTATCGCCGGACTGAACTCTATCGGCCCGATCAACCCGACCGCGCTGCAGTACGGCATCACGCATCCGCAACAGGATCTGGGACTGATTAACGAAACATCGGCTCTGGACTCTCCGTTACTGAGCGTCAATGGTGGCATAGGAAATGTCATCGTCAAAGAAGATGGCAGCGTCTTTGTTCCGATCAGCGCAACCCTGCAAGGCCAAAATACAGCCGGGCAAATCCTGAGTGTCTTTTTGTCCGGTGTTGAGGCTTCTGTCGCGGCAAGTGCCGGATTTACCCCGACCGCGACTCCCGGAGAATATGTTCTCACTCTGGCAGCCGGCGAAAATTATAATGGCGGCCTGACCTTTACCCCACTGCCACAGTCAGATGTAGATCTGGGATCATTAACCGTGACCGCCACCGTCGATGATCCGGCAACCGGTCTGACCAGCTCGGTGACAGGCTCTGCAACCATCACAACCGACGCGGTTGCGGATGTTCCACTAATTGACGCGCTGAACGGTGCGACCTTCAAAGGACAGGACCTTGCAGTTAATGTCTCCGGATCTCTGACAAGCGATCTGGACGGATCCGAAACAATTACAGGCTACCAGATTTCCGGCGTCCCGGCTGGATTCGGGTTTAACGGCGGAACATATGATCCGGTTCTGAATGTCTGGAACTTCACGCAGGCCGAGCTGGCGAATCTGGAAATCCACCCGCCCGCCGATTATGTGGGAACGCTGACCCTGCGGGCAACGGTTTTCAATGCCGAAACCACTCTGTCCGACACGGAGAGTGATTTTTCCGATAACACCAACAGCGCGTCCAAAGACTTCACATTGTCCTGGTCGGATGGTCCGGTAATTACCTACCAGTTCGAGGCGCAAGTCGATGCGGATACCGGTCTGGTCAGGGAAGATTCCAGCGTCCGTCTGCATCTGGACGTGCAAAACAGTGCGCATGTCGGCCCGATTAGCGGGGATGAAGTTCTGAGCGTCACGATCAGCGGCCTGCAATCCGGATGGACGGTTACGTTAGACCCTTATATGACAGCCAGCTGGCAAAAAATCACGGACGGGGTGTTTAAAATCACACTGCCGGCGGGAGAAAATTACAGCGGATTCATTACTTTTCAACCGCCAGCCAATAGCGACCTCGATCACCCGACTTTTACGATTCAGGCAGACGTCTATGATCCGATCCTGAATCTGACACAATCTGCCAGCGCGACGGCAGATATCGTGACCGATGCCGTGATTGACCTGCCGCACTTACTGGCAGGAAATGTGAGCGGCACAGAAGGCACCACGATTTCCCTGAATATCTCTGCGGCGATTGGGGAAACCAGCAATATTTCTGAAACCCTGACCAAAATCGAGATTTCCAACCTGCCGGCGGGGGCGACTCTCACTCAGTTCCAGTCCTATGACAACCTGACCGGTATCTGGACACTGTCTCCGGCAGATTTGGCGGGATTGCAGGTGATTTTGCCAATCGGGCGGACGGGATCAACGACAGTGAGCGTTTCAGTGACCTCAGTCGAAGATATCCAGTCCGGGACAGCGACCAACCGCGAGGTTGATCTGACCGATAACAGCGCGACCGTTTCAAAAGACTTTACCCTGACCATTCAGGATAACTCGATCCCGACAGTTGATCCGGCAGTTGTTCAAGCCAATGAGGCGCTGCTTTCTGCAGGAACAGTAACCGTCAATGGCCAGCTTAACATCAATTTTGGCAGTGACAATGTCGGCGCACAAGTATTGCCCGGAGCATCTGTTCCTACAGGTCTGACCTCCGGAGGGGCCGCCGTGGTTGTGACCGTCGCGGGATCTGTGTACACCGCAAGGCTCGCAGATGGAACCGAGGTTTTTACCCTGACTCTGAAAGGAGACGGATCCTTCGTTTATGAGCAATCCCGACCGCTGGATCATCAGGAAGGCGGCCCGACCGATAATGTTCTGCCTCTGCAATTCGGGGTGCGGGTCGTGGATGGAGACGGCTCTGTCGTGACCACAACCTTGACCGTGAACGTTCTGGATGATGCTCCGGTAGCGGTCGATGACAAGATTTCAATTGACGAGAGTCTGGCGCAACAGGTCTCAGGAACCGTCATGACCAATGACGATCCAGGCGTTGACCTGCCGACTGCCATCACACGGGTGACCTTTGGCACGCACGTGGTAAATATTCCTACAAACGGCGCATTCGCAGAAATACAGGGCCTCTACGGGGTTCTGAAGATAAATATCCTAGGAGAATATACCTATACACTCACAGCGACCAACCCGCCAAGCGGCACCGAGGCTTTTGGATACGTTCTAAGTGACAAAGACGGCGATACCGCTTCTGCTATCCTGACCGTCACCCTGACCGCGACAAATGATATACCGACCCTGACCGCGACCAGCGTGTCTCTAGATGAAACCAGCTTCCACAGCACGTCTGTTCTGCAAAGAAGCGGAACGATTTCTGCCTCCTTTGGCAATGACGGGCCGGGAACAGTCACAACGGATGGTCACGCCCCGACGGGACTGACCGCAAACGGCGCTCCCATCACGATAACCTCGACCGCAACAGGCTATACCGGAGCTCTGGCAAATGGAACGGTGGTCTTTACCCTGACCCTGAACAGTACCGGCACGACGTATACCTACCGGCAATTTGTGGCGATGGATCATCCCAACCCGTTAAACGCCAATGAGCCGATGACCCTGCAATTCGGTATTGCGGCAAAAGATGCGGATGGAGACACCTCTCACAGCCTGATCTCCGTGACGGTTTACGACGACGCCCCGATCGCACGGGCGGATGTGAACACTCTGGATCTGAGCCAGACCATCGACAGCGGAAACGTCATAACCGGCCTGAATGGAGGCGCAAACGCCAAAGACACGCTCAGCGCGGATGCCCCAACCCTTCTGACCAAAGTCAACGGGATTGATATTCCGGCTGATGGCTCGAACGTCCAGATCACCGGAATTTACGGAGTTCTGACGATCAATAATACCGGGGCCTATACCTACGAGATCAAGTCCTACAGCTCAATCACGACCGATTTTGCTTTGAACCCGGTCTCCGCAGACGTAGCGGGGCTGGAAAATTCTCTGACCAAAGGCGGGGTAAGCGTATCCATCCAGAATTCCGGTGAATATGATCTGACCTGGATTGTCGGATCTGATGGAGCCGGACTGGGTATTGATAATCTGGCAACCGCAGATGATCTGTCCGTTTCACCAAATGGAGAGACCTTCCGGATTTCTTTCGAGGAGAATGTCTCCAAGGTCACCCTGACGGTCACGGAGTTACTAAAGAACGTGATAGACGGGATGTACGGACTTGATTACATTATTCATTTTGCCGATGGATCTATCCACAGCGGAGAACAACGCGTCACAGCAAATGACCTTGCCGCCGGCAATGGCAGCTTCAGCTTTGGGTTTGACTCCGCCGATTATGCCGGACAGGCAATTTCCTATATCGAGCTCAGCTCAACCAATAACGGGTTCTATCTGGGAACGTCCTTCCTGCTGAGCAATGTCACAGCCTCCTACGTTGAAGCGCTGACGATTGATGACCGGTTTACCTACACGTTGCAGGATGCGGATGATGATACCTCTGTGTCCACACTGACCTTTACCGGACGCCAGAATATTGAAAGCAACGTCCTGATTGTCGGGGAAAATATTGACGATACGACCGGGGAAACAACTCCCTGGGCCGTTGGAACCGGCGCCGGAGTCATTACCGGATTATCCGGACATGATGTTCTGGTAGGGGATATCGGCGGATCTCAACTTGAGAATTTAAACAAAGATTATAACTTCTTGTTTATTCTTGATATTTCAAACTCTATGAACGAGATTGGCGATACGAGCGGCGCAACGAAAATTGCCCTTCTCAAAGATGCGCTGGAAAATCTTTTGACGGATTTTGGAAATTACGAGAATGGCGCCATCCGGGTCCACTTTACTCCATTCAACACCACGGCCCTGACCGGTGCGACCTTTACAATTACCGATGCCGGACAGCTACAGGCCGCCATCGACTGGGTTAATAAATTAAGCGCCGACGGGTTTACCAACTATGAATCTGCCTTACAGGCGGGGATCAACTGGCTGCAGGGAGGGGAACCGATCAGCGGAGCCACCACCACAACCTATTTCCTGTCTGACGGCGAACCGAACCTGTTTGTGAATACCTCCGGAAATGTGGAAAAAGGCGCAACGACAGGAGTTATTATCAACGAACTGACAGGGATCAGTGACGGCTCTGATGAAGTCTCCATCTTAAATGGTCTGAGCGATAACGTGATCTCGATCGGTATTGATGTGACGGGCGATCTGCCGGTGATGAACCTGATCGATCAGGACGGCACGCTGATTATTACACAACCCGAAGACCTAAGCCTTGTCCTCAGCGGTACCAATCCTCTGATCCAGTTAGCTTCGGTCGGGAATGACGTCATATCCGGCGGTTTTGGGGATGACCTGATTTACGGCGATAGTGTCAATACGGATGCTCTTGCCGATGCGCAGGGACTGACAGACCTGATCGAAGGCGCGGGCTGGAGCGTTTTTGAAGCGCTGGAAGCCGGAAAAGGCACGACCACCACCTGGAGCCGCGCCGATACACTGGCATATATCCGCACCCATACTCTGGAACTGGCAGAAGAGTCCGTTGATACAGAAGGACATGCCCGGACCGGAGGCAATGATACTCTGACAGGCGGGGCCGGAAACGACATCCTGTTTGGTCAGGAAGGCAATGACATCCTGAATGGTGGTAGCGGAAATGATCTGCTTTATGGCGGCAGTGGAGCCGACCGCTTCCTGTTTACCTCCGACGCCGGACATGCTAACGTCATTGGCGATTTCGATGCGGCCGAAGGCGATGTTCTGGATCTGGGCGGTTTGCTCGAAGGGTTTGACCCGGTTACGGATGCGATTGCCGATTTTGTTACCCTGACAGAAACAGGCGGCAATACGGTCGTGTCCGTGGATACAAACGGAACAGATCTGGGAGCCAGCTTCACCGCCGTTGTGACCCTGGAGCACGTAACCGGTCTGGACGTCACAACCCTTTATGCGCAGGGAACCCTCATCGCATAAACAAAGGCAATATAATTTGAATAATTAAATGAATGATTACAAAAAACGGAGAACGGATGATGACTGCACTGAAACAAAAAGCCCTTCTGGGAACGGCGCTGATAGCTCTGGCTTTTGCGACGCCTGCGTCTGCTCAGGAAAACCCGACCCTGCAAACCCTCCGCGATGCGGTGGCAGTCGGGGTTATGACCAACCCGGAATATAACGTGGTTGCCAGCTCCCGCCGGGCGACCGACGAAGAATTGAATCAGGCAGAAGCTCTCTACCTGCCATCTGTCGATCTGAATGCCGATACTGGCTATGAATATACCGACGATCCCGGCACCCGCGCAGGAACCGGCGATAAGGATGAAAGCCTGTACCGGTACGAAACTGGATTGACCGTGACCCAATTGTTATTCGACGGGTTTGAAACAAAATATGAAAATAAGCGCCAGGAAAACAGAGTTTTATCCGCGGCGCACCGCGTCCGGGAAACGACTGAATTTGTCGGTCTGGATATTGTCGACTCCTATCTGGAAGTCCTGAGACAACGCCAGCTCGTACAGATTGCCCGCGATAACATCGCCGCGCACTATGACATTCTGCGCCAGATCGAAGACGGTGTCACCGCCGGGCGTTCCACACAAGCTGATGTCGAACAGGCCAATGCGCGTCTGGCCCGGGCGCAAGCCACAGAATCTGACGCCCGCGAAGCTCTGCGGGGCGCGGAAGCCAAATATCGTCATAATGTCGGGGATCTGCCAAAAGACCTGATGGTGCCACGTGTTCCGGTTGAGAAACTGGCGCAAACGGTTGATCTGGAAGTTGACGAAGCTCTGGTGAAAAGCCCGACGCTGGATGTGATGGAAGCCGATATCCGTGTTGCCGATGCGGAATTCAATGGCACACAATCCACACTTTATCCACAGGTTGACCTTCAGCTCAATGCCCGTCAGGGGCATAATCTGGGCGGCGTTGACGGGCGCGACCGCTCTGCGACCAGTCTGCTGGTCATGAACTGGAACCTGTATCGCGGCGGTGCCGACATGGCGCGGGCCCGCGAATTCATTCACCGGGTCCAGCAACAAAAAGAAGAGCGTGCAAATGCCGCCCGCAAAATCGAAGAGGATGTGCGCCGGACCTGGGCTTCAAAAACAGCCGCCGCAGAGCGGGCCTCCGCCTTCCAGCGTCAGGTTGCCGCCAATACCGAGGTTGTCAGTGCCTATATGGATCAGTTTGATCTGAACCGCCGGACTCTGCTCGATGTGCTGGATGCACAGAACGAACTGTTCGTTTCCCGGACCAATGCCATCAATGCGCATTTCGTTGAAATGACCGCCGTTTACCGGTTGCTGGCGATCAAGGGAGACTTGCTGCCGACGCTGGGCGTGGAATATCCACGGGAAAGTATTGCCTCTCTCAAATAAGTTTGATTGAACAAAATCAATTTTTTAGCGACTTTTTAAGAACCGAATGTTAAAAATAAACTTCGGTTCTTTTTCTTTTGACCTTCATAAAGGCTTTTTCCGTGGAACAAAACAGCTCTGACCCGTCAGTAAATTCTCCCGATTCTTCTCAGAAAGCGGCACAGAAACCTTCGGCAACCCACCCCGATAAATGGCCGCTGGAGGCAGACCGTCTGGCCATCCATCAACCGCTGGTGGCCTGTCTGCAACTGATTGCCGGGCATTACGGGCGACGTACGAGCATTAACGCCCTGACGGCCGGACTTCCCTTGCCCCGCACCGGGATCACGCCGACCCTGTTCGAGCGGGCGGCCGGACGCGCCGATCTTGCCGCCAGCCTGATGGAGCGCTCTCTGGAGTCTCTGGCAATCGCCCCGAATTTACCTTGCATTCTGGTCCTGAAGGACGGGCAGGCCTGCATTTTGTGGGAGGTGATCGAAAAACCTGCCGCCAGAAACACAAAACCGGGCATCCTGTTTAGACTCCAGCTTCCGGAGACCGCGACCGAACGGCAGGACCTGTCTCTGGATAAACTCCGCTCCCTATATGACGGGTATGCCTATTTCATCCGCCCGGTGGCGCGCATAGATGAACGCGCGGGTCCGGCCGAAATTGATACGACCAAAGACTGGTTCAAGGGGACCTTGCTTGCCCATAAGTCGCTTTATATGGAAGTCATTCTCGCGGCGCTGCTGATTAACCTGTTCGCACTGGTCAGTCCGCTCTTTGTGATGAATGTGTATGACCGCGTTCTTCCCCACAAGGCCATAGATACGCTCTGGGTGCTGGCTGTCGGAATATTCACGGTTTATCTGTTTGATTTTGTTCTTAAAAACCTGCGAGCGCAATTTCTGGATCATGCCGGACGATCTGCAGATGTAAAAATTTCTGCGGCATTGTTTGAACAGGTGATGGGCATGACCATGGCGGCACGCCCCGCATCCGCCGGAGTGATGGCCAGCCATATGAAAGAATTCGAGACTCTGCGCGACTTCTTTACCTCCGGAACCATGGCGGCGCTGGTTGATCTGCCTTTTACCATTATTTTTGTCCTGCTGATCTATATCATCGGCGGCCCTATGGCGCTGGTCTCCCTTCTGGCCATTCCTGTGGTAATTGGCATTGGTCTGTTGTTACAGGGGCCTATGCAGAAAGTTATCCGACAGAGCATGAACGAATCTGCTCTGAAGAATGCGCTTTTGTTTGAAACCATCACCGGACTGGAAACGATTAAATCACAGGCGGCGGAAAGTCATGCCCAGCGCCGCTGGGAAGAATTGACGGATAAATCCTCCCGCACCGCGATCAAATCACGGAAACTAGCGGCCTACGCGACAAACGGAGCTATTTTCATCCAGCAACTCGCCGGAGTCATTGTCGTGATTGTAGGGGTGTATCTGGTCTCGATGGATAACAGTCCCTACACAATGGGATCTCTCATTGCCTGCGTTATTCTGACCGGTCGTGCCTTAGCACCGCTGGCACAGGTTGCCGGATTGATGACCCGCCTCAACCAGTCCCGCGAAGCGTTAAAACATCTGGATGCCATGATGAAAAAACCGGTGGAGCGCCCGGCAGGCAAGCACTTTATTTCCATCGCCCATGTCAAAGGACAGATTGATTTCAAGGATGTCATTTTCAAATATCCGGGCCAGACGCGCCCGGCCCTGAATGGCGTTTCTTTTTCGATTGATCCCGGCGAGCATATCGGCGTGATTGGCGCGGTCGGCTCTGGCAAAACAACCGTCGAACGCCTGCTGCATAACCTGTTCCAGCCGGATAGTGGCACTGTTCAGCTCGACGGCACAGATGTCCGCCAGATTGATCCGGGCGATCTGCGCCGGAATATCGGGGTTGTCCAGCAATCGCCCCAGCTTTTTTACGGATCAATCCGCGAAAATATCACGATGGGGCATGAGATGGCCACCGAGAATGCCGTTCTGCGCGCTGCTGAAATGGCCGGTGTGATGGAATTTATCAGGGACTCGGAAACCGGACTTGATACCCCGGTCGGAGAGCGCGGAGAAGCCTTATCCGGAGGGCAGCGGCAAGCCGTCGCCGTCGCCCGCGCCCTGCTCTACGATCCGTCCGTGCTGATTCTGGATGAGCCGACGGCGTCCATGGACCCGGCCTCTGAAAACCGTCTGCGGCAAAGACTGGAGCAAATTACCGAAGGCCGGACCATCCTGCTCATTACGCATAAGGGCGCAATGCTGACACTCGTCGACAAACTGATTTTGATGGATAAAGGCAAAATGATCGCATATGGCCCGAAAGATGAGATTATCCGCCGTCTACAGGCCCGTGAATTTGGAACGGACGCGGAGAATACAAAGGTTTAGACAAAATGACAAAAAAACAACCTCCTATTGGTAAAATAACGCCCAAAAAAGTACCAGCGGACCGAGCCAAACCGGGCCGTCCGGATATGGATCTGGCGGATGAAGCCTCGCCGATACAACAGCATATGGAGAAAAACTCTCTGGCACAGGCCAAGGAACGTCTGGATGCCCGCGCCGAGAGCTTCTTAATCACCGACAGCGACCTGCCGGTTTCCCGTCACTATATTCTGTTCAGCATTGCTCTGTTTATTGTGGCCTTCGTCACCTGGGCCAGCTGGGCTAAACTGGATGAAGTGACCCGAGGACAGGGGAAAATTATTTCGTCTCTGGAAACAAAAACTCTGCAATCACTCGAAGGCGGCATTGTGGATGAGTTTCTGGTGCGGGAGGGAGAACAGGTCAAAAAAGGACAAATCCTGTTGCGGTTGCGAGATATCGCCGCCTCGTCTGATCTGGGGGCCAATGAACAGCGCTATCTCGGCACGCTGGCCGCTGTCTCAAGGTTGCAGGCCGAGGCCGAGGGATTATCTTCTCCGGATTTTCCGGAAGATGTGATGAAGAAAGCACCACAAAGCGTTATCGAAGAAATGAATGCGTTTAAAGCAACGCGCAAACAAATTGAAAGCCAGCGCAGCGTGCTTGAACAGCAATTATCCCAGAGACAGCAGGAGGTGCGGGAAATTTCCACACGGATTAACGATACACGCGGATTGTTGCGCATCGCCAAAGAAGAACAATCCATGATTGCGCCGCTGGTGGAAAAAGGCTCCGCGCCGCGCATGGAACTGCTGCAACTGGAACGCAGCATTAAGGAACGGCAAACTGAGCTGAACGGCCTGACAACCTCTTTGCCCCGCGCCAAATCTGCGGTTGATGAGGCCGAAGCTCGTCTCAAGGAACTCGCAACCAATACCAAAGCCACGGCCCAGACCGAACTCGCGGCCAAAACAATGGAATTAAATTCCCTGAAGGAAACGCTGGCCGCACTCGAAGACCGTAAAACCCGTACCGAGATGATCTCTCCGGTGGATGGGTTTGTGCAGGATATCAAGGTCAATACCATCGGGGGGGTTGTCCAGCCGGGAGCGGACGTCATCGAAATTGTTCCCTCGGATGATAATTTACTGATTGAAGCCCGCATCCGTCCGGATGATATCGGGTTTTTGCATCCTGGTATGAAAGCCGTGGTCAAGATCACTGCCTATGATTATGCCATTTACGGTGGTCTGGACGGCGAGCTTCTCGATATCTCTCCAGACTCTTTTCAGGATGAACGCGGACAGATCTATTTCCGCGCCCGCATTCGTACGTTTGAAAACCAGCTCACCCCCAGAGGCGGGAAAGACCTGCCCATCAAGGTTGGTATGCTGACCAGCGTTGACATTCTCACCGGTGAAAAAACCGTCATGCAGTACATTCTGAAACCTCTGCGCAAAACGCTGGATAACGCGATGAATGAGCGTTAGGAATAGAGATCTGGTCTGGATCTATAGCCTCTAAATCTCAGGCACCAACACGGAGTCGTCATTAGCGGGAGTGCGAGCTGCCTCCTCTGCGACAGGCGCAGAAGGGTCACCTGCCTGCACGGCTTTCCGCCGGGCACGTTCCATTTCTTTAAGCATTTCCAGAACGCTGACCGGGTCGAACGGACCCAGCTCCGCCCGCTTAAACGCATCCATCAAATCAGGCAGGCCATGCTCCTGCAATTCATGAGCAACCGCGCTCTGGAACTTCTCCCGAAGTTGCTCCGGCGTAATGTGCGTTTCTTCAAGCTTTGTCGTATTCACCGGATGCTGCGCCGCCCGTTCCCGCATTTCTTCACTACGATTAGGGGCGCCGGTACTGTAGCAAATCTCCTTGGCGGCACCATCCGTCAGATCGCTGATATGATCGCGCGGGGCTTTGCAGGCAATAACATGATCGCGTTCAAACCCATAGAGAGCCTGTACTTTTGTACTTTCTTCGCCCTTCTCCACATGCCGAAAGCTGGTCGCCCCGTTCGGATAAAAAATCCACATCATATTCATCATGCCCGGCCGGGCAATCACCGCCCCGAAGACCCGCTTCATCATATTCAGCAGGCCGGTTTTTTCCAGCTTCGGATCATCGGAATAAACCAGATTTTCCGGCTGATCCAACAGAGTATTCGGCGCCATATTTGCCTGATAATGCCCCAGAGCCTCCAGACCACGCACCTTCGCCGGATCGGCTTTTTTCAGAAAGCGGCGGTCATTGTTAAATCCATCGGCGATGTAGTCTGCCGAATAGTCTTTTTCTGTAATGTCACGGTGTGCATTTAATTTTGACGAATCTCCGTGTCCTTTAATCTTCTGCCAGACCTGATTCAGCGTTTCCTCGCCGAATTTATAGGAAATCCCGCCGAGAATTGATTTTCCAATATTTGAAAACAACGTGCTGGCTCCGCCCGTTCCCGTCAGGTTATCATAGGCGGTCATCATCGCCCCAAACCCCAGACCAATCGCCACCCCTTCGGTGTATTTTGCATCCACGACCTGATTCCACTTACGGATGGCGGTCTGAATGCCTTTGGCCAAAGGTGTCAGGATATACTTGCGGACCGGGTCCCGCTCTTCGATTTTAACCAGATCCGGCACACCGACCCGATGATTCAAAGCGGCTTTGCAGGCCAGTTGCTGAACGCGTTTAAAGGCTGTTTCCAGATCTTCACAATCCAGAACGCCTTCATCCAGAAAACTGAATTTTGTTCCTTCCGGCATGTGTTTAGGCAGCCGGACAAACTCATCGACTTCCCCTTCCCGCGCGTTCAGATCCGGGCGCGCCCAGATCCGCCATCGTCCATCCTCCAGAGGGCGCATCGCAAATGCCAGAGACTGGTTCGCCACGCGAAATCCCCACTCTCCGTCCAGATCGTCCGGATTAAGAGGCGTCGCCTCCAGATAGAATTGTTCATGATACATCAGGTGCTTGCGCACCTCCATCAGCCGGGCTTCCCGCTGTTCCCGCTTGGCTTTTCCGCTCAAAGACGCCGGATAGGCGCCGATAATATACAGGTCCGGATCATCGTCGATGGTCCGAAGATGGCCCTTGCCCTCCGCATCGACCAGCCGGTGCAGCGATTTAATATTCGGGGAAAAGACATCGACATCAATCTGCCGGGCTTCATCGCGCAAAAGGCGGCAATACCCGACCTCATAGACCGCAATCCCGTCCGCCGGATCTTCCTGCCCCGGTTTGGACAGGATATGCCAGGCTGGAAAGTCCGTATTGGAGCTTTTCACCAGATCAAAGCACCGGTCGCGCATCCGCGTAAACCGGTTGTCTATATCCTGTTCAAAGGTTTGAAGAGACAGATCAAACAGCTCGCGCCGAAACGCCATGTTCAGAGCCAGTTTAAACCAAAGCGGGTCAAGTTCGGGAAGTATAAAAGGATCCTCTATCTCTTTTTTATTTTTATGTATACTACAAAAGAAAATTTTTGCTGTCAAGGTCGCTTTCCCCTTGCGTTTTGCAGGGAAATTCGCTTTGCTGAGGATCTAGCAACAAGGAAACATTATGGCAGACGCAGCAATGGCATCAAACCACCAGATTACCATCACTCTTCCGGACGGGGCCACCCGCAGCTACAGTGCGGGCACGACGGGGCTGGAAATCGCCGAAAGCATCGCCAAATCTCTGGCCAAAGTCGCCATTGCGATTGAGGTCAACGGCGAGATGCGTGATCTGTCCCGCCCGATTGACGAGGATGCCTCCATTGCCCTGATTAAACGCGACGATCCTGCGGCACTGGGCATGATCCGTCACGATGCTGCGCACATTATGGCCGAAGCGGTTCAGGAATTATTTCCTGGGACGCAAGTCACAATCGGGCCGGCGATTGAGAACGGTTTTTACTATGATTTCGCTCGCAATGAGCCGTTTTCCACCGAAAATCTGGCGGCGATTGAGAAAAAAATGCGTCAGATTGTCGAGCGCGGCGCGCCGTTCGTTCGCGAGGTCTGGGATCGGAATGACGCGATAAAGTTCTTCCGCAATAAAGGCGAAATGTATAAGGCCGAACTGATCGAAGACCTTCCGGCCTCTGAAACCATTACCATCTATAAACAGGGCGACTGGCTGGATCTGTGCCGCGGCCCGCATATGCCCTCTACAAAGCATGTCGGCACCGCGTTTAAATTGATGAAAGTCGCGGGAGCCTACTGGCGCGGCGATTCCAGCAAAGCCATGCTGACTCGCATTTACGGCACCGCCTGGCGGACGCAGGACGAGCTGGACGCCTATCTGCACCAGCTGGAAGAAGCGGAAAAACGCGACCACCGCAAACTGGGAAAAGAAATGGAGCTGTTTCATTTGCAGGAAGAGGCGCAGGGGTCGGTCTTCTGGCATCCCAAAGGCTTTACCATTTACAACCAGCTTGAAAACTACATGCGCCGCCGCATTCAGGGCGATGGCTATGTCGAGGTGAAAACACCGCAGTTGATGCACTCCCGGTTCTGGGAAATTTCCGGTCACTGGCAAAAATACCGGGAAGACATGTTCGTGGTGCCGGATGTCACCCCGAACGTCGAGGAAAATGGTCCTATCTTCAAAGAAGAACCCAAGGAATTCATGGCATTAAAACCAATGAACTGCCCGGCGCACGTCCAGATCTTTAAGCAGGGAATTAAATCCTACAAGGACCTCCCCATCCGCATGGCGGAGTTTGGCTGCTGTCACCGGAATGAAGCGCACGGCGCGCTGCATGGCATTTTACGCCTGCGCCAGTTCACACAGGATGATGCGCATATTTTCTGCCGCGAAGACCAGATTTTGGAAGAAAGTATTAAATTCTGCAAACTCGCCGAAGAAGTTTATAAAGACCTTGGCTTTACCAACTATTCCATCACGCTGGAAACCCGCCCGGAAAACCGGGTTGGTTCCGACGATCTGTGGGACAAGGCCGAAGACGGCCTGAAAAAAGCGCTCGAATATCTGGGCATGGACTACACCATCGCCGAAGGGGACGGCGCGTTCTATGGCCCGAAACTCGGTTATATTCTGCGCGATGCCATCGGGCGGGAATGGGGCTGCGCAACCCTGCAGCTCGACTTCAACCTGCCAGAGCGCTTTGATGCGACCTATATCGGCGAAGACGGCAATAAGCACCGCCCTGTGATGCTGCACCGCGCCGTGCTGGGCGCGCTGGAGCGCTTTATCGGGATTATGATCGAGAACTATGCCGGGAAACTGCCGCACTGGCTGGCCCCGGTCCAGTGCGTGGTCGCCACCGTCACCAATAGCGCAGACAGCTATGCCGAAGAAGTTTACGCCGCGCTGAAAAAAGCCGGCATTCGCGCCGAGCTGGATATCCGCAACGAAAAGATCGGTTACAAAGTGCGGGAACATTCCGTGCAAAAAGTGCCGTTTATCTTTGCAGTCGGGGCCCGCGAAGCGGAGGACCAGACGGTTGCCATCCGCGAACTTGGCTCGACCGACCAGACCGTCAAACCTTTGGCAGAGGCCCTGAGCGACCTGAAAGCGGCAACCAAACCACCGTTTTAGAGCAAAGAGCGTTTAGCTCGTGCCGGATAGAATCCAAATTTTCGTCATTGCACGTTTCACCGTCAGGTGAATATGTGTGACAGCGGAATCACGCCCCGTAAGATTTGACCAGCGCGTCGAGCAGGCGGACGCCGACACCGGTTGCTCCCTTTGGTCCAAGAGGATGATCGGTTTTCAGGAAAGCGGTTCCGGCAATATCCATATGAGCCCAGATCCGTTTTTCATCTATGAAATGTTCCAGAAACGCCGCCGCCGTGCAGGCACCGCCCAAACGGTCATTCTTGGCCAGATTGCGAACGGCGCCGATATCGCTTTCGACATCCTTGCGATAGGCCTCATCCAGCGGCATCCGCCAGACTTTTTCCCCTGTGGCGGTACCCGCCGCTTCCAAAGCTTTCCAAAGCTTGTCATCATTGGCAAAGACGCCGGTATATTCATAAGCCAGCGCGACCATGATCGCACCGGTCAGGGTCGCCAGATCAACAATCAGGGCAGGATCGAACTTTTCCTGTAAATAGCTGAGGCAATCCACCAGAACCAGCCGCCCTTCCGCATCCGTATTCAGGACCTCTATGTATTTCCCCTGATAGCTTTTCACCATGTCACCGGGGCGGTAGGCCCGATCGGACGGCATATTCTCCGCAAGTCCGACAATCCCCACCACATCGCGCTTGAGCTTCTGCACGGCCACAGCTTTCATCAGCCCCACAACCGCCGCAGACCCGCCCATATCCATTTTCATGGCATCCATGCCGGCCCCCGGCTTCAGAGAAATTCCCCCCGTATCGAAGGTCACGCCTTTGCCGACAAATCCCAACGGCTTTTCGTCTTTTTTCCCGCTCCCATTCCAGCGCATAATCACCATCCGCGGCGGACGGGCGGACCCCATCCCGACGGCCAGAATTGCCCCCATGCCCAGCTTGTCCATTTTCTTTTCGTCCAGAACATCGACCTTGACACCAAGCGGCTCCAGCTCGGCTTTAATCAGAGCGGCATAGCTTTCCGGATACAGGACGTTCGGTGCTTCATTGACCAGATTGCGCGCCAGCACCACGCCGCTTTCAACCGCGGACAGAGCCTCGTACAGCTTCTTCGCCTCCGTCGCCGCCGGCGTTACAATGGTCAGTGTGACCTTTCCGGGTGTCTTTTCAGCGTCCGCCGCTGCCGGGCGGTATTTTTCAAAGCTGTAAGAACATAATTTCACCCCATGCGCCAGATGCGCTGCGATAATGGCCTCGGACAGGGGGGATTTATGATCCGGAACAAGAGCGATCTCCGAGGATTTCAGCGCGAGCAGAGCCTTCCAGAATCGCGCCCCGGCCTTTTCGATCTCCAGAGTGGTTACCTCTTTCGCGTCCAGCGCTCCCTGCAATACCAGATGAGTTGCCAGGGAATTCTTTGGCAGGACGCAGGAGAACATATCCCGCGGCTTTCCGCTATATGATGGGACGGTCTTAAGTGCTTCCGAGATAAACCCTTTCAACTCCTTGTCCAGCACCCCCACCGCATCCGGCAGTTTCTTCTTCTCACTGGTAAACGCCGCCAGAGCCTCGCAGGTTTTGGGAATACTTTTCGAAAATTTGATAATAAGATCCATAATAGAAAGTGTAGAACACTTCTATTCTTTTGCAAGAGGGAAAACGTAGAATTATCCGGGAGAAATACCGAACATTCTTCAATATGTCATTGCCCGAATTTTTGCAAAAAATTATAGGGCAATCCATTGATGCAGCCCGTACCGTTAAAAAATCATAACCTCAAATCTTCGTCATTACACGTTTCACCGTCAGGTGAATACGTGTAATCCACGAGAGAATATGGATCACACGTATCTTGCTCCGCAAAAACGTGTGATGACGGCTTGAAGAAGGGGACTCAAAACTATAGTGCTTTGGTTTAATTTTACGACACCTTTCAACATCGTCATTGCCTGAATTGTCGCAGACAATTCTAAGGCAATCCATTGGTATTTATGGATTCCCCTAGGATTTTCTTCGAAAATCCGGGGAATGACAAATGTCCTATTCTTAATACGAAAAACTATATTTAGAGCCACTATAGAATTATCCGGGAGAAATACCGAACATCGGGTCTATTTTTTCCCGGTCATAGACATACTTGGCATCCTCATCCCCTTTGGCTTCCAGAAAAGCCGGGGGGGTGTATTTGGTAATAAATTTCCCGGCCTTGGCCAACAAATCCGTCGGAGACATCTTCAGTTTTTCAATCTGGGCTGTCAGAGCATCAAAGACCACTCCGAATGCTTCCTGCGCAATGTCTTTCCCCATGACCACCATCTCAACGATTTTTCCGGCGGCGGGAATTTTACCTTCCGCGACTTTCATAAATCCGGCCAATGATTTTGTCTTTGGTGCACGCGACCCGCTTCCGGACGTTCCCCGACGGCCCTCTCCGTCGTCGCCGTCATCCTCGCTCATCTCAATGACCACATGGGTTGCGGTTTGGAAACTGATCGGATATTGCCGTAATTCTTTAATCGGCAAAACCTGCCCGGATGTTCCGGCCTTGATCTCAATCCGCAGGAAGGTGGGATCGTGCCAGTCATAAACAATGGAATGGCTTTTGAACGGTCCCACCGCGCAAACCTGCACGAATTTCTTTCCGGGATAAAGCGGCTCCTTCAAACCGGTACGGGCGATAAAATCCTCGATATTTACTTTCATCATTCCCTCCACGGAATAGAATATTGTCTTACGGAAATATACTGCCCGAAGGAGATTAAGAAGGTATTAAAAATTATGTAATCTATAGAATATTCTGCAAAGCAGCTTTTAAAGCGCAAACCTTTTCTTTGATCGGAGACAGAGCCGCCGCTCCGTTATGCTCAATTTCCGCAACCAGAGCCGAGCCGACCACTACGCCATCCGCCGTCCCGGCAAACGCGGCGGCATCCTCCGGAGTTCTAATTCCGAACCCCACCGCCACGGGCAAATCTGTGTGAGCTTTAATCTGCCGGATATGGGCCGCTACAGATTGCACATCGGCCTGAGCCGTGCCGGTCACTCCGGTAATCGAGACATAATAAAGAAACCCGGACGCCGAAGACACAAGAGTTTTCAACCGCTCCTGCGTTGTAACCGGAGTCACCAGCCGGATGAGATCAATGCCGGCCTGTCTGGCAAAGGGGGCCAGCTCTTCCTCTTCTTCCGGAGGCAAATCCACGAGGATCAGCCCGTCCACCCCGGCGTCTTTGGCATCTGTGATAAATTTTTCACATCCATATTTATAAACCGGATTGAAATACCCCATCAAAACAAGCGGTGTTTCCGCATGGCGGTGACGGAATGCTTTCGCCATTTCCAGCGTTTTTGCCAGCGTCATTCCTGCTTTCAGAGCGCGCTGCGTGGCGGCCTGAATCGTGGGACCGTCCGCCATCGGATCGGTGAACGGCATGCCAAGTTCGACTACATCCGCTCCGGCGGCAGGCAGGGCATTCAAAATATCCTGCGCCGTCTGCTGATCGGGATCTCCGGCCGCGATATAGGTAATCAGCGCGGTTTTATTCCGGGCTTTTAATTGGGCAAACGTCTGGGCGATACGGGTCATGGGGATGTTGTAGCATTCCCATACTCCCGCATACAACACTCTTTTGCGCCGGAGGGACAAAGACACGATCCCGTATCTGACGCAATATCCGCATGTCCCTGCGAAGAGATCACCATCTCTGCCAGCCCTTTGATAAAATCCGGCTTTATTCCGACTGTTTCCGCCCGGTAATATCCTTTAAGGCCCAGCCTGTCGGCCAGATGCTTATATTCAATATCCAGCTCAACCAGAGTTTCCACATGCTCCTGCGTGAATGCATGAGGATAGATGAGAACCGGAACGTTATCTTTCGCCGCCTCATGTAAAGCCTCTTCCGTCGAAGGACCAATCCATTTGAGCGGTCCCACCCTTGATTGATAGCAGATCTGCCAGTCAGGATTTTCAAGCCCCAGATTTTGAACGATCTTTTCCGCAGAACGTTCACATTGAACCTGATAGGGATCGCCGCGCTGAACGATCTTTTCCGGCAAGCCATGCGCAGAAAACAAAATCCGCGGCGTATGTCCGTTTTTTTGGGCATCCTGATAGGTTTTCCGGATAGATTTCACCGAAGCCTGCACGTAGCCATCATTTTCCGGATAACAGCAGACCAGCTTTGTCGGACGATTAAACCCTATTGCCCGGCAGGCCTTTTGCCAGACCTGAAACGAGGACCGGGTCGTCGTCGTTGAATATTGCGGATAAAGCGGTAATAGAATGACCTGTTCGGCTCCCCAGTTCTGAATCTCTGCCGCAACCTGCGCGCTCATCGGGTGCCAGTACCGCATACAGACAAACACTTTATATGTATGCGCATGTCCGCTTTCCTGCTGCTGTTCCAGAACCGTCTGCAAAGCCTCTGCCTGTTTCTGCGTATTCGCCAGAAGCGGAGACGACCCGCCCAGCTCGCCGTAACTTGCTCTGGCTTCCTTGCGGGAACGCTTTCTGGCTATATTCCAGGCAATAAAATCCCGCAAAGGACGCGGGACACGGATAATATTTTTATCCATGAAAAAATTCATCAGAAACGGACGGACGGCATCCGGAGCGTCCGGTCCTCCCAGATTAAAAAGAATAACGGCAACTTTGGTCATGAAACTCGCAATAACGTTTTTAACATATCGACTTGTGCCGGAGCGGTTTCTTTAATCACCCCGTGTCCCAGATTAAAAATATACGGGCCATTCTTCAGATCGGAAAGGATTTTTTCTACGGCCCGGATCATTCCGTCCCCGCCCGCCATCAGACGAACCGGATCAAGATTGCCCTGTACCGTGCAGAGCGGCTGTAAAACCTCTGCCGCCCACCCGGTTGAAACAGACGGATCAAGACTGACCCCGTCAACCCCCGTTTCCTGCACATAGGGCAAATACAGCGTTCCCGCTCCCCGTGGAAATCCGATGATCGGCACCTCCGGATATTTTTGTTTCAGGCTTTGAACAATTTTTTTCGTCGGTGCGATCACAAACCGGCGGAATCCGTCTTCATCCAATACCCCGGCCCAGCTGTCAAAAATCTGAATAGCTTCGGCACCGGCTTCAATTTGCGCCTGAAGGTAGGTTATACTGGCCTCTGTTAACAGCTCCAGAAGTGCCTGAAATTTCTCCGGATCAGCATAAGCCAGAGTTTTGACCTTGTGAAATTCTTTGGAGCCGCCGCCTTCAACCATATAGCACGCCACCGTCCATGGCGCACCGCAAAATCCAATCAGGGCCGTTTGATGAAATCCTTCTTCCGCCAAAGCGCCCCGAATTCGGGATACAGTCTCGTAAACCGGGGATAAAACCTCTTTGAATTTTTTGTAACCAAGGCGAGAAAGATCGAGATCTCCAAGCTTTGGCCCTTCGCCGGTTTCAAAGCGCACCTCCTGCCCCAAAGCCTGCGGAAGAACCAGAATATCAGAAAACAGGATCGCTGCGCTCATCCCGTAACGGCGAATGGGTTGCAAAGTGACGTCACAGGCGAGCTCCGGATGATAAACCAGATCCAGAAACCCTCCCGCTCTGGCCCGTATCTCACGATATTCCGGCAAATACCGGCCTGCCTGCCGCATCAGCCACCAGGGGGGAGTTCTGCCAGATATTGCTCGGTTCTTCAGGACATTCAGAAAAGGTTTCTCATCACTCATGACAGACATACGAGCAGACAATAAATAAAAATAAAAGATATATTTTTAAAAAGGTTTTTGTATTTAGAGGCTGTGAACAATGGGGATTAAATTTTATCCTGAAAACTATACACAGTTCTGATCCGGTCTGGTATGAGACGCTCCCCTCCGCAGAAAAAATTAAAAAACATATATGTTTCAGTCGGAAATAACGGATAGTCAAACCGGACTTGAAAAAAGGGGAACGTTTTTTTCTGAAATTTTTTCTTAAAAGATTCCAGAAGATTAAGCTGTCTTATTCTTTGAAAACCCTTTATTTCTGCGGCTTTATAATTACCCACATACCCCTGCCCATCTGAAAGTCACTTATACAAAAATTTTAGCCCTTCATAAAAAATCGGAAAAAAATGACCGGAAGTTATCCTTGACTCTGTTGGGTCGAAAAACCATGACTTGCCCACAGGGTTATCCGCGCTATTATGGAGAAGCATAAATTTTAACCGCGAATCACTCCAGATTTTACCATGTCCGAAAAATTCCACTTACTTACAGCTGACGAAAAGAAACAATTATCGGCGCAACTGGGAGAGTCCCTGCCGTTTGGATATCAGGATCTGGGCTTTTGCAAGGTTGTTCGCACCGAATTGCCCTTTTATCCGGGCTGGCAATTTGTACAAATTCAGAAAAATGAAGATTTATCGGCGATTCCGGTGTCTTTTTTCTATCAGGGAACAGAGGTGGAAATTCTGGACTGGCAGGCCGATACGATTTACCGCCTGAATCAGAAAATTCCGCTGCATCTCTCGATTGCAGATATCTCTGCCTATGTCTTGTTTTTTCTGTCTCATACCAGAACCCGCGACGGCCAGATGCAGATTATTTCCTCCTATGAGGATTTTAAATGGCGGGAAGAACCCTCAACTTCTGCCAAAAAATCCCTGTCTGCCCTGATCCGTCCCCCGCATCTGGTAAGCTGGGACGAAGCAAACCGGGCTTATGAGCTGGGCGCGCATATTCTGTTCGGAACGGAATTGTTTGAATGCCGGTTGCGGGTTAATCGCCACGGAGAAATTCAGGTAACAGACCGTATGTTACAGGTCGAAGATGTGCCGGTTCTGGAATCCCTGACCGGGTTATAATCCTCTATTTTACTATAGTGGCTCTAAATAATTTTGAGGCACCCTTTCAAACCGTCATTGCCTTAGAATTGCTGAAGGCAATTCTACGACTGTCTTTTCCAACGTAATATTTTCCATTTGCCGCTAGGAAAGCTTTAACGCTTTTTGCGGCATAATAGAGGAAATAAAGGCCTTATTTTCTTTGGATTTGTTAAGGGTTGTTTAAGAAATCAGGGGCAGGATAAGGTCGAAATTTGGAGAGAAGATATGACACAGTCCGGAGATAATAACAGCACACAGGGCACGCAGGGGTTTCACAACTATTTGCCGAATGTCGCCTATACCTTGGGGGATTTACAGCCTGTGCGCTCAACCTACATCGCCCATGACCCGTTTTTCTTCATGGATATTGATGAAAATCTTCTCGAAGAAGAACTTCTGGCCGAGCTGGACCGTGAATATGGCAGCTTTGATTTTCAATCGGAAGAGGAAGAATATGACCGTCTTTTAACCTATCTTGAGCGATTTGATGAAAACGCCGTGGATCTGCAGGGGGGAATGAAATCTGCCTGCGATATCCGGGAGGTAAGAGACATTCTGTCCCGCAGCCGTTACATGGCGTCTTTGCTGGAGTTTGCGGAGGATAATTCCATCTCTTTCCGGGCCGCCCCTTACATCTTTAGCGTGGAATATAACCGAGCAGAAAACACCATTCTGTTTCAGCCACAACTCAGCAAGCCGGATCTTCTTAAAGGATTGATTTATGCCCTGCGTCAGGCCTGGCAGAATTATCAGGGAGCTTTGCTGCAACCACTGGCGCTCTATCCGGATCATGCCGTTTTTATCAACCGGGCACAAAAAGCCGATCTGGCCGTGTCTCTTTTGCGGGCATCCTGGGAACTAAATCTGGCGGGAGCGCCGGAAGCATGGGACTCTCTGGAATTTTCCGGATTACGTGATCTGACCCATACGTACGGGCGGGAGGCAGCAAGCGATTTTCGCAGTCTGAATAATGGCCGGGCATCGTTTCTGGCATTTGAAACTTGGTTTTTGTCGGACCGCTCACGCCATTCAGACACCTGTCTGATCCAGAAGATGCTGTCTGATTACAGTGGTATGATGTTCGATAATGAAGATATGTCACAACTGATTGTCATTGATCTGGTTAAAGCGCTTGGGGAAATGCCGTTCGGCAAAAACTACCTGGCCCAGCAGATTCCTAACCTGATTTCTGATCCGATTTTTACCGAGGTGCGGGATCGTTCCAGTGCCAACTTCCTGTGGTTTATCAAATTCGAAAAAACGTTTTCCCAGATGGAACGGGATTTGCAAAAAGAGAACCTGTCCTCTTCTGCAACATTTGCAACTCACGTAGAGAGCGCTCTTTCTGAAACTTTTTTCACAAACGGTGACGATTTTGACGACCAGGCCCTTCCCCAGACAGGAATACTTATTCCATTCCCCGTCTCTCGCAGAAAATTGGCAGAGAGCGGATCTGTCTCCGGCAAAAGCGGAGAGGTCATCCCTTTTGACATCACAATCCGGCCCTTCAACGGCGGATTTTTGTGAAAAAATATTATTCAAGGGACAAAGGGTGAAAGCAACATATATAAATCGTCAAGGACGTCTGAGATCCTGTTCCCCTCTTCGCGGGGAGCGGCAAAGCTATGATCTGACGGCTGTTCCACAGGACCGGGACCATCCCGAACAGCCTGTTTCCTCCCGGCCTTTCCGGCTGGCGGACTGGGCGGAAGGCTCTGTGGATGCCGATCCTCTGGCCGGTGGTTACGGCTATGAAGCCTGCATCTATAATAAAATTTTATGCCAGCTTTATGAAAGCCCGGCGGCCCGCTCTCTAATCAATTTCGCCGTCCGCCGTGACTGGAGCATTGATATGCGCTCTCTTGAGGATGCCGCTTATGATCTTGGTCCGGACGCGCAGGTTTTAATCCTGAATGATTATCATTTGAAAATCAGAACATTTGAGAAGCCCGGCTATTTCCGGCATACCCTGATGCTGGCTCTGGTCAAAGGATTGCGGGATATCTGGCATATGGAATGCCGTCAGCCCTACAAAGCGGGGTTAACTCTGGACTCTGTGCTGTTGCTGGAGCGTATTCGGGCGGCGGATTGCGATGTGTTGTCTCTGATGGTGGCGTGGGAATTGCGCGGCGCAGGATTTCCCGAAGTCTGGCGGCATCTGATCGGCGCTCCGGAAGGCGATATCGCCATGCGCTTTGCCCGCACGCTGGAGCGGCATCCTGAAAAATTATTTGACGGAACCGCTCTGATCGAAGCGTTTTATCAGTGGTTTGAATGCCACGTTCGTGTGGGCGCCTGCGATCATCAAACGCTGGAATCAATTGACGATACTCTGGATGTGGCACGGGAGGCAGAATTATACGGCCCGTCCCGCCCCGCATTCGAATTTATCGAGAGCCTGTCACGTCTGCCGGATAGGAGCTGTTATCTGGCAGGATATGGCGAGGAACTTTCTTCCAACCCTTTATTCGCCGGGATGAATGACGAGCTGAATCAGCTGCATTACCTGCAAATCCAGAAAGAGCTGCAATCCGTGACTATCGGCGCGGTATCTTTCCGTGATGCTGCTCTGGCGGCCCGTATTTTTCCGGACAGAGTCTCATAAAACTTTATATTTGTGCGGCGGCAGACTATAATTAGTCCATATGAGACTTTTTTGGCAGAAACTGGTTTTTTCGGCGATGGTGATGACGGTGGTTGCGCCTGCTGCGCCCGTATCTGTCCGCGCCGAGTCCCCCGCTCTTCGTAAAACCTGGGATGTTTCTCCGGTTCCCAAACAGCTCCGTCCGCTTAATCTCGACTCCATGATGCGGGGAGAAAAGCAGATAGAGGAGGATATGCCAACCTCCCGCAACGTTTTTGAGATGCTGGCAAACGGGGAAGAGCTGCCTCAGTCAAAAGCTCTGGCATTAACCGCAGATGCCAATGACCTGAGGACAAAATTGCGGATGAAGAACAGTTTTTCCGATTTAAGCGAGGCGCAGGTTGCAGATATCCGGGCGGATTTATTCAAGCAGGAACAGGAAAATATTAAAAAACAACTGGAGCGCCGGAATGAGTTTTATATTCGTCACGGCCTCAGCGATCAATCAGCCAAAGAGTTTCTCGCAACGCCCGAAGGCCGCGCCCTGAAAAAAGAGATAAGGCAGGAAAAAGAGATCGCTAAAAAAGAAGCCGAGGCCGCCAGAAAAACAGAAAAGACTGAGGCGAAAAGTGCGTCTGTAGCGCCCTCTGCTCCGCAGGCGGCGGTCGATCTGGTTCCGGCCGCAACCCCTGATGAAAATGGTAAACTCCAGCCATTTTTCTATAAATAGTAGTCCGGCGAATGACCCTGTTTCTGGCAACAGTTCTATTTTACATGATGATTGGTGGCGTCGCCGGATTTTTTGCCGGGTTGTTCGGTATCGGCGGCGGGATCATTCTGGTACCCTGCTTTGCCTACAGCCTTACCTGGTTATATCCCGATGCGACGCACGTCATGCAGGTTGCCATCGGTACGTCTTTATCCACCATTCTTGTCACCGGAGTGTCTTCCGTCCGGGCGCATGCGGCACGTCAGAACATCCGGCGGGATATTCTGGCGCGGCTGGCTCCGGGGATTGTTCTTGGATCTCTTGGTTCTGCCTGGGCGGCGGACCAGATGGAAAGTGCCAGCATCAAGATATTTTTTGCCTGTATGATTTTCACGCTGGCGGTGCTGCTGGCAACCGGGTTGGAACGGTTTCGCTCCCCGGCGGCAACCACGTTTCCCGGAGCGGGCTGGACAACCCTATCCGGGGGGATCATCGGGTTTTTATCAGGCCTGCTGGGCATTGGGGGGGCGACACTGAGCGTTCCTTATATGAGTTTTTACAGAACAGAGATGCGGCAGGCGGTCGGCACTGCTTCGGCGCTGGGGCTTTTTATTGCAATACCGGCAGTGGCCGGATTTATCCTCACTGGCTGGTCGGAGCAAACCGGGGTGCCGTATACGCTCGGATATATTTACGGACCCGGCGCGCTGGCGGTGGTATCTGTCAGTTTTTTCACAGCCATTGCCGGGGCGCGGACGGCGCATCAATTCGATCAGCAGAAGCTACGGCGGATTTTTGCAGGATTGATGATGGTGGTGGCCTTCAGCATGTTGTGGTAGGTGAGATAGTTATTTGATATATACGTAAAATCTATCGGTACGACCGGGCGATTCCGTAGATCACCCATCCCAGCATCATGCCAATCAAGGCCCCCAGCGGGAACAGGTAGGATTTGCGCGGCCAGACCGGTCTGGGAGTTACAAACGGAGGCTCCACGATATCTGCCGCAAAATATTTATCCATCCGCAGAATCATTGCCTGCCGCTCCTGCTCCATCAGCAGGCTGGTCAGGGCTTGCCGGTGATCGGGGTTGGCTGTACGTGCCAGTGTTTCTTTCAGATAGGCCAGACGTTTATCCGTACGTGCCTCTGCTTCTGTACGCAAAATATGATCTGCGGTCTGGTGTAACTGGAACAGAATCTGTCTGGCGAGCTGGGGATCGGGAAGCTCCAGCTCCAGCGTACGCAAAGACGTTTCTCCCACGGCTTTGACACGTACGGCCTGCGTGAGAAACTGCGAAACATCCTCCGGAGCAGAAAGATCCTGCCCGCTTTGGAACGTAAAGCGCCGCACCTCCTGCAATGCCGGGAGAATGTTTTGATCCCGTTCCAGAACAGACTTGATGACATTCGGACCGCTCAGAATGCGGAGAAAAGATGCAAACGTTTTTTGATCTGCGGCCTGCGTGATAAAGGCTCCGGATGCCCCGCCGGGAGCGTCTCCAGCAGATGCGCTCTCTGAAACCGGCGCGATCACCATCTGGACGCGGTAGCAGGGAACGGCGAAAAGAACAACCAGTCCCGCCAGAATCATCCCGGCTACGGCCCCGCTGGCGACGTACACCCGCGCAGACCATAGCGCTTTTAACAAATCAGCCAGTGTTTCATCGCGGAGTGTCCTCATGGCAGCCTCTCGATCAGATCTTTCCACATTTCCAGAGATAAGTCCGGCGTATATTTCTCGCGCGCGGCCTCTGCTCCCTTATACAGAGCGTGCCAGGCCTCTCCGTTATCGCGCAGATGCCGGATGGTATTGGCCAGAAAATCTGCCCGCCCCTGCGGAATGGTAATGCCCGCCTGCATGGTTTCCAGCATCACAAACAGATCGGACTCCTCCCCGCCGATAAACAGGCAGGGACGCTTGACGGTAAAAATATCATAGATGCGGCTGGGGAGCATTTTACCATGCGCCTCATCCGCCATGGAAATAATGTGAAGATCACCGCTCTCCAAAAGTCCCTTCAACTGGCGACGCGGCTGGTAGGGGAGAAACCGGATGTTCTCCAGACGTTCGCGTGCACGGATTTTAGCCAGCTCAAAAAGTTTCTGATTGCTACCCACAAACAAAAATTCAATGTCATGCTCTGTGCGGTTTAAAATCCTAGCCGCATCAAGGATGGTCTGATAGGGGTGCGCCCGCCCCATATTCCCGGCATAAAGAATGCGAAATTTCGCCGGGAGCGCTGCCCGCTCTTCATCCGTTAATTCATGTTTATTATCATGGTGTTTAGGTTCTTTGCTAGCATCTTCCTTTAGCAAGATACGGTCTGTCCAGTTGGGAATAATATGAATAATTTCCTCAAAAAGGACCTTTCTCAGGAGGACCTGCTTCATACAGGCCCCGATAGCCACCACAGCATCACAGGAGCGCATCGAGCGGGCGGTGAAATAGTCCAGCATCCGGTAAAGTCCACGGGGAATTTTATAATCCAGCGCCGGGAGAATGTCAGGATACACATCCTGCGACCAGTGAATATGTTTTACTTTCAGGGTCTTGGAGATCATTGCTCCGAAAATAACAAAGAAAGGTGGATCTGTTTTTGTCAGGAGAATATCCGGTTTTGGCAGGGTCAGAGCCTTGAAAAACAGGCGCAAAGATACGGACATATTTCCTATCATCGAGCGGGGGTTGCGTGGAGATTTTATTCTTATAATCTCCACCCCATAGGGTTCCTTGCGCACCATCGCCTGTGGTCCGGTTGTCAGAACCGTAACCTGATATCCTTCTCCGCTCAGATATGTTGCCAGTTCATACAACAATCTCCCCGTGGCTCCGACCGTTGGCGGAAAGACCCGGTTTATCATCAATATTCTGCGCGTTTTTTTCGGCTTTTTTGTCATGCTCCTGCCCGGTTAAACCATAACATGCAATCATCATCAAGACGAACCCAAAATCAAGGGACTTATAGCTTGCATAAAGAAAGATATCTATGACAAATGGCCAGAAGAGCGCAAGTGCTAAAATGGTATTCTTACGAAAAAGATCCGGAAAGCGGAGCAACAGCGTTCCAAGATATGACAGGGTTAACAGCATGCCGATCATCCCGGTTTTCAGAAGCGCCGCACTCAGCAGGCTATGGGTATAATTCACCGTCAGACCGCCAACGGCGGGAGATTGCAGCGTTCCGCCCCATCCCTGCCCGAATAAAAACGTCGGGGTACTTTCCACCACCCGCTCCCAGACGGCTTCCAGTTCGGATAAACGCATATTTGATCCAACCAGCCGGTTTTTCTCGATCAGAGCGGCCAGAACCGGCCCGACCGCCTCCCCATAGACATAAAAAAGCAGACCCCCGGCGGCTGCGGCCAGACATACCGCCCGCAAAAGGCTGCGCCGCAGAACACCAATCCCCAGAATGATCCCGCTACAGGCCATCGCGCCAAAACTGGCCCGCTGGACCGCCGCCGCCATCGCCAGAACCGGCAGAACCATAGTAATCGCTGCGAAAGCCGGCCCCACCGGAGAGGAAAAGCGGAACGCGGACAGGGCATATCCCCCCAGCAATAATGCGGCGAACAGAACCGTAGGCGCATTCACCAGATACAGCGCATCCAGAATCTGTCCTTCGCCGGAACGGCCGGCCTGCATCGCACTCAGACCGCGCGCGGCAAAGATCAATCCCGCCACCAGAAACAGCAAAACGACACTCTGCTTCTGCTGTTGCGAAAGCCGGTAAAAAAATCCATAGGTAAAGTAGGGCAATAACAAAAACAAAAACGGAAAAAGATCACGAATAACGGCACTGATCTCATTTCCCTGCAGAATTGCCATGACGACAGGAGCGCTGAGACCATAAATCAGTAACAAACGCGATGTTTTCATCCAGAGCGGTTCTGCAGTACGGGGCCGGAGCAGCGCAAATGCCGCCGTCGGAAACCCTAAAGACACTAACAGGCCGCTGCCAACCAGAATTTCCACGCCGCCGGGCGCATCCGGTGTCGGATAGCCCGCCGCTGCATACAGCAGAACGGCGGCACAGAAGAAAAAAAACCGGACTTTCTGGGGCATGGTTTGTAGAATCCTCTGCAAAAGTTAAAAATCGTCATTTCCCGGATTTTTCCCGCAAATCCGGGCAGTGACGGCTTGAGGAGGTGTCTCAAGATTATGGGGAACGACTATAACTATAAGATTAGAAGGCGTTTTAAATAATTTTGCATTCCTCCCATATGCGTAATCCATTTCTATTCCTCAGGACGTTTCTTCACTCAGGACGTCTTTCCGCGATAGTTTGCCGATCATGGTTTTGGGCAGAGGGTCTTTCCGGAATTCGTACAGGCGCGGAATTTCCATCGGGGAGAGATGATCTTTCAGGAATGTTTTGAGATCCTCTGCGCTCAGATCCCGCCCCTCCTTGCACTTGATCCAGGCTTTTACCACTTCTCCGCGCTGCGGATGGGGGACGCCCGCGACAATGCATTCCTCCACACTCGGATGCAGATAGATCGCTTCTTCCACGTTGCGCGGATAGACATTATAACCGTTGGTGATAATCATATCTTTGAGGCGGTCCACAATATAGGTGTAACCGTCTTCATCCAGGGTGGCGATATCGCCCGTATGCAGCCAGCCATTTTGCAGGGTTTTGGCCGTGGCGTCCGGGTTATTCCAATAGCCTTTCATGACCTGCGGCCCTTTGATGCACAGCTCTCCGCGTTCTTTCAGGGTGGTAACATCGCGTCCGGTCTCCGGATCAATCAGCTTGATTTCCGTGCGGGGCAAAACCATGCCGATGGATCCGGCGCGGTTTTCCGCCCGCAGCGGATTAACATGGGTAATCGGGGAAGATTCGGTCAGGCCGTAGCCTTCCACCACGGTGCAGCCGGTCTTATCTTCGAAAGACTTTTTAATCTCGACAGGCATCGGGGCTCCCCCGGAAATACAGGCTTTCAAAGACCGCAGATTATAGCACTCTATGCCCGGATAGTTGTTGATTGCGTTAAAAATAGCGGGGACAGCCATCATGTAATCCGGCCTTTTTTTGTGGATCAGCCTGATGGTGTCTTCCAGCTCAAACCGGGGAAGGGCAATAATTTCCAAAGCATTGCGCACCGAGAGATTCATCACCGCCGTCATCGCGAATACATGAAAGAAAGGGAGAATTCCCAGCATTTTTTCCTGTCCCGGTTTAAAGTCATGGCACCAGAGAGTTCCCTGCTCTGCATTGCCGACAATATTAGCATGAGTCAGCATGGCTCCCTTGGGAACGCCGGTGGTTCCGCCCGTATATTGCAGCAGAGCTATATCTTCCAGAGGGTCAATTGAAACCGGTTGCGGGGCCCCGCCGGTTGCGATCAGGGCATCATAGGATAGAATTCTCTGGTCATAAGGAACTGTCGAAATATCTTTGCTTTTGAGGAGCGGAAACAGGATATTCTTTGGAAAGGGCAGTAAGTTGGCAAATTGGCTGACAATTAAGGTGCGCAGGCGTGTATCCCGCAGGCATGCCAAAGCCTTGTCATACAGAAGAGACAGGTCGCAGGTTATCAGAATGTCCGTTTCGCTGTTTTCGATCTGGTAGGCCAGTTCCTTGACCGGATAGAGCGGATTATAGTTCACAATGGTGGCACCGGTCATGGCAATGGCATAATAGCCGACCAGATAGCTGGGAGTATTGGGCAGGAATAACCCGACCTTGGTTCCCTTTCCAACGCCGCGTGCCTGAAGCGCCGCAGCCAGCGCCCGGGCCATCCGGTGAAGAGTGGCCCAGTCATATTTTTTCCCAAGAAAATCAAATGCCGGGGCAGACGGATACTCGGCGGCGGTGCGTTCCAGAAGGAGGTGCACGGGATGCGCCGGAATATCGGCATACCAGTCTATTTCTGCAGGATAGGATTTAAGCCAGAGAGGAGATGTCATCCCTACAGGATACATGAAAAATATCAATAAATCATGACCTTTTGCTGGAGGCATGCCCTGCGTCATTCTGAGCGGAGCGACGGGCGCGAAGAGGGGCAATTCTCGTCAAAGCCGTGTCATGACAAAATTGAGGGGCGGTAAGTTCGGGGTCGTTCCGCCCTTTGACATCCGCACAAAATTCCTCTAGATATGAGAGGTTAAAAAATATCAGGAATAAATATGAAAATAAATGCCAAGGCAATCCGCGAACTGGCGGATCTACTCGATGAAACCGGATTGACAGAGATTGAAGTCGCCGACGGCGATCAATCCATTCGTGTTAATAAAGGCGGAATGATGGTGGCAGGCAATAGCGGCATGCACCTGTCAATGTCATCCGATCCGGCGATCCCTCAGGTTGCAAACAGTTCGGCTCCGGTCACCACTGCCGGGGACGATCATCCGGGGGCGGTCACATCTCCGATGGTGGGAACAGCCTATATGGCAGGCGAGCCGGGGGCAGCGGCTTTTGTCTCCAAGGGAAAAACGGTTTCCGAGGGGGATACGCTGCTGATTATCGAAGCCATGAAGGTGATGAATCCGATTAAAGCGCCCCGTTCCGGTACGGTCACACACATTGCCGTTGAGAATGGTCAGCCGGTTGAATTCGGCGATGTGTTAATGGTCATAGAGTAAAGCATGTTTAAAAAAATCCTTATCGCCAACCGCGGCGAAATCGCGCTTCGTATTATCCGTGCCTGCCGGGAAATGGGAATCGGGACGGTTGCGGTCCATTCCACCGCAGATGCTAATTCCATGGCGGTGCGTCTGGCAGATGAATCCGTCTGTATCGGGCCGCCTGCGGCAAAAGACAGCTATCTTTATATGCCTGCGATTATCTCCGCGGCTGAAGTGACGGGAGCCGAGGCCATCCACCCCGGCTATGGATTTTTATCGGAAAATTCCTCATTTGCCCGCATGATTGAAGCCCACGGATTCACCTTTATTGGTCCCAAGCCCGAGCATATTGACATGATGGGCGACAAGGTTATGGCCAAAAAGACTGTGAAAGAACTGGGTCTGCCGGTCGTTCCCGGTTCTGACGGCGCACTGGAATCTGTCGACGATGCCCGCCGGATTGCCGAAGAAGGCGGCTATCCGATGCTGATTAAAGCAGCCAGCGGCGGCGGCGGTAAAGGAATGAAAGTGGTGCGCAGTGCGGCGGACCTTGATGAGGCTTACCGGACGGCGCGCTCCGAGGCCAAAGCCAATTTCGGTGATGATACCGTCTATATGGAAAAATATCTGGAAAAACCACGCCATATCGAGATCCAGATTTTTGGGGATACGCACGGGAATGCCGTCCATCTGGGGGAGCGTGATTGCTCGATCCAGCGCCGTCATCAGAAACTGATAGAAGAAGCTCCCTCCCCGATCCTGTCGGAGAAAGAGCGAGAGTATATCGGGTCTCTGTCTGCAGATATGGTCCGTAAATTGGGCTATCGTGGAGCCGGTACGATTGAGTATCTTTACGAAAACGGCGAATTCTATTTCATGGAAATGAATACTCGTATTCAGGTAGAGCATCCAGTCACGGAAATGATTACTGATATTGACCTGATTGCGGAGCAGATCAATATTGCTGCTGGTCATCCGCTTAGTATGAAAAAAGATAATCTGCGGTTGCGGGGCCATGCTATTGAAATCCGCATCAATGCCGAAGATCCCGACACGTTTATGCCGTCTCCCGGTATGATTAAGCAGTTTCATGCGCCGGGGGGATTGAATGTCCGTCTGGATAGTGCCATCTATCAGGGATACACAATTCCGCCCTACTATGACTCAATGATCGGCAAACTGATTGTCAAGGGTCGGACCCGGGATGAATGTATTGCCCGCCTGAAACGCGCAATCCGGGAAACGGTGATCGAGGGCGTTAAAACGACCCTGCCCCTGCATTACTGGATTTTGGAGCAAAAAGAATTTATCAATGGCGATTACACCATTCATTGGCTGGAGAAGAAGCTGAAAGATAAAGAAAAAGAGTAGGTAATGAAAAAGAATCTGGGCGCTTTTTACGACGAAACCAGTGACTTTCAACAGGCGCAGTTTAATTATCTGACAAAATTCATAAAAGACCATCTGCCGGTTGAAGCGATTGAAACATTGCTGGATATCGGGGCCGGGACCGGAAAGCGCACCAAAGACTGTTTTGATATTTTCCCATCCCTCAGCCATATTCTGGCGCTGGAACCAGATCCGGATATGTTTGCACAGGCTATTCATCACCATAATGATGAGCGGATTGAGTATCTGCGCAAATCGGCGGCGTATATTGGTCAAATGCCGCGGGAATCAGGGCCGTTTGATCTGGTGTTATCTCACTGGACGTTGCACTGGATCCAAAATAAAACCGCATTGTTCAAAGATCTGGAACGGGTTGTGGAGCCGGGCAGCTATTTTGTGCTTTCAAGCTGTGAGCGGTTGCCGCAGATTTTGGAAGATATTGATTTGTATGTGCGTTCGGAGCTGGGGATTTCCCCCAGCGGAGAGTCGCCGTTTCATTACCAGACACGATCCGAGTGGGAAGCTTTGCTGAAAACTCATGGCTGGACTATCAAAGCCGCGGAGAATTTTACCGTCGATCACGTTGTAAGGGATGCCAAGGAATATCTGGAGCACTGGTTTACGACCAGCACCGGCAAATCAACCTATAACCGCCATCTGGTAGAGATCAGCGATCTGGCCCGCAGTGATCTGGTCTGGTTTATGGAGCGGAAATACGGCAGAGGGGAAAAATCTGCAGGCCTGCAATTCAATGAAGATGTCGTCTTTATTGTAGCGGAGAAGTAAGTCGCGCTGCATCCTCTTTTTTGATTTTGCGGATCGTAAAGATATTGGCTCCCAGATAAAACAGCTCCAGCAGCGTGCCGCCAATGGACCCTTGCAGAAGGTTATGCAGAAACCAGAAAGATGTTCCTATAAACAGGGCATAGCGCATCGGCAGCCGTTCGAGGTAAAACATCGCATAGGTTCCGATCAGCCCGGCAATAATCGGGAGGGCATCAACCCAGCCGTGTATATAAAAATACCCCAGAGGAATATAGGCAGCAAAGAACAAGGGGGCGAGAGGCCGGACCTTCTTGAATATGGATAAGAACGATCTTATTCCGGAAAATGATGCCGCGCCTGTTCCGACATACGCTCCTAAAAAGAAGAAATGCAGGGCCATCGCAAAGGAGGCAATTCCGATCAATAATTTCAGGGCAATATCGTCTTTAGACAGATAAGCCGCAATCCCCAGAAGAAAACCGAGAATTCCGATTGCCTGGACGATGTACTCAAAAGGCATGCCCTTTTATAGAGGAGAAAAAAGGATTCGTCAAAAACTCTATGAAAAACTTTAATATTTTCTTTAAATAGAATATAGTATAATCAGGTTGTAAAATTTTTTGGGTATTTTAGATGGGTTTGGGATTAGGCAGACTATTTCATCCGATACTGGTTTTGTTCGGTTTATCGAAAAAGCCGCAGGAGTCCGTATACGTAGAAGAAACTCCGGTTGAGCCAATTGAGGGAACACACGGACTAATCGATGCGGAAGGCGTGATCGCCCGCGAGAAGGATAAAATTGCGCTGATTATAGATTACGAGTTTGCGGATCTTCCGGTCTGGGTTGAATGGGACGTCGATCTGCAACAAATCAGCATTGCCCAGAATGGCGGGGCAGTTGCGATTTTAAATACAATTTTAACTGAAAAACAGGCAAAAGACTTTGAAAGTACGGACAAATTGTTGTTATGTACCAATATCGGCGAGGAACGTGTGGTTCACACATTGCCCTTGATTTTGAGAAACAGTAATGACAATGATGTAACAATTGAAGAGAATATGGCCGGATTTGGAAAAGAACTGGCTGTTGGTGCTGTAACAACAAAATAGATAAAAACAAAAACAGAGGTGTGAAATGACAACCATTTATGCGTTAACAAAACATACAGATCTGGCGAGATTTGAGGGAGCCCTCGAAGAGGTTCTGGGGGGTGCGACGCGTTTTGCCGGAAGCGGCAGCGGCGACAGCCTGTCTATTCAGAGGGAAGAAGGGGTTGGCCCGGCTACTCCCGGAACGTCGTCTGATCTTAAATTTTTCTTTTAGGAACAAAAAAATCTAGCAAAGGGACGCTCCGCCTGCAGGCGGTCTTCCTTGTTGTCGTTTCCCGGCTCCGTTCGTGTAATCCATGTGTTCGTTATTTTTCTGGCGATTGTGCCATGCTTTGAATGGTCAAAGGCTCTGGCGTGAGGTATACTCCCGGAATGTCGCTTGAATTGCCTTGTATTACGCTGGTAGATGATGATCTGAATATCACCGCCTCTTTGAAGATGACGCTTGAGTCGCAGGGATTCAAGGTTTCCGTCTGCCATGATGGGGAAGAGGGATATAAATCCCTGACCCAGACGCCGCCGGATGTTGCGATTCTGGATATCAAAATGCCCCGGATGGACGGGTTGGAGCTGCTGCAGAAATTACGGGCGCAGGACTACACACATCCGATTATCATGTTGACGTCGAAAGATGATGAGGTCGATGAGTTAATGGGGTTTCGGCTGGGAGCCGATGATTACATTACCAAACCGTTTTCGCAAAAATTACTGATTGCGCGTATTCGCGCCCTGATAAAGCGCCATGAGAGAGTTGGTCTTTTCCGGGATAGTGCCGCCACGGGGGGCGATTTATCGACCGATCCGCAGGAGCGACTGGTACGGGGCGATTTAATTCTGGATGATGCCCGCCATCTGTGCATCTGGAAAAACCAGCCGCTCAGCCTGACGGTGACGGAGTATCTGCTGGTGAAAACTCTGGCGGGGCATCCGGGGCATGTGAAAAGCCGTGACCAGCTCATGGATGCGGCTTATGGCGATGATATTTACGTCGATGATCGCACGATTGATTCTCATGTCAAAAGAATCCGGAAAAAATTTAAAAATCTTGATGAAGAGTTCGACCGGATTGAAACCCTCTATGGGGTGGGATACAAATACAGAGATGACGACCCGGTTTAATCCTCCCGCTGCTGCGCGTAAAAAGAGACTTTCCAGCCTGACTCTGGTTATTCTGGCCGTCAGTATTCTGCCTCTGGTCCTGATGGGATTTGGCGTTTTTTACCTCAGCAAATATAAGCAAAATCTGATAGAGGCGGCATACGAGCACATGCAGCGTGAAGCGTTCCTGATTAACCTTTTTGTGGAAGAAGACCCCGACAATGTCGGTTACCTGAAAGATCACTGGAATAACGGGCAGAGTGTCGTTCTGATAAATACGGACGGTTATCTTTTTGAACAATGGGGGGATTATAAAAAGATGGCGGCGGCCAACCCCGTCTCTGAAGAAGAAGACGGCGAAAAATTTATGGGGGTTACAGAAGCACTTGCCACATTCTTTCTGTATTTGAACCCCACGCAAATGTCTTTGCCCTCCTTTCCGAATGTGCAGGACGGGGTCTGGGCGGACAGATTTCCGGAAGTGTCTGCCGCATTGCGCGGCGAGCCAGATCTGGGGGCTTGGGCGCTGGAGGGAGATTTTATCCTGACCATTTCCATTCCTGTACGGGACGCACGGGGACGCATACAATATGCGCTGTTGCTGATGATGTCAGGTGAGGAAGTCACGCAGGCCATTGACTCCGTCCGCAAAGACATCGCACAGGCATTTATCATCGTGATGATTTTGACATTTCTGCTGTCGGTGTACCTGTCCAGCTTTATTGCCGTTCCCCTGAAAAAGCTGGGACGAGCCGCAGAAGATATTCGGCGCGGGCAGCGAAATTTGACCGATCTGCCCGACATGAGCCACCGCAAGGATGAAATTGGCGAGCTCTCAATTATCCTGCGGCAGATGACACAGGCTTTGAATGACAGGATTGATGCGATCGGTAATTTTGCCGCGGATGTTGCTCATGAAATCAAAAACCCGCTGACATCTATTCATAGTGCGATTGAGACCGCTTTACTGATTAAAGATGACGATAAACGGCGGGCGTTGTTAGAAATTATGGATCAGGATGTCAAACGGCTGGACTGGCTGATTACGGATATTTCCAAAATATCGCGGCTGGATTCCGAGCTGGCACGCGATTCTTTCCATAAAATAGATCTGCGATCTGTTCTGAGAGAAACGGCAAATCTCTGGTCTGATCCGATGAGCCGTAGTTCCGGAGATCCGTCTGCGCTACAAAAACGCCCGCAGGTTATGTGTACGTTTCCGGATGATCCGTGCCTGACATGGGGGAGTGGCGATGCTCTGGCGCAGGTCTTCCAGAATTTGATTGCAAACGCCCTGTCCTTCAGTCCGCCCGGCCAGCCTGTACGTGTGATGCTGATCCGAAAGAAACAAAGCCTGTATGTCTTTGTCGAGGATAAGGGCCCCGGAATTCCCGAAAGCCGATTGGAAAAAGTATTTGAGCGGTTTTACACCGACCGCCCGAAAGGGCATGACCGGGTTAAGAATTCCGGTTTGGGATTATCCATTGCCAAACAGATTATTGATGCTCATAACGGCGAAATTTTTGCTGAAAATATTTATGAAGAAGACAAAATAAGCGGCGCTCGCTTTATCGTTATTTTGCCGGCCTATGAGGGATAAGGGGGCGGTTTTTGAAAAAAGAAAAAGGGGACATAGACTGATCTATCTCCCCTTTTGGATGAAAGTCGTCGTCTGATTACCCGTTTACGGCGGCGGCCACTTCTGCCGCGAAATCAGTTTCTTCTTTCTCGATTCCCTCTCCCAGCTGGTAACGGGCGAAGCCGGTCAGGGCCACAGGAGCGCCAACCTCTTTTTCTGCATCTTTCAGGACTTGAGAAATCTTACGCTCATTGTCCATGACATAGACCTGTTCCAGCAGGCAAATTTCTTCATAAAACTTCCGCATACGACCATCCAGCATTTTCTCGATGATCTCTTCCGGTTTACCCTGTGCGCGGGCCTGCTCGCGAATAATGTCTTTTTCGCGCTCCAGCTCACTGGCGTCTACTTCGGCACTGGTCAGATATTTCGGGAAAGCCGCAGCCGCATGCATGGCAATCTGCTTGCCGAGTTCTTGTAGTTTGGCTTGATCTCCGGTTGATTCCAGCGCGATCAGAACGCCTATTTTCCCCATATTGGGAACAACAGCGCCGTGCATGTATCCGGCAACAACTCCGTTGGCAACTTCCAGGCGGGTTGCGCGGCGGAAAGCCATGTTCTCTCCGATTTTTGCAATCAGGTTGGTCAGATCTTCCTTCACAGCCTGCCCGCTTGCGCTGTCTGCATCGGCATAAGCGTCAACCGGTGTGTTTTCGGACAGAACGCGCTGTGTCAGAGAGGCCACATAATTCTGGAAGATATCATTGCGGGCGACGAAGTCAGTTTCCGCATTCACTTCAATTGCGACCCCTTTTGTGCCGTCCAGAGCGATAGATACCAGACCTTCCGCAGCGGTCCGTGAAGATTTCTTCTCGGCTTTGGCCAGACCTTTTTTCCGCAGGTAATCAATCGCAGATTCCATATCTCCATTGGTCTCGATCAGCGCTTTCTTGGCGTCCATCATGCCTGCGCCGCTTTTTTCGCGCAGATCCTTGACCATAGCTGCTGTAATCTCTGTCATAATATTTCTCCTAATTATAAAGTTTCGTTTCAAAGAATTACCCGGGGAAACCGGGTAATTTGCAATCAGTTGATGCTGTCAGGGGCCTGACGTATCAGGCTTGCGCTGCTTTTTTCAGCTCTTCCGGAGCGATGTCCTCGGCGGCGGCGGGCAGATCAACGCTGATCTCCTCTTTTGCGCCCATATCGATTCCGGAGGCAGACAGTTCTGCCTGCATACCTTGCAGGATGCTGGAAACTGCCAGATCGCAATATAGCTCAATTGCGCGAATTGCATCGTCATTACCGGGAATCGGGAAATCAATTCCGGCCGGATCACAGTTTGTATCCAGAACAGCAAATACAGGGATACCCAGCTTATTCGCTTCTTTAATTGCCAGATCTTCTTTGTTGGTGTCGATGATAAACAGAGCATCCGGTTTTCCGCCCATGTTTTTAATTCCGCCGATGGATAGCTCCAGCTTGTCGCGCTCCCGCGTTAACATCAGGACTTCTTTTTTTGTCAGTCCTTTATTTCCGTTTGAGAGAAGCGTTTCCAGCTCTTTCAGACGCTTGATAGACAGGGAAATCGTTTGCCAGTTGGTCATCATTCCCCCCAGCCAGCGGTGGTGAACGTAGTACTGTCCGCAGCGAGTTGCCGCATTTTTGATTTTATCCTGTGCCTGACGCTTGGTGCCGACGAACAGAATGCGACCGCCCTTGGAGGCAATGTCTTTCAGACCGTTCAGCGCCTGTTCCAGCATCGGAACAGTTTGTTGCAGGTCAATAATATGAACGTTATTGCGAACACCAAAGATGAACGGTTTCATTTTTGGGTTCCAGCGACGGGTGTGGTGCCCGAAGTGAATGCCAGCTTCCAGTAGCTGGCGCATGGTAAATTCAGCAGCCATTTCTTTCTCCTTTGTTAAAGCCTCTGCAGAACATGATCCGGGTATTGGCATACCGGGACACAAAAGACTGTCCTGCATGTGAATTTGTAGTTGGAGAGAGATATAACCGCCCTGCCGCAGAAATGCAAGCATTTTATCAGAGTATGAGTTTCGTCCCCACCGGGGCCGGACCCTGAAAGTCTCAGCAGGCAACCTGCTGGTCAATATAAGACTTCAGGGCGCGAATATCTGCCGGGGCGTCCGTTTCCAGCAACAGTTTGGCTGTATATGTGAAACGCTCATTCTGATTAGCTTCGGCGGCCTGACACAGGGCGTACCGGTGCACAGCCTTTAGCTCGTGGTACTTGCGGGCAAGTTCTTCCAAGCGTGGGTTTTTTGTCATCATGACTAACCTCCTGATATAGCAAGGTTTCTATTATAGCTTGTTTCACGCAAATACGTCATGTATATAAAGCAATGAACATATGCTATAGATGCATGCAACCTGTAAAATAGACCGCATGCGGTCTTTCTTTCATGATCCCGTAACAGATATTTGTTAGAATAAAATTATGAAGGCTTTGTTCGTTCATGACACGTACTATATGCAGGACCCGGAAAGTCCGGCAGTCTGGTCATTTGGGGCCTTTCCCTATAGCCTGTGGGCGGAACGGTTTCTACCGCATTTTGACACGCTGAGTGTAATCGGACGGGAAAAGATGTACGCGTCCGGGGACATCGCCGGACATCCGCGCAGCGATGGCGCGCAAGTCTCTTTTCACCTGCTGCCGAATATTAACAGTCCATTTAAACGCCTGTTTTCATCAAAACCGGTGCAGGAAAAGATCGAACAGCTGGTCAAAGCTCATGATGTTGTGATTATCCGCGGGCCGGTGGAATTCGGCATGATGGCGGCGGCGGCGGCGCGCCGGTTTAAAATTCCGTACGTGGTGGAGATGTCGGGCTGCGCGTACGATCATACCTATTACCACGGATCTTTGATTGGGAGGCTGTACGCGCCGATCAAATTCAGGCGGGCCAAAGCCATGGTACGTCTGGCGGATGCGGTGATGTACGTCACCCGTCACTTTTTGCAGGAGCGTTATCCGACCAAAGCGCATCAGGCCGCTGCGTCGAATGTTGAAATTGACATGCCGGACATTTCCGTTCTCGAGCGGCGGCTGGCCCGGATTGAGACGTACGCCCTGCCTCTGCGCATTGGATTGATTGGAAATTACGGGAATTCCCTGAAAGGAGTCGGGGTTGCGATACAGGCTCTGGGGCGCATTAAAGATAACCTCCCCCCGTTTGAGTTCCACATTTTGGGAAAGGGAGATCCCAACCTGTGGCAAAAAGACATAAAGGACGCAGGATTGCAGACACAAGTCTATTTTGACGGGGTGCGTCCTTCCGGAACGGCGGTGCTGGAATGGCTGGATGAGGTTGATTTTTATATTCAGCCGAGTTTTCACGAAGGCCTGCCGCGGGCAATGATCGAAGCTTTGAGTCGCGGATGTCCGGCTCTGGCATCGGATGCCGGGGGAACGGATGAGCTGTTGCCGCCGGAAAATATCCACAGGCGTGGCGATGTCGAGTCTCTGGCTAGGCGTTTGGAATGCACTCTGACCGACAAGGACTGGATGAAGCAGCAAGCCCACCTGAATTTTGATACGGCCCGTCTGTATACCCGCGATATTCTGGCCCCCATCCGTCAGAATTTCTGGGGGGATGTCAGAAAAATGATATCCTGGAAAGAAACCTTTTAGATTCTGAACCGGATCATCGTTCTGAGGTACCCGTCATTCCCCTGCCCTGTCCGGGTAATCATGCAAGGTACGGAGATTACAAGAGGCGGCCCTAAATACCCTTTAGCCCAGCAGAAAAGCGTCATAGCCGTAAATTCCCAGAGCGCAGCCGAGAAGTGCCACAATCCAGACAATCCAGCCATATTTCAAGGCCAGTGAACGATCTGTCTTCAGCGCCAGATTGCTTTTTCCGCGCAGCAAGGGTTTCAGCATCATCAGGCCGGCATAAAATCCGGCACAAAATCCAAAAAAACCAAACAGATAAACCATAAAACTGCTCCTGTATCAGGCAGGAATATTGATTGCAATACTGCCAGATTTCGGTATTAGTTTACTCACTAATTTTTTTCTGACAACCTCTGACTGATAAGAGATCTTTCCATGTTCAGCCTTCTTATTCTTGCCGTTATTCAGGGCATTACCGAGTTCCTTCCCATCAGCTCTTCCGGGCATCTGGTGCTGGTGCATAATTTACTGGGAGATGCTCAGGCCGCATGGGAAGAAAACCTGATGCTGGATGTCGCGGTGCATGTCGGGACCTTATTCGCGGTTCTGATTTATTTTCATAAAGACATTCTGGACATGTTGAGTTTCCGCAATCTATCCATGATTTTGCGTCTGATTATCGGTTCTATTCCGGTGGTGATCGCTGGATTTATCCTGCATAAACTGCAGCCAGAGTTTCTAAGGTCTCTGGAGATTATGGCCTGGGCCACGATCATTTTTGGGATTTTATTGTGGGTCAGTGACCGGACAAAGAAGCAGGATAAAATGCTACAGGAGATGAGCCTTTGGGACTCGTTCCTGATTGGATGTGCGCAGTGTCTGGCCTTGGTTCCCGGGACCTCCCGGTCGGGGATCACCATGACGGCGGGACGGTTTTTAGGGTTCAGCCGGACAGAATCGGCCCGGTTCTCTCTTCTTTTGTCCATTGTGGCATTATCCGGGGCCGGAGTGCTGATGGGGAAGGATATTATAGAAACCGGGAACGCCGCGCTGACCGAGTCCGTCATATGGGCGGCCGGGCTATCGTTCCTGACCGCTCTGGGCGCGATTGCAGTGATGATGCGATTTCTGGAGCGATTCAGCTTTGCACCTTTTGCGATTTACCGGGTCGTGCTGGGAATCGCCCTGCTGGCGATGATTTATAGCGGAATGCTGTAAGGTTTAATTCTTAACCGCAGAGAGCGAGAGCACAGCGAAGATTTTTTTCGGTTGCTTCGTTCCTTCGGAACTTCGTGTTTATGATTGTCTCTGTGTATCACACGCACAAGGCGTGTGATGACGACGGGGGAATTCTTGACATTCTCGTCATTACACGGCTGCGTCCGTGTAATCCATTTCTATTTACCAATGCCCACCTATACGTCATCGCCGCGCAGGTGGGGACTAAGAAAATGCCAGAAAACTTGGATTCCCGCTTTCGCGGGAATGACAAAGACTTTGTTTTACTTTGCTTCGGTCGCGTCCTGATGAACCTGAACGCAAAGGAGGCACAAAGCTCGCAGCCGTCAAGCCTTCATTTTCGCGATCAGGTAATCAAGCTGATCCAGAGATTTAAAGCTGACTTTCATTTGCCCTTTAGAGCTCCCCTGCCCCGCAACCTGCAATGTGACATTCATTCCAAGTGCTTCGGACAGATCCCGTTCAAGGGCGCGGGTATCTGTATCTTTTCCGGGTTTCGACGAGGGTTTTGTCTGTGCCGGGTTGAGTTTCCCTGCCAGTAACGCTTCAACCTCGCGGACGCTTAAATCCTGCTCAATAATCATTTTAGCCAGCTCTTCGGCATTCTCCCGGCCGATCAGGGCGCGAGCGTGCCCCGTTGACAGATCTCCGGTCTGTAGCATGTTCTGGACAGAATCCGGCAAATTCAGCAATCGTAACATATTGGTTACCTGCGACCGGCTTTTCCCGACCAGTTCTGCCACTTTTTGCTGGGTATGACGAAACTCCTCGATCAAACGGCGGTAGCCCAGAGCTTCTTCAACCGGGTTCAGATCTTCCCGTTGCAAATTTTCGACCAGTCCGATTTGCAGCGCTTCTGAATCGGTCAGCTCCCGAATAACGACCGGAACATCGTGCAGTTGTGCCAGTTGTGCCGCCCGCCAGCGCCGTTCCCCGGCGATAATTTCATAATTCCCGGAGCTACGGGGATTGGGACGAACCAGCAAGGGTTGTAGAATACCATATTCTTTCAGGGACTCCGCCAGTTCTTCCAGCGCGGTTTGATCGAAGGTGCGGCGCGGCTGGTCCGGATTCGGGCTGAGCAGCTCAATCCCCAGTGTTTTCCGTTGAGTATTTCCCGCCAAAGCGGGGCCGTTCTGTGCCTCCTTATCATCTGTGGCATAGTCGGCCTGCCCGCTCTCAAATAACGCATCCAGCCCGCGTCCCAGGCCTCTTTTCTTTGGATTTAATGATGCACTCATCAGGCAGCCCTCCTCTCCGGGTCGGTTTCAAGTTGTTTTTCGCGGCGAATGATCTCCGATGCAAGGCGAATATAAGCCTGTGCACCGGGGCATTTCATATCGTAAATAATCGCAGGAAGCCCATAAGATGGCGCTTCCGACAGCCGGACATTGCGGGGAATGACGGTTTTATAGACTTTTTTGCCAAAATATTCGCGCACATCACGGGCAACCTGCGCGGACAGGCGGTTGCGCGTGTCATACATGGTTAAAAGAATGCCGTGGATGTACAGATCCGGGTTAAAATGTTTCTGGACCTTTTCAATCGTTTTGGTGAGCTGGCTCAGGCCTTCCAGAGCATAAAACTCACATTGCAACGGGACCACAACCGCATGGGCCGCCACAAAAGCATTGATGGTCAGAAGGCTCAGGGAGGGAGGGCAATCAATGATAATATAATCATAGGCGGTGCAATCTCTGAGCTTGTCACACAGCCGATATTCGCGGTGATCCTCTCCCACCAGCTCAATTTCTGCCCCGGCCAGATGCATGGAAGACGCCAGAACGGACAATTTCGGAACTTTTGTTGGTTGTGCGGCCTCCTCCGCCTCCAGTGCGTCAAATAACAGGTGATAGCTTGTATTTGAATGGCCACTGCGTGAAATTCCAAGGCCTGTGGAGGCATTTCCCTGCGGGTCCAGATCCACCAGCAGAACCTCCTTCCCGCAGGCCGCCAGCGCGGTCGCCAGATTAACGGAGGTGGTTGTTTTTCCAACGCCTCCCTTCTGGTTGGCAACAGCAAGAATGCGGGGAATTCGGTCTTTCTTTGGAGGCATACCCTCTTTTTAGCACTCTTCTCCCCCACTGGGAAGATCAAAAATGGGGTAAATTTTGGCATTGATATAATAGGGGTTCCTATTAAAAATAGGACATTTATTTGTCATCTCTTGGATTTTCACCACAGAGGACGCAGGGTACACAGAGAATGCTTTTTGCGTCCTCCGTCCGTGCCGCTACGGTTAAAATCTATCTGGTTTCACGTGAAACTTTTAACAGGACTCAATCCGGCTGAGGTGTAGCAGACAGGCATCCGGGTTGGTATGGCTGGGATATTTGGTGATCTCAAAAGAAAAACGGTTCTGTGCGGCGCTTAATTCCTCTTCTGCGGATTTTCCTTTGAGAAACAGGCAGAACAGAGCCGGGTTCTTGGTTCTGAAGGGGGCTGACAGGGTTAAGAGATTCTCCAGAGAGGCCAAGGCGCGGGCGCTTATCACATCATAAGCGACTTGAGGGGAGACTGATTCAACGCGGTCGTTTAACACTGTGACATTTCCGCAATGTGTTTCGCGGGCGACGGTTTGCATAAAAACACATTTGCGGGTATCTGATTCCACCAGAGTGACCGAGATGTCAGGGCGTAAAATCGCGAGGACTAGTCCCGGAAATCCCGCGCCGCTCCCGATATCAAGAAGGGTTGCGTGCTGCGGAATGTGTGCAGAAAGTTGTGCTGAGTCCAAAATATGCCGGTCCCAGGCGTCTTCCAGCGTGTTTTTTCCCACCAGATTGATGGTTTTTTGCCATTTTTTGAGTAAATCGACATAAAGCCGGAGGCGGTCTGTTTGTTCAGGAGTCATTGTTTCAAGATGCGTACGTGTGTGTATGCGCCACTTTCATATTGTTGTCTATGCTCTATGCGGCTTTTTTCTTGACGTGGCGCAGCAGAGCGATCACCGCGGCCGGGGTCACACCCGGAATGCGGCTGGCTGCTCCCAGTGTTGCGGGTCTTGCCTGCTCCAGACGTTCCCGCACTTCATTCGATAGCGAACCAATCTGGCTATAATCAAGATCTTGCGGCAAGGCGAGCGCTTCATCTTTCCGGAAGGCATGAATATCCGCATCCTGCCGGGCCGTATAGCCGGCATAGAGCGCGTCTATGCTGATTTGCTCGCGAATGGATGCAGGAATATCCTGAATTTCCGGCCAGACGCGCTCCAGATCCGCCCATTGAATATCTGCATAGCGCAGCAGATCAAACGCCTGCCTGCGCTGCCCGTCCTGATTGACGGTTAATCCGTGCCTGACCAGCTCGTTCGGCGTGGCTTGCAGGCGGGTCATTAATGCCTGTGCATGGTGTAACGCCTGCTTCTTTTTCTCCCATTCTTTCTGCCGGAACGTGTCCACGCAGCCAAGGGTGATGCCTTTATCGGTCAGGCGTTGATCGGCATTATCCGCTCGCAATTTCAAGCGGTATTCTGCCCGGCTTGTGAACATCCGGTAAGGCTCCGGCGCGCCGCGATGGATCAAATCGTCAATCAGGACGCCGATATAGGCGTCTGCGCGGTCCAGTGTGAATGTGCGGGATGTTTCACGGGAAACATCGGCCTGCGATTGCCCCACCGCCAGCGCCGCATTCAGGCCTGCCATTAAGCCCTGCGCGGCGGCTTCTTCATATCCGGTCGTTCCGTTAATTTGCCCGGCCATGTATAGTCCCGGCAGGCGGCGGCTTTCCAGCGTCGGATTTAAATCCCGCGGGTCGCAATAATCATACTCAATGGCATAAGCCCATTCGAGAATTTTGACCTGCTCCAGCCCCGGAATTGTTCTCAGAAACGCGTCCTGAACATCAATCGGCAAAGCATTTGACAGTCCGTTCGGATAAATCGTCGGATCGTCAAGCCCTTCTGGTTCGAGAAAAATCTGATGGCGGGATTTATCGGCAAAGCGCACGATTTTATCTTCGATTGAGGGGCAGTAACGCGGTCCGGTTCCGGTAATTTCACCGCAATAAAGCGGGGCCTGATGCAAATTTTCCCGAATAATCTGGTGTGTTTTTTCGTTTGTATAGGTGATATAACAGGGAATCTGGGGGACTTTAATCTGATCCGTCAGATAAGAAAAAGGCTGTGGCGGGGTATCTCCGTCCTGTTTGTCACAGACCGTCCAGTCAATTGTGGTGCCATCCAGCCTTGCCGGCGTCCCTGTCTTCAGGCGTCCGAGCGGAAATCCCAGTTTTTCCAGAGTAACTCCCAAACCGATGGCAGGCTGTTCCCCTACGCGTCCGGCCGGTGTTTTTTCCCGCCCCCGGTGAATGAGACCGCGCAGGAATGTCCCGGTTGTCAGAATTACCGCGCCGGCATAAAGAGAATCCCCCGCTCCGGTCACAACGCCACAACACCGCCCCTCTTCCACAATAAGGTCTTCTGCGCCGCCTTCCAGAATAGTCAGGTTCGCGGTTCCCGCCAGCTCTGCCTGCATGGCTTCCCGGTAAAGTTTGCGGTCGGCCTGCGCCCGTGGGCCACGTACGGCGGGGCCTTTCGAGGCGTTCAACATGCGGAACTGAATGCCGGCCTGATCTATAATCCGCCCCATTACCCCGTCCAGCGCGTCAATCTCGCGAACCAGATGCCCTTTTCCAAGGCCGCCAATCGCCGGGTTGCAGGACATAACACCAATTGTGCTTCGTTTATGTGTCAGCAGAGCCGTTTTGGCTCCCATGCGGGCGCTGGCAGCCGCCGCTTCACAGCCGGCGTGTCCTCCTCCAATCACAATAACGTCATAAGTAAATACCATAGCGACCTGTTATATCTGATTTTTATATAAATTTCCAGATTTCTGTTGAGACCCTGAAGCAAACAGCGTTTTATTCCCGCGAAAGCGGGACTTCTGAGTTTTTGGCATTTTCTGGGTCTCCGCCTGATCTGGGATATGACATATAGTTGAGCGTTGGTAAAAATAGAAATGGATTACACGGACACGGCCGTGTAATGACGGGAATGTCGAAAATTCCCCCGTCGTCATCACACGCCTTGTGCGTATGATCCGCAGAAATAATCATAAACACAAAGTTACGAAGCAACGAAGCAATCGAGAAAAACCTTCGTATCTTCGTTCCTTCGTGCTTATATGGAGGCCCTAAATAATTTTGAGAGCGCCTTTCAATCCGTCATTGCCTGAATTGTCGCGGATAATTCTAAGGCAATCCATTGATATTTATGAGTATTTATAGATTCCCTCCGGATTTTCTGCGAAAATTCGGGGAATGACGAATGTCCTATTTTTAATTGGAGCCACTATATAATTTGCTCTATTTGCCGATGCAGAATTCACTAAAGATGATATCCAGCAAGTCTTCGACATCTACACGGCCGGTGATTTTCCCCAGCGCACGTACGGCCAGACGTACATCTTCTGCCATTAATTCCGGTAACGGCGCGGTCAGCGCTTTTTCAAGGCAGGCCACGCACTCCTGTAACTGACGGCGGTGCCGTTCGCGGGTTAGCGCCGGGGCGTCATTGCGGCCTAAAAGGGCGGTAATACGGTCCGTTAGCCGGGCGAGAAGGTGGTCAATCTGTAAATTATGGGTGACGGAAATCCCGATTCCCTCCTCCGCTTCTATTTTCTCCCGTTCCTCAGGTGCAATGTGGTCTATCTTGTTAAAAACCTGCAGGCTTTTATCATCTTTCAGAGACAGGGTGGCCTTATCCGGAGGGGTGCCAGCCTCAAAAACCAGCAATTTTAAATCTGCATTTTTTGCGACCGTCAGGGCGCGGCGGATCCCTTCTGATTCAATGCGGTCATGCGCACTTTGATTTTGCACTTGCTCCCGTTCCTGCTCGTCCCCTGATTCTGCCAGCAATTCTGGTTTCAGTCCGGCGGTGTCACTCAGGATAACGGGGTAGCCTCCTAAATCCAGATGAACTTCCAGAACGTCGCGAGTCGTTCCCGCCAGATCGGATATTATGGCAACTTCACGTTGCGCCAGAGCATTTACCAACGATGATTTTCCCGCATTTGGGGCTCCGATGACCGCGATTTTAATGCCATCCCGCAAACGCTCTCCCCGGCGGTTATCATGCAAATGATTTTGAACGCTGGTCATAATCTCTGCGATCTCTGGTCTGATCCGAGTAGAGACTCCCTCCGGTAAATCTTCATCCGGGAAGTCAAGATCTGCTTCTAAAAAAGCGAGACACCGGGTCAGTTTTTCCGCCCAGTTTTCATATAGATTACGTAAACTTCCGGAGAGCTGTGCCAGGGCCTGATCTTTTTGAGCAGAGGTCTCGGCATCGATCAAATCGGCAACGGCCTCGGCTTCTGTCAAATCAAGTTTTCCATTTTCATAAGCTCTTCGCGTAAATTCTCCACGATCAGCCGGTCTGTGATTCGGAAGATGTCCCAAAAATGCGAATAATTCCTGAATCACGGCCGGGGACCCATGCAGTTGATATTCAACCACCTCTTCGCCGGTAAAACTGTTCGGTGCCTGAAAATAAATCACAACACCCTGATCGATCAGGGTGTTCGTTTCCGGGTGGTGCAGAGAGGTAAAGCAGGCGTAACGCGGCGGAATCTGCGGCATATCGCGTGTGAGCTTCGTCAATCCGAGGAGAGCTTGCGGACCGGAAACACGGATGACCGCAACGCCGGATCGCCCCGGAGGGGTCGCAAGCGCAAAAATGGTTTCTGTGGAAGGTGTATGTGTCATGGCTCATCCGCACTATATAAGGGGTTTTTCGTGGAGGCTAGGAAAAATGTCCGCAGAGGTAAATTTTTGTACGTCTGTACGTGTTTTGAGGAGTAATGCGCCATTTTCATCGATATTTTCAAAGATCCCTGTGATGGAATGATTCCGGTCTCCTCGTGGAAATAGGGTAATTTCATCCTTAAATTTGTATAAATGTGGCTTAATTTGGCCTAAAATAGCGGAAATACCCTCTTTTTCCCAAAAAGAAAGAGTTTTATCCAGCATTATTCCCAGATTTTCGACGTGACTCTGCAAATCGTCTGTAATTTTGATGTATTCTGATAGATTTGTTGCGGGAAAAGCATCTTTTTCTACGCTGGGGTGATGAAAAAGATTGATCCCGATTCCCGCGATAAAATAAGGTTGCGCCTCTGCGTAAACAATTTCATGTAAACAGCCGCATACTTTTTTCTCATCAATCAGAATGTCATTAGGCCATTTGATGTGAAGATCTTTTTCTGCAGGAATAAGGGCTCTCAGATATCTGTAGATGGCCAATGCAATCGGATAGACGGCCAGATGCGCCTGCCGGGCGTCTTTCTGCAAGGGGAAAACATAGCTCGCAGCGAAATTTCCCACTCCGGCGCTGTCCCACTGGCGCCCGCGACTTCCCTGCCCCGCCGTTTGATAGCCCGCATAAAGTACGGTTGCGGCGTTTAATCGTCCCGCTTCAATCAGGCGCTTTGCTTCCAGATTCGTGGAGTCAATTTCCGGATAATACTGCAACTTAAACATAGCTTCAGTATATATCACAAAAAACGCATCTTACCATGCGGGGGCCGGGATAAGAATGCCGCCGCTGGTGGCGCCTTCTCCACGTGTTTCGGTCGTTTTGACAGAGGCTCTCATACCGCTGCTGTGCGGCTGGGCTGACATCTGAAGCGCTCTTTCATGCAACAGACCGTTACTACTTACAACCTTCCAGATGCCGTAATTTGTTTCTCTTGCATGTGTCAGTGTATTTGCAATATTCAGTAAGAAAGGCACACGCGTACCATGATGCTCAACGGCCTGCCCCTTATCTTCAACCACAAGACCTTTCTTTTCAAGGATGCGGATATTCGGCGGTGTCATCACATTCACCAGGTTCATAATGCCGTTATTCATCGCGGCTTCCATTCCTGCGCGCAGCAGCCCCAGGGTAATCATTTTATAGCCATCATTAAATAACTTCTGGCTGATCGGGTTAAACTTTCTGACATATGTTTCCCGAATATATTCTTCAACGATTTTTGACCGGCTATAACGCGACATTTCACCTGTTTTTTCAATAAATGTCGGCGTTTTTAAGAGCGGAGTGTCCCAAAGTTTTTGTGTTGGGAAAGAATTCAGAAGATTATTCTGATTCGGAAGAATCAAACGGGCGACCGCGCAGGGGATCTTTTCACCGTCCGGAGCTTTGTAGTAAACGACGATATGTTCCGCCCGTCTATCATATTGCTCTTCACGCGGAACGTGGGGGCGAATATCGGTTTCCATTCTGTCTCTATGTTGATTTGGGTCCTCATACCCTTCGTTCTCTTTACAAAAGACCAGGAAGCGTACACCCAGCGCATCTTTGATCTCTTTCTCTGTTCTGGCAATCCGGACTTCAAAAAGGGTTTCGAACAACTCGAACATAAGGCTGGCTTTGGCGTGTTCCAGCCTTTCCGTTCCCCATGCTTTTGCTGAGTTCATAAGCCCTGAAAAGCCCGACGCGGCAGCGGCGTTTTCTTGCCCCAGAGCCATAAGTTTTAGTTGCTGCTCTATATGATCTTCTCTTGCACCCATCTTTACCTCTTCGAATATAATTTTGAATTTTACTCTTAACCAATAAGAGATTTTTTGCAAAGGGGGTGTCAAACTATTTGTATGTTCAAAATAAAAATGACTACTCAAAATGAATTATTGAAGGAAATAAGGTAATAAAATTACTCTTTTCTTGAAACGGAATTCCATTGAATTTTTAAATCTTTCTTGACAGCGGTAAAAAAAACAGGCACTTGCGATAGAAGAACAAAAGGCCTCCTGTTATGACCCAAACCAATCTGGTTATTGTTGAATCGCCTGCCAAAGCCAAAACCATCGAGAAATATCTTGGTGGAAATTATAAGGTGCTGGCGTCTTTTGGCCATATCCGCGATCTGTCTCCGCGGGACGGGTCCGTCTTGCCGGATGATGATTTTGCCATGGTCTGGCAATTAGGAGAGCGGGCCGGGAAGCCGGTGAGTGAGATTCAGAGTGCGGTTAAAAAAGCCGATACGATCTGGCTGGCGACCGACCCTGACCGCGAGGGAGAAGCCATTTCCTGGCACGTACAGGAATTTTTGAACGAAAAAAATCTGCTCAAAGATAAAATAATCAAGCGGGTTACGTTTAACGAAATTACCAAAACCGCTGTGCGAAAAGCGTTTGAGCATGCCAGAACTCTGGATTTGCCGTTGATCGAGGCTTATCTGGCACGGCGGGCTCTGGATTATCTGGTGGGATTTACCCTGTCCCCTGTTTTGTGGCGCAAGCTGCCGGGCTCGAAGTCGGCGGGGCGTGTCCAGTCGGTTGCCTTGCGGCTGATTTGTGAGCGGGAAGCCGAGATTGAAGCTTTTCGTGCGGATGAGTATTGGTCAATCCATGCGACTCTTCATACGCCGGATGGGGCGCCCTATCAGGCAAGATTGACGCATCTGGCCGGGAATAAACTTGATAAGCTGGATATTCAAAATCAGCAGCAGGCCGAAGACGCGGTCCGCCGGATTCGCCAGAAAACCCTGAAAATCCAGAAAGTTGAAAAGAAACAGGTGCGGCGAAACCCGTCTCCGCCCTTTATTACCTCGACTTTGCAGCAGGAAGCCGCCCGCAAACTCTATTTCGGGGCGCAGAAAACCATGCGCTGTGCTCAAAAGCTGTATGAAGGGGTCAGTATTGGCGGCGAACAAACCGGTCTGATTACCTATATGCGTACGGATGGAACCACCTTATCGGAGGAAGCTGTTCAACAGGCCCGTCTTGTCATAAATAACACGTACGGAAAGGAATATGTTCCTTCTTCCCCGCGGCTGTTTAAATCCAAAGCCAAGAATGCGCAGGAAGCACACGAGGCGATCCGCCCCACTGATCTGACACGTACGCCTGCCGATGTGGCAAAGGTTGTCGATGAAGATATGGCAAAACTATATCGCCTGATCTGGTTGCGGACGATGGCATCCCAGATGGAACAAGCGGTTCTGGATCAGGTTTCTGCGGATATTTCTGATGGGACCGATGATGTTATTCTGCGCGCAACCGGCAGTACGGTTGCGTTTGACGGCTTTTTAAAGGTTTATGATGAAAGCTCCGATGAAGATAAGGATGCTGACGAAGAAAACCGCCGTTTGCCGCCGATGAATGAGCAGGACTCTGCCAAAATCGTCGATGTCGTGCCGGAGCAGCATTTTACGCAGCCCCCACCCCGCTATTCCGAAGCGTCTCTGGTCAAAAAACTGGAGGAATTGGGGATTGGGCGTCCCTCGACCTACGCCTCTATTTTGCAGGTGTTGCAGGATCGCAACTATGTTGTACTTGATAAGCGCCGTTTTGTTCCGGAGGATCGTGGGCGCGTTGTAACGGCCTTTCTGATGAAATATTTCGGGCGGTATGTCGATTATGACTTTACTGCCAATCTGGAAGAGGAACTGGACGCGATTGCAGCCGGGCATGTTGCCTGGAAAGAGGCTTTGCGTCTGTTCTGGAAAGATTTCTCGACCGCGGTCGATGGCACAAAAGACCTGACCATTACAGAAGTTCTGGACCATTTGGACCAAGAGCTGGGCGCGCATTTCTTCCCGCATGAGGCGGACCGCAAATGTGCATCCTGTGGAACCGGGCGGCTGGGGCTGAAATTAGGAAAATTCGGGGCTTTTATCGGCTGCTCGAACTATCCGGACTGCCGGTTTACACGGCCTTTGGCGCTGCAGGATGAGGAAACAGCCGCAGAAAACAACGCGGCGGCATCTCTGGCGAATGAGCCGAAAATTCTTGGAAATGATCCGGAAACCGGACGGACGGTTTCTTTGCGGCTGGGGCCATATGGGCCGTACGTACAGATTGATCCGCCGGAAGAGGTGAACAATGATGAAAAAGCCTATGAGGAGGCGCTAAAATCCTGGGAAATTGCGAAAAAGGCGGCAAAAGAAGCCGGAAAACGCGCCCCGGCAAAGCCTAAAAAACCGGCCAAAGCAAAGCCAAAACGTCAGGGATTACCGAAAGGGACCAATCCGGACGAGTTTACCCTTGAGAAAGCCCTGAAATTGCTCGCCTTCCCGCGAGATATTGGCGTTCATCCGGAGACCGGAAAGATGATTCAGGCCGGTATTGGTCGTTTCGGCCCGTATCTAAAGCATAATGAAACCTTTACTTCCCTGAAGCAGGATGATCCGTTGGAGATTGGATTAAACCGGGCAGTGGTTGTGATCGCGGAAGCGGCAGAGAAAAAGAAAAATGCACCGCCCCGCAAAAAACCGGCGCCAAAGAAAAAAACAGGCACAAGTACACGTACAAGCAAGAAATAAGTTAAATCATGACTCTTGATTTGTTTCGGCATCACCCGCCCGCAAGGCTCCCACTGTCAACTTCTGAAAAAGTTGCGTGGGTCCGGTTGATCCGGAGCGAGAATATCGGTCCGGTCACTTTTTACCGGCTTCTGGAACGCTTTGGGTCGGCGGTCAGGGCACTCGAAAATCTTCCCACCTTGTCCCAACGCGGGGGACGTTCAAAAGCCATGAGGCCGATTGAGCCCTCTGTCATAGAAAAAGAAATGAACGATGTTCATAATTATGGGGCGACCTTGCTCTATGCCTGCGAGCCGGATTATCCACTGGCTTTGGCCGTTCTGGAAGACGCACCACCTGTCCTGAGTGTTAAAGGGAGGGTTGATCTGCTGAACTGCGAGTCTGTCGCGATGGTTGGCGCACGCAACGCGTCTTTAAACGGGCGAAAATTTGCCGAGATGCTGGCGCGGGATCTGGGGCAGGGGGGGCAGGTCGTTATTTCCGGACTGGCACGGGGCATTGATACGGCGGCGCATCAGGGGGCATTGGCAACCGGCACCGTTGCGGTAATTGCCGGTGGAATAGATGTTGTTTATCCAGAAGAGAACAAAGGCCTTTATGAGCGCCTTGCAACAGAAGGGGTTCTTGTTGCGGAATCGCCTTTTGCACAGGTTCCCTTCGCGCAAAGTTTTCCAAAGCGCAACCGGATTATTTCCGGACTGGCGGCCGGAGTGGTCGTGGTGGAAGCCTCTTTGCGTTCCGGATCTTTGATTACGGCGCGCCTGGCGGCGGAGCAGGGCAGGGATGTGTTTGCGGTGCCGGGATTTCCTCTGGACCCGCGCGCGCAGGGACCCAATAAGCTTCTGCAGGACGGGGCCGTTCTGGTGCAATCTGCCGATGATATTCTTCAGGTTTTAAACGGATTTACCCGTAGCAGTCCGCGCAGTTTTCAGGAAAGTGCCCCATCAACTGCCTATGAAGCGGACTCCATATATTATGAGGAGGATGAAAGCGTTCTGGCCGATGCGCAGAGTTTGATCCTGTCCAGATTATCGAACGTTCCGATTCAGCAGGACCAACTCTTACGGGAAACGGGGCTGGATACGGCGGCGTTTAACAGCGTGCTTCTGGAGCTGGAAATCGCCGGACGACTACAGCGTCACGCCGGGGGGCGGGTGTCTTTGGGAGTATAGCTCTTCTCCTGACCTCCGACCTCTGTTACTTTACCCCTAAAGCACGATCTCGGAGGGTCGGGAGGCGTCTCTGGCGGGTCAGCTCCATAAGTCCCAGCGCCGTCATTCCATGAATCTGGACCGTGCAGGCATCGGTGGCAACAGCGTCTTCCATCGCCGCAATCAAACGCCCTTCATCGGCCTTGGTTTTTCCTTTGAGAAAATCAATCAGGATAATCCCGCCGAGATTCCGCAGGCGAAGCTGCCGCCCGATCTCGTGCGCCGCTTCGATATTCAGGTCCATATTGGAATTTCTCTGATCTCCGCCGCGATTGATGTCGATGGCCAGCAGTGCCGCAGTTTCCTGCAAAATCAGATTTCCTCCATCGGGCAGCAGGACATAAGGCTGCAGGAGGTCCTCAATCTGATCCTGTAAATCATAATGTTCGAACAGGGCAAAATCATCCGTAGCATTGGCCAGCTCAATCGGAACAATCTTTGTCATGAGGTCCGGCGCAAATATTTCGCACCAGGATTCTGCTTTTGAAAGATGCTCCAGCAGAGCAACCTCAATCGAGTCAACCCGCCGTCCGGCCATATCACTGAGCATGCGTTCGATAGCATTCGGGCCGCGCTCCAGTTCCTGTGGTCTGGTCAATGTTTTTGCTTTTTTCTGAAGCGCTGTCCAGCGGGATTGCAGGTACAATCCCTCGCGTTTCAGAATATCGGTCTGGACACTCTCGGCAGCGGCGCGCAGGATGCATCCCTGCAAATCATCGGCCAGCATCTCAATCATATTCATCATTTTGCGGCGGGTGGCCCGGTCCCGGACCCGGCGGGACAACCGATTATCCGCTTCCTTAACGGCAAAAATCAGATAGCGTCCGGCCAGCGTAATGTCAGTCGACAGGCGGGTGACTTTGGGTTCGATTTTGACTTTGCGCATCAGATCCAGCTCTTCGGCTGGAATCGTGCTCTGGGTCACGCCAGTTTTTGCCTGAACAATCATCAGGTCACCGCTCTGCGGGTCGATATTCGGATCGGTCCATTCCTTGCGCGGCATCAGGCCCATGCGCCCGTCCCCCAGACTCACCCAGCAGGCATCCAGCTTGCGGTCGATGGTTTCGACCTTGCCAAGGAAGATAGATCCCCAGCGGATTTCTTCGCGTGGGGTATCGCATTCCAGCGCAAAAAGCCGGCGGGAGGAATCCACCGCCGCCGCCCACAGGGCGCCGTTACGTTCATCAATAATAATATTCAAAGCGGGCATAAATGTGATTCTGGATAAAATAACCAGCCGTCATACTAGCAACTTAATATTTATCCGGCTAGCACCAATCAGAGCGGATAATCATTCTGATTTGACGTTTGAAATGAAAGTATCGACGGATTGCCGCAATGTTGCCACCTGTTGATTAAGGACTCCAACCGATTCGGAAATATCTCTTGCAGAGGTCCCCGCTTTTTTCGCTGAGTCGGAAACCGACAGGATATTATCGCTCACCAGCCTTGTGCCTTCGGAGGTCTGGGTAATATTGCGGGATATTTCCTGTGTGGCGGCCGCCTGCTCTTCAACGGCTGAAGAAATCGTCACCGAGATATCTTCGATTTTTGTAATGGTGCCAGAGATATGAGCGATTGCCTCCACAACCGAGGAGGTGACATTCTGAATGCCGCTAATCTGGGCGCTGATATTCTCCGTTGCCTGTGCGGTTTGTGTCGCAAGGTTCTTAACTTCGCTGGCAACGACGGAAAATCCTTTCCCGGCTTCTCCGGCGCGTGCGGCTTCTATGGTGGCATTCAGTGCAAGTAGATTTGTCTGTTTCGCAATATCGTTAATCAGGTTGATAACCTCGCCGATTTTATCTGATGCATCCGATAAAATGACAATCTGGCTATTGGCTTGGACCGCTTCCTGCGAGGCCTGAGCCGTGACCTTATTCGCCTCGGACATTTGCCGGGAGATTTCTTCTATGGACGCCGTTAATTCTTCGGTGGCAGAGGCAACGGTGACCGAAGTGGCAGAGGCCTCTTCCGCCGCACTTGATACCAGCTCGGACCGGTCCACGGTGTCCTGAGACAGGGCGGACATATCCTGAGACGTATTTTGCAGGGTCATGGTCTGTCCCTTGACCGATTCGATGATATCGGAAACACTCTGGTTGAACTTCCCGATAATGATTTCAAGTTCTCTGGCGCGTTGCAGGCGTTTGTTCTGCTCTTCTTTTTCCTTTTGGGCGAGTTCTTCTGATCTGATGAGCTCTATTTTTAACGATTCCAAAGCTTTCGCCATCGTTCCAACTTCATCATTCCGGTGCTGTCCGATAATTTCAGATGTATAATTCTTCTGAGAAAACTCGGACATGATATTTGAGACGGCTTCGACCGGTCTACGAATATCCCTGGCGATGAGCAGATTGACGACAAACAGGATCAAAACGGTCAGCAGTAATTCAGGGATGGCCGTCCAGAGAATCTCCTTCATTTCCGCATCAACATCCTGAATGTAAATTCCGCTGCCAATAATCCATCCCCATTCGGGGAATAATTTCACATATGAAATTTTAGGAATGGGAGGAGCCTCTTTCGCCGCACCGGGGGCGGGCCACATATAATCGACAAATCCGGCCCCGTTATTTTGCTCGACCATCCTGGCAAATTCGACGAACAGAGCTTTGCCGTTTGGATCTTTGACATTGCTCAGATCTTTGCCGTTCAATTCCGGTTTATAGGGATGCATCAGCATCCGTGGGTCCGGCGTGTTAACCCAGAAGTACTCTTTTTCATCATAACGCAACTGACTTAATTGCCGGAGCGCGGCCTCCTGTGCCTGTTGCAGGGGAATCTGATCGGTCTCAACGGATTTTGCATGGCTTTCCACCACGCTATAGGCCATTTCTACCAGATGTTTTGTTTTTAATTTCCGGCCATCAAGAATTTTCTCCTGTGTCTGGACGAGGATCAGAGCTCCAATCACACAGACAAGGACGACACTTAAAATCAGTGACAGGTTAAGCTTGGACGAAATTTTCAGGTTTGACAGTTTCATATCTGGAATACTTCAGTATCTAAGGAAATGAGCAAAAGGAACCGGTGACATGCAGGAAATAAAGCTACACCGAACCTGTATTGTACAGGTATTCTGCACAGATTGCCAATGACAATTTATTTTCAGGGCGTGCCTGCGTTATTTCAGGCTTTCAATCAGGCTAAATCCGTAATGATTCAGCCAGCGATTATCTGATTCGAACATGGAGCGCAGATCGGGAATGCCGTACTTCAGCATGGTCAGGCGATCCAGTCCCGCACCAAGTGCAAAGCCCTGATATTCCTCCGGGTCAATCCCGCAGTTCCGCAGGACATTTGGATGCACCATGCCGGAGCCAAGAACTTCCAGCCAGCTTTGATCTTCGGGATTTTCAGCCTTTCCGATTTTCAATTCTCCGTTCTTGCGAATGCAGCCGATATCAACTTCGGCACTTGGCTCGGTGAACGGGAAGAAACTGGGGCGGAGGCGAATGGGGACGTCATCGACTTCGAAGAACGTGGTCAGAAAATCAAGCAAACAGCCTTTCAGATGTCCCATGGTAACGTGCTTGTCAATATAAAGTACCTCCATCTGGTGGAACATGGGAGTGTGGGTCGCATCATAATCCGAGCGGTAAACACGGCCCATACAAATCAGCTTGATGGGGGCCCCGTGTTTGGTCATTTCACGGATCTGGGCGGTGGAGGTCTGGGTGCGCAGGACCTTGATGGCTTTCCGCGGATCGGATTCATCGGGATCTGCCGGCAAAAAGAACGTGTCCTGCATTTCCCGCGCCGGGTGACCTTCCGGGAAGTTCAGCGCGGTAAAATTATGCCAGTCATCCTCGATATCGGGGCCTTCTGCGACCGTAAAGCCCATATCGGTAAAGATACGCTGCAATTCTTCCATTGTCTGGCTGATAGGATGAGTATGTCCCACCTTTTCCGGGCGTGGAGACAGCGTGACATCGAGTGTTTCGTCCGCGAGGCGGCGGTCCATCTCGGCGCGTTTGAGGTTATCTTCGCGTACCTTGATAAAATCGGCAATTTCGTCTTTCAGAGCGTTGAGCTCCTGCCCGCGGACTTTGCGTTCCTCCCCGTCCAGTTGCCCCAGCATTTTCATTAAATCGGTGATTTTCCCTTTTTTCCCAAGCGCGGTCACGCGCACTTCTTCGAGGGTTTTCAGGTCATTGGCGGCCTCGATACGGGCCGTCAGCTCGTCTTTTAGATCAATTGCATTCATAACAGGAAAGTTTTAGCGGGAAATTTGCCGATTGTCATTATTTCTTTGCGGGCTTTATGATTTTCGTCCAATTCGCGGTTCTTCGCCTTTTAACAGACGGCGAATATTCTGATGATGCTTGCCCCAGACCAGCAGAGCGATGAGTGCACAGAGCGCGGCAGCAGCGGGACCGTATAAAAAGTAGGCGCTGAGCGGCGCGCTGAGGGTGGCGAGGAGGGCGGACAGGGAGGAAAACCGGCTCAGAAAAGCGCTCAGGAGCCATACGGCACAGGCAATGACTCCGGTCAGGGGAACGGCGCTCAGCAGAACCCCCAGAGTTGTCGCCACTCCCTTGCCGCCTTTGAAGCGTAACCAGAGGGGAAAGCAATGACCAAGGATTGCCGCCAGACCGACGCTCAGCGCAAAGACGTAAGGCGCATTGGCATCCAGCATGAACTGATCTGTGAGGGGCTGTGGCATAGATCCCAATAATAACAGAATAGCCACCGCTCCTTTTCCACCGTCCAGTAACAGAGTCAGCAGGGCCAGTTTCTTGTTTCCGGTTCGCAGGACATTGGTCGCGCCAATATTGCCGGAACCGATCGTGCGGATATCGCCCAGCCCGGCGGCTTTGGTTAGTAACAGCCCAAACGGAATCGAGCCAATCAGATAGCCGCCCACCAGAACAAGTATGAAAAAATAATCCATACGCCATTTAGGAGGAAATGTCCGCGATCGTCAAGCGCCCGCCCTGTTCGGCTTTATGCGGTGGAGCCGGGAGAGGGGCTGGAAGAGGGGGCGGCCAACAAAGCCGTGCGTCCGGTTTTGACATCAAGAGCGTGGACCAGAAGATCCTGAATCTGGTGAATGCCGGAAATTTCCCTAAGTTGCGGCAGTAATTGTCCCGTTCCCAGATCAGTACACGCACCTAAAGCCCAATTGGCCTCCACGAGATCGTCATAAAAAGGAGTGTCTTTTGCAAGGATATCATAGGTATCTTTGTGATGAGGAATAACGATCTGCCCGTAAATCGCCGCTGTTTCCAATAAAATATGACTGCTACGGAGTGTTAATTGATAGTCTTCTTCCAATCTGCGCAATAATGCATGCTGAATATCTGAAAGAGTGGGCTGATATTCCAGATCATCCAATCTCGTATGCATGCAAGGGTATTCTGGAGGAATTGTTACGGCAAGAACGTCGCACGCATAGCGCTTGTGCCGGGCATTTGCCCCGCTTATTTGTGACAGGAGACCATCCTCCCCCTGTGACAATTCAGGGTGGGTTCCCTGCAGGTCTTGTAACGCGGGGGCTGCCAGTTCGATTAACGCCAGTTGCTCCCTCAAATTTCGCGCTCTGTCAGTGGCAAGAGATTTGAATTCTTCCGCAAGAGCTGTATATTTCGGAGAGATAAAATCAAGAGAGAAAGGGGTATCCTCATCCATAGGAAGATCACAGATAAGACCTTTCAGGAGGCGTTCTGCTTCAAATGACAGCTTTTTTCCCGGCTGTGAAACTTCCTGAAAGACACCATTTAAAATGGAGAGTTTTTTAACGCTCGCTAACATACCTATATTCGATAACAGATTATGAGGTTATGTCAATGTTTTTTCCAGAATAGCCATCCGGGCGGGAACGCCATTGGCAACCTGCTTCAGGATCACGCTGACCTGAGGATCATCCGGAATGTCATAGTCAATCTCAACACCCCGATTCATCGGGCCGGGATGCATGACAATCGCATCCGGTTTTGCAAGGGCCAGCCGTGCGCGGGTCAGGCCATAATCGCGGAAATAGGTAAGGTCATCCGGGATTTGCGAGGCTTGCATCCGTTCTTTTTGAATTCGTAACATCATGATGACATCGCATCCCGGCAGACCTTCTTCCAGAGAGGTAAAGGTTTGAATATCGGGGGCGGGCAATTTTTCCGGGATCAGGAAATTCGGGGCAATCAGGCGTACATTGACCCCCATTTTCGACAAAAACACAAAGTTTGAACCCGCCACGCGGGAATGGGCGACATCTCCGCAGATCGCAACGGTTAGTCCCTGCAACCGCCCTTTGCACTGCCGGATGGTCAGAGCATCCAGAAGCGCCTGTGACGGGTGGGCGCGGTAAGAATCCCCGGCATTCACAACCGGACAGGCAACGTGCCCGGCGACAAAATTCGGGGCGTTATATTCGCTGTGGCGAATGATAATGCCGTCGGGGCTCATCGCCCCCAATGTCTGGATCGTATCAAGAAAGCTTTCATCCTTGGTCATAGAGCTGGTTTTGACGTCCCAGTTGACAATTTCGGCCCCCAGCCGTTTTGCCGCTAACTCAAAGGACGTGCGGGTGCGGGTGGAGTTCTCAAAGAACAGGGTAAAAAGGATTTTCCCGACCAACAGATCACTTTTAAAGCCGGGGGTTTTCAGCGCATCGTGCCAGTACTGCGCGCGGTCGAGCAAAGCGTCCAGCTCTGCGGAGGAAAAATCGGAAATATTGTTAAAATGGCGGGGGGCGGATGTTGTGTTCATGCATTTTCTTTAGCATGAGATAAAACCCAAAAGAAATATAAATTCTTTGATTTTATGATGGAACCGATGACGGAATCACATCGGATGCCATAGGGCATAACGGTCGCCGCTTCTGATGGTATTCAGGCGGTGGGCGATTTCCTTATCAATGGTTTTGGACTGTCCCTTATTCTGGCAGAGCCAGCTCATCATGGTCAGCTCGCGAATCTGGATCAGAATGTCGGCTTGCGGATCTTCGAGGATGTTATACCCATAAGCATTGGAAAGAGCCTCAAAGTTCTTCATATCATAGTTAAACCGGATGGTTCCGACCGCACTCATGACCAGATCATATTCCTGCGGGCCGATGCTGACCTCATCGAAATCACAGAGTAAAAGCCCCCTCTTCGTTGGAATTACATTCCCGACATGGGCATCGCCGTGAATGACAGATGTTTTCAGAACGGCTTTATAGCTGGTATAGAGATCTTTCAGCCGGTCATGTTGCGCCCGGAAGTAAGCCAGATCTTCCCGCGCCAGCAAGCCCCGGTCTTCTATATCATCCAGACGTTCCCGGATTTTTTCAAAAGGATCGTGCCGGGGCAGATCGACCTGTACAGATTGCCCGGCTTCCTGAAAATCTTTAATCAGTGTGCCAAAGTCTCCCCAGTCAACTCCTTGTGACAACTCGGTTTCAAGATGCCAGAGCGTGACCTGACAGTTTGACAGGACCAGCGGCCGATATTCCGGAACCAGACGGATTGCCGGGAAATCCTGCTGGTTAAGGGCGCGGACAAATTCCAGACGCTTTGTGGCGCTGTCAAGGTCCACTCCCGGTTTTGAAATGCGGACGACATATCCCAGATCTTTTAATTTAAACAGCATATTACTGCCGATGCGGATCAACTCATATGGCGTTTTATGATCGATGTCCCACGTCAGCAGCGCCGCTTTTAAAATATCCCCTCCGATGTCCA
>JACKIP010000010.1 GCA_020638395.1 Rhodospirillales bacterium
CTCTGAAAATTCAGGCAATGACGGCGTTATAAAATGTCTTAAAATTAAACCAAAGCACTATAATTGAAAAAAAATCTTCGTTTCTTCGTCACTTCGTGCTCAAACAATTTTAAACCGCAAAGTAAAACAAAGTTCTTTCGGTTGTGGAAAGCTTTGAAATAAAAACCGTTAACGCCCTGTTAACTTCTCTGGTATAATCTGATTCTATGGGTCCTAGTATGGGACCTTTAACATACTTAACAGTAACCTAGGAAAGGAAACTCTTATGGCTAATGATGTTGTTCTTACGAGCGCGTTGCGCTCAAACCTACTCTCCCTCCAGAATACGCAGCGTAGTATTGACGCCACCCAGCTTCGTCTGGCGACCGGTCTGAAAGTCAACTCTGCTCTGGATAATCCACAAAACTTCTTCGCCGCGCAGTCTCTTGACAACCGTGCGTCTGACCTGACCCGTCTTCTTGACGGTATCGGCCAGTCGATTTCGGCGATTAAAGCCGCCGATCAGGGCATCGAGTCACTGACCAAGCTGATTGAGCAAGCCGATTCTCTGGCAACTTCTGCTCTGGAAGCGACGTCTTCTGCCTCACAAAGTGCTTCAACCGTTGGTGATGTTGATGTGGAAGATCTGACTATCACGGCGGCAAATGCCGGTACGCTGGTCTTCTCTTTCACAAACCAGAACGGCGAGCAACCAACTGCCTTGCAGGCAGCAAACGTCACAGGCGAAACCGTTACGATTGCGGCCAGTGATACGATCGAAGATATTATCAATAATATCAACTCTATCAGAGACGGAAATAACGAGAAAATCGTAACGGCCTCCCTGACAGATGCCGGTCGTCTGCAAATCAGCACGCTGAACGGAACGAATGCGCGTCTTGAGTTGACAAGCACCGGTACAGCGACACTGGGCGGATCTCAAACTCTGGCCGGATTGCTTGGTTTCTCTGCACAGTTCATTCCGGAAGCACAACTCGGTTCTGCCGTGAGTGCCTCTACCTCTGTGTCTTTGAACCTGGAAGCGTCTGCAACCGTCAAATCACAGGCTTTGTATGATACCAATGATACATCGACTGTGGCGGATCGCAGCTCCTTGCTGACAGACCTTCTGCGTGACGTAAACGGAGACGGAACGATCGGTGATGTGGCTTTTGCTCTGGCCCTGTCTGACGTCGATACTGCCAGCTTTAACATTGCGATTAACGGGGCGTCAGCCACAGCAATCGCGGTGACCGCGAACTCCACCATCCAAAGTCTGATTGATGATATCAATGATGATGTCACACTGAAATCACGCATTGAAGCAACCTTTGATGATACCAGCGGGCAAATCATTTTTGCCGCCAAGGATGGTAGCGTTGAAAGCATTCAGTTCAGCGTCACAGCGACTGAGGTTGGCGGTGACTCCGGTGGTACTGCACGTATCCAGGCTAACTTTGGCTTTGGTTCCGGTGGCAATCTGGACTCAACGACCGTTGCAAACTCCTCGACAGAATCCTCTGATACCGAAAATATTTACTTCGGCGAAGGAGGCGGTGACATTGCTCAGGCACAAAGTGACTTTAACAAAGTGCGTGAACAGATTGATGCTCTGGTTCGTGATGCCGGCTACCGTGGGGTCAACCTGCTGAACGGCGATAATCTGGTAACCACCTTCAACGAAGACCGGTCTAATCAGTTGACAACCGAAGGGGGCGACTTTACCTCCACAGGTCTGGGAATTAACGAGGCGGCTTTCGCGACACGTTCTGCGATTGAAGACTCTCTGGATCAGGTTCGTGCGGCTCTGTTAACAGCCCGGAACTTTGGTTCATCAATTGCCAACGATCTGGCGATTATCCAGACTCGTCAGGACTTCACCGAGAATACAATTAACAACCTCGAAGAAGGCCGCGATAAACTGGTTGTTGCCGATCAGAACGAAGAAGGTGCAAACCTGCTGGCTCTGCAAACCAGACAACAGTTGGGCGTGACCTCTCTGTCTCTGGCGTCTCAGTCTCAACAGGCTGTGCTGCGGTTGTTCTAATTGTAATCCGCATACATATCGTTTTAAACACAGAAAACCGGGGAAGAATTCCCCGGTTTTTTTTGCCTTATAGAATCCTCTGCAAAAGTCCAGAATCGTCATTGCCTGAATTGTCGAAATTGAAGAGTGGTAAGGTTATCATGCGTTTTTGCGTTGCAAAAAACTTTTTTTCATGTTTCTATAATTATATGCAGTTTTGTTATGAACCAGCGATGATCGTCTCTCACCCGGAATTTAAAGCCCTAAATTCCGTGATCGGGACATTTATCATCTCTGGCTGACACCAAACCGCACCGAACCTGTCAGCCGCTCCCTCCGCAGGCTGACAGAAACACCTCTTCCTTTTTTCATTAGATGTTTTCTCTCCAGCCGTAGTGGGTCCGGTTGACGCTTTAACCTGGAGAAGAAACATGACGACACGCTTATTTAATATTGATCCGGTTTTGGTGGACGCCCCCATGCCGATCATCACACCACGTTTGATCCTGCGGCCTCCACAACGTGGTGATGGTTATATTTTGTCTGATGCAAAAAGAGTTAGTTGGGCTGAGTTGCAACAATGGATGCCTTGGGCACAGGGTGATATTGCCGCACTTTCTGTGGAGCAGGAAGAAATTTTATGTCGGCGTAAGCAGGCGGATTATTTATTGCGGGAAGACATTATGTTGTTTGCATTTGAGCGGGAAACAAATACCTTGGTTGCATCCAGCGGGTTGCATCGTATGGATTGGAAAACCAGAATTTTTGAGATTGGTTACTGGGTTCGTTCAGATGCAACCGGTCAAGGGTATGCAACGGAAATAACGCATGCGTTATTACGGTATGCTTTTAATCAATTGGCGGCTAATCGCGTGACGATTTGTCATGATAATGAAAATGGGGCCAGTCGCCGGGTGATTGAAAAACTTGGTTTTGTTAAAGAAGGTGAAGCCCCTCTGGATGGAGTATTACACGGTCGTTTTCGCGGGACAAGCTATTACGCCCGCTATGACCTGAGCGGACTGCCGCCTTTAGATGTCAGGTGGGAGTGTGAGCCATGACAAAAGATGTGCTTCGACAGCGAAATATTCCGCTATTGAATATCTATGCCGCGTTACTGGGCTTTTTACCGATTATCGCGGTTATCGTGCCCTATTACCAGCACCAGATCGGCCTGTCTTTTCAGGACTTCCTGATTATTGAAGCCATCTTTTCGGCGGTCGTGGTGGCGATGGAGGTCCCGTCCGGATGGCTATCCGATCTCTGGCGGCGGAAATTTGTTCTGGCGCTGGGCGCGTTTCTGGACGGGGTTGGGTTTGTCTTCATTGGCATCGCTGATGACTTCTGGACTGCCGCGCTGGGTGAAATCATTCTGGGGGTTGGTGTGTCACTGGTCAGTGGCACGACCTCGGCCCTGCTTTATGACACCCTGCTGGAAGACGGCGATGTGTCTACCTACCGCAAGCTAGAAGGCAAACGCTCCGCCATGGGCTTTTATGCAGTGGGCGTATCCTCTGTGGTGGCCGGCTTTCTGTATACGCTTGATCCGTATCTGCCGCTCTGGGTGTCGGCGGTCACGACCTTTCTGTGTATTCCGGTCGCGCTGATGATGCATGAGCCGGATCGCCACAAAGAAGCCGTGCAGAAAAATCCGCTGCATGACATGGTGCAGGTGATGCGCTATGCCCTGAACGGACATAAGGAAGTCGCGGCCCTGATTTTCTTCGTCGCGGTGCTCTATGGCAGCACGCAGGCTGGGCAATGGATGCAGCAGTCTTACTATATCTTTCTGGGCATTCCGGAAATCTGGTTCGGTATCTTTGCGTCCATCGGCTTCTTTGTCGGCGGCGTAGGCGGGCATTTGGGGCACAAGCTGGAAGAAAAATTCCGGGCCGTGCATATCCTGATCGGCCTGTGGCTGCTGGTGGCGCTGTTCTGGATCATTTGCGGCACCTTTGCGGGCTATCACGCCCTCATCCTGCTGATGATCAGCAACGCAGCCTGGGGGATTGGCTCTCCGGTGATGCAGGACGCGCTGAACCGGCGGGTCGATTCCTCACGGCGCGCAACTGTTTTGTCTGTCGCCTCCCTGATGATCCGCCTGACTTTCATTCCGTTGGGGGTCGGGATCGGCTGGGTTGTGGATGCCTATGGCGTGCAGACGGGCTTGCTGGCGCTGGCGGCGTTCGTCCTGCTGGCGAATGTGTGGAACGCCCGGCGATTATTGTAACCTGAGTACGGAAGGGAGCGAGATTTTTTATCCCACCCCTTCCCTCCGCATCACAAATACCCGCCATTGACTGCGGATTTAAAGTCCATCGGTTTTTTTCCATCCGGCTGCACCAGATCAAGAACCAGCTTTTGCCCCTCCTCCTCCAGATGCGCTTTTAACACTTTCACCCGGCCTTTTAGCCCTTGCAGATAGGTCCCCGGCCAGGGATTCAGCGCCCGGATCTGGCGGTCAATCTCGACCGGAGTTTGCACCGCCGGGTCAATCCGCCCGTCCTCCTTTTTCAGCATGGGCGCATAGGTGGACAACCGATCATCCTGCGCAACCGCCGGGAGATGTTTCTGATCCGCCAGACGGTCAAGTACCGGCACGATGATATCCGCCCCCAGTTTTGACAGGGTTTCGTGCAGCTCCTGTGCCGTGGTGGTGGTGCCCAGGGGGGTTGTTGCCCCCGTTATCACCGGGCCGGTATCCAGCCCTTTTTCCATTTGCATGATCGTCACGCCGCTCTCTGCATCGCCTTTCCAGATCGCATGCTGGATCGGTGATGCGCCGCGCCAGCGCGGCAAAATCGAGGCATGAATATTCAGACAGCCATATTTCGGCGCGCCCAGAACGGCTTGCGGTAAAATCAGACCATAGGCCGCAACCACCGCGACATCTGCCCCCAACCGTCTGAATGCCTCCCGGTCGTCCTCTCCCTTGAAATTTTGCGGATGATAGACCGGAATTCCGTGCCGGTCCGCCGCAAGATGCACCGGAGATTTTTGCACTTCATAACCACGCCCCTTGGGACGGGGAGGCTGGGTGTAAACGGCCACGACCCGGTGGCGGGAAGCAACCAAGGCCTCCAGTGGCGGCACGGCAAAATCGGGCGTGCCCATAAAAATGACCTGAAGAGGAGGAGAGAATTCTGCTATCATGTTATAAAAGGCACACTGAATGCCTGCATGCCTTTACTCCTTTGTTTTTGGGTTAGATTTTTGCAGAGAGACTATAAAACCCGGTTTTGCTTCCGAAACTTTTTGACAATCATATTCCGTTTCAGAGAAGATAAATGGTCAATGAACAACACGCCATTCAGATGGTCAATTTCATGCTGGACACAGTGAGAGTGCAACCCGGAGCACTCTATTTCCTGGGCCGTTCCACGCTCATCAATATATTTGACCTTGACATGCGCCGGGCGGATCACATTGGCGTACTGGTTCGGGATGGACAGGCACCCCTCTTCATAAACCGATTTTTGCTCGGATTGCCATATGATCTCCGGATTAACCATGCAGACCGGACTTCGTGCAGGATTTTCTTCTTCCAACGGCCCGCGGTCAATGGTTAAAACTCCGTTCTTTTCTGGCCCAAATTGCCAAATCCCCTCCGGCACATCCACAATCAACACGCGGTTCAGGATGTTGACCTGATTGGCGGCGAGCCCGATTCCGTTCGCTTTGTCCAGCGTGGCTTTCATCCGGTCAATCTGCCTTTGAATCTCCGGGGTCACCGCGCCGACCGCATGAGCCGTGGCTTTTAAAACCGGATCAGGGATTGTGATAATCTCGTAAGGTTGCGTCATTCTTCCTATATAACGTGTTTTTCAGGTTTTTTCCACATATAGTCAGGGAATATATAGTTACCACAAAAAAAGCCCGGAAGAGACTTCCGGGCTTTTAGGATTATTATCCTGTGTTAGTTCCGATTCCCCAGAATAGAGAGCAGGAACTGGAAGAGGTTAATCACGTCCAGATACAGGCTCAGAGCGCTCATAACGGCCATTCTCTGATTGACATCCGTACCATTTGCCGGATGATACATTGACTTAATCATTTGTGTGTCAAATGCGATCATCAGGGTAAACATCAGAACACCGGCGCCGGAGATAATAAATCCAAGCATGGTCGAACCCATGAACATGTTCACAACCATTGCGATCAACAGACCGATAAAGCCCATCATCAGGAAAGATCCCATCGCGGACAAGTCTTTTTTGGTGGTGTATCCCCAGATTGACATCGCGCCAAAAGTCGCGGCGGTAATAAAAAACACCCGTGCCACACTTTCTCCGGTATAGGCATGGAAAATGTAAGACATTGACAGGCCGATCAGCGCCGTCAGACCAAAGTAAAGGCCGTTTACCGCTGTCATGCTCATGGTCATGACCCGGTTCGGGGTCAGGCCAAAAAACAGAATGCCCAGAGGGGCCAGAGCCACAATCAGTCCCATCCATGTCCCGTGGATGCTTTCAAACAAAGCAGGAGACATCGCGGTGACATAGGAAACAAGCCCCGTCACGAGCAGCCCCAGCGCCATCATGTTGTAGACACGGCCAAAATGCTCCCGCAATCCGGCATCGTACAGGGTCTCTCCCTGGCCAGCACGGGTTGCGTCATAACGATTCGGTTGCATGTATAGTTCTCCTTAAAATTAACAAGTTTAAATTCGTACCTATTTTATACGATATATAGGGTAAGTATAACAGATTTTCAAGGCGGGTTGAAAAAATTCGACGCAGATAACACAGAACGGACCAGAGTACCTTCAATAGATCAGGTTACGTGCTCCGCCACGGGTTTTGTCTGACGCGGAATTTGCGGTCGCGGGGGAGCCAGGGATTGACCCGTTCGCTTTCCAGGCGTGTATCCGCAACCGGCGGCAAAGTGTCCGGAATGGGAACATGCATAAAACTGCTAATCGCCTGAATACGCCGCTCTATGGGCGGGTGAGTCATAAACAGGCCCATAAACGGCGCGGAATTTTCAATGCACATGAACGCAATATCGGCCGTTGCCTGCGGGATGTGATCGCGCCCGGAAATGCGCATCAGTGCCCGCATCATCGCGTCCGGATTCTTGGTCAGGCGCACCGCGCCCGCATCGGCCATATATTCGCGGCGGCGGGACAGGGCAAAGCGCATCAGCAGGGTTGCAAAATAGCCAATCCAGAGGACAACGAGAATCGCCAGAAGGATTATAATCCCACCGCCTTTTTTATCGCGGCCGGTGTGCGGAACGTAAAGATTATAACGAAGGTTGCTCCAGACCAGTTGCGCCGCAAGGCTAATCATTCCGGTAAACACGATCGCGACCATTAACAGGCGCACATCCCGGTTTTGAATATGGGTCAATTCGTGAGCAAGAACCCCCTCGATCTCATCTTTTGACAGGCGGTTCAGCAAGCCGCGGGTCACGGTGATGGTGTAGGTTTTATCGTTAATTCCACTGGCAAAGGCGTTCAGCGCATGGCTTTCGATAATGTGAAAGGTTGGCATGGTCATGCCTTCGGAGATACACAGATTTTCCAGCAGATTATAAAGCTCCGGCTCTTCCTTGCGGGTCACCACATGCGCATGCGCCATATTGGAGATCATGGCTCCATGAAAAAAGTAGGAAATCATAAACCAGATCAGGACGGCCCCAAGAATAATAGGAAAATAATCCAATAGGAATTTATTCGCAAAAAGAGTGCCCGCCTCAGCGCTCTGGCCGTTCCAGCCAATCATCGCCGCGCACAGCCAGACCATTCCCATCAGCAGAACCGGATACCCCGCCAATAGCAGGATGGATTTCAGGTTATTGCTCCAGATGTGGGTTTGTAGTCCTATCGGTTTCATTTTCTTTTCAGAAGCTCTTCATAAACATCCAGCGTCCGCTCCAGCATCAGCTCTTTTGAAAAGTTCTGCGCCGCATTACTCATCCCGCGGGTCGCCATAAGAGCGCGGTCCTGTTGGGACATTTTTAGCACATGATTCAGCGCAGATGCCAATTCTTCAACATTTCCGGGCGGAACAAGGAACCCGGTCTCTCCGGGAATGACGGTTTCTCGCGCACCGCCGTGGTCGGTCGCAATCACGGGGCAGCCCATCGCCTGTGCCTCCACCGGAATACGCCCGAATCCTTCCGGATCAATCGAGGCAGAAACGACAATATCTGCCATCATATAAGCCGTCGGCATATCATCACAGTGATCGACCACCCGCACCCGGTCCCCCAGATTTTTTTCCTGAATCAAGGTTTCCAGCTCGCGGCGGTACTCGGTGCGCCCCTGATCTGCGCCGATAATGACGCAATAGATCTCTTTATCCTCTACTTTGGTCATGGCTTCAATCAGGATATGATGCCCTTTCCAGCGGGTCAGGCGTCCGGGCATCAGGATAATCCGCGCCCCTTCCGGAATGCGCCAGCCCTTCAGAAGGTCAACCATTTTCTGCGGGCCCAGCATTTTGGGATGAAACTTATCCAGCGGAATGCCGCGGGGAATAATCCGTAGACGATCCTCCCCCACGCCATAATTGGTCCGCAGATATTCTGCAACATAGTGAGAAATCGCGATGACCCGTTCCCCGCGCGCCATGACACTATTATAGCGCCGCTTCCATTCCCCTTTAAAATTATAGGGCGCATGACAGGTTGTGATAAAGTGCGCCGCTGTTTTTTTGCAGGCCCGCTCGCAGCTCCAGGCCGGGGCGCGACTGCGGGCATGGACGATATCGACCTGTTCGGCTTTGATGATTTTAGCCAGAGTTTTGGCATTTTTCAGAATGGTAAAAGGATTCTTGGAATGGACCGGCAAAGAAATATGCTCCGCCCCGCACCGTGCCAGCTCATGCACCCGGTGCCCGCCATGAGACACCACCAGCGCCCGTGCGCCGCTTTTGACCAGAACACCTGCCACATCAATGCACCCCTGTTCGGCCCCCCCGGCGCCCAATTCGGGAATAACCTGCATAATGACCGGTTGTTTCATATGTCTGGAATCCGTTCTGGCAGGGGTTATTTGCGTTTGTACTTAAACTGACTCTGTGCCCCGCGGTCCCGCCCCAACCCTCTGGCTCCTTGTGACTTCTGGCCCTTGAATTTTTTTCCGCCGGTGCTTTTCAAGCCTTTGAAAAGCAGGATAACCAGCGTTATCAGGCTGCTCAGAATCAGGGCCACCAGAACGGACGGCATCGACAGGATCGGCACAAAGTATTGCCCCCACTTTTCTTCCCCGACTTCCTTGAACAGCGCGTCATGGCTTTCCGGATGATAGGTCGTCCAGAGCCAGCCCAGATCGCTCAGATACACGCCTTCATCCTGATGCTCGTAATAATACCAAGCATCATGTCCGAGGGTAATCAGAGCAGGAAGCAAAAACAAAAAAACAGCAGTCGATTTACTCATGGTACGGGCCTAATTTTTGATGACTTTAGCAGGGAAAATCTAATCCGCCAATATTATTTGTCACATCTATGTGTTTTATCAGGAAAAAAAGAAGACTTGCGCTTTTTATGAACACTTTGTATGGTCTGTTCTGATTTTGCAAGGTGACGTGGCCGAGTGGTCGAAGGCGCACGCCTGGAAAGTGTGTATACGCCAAAAGCGTATCGTGGGTTCGAATCCCACCGTCACCGCCATTTTATGGTTTTTTATCACTCTCTGATATCTCATATTTCTGACATATACATCTGAAAACAAAAAACAAATCCCCGTCAGGCCGGAGCGCGACGGGGATTTCTTGTAAGATTTAATTCCTAATGTCCGGACGCAGTTTCCGCACCGACACCGGTTTGTCCGCGCACATATTGGAGAGTAAAGGCTTCCCGCTCTTTTTTGGCGCTGTCCGATTTATCGGTAACCGAGAAGAACCACGTTCCGATAAAGGCCACGCTCATGGAAAACAGTGCCGGATATTTATACGGGAAAATCGCCTCCGGATATCCGAGCACATCAACCCAGACTACCGGACTTAAGATCACCAGCACAACAGCGGTGAGCAGCCCCAGAGAGCCTCCGATAACCGCACCCCGGGTTGTCAGATTTTTCCAGTACATCGACAGGAACAGGATCGGGAAGTTGGCACTCGCGGCAATCGCAAAGGCCAGCCCGACCATGAATGCCACGTTCTGTTTTTCGAACAGAATGCCCAGCAGGATGGCCATGATCCCCAAAACGATTGTCGCATAACGGGAGACTTTCATTTCGGTTTTTTCATCGGCCTGCCCTTTTTTCAGGACGCTGGCATATAGATCATGGCTGATGGCAGAGGCTCCCGCCAGCGTTAGCCCTGAGACCACCGCCAGGATCGTGGCAAACGCCACGGCCGAGATAAAGCCGAGCATCATATCCCCACCCAGAGCGCTGGAGAGATGAATTGCCGCCATATTGGTCCCGCCATTCAGCTTGCCATCCGCATCCAGAAACTCCGGATTGGAGAGAAGCAGGGCAATCGCGCCAAATCCGATGATAAAGGTCAGGATATAGAAGTATCCAATAAAACCGGTGGCGTAAAAGACCGAGCGATGAGCCTGCTTGGCATCCGGAACGGTAAAGAACCGCATCAGGATGTGCGGCAGCCCGGCCGTCCCGAACATCAGAGCCAGCCCCAGCGAAATCGCCGACACCGGGTCAGAGACCAGCCCTCCGGGAGCCATAATCGCTTCACCGTGTGCGTGAATGTTCACGGCCGCATCAAATAAAGACTCGATGCTGAAGTTAAAGTGCGCCAAAACCAGCAAAGCCAGAAGCGTTGCGCCGAAAAGCAGCAAACAGGCCTTGATGATCTGCACCCAGGTTGTGGCAATCATACCGCCAAAGGTTACATAAACCATCATCAAGATCCCAACACTGACCACCGCATAGGTGTAGTCCAGCCCGAACAGAACTTTAATCAATTGCCCGGAACCAACCATCTGAGCAATCAGATAAAGGGCAACCGTTGCCAAAGTTCCCAATGCCGCCAGAATGCGCGTCGGTTTTTGCCGCAATCGGTAAGACGCAACATCGGCAAAGGTGTGTTTTCCCAAATTTCGCAAAGGCTCGGCGATCAGCAACAGGATAATCGGCCATCCCACCAGAAATCCGATCGAATAGATCAAACCATCATAGCCAGCTGAAAACACCAGTCCGGAAATCCCCAAAAATGATGCCGCAGACATGTAATCCCCGGCAATTGCCAGGCCATTCTGGAAGCCCGTGATATTTCCTCCGGCCGAGTAGAAACTTTTGGTGCCAGTCATACGCTTGGCGGCCCACCAGGTAATCAAGAGTGTAAATGTGACAAATAAGCCAAACATCGACACGGCGGTTACGTTAAAATCTCCGGTCATCATAAATCTCCCGTCTTCTCAAGAAGTTTTTTCGTCAGCGGTTCCAGTTTGGTGTTAGCTTTATGCACATAAATTCCCGTCAGCAGAAAACTGAAGAAAATGAGCCCCAGCCCAATCACAATCCCGAAAGTGGTATGTCCCTCACCGATTTTGGCCGCAAAAAGCTCTGGTTTAAAGGCAATCACCAGAATATAGGCGTAATAGACCAGCAGCATCAAAATGGCGAGGGGCCAGATAATCCGACGGCGAGTAGCCACAAGATCCCGATATTCCGAAAGATGTTGGAGTTCGTCCAGTTTTTTTTCAATCATAAAAGACTCCTTCATTTGTTAAGGATAAAAGACCTGATCCTATTTAAACTTTAACATAATGAAGCTTAAGATTACGGAAATTTATGTGTTGCAACACACAATAATATGTTGATTCTATTTGTTTTTAATTAAAGCAATGGAATTTGCATACATTCTATAATATATTTTTTCATTTCCATGAAGATAGATATTTGTATTATTTGTTAAATAATGATATCTATACTATAATTATAGAAATAATATTTGCCGCTTGGCGCAAACAATAACGTATAGGGTTGAGTGTAATGGGTAAGAATGAGCAAAATAGATCATTTTCTCAATTAGATCGTCCTCAAAGCTCTAAAGATTCTGTCGATTTGGTCGTCGGAGAACTGGGCAAGGGAAGCGCTGGATACACGAAGCAGGATCGTCTGGACTTCATAGGCAAGATGAACACACGACTTTTTGGAGATCCGGAAACAGGAGGGAAAGTCTATATTGCAGATCCAGACCTTCTGAAACCGGGAGCAAATCTTGAAGATCTTCAAGGCCAATTTCTTGTTAATATTGAAGATGAGTACGATCCTCTTTTCCCAGAAACAGTTGCAGAGATGAATTTTGCAGCATGGGAACACGCCATGCTGACTTATATGGCCGACCAGAATAGTCTTGGGACGAATGATCCAAGAGTTGTTGACCCTTGGATTGCGACTTCCGGCGCCGTCACTGTCGCTCCTGATTATAAGCGTGTAGGTTTTTCAGATCCTGGGTATGTGGCTCTGGTCAAGCCGGATGATTGGGGTGAAACCTATCAGAGCACCTTTGGATTGAAAAAGGAAGGGCCGTTAGCTGTAGATTTGTCCAGAGCGAATATGGAAGGTGAGTTTTTTTATAAGGGGGGAATTTACCACGAACTGGGACATGCTCTTTTTCCTATCGCCGATGCAAAAAAAGCCTTGGCGGCGCAATTGGAAGACCCGGTTTTTATGGAACATCCTGACTTAAAAGTTGCTTATATTAACAATTATGTGGAGCGTGTTGCCGATACCGTTGAGGCTCTGATGCATCTGGAGGATTCTTCTGAAACAGCCCCGCAAATTGCGGTTTTCAGTGATATCAGGGCGTACTCAACTTTCCATCGACAAAACAACCACCCGGCAGAAGAAGAACGGCACCCCCTGCGCCACAATACATCAAATACGCTGAATATGCTTCTGGGAGATGCGCAAAGTTTAGGCAGTGAATTAAAAAACACCCCGCATGGCTTTGCTGATTTTCGGCGCATGGCACTATCATATGCAAATAGAACGCATCCAAGTCCTCAGGAATTTTTAGAGCAAAGTCTGGCGCATGAGTCTTTACAACAAGATCGTGTACACCACGGGCATGAACATGGGGACGAATCGTCTCCGGCAGGGGCAGAACGTGTTCTTCGCATAGATTCTGACACCATATCTATTCATGGAGCATTATCGCCAGAATCTTCCAGAGGGGGGCAGGCCGGATCGTCTCTTGTTTGCTCTTTTAAAGAGGCGATAGAAAGATTGACTGCAGAACATAATGCTCCGGGAGTCTATAATACTCCCGATTACACTGAATTATGTTCCGGTCAGAATGGCCGGGGTCCCGATTCAACACCTCCCTCATCACAGTTCTCAGGGGTGTAATGACCGGCGGTTAGAGGAGAGGGGGTAACCGGCGTCTCCTCAAGAGGGGATCATGTTCCGTCTATGTGGCAGTTTGGTTTAAAAAAAGAAAAAGCCACCGCATCACGGTGACTCTTCGGAGGTTCGGAGCGCTTTCTTACCTAAACCGCAGGTTTAATCAACCGGCTGGTCAACGCGCACCGGAATATCCGGCAGGACAGGCTCATCATCCAGCATCTGGATCATTCCAGTCGGTTCAATCGAAAAGTTGGCGATGAACAGAGCATTGGAATAGAACACAATCGCATCACAGCGGAAATTGCCTTTTTCATCCCTGCCCTCGTAGGAAGCGGGACGCAGGACATTTTCAAACGCATTGCGGGTCGCCTGATCCATTTCCGGCAAAAGCGGATCATTGATATCTTCGGAGATCAGGAACGGACCTTCTTCACCGCGCACGAAGAAACAGAAAAAGCGCAGGTATTCCAAAACATTTTCTTCGGTCACATTAATAAAGCCCTTGGCGTTGACTTCGTGAATTGGCGGAGACGTTCCATTCAGGCGGTACAGATTGCCTTGCTCGGTCAGGTAATAAATCCGCAGCTTTTTATTCGGCCACAAAGAGTCAACCACCCGGATCATCGCCAGACCATTATAAAACGGCAGGCTGCGCCAGTGGACCTGTGTTGTCTGCGGAGACACCTTGTGTTTTCCGCCAATCGGATTGATCTGATCGAGGAATCCGGCCTTTTCTTCGCCCTCTACAGCATTCCAGTTTGCTTCATCTTGATACATTTACTTATCCCGTTTTTAAAAATTATCTGACTACCATAATTTCTTAAGCAAGAAATCGCAAGCCTGTTCTTGACATCTATACCAAAAATCCTTTAAAAGGGGTGCAGAATTCAAATTTGGAGAAAAAATTATGAAACGTACTTTCCAGCCCAGCCGTCTTGTTCGCGCGCGTCGTCATGGCTTCCGGTCGCGTATGGCCACTAAAAACGGACGGGCTGTCCTTGCCCGCCGCCGGGCCGTTGGACGCAAACGTCTGAGTGCGTAGTGCAAATAATCAGGAGTGCAGACTCCTATGCACACGCCTTCTAATCAGTCACATTTATTAGGCCGCCTCAAACAGCGGCCTGAATTTTTGCGCGTGGCGCAGGAGCAGCGCAGGTGGACCGCCACAGGACTGAGCGTTCAGATTGCCCCAAATGCACGCGATACCTCCCGTTTTGGCCTTACCATCACGAAAAAGATCTATAAAGAAGCCGTCAAACGCAACCGGATTCGCCGTCGTTTGCGCGCTCTTGCCTATGAGGTTCTTTCTGAATTTTTGCCACAGGGCTATGACATCGTCCTGATCGGACGGGCGGAAACGCTGGAGCGCCCCTATGACGACCTGAAAAAGGATTTGCTCTGGTGCCTGAAACGGCTCGGCGTTTGACACTCCGTGGTTCAAAAAACCATCACTTTTTTTTATAGGAATCTCTGCAAAAGTTTGTAATTTTACAAAACCGTCATTCTGAGCGCAGCGAAGAATCTTTTTTATCACCAGGCTTACCACCCCTCAAAGCTTAATTTTTCGTCATTGCACGGACGGAGCCGTGTGAGGAAGGCACCGAGAAATGTCTTAAAATCAATGAATATTACTTTACCTTGTCCAGATAGCGCTGCCAGCCTTCATACAGGGTCTGGCTTTCTTCAAGGCTCATATGTGGGGCAAATGTGCGGTCCGGCCGCCAGGCCCGGGAGATATCCTCCAGACTATCATAAATCCCCACCTGCAGACCCGCAAGAAAGGCCGCCCCCAGAGCCGTCGTCTCAGTGACCTGCGGCAGATCGATCTGCACCCGCAGAATATCTGCCAGAAACTGACACACAAAGCGGTTGGCGACCAACCCGCCATCGACCCGCAGCCGGTCCGCTTTGATCCCGGAATCGTTCTCCATAGCCGCCAGCAGATCCATGGTCTGATAGGCTTGTGCCTCCAGCGCGGCGCGGGCAATATGAGCCTTGTTTGCACCACGGGTCAACCCCAGAATAGCAGCACGTGCCTCCGGCTGCCAGTGCGGCGCGCCCAGCCCAGTAAAGGCGGGAATGAGATACACTCCGTTATTATCCGGAACAGAGGTTGCCAGCGCTTCGGAGTCCGAGGCTTTCTGGATCATCTGCAGTTCATCGCGCAGCCATTGCAAAACGGCCCCAGCCATAAAGATGGAACCTTCGATGGCATAAGTCACCTCGCCGCCGAAACGGTATGCCGGAGTGGTCAAAAGGCGGTTCCGGCTCTGGACAAAGTCAGGTCCGATATTCATCAGCGCAAAACACCCCGTACCATAGGTTGACTTCATCATGCCGCGCTGGAAACATCCTTGACCGATCAACGCGGCCTGTTGATCTCCAGCCATGCCGGCAACCGGCAGAGCCGTTCCGAACAGGTCGGGGTGCGTTGTGCCAAAAGAGGCCGCATTATCCATGACCTGCGGCAGGATCTCTTTGGGAATTCCGTACAAAGCCAGAAGATCGTCATCCCATGACTGGGTCACGATATTAAACAGACCGGTGCGGGCCGCATTGGTCGCATCGGTGGCATGCACCGCACCGCCGGTCAATTTCCACAGCAAATACGATTCAACCGTGCCGAAGGCCAGCGCGCCCTGAGCCGCACAGGTCGCGGCATTAGGAATATTATCCAAGGCCCATTTGATCTTCGTACAGGAAAAATACGGGTCAATCAGCAGGCCCGTTTTGGCGGACACCATGTCCTCCAGACCTTGCGCCTTGAGCGACTGACAATATTTTGCGGTGCGCCGGTCCTGCCAGACAATGGCGCGACAAACCGGGTCTCCCGTGCGCCGGTCCCACAAAATAACGGTTTCCCGCTGATTGGTAATTCCGATGGCGGCAATGTTTTGCGCCCCGCCGGCCTGCCGGATTACATCCCGCGTCACCGACAGGGTATCCTGCCAGATATCATTGGCATCCTGCTCGACCCATCCGGCTTCCGGATAATGCTGGGTCAGTTCTTTTTGCGCCACATGCCGGGGCAGGCCGTCTTTAGAGAAGGCAATGGCGCGGCTGCTGGTGGTGCCCTGATCGATTGCCAGTAGCAAAGGGTCATCAGTTCTCATAGATCATCTCCTTGACAAGAGCCGGCACAGCCTGATCCAGTGCCGCTCTGGTTTGAGGGGCGATATGAAGCCCCAGCTTCGAGCGCCGCCATAAAATATCTTCCGTGCTCCGCGCCCATTCTTCTGCAATCAGGTAGCGAATCTCAGCTTCATAGATGTGATCGCCGTAATGCGTGCCCAGATCCTGCACCGCGTGCGCTTTGGCAAAAATACGTTCCATCCGGGTTCCATAGGCGCGGGCATAGCGGGTCAGCATGTCAGGATCGGCCCATGAATAGCGCGCTTGCGTCTCCGTCACGAATGCGTCAAACGCCCGGACCGGGATATTTCCACCCGGCAATACTGCGCGCGCCGTCCATTTTCCAGTCGAATTAGGAAAATAATCCGATATAGCATCGCAGGCCTGTTCTGCGAGCTTGCGGAACGTGGTCAGCTTGCCTCCGAATATATTCAGCAGCGGTGGGCCGAACGCGGTTTCCAGATCCAGCCTGTAATCGCGGGTGACCTTCGCCAAAGCCCCCTCGCCACTATCCAGCAGAGGCCGCACACCGCTATAGTGCCAAATGACCTGCTCCGGTGACGTTTGGGTCTTGAAGCTGCGGTTCACCGCCTCGCAAAGATAGGTTATTTCCTCCTGCGAGATGTGAGCCTGGCGGGGATCTCCGTCATAGGGAACGTCCGTGGTGCCGATCAGGGTGTAGCGGCCTTCATATGGAATAGCAAAAACAATCCGCCCATCCGGTTGTTGCAGAATATAGGCCTGCGCTCCGTCATACAGGCGCGACACGATAATATGACTGCCTTTTGACAGGCGCATGGAGAGCGTCTCCGGTCGGGTCAGGCAGTTTTCTTCCAGAAAAGACCGCGCCCACGGACCGGTCGCATTCACCACACACGCCGCCTGTACGTCAGCCGTACAGGCCTGCTCCTCCTCCCGAAGTGTCAGGTGCCAGCAATTTTCTTTCTGATCGACCCGCACCGCCTCGCACCGCGTCCGTGTCATAATCTGCGCTCCCTTTTCCGCGGCATCCTTGGCGCAAAGAACCGCCAGCCGCGCATCTTGCGCCCAGCAATCTGCATAGGAAAATCCCCGAATCAGCGTGTCTTTCAGAGCCGCTCCGGACGGATGTGCCCGAAATAAAAAGCTTTTTGACGCTGGCAAGGTTTTTCGTGTTCCCAGACGATCATACAGGAACAATCCGATCCGAATCATCCAGGACGGGCGCAGATGCGGTTCATGCGGAAGAATAAATTCCAAAGGCCAGATGATATGCGGCGCAGAGGCCAGAAGGCGCTCCCGCTCGCTCAGGGCCGCCGCCACCAGTCCAAAATCATACTGCTCCAGATAGCGCAATCCGCCATGGATCAGTTTGGTGCTGGCCGAAGAGGTTGCCTGCGCCAGATCACCCTGCTCCACCAGCAGGACCGATAAGCCCCGCCCGGCGGCATCCCGGGCAATGCCGCATCCGTTGATCCCACCGCCAATAATGACCAAATCATACTTCACACATCGCAGGATGGGACAACTGAATATGAAATGCAAGTTAGCAGAAGGATTTTTTAAAACTTCGCTACCTTTTTTTTGAAGAAAACAGTATAACAGAGCTCATGATACAGAACGCACATAAAAAAATTGATCCCTCTATTTTTCATGAACCTGATGTCACCCCTGAACTGGGTCAGGAATACGGGTTAAGTCCGGAAGAATATCAGAAAATCCTCGCTATTCTGGAACGTACACCCACCCACACAGAGCTAGGAATATTTTCCGTTATGTGGTCAGAGCATTGCTCCTACAAAACATCTCGTCTACACCTCAAAAAACTGCCGACCTCTGCACCATGGGTCATTCAGGGTCCGGGGGAAAATGCCGGGGTCGTTGACATTGGCGATGGGCAGGCCGCGATTTTCAAAATGGAATCACATAATCACCCCTCCTATATTGAACCCTATCAGGGTGCCGCAACCGGGGTCGGCGGGATCATGCGCGATGTCTTTACCATGGGCGCCCGTCCGGTTGCCAATCTGAATGCTCTGCGCTTTGGAGAGCCCTCCCATCCGAAAACCCGGCACCTGATCTCCGGCGTCGTGGCGGGCATTGCCGGATACGGCAATTGCATGGGGGTTCCGACGGTCGGCGGCGAGACCCAGTTCGATAAAAGCTATAACGGTAATATCCTCGTCAATGCGATGACGGTCGGCATTGCCGATCAGGATAACATCTTTTACGCACGCGGCGCAGTTCCGGGTCAGCCCGTGGTTTATGTCGGGTCAAAAACCGGACGGGATGGCATTCACGGTGCCACCATGGCTTCCGCCGAGTTTGACGATGCCGCAGAGGAAAAACGCCCGACCGTACAGGTTGGTGATCCTTTCACGGAAAAGCTGTTGCTGGAAGCCTGTCTGGAGCTGATGCAAAAAGACGTGATTGTGTCCATTCAGGATATGGGAGCCGCCGGCCTGACCTCCTCTTCGGTTGAAATTGCCGATAAGGGAGCTATCGGCGTGCATCTGGATCTCGATCAGGTTCCGCAGCGTGAACCGCTGATGACCCCTTACGAAATCATGCTCTCGGAATCGCAGGAGCGCATGCTGATGATTCTGAAACCCGGACGGGAAGACGAAGCGCGGGCAATTTTTGAAAAATGGGATCTTGATTTTGCCGTCATCGGCACCACCACCACAGAGCGCACCCTGAAGCTGGATATGTATGGCAAAACATGGTGCAACATCCCCGTTCCGCCTCTGGTGGATGAGGCCCCGGTTTATGACCGGCCGATGAAAGAATATACGATCCCGCGATGTGCGATGCTGGATACCTTATCGCAAAAGGACTCGTCCCCCGATCGCATCCTCGCAGATCTTAAATCGCTCATGGAATCACCTAACATGGCCTCCAAACGCTGGATCTGGGAACAGTATGATTCGCTGGTCATGGGGCAGACCAAAGCCAGCTCCGGCATTGCCCGAACCCAATCCGGGCGGGCGGCGGATGCGGCGATCGTGAAAGTCGATGGCTCCGAAAAAGCACTGGCGCTGTCTTCTGATTGCAACCCGCACTACTGCTATGCCGATCCATATGAGGGCGGCAAACAGGTTGTGGCAGAAAGCTACCGGAACCTTTGCGCCACGGGGGCAAAGCCGTTGGCCGTAACCAATAACCTGAATTTCGGCAATCCGGAGCGCCCGGAAATTATGTTCCAGCTGGTCAAATGTCTGGAAGGCATGACGGAGGCCTGCAAAGCGCTGGATTACCCGGTTGTGTCTGGCAATGTCTCCCTTTACAACGAAACCAATGGCAAAGGCATTCTGCCCACGCCCGTGATCGGTGGGGTCGGCCTGATTGCAGATATACGTTACTCGATGGATATGGCCTTCAAGAACGACGGAGAGACCCTCTTCCTGATCGGTGCAGATGCAGAAGAAGATACCGGGCATCTGGGGCAATCCTTATACCTTCGCGAGCTTTACCACCTGCGGGAACAGGAGGCTGGCCTGCCCCCTTCCGTCAACCTGCAACAGGAAAGACTCCATGGCAATATCATCCGCGAACTCATTGAAGATAATATGATTTCATCCTGTCACGATGTGTCTGACGGCGGGATTTTGTGCGCTCTGGCAGAAATGGCGCTGGCGGGTGAGACTGGCTGCACCGTGTCAGTGCACCGCTCTGCGCCATTCTGGTTTGGAGAAGATCAGGCAAGATACCTCATAACGACCAATAAACCACTGAAAATAAAAGAAAAAATGTTAAAGGACAATATTCCTTTTGTCGAATTAGGGCACACTGGAGGTCAAAGCCTCAACCTGCCCCATTGTGCGCCACTTTCTTTGATCGACTTGCGGTCATGGCATGAAGGATGGCTAAAGGCCTATATGGAATAATATCTTCAGAATCGAACCCCCAAGGACACCCATAACATGCCAATTCAACAAGCCGACCTTGAAGCCCTGATTAAAGACGCATTTCCGGATGCGCTTGTCGAAATTCAGGATCTGGCCGGAGATGGAGACCATTACGCCGCGCATATCACGTCTCAGGCCTTCGCCGGACTTTCCCGCGTGAAACAGCACCAGCTTGTGTACAATGCCCTGAAAGGCAAAATGGGCGGAGAATTGCACGCCCTAGCGCTCCAGACTGATATTCCCGCTGAAAATCCTGTGTAACGTCAAATCGTCTCCGTTGAGATCCAGAATAAAATTGCGTTCAGGTTGGCTTCAGGTTCCGGGTACATCCTGAATAATAGATAGAAACTCATAGAGAAAGGATCTCAACATGTCAGTTTCTTCAATATCAATGCCACCGACCATTCTCTCGCCCACGATACAGAGGACGCCAGAGACGCAGGTTCAAGCTCCTGTGGATGCCGATGGCGATCATGACGGAAGCACGGCGGGTGAGGTTGAAAGCTCCAGCCACCGTGTGGACATCAAAGCATAACTATCCTGTTTTGCTTCATGTGGGCGGCTTCCTGCTTGACTGCTGGAGGCCGCTCACGAATTAACGACATTTTACTCGAAGGCTCCATATGACGACACATAATAAAATTGCCCAGATCACGATTTATTTCTGGATTCTGAAGATTATGGCCACCACGCTTGGTGAAACAACGGGAGACATGCTCTCAATGACGCTCAACATGGGCTATGTTGCCGGATTTGGTTTAACGGGCCTTATTCTGCTGATCCTGCTGTTTTTTCAGATCAAAGCACACAAGTTTCATTCTCTGTTATTTTGGGCGAGCATTATCGGCACCACAACTGTCGGCACGGAAATATCGGATATGATGGATCGCACATTTGGTCTTGGCTATCTGTGGGGATCAGCTGTTCTGGTGATATGCCTGCTGGCAAGCCTTGGCATCTGGTATCTTAAAGAAAAAAGTTTGCGCGTGTATCCCATCACACATAAATGGCCGGAAGTAATGTTCTGGATCGCCGTCCTGTTTTCCAACAGCCTGGGTACAGCGTTCGGAGATTATCTGACGGATAATATGGAGCTCAGCTATCTAATGGGAGCATTTGTCACGTCCGGTGTCATTGGGATTGTCATGCTGTTACATTATACAACAAAAATTAGTGATGTGCTTTTGTTCTGGGCTGCATTCATCTTTACCCGTCCTTTCGGTGCCACCTTCGGCGATTTTCTGACCAAACCCTTGGAAAAGGGAGGACTCAATCTTGATACGATTGGATCGTCTGCGGTAATCCTGATTCTGTTTTCCATTGTTTTGTACATTTCTCACAGGAAACATTACGTCGATTAGAGCAAAGAGCGTTTAGGTTGAGAATCAGGCGCAATTCAAGCAAAACGATCATATCTCTATAAAAAACCCCGCAATATGCGGGGTTTTTTATGTTCTTTAGCGCAGCGACGCAACGCAATTCAAGCAAAACGATCAAAGCTCGCTCTAGCCATTCGCGGCTTCGCGCTGGTCTTCCAAAGCGTCCTGAAGCGCGGAGTCTTCGTCAACGCCCAGAGCCACGGCTTGCTGATAAGAGGCCATTGCCAATGTATCCCGCTCTGCCGCCAGCTTGCGAACACGGTTCATATACGCACCGGTTCCGGCCGGGATCAGACGCCCCACGATCACGTTTTCTTTCAGACCCAACAGCTTGTCAACCTTGCCCTGTGTGGCGGCTTCGGTCAGCACGCGTGTTGTTTCCTGGAACGATGCCGCAGAAATAAAGGAGCGGGTTTGCAGAGACGCTTTGGTGATCCCTTGCAGGATCGGTTTGCCCATCGCCGGCTGCTTGCCATCTTCGATATATTTGCGGTTGGTTCTTTCATATTCTTCCCGGTCAACCTGTTCACCGATCAGGAATGTCGTGTCACCGACTTCATGAATTTCAATTTTCTGCATCATCTGGCGGATCACCACTTCGATGTGCTTGTCATTGATTTTCACCCCTTGCAGGCGATAAACATCCTGAATTTCATTGACGAGGTACTCTGCCAGAGCTTCGACCCCCATCACATCCAGAATATCATGCGGCACCAGTGCCCCGTCAAGAAGTGGGTCACCTTTGCGCACGAAATCCCCTTCCTGCACGGCCAGATGACGGCCCTTCGGAATCAGATATTCACGGCTTTCTTCAGACTTATCGACCGGGTTCACCACAATCCGGCGTTTGGACTTATAGTCCTTGCCGAATTCAACGTATCCGTCAATCTCGGAAATAACCGCATAGTCCTTCGGAATACGGGCTTCGAACAGCTCGGCCACGCGTGGCAGACCCCCGGTAATATCGCGGGTTTTCGATGTCTCACGCGGAATACGGGCGATAATATCCCCGGCCTTGACTTCCTGCCCGCTTTCAATAGACAGAATGGAATCGACGGACAGGTAATAGTTCGCCGGCAGCCCATTCGGCAGGTTAATGACATTGCCTTTTGCATCCAGAATAGACACACGAGGCTTCAGATCACTACCCTTCGGCTGGGATTTCCAGTCAATAATGACTTTTGAGGAAATACCGGTTGCTTCATCGGTCTTGTCAGAGATCGAAACGCCTTCCACCAGATCGAAGTAGTGCGCCACCCCGTCTTTTTCGGTGATGATCGGCACAGTGTACGGATCCCATTCCGCGATCTTGTCCCCGGCTTTGACTTTGGCTTTGTCTTTCACCAGAAGTTTTGCCCCGTAAGGCACGCGGTGCGAGACTTTTTCATTGCCTTTGTCATCCAGAATCGCCACTTCCATGTTACGACCCATGACGATATGGACGCCTTCAGAGTTGGTCACGGTGTTCTCATGGCGGATTTCGATTTTCCCTGCAATGCTGGTTTCGACAGAGGAACGCTCTGCCCCCCGTTGCGCCGCGCCCCCAATGTGGAACGTCCGCATGGTCAGCTGTGTTCCCGGCTCACCGATGGACTGAGCAGCCATAACACCGACCGCCTCGCCCATATTAACCATTTCACCGCGGGCCAGATCGCGTCCGTAACAGGTGGCACAAACGCCCCCGGTTTTGGACTCGCACGTCAGACCGGAGCGCACCAGAATTGAGTCAATGCCAGCCGTTTCAATCGCTTCTGCCAGTTCTTCCGTGATTTCCTGCCCTCCCCGGACGATCACCTCGCCGGATAGAGGATCGCTGATATCATAGACCGGGCAACGACCCAGCACACGCTCACCGATTCCAACAACCACGTCCGCACCATTCATGACCGGACCAAGCGTAATGCCTTTTTCCGTGCCACAATCATGCTCCAGAATAACCGCATCCTGCGATACGTCCACCAGACGACGGGTCAGATATCCGGAGTTCGCCGTTTTCAGCGCCGTATCCGCCAGACCTTTCCGCGCTCCGTGTGTGGAGTTAAAGTATTCCAGAACGGTCAGACCTTCCTTGAAGTTGGAAATAATCGGCGTTTCAATGATTTCGCCCGACGGCTTCGCCATCAGTCCCCGCATTCCCGCAAGCTGGCGGATCTGCGCTGCAGACCCCCGCGCCCCGGAATGGGCCATCATGTAAACCGCGTTCATGTTACCATCATCATAGGAATTGATTTTTCCCATCATTGCTTCGGCAACTTCATCCGTACAACGCGACCAGATATCGATCACCTTGTTGTATTTTTCTCCACGGGTAATCAGACCGTCCATATACTGCTGTTCGAATTCCTTGACCTTGGCCTTGGCTTCGTCCACCAGCTTTTGCTTTTCTTCCGGAATAATCAGATCGTCTTTTCCGAAAGAAATTCCAGCGATACAAGCCCATTTAAAGCCCAGCTTCATCATCTGGTCAGCAAAGATCACTGTGTCTTTCTGGCCGCAATGGCGGTACACCAGATCAATCAGGCTGGAAATTTCTTTCTTGGTCAGGACCCGGTTCAGTGTGTCAAACGGCACATTAATGTTCCGTGGCAGAACTTCGGACAGAATCATCCGTCCCGGCGTTGAGTCAACGATCTGGGTCACTTCCTCACCATTTTCATCTACCGTATGATAGCGGCATTTGATTTTGGCATGGATGTCAAGATGCCCTTCGGTCAGAGCATGCTGGATTTCTCCGGGGCCGCGGAAGATCATGCCTTCACCCTTACGTCCGTCCAGAGCAATCGACAGGTAGTACAGCCCCAGAACGATATCCTGTGACGGCACGATAATCGGTTTTCCGTTCGCCGGAGACAGAATATTGTTGGTGGACATCATCAGGCAGCGGGCTTCCAGCTGCGCCTCGATGGACAGAGGCACGTGAACCGCCATCTGGTCACCGTCAAAGTCCGCATTAAACGCGGTACAAACCAGCGGGTGGAGCTGGATCGCTTTTCCTTCGATCAGGGTCGGCTCAAACGCCTGAATCCCCAGACGGTGCAACGTCGGCGCACGGTTCAGCATGACCGGATGTTCGCGGATGACTTCTTCGAGGATATCCCAAACCTCCGGACGCTCTTTTTCCACCATTTTCTTGGCAGCCTTGACTGTTGTGGCCATGCCGTAAAGTTCCAGTTTGTGGTAAATGAACGGCTTGAACAGCTCCAGCGCCATTTTCTTCGGCAGGCCACACTGGTGCAGTTTCAGCTCTGGTCCAACCACGATCACGGAACGACCGGAATAGTCCACGCGTTTTCCCAGCAGGTTCTGACGGAAACGCCCCTGTTTCCCTTTCAGCATATCAGACAGAGATTTCAGCGGGCGTTTGTTAGTGCCGGTAATCACGCGACCGCGACGACCGTTATCGAACAGGGCATCAACAGACTCCTGTAACATCCGCTTTTCGTTCCGGACAATAATATCCGGTGCGCGCAGTTCAATCAGGCGTTTCAGACGGTTGTTCCGGTTAATCACCCGGCGGTACAGATCGTTCAGATCAGACGTTGCAAAACGCCCGCCATCCAGAGGCACCAGAGGACGCAGTTCCGGCGGAATGACCGGAATTGTCTTCATAATCATCCACTCCGGACGGGTTCCGGAAGAAATAAACGCTTCCAGAAGCTTCATGCGCTTCACCAGTTTTTTACGCTTGGCTTCAGATTTGGTTTCCTGCAGATCTTCTTCAACCTTGACCAGCTCTTCTTCCAAATTCATATCGGACAGAATGCGTTGCAGCGCTTCTGCGCCGATCATCGCTTCAAACGCTTCGTCTCCGTATTCGTCCTGTGCGTTCAGATATTCCTCTTCGGACAGAATTTGGAACGGCTTAAGCGGAGTCATGCCCGGCTCAATCACGATAAAGGCTTCAAAGTACAGAACACGCTCCAGATCTTTCAGCGTGATATCCAGCATCAACCCGATGCGGCTAGGCAAAGATTTCAGGAACCAGATATGGGCAACCGGTGAAGCAAGGTCAATGTGCCCCATACGCTCGCGGCGAACCTTGGTCAGAGTGACTTCCACGCCACACTTTTCACAAATGATCCCTTTGTATTTCATACGCTTATATTTACCGCACAGGCATTCATAGTCCTTGATCGGACCAAAAATCCGCGCACAGAACAACCCGTCCCGCTCCGGTTTAAACGTCCGGTAGTTAATGGTTTCCGGCTTTTTGACCTCGCCAAAGGACCAGCTGGCGATCTGATCCGGCGACGCAATCGCAATCCGGATGGAATCAAAGCTTTGCGGTCCTTGTGGTTGACCAAAGAGGTTCATTAGTTCGTTCATGGCGGTTCTCTCTCTTTCCTTAATAGTCTTTCTCAATGTCATCCCCTCGCAGGCGGGGACCCAGTAAATTTATCCGTTCAATGTCTCATAAAGATCGTTCCAATCCGGATTCATCTCTTCAATCACGCGTAACTTCCATTTTCTATTCCACTTTTTCATCTGCTTCTCACGGTTAATAGCTGCCTCTATATCATGATAAATCTCGTACCAGACCAGCATGTGAACATTATATTGTTTTGTAAATCCATCTGCCGTTCCTTGCTTATGCTCCCATGCACGCCGGGCGAGATCATTCGTTACTCCAATATAAAGTGTTCCATTTCGCTGTGATGCCATCATATATAAGTAGTAAGTCGTCTCCATTTTCTCTTCTGGATCCCCGCCTGCGCGGGGATGACACATTATCTTTTAGAGTAGGTTGCTTCCACCTAACCCGTAACTCACGACCCCGATTGCTTCAAATCGACATTCAAGCCCAGCGCCTTCAGTTCTTTGGTCAGAACGTTGAAGGATTCTGGAATACCGATTTCGAAGTTATCTTCGCCGCGAACGATGGATTCGTACACTTTGGAGCGTCCTGCTACGTCGTCTGACTTGATGGTCAGCATTTCTTGCAGTGTATAAGCCGCACCGTAAGCTTGCAGTGCCCAGACCTCCATCTCCCCGAAACGCTGTCCACCAAACTGGGCTTTACCACCCAACGGTTGTTGTGTCACCAGAGAGTACGGCCCTGTTGAACGGGCATGGATCTTGTCATCCACCAGGTGGTGCAGTTTCAGCATATATTTGTAGCCAACCGTGACCGGACGGTGGAAGTATTCCCCGGTACGACCGTCAATCAGGCGCATCTGCCCTGATTTATCCAGTCCGGCATACTCCAGAAGCTGGGTAATATCTGACTCTTCGGCCCCGTCGAAAGCTGGCGTCGCCATTGGAACTCCGCCTCGCAGGTTATTTGACATCGCCACCAGCTGCTTTTCATCCAACTGAGTAACCTTGGCATCATATTCCTTTTCCCCATAAACCAGTTTCAATTTGTCTTTCAACGCTTTGATTTCGTCTGATTTTGGGTGCTCCGGATCATTAAAGCTGTCGATCATCTCCCCGATCTGCCGCCCCAGAGTTGCCGAGGCCCAGCCGGTGTGAATTTCAAGAATCTGACCAACGTTCATCCGTGACGGTACCCCAAGCGGGTTCAGAACCAGATCAATCGGGGTTCCATCTTCCAGATACGGCATGTCTTCAATCGGCATGATCTTGGAAACCACCCCTTTATTTCCGTGACGTCCGGCCATTTTGTCGCCCGGCTGCATCTTGCGTTTGATCGCGACGAAAACCTTGACCATTTTCATCACACCCGGCAGAAGCTCATCCCCGCGTTGCAGCTTCTCAACCTTGTTTTCAAAGCGCTGCTTCAGGTTGTCGATGGCTTCATCAAAGGTGCGAGACACGGCCTCGATCTCGCTCATGATCTTTTCATCTTCGATGGCGATTTCACGCCACAAGCCGCGTTTGACCTCATCCAGACCGGCATAATTCAGGGTCGCCCCTTTCTTCATTCCGGTGTCTTTCGGCGCGGACACAACGGTTTGACCATTCAGCAGATCTTTCAAACGGCCAAAGAACCCGTCCTCCAGAATTTTCCGCTCATCGTCACGGTCTTTTGCCAGACGTTCAATCTCTTCCTGCTCAATCGACAGAGCACGGGAATCCTTGTCAACCCCGCGACGGTTAAAGACGCGGACCTCGACCACGGTTCCGGTCACACCCGGCGGCAGACGCAAGGACGAATCCTTCACATCGGCGGCTTTTTCGCCGAAGATTGCCCGCAGAAGTTTTTCTTCCGGAGTCATCGGGCTTTCGCCTTTCGGCGTGACTTTCCCGACCAGAATATCGCCCGGATTCACCTCGGCTCCGATATGAACGATCCCGGATTCATCAAGGTGTTTCAGAGCTTCTTCTCCAACGTTTGGAATATCACGGGTAATCTCTTCGGTTCCCAGTTTCGTGTCACGCGCCATCACCTCGAATTCCTCGATATGGATGGAGGTATAGACATCGTCCCGCACGATCCGTTCGGAAATCAGAATGGAGTCCTCGTAGTTATATCCGTTCCAGGGCATAAACGCGACCAGCACGTTGCGACCCAGCGCCAGCTCTCCGAACTGGGTGGACGGTCCATCCGCAATCACGTCGCCTTTTTTAATCAGATCGCCAACACGCACCAGCGGACGCTGGGTAATGCAGGTATCCTGATTGGAGCGCTGGAATTTCTGCAGACGGTAAATATCAACCGTTGCCTCATCGGCACTCAGATCCTCCGTTGCGCGGATCACAATCCGGCTGGCGTCCATCTGGTCAACAATCCCCGAACGACGGGCAACCACGGCAGCCCCGGAGTCTTTTGCAACGGTTTGCTCCAGACCGGTTCCCACCAGAGGCGCATCGGTTTTCAACAGAGGAACTGCCTGACGCATCATGTTTGATCCCATCAGCGCCCGGTTCGCGTCATCATGACCCAGATAAGGAATCAGCGCGGCGGCTACAGAAATCACCTGTCTTGGAGACACGTCGATATAATCAATCTGATCGGCCGTCGCCATCAGGTTTTCCCCGGCTTTACGGCAGGATACGAGATCGGCGGTGAATTTACCTTTGTCATCCAGACCGGCATTGGCCTGCGCAATCACGTAGCGGGCTTCTTCCATCGCTGACATGTAGACAACCTCATCTGTCACCTGTCCATTTTCAACACGGCGGTAAGGTGATTCAATAAAACCGTAAGGGTTTACCCGTGCGAATGTCGCCAGAGAGTTAATCAGACCAATGTTCGGTCCCTCCGGCGTTTCAATCGGGCAAATCCGTCCGTAATGGGTCGGGTGCACGTCGCGCACCTCGAAGCCGGCGCGCTCGCGGGTCAAGCCCCCCGGACCCAGCGCCGACAGACGGCGTTTGTGGGTAATCTCAGACAGCGGGTTAGTCTGGTCCATGAACTGCGACAACTGCGATGATCCAAAGAATTCGCGGACCGCAGCCCCGACCGGTTTGGAGTTAATCAGATCATGTGGCATGTAAGTGTCGATCTCGACCGAGCTCATCCGCTCGCGAATGGCCCGCTCCATACGGGACAGACCAATCCGGATCTGGTTTTCCAGCAGCTCGCCCACGGAACGAACCCGGCGGTTACCGAGGTTATCAATATCGTCAACCTCGCCCTCGCCGTCTTTCAGATCATGTAGATAGCGCAGGATCGCCAGAATATCTGCCTTTGACAGAATGCGGAACTGGTCATCTGCTTTCAAATCAAGACGAGCATTCATTTTGACCCGGCCCACAGCGGATAGATCGTAACGCTCCGGATCAAAGAACATCGATTGCAGCAGGGCCTCAGCAGACTCAACGGTCGGAGGCTCGCCCGGGCGCATTACGCGGTAGATATCAATTAACGCCTCTTCACGCGTATCACACTTGTCCGCCGCCAGCGTATTGCGGATATAAGGGCCGACATTGATGTGGTCAATCGCCAGAACAGACAGACTTTCCACGCCCATTTCCTCGATCTGAGCCAGATCATCACTTGATAATTCATGCCCGGCCTGGAAAATCACCTGACCTGTTTTCATGTCAATCATGTCTTTTGCCAGATATTGACCCACCAGAAAATCTTCGGTTACCAGAACATCTTTCAGGTTCTCTTCCACCAGCTTTTTCAAAGCGCGAGCCGTCATCTTTGTGCCGGCTTCCGCGGCAACTTTTCCATCTTTAGCGTTAACCAGATCAGTCGGCAGCTTCACGCCCTTCAGGCTATCCGGATTAAACGGTGTCACCCAGCCTTTTTTGTCTCTCTTATATTCGAATAAGTCATAGAAAGTTGCCAGAATTTCTTCATTGGTCATGCCCTGCACCATCAGTGGATCAACCGGCATGTCTTTTTCGGCACAGGCTTTGCGGTGCGTTTCTGTTGAGGCAGAATCCAGCGCCCGCAGCAATGTCGTGACCGGCAGTTTCCGGCGGCGGTCAATTCTGACGTTCAGAATGTCCTTGGCGTCGAATTCAAAATCCAGCCAGGAGCCGCGGTAAGGAATAATCCGCGCCGCGAACAAATACTTCCCGGAAGAGTGTGTTTTTCCCCCATCATGATCGAAGAAAACGCCCGGAGAGCGGTGCATCTGAGACACAATAACCCGCTCCGTTCCGTTCACCACAAATGTTCCGTTGGCAGTCATCAGAGGGATGTCGACCATATAGACATCCTGCTCCTTGATATCGCGGATAGAGCGCAACCCCGTATCTTCATCCACATCGAACACGGACAGACGCAGAGTCACACGCAGCGGCGCAGAAAAAGTCATATCGCGCTGACGGCACTCATCCACATCATATTTCGGCTTTTCAATTTCGTAGGAAACATAGTCCAGCTGGCAGATATTATTAAAATCCGTAATCGGAAAAATGGAACGGAACACTTCTTCCAGTCCGGTGACAGCCCGATCTCCCGGCGCGACCCCGAATTGCATAAAAGCATCAAAGGACGCTTTTTGAATTTCGATCAGGTTGGGCATCAAAGCCACTTCGCGAATTTCCCCAAAATTACGGCGAATACGCATCCGTTCGGTGTTGTTGAGAGCTTTAATATCTGATTTACGAGCTGCTTTAGAGGACATAGTCTACCTTCTTTTTAAGGTTATAATTATTTCTATAAACAAAAATAATGCCTTACCCCTCTTCTCCAAGGGATAAAACATGCTTTTTAAAATTAAAACGTGGAGTTGGTCAATTCACCCATCTCGCCGAAACTGTTCAAGTGTGCTGGTTATGGCCTAATATTTGCATGGTGTCAAGGTAAAATCTTAACTTTTTACTTCTGCAGAATAGGCTGAAGGACCTCCTGATATACACGGAGATCCTTCAAAAATAGTAAGTGATCCTCAGGTTATCACAAAACAAGCCGAAGCTTATTTCAGTTCAACCTTCGCACCAGCTTCTTCCAGTTTCTTTTTCAGTTCTTCAGCTTCGGCTTTCGCAGCGCCTTCTTTAACGGCCTTGCCACCAGCTTCAACCAGATCTTTTGCTTCTTTCAGGCCCAGACCTGTAATCGCACGAACCTCTTTAATTACAGAGATTTTGTTCGCACCGGCATCAACCAGAATAACGTCGAACTCGTCTTTTTCTTCAACAGGTGCTGCTGCCGCAGCCGGAGCCGCCGCCATCGCAACCGGAGCCGCCGCAGAGACGCCCCATTTTTCTTCGAGAATCTTTGTCAGTTCCGCCGCTTCCATCACGGTCAGAGCAGAGAGATCTTCTGCAATCTTGTTTAAATCAGCCATTTTGTTTCCTTTCAGTTTAAAATTTAAATAACGTTATGGTTTCCGGAGAATAAGCACCTCTGCTTACTCGCCTTTTTCCGCTTTGGCGGAGATCACACGGGCCATCTGTGACGCAGGGGCCTGCATAATCGTCGCAATCTGACGGGCCGGAGTGACCAGCAGACCAACCAGCATACCGCGCAGCTCGTCCAGAGACGGCATCTTGGCCAGAGCCTCAACACCTTTTGCATCCAGAATCGTTGCGCCCATTGCACCGCCGACAATTTTCAGCTTGTCGTTTTCCTTGCAGAATTCGTGAATAATTTTAGCTGCTGCCACCGGATCCTGAGAGGTCGCCATTCCGACCGGACCGGTAAACATATCGGCAACTCCTTCAAACTGCGTCCCCTGTAGCGCACGCTTTACCAGAGAATTTTTGGTCACCTTGAAAGACGCACCGCCTTCGCGCAGTTTGTTGCGCAGATTGGTCATTTCCGCAACGCTCATTCCGGAATAGTGCGTCACAACGACTGTTTCAATATCGGCAAATCCCGCTTTATAAGCGTCAAATTCTGTTTTTTTCCTCGCGCGGCTCATTGCCATGATGTGGGTTCCTTTTCTTCAAAATAATAAAGGACGGAAAATTCCGTCCTTGCCCGTCAATCAATTCCATTACCCCGCCATTCCGGTAAAACGCCCTCTCTTTCGGGAGTATTTACCTTCGTCAGGATAACAAAACCTCTCTATACCGGACTTAATTTTCCGCCGGTGGTCTCGGACAAGTTTCAATCTTGGAAGGCATATAATAGAAGCCCCCACAGGATGTCAAGAAGTTTTTTCATTCCGGACTTGCCAGAGTCCAGCTCCTGCCGATATACTGAAAAGTGATACAATCGTTTTATACCCTCAGCTTTTCTTACCCCCCATGCCCTCACTCCGGATTTTATTCCTGATTTTTTTATGTCTGTTATTTCTTCCGCGCATATCAATGGCTCAGGAACTCTATGAGTACGATCCTTTTGTGGCCTCCGCAACAATAAAATCCCTCTCTGCTATCCCGCAGCCCGCTTCACCGGAGCGAATCAGCCTGCAGGATCCTCTCCAGACTCCGCCGCCTGCGCCATCCCGCATAGAGCATTACTATGCCGGGCGCATCGTGGATGAACTGAGCCAGTTTGGCTATGATCTGTTCTCGCGGGACGCGCCAGAGTCTCTGCCGATTGCCGGGGCCGTTCAGGATGATTTTGTCCTGAATATCGGTGACCGGGTGACGGTCACGCTCCGGGGGCAAATCAACAGCCAGAAAACTTACAGCATTACCTCGGATGGCCTGCTGACTTTGGATAATCTCGCCCCGGTTCCGGCCGCCGGACGCAGCATCTCTCAGGTCGATGCAGCCCTGAAAAGCCTGCTTGCCTCCCAGCCCAATATCGACCTCTACCTGTCCCTCGATAAAGTCCGCCAGATCAGCGTACTGGTGATCGGGCATGTGGAGCATCCGGGGCGTCGGTCTTTGACAATTTTTCACACCGCGCTGGATGCCCTCGCGGCCGCAGGTGGCGTGCGCAAGGACGGCTCCCTGCGGCAAATCAAGCTGCTCCGTCAGGGACGAACACAACTCATTGATCTTTATAGCCTTTTGATTTATGGCAGCGATATTGCAGACCTCAGCCTGCAGGACGGGGACCGGTTGATTGTCCCGCCGCTCGGCCCCACTCTTGCCATTAGCGGCGCGGTGAAACGCCCCGGCATTTATGAATTACGGCAAGATCTACAGGGCATGTCGCACCGCGCAGACAGCAGCGAAACTCTCACCATGGAAGAAGTTTTGACCCTGGGGGGCGGACTTCTTGCACCGGGTCAGAACCGGTTCATGCACCTGTCACTGACTTCAAACGGAGAAGAAGTCATGCAGGATGTCTCCCGCCCGTTTTTACCTCTCTTTCATGACGGCTCCATTCTGGTGGTCGCGCAGGGACAGGAAGAACGGCAAGGACAGGTTGAACTCATCGGCGCAGTCCGTACCGAGGGACTCCACGCCCTGTCCCGCAATAAAACGCTCTCAGCCCTGCTCTCCCCCGACGTTCTGAGCGACAAAGCCTATCCGCTCATCGGCGTCATCGAGCGGTACGAGTCGCAGGTTTTGTCTCATACCTTCCTGACATTTCCGCTCCAGCTGGTTTTGTCCGGACAGTTTGATATGAGACTACAAGACTCTGATATCATTCATATTTTTAATCAAACTCAAATCCACACCCTAAAAAAGGATATAAATCCTAATTCTTTTATTCCTGCGGCGCTACAGGAGGAAGGGTCCGCCCCGTCCGATTTAAGACAAGAATCCTATGTCACCGATCGTCTTCTGACTGATATCCTTCAGGAACACAGCATTCACCTGAAAGGAGCGGTTCGAATTCCCGGCGACTATCCGATTGCCGAAGGGGCCACGCTCGAAGACCTGCTAAGAGCATCCGGCGGCCTGACACTGGAGGCAAACCGCAGCAGAATTGAGGTCACCTCCACCCTGTTAGGACAGAATTCTCAAGAAAGCTCCAGCCCTGCGCCGCGCCGGGTTCTGGTTGATCTGGCGCAAATAGATCCCCGCACCGTAGCCCTCGCACCCGGAGACACTGTGCGCGTTAATCAGACGGTACGCAGGCCGGGAGAGCAGACCGTTCTGCTCTCCGGGGCCGTAATTCAACCCGGCGAGTATAACCTGATGCCCGGAGATCATCTGTCAACCCTGATCGCCCGCGCCGGCGGGCTGACCCCGGAAGCCTACCCGGACGGTACGATTTTTAGCCGGGAGTCAGAACGCAGGGCAGAAGAACAGCGCTACCGCGCAGCGGCACGGGATATGGAACGTGCGCTGGCCGTCGCACTGGAGAAAAACAAAGAGGACCGCCCGAATGAGACCCAGATTGCCATGGCCCGTGCGCTGGCCGAAGAATTGAAAGAGGTCAAAGCGATTGGCCGCCTGACGATTGAGGCAAATCCTGATAAACTGCTCGGCGTGCCGGAACTGGATATTCTGCTGGAAGACGGCGACCGAATCTATATTCCGCAGCGCCCCTCAACCGTCCGCGTGCGTGGCGAAGTCTTATCTCCGGCCAATCTGCAATTCCGGAGCGGAAAGTCTCCCCGTGATTACCTGATGGAGGCCGGCGGGTTTACCCATTTTGCCGATAAGGACCGCACCTTTGTCATTTATCCGGATGGCAGCGCGCAACCTCTGCGGCTTAGCAACTGGAACTATGACCCCGTTATGATCCCGCCCGGCGCGACCCTGATCGTCCCGCGTGATCCCAAGCCTTTTGATTTTATGCAAACCGCCAAGGATATTTCACAGATTTTGGGAAATCTGGCCGTCAGCGCGGTTGTCATTGATGATATTCGGGATAATTAACTCCGCATGTTTTCCATTGTCACTATCACCCGCAACAATCTGGACGGACTCCGAAAAACGGCGGAAAGTCTTCAAGCCCAAACCTGCACGGAGTATGAATGGATTGTTATTGACGGAGCCTCGGAAGATGGAACTCTCGCGTTTTTGCAGCAATTTCGCGTCGCAGGAGAATTTTCCTACACCTCCGAACCGGATCGCGGAATCTATGACGCTATGAATAAAGGAATTGACCGGGCGCAGCATGCCTATACCCTGTTCATGAATGCCGGAGATACTTTTGCCGCCCCCGATACCCTGCAACGCCTTGCCACCGACATTTCCGCACAAACATTCCCGGATTTGATCTACGGGCCGGCCTGGGAAGAAAGACCAGGTCATGAACCGGGTCAAAAATCCCCTCTTAAGCTTAAATTCCTATGGTGGGGGCTTCCAGCTCACCATCAGGCAATTCTATATAAAACAAATATAATCAAACAACTACGATACAATATTTCTTATAAAATCGCCGCAGATTATGACCTCACCTGCCGCTTCACAAAACGGACAAAAACGGTTCACATCACATTTTTTCCTATCTGCCTGTTTGAAGCCGGAGGCCTCTCCCAACGGGCGGTCACGCAGGGACGCCGCGAGCAGTTCCTAATTCGGCGCACCCTGAAACTCGTCTCTCCTCCGGTCAATTATCTGATCTATGTTCTCCAATCCATCGTTATGGCTTTGCGCCAGAATGCGCCGCAGATTTACTGGCTTTTGCGTGGATTTTCAAAAAAAATGAAATAAGATTTGCAACAGCGTAAAAAACCATTAAGATTTTTTTAACCAATGACCCGCTAAAACAGGCAAGGAAAGGACGCATGCTATGTCCCTGCCTTTGGAAGAACATGATATTCGGACATTGTACCACAAATTCGGCCTTCCCGATCTCGTGGCGCAATGGCTGAAAGACCCGAAAAACTTTCAAACTGCCAACGAGTATGCGTTGCATGAAGCTTTGTGCAGCCTGCATCCGGAAGATGCTCTGCTTTGTATTGCTCTGTGCCTGCACAGTCTTGAACAGACGAACTCTTCCCCGCTCCTGCCCCCCCCGCTTCTGGGCACGACAAACCAGATCATTCGAAATTACGGGCTGGAAGCTCTGGAGCGAATTGATTTCCAGATTTCAAATGATGACCGTATGAATATCGAACTTGTAGCCAGAGATCTGACTGATCTGGCGCATCGGCTGGAGCAGATGGATCTTCCGCCTCACGGCTATCATCCTCCGGCCTACGAAGTTATTTTAAGCGCCCTATGCATTCAGGCAAATGCTCAGGCCGAAGTCGCGCGCTACGTCCTGAAGCAATTCCGGGAGCAAGAGCAAGAGCAAAAAACCCGCGAGATGAAACCTCTGTCGGATATTCCGTTTCTAAAAACCTTTCCTGTCAATGATAACCGCCATAATTAGAGCGTTGATCGTTTCGCCTGAATTGAATTACGTTGCTGCGCCAGATTCAATCTAAACGCTCTTTGCTCTAGGCAGCATCGGCCCCAGCTTTTCACCGCCGACGATATGAAGATGCAGGTGCGGAACTTCCTGTCCGCCGTGAGCTCCGGCATTAGCGATCACGCGGTATCCACCGTCCTGTAAGCCTGTTTCGCGCACTATTTTTGCCACCGCCCGGTTGAGCGCGACAATTTCAGCATCACTGGCCTGTGCGGTAAAATCACTCATGGAAACATATGCGCCCTTCGGCAGTACCAGAATATGAATGCTGGCCTGTGGAAATGCATCATGAATTGCCAGAACATGCTCGTCCTCATAGACTTTTCGGGAGGGAATTTCTCCGCGTAAAATCCGGGCAAAAATATTCTGAGGATCGTAAGATGTCATGATGTTGTCCTGCTGTTTTTTTCAGTGTGACCGCTTGTTCCCATACGGGCTTCCAGAATAGCAAAAACATCCTTTGGTGCAATCCCCTGATCGGCCCACAGCACCAATAAATGAAACAACAGATCGGCAGATTCATTTTTTAAGGCCTCCCGCTCCCCGCGCATTGCTTCGATCACGGCTTCAACCGCTTCCTCCCCGACCTTTTGCGCTATTTTACCGGTCCCCTTTGCAAAAAGAGAGGCCACATAGGAATCGCAGGCCTCTGCCTGTCGGCGCGACTGGATGGTTTGAAACAGGCGGTTGATAATTTCTTCTTCTGACATAATAGCTTCCTTATATATGTCTAAATTTATATCACAGGAAGGTTGCATCCTGTGGATAAAATTTATACTCTGAGAAAAATATAAAGGGATGTGATATGAAAATTTTAACGCAAGGTATGAGCTTATCTAAAATCCGGGCCATGTCATTTGACATGGACGGCGTGCTGGTAGGGAAGGCGAGCAATAGCACTCCAAACGATCCGATTCGTGAGGTGTTCGATGCCGTCGATCATGAGATGATCTCTGAATTTTTGCCTCATCTTGATACAAATATCGCCCAGAAAGAGGCGCGAGATGTATTTAATCGCACCGGAAATACCGCTAATTTTTATAAAACCTGCGCAATAGACATGGGACTGGAGGACCCGGATGCTTTTACAAATAAGGTTATGACACAGCGCATAGAGCGTCTGTGGACGATTCTATCTCAGGATTTTTCTCATATGTTTACGCCCTGCCTGCGTACCCGGAAACAGCTGGAGGGCCTAAAAGAAAACGACGTGAAGCTGGGGATTGTTACACACTCCCACACCGACATATGGGCTATTCCCGCGCTGGAACTGCAATTATCAAAAGATATTTTTGACAGTGTTTTGGGGATGGATATTTACCTTCAGCCGAAATCAGAAGGTCCAAAAGGCTATGAAATGAGTGCGGAACGGCTTGGAATTCCTCCCGGAGAGGCACACGCGTTTGTCGAAGATTCCTGGAGAAATCTGGTCCCGATTAAAACAGCCTACCCGAAAACTCCCACAATTTTGATCGGCACAGCTCCCCTTCCCGAAGAAGCCAGGCCCTACGTAGATATTTACACCCCGGATCTGGCGCAGGTTTTATTTGCAATAAATAACCATTACAATCCAAGCCAACCCTCGCATGAAACCATGCCCATACCCGGTTAACCAGCAACGTTTTTCTTGCAAAAACATTGTTCTATTATTATCAGGTACCGTTTGATAAGATTCTACAATGAATAACCCTCTTAAAAACCGCACTGCGATTCTGTGGGATTTTGATGGAGTTCTATACCCCTACTCTTTCTCCAGAAAAATCCGTGAAGATATATTTTACACCGCATCTATCCGCGGAGCCCGCGAAGTTCTGCCGCATTTATCCGAAGAAGACGCCCGTCGCATGGGACGAGAGAGCCATGAAAGATATTTTGACACAGTGACAGGATTTCTGACCTGTGCAAAAGAGTGCGGACTGGATCTCACTCAATTTAAAAAAGATCTCTTAGCCGTGCAGCTGGCTTATGCTTATGAGGGAGTCTGCACCAACCTTCCAGAGCTGATGGCCCCTTGCCATGAAACAAACAAGTTATTTGAAGCTCTATCCCCTCATATCCGCCATGCGGTGATTACGCACGGACATGCCAGAAACTGGACACGCCCGGCAGCCCGGCATCTGGGAATTGACTCTTATTTCAACCATATTTTTGGATTAGATGATTTCAATTTCCAGCTCAAGGGACAGAGCCCCTTTGCCGTAAATATGGCCCTTGACGCGCTCGGCGCCGCTCCAGCAGAAGCTATTTTTATTGAAGACGCCCTGCCTCACCTTGAAGTCGCCAAGAACGCTCACCCTGATTTGCTAACGGTCTTTATTGAGGGAGAAACGCCAATCCAAAAACCAGAATATGTTGACATAATGGTAGGTCGCCCCCGTCATTTTATGAAAGAATTATTGGCCGCCCATATGAATGATAACGAGAATAGATTTTAGGTGGGAAGGCTCCCATCCTGAGCGTAGCGAAGGATCTTAACATGTTGAAACAAAAGATTCTTCGCTACGCTCAGAATGACGGTTTTGCAAAATTACAAACTTTTGCAGAGGGTTCTATAAATAAAAATCTCGCTATTATTCCGGGGACCTGCTACATCTGAACTCCTGTTTTCCTGTACAAGACAAAAATAGGAGTAAAAATGTCAAATACACCAAAACCCCGCGTCCTGATCTCGGACAAAATGAACCCGCTGGCGGCGGAAATCTTCACACATAAAGGCTGCGACGTTGATGTCAAAACCGGGTTGTCTCCGGACGAATTGGTCGCCTGTATTGGCGACTATGACGGTCTGGCGATTCGTTCCTCCACAACCGTCACACCAGAAATTATAAAAGCCGCTAAAAAACTCAAAGTGATTGGCCGCGCCGGAATCGGCGTCGATAATGTCGATATTCCTGCTGCGACAGCGCAGGGCGTGATTGTGATGAATACGCCTTTTGGCAATTCTATCACCACTGCCGAACACGCCATCGCCCTGATGTTTTCTCTGGCCCGCGATCTGCCGCAGGCATCGGCTTCGACCCATGCCGGAAAATGGGAAAAGAACAAATTCATGGGAGTGGAGCTTTATAATAAAACCCTTGGCCTGATTGGATGCGGCAATATTGGCTCCATCGTCGCCGATCGTGCGCTGGGCCTGAAAATGAAGGTTCTGGCCTATGATCCGTTCCTGACCGAAGAGCGCGCCGCAGAACTGGGCGTGACCAAAGTCGAGCTGGAGGATCTTTGGCCACAGGCAGACTTTATCACCTTGCACGTCCCGAAAAATGACAAAACCAAAGGGATGATTAACAAAGACACGCTCGCCCGTATGAAGCAAGGGGTGCGGATCATCAATGCCGCAAGAGGCGGTCTGATCGTTGAAGCTGACCTGAAGGACGCGCTTGACTCGGGTCATGTTGCCGGGGCAGCGCTGGACGTGTTCGAAGTCGAGCCTGCCAAGGAAAATAGTCTGTTTGGTCATGAAAAAGTCATCTGCACCCCACATCTGGGGGCCTCAACCACCGAAGCGCAAGTCAATGTGGCGTTGCAGGTTGCAGAGCAAATGGCGGATTATCTGGTCAATGGCGCGGTTGTCAATGCGCTGAACATGCCCTCCATTTCCGCCGAAGATGCACCGAAGCTGAAACCCTATATGAAGCTGGCGGAGCAGCTTGGCTCTTTTGCCGGGCAAATCACGGAAGACCCGATCAAATCCATTGAGATCACCTATGACGGGACCGTGGCGGATCTGAATACCAAGCCCTTGAGCTCGCTTATTCTGTGTCACGTTCTCAAGCCGCAGACGGACTCCGTGAATATGGTCAATGCTCCGGCTGTTGCCGAGGGGCGCGGGATCAAGGTCTCGGAAACGCATTCTTCCAGCAGCACCGAATGGCGCAGCGCGATTACCATCACCGTCGTGACCGAGGCGCGCCGCCGCGCTCTGGTCGGATCTCTGTTTACCGGAAAAGAACCGCGTCTGGTGGAAATCGAAGGCGTCCGCTGCGAAGCGGCGATGACCCCGCATATGCTGTTCATTCGGAACGCTGACAAGCCGGGTCTGATTGGCGCTGTGGGAACAATTCTGGGCGGAGCCGGGCAGAATATTGCCGATTTTCGTCTGGGACGCAAGCCGGATGGAGACTCAGCGGTTTGTCTGGTATCTCTCGACGCCCCACTGCCGGATGATCTGTTTGAAGAGGTCTCTCGCCTGCCACAGATTAAAAGCGCCAAGCGTTTGGCGTTCTAAAAGGATGATTTTTTGCTGTTAAAAAATGACCCGCATTCAGCGGGTCATTTTCTTTTATTTCTTGGCTAACAGATCGCGAATTTCTTCCAGCAGAACTTCCTGTTTCGGAGGCGCGGCGGGAGCGGCTTTTTCCTGCTCTTCTGCTTTGCGTTTCATGGTATTAACACCTTTAACCAGCATAAATACGACAAAAGAAATAATGACAAAATTGATGACCGCATTGATGAACACGCCATAGGTAATCACGGCCGCGCCAGCATCCTGCGCCGCTTTCAGGCTGGCATAGGTTCCGCCGTCCAACGCCACAAATTTATCGGCAAAATCAACACCAGATGTTAGAACGCCGATCACCGGCATAATCAGGTCGCCCACCATGGAATTAACGATCGCGGTAAAGGCAGCGCCCATGATAATACCAACGGCCATATCCATCACGTTGCCACGGGCAATAAATTCCTTAAACTCTTTAAACATTGTAATAACTCCTTTATTCTGTTTATAAAAAGTGAGGTAAAATAGGATTTTAATCAGAATAGGTCAAGGAGTTTCTTTGCAAACAGAACCGAATCACGCTTTTATGAAAGTAGCTCTGGAGGAAGCGCAGCGTGCCGCAGAACTGGATGAAGTTCCGATTGGCGCTGTGATCGTGTGGCAGAATGATATCATTGCGCGTCATGGAAACCGGACGCGCACGCTGCATGACCCGTCTGCCCATGCGGAGATTCTTGCCATTCGCGAAGCCTGCCAGAAACTTGGTGCGCAGCGTATTCCGGACTGCGAGTTGTATGTGACCCTTGAGCCCTGCACCATGTGCGCCGCAGCGATTTCATTCGCCCGGATCAAGAGACTGGTCATTGGAACCCCGGACCCCAAAGGCGGTGCCGTCATGAACGGAATCAGATTTTTTGAACAACCGACCTGCCATCATAAAAAAATTGACCTTATCACCGGTATTGAAGAGGACGCCTGCGCACAAATTCTAAAAACATTTTTCCAAAGCAAGCGGGCCGGAGCCTGAAAAAATATCTATACCTCTGCGGTTGCAAACTTTCAGACATATTTAGTCACAAACTGTTCATAATGAAACAGCAGGTGTTTGCGTTGACTTTCCGGCAAAATACCATGTGCACCGTTTTGATAGGTGGTCAGTTCAATGCGGCGATTGCGAAAATGAAGCCGCGCCAGATCAATATTTTCAATAGGAACCTGCGCATCCAGCGCGCCGTGCTGAATGAGAGCGGGCATATTGACTTTGTTCATAAACGGCGTCAGGTCAAGCTGGTATAACTCTTTAATCAAAGATAGCGCGACAGCCGTGCTTTCAATCTGGACATGATGCCGTTCTTCCGTCTCTTTTTCAAAAAGTTCCCGGTAATTCTCTGCCTGAAAATGCTGGATGGCATATTGCCGGGGATCAAAAACCGGCCAGAAAAAGGCCAGACACCGCACCCCTTCCCGTAAGGTCATCAGAGCCGGGAGGCTGCCGAGCCCTTCGGCGCTCAGCATAAACCGCGTATATCCTTGTGACATCGCCCAGCCATAGATCTGCATCATATCTTCACAGGCCTGCGGCAGGGTAAAATCGCCGGAATCTCCATCGCTCTTGCCACAGCCGCGGAAATCAAAGCGCAGGGAATGAATGCCCGCGAGTGCACAAATATTCTGCAACTGTTCAAACAGGCGGCGGTGAGAATCCTTGTGAGCCCCCGGAAATCCATGACAAAAAATCATCAGGGTCGGGTCTGTGATATCTTCGGCGCAGGCATAAGGCTTTTGGTAATTTCCGCGAAGAATTTGACCATTATTCGATGTAAATTCTATGGCATCCTGTTTCATGGAGACCGGCCATCACGGCGTTGATCGACAATAGGAACGCTATATTCTGTTGCCATATCCCACGGAAAATGAATCCATGTATCCTGCGATAGTTCGGTTATAAAGGTATCTATAGCTCCCTTGCCTGCGGGTTTGGCATAAATACAGGCGAGGTGGGCGTTCGGATAATGCTCCCTGACCAGTTTAAAGGTCGTTCCCGTATCGGATAAATCATCAATAATCAGCCATCCCGCTCCACCATTTGGCAATTCCGGCATCTTGATAATTTTGGCATCGCCCTGATCTTTATGGTCGTAGCTGACAATGCACAAAGTTTCCACATGTCGCAGATCCAGCTCCCGCGCCACAATGCAGGCGGGGACAAGACCACCGCGCGCAATTCCGGCAACTCCGGCCCACTCGCCCATATCGGCGAGCCTCCAGGCGAGGGCCTTTGCATTGCGGTGAATTTCTTCCCATGAAACCGGGAAGTCCTTTGTATAGCGGTCACTCATAATCTATCCATCTCCTTTAATACTGTCTCAAAAGTTGCGCCGTCCCGCAAGAGGCGATTAGCAGACGCCGTCAAAGACCGGTCTGGTCGATGAAGCGTGATTCCGGGATGCAGGGTGCAGGGGGATTTTCGATCCTTAAATGACCTGATAATGACCCGCTTTGCCGGTTCATTTGGCTTGGTGTATATAGGAATTATTTCCGTTGACCTGAATTTTTTCCCTAGAAATCTTATGATCTCATCTGTTTTGTCTGCCTGATGGATCAGGGTCAGTGACCCTTTCGATACCAGATTTTCAAAAGCGCTTTTAATCCAGCCCTCCAGCGTTTCATTGTCCTGCAGATAGCCTCTGGCCGCCGCAGTTGGAAGGATGGGAGAGGCCGTATGCTCTCCCGCCTGAAAAAACGGGGGGTTACAGATAATATGGTCAAAGCGCTGGGCGGGGGTGTCCACACGATAGTGGAGGGTATCGGCATGCAGGAATGTCGCATGCTTATGATTCAGCTCTGCATTTTTCCGCGCCAGATCAAGATAGAGCGGTTCGATATCAATGCCTGTGAGCGCCAAATTCTCTTCTCTCCACAACAGGCAAAAACTTGCTCCGCCCACACCGCACCCAAGGTCCAGAACCGATTGCGTTCCCTGCGCCGGGCAGGCCGCCGCCAGCAAAACCGCATCCTGTGACGTGCGAAACCCCTGCTCCGGCTGGTAAAGGCGGACCTTGTGATCGAGAAGGTGAATGAGATCAGCCATGAAAGCACCGCATTCGCTTTATGATGAGGTCCGGTCGAGAACTGCGTTTTTATGTGCCGGAAATCCTTCATACTCCGCAAGTTTAACAACCGGACCTTTCAGATTTTCCAGCCCCTCTGCCGTCGTTTTCGCCAGACTGGTGCGTTTGAGAAAATCCCAGATCGACGTGGCCGAATAAGACTTCGCCATGCCGCCGGTCGGCAAAACGTGATTGATGCCAATCCCGTAATTTCCAAGAGTTGACGGGCTGTTCTCTCCAAACAGAAGCTCGCCGGCATTCCGGATGAACTGCGCCGTCTCTACCGGATCTTTTGTTTTAATCAGGAGGTGCTCCGTCGCAATCTCGTTGCACACCTCCAGCGATTCTGTCAGGGAGCGGGTCAGAATGATCCCGCCATAGGTTTTCAGAACGGTTTTGCAATAGGAACGCTGTGGCTCCGGCAGCGCGTCCACGGCATCGGGCAATAGTTCCCGCACCGCGTCTGCCAGTGGTTTGTAATGGGTCACCAGCAGGGCCGCCGAATCCGGGCCGTGCTCCATTTCATTGAGCAGATCAAGAACCGTGTTGTGCGGGTCAGCCGTTTCATCGCACAAAATAATCGACTCGCTGGGTCCCGCAGGCATTCCGGGGTCAATAATGTGCGACAGGACCATCTTTGCCGCGGCCCCGTAGGGGCTGCACGGCCCCAGAACCTTGGCGACTTTGGGAATACTTTCCGTTCCATAGGCCAGAGCCGCAATCGCCTGCGCGCCGCCGGCCTTATAGACGTCCGTTGCTCCGGAAATTTCAGCGGCATAAAGAGCCGCGGCATCGGCGGTGCCGTCACGGCGCGGCGGGGTCACAATTGCGATCTTTGACACACCGGCAAGAACCGCCGGGATCGCCAGCATATACACGCTCGACGGAAAGGAATTTTTTCCTCCCGGCGCGTATAGCCCCACGGAGTCAATCGGTGTAACCTTTTCCCCGGCCAGCACACCCGGCATGACCTCGTACCACCATTCTTTTTCGACCCGGCGCAGCTGCTCGGCATGAAACGCCCGGACGTTCCCGGCACAGAACTCAATAGCGGCTTTCAGGTCATCCGGCAGCGCGGCGCGGGCCGATGCAAATTCTTCCTCGCTCACCTTGATCTGCGCCGGTGTCAGGTCAACTTTGTCATGCTTGCGGGTATAAGCCAGCACGCCGGCGTCGCCGTTGAAGCGTACGTCGGACAGAATGGGACGGATCTGCTCCATGATCGCAGAAATATCGGCCTGCGCCCGGTTCAGAAGCTTTGTTTTAAGCTCCGGGGACAGGTCACTCCAGATAAAGGTGTTGATGAGCATTACCCTTTTCTTATAAAAGAAATCTATGACAAAAACAATCGCCCTGATTGACTACGGCTCCGGAAATTTGCGCTCTGCGTCCAAAGCGTTTGAACATGTGATCGCGGCAGAAGATCTGGACTACCGGGTCAACCTTGTCACCACGGCGGCAGACCTTGCCCTGGCGGATAAAATCGTCCTGCCGGGACAGGGAGCGTTTGGCGACTGCATGCAGACCTTGCAGAGTGTGGACGGACTGATCGCCACACTGGAAGAAAAAGTGCTGCACCGGAAGGCGCCTTTTTTTGGCATCTGCGTCGGAATGCAACTGCTGGCAGATCAGGGTCATGAACATGGAATACACAAAGGACTCGGCTGGATTCCCGGAGAGGTCGTGCCGCTGCAAAAAACCTCTCCCGATCTCAAAATTCCGCATATGGGCTGGAATGACATTCTCCCCGATCAACCGGATCATTTTTTGCTGCGCACCATAAAAAGTGCCTCAAATTTGGAGAGAAATTTTTACTTTGTTCACTCTTTCATGTTTCAATGTAAGGAGAGGGAAAACCAACTGGCCCACGCAGAATACGGGCAAAATGTCACAGCGGCGGTGGTCAGGGACAATATTTTCGGGACGCAGTTCCATCCCGAAAAAAGTCAGGTCGCAGGATTAAATCTGATAAGGGATTTCCTACGCTGGGTCCCTTGAGTGAAAAAGGAGATACCATGACCGACCAAAGCTTTATTCAAAAATTGAAAACCGTTGAAAGTGTCGAGCTGGTCACGGCCCTGACCCATAATGACCTGAATGATCTGTGCGATGCCACCGACGCGGCGATCAAAGGCGGGGGCGGATTTGGCTGGATCAATATTCCGTCCCGTGAAATTCTGGAACGCTACTGGCAAGGAGTGGTGACAATGCCACTGCGCCTACTGTTTGTCGGGCGTCTCGACGGCGTGATCTGCGCCACGGCACAGGTCATCCTCCCTCCAAGCAATAACGAAGCGCAAAAACACGCGGTCAAACTGACGACCAATTTCACCGTTCCCTGGGCACGGGGACAGGGGATTTCCGGAAAGTTGCTGCAAAAGGTCGAAGAAACGGTCCGGGAAAAAGGATATAAGGTCATCAATCTCGGCGTCCGTGAAACGCAGGAAACCGCGATTAAATTCTATGAAAAGCACGGATTCAAGCTTGTAGGCATTCATCCGTTCTACGCCGAAGTCGATGAAAAACCGGTGGCCGGGCGGCATTACTATAAAATCCTTCAAGAGTAAGGAAAAGTCATGCTATAAACAGGCATGATTATCTACCCTGCGATTGACCTGAAAGATGGTCAGTGTGTGCGTCTGTATCAGGGCGATATGAACGACGCCACCCTTTATAATCCCGATCCCGCTGCACAGGCGCAAACATTTGCCCGTGACGGGTTTTCTCATCTGCATATTGTCGATTTAAACGGAGCCATTGACGGAGCCCCCGTGAACCGGACCGCCGTTGAAATGATTCTGCAAAGCGTGGATCTCCCGGTTCAACTCGGCGGCGGCATCCGGACCCTGCAGCATATTGAAGACTGGCTGGAAGCCGGCGTGAACCGGGTTATTCTTGGAACTCTTGCCGTGAAGAACCCGGATCTGGTCCGAGAGGCCTGCGCCAGATTTCCGGGGAGAATCGTTCTGGGGCTGGATGCGCGCAAAGAGAAAATTGCGGTGGAAGGCTGGATCGAAGACTCGGAGACAACAATTTTCGATATGGCCCAACGCTTCGAAGATGCCGGGGCCGCCGCGATTATCTATACAGACATCACCCGCGACGGCACCGAAGAGGGGGTTAACCTTAAACTGACGCAAAAACTGGCGGAAAGCATTGACATTCCGGTGATTGCATCCGGCGGGATCGGCTCCATGGCGCATGTCCAGGCCGTCCGGCGCTTACAGGATTATGGCGTCAGCGGCCTGATTATCGGGCGGGCGCTCTATGAGCAGCGCCTAAATATCGCAGAATTAACCGGGACAGGGAAAGGTTCATCCTGATGCTGAAAACCCGGATCATTCCCTGCCTGGATGTTGCTGATGGCCGCGTGGTCAAGGGCGTTAATTTCGTTGATCTGATAGATGCCGGCGATCCGGTCGAGCAGGCCCGACTCTATCAGGAACAAGGCGCAGACGAGCTTTGCTTTCTTGATATCACCGCAACACATGAAGACCGCGGCACCATTCTGGACATCGTCTCCCGCACTGCTGCGGAAGTCTTTATGCCGCTGACTGTTGGCGGCGGCGTCCGCACCCTCGCCGATATCCGGAACTTGCTGAATGCCGGAGCGGATAAGGTCTCCATCAATTCCGCCGCAATCAAAAATCCGGATTTCGTGCGCGAGGCCTCGGATAAATGCGGCGCGCAGTGCATTGTCGTGGCGCTGGATGCCCGCAAGACGGGGCCTCAGAGTTGGGAAATTTACACCCATGGCGGGCGGCACCCAACCGGAATAGATGCGGTCGCCTGGGCGCAAAAAATGGCTGCGTACGGAGCCGGCGAATTGCTGGTTACGTCAATGGATAAAGACGGCACCAAAAGCGGCTTTGATCTGGAGCTGACCCGTCACATTTCCGAAGCCGTGCCAATTCCGGTCATCGCTTCCGGCGGTGTTGGAACACTTGAGCATCTGGTCGAGGGCGTGCGCGACGGGAAAGCGTCTGCCGTGCTCGCGGCCTCTATTTTTCACTTTGGCACCCACACGATTTCAGAGGCCAAACACGCATTCGCCCGCCACGGCATCGCCATGCGCCTGTGAGGATGAGGCAGGCTATACTCTTTGCGTTCTCTGCTCCTCCGCGGTTAAAACGATTGAAGCACGAAGGAACGAAGATTCGAAGGTTTTTTTCGATTGCTTCGTTTCTTCGTAACTTCGCGCTTTAGACTCTATCGTTTCATCGTTCACGCAAGGGCTGATTCAGAAAAAAACAAAAAATAGGACTATATTCTTATATTTGTTCTTGACATGTTCTTTTTTCTGTGAGAATAATAGGAACATAAACGGAACAATTGTATCCTGTGTCAAGTGTTCCTTCCCATAGAAACCAGCATCAAGGACTTCTTTTATATGTCAGCTCCCAGAACACCTTATGGCATTCGCCAGGACGCCACCCCCCGCTATGAACTATTCGATAACGCCGAAAGCGCATGGTTTTGGTTTTTGACCGCGCAACGCGCCAAGGAGGATGGTGCCAGATTTACCGCAGGACAGGCCGAAACCCCGCGTCCCTGCGAGCCGATTGATATTCTTAAAACGGTTGACCGCCTGTACCGTCACCGCCGCTTGCTTATGGATCATATTCTGGTCCTGCGCCATTACGGCCGGCGCATGTGTCCTCCGGACTGGCGACGACCAAAAGAGGTCCAGGCCTCCCGCCTGTGGAATGAAGCCATGGACCGGATTGAAGTGGTTCTGATTGACAAGGGAATTGTTGCTCCGCGCCCGCCGCGCCATTCCAACTGGTTTGAAAACATGACAATTTATGAGGCCGCAGAATGACAAATCCCCCAGACATTATGACCCAAAATGACCCACAATCGCTCTGGGTCGTCTTCAGCGGCGAAAGCGAAATCCGCTGGATCAACTGGTTTTTAAAGAAGGGTTTCCGCCATTGCTACGCCCTCATCAATGACGGATCAAAATGGATCACCTATGACCCGCTTGCACATAAAACAGATATTGCCATTCACCATCAGATTTCGGCAAATTTTGATCTACCCGGATGGTTGCAGGCCCGCGGACTTGCCGTTGTGAAAATTTCACTCCCCTCCTTCAAACAGAAGGCCCTTCCTCCGGCATTTTTCACATGTGTCGAAGCGGTCAAACGTTTGAGCGGCGTCCGAAAACTCAGCATTCTGACCCCTTATCAACTCTTCAAAGAATTAACAACCCGCGCAATCCATAACTGAATTGATGTTTAGCCGCAGAAGGGCGAAGAGGGTGAAGTTTTTTTCGAGTACTTCGTTCCTTCGCAACTTCGTGTTTATGATTATTTCCGTGGATCACACGCTCGCAGGCGTGTAATGACGGCAAGAAAATTGATATTTATGGATTCCCCTAGGATTTTCTCCGAAAATCCGGGGGATGACGAGCGCTCCGCCCTTAATTGAAACCACTATATCCCCCCACATAAAGCAAGGAAATCACCATGGGATCACTTACTTCCCGGCCCAAAGTGCCGACCACCCCCCTGCCCCCGCAAACCATCTACGTCCCGCAACCGGCTCCTGTGACCCCGTCCGTTTTGCCATCTGCACCAGCCCCGTCCCCAAAGTATGATGAGGGCGGAAGTGGAAGTGGAACGGACACCGGCTCTGGCACACAACCACCTACCACCGCGTCTTCAGATAATGCCGTGCGCGTAGAAAATCTGCTCCGCCGCAATCGCGGACTGACGGGGACAATCCTGACCGGATTTAAAGGCCTGCTGTCACAAAGCGAGCTGGTGCCACACCGCAAAACCCTTCTGGGAGAATAACGCAAGGAAATAACATGACCACACACTCTCCTCTTTCTATCGAAAACATTCAAAATCGTCACCTCCGTGCGCGGGAACGCCGGGAGGCCTGGATTTCCACCTGGCAGGATTGCTATGATTATACTCTGCCACAGCGGGGAAATTTTCACGGGTCCTATCAAACCGGAGCGGTGCGCACTGCCCAGATTTATGACGGAACGGCAATGGATGCCGCCGATCAACTGGCCGCCAGCATGCTTGGTAATCTGACCCCGCCCTGGACCCAGTGGTTCGGCCTGAAACCGGGACCTGCCCTGTCGGCACGCGACGCACAAGCCCTCGCCCCTGTTTTGGAAAAAGCCGGAAAAGCGCTGCAAACCCACTTTGACCGCAGTAATTTTTCCGTTGAGGTGCACCAGTGCTTTCTGGATTTGATTGTCGGAGGCACAGCCTCTCTGTTTTTTGAAGAAACCGCCCCCGGAAATTTCTCTGCATTCCGGTTTACCGCCTCTCCGCTGGCCAGTATTGCGCTGGAAGAAGGGGAAAGCGGCTTACTTGACGGAACATTCCGCGAGCTCTCTCTGACCTTGCCGCAACTGGAAGCCCGTTATCCTTTTGCCGATCTTCCGGAAAAAACACGAAAAACCGGAGAAAAAGACCCTCAGGTCAAATTTTCGGTACTCGAATCCATTTTGCCCACCGAGGCCGGAGGAACGCTGTACCATGCCCTTCTGAATGAAGATGGGATGATGGAAGAGCTGTTGCGCCTGACATTACCCATTTCTCCGGTTATTAACTTCCGCTGGCAAAAATCTCCGGGAGAAATCTATGGCCGTTCGCCTGTCATGAAAGCACTACCCGACATTAAAACCGCGAATAAGGTCGTGGAGCTGGTGTTGAAAAATGCGTCTATTTCCGTCTCTGGAATCTGGCAGGCCGATGATGACGGCGTCCTCAACCCGTCCAATATAGAGCTAAAACCCGGTGCCATTATTCCCAAAGCGGTTGGGTCCAAAGGCCTGACCCCGCTGGAAATGCCGGGGCGCTTTGACGTATCGCAGCTTGTGCTGGAAGATTTGCGCCGGCGCATTCGTCACGCCTTGCTGGCGGATAAGCTCAGTCCCATCTCGGCACCACGCATGACCGCAACCGAAGTTCTGGAGCGCGCCGCCGAAATGGCTCTGCTTCTGGGGGCAACTTATGGACGCCTGCAATCCGAGTTTCTCACCCCGCTGATCCAACGGGCCTACAGCATTCTGCGCCGCCGTGGAGAAGTTCCGGATGTGCTGATTGACGGACGCAGCGTCACCATTGACTACCGCTCCCCTCTGGCTAGGGCGCAGGCCCAGAGCGGCGTGCAGAATACACTGAGCTGGCTGGCCAGCGTTCAGGCGATGGGACCTCTGGCGGCGGAAACCATCGACACCGCCGCTGTCGCCCGTTATCTCGGCGATGCTCTGGGGGTTCCGCAAGATTTAATGAAACCCCCTCTGCCCCTCGAAAAAGCATCGGATCAATAATGTGACCGGAGCTTTTGCCTCCCTTTTTTCACCACTTAGAGCAAAGAGCGTTTCGCCTGAGTCTGGCGCAAACAACGACACGGGAACAAACCTACGTGAGGAGCGCAACAACGCAACTCAGACTAAACGATCAAAGCTCTATCATTCACCACCAAGGAGTATACTTATGACTGACACATCCCTTATCGGGTCAATGACCCAAAATAATAAACAGGATACTATTCCTAAATCGTCCATCAACATCCCGGAAAAATTCAAAGATCCGGAAACAGGAGATCTCCGGGTTGACGCACTTTTAAAGTCATATCTGGCGCTTGAACAAAAATTATCGGAGCGTGGTCCACTACCGCCGCAGCAGGTCGAGGATTACTGCATCGACTGTTCTCACGGCCTGTTCGAACCGGAAGACCACATCAATCAACGCCTGTTCGCCAAGGGGTTTACGCAGGAGCAGGCGCAGGAAGTATATGATCTGGCAGCGGAAAAACTGATCCCTCTGATCATGGATATCGCTGCAGAATTTCAGGCAGAGCGCGAAATGGAACGTCTGGAAGAGCAGTTTGGCGGCGCGGATCAATGGCGGGAAATTTCCAGCCTGCTGCTGAACTATGGTCGCCATAACCTGCCCCCGGAGCTTTTAAAAGGTCTGGCCAGCTCCTATGAAGGCGTCATGGCGCTTTACCAGATGATGACCGGCGATGCCAAAACAAAAGCGCCCTCGCCCCGCGCCGAGATTAAACCTTCGGTCACGGAAGAAGATTTGCACTCCCTGATGCGCTCGCCGAAATACTGGCGGGAGAAAGATCCGTCCGTGATCGCCAGAGTCACCAAGGGATTTCAAAGCTTGTATGGCAGGTAATTGCAGGCCTTTTTGTGTCTATCCCGCCCTCACACGCCTTGTGCGTGTGATCCACTATTTATCTAAACATATGGATTACACGGACTTTCTTCGAAAGCCGTGTAATGACGAAATTGAGGGATGTTAAGCCTTCGGATCTTCGTTACTTCGTGTTCAAATCGTTTCAACCTACAAAGCAGCAAGAAAGCCGGATGTCAGGCCTGACTATCCGCAAAGGCGCGGGTGGTGATGTCATCGATAATTTGCTGATACGCCCGCCGCGAATCGTCATTGACCGAATCGAACTGGACGGCCATCCGTCCGAATCCTTTCCGCAAAACTTTGGCTTTGTTTTGAATCGGCACAATACGATCCTGCAAATGAAATTTCAGAGTGACTTCTAAACGCTCTTCCTTGCCAAACATCCGGTCATCGACGAAAACCAGCGCGCCGCCCTGCGACCAGTTGACAACCGGAAAGGTTTTTCCGGAAATTTCCGCAACACACTGATCCATCGTCCGCCGCTCATAGCGCCGCTTTTGCGGCAGTGCTTTGGCTTCAGGTTGCTTTGCTGGTGTTAAAAATTTCATAAACATTTTTCTGGGCCCCATCTTATTGAAAACGATTGTGAGACCTCTATTACCCCGACCATATAATTATACCTCTTAACAACTTCTTAAGACAAACGAAAAAATACCAGCGTATCCACAACTATCCAGATAAGAGGCGCAGGAAAATCCACGCATCTATAACGGGTCATTTTTGTTTCATTTCAGTAAAAAACCCTTGACAAATAGGAATATTATCCTATAATAACTTTCATAAACGCCCTTATTGTATCTTTTGCACCGGTCAACGGCGGGTCACTTTGATCCACTGCCCGGCGCATTATCCGGGCCGCATAGTACTGTTTTGGAGTCTGCGGGAACCCTCTTTTTTTCCTTCCCATTAACCATCGTGCGCCTTCCGCGCACATAACCAAAAGGATATTGATATATGTCTACAACACTCGATCAGGCCTTTATCAAGCACTTTGAACGCGAAGTGCATGAGGCCTACCAACGCCAGGGGTCAAAACTGCGCAACACGGTTCGCACCATTAACAATGTCAACGGATCTGAAGCCGTCTTCCAGAAAGTCGGAAAAGGCACGGCCTCGACAAAATCGACCCACGGAATGGTCCCGGTCATGAATCTGGATCACAGCAATATTTCCGTCCTGCTGGAAGACTATTATGCCGGTGACTGGGTCGACCGTCTGGATGAGTTGAAAACGAACATCGACGAACGCCAGATCATCGCCGCCGCCGGAGCCAACGCTCTGGGACGCAAAACCGATGAGATGATTATCAACGCACTGGATGCGGCCACAACCCACGTCATTGCCGATGGAAATGTGGGCATGACTTTGGACAAAACCCTGCAGGCGTTTGAAACGTTCGGAGAAAATGACGTGCCGGATGATGGCGGACGCTTTGCCGTAGTGGGCTGGAAGCAATGGTCCGAACTGCTGCAGATTGATGAATTCTCGAATGCCGATTACATCGGCGCAGATCATCTGCCCTTCACGTCCATGACACAGGCGAAACTGTGGCTGGGAACGGTCTGGATTCCGCATTCCGGGCTTCCGGTTGATGGAAATGATATCCGTTCCTGCTTCTTCTATCACAAAACCGCAATCGGACATGCCAGCGGCTCGGATGTGCAGACGGATATCACCTGGCACGGCGACCGGGCCTCTTTCTTTGTCAATAATATGATGAGTCAGGGCGCCGGGTTGATTGATGAAGCCGGAATTGTCGTCATTAACTGTGACGAAACCCCGGATTGATAACAAGCCTGTACCAAAAGCTACAAATCGTCATCCTCAGCCACTGGCAAAGGATGACGCCCCTTTTTAACTCTTAACCGGAGATTTCACATGACCTTCAAAACTTCAGACCTGAGCGTTCTGGCTTATGCCAATAACTTTACGCTCTGGCACTACACAACCATCGACTCGTCCGTCACAACGGCGGGATATTTCAACAATGCCACCGATATGGTGCGGATTGGAGATTTAATGATTGCGAATATCGATACGGACGGCACACCCGCGACCAAGCTCTACATCGTCACGGGCAATTCCGGCGGAACCGTTACGGTTACCGTCTACAGCTAAAAAGGTCCGGGCCGTCTCTCGCAAACGTCCCATCTTTCCACCTTTTCCCCGCATGAGAACTCTCTCACGTCTCCTCTCTCTCCCCACGATGCGGGGTTTCACCGTCCGATCGGTCCAGACACTCCGCCGCAGCCCTTGCGGCGGAGTTGTCGCTTTTCCATCGTTTTTTTGCTTATACAGGATGCTCCCCATGCTTAACGATATTACCCTTTGCTCCCGTGCGCTTATCAGAATAGGCGCCGCGCCGATCACGTCATTTTCCGATGGAACGGCAGAATCCGAGATTTCCGGAGTTCTGTACGAGTCCGTCCGCGATGCGCTCCTGTCTGCCTATAGCTGGAGTTTTGCCACGACACAAGCTCCGCTGACCCAGCTGGTGCAGGCTCCGGTGGCCGATTACGGCTATGCATTCGGTCTGCCCAATGATTTCCTGCGGGCCCTGTCGGCCGGCTCAAACAGCAAAAGCCGTGGCGTCAATTTCCGGATTGCCAGCGGAGCGTTGCATACGAATGTGTCTGCCGTGACCATGAATTATATCGCGCTGGTTGATGAAAGTACGTTCCCGCCCTACTTCGCACAAGCGCTGGTGTCAAAGCTGGCGGCAGAGTTCTGCATTCCGATCACGGAAAATACCTCCCGCGCCGAAGTTCTGTTCCGTCTGGCAGAGCGAGAATACGAAAATGCCCGCCAGATCGACGCACAGCAAGACAGCCCCTCTGCCATTGAAAGCTTTCCGCTCACAGATATCCGCGGGTAAATATGAAGTAAAGCAGCGTTTTTCTTCGTCATCACACGGCTTCGTCCGTGTGATCCATATTGATTTTTTACCACGGAGGCACAGAGAAAGCGGTGCCAAAAACAAATAAAGCATCATGAACCACGAATGAACACAAATAGACACGAATAGGAAAATATTGGTGTGCATTCGTGTTTATTCGCGGTGAAAAATCAATTGATAAAGATTATAAAAATAATGTCATCCCCGCGTAGGCGGGGATCCAGAAAACACCAGAAACTCTGAATTCCCGTTTTCGCGGGAATGACAAGAATGTTGTTTTACTTTGCGGTTCAAATTAAAAACAAAACATTCGTCATTCACCCGGCAGCTTCAATCGCCTGCTGAAGAACCTGACGCAGGGACGGGTCACCCCACAAACCAATCCCCATCAACGCCGCACCCAGCAACAGGACGAGCAGGGAATATCTAACCCTGGAGAACTCCTTAAAGGCACAATACAGGACGGAATCGGCCAGAGCAAAAGATTCATCACTCCGGCACCTTTTGAAATCCTAAAGGTAACAATAAGGGACCATACGAGCCCTGCCAGAAAAATCAGGCCTCCCAGCTTTAAAACCCATTCCATGCCAGACCTCCTTTTTACACAGCATTCAGTTTAACCAACGATCCGTCCTTTACAAACAAAAGAAAGTATCATGACCCGTATAAGAGATATAAAAACCACATTCACAGCCGGAGCCGTCAGCCGCGACCTGCTGGGACGCAGTGATCTGAATGCCTATGCCAATGGCGCTCTGGAACTGCAAAACCTGTTTATCTTTCCCACCGGAGGCGTGACCCGCCGTGCGGGCCTGCGCTATATTGACACCGCCCCCGGTCAGGGCCGTCTGATCGCGTTTGAATTCAATACCGAACAGACGTACCTGCTGGTTCTGAGTGATGATCAAATTGATATTTATTTTGGCGGGATCAAACAAACCAGCCTGAGCGCTCCGTGGGCGGCTGCCGATATTCAGCAGGTCGCCTGGACGCAATCCGCTGACACTCTTTTGCTGACGCATCCTGAGTATCCGCCGCAAAAGCTGACCCGCAATTCCGGCGGAGTCTGGACCCTCGCGGAATGGGGCTATTTTGAAGATAACAGCGTCCGGTTCCAGCCTTATTATAAATTTGCCGACAGCGCCGTAACCCTGACCCCATCTGGCACCAGCGGAACAATTACTCTGACCGCATCCCAGAACGTTTTTGACCCGGCGCATGAAACGACCCGCCTGCGGATCAATGGGAAAGAAGTCCTAATAACCGACGTCGCATCTGCAACGGTTGCCAGCGCGACCTGCCTTGAAACTCTGGAGAATACTGACCCGACCATTGACTGGCAGGAACAGGCTTTTTCAGATCTGCGCGGCTATCCGGTGACGGTTGCGTTTCATCAGGACCGGCTGGTGATCGGCGGCTCACGCGATCTTCCAAACCGCCTGTGGTTTTCAAAATCCGGAGACCTGTTCAACTTTGATCCGGGCGAAGGGCTGGATGATGAAGCGATTGAATTTGCCATTTTATCGGATCAGGTGAACGCCATTCGCGGCCTGTTTTCGGGGCGGCATTTACAGGTTTTTACCTCCGGCGCGGAGTGGATGGTGACAGGTACACCCCTGACTCCGTCCTCCGTACAGCTCAGCCGCCAGACCCGCATTGGGTCGGTCACGGATCGTTATATTCCGCCGCTCAGCGTCGATGGCGCCACATTATTCATCGCCAGAAATCGGCAGGAAATAAGGGAGTTTCTTTATACTGACCTTGAACAGGCCTATCAGGCAACGGATCTGGCCCTGCTGTCGCGTCACATAATCCAGACCCCGGTGGATCAGGATTACGACCAAAATAGAAGGCTTTTATTCCTAATAAGAGCTGACGGGCAGTTTGCGACCCTGACTGTTTATCGGGCAGAGCAAGTCGCAGCATGGACTCTCCATGATACGGATGGCACGGTGCATTCCGTGTCTGTTGTCGGGGAAAGCGTGTACCTGCTGGTTGAGCGTGACGGGACCTATATGATCGAGGAATTTGACGATACCCTGTATCTCGATTCGGCTCTTGATGGAGAAAGTGGTACCGCAGTTGCCACCTGGTCCGGGCTTGATCATCTGGAAGGGAAAGAGGTGTCCATTCTGGCCGATGGCGTGGTCTTGTCCCCTCTGACCGTTGAGAGCGGGTCAATCACCCTGCCCGCTGCCGCGAATTCGGTTCAGATCGGCCTGCCCTATACCCACAAAATCACCCCGCTGCCGCCCGGTTCAGTCAGCGCTGCGGGGGGTGGACGCGCGGTCCGGCTGGTGGAAGCTATTTTCCGGGTGGAGAAGACCCAGTCCCTGCGGCTGGATGTCGGGCGCGGATATGATGACACGATTTTACGGCAATTCGGCGGTATGATTCTCGACACCGCGCCGCCTCTCATCAGCGGAAACATCCGCATCCATGCGTTTGGCTGGCAACCGGACGGTGAAAATCCGCTCTGGCGCATTGAACAGGATGCGCCCCTGCCCTTCACCCTGCTTTCCGTGACCACCGAACTAAAAGTTAACGATTAAAAGGAGTATGTCTCATGGGCGCACTAACCCCAATCACAAGTCTTCTGGCTGGCGTGACCGCCACGCTTAATACCGTCGACCGTTTCACCAATACGGTGCAAAATTTCGGCGGGCAGGACGACCGACGCGCAGAAAAAGAGCTGGCGGCTCAGCAAGATCTGGCGCTGCAACAGCTTCAGCAGACCCAGAAACTGGAGCAGCAACAGGCGGCGCAGGATGCGGATCTGACCCGTCAACAGCTCGCCCTCACGGCGCAAAACGCAGAAGAGGCTCGCCAGCGCGCCTTGAAACGCGCCGTGGCCAAACAGCGGGCCGCCTATGGTGGCGCCGGAATTTCCGCGACCGGCGGGTCGGCAGAAGCGGTTCTGCTTGGCCTGTTTGATGAAAGCGAGGAAGATCTGGCCCAAAGGACCCGGATCGATCAGCTGAAATCAACGGCCCTGACGCAGACCCTCGCACAACAAAGCAGCCTGAACATCCTGCAAGCCCAGCAACTCAGGGAACGGCAATCTCTGGAACGGGCAGTGAGGTTTTAAAGATGGTGTGAGGGGTAAAGGGCTTTCGTGCCTAAAAAGGTTTGAACCGCAGAAACGCAGAGGATAGAAAGGTCCCTTACTCTCCCGTCATTCTGAGTGGAGCGAAGAATCTTTTATAGTAATTCTG
>JACKIP010000011.1 GCA_020638395.1 Rhodospirillales bacterium
CAATAATACTGCGCAGCAACATAAGGAGATTTATACTATGGGACGCACGCGACCAAAGCCGGGGGAACCCGTCATTGTAAAAAAATACGCTAACCGCCGCCTCTATGATACGGGTCGCAGCGCTTATGTTACTCTGGAAGACTTAAACGACATGGTCAAAGAAGATATTGACTTTATTGTTCTGGATGCCAAAACCGGCGAAGACCTGACCCGCTCGGTTCTGACCCAGATCGTTGCGGAACAGGAAACCAAGGGCGAAAATCTGCTTCCTACGGCGTTCCTGCGTAAGCTGATTGGCCTGTACGGTGAAAATATGCACGGGGTCGTCCCTGAATATCTGGAGCAGACCATGCAATTCCTGATTGATAACCAGAAACAAATGCTGGACCGTTTCGACGAGCAGCTTCAGGTGCAGCAGGAACGCATGAAAAAAATGGGCGAAATGTTCCCGCATACCTCTTCTCTGGAGGAAATCGGCCGCCGCAATATGGAGCTGTTCCAGTCCGCCATCAAAAACCTTGTGACCTTCCCGGAAGACGATAAGAACAAGAAATAACCAAGGATTGCGCGCTGATCTCTTTCAGATGCGGGTTATGCGTTCGCATAAGATTTCAGGATCACCGCAGTTTTAATGTGCTCAGCCCGACCAGCGCCAGAATGACGGCAATAATCCAGAACCGGATAACAATCGTTGGCTCCGACCACCCTTTCTTTTCGAAATGGTGATGCAAGGGTGCCATGGCAAAAACCCGTTTTCCGGTTAATTTAAACGACGTTACCTGAATCACAACCGAGAGCGTTTCCAACACGAACAGTCCGCCGATAATCGCCAGCACCAGCTCGTGCTTGGTGGCAACAGCGATTGCTCCAAGAGCCGCCCCTAGCGACAAAGACCCGGTATCCCCCATAAACACCGCAGCCGGCGGCGCATTATACCAGAGAAATCCCATGCCTCCGCCAAGGATCGCTCCGCAGAATACTGCCAGCTCTCCAGTCCCCGGCACATAATGGATTTGCAGATACTCCGCAAATTTGAAATTCCCGACAAGGTAGGCAATCAATCCAAAACAGGCCGCGGCCACCATCACCGGCACAATCGCCAGCCCGTCCAGACCATCCGTCAAATTCACGGAATTAGAGGCTCCGACCATAACCAGAACGGCAAAAGGAATAAAGAAAAATCCCAACGGCAACAGATAGTCTTTTAAGAAGGGCACCGCCAGTCCTGTGGCCTGTCCCCAATCCGTTCCCCATAAAATGGTCAAAAAAGCGACCAAAGCAATTCCACTTTCCAGCAACAGGCGCACCTTGCCGGAAACCCCTAGATGAGAGCGTTTGGTCAGTTTTTTAAAATCATCCGCGAATCCGATCATCCCGAATCCGATAAAGACCCCTAACACCATCCACACATAAAGGTTGGTCAAATCCGCCCATAACAAGGTTGAAACTCCGGCAGAAATTAGAATCATCAGCCCCCCCATGGTCGGGGTTCCGTGCTTATGAGCATGATCCGGCCCGATCTCGCGCAAAGGCTGGCCTTCGCCCTGTTTCTTTTTCAGCCAGCGAATAACTTTTGGGCCAATAACAAACCCGATCAGCAGCGCTGTCATCACCGCTCCGCCCGTCCGGAAGGTCAAATATTTGAACAGATTGAATAAGGCAAACTCGTCCGCAAACGGATAAAGAAGATTATAAAGCATTCATTTGTTTTATCCCGAATAGGAGCGAATGCGAAGAGGAAAAATATATTTCACACGGCATATTCTCACAGAGAATCGCACTTCAAATCCAAATACGCCTTCATCAGAGATGTCCTCTGCAATGATTGCATGAACGGAGTTTGCTTCTCTATAGCATTTCTAAGTTCAGCAGGAGGCTCCCCTGCACAAGCAACAGAAAACGCTTGCCCTGTAATTGAATGCTTCAAAACAGCCTGACCACGATCAATTCCGGTGTAAGCAAAATATCCCCCCGCAGGAGGATCAGATGTGTCAGGCGCTGCTAACTGTCTAGCGACAACGTCAAGCCCTGCAAGCCCTACTTGTCCTACTCCAACAATAAACGTAGAACCTACAACTCCCCAAAAAGCAGCATTTGCGATATTTCTAACAGATTTTAATATATTTTTAATATCCATAGGGCTTATCTATCAAAAATATAAATTTATGTCAATTTTTATCGTTCCTCAATCTCTTCCTCCCTCGTCATTCTGAGCACAGCGAAGAATCTTTTTTTCAAAGGGTTAAGATCCTTCGCTGCGCTCAGGATGACGAGGTAATCCCCCCTAAATTAATAGGGGTTGGAAGTAGAATGTTGGTTTAAGTTACTTCCTTTGGCGGCCTGAGCCAGCTTCATGGCTGGGGTGATGCCGCCGATGCCCATATTAGGGCGTTCGTTATTGTAAGTCCATAGCCATCTGGTTGCCTCCTCTTGGGCTTGTTCGATTGTGGTAAACTCATTCATTTCCAGCCACTCATGACGCACAGTGCGGTTGTACCGTTCGACGTAAGCATTCTGTTGTGGGTTGCCTGGCTGGATATAAGACAGGGTAATTTCGCGGTCTTTGGCCCATTGCTTCAATCTTTCACTGATATATTCGGGGCCGTTGTCACAGCGCAAAGAGTGTGGCTTGCCACGCCATTCGATGATCTGCTCCAAAGCCCTGACCACACGTTCCGCAGGCAGCGATACATCCACCTCGATCCCCAACCCCTCACGGTTAAAATCATCAAGAACATTAAAGGTTCTAAAATATCGTCCTCCGCTCAACTGATCCGCCATAAAGTCCATCGACCACATTGCGTTCGGCGCATCAGGAACAGCCAGTGCTTCTGGCCGTGCCCGCACCAATCGCCGTCGTGGCTTGATCCGCAGGTTTAACTCCAGCTCACGGTAAATGCGGTACACACGTTTGTGATTCCAGACAAAACCCTTCACATTCCGCAGATATAAAAAACAGAGACCAAAGCCCCATCGCTTGTGATTGTCCGTGAGCTTCATCAGCCACTCCGCAACCTTGACGTTCTCGTCATTGCGGGTCGGAAGATACCGATAGCACGTCTGGCTCACCCCGAATGCTTTGCAAGCCATCCGCACGCTCACATGTCGATTGTTTACAGCCCACTCGGCCATCGCCTTCCGGCAAGCAGGCTTTACCACTTTTTTGTCATGGCCTCCTTGATAATCGCACACTCCATCTGGCTTTCCGCATACATCCGCTTCAGCCGTTTGTTCTCTTCGATCAAGGACTTCATCTCCGCGATCATCGATGCGTCCATCCCGCCATACTTGGCACGCCACTTATAAAAACTGGCGCTGCTCATCCCGTGCTGGCGGCACAACTCAGGCACAGGAATTCCTCCCTCCGCCTGCTTCAATATCTGCATAATCTGATGTTCGTTAAATCGGCTCTTCTTCATAGATATTCTCCTATTCCTTCTTTACGAGAATTTTCTACTCCAAAACACCTTTAATTGCAGGGGGGATTACCTTATTTATATTTTTAACTGCCATAAATAATGCGGATTGCATTCTGTGCAATCCGGAGCGTGATAACCCCTCTTACGCGGTCATGTGCATCAGGCCGTTATTCTTTGATGCCTTCTCGACTTTGTCGGGGAGGCGGCGGAATATAATAGCGCTTGCGTGAATACGCTGCGCCGCTCGTAAGACGGTTATCAACTCCCCGGCTCCAGAGAGAAATCTCGGAGCCGTTTTTACAAAATCAGGGGTTTTTAATGAGATATTATTTTTTGAGTGTTTTTTTTATTTGTTTTTTAACAGCATCTCTACAAACACATGCACAAGATGAAGAATTTATTCTTACAGATAATGATCGTGATGCATTGTTTACGGCGGCTGAAGGTTTTGCAGATTGTGCAGGAGCCTATGAAGCATTTTCAAAAGCAGTAATTGTATTAGATAAAATAGATAATTTTTCGATAGTGTTGCATGAGATGGGTTTAGGTGCAGCTGTTTCTGGTTCTTGGTTGCTAGCAAAGGCCGGTGTTATAAAAGATTGGCAAAAAGCTCAAGCATTTGTAAATGAGAGAAAGGAAAGCGCCACAGTAAACTGGTTCGCAAATTTAGAGGATCTTAGCAACCCAAACTATGTGGAAACTTTTTCCAAACTTTCAGAGAAAACTGTTTGGTGTAAGGAAAATTACGGCGAAGTACAAAATGAGCTTGTAAAGGAAGTTACACGAATAAAAAAATGCGGATGGAACTATACTCGTTAATACTATTGAATTTTGAAAAATCCAAAAAATTTGTGAGCGCAGGTGAACGAGTTCAGAAATGTACTCGTGGGGGTACCCCGGGGGGTTTGGTGTGTTGTATATTTTTGTGAATTCAGGCAAAGTGGCCTTATTGTTTTAGTAAAAGTAAGTACCAAATATTATTCTGGGGGCATAATTAGGGGCACATATAAAATTTAAATAAGATTTATTTATTAAAATCAATTGTTTGATAGTTAAGTTATATCCCGCCCCGCGCACCATTTTTCTTTTCACACACATTCATCATTCTCCGGATTTTCGAAGGCAATCCGGGGGGAATCCCTAAATATCAATGGATTGCCTTAGAATTGCCTGCGACAATTCAGGCAATGACAGCTTGAAAGTTTATCTCAAAATTATTCATACCAATTAGTGTTCATTGGATGAGATTATCCATGGGAAACTCGTGATGGAGCGGACGATTCCCGGATGATCTGCTTGCCTACGACCGGACGGATGCCCGCTCTGGCCCAGCACCGGCGCGGATCGTTGATGCGCCCGAACCGGGCTTCATCCTGAAAGAAGATCCGCAAAGGACGACCGGCTGCGCAAGCTTTTTCATAAGACCTGGCAACGAGATCAGGCCATTTTTTTAAAATCGGCTTGTGCCTCTTTATCCGCCTTGGGATGACGGGATCGGGGCTGTATCTTTCGCCAGCCGTGACGATGAAGAAGATCGTAAACCGTGGACAGGGCAACCTGCCGCCCCACACGGGCGCATAAAGCTTTATGGATCGGAGAAACTTCCAGTATCCCACCCACATCACCCGCTTCGGTAAAAGGCTCCAGAAAAGCCGCTTCGGCTGAAGGCGTCATGTAAGCCGCCTGCCGCCCGCCTGGTCGCCCCAGATCAAATATCGCAAAACCATCGCGTAAAAAAGCGCTGTGGACATTGCGGACCGTCCCGACGGAATACCCCGTCATGGCGGCTATTTGCGGCGCCGGATACCCAAACTTTGCTCGAAAATATACGGACTGAACCCGGCGAAAGGCTTCATTGTCTCCCGCCTCTTTTAACAAACCTTCAAGCCGCTCCACCGTCCCAGCCGGAAATTCCTTGTGATAACCCATGATACCAACCTCCTGTGAAGACCAATATATCACAAAATATCACTTAATGAACACTAATTTGTATGAGAATAAGAGGCTGGCTAGGGACGAGAAGGTTTCCCCTTAGAGGGCCGGGGCGATTTCTTTCCCGTTTTTCTTTTGTCTTTTTGATCTTTGCTTTGATCCCTCCCACCCTGATCCTTCCCCGAATCTTTGCCGCCACCTTTTTTATACCCCTTATCTTTCCGTTCCCGCTCTTTTCCGGGAGCGGTTTTGCGGCGGAGATGGTTGGGCTCGGAAAAGCCGGGAATATCTGCGCCCCTTTGATGGCCGACCAGTTCGAGAACGGTTGAGCCGGTTAGGGCATCCGCTTCTCTCAGGCGGACGGTGACTTCTGCGCCCAGACGGTAAATAGTCCGGGTCCGCCGCCCGATCAGGGCGTGACGCTCTTCATCATGCACATAGTAATCATTGGCCAAAGAGCGGATCGGCACAATACCGTCTGCGCCGCTTTCATTCAGGGTGACAAACAGGCCAAAACGGGTGACACCGGAAATACGCCCCCTGAATTCAGAATCAATCTGGCTGGACAGGTAAGCGGCGGTGAACCGGTCTACGGACGCCCGCTCTGCTTCGATTGAACGACGTTCACAATCGGAAATATGCTGGCAGGTTCCTTCCAGACGAACGGTTTCCTCATCGTCCAGCCTTCCATCGCCCAATCCATAGGCGCGGGTTAATGAACGATGTACAATCAGGTCGGCATAGCGCCGGATCGGGGAGGTAAAGTGGGCATAGCGGCTAAGGGCCAGCCCGTAATGTCCGTGATTTTCCTGACTGTAACGCGCCTGAGATTGCGCCCGCAGAATTACTTCATGGATCAGGTGCGCATAGGGCAGGGCAGAGGCCTGCTTCAACAGCCGGTTCAGTTGGTGGGGCGAGGTGTTTTGTGCCTTGGGCAGAGATAATCCAAAGCCTTCGATAAACTCTCCGGCACTGTGCAGCCGGTCCGGTTTCGGAGATTCGTGCACCCGGTAGACACAGGGGGCGGATTTTGCTTCCAGCGCTTCTGCGGCGGCCACATTCGCCAGAATCATGAACTCTTCAATCAGCTTATGCGCCGCCAGACGTGTGCGGAGGCGGACGCCCGTCATATCGCCCTGCTCGTTAATGAGAATCTGCCGTTCCGGCATGTCCAGATCGAGGGCGCCCCGGTGCTCGCGGGCCTGTTCCAAAATCTTAAAGGCGTCATAAAGCGCGGAAATATGAGGCGATACCTTGTGAACAGCAAGAGTGCGCTCGGTGTGTTCCAGCTGGCCCTCATACAAGGCCTGAACCTGTTCATAGGTACATCTGGCCTGCGAGCGCATTAACCCGCGCACGAATTTGTGACGGACCAGCTTTCCGGACATATTGATCCAGAGATGCGCGGCCAGACACGCCCGATCTTCATCAGGACGCAGCGAGCACAAATCATTCGACAGGGCTTCCGGCAGCATCGGCACAACCCGGTCCGGGAAATAGGTGGAATTGCCGCGGGCATAGGCTTCTTTATCCAGAGGGCTGCCGGGGCGGACATAAAAAGACACATCGGCAATCGCAACAATCAGGTGAAATCCGTCCCCGCTTGGCTCGGCAAAGACGGCATCGTCAAAATCGCGGGCATCCGCACCGTCAATGGTAATCAGAGGGATTTTGCGTAAATCTTCGCGTTTGCCAACGGGCGGCACCGTCATGCCGTTGGTTGACTCTATCACCTGCGCCGGGAATTCGTGCCGTAACCCGACTTCGTGCATACTCAGCAAGCTGATTGCTTTGGGATCATCCGCATGGCCTATAATTTCAACAATTCTGACTTTTTTACGGTGCAGGCCGCGTGCCGGCTGGATTTCTCCAACCGCCATGGTACCTTCCTGCGCACCGTTGAGATCAACCTGCGGGATATCAAAGACGTCGCGGATCTTTTTATTGGCAGGTTCCAGTGTATAGGCATTGCCCTTGCGGCTGACCAGCCCAAGAACCCGCCCTTTTTCGCTATCCAGACGTTTCAGGATTTTGGCTTCATAGACCCCGTCTGTTCGTTTGGTCAGAGCCGCGAGAACCCGGTCTCCTTCCTTAAGGGCCGGATGACCGCGTTTGTCGGGCATCACTTCAATCCGAACGTCTGTTGCCGGTTTTTCATCGGCCGGGCGGGCAAAAACGTCCCCGTCAACGTCAATGTCGATAACTTCAATAACCGTTACCCCGGGCAAGCCCTGCGGGACACTGTACGCGCCACCGGTATGGCGGACGATCCGGCCGGAGGTCTCCAGATCTTTCAATACCTGTTTCAGCAGGACGCGGTCGGGCTCTCCCTTAATGCCAAAAGCACGGGCAATCTCCCGCTTGGTTTGCGGCTGCGGCGAATCGGTTAAAAAGCTCAGGAGGGAATCAGCATGAAAGCGCATATTCTATATACATACGCTGTTCCGGAGAGGGAAGGAAGAAAAAAAGAAGCCGCTCCTTGTGAGAGACGGCTTTAAAGTTTACCAGATCGGACGAAACTAAAACTTTTAATAGATTATATTTGCTTTTTTATTCCCTTTAAACCACCGTCATCCCCTCCGCATGACCCCTATAATTTAAGGATATATAAAATTTTATGTAAATGCAAACTTTTCTTAATTTCCATTATTTTTCAATAAGTTAATGAGTTTTTGCAGATCTTCCGGCAGCGGCGCACTCAGACTCATTTCGTCTTCTGTGCGCGGATGGAGAAACCGGATTTCGTGCGCATGGAGGGCCTGGCGCGGGAATGACAGGCATGCCTCCTGAACCTCGGCGGAAAACAGATCTTTTTTCAGAAGGCTGCGGGTTTTGGTCGGTTGTTCCCCATAGAGAGGATCGCCGATCAGAGGATGTTTGATCGATTCCATATGAACCCGGATCTGGTGCGTGCGGCCGGTTTCCAGCTTGCATTCCATCAGGGAGAGCGCTTCCCCGAAGGTTTCGAGAATTTTGTAATGGGTGCGGGCTTCTTTTCCGCCCTGCTGCCGGACGACAATCTTTTGCCGGTCGCGTGGATGCCGTCCCAGCGCCGCATCAATCGTGCCGATGCGCGGATGCGGACGACCAATGACCAGCGCCTGATAGGTGCGGCTGAGGGAACGGTCTGCCAGTTGTGCAGATAAATGAGCATGAGCGTAATCATTTTTAGCGGCAATCATAACGCCACTGGTTCCTTTATCCAGACGATGAACGATGCCGGGGCGCAGGACGCCGCCAATCCCGGACAGACTGTCCCCGCAGTGATACAGCAGGGCATGAACCAGCGTCCCGCTCCAGTTTCCCGCCGCCGGATGCACCACCATGTCGGCAGATTTATTGATAACCAGCAGATCTTCATCTTCGTACAGAACATCCAGAGGGATATTTTCCGGGGTGACCAGATATTCTTCTGCAGGGGGAACCTCCAGCTCGATGACCTGTTCCTCCTTTAGTTTCAGAGCGGGATTGGTCACAACCTCCTGATCGACCATCACCTGCCCCTGTAAAATCAGGGATTTCAGGCGGGAGCGCGACAGGTGCGGGCAGTGGTGGCTCAGGAATTTATCCAGCCGCTCCTTATGACCGGCGGCGTCCACGGTCTGCGCCAGAAATGTTTCGGAAGAGGTCTCGGATTCTGTCATTTAAAAAGGCCTGTTATCATTTTTACAGGGATCTTTATAGTCATCTTGAGGCTCCGCGACAACCAGCCAGCCTTTTTTAACGATCATTTTATCGGTTTTGGGATGGTCCGGGTCCGGCTCGCGGGTTGTGGCCTGTCCGAACAGGACCGGCTCCTGATGAGGCCCAGGTTTTAATCCGGTCAGCATCACCCCGATTCCGGCGCTATAGCTGCGGTCGGAAAGAATCTGGCCGCGGGGGGAAATTGTCAGAAGCCGCCCATGATCCTGAAATTTGGGATTGGTTGCGTTTGTCCCGGCCAGCAGGATGGAAATCCGTCCCTCCGGAGAGACAATGACACTCTGCCCCTGATACGCCATATCATCGCGCATGTAGTACCTCTGCCACAGTTCGCTGCCATCGGCGGCGTCCAGATACATCAGGACGGCGGCGGACGGGGCCTCGGTATTGATCGGGCGGGCGTCTCCCAGAGCCAGAATTTGCCCGGTCCTGTCAACACTCAGGGTTTGAAAGCGCAGACCGCTGCCGCGGGAATAGGTGCGCTGCCAGACAATATTAAGCTGTTCATCCAGCTTTACCAGCAACCCGGAGACCTGCCCTGTTGCCGATTCGGTATCTCCGACCGCAAGATAAAAAGTCCGTCCGGACGGGTCATCCAGGCGCGCAACATCATAGATGTGATTGGACGGTCCCGGCATAAAGGCACGCTCCTGCCGTTTTTTGAAATCCGGCGCCAATTCGATAAAGCGGGTATAGACAGCCTCCTGCGAGGTTTCCGTTACCGCCAGGAACCATGCCTGCTTTTCTCCTTGTCTGGGTCTGGCAGGTGTTATCCCCCCCAGCGTCCATGTCACCTCTGCCTGTTTCAGCGTTTGCTCCGATAGTTTCCGCCCCTCGGAATCAAATGTACCAAACCAGAGCGCATGCGGAGAGTCCCCTTTATAGATTTGTCCAACCGCAATCAATGTCGTGCCGCTGCTCAACACGTTGCGAATGGAAAGCCCCTGCGGCACAAGGTCTTTTTTCTTTGGATCAGGCCACATCCACAGGGTCCGACCCCGGCGGGTCATTTTTTTCAGAAGAGGGGTGCGGGGTCCGGCGGATGGGGTGGGAGCCGTCCACCCCGCGACAATCACTTCCTCCGTGTCATTCAGGAGGAGGACATCCTGAAACCTTTCGTCATGTCCTGCCGTCTGATCGTACAGGTCCCACAGGCTGTATGCGCCGGAGCGCGGGGCATACAGCCGTTCGATGGCTTCGGGGATGACATTGCAGACTTCTTTGGGGGTCATCTGCGGGGTGGTTTGAGCACTGGCGGGCGGCGCACCCGCACCGGAAAAACAGGCAAGCACCAGAACCGCCGGAATCGCGAGAAACCGGGCGGGCAGATGGGCAGAGCTGCGGCAAAAAGGATAAATTGCCATAAAGGACCCCTTATACTATTCTAAACGTATCATATACCAACTTCATCATAACAAAAACCGCCAGACACCCTATGAAAATTTTAATTATTTCCGACGCATGGCACCCACAGGTGAACGGAGTTGTCCGGACTTACGAGCATCTGGTGGAAGAGCTGGAAGCCATGGGGCATACAACTCTGGTCATTGGCCCGGAGGATTTCCCCTGGCGCACGGGGCTGCCGGGCTATGAAGAGATTCGTCTGGTGCTTTTTCCCTATCGCCACCTGAAAAGAATGATCGACGGCTTTGCGCCGGATATCATCCATATCGCAGTGGAAGGGCCTTTGGGATGGGCGGCGCGGCGATATTGCCGGGTTCATCAAAAGGAATTCTCCAGTGCCTATCACACTCATTTTCCAAAATATGCCGAGGAACGAATTCCGCACTTTTTGTCCTTTCTCAGGAAACCGATCCGGAAACTCAGCCGCTGGTACGTCCGCAGCTTTCACAAACCGGCCAAAGTTTTGTTGATCGCCAGCCCCAGCCTGGAGGAAAACCTGCGGGAGTGGCAATTTCAGAACAGAATTTTACGCCTGACGCGAGGGATTAACGAAAAGATTTTTTATCCCGGTGAAAAAGTCGCATTTCAGGACCTTAAAAGACCGGTGGCTCTGTATGTCGGGCGGGTTTCCGTAGAAAAAAATCTGGAAGCGTTTCTGAAAATGGCGTGGGACGGAACCAAAGTTGTCGTCGGGAACGGGCCATCCAAAACATATCTGCAAAAGAAATATCCGGAGGCTGTGTTTACCGGGCAGAAAAGCGGGCAGGCGCTGGCGGATCTGTACCGCAGCGCCGATATGTTTGTGTTTCCCTCCCGTACAGATACCTTTGGGATTGTGTTGCTGGAGGCGCTGGGCTGCGGATTGCCGGTAGCCGCCTATCCGGTCATCGGGCCAAAAGATATTATCAGCGAAGACTGTTTGGGGTGTCTGGATGAGGATTTGTCAAAAGCGGCGCGGGTGGCGCTGGAGCGCGGAGACCCCGCAAAATGCGTGGCATATGTTCGCAAGAACTTTAGCTGGAAAACCGCCGCGCAACAGTTTCTGGACGCGTTTGAGGCCCCTGAAGCCCCTTAAGAAGGCGGTAGACGATGAGAAAGGCTATCCCACAACCTGAGCCGGGATATCCATGCCTTCCACGGAATCGGAGCTGGAGATTTTTTTGCCTCCCACGCCCAAACGGCGTTGCATCGCTTCAAATATGAAACGGGGAATATTTTCACCGGTGGCAGATTCCAATCCCTTGAACCCCGGAAATGTATTTGCTTCACAGATCGTATATCCCTGCTCTGAAAAGAGCAGATCAACCCCGGAGACATCAATATTCAGAATTTCAGAGGTCCTGAGTGCCAGTTCCTCCGCTTCTTTATCCGGCGTAAATAAATGAACGGAGCCTCCCGCGGAGTAATTCGCTTTGAAGTCTCCTTCCTTGGCCCGGCGTTCCATCGCCGCAACGACATGCCCATCGACGACAAACAGGCGCAAATCCCGCCCTTTACTAAAGGAAATAAATTTCTGGAAGATAAGCTGGATATGAGGATTAGTCTCCTCAATCAGCTTCATCAGATCAGAAAAAGCCTGCGGATGCTCGATCAAAAAAACGCCAGTTCCGTTTGAACCTAATCTGGTTTTAACAACGACCGGAAATCCAATCGTATCCTGCACCAGCTCAAGGTTCACCGGAAATTTGGCCAGTAATGTTGTCGGGGTTGGAAGCCCTTCCCGCGCCAAAACCTGATGCGTATGCAGCTTATCCCCGACCATCTCAATGGTTGTTTCATTATTAAAAACCGGAACGCCCAACTGGCGCAACTGGCGCACAACCGCAAAAGAGAAAAAGTTCCGGTCATTCTCAGCCAGATAGGGAAACACAAAGTCCGGCAAGGCACGATGTTCACCATTCACCAGAATTGAGTTGCGCTTTTCTTCGGTAATTAACAGATCAAAATGCTGAGGCTTAATCACATCAACCCTGATCCCCATCTTTTGACCTTCCGCGATCATCCGCCGGACTTCAAAAGCAAGATCAACCGAGGATTCGATGTCCTCTCCGTACAATATCCATACATTCATTGCTGATACACACATAAAAGCCCTGGAAGACTTTTATTTTTTCCTTTTGTTGCATTTGACAGAGGAACTATAGCACAGCTCCTCCGTCAAAGAAGCGTTTTTTACGATTTGTCTTTTTTCGGTTTCAGTTTCAAAGCGGTAAACCGGACATTGCCTTCGCGGTTAAGGAGGAGCAGAACCGAAGGTTTCCCGTCTGCCTTTGCGGCCTCCAGAACCTCTTTGAGCTGAGCCACATTATTGACTTTTTTCTGGTTCATTTCCACGATCACATCTCCCGGCAGGAGCCCTTTTTCGGCCGCTTCGGAAAGATTTTCAACCTTCACGACAACAACTCCGCCAATATTATCCGGAACCGAAAACTCATCGCGCAGAGCATCTTCCAGATCAGAGACCGACAAGCCAAATTCCTCCAGCTTTTCCTCTTTTGCCGGAAGAACTTCGGCATCCGAAGAGGTTTCCACCAGACCGGCCTCTTCGGCTTTTTCCAGCTCCCCAACCTTGACGGTCTTCGTGAGAACTTTTCCATTGCGCCAGATTTCGACCGGGACGTCTTCGTCAATTTTTGTTTCGGCGACAACACGCGGCAAGACCCGCATTTCATCAATGTCATGACCGTTAAATTTCAGGATAATATCCCCGGCCTGCAAACCGCCCTTATCCGCCGGACCACTGGCATTCACACTTGCCACCAGTGCGCCTCTGGCTTTATCAAGGGACAAACTCTCGGCGATCTCATCAGTAACGGTTTGAATCTTAACGCCCAGCCAGCCACGACGGGTCCGGCCATATTCGATAATCTGTTTAATCACCGGCTCTGCGAGAGCGGACGGAATCGCAAACCCGATCCCGACAGACCCGCCAGAGGGAGAAAAGATGGCCGTGTTAATCCCGATCACACCGCCGTCCATATCAAACATCGGCCCCCCGGAATTGCCCCGGTTAATCGACGCATCGGTTTGAATGAAATCGTCATATGGCCCTGAGTTAATGTCACGCTGCCGCGCCGACACAATCCCGGCTGTGACGGTTCCGCCCAGTCCGAACGGATTCCCGATCGCCAGAACCCAATCACCAACTCGCAGTTTATCGCTATTTCCAAAAGGGACCGCAGTCAGTTTTTTGGTGGTATTGACCTTCAGGACCGCAATATCGGTTTTTTCATCTGTCCCAATAATTTCGGCGGTCAGAGTTGTATCATCATGCAGGGTCACCCGGACTTCTTCCGCATCACGGATCACATGATTATTCGTCACGATATACCCATTTTCCGCATCAACAATAAACCCGGAGCCTAAAGAGGCCGGCGGAATTTGCGGAACACCCCGTCCTCCGCGGCGGTTCATGAATTCTTCAAAAAAGTCTTCAAACGGAGAGCCAGGCGGAAACTGAGGTAAATCCGGCATTGCTTCCGGAGAATTCGTAATTTTCTGTGTCGAGGAAATATTGACCACCGCCGGCAGAAGCCGGTCCGCCAGATCTGCGAAGCTTCCCGGTGCCACCGTCGCCACTTCTTTTTCCTGATGGCGCGTGAATAATCCGGCCTGCGCCGTCTGCAACGGAGCCGCAGACAATAACCCGGCGGTCATCAAAACACAGGAAAACAGGTGTCTGGAATGGTGTGTCATCAAAAAAAGTCCCCTTGTCTTTTATAAGTCTGGAGTTAACCTATGTCTGTAGAAATTATTAGTCAATAGCCCTGAAATATTCAAAAAACTCACTGTCGGGCTGCAGAACCAGAGTGGTATCCTTGTTCGCCAGTGCATTTTTATAGGCTTCGGTTGACCGGTAAAACGCATAAAAATCTCTATCCTGATTAAATGATTTTGCATAAGTCATAATTGCTTCCTTATCCCCTTCCCCGCGGATGATCTCGGAATCACGCTGCGCCTCAGCCAAAAGAACTTCCCGTTCCTTATTCGCCGTCGAGCGAATTTCCAGCGCCCGCTCCTCACCCTTTGCCCGTGTTTCCGTCGCCCGCTCCTTCAGCTCGGAAATCATGCGGCGCACAGTCGAGGCCCGCAAATCCGATGTCAGATCCGCCCGGACAATCCGGACATCGACAATTTCAATTCCCAGCTGATCCTGCTCGGTTGCCTGATTCACATTCTGAAGAATGCGCGCCATGACATCCGTCCGTTTTTCAGACAACAGATCCCGCAGACTGGTTTTTCCCAGAACCGTCCGGGTCGCGTTATTCAAAATATTTTCCAGACGTCCGTTGGCCTGATCAATCGTCCGCAATGTTTTCAGGAATTGTAAGGGATCAATAATTTTATAGCGGGCAAAGGTATCAACAATAATCGGCTCTCCACTGACTTTTTTCAAAACAATGTCTGCTGACGGGTCTTTGGCTGTCATATCCTCTTCAGAAGTTGCCGGGGCGTTATCTTCCTGCAGGCTGGAGCTGGCAATCACCACCTGAGCAGACGGCGGATCGACCGAGAGAATCCGGCGGTCAAAATACTGAACGCTATGCACAAACGGGATTTTAAAATGCAGGCCGGGTTTTTTGATAAAACTATCCGGATCATTCAAATTTCCATCCGGACGACCAAACAGTAATTTGATCGCCTGCTGGCGCTGATCAACGATAAAAACAGACTGGGTTGCCGCGACAATCATCACCCCCAGTAAGACCATCAGAATTGTTAATTTAGGACTCATCATCATGTTAACTCTTTTCCGGTTTTTTATTGCGGTTTCTTGTTCAGCTCATTCAGGGGAAGGTACGGTACAACGCCCTGACCACCCTGTTTTTGATCGAGAATAATTTTATTGGCATTCAGGAAGACCTGTTCCATCGTTTCCAGATAAATCCGTTTTTTCGTCACATCCTCACCAGTGCGATAAGCCCCCAGAACTGAATTAAAACGATCAGCATCCCCTTTGGCGCGTGCAATTGCCGACTGTTTATAACCTTCGGCCTGCTGAACCATCTGGATTGCCTGCCCGCGTGCTTTGGGCAGGATATCCTCCCGATAGGCTCGCGCCTGATTCTGGGTGTCTTCTGCATCCTGTTTGGCAGACTGCACATCCTGAAACGCATTCTGGACTTCCGGATGTACTTCGGCTTTTTCGATCAAAACCTGCGATACATTCACACCGGAATTATAATCATCCAGATTTTTTTGCAGAATTTCCTTGGCGCGTGCCGCAATTTCATCACGCGCACGTGTAATGATCGGGAACATATCATTTTGACCGACCACCTCACGAATGGCACTTTCAGCAACTTTTTTAATGGTGGCTTCCTGATATTCAATATTGAACAGGAAATCCTCGGCGGAGCGAATATTCCACAGTACCACCAGATCAATATCAACAATATTGCGGTCGGAGGTCAGCATCAGACTCTCTTCCGGCACATCACGCTTGACTCCGGTACTCTCCCTGCCCCGGAACTGAACCGGTGCCTCACTGTACCCGATACTTAAGCGCCGCAATTCCTGCACATTGACAATCGTTACGGTCTCAATCGGCACGGGCAGGTGATATCCCAGTCCGGACTGGGTCTGCGTCCGGCTCCACTGGCCGAACCGCTGGATCACGCCTTGCTCACCGGGTTGAACAATAAACACGCCAGTCGCCAGCCAGCCAATCACAAGAATGACCAACGCAATCAGAATCACGCGCCCGCCGCCAAAGCCCTCAGGCACAATTTGGCCAAAATTTTCACGCGCCTTGCGAATAACCTCATCAAGATCCGGCGGCTCTCCCTGAGATCCCCCGCCAGACCCGCGCCGTCCGCCTCCAGAGCCCTGAGATCCCCACGGACCGCGAATCGGCTCATTGTTTTGTTTGCCACTACTGCCCCAAGGATTTTGACGTTTTTTCTTATCTGTGTCGGATTGATCGTCCCAGCCCATATTTCTTCTCTTTCGACTTTACTTTATATGGAGTAATACCATGTAACATATCGAAACAGGCGAGAAAGGCAAGAGCGGATGGCCAACAGAGACGATATTTTTCAAGCCCTGCACCCGTTGGGGATCACCGCAGAAACCATCGAAGGGCTTCACATCGACGAAGCCGGGAACGTGCAATTCGCACTGCAGGTTGATCCGGCGCGCGGGGCAGAGCTGGAACCGCTGCGGCAACAGGCGGAACAAGCCGTCAAAAACCTGAAAGGAGTTGCCCGCGTCACAGCGATTCTGACCGCAGAACGAAAACCGACCTCAGCCCCGACCCCGCCGCCTCCGGCTGCAGGCGCTGATCCGCATGGCATGCAGAAAAATCCCCGGCTGGACGATCTGCCGATCAAACATATTATCGCGATTGCCAGCGGCAAGGGCGGCGTCGGCAAATCGACCATTGCCGTTAATCTCGCCCGCGCTTTCAGGCGGAAAGGCCTGCGCACTGGTCTTCTGGATGCGGATATCTACGGCCCGTCCGTCCCGAAACTAACCAGAACCGAAGGACAAAAACCGCTCACCCGCAATGACAAATTGATCCCGCTGGAAACGGACGGACTTAAAATCATGTCGATTGGTTTTATGGTTGATCCGGCGCAAGCTGTAATCTGGCGGGGGCCAATGGCACAAACCGCCCTGTATCAGATGCTGCGGGACGTTGCCTGGGGAACACCCAAAGAACCGCTCGACGTTCTGATAATCGACATGCCCCCCGGCACGGGAGACATTCAGCTCACCCTGTCCCAGAAAGTCCCGGTTTCCGGGGCCGTGATCGTGTCCACGCCGCAGGACATTGCCCTGATTGACGCCCGCAAAGCCGTTGATATGTTCCAGAAAACCAGTGTGCCGATTTTGGGACTCATCGAAAATATGAGCGTCTATACCTGCCAGAATTGCGGTCATACGGATCATATTTTCGGTCAGGACGGAGCAAAAGCCGAAGCGCAAAAGCTGGGAGTTCCGTTCCTTGGCGCCTTGCCGTTGCAGCGCGATATCCGCCTGAAATCAGATGCCGGCGAGGCAGTTACGCTAGAGGTATTTGACGATATCGCAGAAAAGCTGATACAAAATAGATAAGAAGCCTCTGCAAAAGGTCGTAATTTTACAAAACCGTCATTCTGAGCGGAGCGAAGAATCTTTTATTTCAACAGGTTAAGATCCTTCGCCTGCGGCTCAGGATGACGATTCTGGCTTTTGCAGAGGTTTTATAACCCTACGTGAGGAGCGCAGCAACGCAATTCAAGCGAAACGATCAACGCCCTAAATAGTCAGGAACCTGTCTACATGCCCCTATCCCCGGAACTTGAAACCATCGTATTCCCCGCAACAGATCCCTATGCCGATGGATTTTTACAGGTATCTGACCTGCACAGAATTTACTGGCAGGCTTATGGCAATAAAGACGGCATCCCGGTTGTTTGCCTGCATGGCGGCCCCGGCAGCGGTATGAGCAGCTGGCATCCGCGTTTGTTTGATCCTTCAAAATATCACGTCATTCTGTTTGACCAGCGCGGCTGTGGCCGCTCGGAACCCTTTGCCGCACTGGAGGACAACACAACGGCGCACCTGATCTCGGATATGGAGCAATTACGCCGTCATTTCCGACTGGATGACTGGTACCTCTTTGGCGGCTCGTGGGGCAGCACCCTTGCTCTGGCTTATGCCGATCACGCCCCACAGCAGGTCCGCGGCCTGATTATTTACGGCATTTTTCTGGCACGGTCCAAAGAGTTTAACGCCATGTTGCGCGCCGATGGTCCGCCGGCGCTTTTGTACCCGGAGTATTACGACGCCTTTATCTCTCTCCTCCCGCCGGAGGACCGGGCGGCCCCAATCGAAGGATACCAAAAACTTTTTGCCTCGTCTGATGACGCCCTCCGCACCCAGGCATTGCGCGCCTGGAGCCACTGGGAAATGCGCATGCTGACTCTGGTGCCGGAAGAAGAGTTATTCCTGCCCGAAAATGAAGACCTTGCTTTTCTGGAAACCCATTCAAAATTTGAACAGCACTATTACAAACATAACGGATATATCGACGGTGACCGCCTGCTCCAGACCATCGGAGCCAAACTTTCCGGCAAACCCGTCCATATCGTGCAGGGCCGCTATGATCTGATCTGCCCGGCGCAAACCGCCTATGAGCTGCACAACGCCATTCCGCACAGCACCCTGACCTTTGCCCCGACCTCAGGCCATAGCGGCAAAAACCCGGAAATCATGCAGATTCTTAAGGACCGTGTGGCAGATCTCCGGTAGAGATCTTTCGATCTCCCCGCAGGTTAACCCTGTGCGTATGATCCGTTTGTACAAGCCTTATTGAGAGATCTACGCCCGGAGTCCGGACTCTGGAGCAAAGAGCGTTTAGGGTGAGTCAGGTGCAAGCGACAAAGCGTAGATACACCTACGTGAGGAGCGCAGCAACGCAATTCAAACGAAACGATCAACGCTCTAATGAACCGGGATGTAGATCGAAAAGGTTGTTCCGGTTCCAACCTTGCTTTTAACTTTGATTGTGCCGCCCCATTTTTCAATGATTTTATACACGATGGCCAGACCCAGACCAGTTCCTTCCCCAACCTCTTTGGTTGTAAAGAACGGGTTGAAAATACGGTCGATATTTTCCGGCGGAATGCCGCACCCGGTATCGGTGATTCCGATTCTGACATATCGTCCGGGGGACAGGTTCATGCGGCCAGACTCCTCCATAGATACATAATCCTGATCGGCGTGCAAAGAAATCGTGCCGTGCTGCTCCATAGCATGCGCGGCGTTAATCATCAGATTGGTCACTATCTGCGTCATCTCATTGCGGTTGATATCCGCTTCAAATTTCTCCCCTTCCGGAGCTTTGTCGCACATAACCTGAATGGTCGGAGGCAGCATTTCTTTGACAAAGCCAACAGCTTCTTTCAAAACTTCGAAGATATTCAGGCATTCGGTCTGTTTCTGATCCCCCCGTGAAAAGAGCAGGATATCATCCACAATCTTAGCCGCACTCTGAGCGTTGCGCTCAATCCGCGACATGTTTTTGATAAGATAGTCGGGATCAATTTTATCAGAGTCGGACTCAATCCGCCCTTTTACCAGCTGCGTTGACATCAGAATGGGCTGCAACAGATTATTGATTTCGTGCGCCACCCCTCCTGCCAACTGGCCCAGCGCTTCCATCTTCTGGCGTCGCAGTTCGTTTTCTTCCAGCCGGATCTGGTCGGTGATATCCTGCCCGAACAGAATAAAAGCCGCAGAATCGGATTTATGATGAGCAACAACCTCCCGGTTCAGAACATTCCAGCGAACGTTTCGTTCCTGCCCGCCTTTGGCCAGAACCCGCGCTTCAAAAAACACGTCGCCGTCCTTGTTTATTTCGTACTGGATGTTCTCCCGGTCATCAACATACAGGAGCTGCTTCCATGGACGGTCTATCATTTCAGCCTTGCTTTTCCCCAAAAGCTGTAACGTCGCCGGGTTTATCATGGAAATTGTACTATCCTGATCGACACTGATAACCATATAAGGAATTTCCGCCAGAATGAAGGAGGTAAACTCTTTTTCCGATTTCAGATCCGCCTCGATCTTAAAGCGTAACATAGCATAGCTTAAAGTCCGCTCCAGCAGGGATGGTGTCAGCTCGCGTTTGAGCAGGTGGTCATAAATCCCCAGATTGACCGAACGTGTATATATTTCCGGAGACTGGTAATCCGTGAGCAGAATAAACGGACCGCCGGAAATTTTCTTTTGCTGGCATTCTTCCACCAGATCAAGGCCGGTTTTATTCCCCAGAATATAATCGACCAAGCAAATATCATGCTCTTTCCGTTCGAGCGCCCGGAACCCGTCTTCATAAGTCTGACACCAGTCTATATGGGTTTGTCTGTCTTTTGACAAAGCAGAGAAGACGCGTGACGTTAACAGATAATCTGTATGATTATCTTCAATAAGGAGAACATTTAACGGGACGGACGATTGTGTCATTTTGAGTTTGTCATCTTAGAAGCCAAGATCTACAAATTATCATATACAATCATTGATTGTTGGTTAAAATCGAGGATCTGCCTGCGTCTGTATGCATGAACACGATTTGCACCTCGCCGTAAAACCGCGACTCTCCTCCCGGAACCTGTAAATCCTTTTCGCATTCCAGAACGCAGCAGGTCGCCTCAGAGATCCATCCCGTCTTTTGCAGGTGTGCCAAGGCCGGCAGCAGCAATCCCTGCCGGTAGGGCGGATCAAGAAAAAGCAGATCAACCGGAGCCGCCCGATCTGAAGGCGGAAGCACGCGCAACATATCGGCGGAGACCACCTGCGTGCGGTCCGTAACCCCCAGAGCCTCGATGTTATGACGGCACAAAGCCAGACTTTGGCGGTTTTTATCGACAAAGGTGCAAAAAGCGCCGCCACGCGACAAGGCTTCCAGACCGTAACTGCCGGTTCCGCAAAACCCGTCCAGAATGGTAGCGCCCTCCAGATCCAGACGGCTGAACAACGCATTGAACACGGCCTGCCGTACCTTGTCAGTCGCCGGGCGGATATCCTGACCCTTGGGCGTTTCCAGAGTCCGTCCCCGGAATGTCCCACCGGTTAGTCTCATAAGGACAGCCGGTCCTGCGGCACGCTGCTTTTCAACTGTTTTTCCGGCACTTCGATCACTGCGCCTTTTTCCAGTTTATTCAACAGGAATGGTCCGTAAGACACCCGGATCAGGCGGTTGACCTGTAATTCCAGAGCCTCCATCACCTTGCGGATTTCGCGGTTTTTTCCTTCCTGCAAGGACACATTCAGCCAGATATTATCCCCGGTCTGCCGTTCAAATGTGGCTTTGATGGGAGCATAGCGCACCCCGTCCACCTGCATGCCTTTTTGCAGGCGCGCCGCTTTCTTATCGTTCCAGAGTCCGAACACACGAACGCGATAGCTGCGGGTCCAGCCGGTCTGCGGCAGCTCCATATAGCGGGATAATGCCCCGTCATTGGTCAGGAGCAAAAGCCCCTCCGTCGTTAAATCAAGGCGTCCGACACTAATCAGACGCGGCAGATCGGGATAATGGCTCTTTAAATAATCAAAGACCGTTTCGCGGTCTTTTTCATCCTTGTGGGATGTCACCAGTCCCGCCGGTTTATGAAAGAGGAATAAACGGGTTTTATCCTTAACCTGTACCGGTTTCCCATCCACCCGGATGTCTTCGGACCCATCGACCAGCGTCGCGGGAGTTTCAAGTTTCTGCCCATTCAGGACAATCCGCCCTTCGGCAATCATAGCCTCCACTGCGCGACGCGACGCAACCCCTGCGCGGGCGAGATATTTCGCAATCCGTTCTTTTTCAGCACTCATGGAATTCTTCTTACAGGAAAGAAGGCCCTGCTGTCACCTGATTCTGCAAAAATTCGGACAATGACGGCATCAAGAAACACCCTATTTTTAATTGGAACCACTATAAGATCCTTCGCCTACGGCTCAGGAGGACGAGTCAGGGCTTTTCAAAATCTGCTGCAACACAGCTAAACCTGAACGCTCTTTGCTCTAAATAATGCCGGTTTCCGCAATCAGATGGCCTGTATTCAGCAGATCGTCTGCGCTCAGCCCGGATAAATCGGAGCCGCGGATAATGGCTGCCTGTGTCCAGTCATTCCCTTCCCCATCCGCATTGATGAACAGGTCCGTCCGGTCGGCACTGCGGAATTTCACAAGGACAAAGTCGCTGATATCATCCGTGGCACTGTCATATCCTGATAAAATATCCGAGATATCAATCTGGTCGCTTTCCGCCCCGGCATAGGTGAAATCGCGGATCTGGTCAACCTGTCCATCAAGCACCTGGATCTGGAAAATATCCGACCCGCCCTCGCCATATAAGACATCCAGTCCGGCTCCGCCGCCGATGATATCATTGCCGGCACCTCCATACAGAATGTCATTGCCCGCACCGCCGGAAATCGTGTCATTTCCGTCCTGCCCGTAAATCAAATCATTGCCCGCACCACCGGAAATTGTGTCGTTTCCTGCGCCGCCTTCGCCGCGATCGTCTCCATCCCCAAGGGTCAGGTCGTCATCCCCATCACCGCCATAGAGGATATCATTCCCGGCACCTCCATCAAGGACATCATCGCCTTCCTCTCCATATAGAACATCTCCTCCAAGATCTCCCAGCAGAATATCGTGACCATCACCGCCATAGAGGATATCATCCCCATCGCCGCCATACAGAATATCCGCGTGTCCTTCTCCGAATAACAGGTCATTGCCCGCATCGCCGAACAATACATCCTGTCCGTTACCCCCATAAAGATAGTCGTTGCCATCGCCGCCGTGCAGGGTATCATTGCCGCCGACCCCCAGTAAGGTGTCGTTATCCGCGCCGCCATCAAGAAAGTCGTTTCCGCTTCCTCCGTTCAGCAGGTCGTCGCCTTCATTCCCGAACAACGTATCATCATCATTATTGCCGTTCAGCTTGTCATTCCCGGCCCCGCCTTCCAGCAGGTCCCGACCTTCATTGCCGACCAGCTCATCATCGCCGCCATTACCATAAAGGGAATCATCTCCCTGACCGCCATAAATCTGGTCGTTACCATCGCCGCCGATCAGGATATCATTCAAGTCTTCCGGCATAACCTCAACAGATCTTGATTCAAAACTAAGATCGAGGATGACGTCGTTATAATCGCGGTCTCCGGATTTATAAATATCTTCGAACCCAATCCGCAGCGTTGACGGATCATCTGCCTCTGCCAGTCCGGAGACCGCATGGACCTGACCATCCGGATTGAGCCCTGCATCATTGCCCGCCTGATCGGAGAGGTGATACACATGCCCTTTCAAAACCGTTTCTTTCCCGGTTTCAGAGGTATAAACCAGCGCCACGTCTTTGGCCCCGTCCGTCACTTTCGCTAATCTGGCATCTCCGCTGCCGTAATGATAGACAAACTCCAGTTTTCCGGTTGTCAGATCAATATTTTTGAATTGCTTATTCTCATTATAGCCATTGGAAATCAGGAATAATCCAAGATCCGAGCCGTCACCGGCCACATCAAAGCCGTAAGTCTGCCCGGAAGAGGATGTTTTATTAACCCCTGCAAATGCAACCTGTACACCCGTGATTGTTCCATCGTCACCGATAGTATAAACACCGACCGTATTTTTGTACCCGGCCTGTGAACTCACTAGCGTCAGGGTCGCGGTTGTCTGGTAGGAAACTGTCAAATCCCCGCTTGAAACCTTGTATTCATTCACGGTTGCAGGGTCAAGTTTGTCATGGTCAGACAGGGTGGGAAATACATTGGAGGTTGAAAAATTATGGCTCTGATTGGCCTGAAACGCCGCTTTATCCCCGACAATCATAGATCCCTGCGGATCCTCTTCAATCAGCCCGGTTGTATAATTTTCAGTGAAGAATGTAGAATATGCCATATCACACCTATCCAATCTTGTAAGAAACATTTCAAATATGTCTCTCTTTTATCTAAAATATAACATATTTATGTTAATTTTTGATGAAGGTGGAACTCACCATAAAGATATATATTTATATTCTATAACAGAGTAGTATCCGTGATAATCTGACCAGATCCATACAGATCATCCACCGTAGTTCCGGAAAAATCAGAGCCCCGGATGACAGCGGTCAGAACCCAGTCCGTCCCCAGTCCGTCTGCGTTGATAAACATATCGGTCCGGTCCGTGCTGCGGAAATTGAGCATAACGAAGTCGTTAATGTCATCACTCAGAGCGTCAAATCCACTCAGAATATCGGTAATATTCAGACTATCCGCTTCCAGACCGCTGAGAGTAAAGTCCTTGACCTGATCGGCCAGCCCATCAGAGGAGGTGAACCCGAACACGTCGCTGCCTCCGTTCCCGTACAGAACATCCACGCCGTCACCGCCGACCAGAATGTCATCCCCATCGCCGCCGCGCAGGTCATCATCTCCGGCCCCACCATTCAGGCGGTCATTTCCCGCACCGCCATTGAGGATATCCAGCCCGTCATCCCCATCCAGAGTATCCGCTCCGTCACCACCGTCCAGATAGTCATGTCCCAGACCACCGCTCAGGATATCGTCTCCGGCTTCTCCGTACAGGTAATCATTTCCGCCGTCTCCGTTCAGGACATCGTTTTCCGTTCCCCCGTACAGGTAATCCTGATCGTCTCCACCGTTCAGAGTGTCAATTCCAGCATTTCCATAGAGTCTGTCTCGCCCGGCATCGCCGTTCAGAATATCTGTTCCCGCGCCGCCATACAGGCGGTCATTGCCCAACCCTCCGTTCAGAGTGTCATTGCCATCGCCGCCGTCGAGAATATCGTGTCCGTCATCGCCGTTCAGAGTATCATTATCCGCCATACCGTACAGGCGGTCATTGTCGCTGCCACCGCTTAAGATATCATCTCCATCAAAGCCATACAGGACATCATATCCTGCATCGCCGTTCAGGGTATCATTACCGGCATCGCCTTCCAGCCGATCATCTCCGGTTCCGCCATTCAGAATATCATCCCCATTCCCACCACTCAGGCGGTCATTTCCCGCATCGCCGTTCAGGGTATCAATCCCGTCACCGCCATCGAGAATATCGTTATCATCTCCGCCATTCAGGGTATCGTTATCTGCCAATCCGTACAGGTAATCATTGCCGGCCCCGCCATTCAGAACATCGTCGCCCGCATCTCCATACAGGCGGTCATCTCCCGCCCCGGCATCAATCGTATCATTGCCAGCCTCACCGTAAATACGGTCATTTCCGGTGATGGAAACCGTGATCGTGTCATTCCCATCGCCGCCATAGATCAACCCTGCCATGGAGTTATGCGTTCCATTGACCAGAATGGTGTCATCATTGCCGGTTCCGTAAATTTTCAGACCCGGAGCCGCATTGGCATCATTGATCGTCACCGTTGTGCTGTTCTGCACCCGGCTGATTGTGATCTGGTCTCCGGTCGAGCCGCCATAGCCCATGTCTTCTGCGGTTGCGACAATATTTTCATTGGCCTGAGAATTCCAGGCATACTGCCCGCCGTTCCAGAACAGGCGGACCCCGACCGTATCCAATGTGCCAAACGCATCCTGCAATTGCTGGAAGGTATAGGACACGCCGTTGAAAATGAAAGTCTCAATATTTTGTAGCGTATCGGTAAAACTATTGAGCAGACGCGTCACCGTCAGGCTGACACTGTCCAGGAACGTAAAGGCAAAGCCACTGGCGGCATCGCTGTAATTAACAGTATCCGTTCCGGCCCCGCCATCAATCGTATCATTGCCGGTACTGCCGTAAATCGTATCATTGCCGTTCCCGGCATCAATGTCGTTATTGGCCGCATTTCCGGTGATGGTGTCGCTGCCGCTGCCGCCAATCACATTCTCGATCACGGTATTATAGGCAATCACCAGATTATTGGTCATATAGCCTACGCTGCTGAATTCTCCCTCAACCAGCGTAATGATCTGAGTCGTGGCGTAGCCAGATAAATCAAGCGTATCCGTCCCGCCGGCATCCCAGATTGCCAGAGGCGCATCCGACACCGCAAAGTTATACTGATTAAGCGTGACATCGGCGCTGACATTAAATCCATAGGTGGAATTACCGCTGCGGGTGGTCAGATTGGCTCCGTATATTTGTTGCATTGCAGCAATATCATATAAAAGCGGTGTCGCCGCATATTTCCACGCACCGGATTGTCCCCAGTGATCGGTTCCAAGTACGTTGGCATTATTGTAGGACATCACCGTGTACTGACGGTTATCATTGAAATACTGTACATCCGTATCGTAATTAACGCTGCCATTATAATTACCGGCATGTCCCAACCCCAAAGAATGCCCGATTTCATGGATCAGGGTCTGAACGCCGTATTTGCCAATCGTGGTCAGGTCCGACCAGCTGCTGGTATCGGTATCAATGGAAATAGTATTCAGGCGCATTTGCCCGGTTGACGCGTACCAGGAATTTTGCCCGGACCACGCCCCGCCATCCGTCCCCTCCTGAATCGTAATCTGCTGATTGGTTGAAACTTCCTGAAAGTTAATATCCGCAACTTCTGACCAAAGCTGAAAAGCCATGCGGAAAGACGCCTGTTCAGCCACAGAAAAACCGCTATTGAACTTGTAATTGACCGTATCCTGAGCCCAAAATCTTTGATGGGAGCCTACGCTTTCCCAATATCCGTTCACCAGCTGATCAACCATCTGCCCGGTTGTGGCATAGCCAGAGGGTGCATAGGTACTTCCTCCATCGCTCACCGGATCTTCCCCGTAAATCGGCGTTCTGCCGGTTTCCCCCCCCTGACAAGCCGGACATCCGCAACCAATAACAAGTTCCGTACTTAAGGAAGTATATTCGATCTCGCCCATTTTTTTAATTCCCGAATCTTATGATTTGTCCCAATCTGATCCAGAATACAGGCGAAGGCCTAAAGTCCTTTTAAAATTACATAAAATTGTATCTTTTTTCCGAATATCAGGACTCTTGTCACGCCCGCCCGCACAGCGTATAAGTAAAGAAAAGGAGATCTTCATGACCGTGAAACCCGGCGACACAATTCCCGATATAACTTTGAAAATTTTTGGCAGAAGCGGTATGGAGGACGTCAGTACCGCAAAGCTCTTTGCCGGTAAAAAGATCGTTCTGTTCGGGGTTCCCGGGGCATTTACCCCGACCTGCACGCAGCAACACCTGCCGGATTATCTTAAAAGTGCCAACGAGTTAACAGAAAAAGGCGTTGATAAAATCATCTGTATGGCGGTGAATGATCCGTTCATTATGCGCCATTGGGAAGTTGTTTCCGGGGCCGAAGGCAAAATTATGATGCTGCCGGACGGAAATGCCGCCCTGACCAAAGCAATGGGACTGGATATGGATGGCTCGGCGTTTGGTCTGGGGACCCGTTGCAAAAGATTTTCCATGATTGTGGAGAATGGGATTATCAAAAACCTCGAGATTGAAGATAATCCGGGCGAGTTGAAAGCGGCCAGTGCCGGAATGTGCCTGAGCAAACTGCAACAACAGTAAATCTCGGTAAGATCTGTCATCATAACAGCAGGACCCGTTTATTCAGACCTATGCAACAATCTTCCCTTCCCTTGAATAACGTCCCGGAATTTTCTGTTTCAGAACTGGCTTTTTCCCTGAAAAAAACGGTGGAAGAAACCTACGGACGAGTGCGTCTGCGCGGGGAGCTGGGGCGTCTGACCTTTCATTCCTCCGGTCATATGTACGGGAATATCAAGGATGACAAGGCCACCATTGACGTTATTTGCTGGCGCGGGACTCTGTCCAGTCTGTCCGTCCGCCCGGAAGAAGGGCTGGAGGTTATCTGTACAGGTAAAATGTCCACCTATCCAGCGCGGTCGAATTACCAGTTCCTCATTGACGGCATGGAACTGGCCGGGGAAGGGGCCCTGCTCAAACTTCTGGAACAACGCCGCAAAAAACTGATGGCAGAGGGGCTGTTTGAGCCGCAACGGAAAAAGCCTCTGCCCTTTCTGCCGCGCACCATCGGGGTGATAACCTCCCCGACCGGAGCGGTGATCCGTGATATTCTGCACCGTCTGCGCGACCGGTTTCCCGTGCGGGTGCTGCTCTATCCGGTCCGGGTGCAGGGGGAAACCGCCGCGCAGGAAATTGTCGTGGCCCTGCACGGATTTGCGCGCATGGCCCCCCCTCCCGATACGCTTATTCTGGCGCGGGGCGGTGGGTCTCTGGAAGATTTAATGCCGTTCAACGAGGAAGAGGTCGTACGGGCGGTGGCAGGCTGTCCCATTCCGATCATCACCGCTATCGGGCATGAAACCGATACCACTCTGGTTGATTTTGCCGCCGATCTGCGTGCCCCCACCCCGACAGGCGCGGCTGAAATGGCCGTCCCGGTCCGCAGCCAGTTACATGCACAGGTTCAGGAAGATTCCCTGCGTCTAAACGGAGCCATCCAGCGCCATCTGGAGGCTGCCCGCACCCGCCTGTCTGCTACCCGTCTGGGCGCGCCGTCCTCTCTTCTTGATTTGAAAACCCAGAGAATGGATCACGTCACGCTGAAGTTACAAAGCAGTTACGAAGCCTTTCTATCCGTGCGCCGCGAAAAAATCGGCCGCCTGAGCGCCGGCCTCCGCCACCCACGACTGCTCATCAGCGAAAAATCCCGTCTTCTTGACCTTCACACCGCGCAACTGAGCCGCTTGCCGCCCCGATTGCTGGATCAGAAAGTCCAAAAGCTGGAAAACATCTCCCGCATTCTGGAAAGCCTTTCCTTCAAATCCGTTCTGGCGCGGGGCTATGCGGTTGTAAAAGAGTCTGAAACCGGACGGGTTATTTCAGATCCGGCGCAGGTTTCCAGCGGGCAAAAGCTTGATCTTCTGCTGAAAAACGACAACATCATCAAAACCACCGCGGATTGATACTGATTAGCAGTCTGCTGAAAAAGTCGAAAAACGACAAGAACGTCATTCTGAGCGGAGCGAAGAATCTCTGGGGTTTGTGCACAAAAATATGAGCCCTTGACCTCAAAACCCTTACTGCCTCGTCATTGCACGCTTTATGCGTGCAATCCATAGATTACACGGACGGAGCCGTGTAATGACGGTGACATAAAGGTTTGAATGCACATCATTTATTTGATTTTGAGGGGCCGCCATAGTGCCAAAAACCTGTCCTTAACAGGCGATTCCTAATTTTCTAGGTATTTTTTGCATTTTGTGCTATAAATTCCATAGTGTAGAGGAACCCTGTATAGAGGATGAAACAGAATGGCGATTGACAGTCGTAAGTACGAGTATAAATACAGCAATATTCTGCGTGACACCCGTCCGGTTTATGTGCGGATTGGTGCGACGCTTAAAAACCGCGACAATTCATTTGTATTCCTGCTGATCCCGGCGATCGTTCTCGCCCTCTCCGAGGTGCAGTCCCTACCGTTCCAGCCCCTGTTTTACTGGGCAGATATTATGCTGTTTACAGGGCTGATTTACTTCTGGTGGCTCTCCACCCGGAACAAGCAATTGCCGTTCAAATTCCCGCTGGGGGCTAATCTGCCGGATAAAAACAACGGACGCGGCGGAAAACCTGGAAAATCAGAAGGAATTCTGTACCTTGGGAATTTGAAGAATACCAATGAGGAAGTCTGGTTTACCAATTCCGATGCCCGGACTCACATCCTGTATCTGGGAACCACCGGTGCCGGTAAAACCGAAGGGCTGAAAGCCATGGTCACGAATGCCCTGACATGGGGATCCGGATTTGTGTATGTCGATGGTAAGGCCGATACTGATCTTTGGTCCTCTCTTTCCGCCCTGTGCCGCCGGTTCGGACGCGATGACGACCTTCTCGTTCTGAACTATATGACTGGTAATGCCGAAGGCGGCGCACCCTCGAACACCATGAACCCGTTCTCGTCCGGATCTTCATCCTATCTGGTCAACATGCTGACCAACCTGATGCCGGAAGCCGAAGGCGACAACGTTATGTGGAAAGAACGGGCGGTATCTCTGGTCAGTGCGATCATGCCGGCTCTGGTCTGGAAGCGTGACCACCTTGATATTCCCCTGTTTGTAACCTCTATTCGCGATTCCCTGAATCTGAACAAAATTATCGCCCTGTCCCGTGAGGAAGTATTACCCCGTGAAGTTCGTAGCGGTGTGAAGGGATATCTCGATACACTACCCGGCTATAATGATCTGGCATTTGATGATAACGGTCAAATGAAACCGCCGGGTCCGGATGTTCCCCCGGTTGATATGAACACGATGTCCAACCAGCACGGCTTCCTGACCATGCAGCTGACCCGCTCCCTGCAATCTCTTGGAGAAGATTACGGGTACATCTTTAACACGCCCGCCGCGGACGTCGATATGGTTGACGTGGTTTTGAACCGCCGTATTCTGGTCGTTCTGATCCCGGCTCTGGAAAAATCCGGGGACGAGATTGCCAACCTCGGTAAAATCATCGCCGCCAATATGAAAGGAATGATGGGATCGGCCCTTGGTGCAACCGTTGAAGGGTCCTCTGAAACCGTTATTGATAACAAGCCAACCAACTCCGCCACACCGTTTATGACTGTTTTTGACGAGGTCGGTTACTATACCGCGCAAGGGATGGCGGTTATGGCGGCGCAGGCCCGTTCCCTTGGCTTCTGCCTCGTCTTCTCCGGACAGGACTTGCCTGCGATGAAAAAGCGGGTGCGGGAAGAAGCCAACTCAATTACGGCAAACTGTAACATTAAAATTTTCGGAAAACTTGAAGACCCAACCGAAACCAAAGACTTTTTTGAGAAAACCGTCGGAACCGGATTCTTTACCGAAGTTACCGGATTCTCGGTTGAGGGCGGTGGTAAATCCTACTTCGACAGTAAACAGGCCTCTATCCAGCTGCGTCCACGCGCCAGCTATGACGGTCTGCGCGAATTCAAGGAAGGGGAAGCCGTGACCTGCTTCGCCGGTGTCCTGTACGATACCAAGATTTTCTACCCGAACCCAGGTCATGCCAAAGCCATGCGGGTGACCCGCTTCCTTGGGCTACAACCGCCGGATGACAGCACCATGAAATATGCCAAACAGATCCGCGACCTGCGCGATCGTCTGGTTCATAAAAGCTGGACGGCCAAAAAATCCAAAGGAAAGTCGAATGCACCCAGAGCGTTGCTAAACGTATTGTCCGGACTGCAACTGGCGGAACAAGCTCAGCAGACTGGTGCGATCAAAGGCGTTCTGGCTCTGGCGAACATTTATGCCGCTGAATATCCGCAGGCTGTTCGCAATATGATCCACCCGGATCTGCTGGATAAGCCAGCCGGAAGCAGCAGTGCGGAGGATTCCAAAGCGACTCCGGTTGCGGCAGCTCTGCCAGCCTCTCCGCAAAAGATTGCCGCAACCCCTTCGCGGCCTGCAGAGGACGGCACCCCCGCCAAACCATCTGTTTTCGGAGGGCAGGTTCCGCAAAAAGTCGCCGCTGCGACAGCGGAGGATGCCGCCCCAACCAGCAAACCGTCAATTTTTGGTGGCGCTCCGGCGAAAGCTCCCGTCATTCCGGCAGCCCCACAACAACCGATGCGTCAGATTCCGCAGCCAGTCACGCTGCCATCCAATGCCGATGACAAAAACGTGGTTCCTTTGCGTCGTGCAGATGTGCCGCGGAGCGCAGATGATATCCTGCGCGATGCAGCCCTGAAAGCCCGTAAAGCGATTACCTCCCACGATGATGATCTGGCTGGCGGCGCAGCGGAATAGTCTCCGGGCTTACCCGTAATTATAAAAGCTCCCGCAGATAAGCAGTCTGGCGGGAGTTTTTTTATCCGCGGATCGGCTGAGGTCCTGAATCAACCGGGATAAATCTGCGCCCACCTCAACATGGGTGAGGCTGGCAGCGTACGGCGCAAGAATTGCGGTTACTCCGTCAATATCTTTACCCTCCCGCATTCCCAGAAAAATGTGAACCGGGCGGTTTTCCTGCTTCTGCCAGTCCTCCAGAATGCCTGCAATGGTATAGGCTCCCTCTACATTATGACCGCCGTCAAACCAAAGCTCCCACCCTTCCGGCAACAGATCGGCGTAGCGGCCGCTCCTGATCCGTTCCATCCGTCCTGGCCAGATAATGGTTTGCAGGCCTTGCCGGATGCCCCCCTCTTCGACCGGAAAGACGGGCTGCAATTGTTTTACAACGGCCAGTGCCGTGCCCGCATTCTCAATCTGGTGCCGTCCGAGCAGATTTGGGCGGGGGTAATCGCACGCCTCCCCGGTATCCTCCCGAAAAGTCATTCCCGACTCTGACTCCGAGGCCGTACAGTGCCAGTTCTGCCCCGCCATCCGGAGCGGACAAGGCACTGCTGCGGCCTTTGCCTGAAAAACCGGATAAACCTCCGGATATCGTTGAGGGGCGATAAAACAGGGAACGCCCGTTTTCATGATTCCAGCTTTTTCCCCGGCAATTTCCGCAAGAGTATCCCCCAGAAATTCGGTGTGATCGCGCCCGATCGCGGTGATAATCGTTGCAAGCGGGGCCTCCACGATATTTGTGCAATCCAGCCGTCCACCCATTCCCGTTTCCAGCAAAACCAGATCCGCCGGGCTTCGCACAAATGCAAAAAATGCCAGCGCAGTTGTCAATTCAAAGAATGTAACCGGATTATCGGCATTGATCGCCAGAACATCATCCAGATACGCCTCAAGCGCGGTGTCCCCAATGGCTTGTCCGGCCAGATAAATCCGTTCATTAAATGTCAGAAGATGCGGCGATGTATAGGCATGAACCCGGTAACCCGCCGCTTCATAGATTGCCCGCAAAGTTGCAAGCGTCGAGCCTTTGCCATTGGTCCCGGCCAGATGAAGTACAGGCGGCAGGTGCAGATGCGGATTTCCCAGCCGTTTTAATAATTCCCGGTAATAAGAGCTGTCATCGAAATTAACCCGTCCACTCCGCCGCAACGTGTAGATCTTCTGCAATTTTTCCTGCAGAGAGGGGTTGGGATGATGGGCGTCTTCGTCGTGCACAGCCTTCGTCTCGCGGCTCTTTTAGCTCTTCATCAATAAAGACAGAATCCGGGCCAGCGTTTCTTTCTGTTCAGAGCGCGGAACCACCATATCGACCATTCCATGTGCCAGCAGATATTCCGCCGTCTGGAAGCCATCCGGCAAATCTTCCCGCACGGTTTCTTTAATCACGCGGGGACCGGCAAATCCGATCATGGCTCCCGGCTCGGCAATATGGACATCCCCCACCATTGCAAAAGAGGCGGAAACCCCCCCCGTGGTCGGATTAGTCAGCAGAACCAGATAAGGCAGCCGGGCTTCTTTTACCATATCCACCGCGATAATCGAGCGCGGCATCTGCATCAGGGAAATCATCCCTTCCTGCATCCGCGCGCCTCCGGAAGACGGGATTGCGATCATTGCGGCTTTTTCCTTCACTGCGGTTTCTGCCGCCGTGACCAGCCCTTCTCCGACCGCCGCGCCCATAGAACCGCCCATAAACGCAAAATCAAAAATGGCAATAACGGCTTTTTGTCCGCCAATCGTCCCTTTTGCCACAATAATGGCATCCTGCCGCCCGGTTTTCGTGCGAGCTTCTTTCAGGCGGGTGGCATAGGGCTTTTTATCCTTAAAGCGCAGAGGATCTTCGGTCACCTTCGCAACGGCGACTTCTTCATAATTTCCATTATCAAAATACGCCGCCAGCCGGTCAAATGCCGGCCAGTTCAGGTGATGGCCACAGTGAGAGCACACATTATTCTGCTCTTTGAAATCGGTGTGAAACAACATGCCATCGCACGCCGTGCACTTAATCCACAGATTATCCGGAACATCCTTGGGTTGACCGACAAATGAATTGATACGCGGACGAATAAAATTGGTAAGCCAGTTCATGCGCTTGTTTTAGCAGGAAGAGAGTCAAAAGGGAAGAGGCTTCGGTGTTTATTACAGAAAATCCCCCGCGAAAGCGGGGGATAAAAAGGATTTAACCAGCGTTTTTCAGATTTTCAAAAATTTCTTCATCCGCCTTTTTTCTGGCACCGGAATCATCCGCGACTTCCAGATTTATGAATTTTTTGCGGGTTGCAACCTGATACGCAACCTGTGCATGCGCCGCACAGTAGGGAACTCCCGGCATGGCCTGACATCCGCAGAAGGAAAAATCTTCATCCCGTGGATCTCCGAGAGGCCAGCGGCACTGACGATCTTTTAAGTCCGTCAATTTAATATGTTTGACCGGAATATCCGCTGATGGTTCGATCAGTTGCTTTTTAGGCCGTCCGCGGCGGGCAGGCTGGATATTGGAGTTCGACGGCTCCTGCAATCTTGTTACAGGTTTACCGGCCTCAACGCTCCCGGCAACGCCCTGCGCCTGAATGGGAGAGGCACGTCCGGATAATTTCAACCGGTGCGCCTTGCCAATTACGGCATTCCGACTAACATCTCCGATAATTTTTGCAATTTCCGAGGCGGTTTTTCCTTCGCCCCATAGTTTTTCAAGTAGCGCAACGCGCTCTTCAGTCCAGCTCATAGAAAACCCCTTAAAATGTACGCAACCTTACCCGAATTAGCTATAACTAGCTGATTCAAATAAACAATTTGCAGTGCCTATAAGAAGACTGTAACAGGAGGACGAATCATTCGTCGAGAGACAGAACAGAAAAAGACGACGTTATCCACATTTTTTCGCAAGCGTCCAAAGTGATTCGTTTTTTGACAAGTTACACTTGGGATAATCAGGTTTCCAGTCCCCAGACCGTAAAACGCTCCGGATCGTCCATCCAGTTTTCTTTTACTTTGATGAAAATTTTCAGATGGACGCGCCGTTCCAGCAGATCTTCCAGCTCCTTGCGAGCGGTGATGCTGATCCGCTTCAGAGTTTCCCCGCCCTTGCCAAGGATAATGCCTTTGTGACCATCGCGGGCCACATAAATCACCTGCGAAATCTTTGCATCTCCGTTTTCAAAATTTTCCCAGTCTTCAGTTTCGACCGTTAAATGGTAAGGCAATTCCTGATGCAGATTGCGAAACAGATGCTCGCGGGTGATTTCCGCCGCCAGCAGGCGGTTCGGCAAGTCGCTGAGCTGATCTGCGGGGAAAAACCACGGGCTGTCCTCGGCGCGGTTCTTCAGATAGGAGACCAGATCTTTGACCCCCTGCCCTTTTTCCGCAGAAATCATAAAGGTGGCCGCAAAATGGTAGCGATCGTTCAGCTCTTTGCTCAGCGCCAGAAGATCTTTTGTATCAATGCGATCAATTTTGTTCAGGATCAAAATCATGCGGTCCTGCCCTTCATCCGGCAGATATTTGCGGATTTTATCCCATTGCAGAAGCGGGCGGGCGCTCACATCCATAATGACGCACATCAGATCCGCATCCTTGATACCTTCCGTTGCGGCATGCACAATGGCCTTTTCCAGTTTTTTCTTCGGGTCAAACAGGCCGGGCGTGTCGGTAAAGACAAGTTGTGTGTCGCCTTCGGTCAGGATACCGCGAATACGGCTGCGGGTCGTCTGCACCTTGGGGGAAACAATTGAAACCTTTTCTCCGAGAATCGTATTCAAAAGGGTCGATTTTCCGGCATTTGGCGGGCCAATCAGGGTAATAAGAGCGGATTTTTGTTCATTCATGCCGGATATGTAGCACGAAATCCGTCAGGAAACACCCTTTGTTTTACAAAACACCTGCGGACCTTTGCGGTCAAATGATTCCAACCCCGCCCGCAGAGCTTTTGCCCCTTGTTCCAGCGCGTCTTCCCACGCCAGATGCGCGGTATCGTCAGCACCATCGGAAATATACTTTATACAGAGAAACGGGATTTTCTCCCGGTGGCAGATCATGGCCAGCGCATAGGCTTCCATATCAACCACATCATACGCCCCGCCCTGATGAGCCGTGTCAAAATGATCGCCGGTTCCGCAGATTCCCTGCGGCAGATCCAGAATTGGCCCCGCGGCCTCCAGAATGACCGGCATGTCACTGAACGGTGTTTTATACAGATCTACCCCCAATGGTGTGACATCCATATCGCGCTGGATAAATTTTGAGCACTGTACAATATTTCCGGGAGGAAAAACCGCGCTGCCCGCCGTCCCCAGATTGATCAGCAGGGACGGTCTGGGATGTGTTGCCAGATAATGCATCAGGCCATAAGCCGCATTGACCTTGCCAACACCGGTATATAGACAGGAATAGTCGTTAAATTGACCGCAACTTTCTTCCTTCAGCGCAAAGACCAGCAAAGGATCGGTGTCAGGATCAAGATCAGCTGTCATAGGAGATGACCGCTCTTGTTGTAAGCCCCTTCCATGAAAAATCATTCAGGAAGGCCAGATTAATCAGAACCGCGAAGCCTTTGACGGTATAGCCGGCTTCATCGCAGAGGTCCGCCGCCGCCCGCAGTGTTCCCCCGGTCGCCAGAACGTCATCCACGATGATGATATTGCCGTGTCCGGGTTTCATTTGCAGGGTTGCCTGCCCATACTCCAGATCATAGCTTTTTTCCTTGAAGGGCGGGGGCAGTTTCCCGCCTTTGCGCGGCATGATAAAATTTTTCCCCAGTCGCGCCGCCAGTGCGGAGGCAAAAATAAATCCGCGGGAATCAACCCCGGCAAAGCTGTCAATTTCCGCCAGCTCCTCTTTGGAGAACAGCGCCGCCAGCGCATCCACCGTTTCCGGAAAGCGGGTCGCCAGCAAGGGAGAAATATCACGGAACAGAATGCCCGGCTTCGGAAAGTCGGGAACATCCTCAATATATTGGGCAAGAGCGTGGTGGGACATGGCTACGTCTTTTATTTGACAATCGGCTGCTTGTCAAACTGGTGGAACGGCGGCGGGGAAGGCAGCGTCCATTCCAGAGTCATGACCTGCGGCTCAACATTCCAGTAATTACCGCCGACCTTACGGCCAAAAAGCAGGGTGTAGGCCACGACGAAGATAAAGAAGACGGTCGCCGCTCCGGTCATATAAGCGCCATAAGACGATACCATGTTCCAGCCGGCAAATTCATCCGGATAGTCAATATAGCGCCGCGGCATCCCTTGCAGACCGAGGAAGTGCTGCGGGAAGAAGATCAGATTGACCCCGATGAAGGTCATCCAGAAATGAACCTGTCCCATCCATTCCGGATACTGGCGTCCGGACATTTTCCCGATCCAGTAATAGAACCCAGCAAACAGAGCAAACACAGCACCCAGCGACAACACATAGTGGAAGTGCGCCACCACGTAATAGGTATCATGCAGCGCCAGATCCATCCCGCCATTGGCCAGAACCACTCCGGTGACACCGCCGACGGTAAACAGGAAGATAAAGCCGATCGCCCAGAGCATAGGTGTGGCAAAGCGAATTGACCCGCCCCACATCGTTGCAATCCAGGAAAAAATCTTGATCCCGGTTGGAACGGCAATAATCAGGGTCGCCGCGGTGAAATAGGCCCGCGCATTCACGTTAATCCCGGTGGTGTACATGTGGTGCGCCCAGACGACGAATCCAACGAATCCGATAGCAACCATCGCGTAGGCCATCCCCAGATAGCCAAAGATCGGTTTCCGAGAGAAGGTCGCAACAATGTGAGAGACGATACCGAATGCCGGTAAAATCATGATGTACACTTCCGGGTGACCAAAAAACCAGAATAAGTGCTGGAACAAAATCGGGTCGCCGCCGCCTTCGGGATGGAAGAAATCCGTTCCGAAATTACGGTCGGTCAGCAGCATGGTAATCGCGCCGCCAAGCACAGGGACAGACAGAACCAGCAGAAACGCCGTTACCAGCATCGCCCAAACAAACAGGGGCATTTTGTGCAGGGTCATCCCCGGTGCGCGCATGTTGAAAATGGTCGCGATAAAGTTTGCCGCCCCAAGGATAGAGCTGGCTCCGGCCAGGTGCAGCGCAAAAATCGCCATATCCACAGACATTCCGGGATGTCCCAACGTGCTGGAGAGCGGCGGATAAATCGTCCAGCCGGTTCCGGCACCCGCCCCGACGAACGCAGAGGCCAGAAGCAGAAAGAATGCCGGCACAATCAGCCAGAAAGAAATATTGTTCAAACGCGGAAACGCCATATCCGGCGCACCGATCATCAGCGGAATAAACCAGTTGCCAAATCCGCCGATCAGCCCCGGCATCACGACGAAAAACACCATAATCAGGCCGTGCGCCGTAATAAACACGTTCCACATCTGCCCATCCGGGTTGCCGTCCGCATCCAGCAGATATTGAACGCCCGGCTGCTCCAGCTCGAGACGCATCATCATCGAGAACGCCCCGCCAATCAGTCCCGCAAGAATGGAAAAGATGATATAGAGCGTCCCGATATCTTTATGGTTGGTTGAGCAGAACCAGCGGACAAAAAATCCGGGTTTGTGATCGTGGTGATCGTGCCCATGATCCGGTGCGGTAGCGGTGACGTCTGACATTTTCTTTTTTTCCTTTTTTTCTATCGAAGCGCCTGATTACGGTGCTGTTTTCAAGAATTCATAACTTTTTTCCAGATCGGTTTTGGCCAGCGCCGCCCATTGCTGGAAGACCTCCTTGGGCACGGCATGGACTTCAATCGGCATGTAGGCATGCCCTTTTCCGCACAGCTCCGAACACTGCCCGTAATAAGTTCCGGGCTTGGTAATACGTACCCAGCTCTGATTAAGACGCCCCGGCACCGCATCGGTTTTAATTCCGAAGGGCGGCATCGCAAAGCTGTGCAGGACATCCGCCGCCGTGATGATAATTTCAATATCCGTATCAACAGGCAAGACCACAACATTATCTGTGGAGAGCAGGCGCTTTTGTCCTTGAGCCGCATCAATATCTTTATCGGCGACCATATAGGAAGAAAACTCGTCAATTTCCTGATCCGGATACGCATATCCCCAGTACCATTGATATCCGGTCACTTTTAAGGTCATTTCCGGCGTGATGGCGCCCCGGTCTGTATAATAGAGCAGCTCGAATGACCGAATGGAAATCACGATCAGAATCACCACCGGAATAACCGTCCAGGCAATTTCCAGCGGGACGTTATGCGTGGTTTTGGAGGGAGACGGATTGGCGCGGCGGTTAAAGCGCAAGACGACGATAATCAAAAGAGCCAGCACAAAAAGTGTAATGGCGGCAATGATCGGTAATAACAGGTCGTTATGAAACGCATGCATCCGTTCATGCACCGGGGAGGCTGACTCCTGCATTCCAAGAGACCAGTTCACAGGTCCATTGGCATAGGCAACAGACGCCGTGGTCATAAGAGTAATAAAAGAAAGAATAATTTTTTGCATGATGATCGCTTTTCAGACTATCGGAGTCATAAGCTTATAAAATAATTCCCAAAAAGAAAAGGGGGATAAATAATTGTTTTGAAATTCCTTGTCACTCCCCGGCCCCGTTCAGGCAATCTGTCGAACAAGCCTGTTGCTCAAACCTTTCGGGGGGATTATATGTTAACGGTATGTTTGGAACGCTCAGCAGCTATATCTTGCGGAATTTATTAACGACACTGACGCTGGTCAGTATCGTGCTGGCGACCATTATCTTTTTGACCCAGTCGATGAAATTTCTGGAGCTGGTTTTAAGCTCCGGAGCCGCCAGCAGTACGTTCTGGCTGTTAACCTTGCTGGTGCTCCCGCGTTTTCTGGAAGTTATTCTGCCGATCTCTATGGCGGTCTCCGTTATTTTTATCTATGTCCGTATGATGAGCGATAACGAACTTGCCGTCCTCCGCAGTAACGGGCTATCTCCGTTGCGACTGGCGACCCCTCCGCTGATTTTGGCAACCTTTCTGGTGGTTCTGCTCTGGCTGATGACTCTGTGGCTGACGCCGGAGAGCATGCGCAAGGTTGAATTCATGCAAACCAAACTCAAGAGCGAATTTTCTACCGTTCTGTTTCAGGAAGGTGTTTTTAACCGGTTTGGCAATGATATTACGGTGTTCATCCGGGACCGCGGACCGGACGGGGAGCTGCGCGGACTGATTGTTCATGACAAACGCGACCGCAATCCTCATCCCGTTACGATTACGGCGCGCAGCGGCAAGGTCACAACCACCGCAGACGGGAAAACCCAGATCACGGTTTTTGACGGATCGCGGCAGGATTTCGACCCCAAGACCCAGATTCTCAATCGTCTGGATTTTGAGCGCTATAAAATTGACCTGCCCGGCAGCGCAGCCATTACGGATAAGTGGCGGGATGCCTATGAGCGAACCACTCCGGAATTACTATCTCCGAATCTGGAAGACTCGCGGGACGCAGACAACCTGTCGCAATTCCGGATCGAGCTGCACCGCCGGATTCTCAGCCCGCTTTTAACCTTTACGTTCCTGTTTACGGTGCTGCCTGTCTTACTGCTGGGAACCTATGGCCGACAGGGGAGTTTTAAGCGGGTTATGGGGGCTTCCCTTGCGGTTTTGTTGCTACAGGCTTTATATCTGACCGGATTGAATATAACGAAAAAACATGAAATGGCGGGATTGTTGAGTATGTACATCCTGATCTTTGCCCCCATCCTTGCCGGGACCCTTCTCATGAGCCGGCACGGGGAGGCGCTACGCAGCTTTATTTTCTACCGGAGGGCCGCCGTATGAAGCCGTTTCCCCCGACTTTGTCCCGCTATCTGGCCGGACGCTATCTGATGACATTTGTATATCTGCTGGCAGCGCTGCTGGCCCTGATCTATCTGCTGGATCTGGTGGAATTGCTGCGGCGCGCCGGAAAGCAGGAAAATGTGCCACTTGGCGTGGTTCTGGAAATGGGACTGTTCAAACTTCCCGAAGTCGGGCAGGTTGTGCTGCCCTTTGCGATTTTGTTCAGCAGCATGTTTACGTTCTGGGCGCTTACAAAGCGCTATGAGCTTGCAGTCATCCGCGCCGCCGGCCTGTCGGTCTGGCAGTTCCTGCTGCCTATTGTGGCGGTCGGCTTTTTGTGCGGCGTCCTGCATGTCACCGCGATCAATCCTCTGAGCGCCTTTATGATCGGCAAGTTTGAACAGTACGAAACCCGCTATCTGGGGCGGCAGAAAAATCTGGTTTCCGTTTTCAAGGATGGATTCTGGATTCGCGAACGGGAAACCCGCGCCGGGGAGGTTATTCTGAATGCGGAAAAAATCAATCCGGAGACCTGGGAATTTCAGAATGTCATGGGGCTGGCCTTTGATGAAAGCGGAACTCTGTCCGGGCGGATGGATGCCGCCAGTGCCCGGCTGGAGCCGGGATACTGGGTCTTTTCCCACGCCCATATCGCGCAGCCGGGACGGGAGAACAAAACATTCGACACGTATAAACTTCCCACAGATCTGACTCATAAAGACATAGAAGAAAGTTTTGCCAATCCGGAAACCATCTCTTTCTGGAAGATCCCGGCCTATATCAAAACACTCGAAGCAACCGGGTTCGACAGCACCTCGCTTAAGATCCATTTCCATTATCTGTTGTCCCTGCCGCTGTTTTTCACCTCGATGATTCTTCTGGCGGCCAGCCTGTCCTTCCGATCTCCCCGCAGCGGTTATACGCTGGTTATGACGGTCACCGGAATTGCGCTCGGCATTCTTGTTTTTTTCCTGTCCAGCTATCTGCGGGCACTGGGAGCGTCCGGGCAATTAAGTCCGGAGCTGGCCGCCTGGACCCCGGCCCTCATCACAACCCTGTTCGGGCTGACCGCTCTTTTGACGCTGGAAGACGGGTGATGCATATTTGCCATAGATGAAAAGAAAAAAACGCACCCTCTTCCAAAAAATTATCTTTCTGGTAAGAAATTCGTGGTTTTATATTAGAATAAAATCGCATCGGTTTTGAGTATCATTCACTCCAATTCTTACGACCAGAGGATCTTCTTTATGGCCTGTTTTGTTTCTCCGTCTCTTCGCAACCCGCTCGGTATTCTGGGCACACTGGCAACCGTTTTTCTTCTCGGTGCCTGCAGCTCGACGCAACACGCGCAATCCTACGATGTCTATGATCCGTTTGAAGATGCCAACCGGACCGTTTTTGCGATCAATGATAAACTGGACAAGGCTGTTGCCAAACCGATTGCCAAGACCTATCAGGTTGTCCTGCCGGAACCGGCGCGTGTGGGAGTCCGCAACGTCCTGCGCAACCTGAATACGCCGGTCAATGCCGGAAATCAGTTGTTACAGGGAGATTTAAGCGGCACTGCAACCGATCTGGGACGCGCCCTGATTAACACCACCGCCGGAATCGGCGGTCTGTTCGATGTTGCCGGATATCTTGGTCTGGAATACGAACCCGAAGATTTTGGTCAGACTCTTGCCGTCTGGGGCATTGATAACGGACCTTACTTTATTATTCCTATCCTTGGCCCTTCGACCCTGCGGGATAGCACCGGACGTCTGGTCGATACTTATGCCGATCCGTTGTCGCATTACCTCCAGAACACCCACCGCGAAGAGTGGCTATATACCCGCTGGGGCGTTTCTCTGGTCGATCAGCGCGAATCAGTTCTGGATGTTCTGGATGATCTGGAAGCCAGCTCAATTGACTACTATGCTGTGATGAGATCTTCTTATATCCAGTACCGGGCCGCCATGGTTCGGGATGAGAGCGGAGCAACCGGTCACGTTGAAATTCCCGATTACGAAGATGAATAATTAAGAACAGGCTTGATTTTTCTGCAAGAACCCAATATTTATCTTTGTAGCCTAGGAAAGTTATACGCTTAATGATGAAGCATGCCCTGTTAACGACTGCTGTGGTTTTTCCCCTGTCCCTCCTGTCCGGAGACGGATTCGCGGGCGGTTGGGCACAAAAACTCGATAAGGATCTCAGATCCCGCACCCCCATTCTGATTACGATTGGCGCGTCGGACGAGGTTGTGCAGGGAGCGCAGAATTTTATTCAGAACGTCTCCAGCCGCGGCCTGAATTTTCTCAAGAACAAACAACTCTCCGAAGACCAGCGCAAAAAAGAGTTTCGCACGCTGCTGCGTGACAGCTTCGATCTGAAAACCATCGCCCGCTTTGCGATGGGCCGGTACTGGCGGCAGGCAACGGACGAGCAGAAAAAAGAATATATGTCTTTATTCGAAGACATGGTGATCGACACCTATTCCCAGCGTTTTGCCGAATATCAGGGGCAGGATATCTCGATTGATAAAGCCCGCGCCGAAGGCGATAAAGACGCGATTGTGAATTCACAGATCGTGTCCGGAAACGGCAGCCCGAATGTTTTGCTCGACTGGCGCGTTCGCTATAAAGACGGCGAATACCGGATTGTTGACGTTCTGGTCGAAGGGGTCAGTATGACCCTGACCCAGCGCTCGGAATTCTCCTCCATCATCCAGCGCGGCGGTGGAAACATTGAAGCCTTGCTGGCAAAATTGCGCGACCGTAAATAAATAACTCAGCTCTCTCCCTTTGTCAGGGCGGTCAGAACTCCTTGCAGAGTCTGAACTTCCTGTTCCGTCAGCTCATTCCGTGTGAAGATATTACTGATATTGCGGACAATATGCGGACGCAGCCCCTCTGCACGGAAAAAGCCTCCTTGTTCCAGATGAGCTTCCAGCCGGGTAAGAAACCGTTGCACCTCTTCCTGTGTTGCCGGGGGAGACTCTCCCCGGTTCAGGCGGCGGGTTTCTGTATCATCGCCATATTTAAACCATTCATACGCCATCAGCACCACGCTTTGCGCCAGATTGATTGAGGAAAAATCCGGATGGACCGGTACGGTAATAATTCCCTGCGCCCGCGCAACCTCTTCATTTTCCAGCCCGTTCCGTTCCCGTCCGAACAATACCGCCGTTTTCCAGCCTTCTGCTGCCCGCGTGCCGAGCTCCTGCACTGCCGTTTGCGGAGTGTAGACGGTCTTGACCATATCGCGCCGCCGGGCGGTGGTCGCCAGAAGAAATCGGATGTCCCCCAACGCGTCCGCGAGAGTCTCGAAAACCTGTACAGACACCATCGTGTCAAAAGCGCCTGAAGCGGTTGCGGTCGCCCGTTCATTTGGCCAGCCATCTCTGGGAGCCACCAGCCGCAGCTCCCGCAGACCAAAATTTGCCATCGCTCTTGCAGCGGCCCCAATATTTTCGCCCATCTGCGGCGCCATCAAAATAAAAACCGGATCACTCATCGTGCGGGCAGCATAGAAAATTATCTCCTGAATTGAAAATTGTTTTTTGCACTTTCAGAAAGAGGTCGTAGACTGATAGCACCATGGATCATATTCCCGCCTATGTTTCTGCGAAATTCAAAAATGAGGCCGATGCTGTTGCCATTCTGCTTCAGGAGCTTGACTGGAGCGACGGCCTTGCCCGGCGGACGCAGGAACGGGCGATCTCCCTGATCGAGGCGGTCCGGAACGCCCCGGCCCAGAGCGGCCTTCTTGAAAGTTTTTTACAGCAATATCCTCTGGAATCGGAGGCCGGGCGCGCCCTGATGACTCTGGCGGAAGCGTTCCTCCGTATTCCCGACAGCGCCACCCGCAATGCGCTGGTTCGTGACCGGTTGCAAGCTGCGGACTGGGGGCAGGGCAAAAGCCCCGCCGACTGGTTCACCCGCTTTGCCGGAGTCGGGCTGATGGCCTCCAAAGGAACTCTGAACAGCGTGCTCGGAAAGCTGGGAGAGCCGTTTATCCGTAAGGGCGTCGAAGGGGCGATGAAAAAAATGGGCCAGCAGTTTGTGCTGGGCGAAACGATTGATAAAGCTTTGCAGGTCGCCCGCGACCATCCGCAGGATGATTATTCCTTTGATATGCTGGGGGAAGGCGCCCGGACGGACGCCGATGCGGAAAAATATTTCAATGCCTATGTCTCTGCTATTGAAGCCCTCGGCCGGGCGCAATTGCCCTCCCGCGCAGGTATCTCGGTCAAGCTGTCCGCGCTGCATCCCCGTTATGAGGTTGCGCAGAAAGAACATTGCCTGCCCGCCCTGAGTGAAAAACTGCAGGCTCTGTGTGATCTGGCGGCAACCTATAATCTGGCACTGACCGTCGATGCGGAAGAAGCCGACCGGCTGGAACTCTCCCTCGAAATTTTTGACCATGTTCTGCGCTCCATTCCCAAAGACTGGGAAAAATTTGGTCTGGCCCTGCAGGCCTACCAGAAACGCGCCCTGCCTCTGATTGACCATCTGGCCTTGCTAACCGAACAGGCCGGGCGTAAAATCCGGGTGCGTCTGGTCAAGGGGGCGTATTGGGATACGGAGATTAAACGGGCACAGGTTCTGGGATTGCCGGACTTCCCAGTCTTTACTCGGAAATGTAATACCGATTTATCTTACCTCACCTGCGCGCAGAAACTCCTGCAATATCCAAAGCTGTTTTACCCGATGTTCGGGACGCATAATGCGTACACCATCGCTGCGATTTCTTTGCTGGCTGAGCAGCCGGGAGCGGGACTTTATGAATTTCAACGTCTGCACGGCATGGGCGAGATGCTTTATCGCAGTGCCCGCAAAACCCTGAATGTTCCTGTGACCGTTTATGCCCCGGTCGGCGCGCATCAGGACCTCCTGCCCTATCTTGTCCGCCGTCTGCTTGAAAACGGCGCAAATACCTCCTTCGTCCATCACCTTATGGATTCTTCCATCGCGCCGTCCCAGCTGGCAGGCGATCCGGTGCTTGCCGCCAAAGCGACAGAGACCAAACGTCACCGCGCAATTGACGTCCCGCAGGCTATTTTTCCAAACCGCGTCAATTCCTCCGGACTTGATCTGAGTGACCCGCGCACTGTTCTGGAGCTCACGAAAACTCTGGAGCGTTATAAAAAGGCGGTGATGGCGCCCGCCGCGCCGGACACGTCGTTTAGCGAGATTACCACCCTGTTTCTCACAGCCCGCAGTGCCGGCAAGATCTGGAACAAAACAACTGCGAGCGCCCGTGCGGCGCTTCTTGTAAAGACCGCAGAGCTATTCGAAAAACACAAATATGAGCTGATGGCATATCTTGTCTATGAGGGGCGCAAAACTCTGCGCGATGCGGATAGCGAGGTCCGCGAAGCCATTGATTTTTGCCGCTATTATGCCGCGCAGGGAGCTTCCCTGTTTTCGGAAGAGGGGGACCTTCTGCCCGGCCCGACCGGAGAGCATAACCTGCTGCGGCATGAGCCTCGCGGTACGTTTTTGTGCATCAGTCCGTGGAATTTCCCGCTTGCCATTTTTACCGGGCAACTCGCCGCGGCTCTGATGGCCGGTAATACCGTCATTGCAAAACCGGCAGAGCAAACTCCGAAAATTGCCGGAAAAGTTCTGGAACTGATGCTGAAAGCCGGGCTGCCCAAAGGCGTTTTGCAACTTGCTTACGGTGCCGGCGAGCTGGGAGCTGAGCTGACCCGGCACCCCGATGTCGCCGGAATTGCCTTCACCGGATCGACCAGCGTCGCCCGCCTGATTAACAGATCTCTGGCCGCCAAGGACGGACCGATTGTGCCGCTGATTGCCGAAACCGGGGGGCAGAATGCCATGATTGTGGACAGCACCGCCCTGCCGGAACAGGTTGTCGATGATGTCATCCGCAGTGCCTTTGGCTCTGCCGGGCAGCGCTGCTCTGCCCTGCGGGTTCTATATGTACAGAATGAAATTGCCGATAAAGTGATTGAGATGCTGCAGGGCGCGATGCTGGAGCTTAACATCGGAGATCCCGCCTTCCTATCCTCGGATATCGGCCCGGTTATTGACGGGGATGCTCATAATAAACTGACCCACCACAAAAAATTTCTGGACGCCAATGCCCGGAAAATCGGGGAAACGCCGCTGCCGCCGGATCTGGAGGGGACGGATGATTTCTATTTTGCCCCCTGTGCATTCGAGATTAAATCCATGGAAATTCTGGAAGAAGAAATCTTTGGCCCGATATTGCACGTTATCCGCTATAATATAGATAGTCTGGAATATGTCCTGCGGGAAATCAATCAGAGCGGCTATGGCCTGACATTCGGTCTGCATAGCCGTTTATCCGGGCGCATACAGGATATTTCCAGCGCGCTCAAAGCCGGGAACCTGTACATCAATCGCAGCATGATCGGGGCCGTGGTTGGCTCGCAACCATTCGGAGGCCGCGGCCTGTCCGGAACCGGGCCAAAAGCCGGAGGACCGAATTACCTGAAGGCATTCGCCACTGAAAAAGTGATCTCGACCGATACGACCGCCAGCGGCGGCAATGCCTCTCTTGTATCTTTGCAGGAATAAGGGCATAGTGGCGCCCATGAATATTCTTTTGATCGGATCGGGAGGGCGCGAACACGCGCTGGCATGGAAACTTGCGCGATCTCCCTTGTGTGACACCCTGTACTGCGCGCCCGGCAATGCCGGAATTGCCCAAAATGCTACATGCGTACCGCTGGATATCGGTGCACCCCAGTCTGTGATTGGCTTTGCCCGTGACAATGAGATTGATCTGGTGGTCGTCGGACCGGAAACTCCTCTGGTGGAGGGATTGGCAGATCATCTAACAGACGCGGGGATTTTATGCTTTGGGGCCTCCAAAGCCGCCGCACGTCTGGAAGGCTCCAAAGCTTTTATGAAAGATCTGTGCAGGAAATATCACATTCCCACCGCCGCCTATGGGCGCTTTACGGACCCCGCCACCGCCAAAGAGTTTATCCGGCAGAATACCCTGCCGATCGTGGTCAAGGCCGATGGGCTGGCGGCCGGAAAAGGCGTGATTATCTGCACCACTCAGGACGAAGCGTACAGCGCCGTCGATGACATGCTCTCCGGACAGAAATTCGGACAGGCCGGAGCTGAAGTCGTGATTGAAGAATTTCTCGACGGGGAAGAGGTCAGCTATTTCGCTCTGGCAGACGGCAAAACAGTCCTGCCCCTGACCGGCGCGCAGGATCACAAACGCGCCTATGACGGAGATCAGGGACCAAATACCGGGGGCATGGGGGCGTATTCGCCGCCGCCGCTTTTGACCAAAGAGCTGGAAGAAAAAATTCTGACGCGCATCGTTCGCCCGACCATTGACGCGATGGCCGCCGAGGGATGCCCGTTTACCGGTGTTTTGTTCGCCGGGGTGATGGTGAAGGACGGAGAGCCAACCCTTTTGGAACATAATGTCCGCTTCGGCGACCCGGAGTGTCAGGTCTTAATGATGCGCCTGAATGCCGATCTTGCAGATATTCTGCTCGCCGCTGCAAAAGGAGAGCTGGAAACAGTCGCCCCCCGCGTTTCATGGCACCCTCTGGCGGCCATTACCGTCGTTATGGCTGCGCAGGGCTATCCGGACGCGTATGAAAAAGGCACAGAGATCCGCAATATAGATCTGGCCGAACTGCCCGCGGATGTGAAAGTTTTTCACGCGGGCACCAGATCAGAGCACGGTAAAATTCTGAGCCACGGCGGCCGTGTCCTGAACGTCACCGCGATTGGCGAGACCATCCAGACCGCCCGGACAAAAGCGTACGAAGCCTGCGCCAAAATTGACTGGCCCGAAGGATTCTACCGGAAAGATATCGCCTGGCGGGCGTTGTAGAGCAAGGCTCCTACCACTCCTCAATTTCGTCATTACACGGCTTTCGAAGAAAGTCCGTGTAATCCATATGTCGATATATAGCGATCTAGCCCGTATTTCGCGGTCAAATATGAATGGGGATGAATGTCGGTGAAAAGAAAAATGGTGCGCGGGGCGGGATACAACCTGATTATTATCTAATTGTTACAACAGCATTTTTTCTTTTTATATTTAAAAAATGCCCCTAATTATGCCCCCATAAGAGTATTTATTCTTATTTTTGTTTGCCTCATAACCTTACTCAAGCATACATTATGATACCATGAAAAAGGTTTCTATATTTGAAATTTTTATTTTTACCTTATTCGGCTTGACGGCAATCTTTGGGGGAGTCGGATTAATTTATTTTCCTGATAATTTTACAGCTCCTCTAAATGCCTGTTTATCAATTGGAACTGGGGGAATTGTATCTTTCATTTTTTATTATGGGGTTACAAAACGTTTAGAAAACAGTAAACATAATATCATAAAAATGGGGGCGTTACGTGCTTATCAGGATGCTAAATATAATATTGCTATAGCTATTATTCATGCCAGTCAGAAGGGAGGTCGAAAAGACCTCCAAGCTGATACGGCTACGATAAATGCTGTATTATCAGTTAAGGGTTTCAAGGCTTTATTTCGAGGTGGTAGAGAGTATAATGAAGGATATTACGCCTTTATAAATCAAATGAGTGAAAAAACGCCCGAATTTGAAGAAATCATATTTAATCTAAAAATAATAAACCGCGCTATTCAGCGTATTGTAGATGTGACCCATATTGAAGATAGAAATGCTTACGATCAATTCATTCGCTTAGATTCAATTATTAGAAGAATTGAAAATAATGGTGCTGGATATGATGAGAGCAAGAGGCTCTGCCAATTTATTTGGGAAATTTTTGCAGGCTGGAGTCATACAGAAGGTGACTATGGCTATGATCTTATTGAGAAAATGATTGAAGCTATATGATTTTCCAAAATCATTTCTTGTTTAAATTGCACATCATAGTTACAAAGAAAACAGGTTGTTCTGTTATTGAAATGACTTGGGGCTTTGTTTGGAATTATTAGAAACAAAAGGGACAAACATGAATAAAGTATTTTTGCAGATTTTAATATTGTCTAGCTTTTTTTTATCAGCATGTGCAACGTCTAAACCAAAGCCGCTTTCACGGGAAGAATATTTACAAACAACCACTAGGGAATATACAGGTTTTTCACAAGAGGAGGTTATTTCTGCTGCTGAAGAAGTTTTGAAACTAGCAGATGGTGATGATTTTATATTTTCCCATACCAAAAATGGTTTTTCTGCGACACGTAACTGGAGTGTATATGTTGTTTTAGCTGCTGCTATGGGGACTGATTTTTGGCAATTTCAAGCAGTTCCCCAAGGAGATATAATAAAAGCTGAAGTCATTGTTTCAACATCTAGTTCTGCAATAAGTGGGGCATACATGGGTAATGGAATTGCTGCCCCTATGACCATTCCAGCTGGAAGTGCTTCAGTGGCAGGAAATGCGCTTTACGATTTATTTTGGTCAAGGCTAGACTATATATTAGGCACATCTGATAAATGGAGAAGTTGTAAGGAGCAAGCACAACTTAAAAAAGTAGGGGTAATTTGGGGTAATGACGATGGCCTATGCAACTCTTTCAACGTCAAAGATATGTCTCCAAAAGAGTGAAAAAATAATATTCTTCAATAGTATAAGGCAACAAGAATGAAACTTTTAATAATTGTACTCATAGTAATTACTTCAATTCAGCTATGCTTTTCTGCATTCATACTTATAAAGTTAGATCAGGCATCCAGTATATTATCAGAGTTTAGGCCAATTATTTCATTAGCCAGTAAGGCTGAGGATTTTTTACTTAAAAACGATAAGGTTATTCCTACCGATAATGACAAGCCCTTTACAGCTTCCTCCAACGACTTGAAAAACAATCCTGCTATTAAACGAGATGTTGTGCCTAAGGGATGGGGAAATTCTAATGAACCGATGTCTGCAGAAGATTTCTTAAAAAAGTCTCAAGACTAATTTCTCGGAATATCATCAATAACCACTCTCTGAATAACTATAGGCTTATTATCGTTTTCTTGAACATGCTCAATTGTTTTTAAATCTGGCAAGGTTTTTCGCAGTAATATTTCCGCCGCCCTTACCTGAGAATTTGCCATTTCAACTTCGCCTTTTACATGTTTTATCAATTGGTTAATGATCTGACTCGTTTTGATCTTAAGCCGTGTTTTTTCATCATGTTTTGGGTTTAATCTAACTCCACGTGACATGCTTGAATTATATCATATCCCTGCGCTCTGACATGATAAAACTTGATTGTTTTTCAAACCTCAAAGTATACAATACGCCTAATTTGACCCAAGGCAGACATCTGCGTGCGTCGTGAAGGTATTTTGAACAGGCGATTAGAAAGAATAAATAAATGCTTCAAGAGATTATAGTTTCAACGGGGTTTTCGGTAACAGCTGTAAGCGTTATAGGTTATTTTTTACGTGACTGGCTAGCCGTCCGCTTATCTAAAGGGATACAGCATGAATATGATATAAGATTTGCGAATTTGGAATCTGATTTAAGGCGCAGAGAAAGTGAAATTAACTCCATAAGAGATAAAGTCTTAAACACTGCAATGAATGGCCACCAGTGTTTTGAAGAGCGTAAAATTAAAGCTATGGATGATCTGTGGGCTGGATTTATGGAGACGCAAAAACTGTGCGCTGCCGTCCATATGCTTTCCCCTTTTAATTTAGACGGTATAGCTGAAAGCTTTGATAAAGATAGTGTTCAACAGTTTATCGCTGAGATAATAAAGCCCTTAAAAATTGATCCAGAGAACATGAATACTGGAGAAGCTTTAAGGGGGAGAAGTTCCCGTCCTTGGATACCTCCGCATATTTGGCATGTTTATAAGGCTTATAGTAGTGTTGTAATGTTAGCTGTATCATACTTACATGCTCTAAATAACGGTGTAGACCCTAGAAAATTTATTATTAAAAGTGCTTTGCCTGATGCTTTAAATAAAGCCCTTCCTGATGTATCTATGAATTGGGATGAATTAAGTCATGCGGTATGGCCAACGCTTCTAGATTTATTGGAAACCAAACTATTGGTGGAAATTCAAAAAGAGGTTTCAGGAC
>JACKIP010000012.1 GCA_020638395.1 Rhodospirillales bacterium
CTGGGACGCCTGATGCAGGCGATCAACCATTTCGATCAGACCTATCTGGTAACCTATCGTCCGGAGCGGCCGGACCTGTTCGGGCATATCGCCGAGGCAGAAAAATTTGCCGATAAAATTCTAAAAGCGAAACTCAAAACCCAGCTCAAGGACGGAACCTCGAATGGAGCCGACTGGATTACCTGATAATTTCGCCGCAGAACGGCTGGACAATGAGCCTGCTTTATGATTTAACAGCCCTATTATGATAACAAAAAATCTTCTGATGGGAAGTGCCTTGCTGGCATTGTGCGGCACAGCCTTCCTGACACCTGCACAAGCAGCAAACACTATTATTCTCAAAAACGGCGACCGTCTGAGCGGTATGTTGAGTTCCTCGGATCAGAGCGGCATGATCCGCCTGGAAAGCGTTTATGGGACAGCCATTGATCTGCCGTTAGAACAAATCGTCGCCATGCAGGATGAGCGTGGAACATCACTTTCTCTGCCGGGTCTCCCAATAGCGGCAGCCACCCCGGAAGCTCCGGCACCAGAAACTGTTGAGCCTGCGGCGGGCAAGGACTCTGCTGCATATGAATGGTCTGGACGGGCAAATATCGGTGCCTTTATTGATGATGGCAACAGCCAGAAAAAAGCCGTTTCCGGCGATGCTGAAATGACTGCCAGAAATGAAAAGAACCGCTGGATTGCCGGAGGCGATTTGCATTTTGCCAATGATAACGGCACAGAAACTGAAAACGATCAGTCTCTGTACGGCGAATATAACCGCTTCGTGACAGATAAGTGGTTCTATGGCGTCAGACAGGACTTCAAAATCGACAAAATCGCCGATCTGGATCTGCGCTCAAAAACAGGCCCGTTTGTCGGATATCAGTTCTTTGAAGAAGACGACCTGAATCTGAAAGTCCGTTTTGGTAGCGACTACGTCTATGAAGACTTCAGCAGTGGCGATACCGAAGAGAATGTCGCACTGGCATGGGGCCTGAATTACGACCAGACATTTGCGGATGGGTCATTTACTCTGTTTCATAATCACGAAATTGATACCCCCTTTGATGAAGTGGATGCGTTCTTGTTCCAAAGTGATAGCGGTGTGCGGGTACCGGTTGGAAAATATCTGACCGGAACCGGCCAGATTGACTTCGACTGGGATAATGCTCCGGCACCGGGGATCGAAAAACGCGATACGAAATACATCCTGAAACTGGGATATGAGTGGTAATCTCCCAAAGTCCCTTTTTCCCTAAGAAATGCCCCTTTTCAGGAAAGGGGCATTTTTTTGCACTGAGCACGTCTCCTATGTCATAAATGACGTGCATTCTGGAATTACATTGAACTGAAAGCCTATTCAGGATAAAATGCCGCCTATGAGCGACGAGATCGACCCTCCCTTTAATCATCAGGACCCGGAACAGGAAACCGGACCGCAGACAGGTCTGCTCCTGCGCCCACGGGTCAAAAACAAAAAGCCGCAGCTTTATAAAGTGATCCTGCTAAATGATGATTACACGCCGATGGAGTTTGTCGTGCATGTTCTTGAGCGGTTTTTTCACAAGAACAGGCAGGAAGCCACAGATATCATGCTGCACGTTCACCGGCGCGGGGTCGGCATTTGCGGCATTTTTACCCATGAAATTGCAGAAACAAAGGTCGCACAGGTCCTCGACTTTGCCCGCCAGAACGAACAACCCCTCCAGTGTATGATGGAAGAGGAGTAAGCCGGGCCAAAAAGCCAAAGACCGTCACCCTGAGCCACAGGCGAAGGATCTTATAGTTCTTTTGTTTAATTTTGGCGTTGGTGCGTTAATATAGACAGAGTGATGCCTGAGGCCCGTCATTACACGGCTCCGTCCGTGTAATCCATGGATCACACGCACAAGGCGTGTGATGACGAGAAAGTAAGGGTTTTGAGGTCAAGAGCCTCTATTTGTGCACCAAGGCCCAAAATATAGCAACCTCTGCAAAATCCCTAAATCGTCATCCTGAGCGAAGCGAAGGATCTTAACTCGTTGAAACAAAAGATTCTTCGCTGCGCTCAGAATGACGATCCTGTAAAATTACAGACTTTTGCAGAAGCTTCTATACAACCATTTGGAAAGCTTCCTCTAGTTGATCGCCAGCTTCATCGCCGCCGTTTTCTCTCTGACATCGTTCAGACAGCCGGCATAGGCACTACGCATGCCTGTTGCGGCCTGCCGCGCCCACTGAGCATTTTCAGAAGAGGCATATGCTAGATCTCCAACATACGTGTCCATTGAACCAATACCTCCTTTAGCAAAATCTCTGAAAGCATGGAACTGCGCAAAGATCACCTCTCCCGTCCCTTCTTTGGGAGGCTCCTGAACCTGAGCTATAGCCTGAATCGACCGGGCATCCTCAACGTATGACATAGTGATACGACGCCCCGCGTTCGGAACGCTCTGCCCATTCACCACGGCTGGCCATGTCATGGACGTGTGATGTGCATAACCGCCAAGTTTACTGGGACTCACGACCGACTGTCGGACGCCCGCAGCGTAGGCAGGATCGTTAGGATCCATCACCGAGGAAAGGCGATCACTCACCTGATTAAAACAATAAAGAAGGGGTTTTGTGCGCATCAGTTGAAGACGGGCGATTTCCTCTGCACTATCAGCAGGCTCTGCCGCTTGTGCAAATGAGGGCCCCATACCAACAACAGCGGCAGCAGAAACCACCATAGCCGCAATTTTTCTTTTTACATCACTCATTTTGATGACCTCTCTATTTATAGTTATTTATTGAAAGGAATACTGCGCCAAACGAAATAAAAAATCAAGATGCATCTTTTAAGGGGCAGCATCCTTCTTTTTTCATACCGCCTCTAATGATTCAAATTTGTCCTTTCCGCCCTCGCACGCCTTTATGTGTGAGTCACATTGATTTTTAACCGCAGAGGCACGGAGAAACGGTACCAAAAACAAACAAAGCATCATGTGATCCATATTTTTTCGTGGATTACACGTATTCACCTGACGGTGAAACGTATAATGACGAAGGTCTATTCAGGAAAAAACTTCAGGCCGCCAGCTTTTTATACTTGATCCGGTGCGGACGAGCTTCCTGCCCGGTGCGGCGTTTGAAATCTTCTTCATAGGCTTCGTAGTTGCCCTCGAACCATTCGACGTGGGAATCCCCTTCAAACGCCAGAATATGCGTACACAACCGGTCAAGGAAGGCACGGTCGTGCGAAATGACCACCACACAACCGGCAAATTGCTCAATCGCTTCTTCCAGCGCGGCCAGTGTTTCCGTATCCAGATCGTTCGTTGGTTCGTCAAGCAGCAAAACATTGGCTTCCCTGCGCAGCATTTTCGCCAGATGCACACGGTTCCGCTGTCCCCCGGACAGATTTCCGACCTTTTTCTGTTGATCCGGCCCGCGGAAATTAAACGCGGAAACATAGGCGCGGGACGGCATTTCGACCTTACCCAGCATCAGCATATCCAACCCGTCAGAAATTTCTTCCCAGACATTCTTGTTCGGATCAAGATGATCGCGGCTTTGATCGACATATCCAAGCTTCACCGTTTCCCCGACCGTAAACGTACCGGCATCCGGCTGTTCAACACCGGTAATCATTTTAAACAGAGTCGTTTTTCCCGCACCGTTCGGACCAATCACGCCGACAATACCACCGGGAGGCAGGGAGAAAGACAAATCTTCAATCAAAAGCTTGTCCCCGAACGCTTTATTGATATTTTCCGCTTTAATCACCAGATTACCAAGTCGTGGCGGCGTCGGCATCACGATCTGAGCCGTTTGCTGGGTCCGGTTCTGAGAGGCATGCAGCAAATCTTCATAGGCCTTAACCCGCGCTTTGGACTTTGCTTGGCGCGCCTTGGGAGATTGCCCCATCCACTCCGCTTCACGCTCAAGCGTTTGCTGGCGGGCTTTATCGTCACGCGCTTCCTGCAGCATCCGTTTATGTTTCGCCGCGAGATAGGCAGAGTAATTCCCTTCATAGGGAATGCCCCGCCCATGCGCGATTTCTAAAATCCAGCTTGTGACATTATCAAGGAAGTAGCGGTCGTGTGTTACCATCACCACCATACCCGGATATTGCAGCAAATGCATTTGCAACCATGCAACAGATTCTGCATCCAGGTGGTTGGTCGGCTCGTCCAGCAACAAAATATCCGGCTTTGAGAGCAATAATCTCGCCAGAGCCACCCGGCGTTTTTCTCCCCCGGAAAGATCCGTCACCGGCCAGTCGCCCGGCGGACACCGCAGAGCGTCCAATGCCTGCTCAACTTCGCGCTCCAGCTCCCAGCCATTGCCAGCATCAATTTCGTCCTGCAACTGCCCCATTTCTTCGGTAAGTTTGTCAAAATCTGCGTCCGGCTCCGCCATTTCCATGCCGATTTCGTTAAACCGGGCAATCTTGGCCAACATGTCAGATTTGGCTTCCATGACGTTTTCCATGACATTTTTCTGCGGATCAAGCTGCGGCTCCTGCTCCAGATACCCGACCTTTGCGCCTTCCCGCGCCCAGGCTTCCCCGGTAAAATCCTTATCCTGTCCCGCCATAATCCGCAGCAGAGTCGATTTTCCCGCACCATTCGGCCCCAGAACCCCAATTTTGGCCCCCGGAATGAAAGATAGCGTAATATTCTCCAGAACTTTTTTGCCGCTGACGTAGCTTTTCGTCAGCTCGTGCATGACATAAATGTAGTCGGTCATAGTAAAGTCTTCCCCAATTGATGGAACTGTTTTAACCATCAAACCAGCGGAACGCAAAGCTTATTTTGAGGAAGACAGACACTCTTTTTGCAGATATGCCAGACACGCCGCTTTATCAGGCTCAAAATCATGTAAAATCCACCAGGTTTCAATTTCGGCTAAATATCTCCCTAGGTCCGGACCGGCCGGAATTCCTGCAGAAATCAGATCTTTCCCCCGCAGCGGCAATACAGGAACCGGCCAGTTTTGATAGACAGACACCGCCTCATCCAGCTGTTCGCGGGGACAATTTGCCAGAATATATTGCCCGGCGACCTCCCGCTCTTCCCTGTACATCAGCTCTTTGAGCCCGGAAAGATGAAAAGAAGAGGCCTGCCGCCGGGCATATTTTTCGAAAAAAGATTTGCAGGCATTCGACCAGACAAAATATTCGGCCCCGTATCGCCCGATACGATCCGGAGAAAACTGCGCCAGAGCAAATAAGCGTGCCGGCAGAGACACCATATAGAACTGATCCTGCCGCCGCACCAGTTCGGCAAAAGCATCCATATCCGCACCCAAAGGAATAACGTCCAGCAAAAGATTTATGCTGCGCATCAAATTCAATGTAGAAACACTTTTTTCCGACAAAAGGATGCGGAAAAATTCCTGTGAAATACGTTCTTTTGAAAGCGTTTTGATGGATGTGGCGTATTTTTCGCAGGCCGACAGAGCCTCCGGGTCCGGTGCCCCCCTCCCGTAATCGGCAAAAAATCTGAAATAGCGTAAAATACGCAGATAATCTTCCTGTATCCGCTGCGCCGCATTTCCGACAAACAGGACACGCCCGGCCTTTAAATCTGCGACTCCCTGTCCCACCGGGTCATAAATGTTCCCGTCCAGATCAGCCAGCAACGTATTCATAGTAAAATCCCGGCGCAGAGCATCCTCCACCCAGCTATCGGAAAAGGCAATCGTCGCCCGCCGCCCGTCCGTCGCAACATCCCGCCGCAAGGTCGTTACTTCAAAACTACGCGCCCCGATAACTACCGTGATAGTTCCATGTGCAATGCCGGTCGGAATGGTTGTGAACCCAGACTCTTCGCACATTTTCTGCACAATATCCGGGGGTAATTTTGTGGCGACATCAAGATCCTGAACAGGCCGGTTTGCCAGAAGATTTCGCACACAGCCCCCAACGAACAGCGCCACGGGCCCTTCCCGGCTAGTTCCTTGATCCATATGCAATACGTCCATCAGCACCCGGCATTCCGGATATGCCATCCAGTCATAAGGAGAGATGTGCCGCGCAGGAGTCATCATTCCGCCAGCTTGCCATAAATTTAAGAAGGAGTCTTATCTTTCAATACATCTGAAATTGCCGCAAGCAGGCTTTCTTTTCTGGCCGGTTTTTGAATGCAATATTTAATCGACGGATAAGATTTCTTAATTTCCTGCAACCGTTCATAGGAATATCCGGAAATAATGATAAACGGAAGTTCCGGGTTAATTTGCTGCGTCTGATCTGCGAGCTCCAGCCCCGTCATTTTCGGCATATTCTGGTCGGTGACCACCAGATCATAGGAATCCGGACGGTTTCGCAGGATTGTGAGAGCCTTCAGGCTATCCTGACAAGACGTGCACTGAAATCCTTCACGAATAAGCAATGTTTCCATCATCGTCAAAACTTCCATCTGGTCATCCACCAGCAGAACCCGCACCTGAGAAAAATCCCGGTGATGATCCGTATCATTGCCATCTTTCAGCATGGACAGATTATCAATGTAATCGACTTTTGGGAAAAACAGCTCAAAGGTCGTGCCTTCCATCAAGGTCGAATCGATATTCATCACGGCATGATGCGCAACAATGGCCCCATGCACGTTTGCCATCCCCAGCCCCGTGCCTTTATCAACCGGTTTGGTGGTAAAGAAGGGTTCAAAAATATGCTCCAGCACGCTGCGGGTCATCCCGGTTCCGGTATCGGTAATACTGATCTGGAAATATTTTTGCTCTCGTTTGAATCGTCCCATTTCCAGACTGACGTGCCCCGGTTCCAGATCATGAATCGTCACAGGCGGCATTTCCGTTTCCCGTAAATAATCATCCAGCAACATCCCCTCAAAGGTTTCTTCATCCGGCTCAACCAGAGAGAGGGAGATTTCCAAAGTCCCACGCTCTTCTTCCATGGCATCAACCGCATTCACCATAATATTCATAATAGCCTGCGCAATCTGCGAGGGATCCCCGTTAATATAGGCAATGTCGTCATGGTAAAAATCTGTTTGCAATTCGATGGTTTTTGGCAGACTGACAGAAATCATGGAGATCACTTCCCGCATAACTTCGTGTAAATCCATCACAAACTTATGACTTTCCTTGCGCCGCGAAAATGCCAGCATCTGGTCAATCAACGCCCGGCCCTTTTGCCCGGCCATCAAAATATTATCTGCGTAGGTTTTCAGTTTTGGGTCTGCGGATAAGTCTTCGGATAAAAACTCCGCATATCCCATAATAGCCGCCAGAACATTGTTAAAATCATGCGCAACCCCCCCGGCCAGACGTCCCACTGCTTCCATTTTCTGGGCCTGATAGATTTGCGCCTGCAATTCCCGGTTTTTGTCTTCCGCCTGCCGCCGCTCGGTGATATCACGAGCTGTGTAAATCATACCTTTTTCATCCGGCAACAAAGTTAAAGATAAATCAGCCTCTATCAGCTTGCCATCTTTCCGCATAATTCTGGTTTCCCCCCGCCATTCTCCCTGACGGTCCAGAAATGGATAGATGCTGTCCTCAATATAGTCCTGCCCTTTCTGGTTATAGAGCTTTTTCCAGCTCTTCCCCAGATAACGCTCACGATCCGCGGCAGGAATACCATGCATGTCGCTCAGCGCTTTATTCATATATAAAAGCGTTTTATCCGCATTCATGATGGCAATTCCGTCGCTGGACGATTCAATCGCGATAATCCGTTGATTGGAAATATCGAAAATTTCCTGCTTTTCGCGATTGGTACGCTCCAGTTGTTCATGCTTGTACACCAGGAACAAAATTAGAAAGAGGCCGGATAAACTTAGCAACAGGACCGACAGAAAAATTTTTGTTCGTCTTTCCCGAAGACTTTCCTCCGATAAAAATTCTTCTTCCGTTCTGGTCTGGTATAAGCCAAACTCCTGTAGTCTCTTTTGGATCTGGCGCATCACATCCAGAACATCCATATGTTTTCCCCGGGTCTGATCCTGCGCAACATCTCGGATATATGGCACCAGCACAAGCATAAGCCGTTGAATATCCCCCACAAGCAAAAGCTCATCACTCTTCAACGCGCCGGTCGGATGAGCCTCTGTCTGGTTAAAGAAAATAAAACTGTCTTGAAAGGTTGAAAATGCAACCGAGATTTTTTCAAGATCTACCGACGTATGGTGATTGGCTTTCTCATCAAAATACATAATAATCTGACTTTCCAGATCATTAAAATCCTGCTGCAGCTTTTGTAATTTGCTGTGTTTCAGTTTGTAGCTGGAAATGGCCCGCTCCTCCTGCTGCAAAATTTGCAAGCAGGAATAAAAAGCGGCCGCCCCAAAGATCACAATAACCAGCAAAACAACCCAAGTATAAAACCGAATCAGTAATTTTTTGACGGACAAAAGCATTCATTACGCCTCATGCTTTCATAAATTCCTGTAAATCGCACTCCTGTGCGATCAGCGCCGCCTGTGTCCGGTTTTTAGCGCCCAGCTTTCGGCAAATTCCCCGCACATGAAGTTTGATCGTCACAACCTGTAGATCAAGCTTGTTTGCAATTTCCTTATTAGCGTCGCCCTGAATAAGATAAGACAAAACCTCCAATTCCCGCGGGCTAAGGCGTGCCAACCGTCTGGCCACATCCGTCCCATCTCTGACATCATCCTGCGGAGACATATTGTGAGACGGCGGATGTTTAGTTTCAGGCGATTCGGAGGGCAGCTCCATATCACCATAATAGGATGGCATTAAACTATGCGCCTCGGAATCAAAGGAAAAGAATCGCTCTCCCGTCAGGACTAACTGAATCGCTTTGATAAAGGCTTTGCCCGACATGGTTTTGGGGAAATATCCCACAATGCCCATTTCGATGGCTTTTTTAATTTCTGCAGGCTCGATCAGGCCGGACATAAGCGCAACTTTGATTTCCGGATAGCTTTTTCTGATCTGTTCCAACCCCTTCAGGCCGGACATTCCCGGCATTTTATAATCCAGTAAGATCACATCCGGATATTCGTCCGCTTCCAGATAAGAAAAAGTTCCCTGTACGTCATTGGCCAGCAATACTTCTGCCTGTGGATCTGCACGTTGAATGTACTGTAACAGAGCATCTCTGAACAAAGTATGATCGTCAGCGACGAGTAATTTCATAATGGCCTCTCGGATTAAATACGTTGTGAATACAAACGACTTTTAGTTTCGTCCATTATAAATAGAATACCTTAACAACAGATTGAGAGGGGACAACAGATCTGAAAACATACAAACGCATGAGATAAAACAAAGCCGCGCCTGATCTTTCGGCTTTAATTTTCTGCGCCACCAGTTTATAACCACCAGATGGCACAAAAGAAAAACCATTCAAAATCCGGCCTGCTCTCGGTGAATGCCGTGATTGCAGAAAATCGGCGTGCCCGCTACGAATATTATATCGAACAAACCTTTGAAGCCGGGATCATTCTGACAGGCACAGAAATTAAATCCCTGCGCATGGGACAAGCCAGCATCAATGAAGCACATGCCGGTGAAAAAAACGGGGAATTATGGTTATTTAACACACATATTGCCGAATATATGCAGGCGGGCCGCCACCTCCAGCATGAACCGCGGCGACGGCGGAAACTTCTTCTGAAACGAAAAGAAATCAATAAACTCAGCGGAGCCGTGGCCAAGGAAGGCTATACGCTCGTCCCGTTAAAGCTTTATTTCGATGAGCGCGGTCTGGCCAAACTGTCGCTGGGACTAGGCAAAGGCAAAAAGCTGCATGACAAGCGCGATACCGAAAAAGAACGCGACTGGAACCGGCAAAAACAAAGGATTATGAAAGAGGGTTAAGTGGTAGAGTGGCGATTTTAGGACATTTCTCGGTGCCTCCCTCACACGGCTTCGTCCGTGTGATTCCTGTTGATTTTTCAGCAGAGTGCTAGGAGGTAAAGTGCCGGTGAATTCTTTCGGCAATGGCCTGTGAAATCCCCTCAACTTTCCGCAGATCTTCTATCGCCGCGGTTGAAACCGCTTTACCTGACCCAAAATATTGCAGCAGCGCTTTCTTCTTTTTCGGACCGATCCCCGGAATATCATCTAACGGCCCGGCAGGAACCGCCATCGCGCGCCGGGTCCGCTGCGCCCCAATCACAAACCGGTGTGCTTCATCCCGCAGGCGTTGTAAATAGTGGAGAACAGGATCATTATGCTGCAATTGAAATGAAGGTTTGTTGCGCATAAAAAGCTGCTCCCGTCCTGCATTTCTATCCGGCCCTTTCGCAATACCAACAACCGTCACATGCTGCAATATATTTAATTCCGTCAAAACATCCTCCACCACGGATAATTGCCCTTTTCCCCCATCAATCAGCAATAAATCCGGCCAGTTTGGTGTTCCCGGCCCTTCGTTCTCCGCCAGAGCTTTTGAAAAACGACGCAGCATAACCTCCCGCATCATCCCGTAATCATCGCTGGCGAGCGCTTCCCGTATATTAAATTTTCGATAGGCAGATTTGCGAAAGCCCTCCTCTCCGGCAACGATCATCCCGCCGATCATCCCGGTTCCGCCCAGATGCGAATTATCATAAACTTCAATTCTGGAAGGAGGCGTCGAAAGACCAAATAACCGCGCAACAGAATGCAGCATTTCTTTTTGCGCAACAGACTCGGAAAGATGCCGACTTAATTCCTCCGCAGCATTATCCAGAATGAACTTCATCAGGCGCATCTTGTCGCCTCTTTCAGGTCTGGAAATCATAACCTTGCGTCCCAGAGCTTCGGACAAAGCTTCGGATAAAAGCTCTTTTTCAGCGGGAATATGCGAAACATAAATCGTTGGAGGGATGGGTTTATTCGAATAAAACTGCGCAAGACACGCAGATAATACCTCCTCGAGAGACACATCTTCATTGATACTCTGCACAATGCTGCGATTGCCAAAATTCTGACCTCCGCGCACAAAAAAGATCTGGATACAAATTTTATGTCCTTGCTGCACAACACCGACGCCATCAGCATCGCCAACAATATCAATATTTATATCCTGATGCGCCGTGACAGTGCTCAAAGCTTTGATCCGGTCCCGTAATTTTGCCGCCATTTCAAAATCAAGAATTTTTGCAGCGTGCTCCATCTGGTCGACCAATTTCTGTTTGATGGTATGGCTTTTACCAGAAAGGAAATCGTGCATATCCTGAACTTGTGCAGCATAATTTTCCTTACTCACAAGTCCCACACATGGAGCCGTGCAGCGTTTAATATGATATTGCAGACAAGGGCGAGTCCGATTCTTAAAATTTCCTTCGCTGCAATTTCTGATCTGAAATGCTTTTTGCAGCGAAATCAGAGTCCGGTTTACGGCACCGGCATTCGCAAATGGGCCGAAATAAATCCCCTCCTCTTTTTTGACACCGCGAAATTTAACGGCCTTTGGATAATCATGTCCGATGGTAATTTCAATATAGGGGTAAGATTTGTCATCGCGAAACACCACATTAAAAGGCGGTTTCATCTTTTTAATCAGATTGGATTCCAGCAAAAGCGCTTCAACTTCTGTTTTTGTATGGATAAATTCCATGCTGCGCGTTTGTGAGACCATACGCTGAATTCGCACCGATAATCCGGCGGGTTGAGCATAATTCAAGACGCGATTTTTCAAAGATTTTGCTTTGCCCACATATAAAACGTCGCCCTGTTCATTCAGCATGCGGTAAACCCCCGGCGTTTTCGGGAGTTTTTTGCAATAGTCGCGAATAATATCCGCACCGTTTAAAAGGGACGTTTCGATATGGCTCATATGTTTTATCTATATCATAGAAACAAAAAACCCTCCAGATAACGGAGGGTTACATTGCAAACGGTATAAATCTTTAGCGTTCTATTTTCCGGGACGTCGTCAACGCCCAAAGAAAAACTGTCTTATTTCTTTGATTTCTTATCTGCACCATGACCGTAATAGGTCCGGGTCGGAGCAAATTCTCCCAGCTTGTGACCGATCATATTATCTGTGACCAGAACCGGAATAAATTTGTGGCCGTTATGAACACCGAACGTCATGCCCACAAAATGGGGAAGAATCGTCGAACGACGGCTCCATGTCTTAATGACAGTGCGCTTACCGCCCTCCATCACCTGCTCCACTTTTTTCAACAGGGAGCGCTCAACAAACGGGCCTTTCCAAACTGATCTGGTCATTTAATGTCTTTTCTCTTTCTTATATTAAAAACTAATTACTGAAACTGAAGTCTAAAACCACTATTTCCAGCTACTGGAATCCTACGCGCCTGCACATGATTATTATCAGACGCAGATACATTAAAAGCTTTCCTCAGCTGCAATCCGCTAATGCAGTTTCCCATGCCATCAAAAATATCCCGCAGGACTTTGTTGAACTTAGCAGCGACTCCAACCAGAGACGCAAGGTTCCATTTTTCGGCAACACTCTGCTTTTTTTCTTCCGGCATCACATAAACTCCTTATTGATATCTCTTAATTAACACAAATACAGGTATTTTGTCAAATCAGAGTCTCAACGCGGTAAACCCTTACTTTTTATTCCGACGACGAATAATATACTTATCTGTCGATTTATTTGTTCTTGTTTTCTTACCTTTTGTCGGTTTACCCCAAGGCGTCACCGGATGACGACCACCAGAGGTCCGACCTTCACCACCACCATGCGGGTGATCGACCGGGTTCATCACAACGCCGCGAACGTGTGGCTTCTTGCCCAACCAACGGTTACGTCCAGCTTTGCCCTTGTTTTCATTGGAATGATCCTGATTGGAAACCGCACCGACAGACGCCATGCAATCTCCGCGAACAATCCGCAGCTCCCCGGAAGGAAGTTTAATCTGAGCATAGCCCTGATCGCGCCCCACCAACTGAGCATAAGCCCCGGCGCTCCGTGCCATCTGGGCTCCTTTGCCCGGCTTCAGCTCGATATTATGAACAATTGTTCCGACCGGCATGTTTTTCAGAGGCATCGCATTGCCCGGCTTGATGTCGGCTTTTTCGGAAGACACGACCTTATCCCCGGCGGCCAAACGCTGCGGCGCAAGAATATACGCTTTCTCACCATCTGTATATTCAATCAGAGCGATATAAGCGGTCCGGTTCGGGTCATATTCAATCCGCAGAACTGTCGCGTCAACGTCCATCTTGGTCCGTTTCCAGTCGATCAGACGATAACGCTGTTTGTGACCGCCTCCACGGTGCCAGGCCGTAATCCGTCCGGTATTGTTCCGTCCGCCTGTCTTGCGCTTACCTTCAGTCAAAGCTTTTTCCGGCGCACCCTTATGCAGATCGCTGCGATCAACTGTAATCAGCTGACGACGTCCGGGAGAAGTTGGATTATAAGTTTTTAGTGCCATTTTTTTTCCTTTATCGGCGGAATGCCATAGTTAATAAATTATCTCTTGAACCGATAGCTTAAACGCCCGTTCCTGTATCAATCATTTGCCCTTCTTCCAGGGTAACGATTGCCTTTTTGAAATCACTGCGGCGGCCCATAACTCCTTTGAAGCGCTTGTTTTTGCCCTTCTGGATCAGCGTGTTCACAGCTTTAACTTTGACACCATACAGTGTCTCAACTGCGGCTTTGATTTGCGGCTTGGTCGCATCATTAGCAACTTTAAAGCTCACCTGACCATATTCAGATCCCATTGTCGCTTTTTCCGTGATGTGTGGACCGCGGATGATATTGTACATCCACTCCGCAACGTCAATTTTGTCTTTTTTCTTTACAGCCATTATTTGTCATCCTTTTTCTTGGCAGCAGGTTTGGTCGCAGCCGCTTTTTTCGGAGCAGCCGCTTTCTTTGCTGCTTTTTCAGCTTTGGCAGGAGCTGCCTCAACAGCATCTCCCTTCAGACGCGCTGTAATCGTTTCAACAGCTTCTTTCGTCATCACAAGTGTTTCGCGACGGAGAATGTCATATACATTCAATCCCTGCACAGGCAGCACATCAATTTTCGGAATATTGCTGGTTGCCCGCGCAAAATTCGCATCAATCTCTGCGCCGGAAATAATCAACGCACTGTCAATATTCATTTTAGCCAGAGTCACCGCCATCGGTTTTGTCTTGTGATCTTTGGCAGTTGCCTCGTCCAGAACAACCAGTTTGCCATCTTTTAGCTTGGAAGACAGCGCGGATTTCAAAGCCAATGCCCGAATTTTTTTCGGCAGATCAAACGCATGAGAGCGCGTACGCGGACCAAAAGCAACCCCGCCCTGACGATCTTGCGGACGCTTCAGATCCCCGGCCCGGGCCCGACCCGTTCCTTTTTGACGCCACGGCTTTTTACCTGTTCCAGAAACTTCCGCACGTGTCTTTGTGTGGTGCGTTCCGGCCTGACGCTTCGCCAACTGCCAGTTAATCATACGATGCATAATATCTGCACGCACCGGCACCGCAAAAATGGCGTCATCAAGCTCAATATCTCCGGCTTTAGTCCCGCCCAGTTTTGTGACTTGCAATTTCATGACTTAGTCTTTCTTTTCTTCTGTAGTCTCTTCAATTCCAGCTGCTTCAACGGGGGCTTCTACAACAGCAGCGTCCTCAATCGAAGCTTCTTCCACATTTTGCTCTTCTGCAGGAACAGGCTGTGTCCGCAATCCAGCAGGCAACGGCACCCCTTCCGGAGCCGGTTTCTTCACAGCATCGCTAATCAATACCCAAGCATTTTTGCCTCCCGGAACTGCTCCGCGCACCAGAATCAAGTTATCTTCTTCATCAATCAAGACAACTTTCAGGTTTTGAGTCGTAACGGTCTCATCCCCCAGGTGTCCAGCCATTTTCTTGCCTTTAAAAACCTTACCTGGGTCCTGACACTGACCTGTTGAGCCGTGAGAACGGTGAGATACGGACACCCCGTGAGAAGCCCGCAGACCGCCGAAGTTGTGACGCTTCATCGCCCCGGCAAAACCCTTACCTTTAGACGTGCTCTGAACATCGACAAACTGACCCGCGATAAAATGGTTTGCGCCCAGCTCTGCGCCAACGTCAACCGCATTAGCCGGATCAATCCGGAATTCGGCCAGTTTTTTCTTTGGCTCGACCTTTGCCTTTGCAAAATGACCGCGCTGTGCTTTGGAAGTCCTTTTGACTTTTGCTGCTCCAACGCCGAGTTGCAGAGCAGAATATCCGTCCCTTTCTTCGGTCCGGACGGCAGTCACTTGACAATTATCGATTCTTAAAACTGTAACGGGGATCTGACGTCCATTTTCACTATCGAAAATACGGGTCATCCCGGCTTTTTGGGCAATTAGTCCTGTACGCATTTTTCTTCTTTCATTCATTGGTGCGGACATTCACAAGGAATCATCAGCACGTAAATAGTATTTAAGCCTGCGTTTTATACCCAATGAGTAGTCAAAACGCAAGCACTTTTCTGCACTTACGCCGCGCGGTCGCGGATTTTGATTTCCACATCCACACCAGCCGGAAGATCGAGCTTCATCAGAGCGTCAATCGTCTGGGGCGTTGGCTCCAGAATATCCAGAAGACGTTTGTGCGTCCGCATCTCAAAATGCTCTTTGGATTTTGAGTTGACGTGCGGAGACCGATGAACTGTAAAACGCTCAATGCGGGTCGGCAAAGGCAATGGACCAACAGTTTTTGCACCTGTACGCTTGGCTGTGTTGGTAATTTCCGCCGCGGAGGTATCCAGAATGCGGTGATCGAAAGCCTTGAGGCGAATACGAATACTTTGGTTGTCCATAATGTTCAATAACCTTAATTTTAATTTGAAACAGTATTAATCATAGTTTTGCACCGAAATGCAAGTGTTTTTTATCCCTCTCCCCGCAAAGGGAGAGGAACGAAGCGGTCTGGCCGGATTAACCCGCCAGTTTAGCTTTGACTTCTTCGGCAACGTTGTTCGGCACCGGTTCATAGCGCTCGAACACCATCGAGTAGTTCGCACGCCCTTGTGACATGGAGCGCAGGGTATTGATGTACCCAAACATAGAGGCCAGCGGCACGAATGCGTTAATCACTTTCGCATTTCCACGATCTTCCATCGAGTTCATCTGACCACGACGGGAGTTCAGGTCCCCAATGATATCGCCCATATACTCTTCCGGAGTGACAATCTCGACCTTCATGACCGGCTCCAGAAGAATCGGCCCGGCTTTTTGCATCGCTTCACGGAAAGCAGCCCGCGCCGCAATTTCGAAGGCCAGCGCCGAGGAGTCCACATCGTGATAAGCCCCGTCCACCAGATCAACCTCGAAGTCCACAACCGGGAACCCGGCAATTACCCCGGTATCCTTGGCCATCATCAGACCTTTTTCAACACCCGGAATGTATTCTCTCGGAATAGAACCTCCAACGATGCTGGACACAAAGTTGTATCCTTCGCCCGGCTGACGCGGACGGAATTTCGCAATCACCCGCGCATATTGACCGGACCCACCGGACTGCTTCTTGTGAGTATAGTCGATCTCAACTTCCTTGGAAATCGTTTCACGATATGCCACCTGAGGCGCGCCGATATTGGCTTCCACCTTGAATTCCCGCTTCATACGATCCACCAGAATGTCAAGGTGAAGCTCGCCCATTCCTTTCATAATCGTTTGACCGGATTCGTGGTCCACAGACACGCGGAAAGACGGGTCTTCGGCGGCCAGACGTTGCAGAGCGGTAGACATTTTTTCCTGATCGGCCTTGGTTTTCGGCTCAACCGCGATCTCAATCACCGGCTCAGGGAATTCCATGCGCTCCAGAACAATTGGTTTGGACGGATCACAAAGCGTATCCCCCGTTGTGGTATCTTTCAGACCAACCAAAGCCACAATATCCCCTGCTTCAGCATATTTGATTTCTTCGCGGTTGTTTGAATGCATCAGCAGCATCCGGCCGATTCGCTCTTTCTTGTCCTTGACAGAGTTCAGAACATACGAACCGGACTCAAGCTTGCCGGAGTAAATCCGTACGAACGTCAAAGATCCGACGAACGGGTCGTTCATGATTTTGAATCCCAGACCAGAGAACGGCGCATCATCTGATGGCGGACGGGAATCAACCTCATCACTATCCACTTTATTCCCTTTCACCGCACCGGCATCCAGCGGAGATGGCAAATAATCAGCCACAGCATCCAGAAGTGGCTGAACTCCTTTGTTTTTAAACGCAGAACCACACATCATCGGAATCAGACGAAATGAAATAGTCCCTTTGCGGATACATTTTTTCAGCGTTGTGATATCCGGTTCGTTTCCTTCCAGATAGGCTTCCATAGCGTCATCGTCCATTTCGACCGCCATTTCAACCATACGCTCACGGTATTCTTCGGCCTTGTCCTTCAGGTCCGCAGGAATATCAACGATCTCGTAAGTCGCACCGAGTGTTTCCGCATTCCAGACAATCGCTTTCATATTGACCAGATCAACAATCCCGGCAAATTCACTTTCTTCCCCGATCGGCAGAGTCAGAACCAGCGGATCAATACCAAGGCGTTTTTTCACAGAATCGATACAGTCATAGAAGTTTGCCCCGATTTTATCCATTTTATTGGCAAAGATAATCCGTGGCACCCGGTATTTATCGCCCTGACGCCAAACGGTCTCTGTCTGAGGCTCAACCCCCTGATTTCCGTCAAGCAGACAAACCGCACCGTCCAGAACCCGCATGGAACGCTCAACCTCAATCGTAAAGTCCACGTGTCCGGGGGTATCAATAATGTTAAACCGCATTTGATCGCCTGGGCACGTACCATCCTCCGGACCTTTCCAGAACGTCGTCGTCGCTGCAGACGTAATCGTAATGCCGCGCTCCTGCTCCTGCTCCATCCAGTCCATCGTCGCCGCTCCGTCGTGCACTTCGCCGATTTTGTGTGATTTTCCGGTATAGTACAGAATACGCTCTGTTGTCGTGGTCTTACCGGCGTCAATGTGCGCCATAATCCCAAAGTTGCGATAGTGGGTAATCGGAGTTTCGCGGGTCATTCCTGTCGTCCTTAATGTTAAGTAAAGTGTGTTCTATTCTGATCTATGCGGGTTATAGGCAAAAAAACAACGGGACGCAAGGTATTTTTGCATCCCGTCAAATATTGAATCTGTTTTATAACAAAAACTTCAGCTCAGAGCGCCAAGCCCAGGACCACATTCCTCATAATCAATAGACACCATTTGAACAGGCTCCGCACGCCCTTCTATCTGCTCCATCCGTTTTCTATAGCTCTCTGCCTTCCCTTCGAAACGATCACTTAATATCTTGACCTCTAACCCACGCCCTTTTTCTGCCGCATGATATATCGCACCAATCAAAGGCTCCTGATCCGGAGAACCACCTTTATTCACAGCATGCGCCACAGCCGCCGCCGCCTCCAGACTATGATACCCGAGAAGGAGAAATCCATCATCTGCACCACTCCTCAAATTCGTATAATCCTCACAAACAGGAATTCCCCCCTCCATCTCAAGGCAATCAATCATACCTTCCATCTCCCCCCCTTGAGGAATAATGATGTAATGCACCCTCCCTTGCTCAACCAGCACTCCCAATCCAGGATTCTTCGCTATTACTTTATTTGCTTCATTTGAAAGATTCATTTTCACCACCGTTTATAAAAAAATATGTCAAAGGATAATAGCTCATATTATTTTTTTTCACAAGAAAAAAGCCCCGGATTGGGGCTTTTTGACTATATCTACCATCTGAAGTGGGCGAAGGCTTTGTTTGCCTCAGCCATTTTGTGAGTATCATCGCGTTTTTTCACGGCAGTTCCACGTTCTTGCGCGGCATCCAGAAGCTCTCCGGCCAAACGCTCGGTCATGGTTGTCTCAGAGCGTTTGCGCGCTGATTCAATGATCCAGCGAATTGCCAATGCCACCCCACGATCAAACCGCACTTCAACCGGCACCTGATAGGTTGCGCCGCCAACACGACGGGACCGCACTTCAACCTGCGGACGCACTTTTTTCAGCGCCCGATGAAAAACAGACAGACCTTTCGATCCGGCCTTACCACTTTCGCTATCACCGCGATCTTCATCGGCAATATTCAGATTTGCGGCTTTTTTATCCAACTGCTCAATTGCTCCATAGACGATTTTTTCGGCAACAGCTTTTTTGCCACCAATCATCACAATATTCATAAATTTGGACAGAACCACATCTCCGAATTTCGGATCTGGTAAAACCTGTCTTTTCTCTGCGCGGTGTCTGCGTGACATAGATATTCTTCCTTCTTATCTTATTTCGGTCTCTTGACCCCGTAACGGGAACGGGACTGTTTACGATCTTTAACGCCCTGAGTATCCAGTGCTCCCCGAACGATTGTATAGCGCACACCCGGTAAGTCTTTCACACGACCACCACGCACCAGCACCACAGAGTGCTCCTGCAGGTTGTGACCTTCTCCCGGAATGTAACAGATAACTTCATAGCCGGTTGTCATACGCACTTTGGCAACTTTACGCAGCGCGGAGTTCGGCTTTTTCGGAGTCGTTGTATAAACACGCGTACAAACGCCGCGACGCTGGGGATTCTGCTCCAGAGCGCGGTTTTTCTTTCTTTTAATCACCGGAGTTCTGGGCTTCCGGATGAGCTGCTGAATGGTTGGCATTCAAGTTCCTTAAGTTAAATTCTTTTCGAGTGAGGACATATAAAGCAATTCGCGGGGGATGGTCAAGTGTTTTTTTGCGCCCCGATGACAAGGCACCCACAATAAAAACCCCGCCCCCCTACTCCTGTTCCTGCAACTTTCCCCGCCGATGCCCCTCAATCCCGATCTCATCCAGAGCACGGCTTTCTTTCGTCTGCTCTTTTTTACGCTCTTCCTCACGGCGGCGGCGATCTGTGATTTCAATTTTTTTCAGCTCCGAAAAAGCATTGCGCAGATCGGCCCGCGCGATGTCAATCCGCTCCTCCAAAGCCTGAATGTCTCTGTCAATCAGCTCGATTTTCAGCTTTACGCCCGCAGCATAACGCCCGAACCAAGCCAGCGCCTCTAGCACCCCCTGCTCTTCCAGCTGATGTCGCTCTGCAGCGACCTGCTCATTCAGAGACGTTTTTTCTGCCGTTAACGCATCAACCTGCCTATACAGATCTGCCAGAAATTTTTGTTTCTGATCGACCGTATGCTTACGTAAGCGAATGAGAGAGGAGAGGTTAGCCACTGACTATCCCCTTCAATCGTTTAAAGCTCTGGTCGATGGTGGTGCTGTCATCTTTATCCTGCGCCAGAAATTCCTCCAGCTGCGGATAGAGCTGGATCGCTTCATCCACTGCTTTATCTGCTCCGCGGCGGTACGCGCCCAGACGGATCAGCTCCGCCATGTCTTCATAGGTTGAGATCACCTGTTTAGCGCGCTTCAGGATGGCATTCCGCTCATCTGATAGCGCTTTGGGCAAGGCGCGGGAAATGGATTTCAGAATATCAATCGCCGGATATCGCCCGCGATCGGCAATCGCCCGGTCCATCACGATGTGCCCGTCGATAATCCCGCGCACCGCATCGGAAATCGGCTCGTTTGTGTCATCGCCCTCCACCAGCACCGAAAAGATCCCGGTAATATTGCCCTGCCCGCGCGCGCCGGGCCCTGCCCGCTCCAGCAAGCGCGCCAGCTCTCCAAATGTGGTCGGCGGATAGCCTTTGGAGGTCGGTGGCTCCCCGGCAGATAGCCCGATCTCCCGTTGCGCCATCGCAAATCGGGTCACAGAATCCATCATACACAGAACGTTTTTTCCCTGATCCCTGAAATACTCCGCCACCGCAAGTGTAAGATATGCCGCCTGCTTCCGCATCAGGGCCGGCTCATCGCCTGTGGCAACTATCACAACGGATTTCTTCAGGCCGTCTTCACCAAGATCATCCTCGAGAAATTCCTGAACCTCGCGACCGCGCTCCCCGACCAAACCAATGACCGCGACCTCAGCTTCTGTGTAGCGTGCCATCATCGAGAGCAGCACCGATTTTCCCACGCCGGAACCGGCAAAAATCCCCATACGCTGCCCCTGACAGGTTGCCAGAAAGGTATTCACAGCCCGCACACCCAGATCCAGTTGTGCTCCGATTCGCTGTCTTTGGTGCGGGGGAGGCGGTTTATTTCGCAAAGGAATAGCCACAGCACCATCTTTTAAAGGCCCTTTTCCGTCAATCGGCTGCCCCAGTGCATTTATCACCCGCCCCAGCCATGCTTCATCCGGGCGCACAGCCGGTTCGTTACTTTTGATATAGGCCTTACATCCAAGCCCGACCCCTTCCAATGTCCCAAACGGCAATAGCAGCGCTCGCTGATCGCGAAATCCGATCACTTCACAGGGAATATCCAGAGTTTCTTTCGGGCGTAAATGCACATGCGCGCCAACGGCCAGACTCTCCGGAAATCCGGCAATTTCAACGAGTAGCCCCAAAACCTTCGTCACCGACCCGTAAATTTCGTAATCCGGCAGAATCGACAGAGCAGTAATGGATTTATCTGTAAGACGGGTCATATAGGGGTAGTTTATAAGCACAACAGGTTAATCCTTTTCACTGCTGTTTTTAAAGTCAAATGTGTCAATATCCAAACGATCAAAGTGGTATAGCTTGCGAGCTAACAAATCGTACCAACATCGCTCATAAACGTTTTTCTCGTTTGATAAGCCGAAGAAATTTTGTTGTATAAGATAAACGTAGGATCTATGAGGCTTTCCGGGATAGCAATTAAGCACCCATGTTTCGGTATTTTTTAAATAATCGTTACTGAGCAATAGATGCCCCTTCACTATAAAATAGTCCAAAAGAATTTCTTCTAATAAATAATTGATATTGTTATCAGAAAGTTTCTTTCCAGATCTCTCCACGTCTAACAAAATATACTTTTTAAAAAACACGTCTGCATTGTAAATCTGTTTTAATTTTGTGAGTGAGTCGTGGAATTTTTTGCAGTCCAGTATAGCCTGATTCCACGTATAAAAACTCCAAGCACTGGGAATATACCACTGATTTTTTTCAAGATATGAAAGAAAGGATGCCTTATGATCTTCAATAATTTTTTGATGCTTTAATTTTAGTGAAACAGCAGGTTCGTCACTATATAAGTAAAGATTATCCGTATAAATCAAAACACCTGCCACGTTATATATATACTGCTTATCAATTAGCTTTTTATCGTATTCCAATAAAGCTTTCGGACTTTGCTTATTCGTTAACAAAGGTATAGATAATCCATAGTAGGTTATGCCGGGTGATTTAGGTAATTTATTAATATCAAAAAACTCATTCGTTTTTGGGACCGCATTGTTTTTCATAGTTTAATTATAAGAACATCTAGAAAGCATGTAAACGTTAAGCAATCGAAATATTTTTTGCAGATCATTTATTATTAACCTTTGTTAAGATCTTAAATCTTTGTTAATATTTTTTTAATAAAGTTTAACAATGATTCATATTTGAATTACATTTGACATAAAGGGGTTTTGACCATGCGAATACTACTCATAGAAGATGATAGCGCCACCGCCAAAAGTATTGAATTAATGCTGAAAAGTCAGGGATATGTGGTGGATACCACCGATATGGGAGAAGACGGGGAAGAGATCGCAAAGATCTACGATTACGATATCGTTATTCTTGACCTGATGCTGCCGGATATGGATGGCTATGAAGTTTTGAAAAATCTGCGCTCCGCCAAAATTGAAACGCCGATTCTGATTCTCTCCGGCTTGTCCGACATCAAGGACAAAATCAAAGGATTGGGACTCGGTGCCGATGACTACCTGATTAAACCTTTCGACAAGGCCGAGCTGGTAGCCCGCATTCAGGCCATTGTCCGCCGCTCACAGGGACACGCACACAGCGAAATCGTCACAGGAAAAGTCCGGGTTAACCTCGACTCACGCACCGTTGAAGTCGGCGGTCAACCTCTGCATCTGACGGGGAAAGAATACGGCATTCTGGAACTTCTTTCTTTACGGAAAGGCTCCACTTTGACAAAAGAGCAATTCCTGAACCACCTTTATGGCGGGATGGATGAACCGGAAGTCAAAATTATCGACGTCTTTATCTGCAAATTGCGGAAAAAAATTCAGGACGCCGCCGACGGAGATAACTATATCGAAACCGTCTGGGGCCGTGGATATGTTCTGCGCGACCCGCAAGAGGTTAAAGAAAAAGCGATCGCGGCGGGATAGGGTTTGATCTTTTGGCTGAGCTACCTTACTGCGCTCCTCATGTAGGCTTATGGCTTTTCGCCATTCTGAATAAGATATTCGTCATCACATGTTTGTGATCATAGATTACACGTATTCACCTGACGGTGAAACGTGTAATGACGAAGATTTGGGGTCATGATCATTTTATTCGGCACAAACTTGGCATTGCAGATTTTTGAAAAAAACTCTGTACGTGCAGTGATGGCGATCCCGGCAGGACTCGAACCTGCAACCCTCTGCTTAGAAGGCAGATGCTCTATCCATTGAGCTACGGGACCTATGCGGCGTAACACTAATAGAGTTACAGGAAAATTAAAGAATTTTCTTACGTGAGGAGCGCAGCCACGCAACTCAGGCGAAACGATTAACGCCTCCAATCCTCCGACGAAAAATACCGGAAGTTATCTCCATATTGCGCGGACGGATTCCGCTTTGACTGGTTCTGGCGGAGGTCGTAAACCCAGCCATGTTCCTCGGCATAAGACACAGCGGCTTCCGCCATTGTCGGGAATGTCAGCTTTACCTGAATTGCAGTATCTGCTGCGCTGCTCCACCCCATCAGGCTTTCGGGATGGCGGGGCGTTTCACGCTCATATTCCAAAGTCCACGCTCCGGTGCCCGCCCGCCCGACTGCATTGCATTTTTATAGAATTGTAGATTCTCACATTCATGAAGTGCTATGCTACCAGCGATATAATTTCGGGCAAGAAGTCCCAGCATCAATCCGGCAAAAATAAACGGAAAAATGTGATAGGTGCACACATGCCTGATTTCATCATTCCTGCAGGTCAGCGCAACCCCACATATCCGATGGCTCCGGCTGCGATCATATTGGTCATGGCCCCTAACACCGGGTGAGTGGGTGCCCCGCGGCGCATCATCCAGATCATCATGAAGAGTGGCACACACCCCATGATCGTCGCATCAATCACGCAGTGATGTATTTCAAAATCACCGACGACGAATTCATGATAAAACAGCTCCACCAGAAGGATCAGCGTCGCAACCGAAATAACCGCATAAGGCAGCAGGATGGTCCGTTTTTTATTGGCTCCGTCCGGCAGGGCGAGCCAGGCAGAGGCGTAAGCAGCACTCCAGCTTAAAATCAAAGCCGCCAGAATTTCCGCTGAAAAAACACCATTTAAAAGCTTTTCCGGCAAATCCATCCGAAACCCGATCAACGCCCCGATCATAACCACGCTGAACAGCCCGGCGATGAACCAGCCCCCCGCCCGATGAGACGCGCACCCCAGACAGGATACCGGCTTCAGATCCTCTCCCAGATTCTCGATAAGTTGTTCGAGCTGTTTATCTTCCGTATTATCGGACATCCTATCCCATCTTTTCTTTCAGTTTCTCAAGCGTCCGGTGAGCAGATACCTTCACCGCCGACACGCTCATTCCCGTTTTCTCCGCGACTTCCTGTGCGGTAAAGCCTTCGATTTTCATCAGGCGGAACACCGTCTGCTGCTTTTCCGGCAGCCTGGAAATCTCGTCTTCCACATTTTTATATTCGAGCAAAACCTCCGGAGAGGTTACAGAATCCGCCAAATCTATTTGCGTTTCCACCGGGACAGACGCATTGCCCCGCCGGGCATAGTGCTGGCGCAGGTAATCTGTCTTACGATAATGGATGATGGCGTGCAGCCACGGTTTGAAGGCGCGCTCCCCGGAATAGGTGCCCAAAGATTTATGGATTGAAATCAGGACTTCCTGCGTAATATCGTCGGCACCGTCCGGGTTCGCCAGTCCTGCCAATACGATTTTACGGATATAGGGGGCAATTTCTTTCAGAAGCCTGACATAAGACGTTTTGTCACCGCCTTGCGCGGCAATCGCCAGATCTTTCCAATGCTGTTCATGGTCTTGTGTCATGCCTTCATTGTAATTCTGTAAGGCTGGTCGGAGTGGAGAGATTCGAACTCCCGGCCCTCTGCTCCCAAAGCAGATGCGCTACCAGACTGCGCTACACTCCGTTCCGCTATAGTTAGAGATTTTGCATCAAAAACGCAAGTGTTTTAATCAGACAGATGGGAAAAATATACGGTATCCCCTTCCAGAAGGCCAAACATTTCCGCTGTCCCCTGATTCAATTCAACCGCCGCCTTTGCCGGAGCCCCGGAAAAAATACCGTCTTCGCTCAAGGGCACGCCTTGCCGGATACTGACGATTTTACCCGTCTCATCCAGAAAGAGTATATCCAGAGGCAGGAAGGTGTTTTTCATCCAGAAAGCACGGGGACGCACATCGGAAAACAGAAAAATCATCCCGTGATCCCCTGCCATTTCTTTGCGGAACATCAGCCCCCTGCTCCGCTCTGCTTCCGTGGTGGCAGCCTCCACCTGAAAATAAACCGTGCGTCCGTCCTGCGTGACAATCTTTAGCGGAAACGTCTGAGCGGACGGGAGAGCGGTCTTTTTCTGTTCCAGCGCCCCCTGTGTCTCGGCGATTGCACCTGAGGACGGCATTCCGGCAAGAATTCCAAGTACCGCAGCGACGATCAGGAAGTGAAAAAGGCCAGCCATACATACCCCGTGGAAATCACAATCGAAAGCAGCATCAGAGGAAACGCCAATGCCAGAAATTTTAAAAACGGGATACGATGCCCGGCCCGTTCGGCAAAGCTGGCAACCATCACATTCGCACTGGCTCCGATCAAAGACCCGTTTCCACCCAGACAGGCCCCCAGAGACAACGCCCACCAAAGCGGCTCTATGGCCGACTCGCCGCCCATTTGCGGTGCCATCGACTCGATCATCGGAATCATCGTCGCAACGAAGGGAATATTATCGACAATGGCCGATAAAATAGCCGACGACCACAAAATCGCCATCGCACTGGTGAAGACATCGCCTCCGGTCAGATTTATCATATGGGCCGCCAGCATATTGAGAACCCCGGTATGTTCGACGCCATACACCAGAATAAATAATCCGATAAAGAAAAAGATGGTTTCCCATTCAACCTGTTGCAGAGACTCCTGCACTTTATGGGACTGCTCCTCCGGTTTCAGCCGGTAATTCTCCAGCAACATGAGAAAGGCCGCGCCGGTCAGAGCCACCGTTCCCGGCTCCAGCCCATAGCCGTGACCGACGATAAATCCCATCAGCACCAAGAACAGCGTAAATAACGACTTGTAAAGCAATCCGATGTCCGTCAGGGCTTCATAGGGATCATATTGAACAAGCTGCTCTCTGGCTTCTTCGGAGGTCTGAAATTTCCGCCCCCAGATCACATCAAACACCAGCAGCAACACCAGCATGTTAATCAGCGCCGCCGGCCCGACATTATAGACAAAGTCCATAAACCCCAGCCCCACGGCAGAGCCGATCAGAATATTGGGAGGATCTCCGATCAGGGTTGCCGTCCCCCCGATATTCGACGCAAAAATCAACGCAAATAAAAACGGATAGGTCGGCAATTCCAGTTGTTCCGTCAAAAGCAGCGTAATCGGCACAATCAAAAGAACGGTCGTGACATTATCCAGCAAAGCGGAAAACACGGCGGTGATTAACGATAGCACAATCAGCAATAATCGCGGATTTCCCCGCACGGCTTTGGCCGCCAAAATCGCAACAAACTGGAAAATCCCGGTGCGTTTGGTAATGGCAACGATGACCATCATCCCGATCAGCAGGAAGATGGTATTAAAGTCAATGCCTTCCACCATCAAATCCTGGGTGAGGACGCCGGTAAAGGCCAGCGCTCCGGCCCCCAGCAAAGAGATAATCGCCCGGTTGAGGCGCTCCGAGATAATAAAGGCATAGGCCGCCACCAGAATTGAGGACGCAACGATCATTCCGTCTAGTCCCAAAACAATGTTTGTGGCATGGTGCGCAGCGTCTTCGGCAGGAATCATTTTAACCTATTTTTTTGTAAGTTTTGATGTTTCGATAATGGTTTGCCCCTCCGCCATTCGCTCCAGAATATCTTCCAGATCATGAACCACGGATTGAATCGAAATAATGCCTGTGAGCTTGCCGCTCTCTTTCTCGATAATCGGCAAAGGACTGCCATATTTCAGCAGCAGCCGAATCATCTCCCAGAACGCCGTTTCGCCGTCAACGGCGTAAACATCTTCGGTCATAATCTCTTTGACAGGTTTTTGCTTGATCTTATCGAGTTTTTTGGCAATGCCGGGGGCCGCCCCCACAGTAAAAGCAAGACCGTTGAGCCCTTCATCAACCAGCGCCGCTGTCGGCAATAACTTTTTCAACACACGCGAAATGCTAAAAATACCGACAAACACCCCTTGCTCATCGACAACAGGTGCCGCCCGGATGCGGTGCTCCTTCACAAACTCAAGCGCCGCCGCAACTTTAGTTTCCGGTGACAACGTGAGGGGATCGGTGATAATAGCGGTTTCAAACGGCATGTATTACTCTTTACCAAAAATAGTTTGCGAAAAGTTTAACACACTTTCCGCAACACCCAAGCGCATTTTCCGCTCTTGCCTCAGGCGCTCATCATGCTGAGCATCTGCGCATAATAGCCCCCTTGAGTCAAAAGGGAGTCATGCGTTCCCTCTTCAACGACCCGCCCGTCCTTCATCACGATGATCTTATTCGCGGTCTGGACGGTTGAGAGACGGTGAGCAATGACCAGCGTCGTCCGGCCTTTTTGAAACCGCGCCAGAGCATCCTGTATCGCTTTTTCCGCTTCATTATCCAAGGCAGACGTCGCTTCATCCAGCAAAAGAACGGGAGCGTCCCGCAAGATTGCACGGGCAATGGCAATGCGCTGCCGCTGCCCGCCGGACAAGCGATTACCGCTCTCTCCCAGAACCGTTTCATATCCCAGTGGCAGGTTTTCGATGAAATCATGCGCCGCCGCCATTTTTGCCGCAGCCTCAATCTCTGGCTGCGTCGCGCCGGTGCGTCCATAGCCGATATTCTGCGCCACGGTTTCATTGAAAATCGTCACATCCTGCGACACCAGCGCCATATGAAGGCGGAGCACTTTCGGATCAATCCGGCCGATATCCAGATCATCCAGCCGGATTTTTCCAGCCTGAATCTCGTAAAATCTCAGCAGCAAGTTAAACAGAGTCGTTTTTCCCGCTCCGCTGGCCCCGACAATCGCGGTCACCTGCCCGGCCTCTGCACGGAAACACAAGTCCGATACCACCGGGGTCTCGCTATCCGCATAGGAAAATGAAACATTTTCAAAAGAAATCGCCGGAGCGTTTCCGGGCAATTCCGTAATATCTCCGGAGATCCGGGCCGGGACCGGCTGATCCAGCATCTCAAAGACGCGCTCGGCGGCCCCCAGCCCCATCTGAAAACTGCTATTCAGTTTCGCCAGTTTTTTCATGGGCTCATATGCCAGCGTAAATGCGGCGATGAAAGACATCAAAACCCCTGGCGTCATGGAATCCTGCGCGACCTGCGTCCCGCCATACAGGATAATCCCGAACACGACCAATCCGATGATGACTTCGTTAAACGGCGTGGATAGATTGCTAATCCGCACGGCTTTGACCATCAAGGTGCGGACCTTATTGATATCGGAAATAGCGCGGCCCCGCTCAAAATCTTCCTGACCATATGCTTTTACCAGACGAATGCCCTGTAAAATCTGCGATAAGCGCGCCGTCAGCCCGCCCATTTCCTGCTGAATGCGTTTGGAGACTTTCCGCAACCGCCGCCCGACCCACACAACGAATCCCATTGCCAGAGGAAGAAACGTCAACGCGGCAAGCGTCAGCTTCCAGTCCTGTAAAAACATGACCCCGACCAGCATTAACAACGTCATCAGATTTTTCCCAAACCCTGTAAAAGCTTCGGTGATGGCCATCCGCACCATCTGGACGTCATTCATTACTCTGGACAGCAGGCCGGAACTTGTTTCCTTCTGGTGAAACGCCAGATCCAGATCAATAAATTTCGAAAATAAATCTTTTTGCAGATCCCCGATAATCCATTCCCCGATCCGGCTCATCATCACCGTATGGATATAGGTTGCAATGCCGCGGACGATAAACGCCCCCGCCATCATTCCGGCAACGGCGACCAGCATATTTTCTTTTTTGCCGTACAAAACATCATCCAGAACCGGTTGGACCAGTTTGGCAAACGCCGCACTCATCCCCGCTGCAATAATCATGAACAGCACCGCCACCGCCGCATACCCGAAATAGGGGCGAATATAATCAATAATCAGGCGTTTACTTAAAACCAACGGAGTCATCGGGCATACAGCTCTTTTCTACAGAGTCCTTATCCAGGGGCCTAGACCCTATTCTATTATCCCGTCTCGCTGCAAGCTGAAAATCAGGTCAGGCTTTTTGTTTGCGTGATTTATCAGACGTCCCGCCCTCATCGCCTTTGGCAACTGCCGGCTTACGACGGACATGTTTTTTGTGAATTTTGTGTTTCCGGTCCGGCAAGGATTTTCCCCACATCAGGCGATCCACCAGATAGCGCGGACGAATATGGTTGTAGTGTGTAATCAGAATATCCAGAGTCCGGTCAACCTCTGCGGGCGTGGTACAGTTCTTAAATACTCCGGCGTGAATACCGGTTTTGACCAGACAGGTATCAATATTCACGTAATGCGCGCCCATGATATCATGCGCCATGGTGTCTCCAACCATCACGGTCTGGGCCGGGAAGACCTCATGCGACTGGAGCAGTTCGATACACCGGCGAAAAATCGGAGCATGCGGCTTGCCAATATATTGGACCACCCCGCCGATTTCTTCATATTTCCGGGCGACCAAACCGGGGCCAATCAGATAATTGGCCCCCAGAAGCGCATGAGAATCAGGGTTAATGCAAATGGCTTTCAAGCCTTTGCGCACCGCCTCTTTTAGTAAAGGCAGATAGTCCTCCAGACTTTTCAGCTCGGCTTCAACACCTGCGATCAATAAGAAATCAGCCTCTGACACTGTTTCGCAGACGGTAATTTTCGTTCCGTCGAACACGTCTTTGGCTTCCTTATGCCCGAACACATAGCAGGATTTACCATAGTGTTTAAACAGGCCTTTTTCCTGATGAATCACGCCGTCATGCACCATCTCACCGGAAGTCACGATGTGATCGTACAGCTCCGGAGAGATCCCGATCTGAAGAAGTTTGTCGCGGGTTTGCGCCTCTGGAAGCGGTGAATTGGACAGGATAACCACCGTTTTATGGCGTCTTTTTAGTTCCTGAAGGCAGTCCACCACCCCCTCATAGGGCGCCTGACCATCGTGGAGCACTCCCCACTGGTCGATAATAAACCCCATATATGTATCCGAGATATCGGAGATTCCCTGGCAAAATTTTGTCGTCGCCATAATTTACGTTCTACCCTTCACTAAGTAGGATATTGAAGAATAACCAAAAAAAATCAACAAAGGATTACTAAAAAAAAGATTTTTACGCATTTTATCCCGAATTTCACTGCTTTTACGGGAAAATTACTGTTCAGTTAGAGCCGCGATGGATCTTACCCCAATAGTCTTTCAGATCCCGTTTCACCTCCGGCGCGAACATATAAAGGCCGATAATATTGGGAATCGCCATAGCAAAGACCATGGAGTCTGTAAAATTGACCACATTTTCCAGCTCAACCATCACGCTTCCAACCACGATAAAGGCGCAGTAGAAAATCTTATAGGCGGTCACAACTTTGTCACGCTCCCCGATCAGATAGGTCAGGCACTTTTCCCCGTAATAATACCAGCTAATCATCGTAGAGTACGCAAACAGCAGAACAACGAGCGTGAGAATATACTGCCCGCCCCAGATGCCGCTTTCCAGTGCTCTGGATGTCAGCTCTACCCCGGCTACTCCGGTTTCCTGATGGTGAACACCGGACACTACGATCACCAGCGCCGTCGTAAGGCAAATGACCACTGTATCAATAAACGGCCCCAGCATTCCGACAAATCCCTGAGAAACCGGCTGATCTGTTTTGACCGCAGAATGTGCGATGGCAGCAGAGCCAAGCCCCGCTTCATTCGAGAAAGAGGCTCGTTGTACCCCCACCAGCAAAGCTCCTAAAATCCCGCCATATGCGGAATGCGGATCGAAGGCCAGCGTAAAAATTTCTGCAAGGGCCGCGGGGATATGTTGCCAGTTCATCAGAATGACAATCAGGCCGGTTGCAAGGTATAATATCCCCATAAACGGCACAATCCTTGACGCAGTTTTCGCAATGGATTTAATACCGCCAAGAATGACCATACCCACCAGCGCCGCCAATATCACGCCAAATATCCAGCGCTTATCTCCCCAGAACCCGCTTTCACCGCCCATGACATTCATCACCTGCGCGAAGGACTGGTTTGATTGGAACATCGGCCCGGCCCCAAGAACTCCGGCCATGCCGCACAGCGCAAACAGGCCTCCCATCAGGATCCCCAAACGAGGCCATCCACGATCGGCGAACCCCTGCCGCAGGTAATACATCGGCCCGCCGGAGACCTTATCCGGATGCGCCGCGCTTCCATGTACGCGGTATTTTACCCCTAACATGACCTCGACAAACTTTGTTGACATCCCAAGGAAGCCCATCAGAACCATCCAGAAAACAGCCCCCGGACCGCCCAGAGACACCGCCACCGCCACTCCGGCAATGTTCCCCAGTCCAACCGTCCCCGACAATGATGTGGACAGTGCCTGAAACCGGCTGATCTGACCGGCATCGCCGTCCTTGTCAAATTTCCCGCGCACGAGATCTACCGCATGCTTAAATCCGCGCAGATTGATAAATCCCAGATACAGGGTAAAGAACACGGCTGCAACCACCAGCCACAACAGAATAGGTTTGATTTCAAGACCGGTGAAAGGCTCCGCATAAAATACAACTCCGGCGGCAGCCGTTCCAATCGGAGCAAAAGAATCATTTAAAATTTGATCGACAGAGGCCATGCGTCAGCGTAACGCGAAGGCCTCTGTTCGCAAAGCGAAAATTTCTACTGGTCGCAAATCGGATGAGAGACCGGATGGGTTTCATAGAATGTGGTCGCCCATTTCCTGATCTTTTGGTTATCCATACGCTGAGCTTTTTCGATTCGCTCCATATAGCGGGAACAAAAAACATCCGGACGCATCTTTGCCGCATTTTGGGAAATTTTATTGGCAAAACTTGTCCGCAGGTCATTCAGAGCTCCCACCGGATTTGATTGTCCGGTCCGCTTGAAATAGGCAATCAGGCGGTCTTCATAATTTTTGAACAAAGCCTGATGAAGTGCCGTGAACTGGCGATACTGGGCATAATAGTTTTCATGCCCGGCCGGGGTCATGTGCTGGCAGTTCAGGCCAATGACCATCAGCTCACTATGAATACGAATTCCCTGCTCCGCCTCTGCCTCCGCCATGGAATAGCAGGATTTCGCAGACGCCGGCAAACTGAAGCACATTGCCACAAGACACACACCGAAAAATTTTCTCATGTTTCACCCATTAGGAGTTTTTGATTGTGCCCTGATTATAGCAACATTAGACCACTCTTGTCAAAGTTTCTCCATGCTCAAACCAGCCGAGAATATTCGCAACGACCAGTTGCCCCATCTCCGTGCGGGTTTCATAGGTCGCGGTGCCAATATGCGGAAGCAACACGACATTATCCATGGTTTTCAGAGCATCCGGCACGTGCGGTTCATCGGCAAATACATCCAGCCCCGCCCCGGCAATCGCTTTATTGGCCAGAGCAATCAGCAGATCATCCTCATTCACGATACTGCCGCGGGCAACGTTAATCAGATAGCCATGCGGCCCCAGCGCGTTGAGAATATCCAGAGTCACCATCCCCTTTGTTTCCGGTGTGGCGGAGCAGGAAAGCACAAGAAAATCAGACTCTTCCGCCAGCTTTTTTAAATCCGGCGCATAGGTATAGGGGACATCTTTTTTGCTGCGGGCGGTATAGTGAATATTACAGCCAAACGCTTCCGCACGCCGGGCAATGGCCTGCCCGATCCGCCCCAGTCCGACAATCCCGACCGTCTTTCCGCCCAAACGGTGGCTTAGAAAGTTATGAGAACCATGAGTTGCCCACTTGCCAACCCGCACATAAGCATCCGCTTCCACAAACCGGCGGGAGACATTCAGCATCAATCCCAGAGCCGTATCGGCCGTATCATTCGTCACCAGATCCGGCGTATTGCACACGACAACGCCCCGTTCTTTGGCAGCCTGCACATCTATGTTGTCATATCCCACCCCGAACTGGGCAATGATCTCCAGATTGGGCAGGGCTTCGATAATTTTGCGGGAAACGCGGGGATTGGACGGCCAGCTGACAATCGCGACAGCGTCTTCTCTGTGACGCATGATCGTCGCTTCGGGATCATCCTCCTGCCAAAGCTTTACAACATTGAAATGCCGCTCCAGTGGTTCCAGCCCCATCGGGGCAAGGTTATAAAGTGCCAGAAGTGTTTTTGCCATGGTGCTTCTTCGATTACATATTGATTTTATGACCTTAATCGTGGTTTAACATGTGGTCAATGTATAAGTGCGCTCTTTAAAATGAAACAAACTAAAAAACTTTACATCAAAACCTGGGGCTGCCAGATGAATGTCTATGACAGCCGCCGGATGGCTGACGTTCTGCGCCCGCTGGGATATGCCGAGGTGGACACTCCGGAGGATGCGGACATGATGATCCTTAATACCTGCCACATCCGCGAGAAAGCCACCGACAAGGTGTTTTCGGAAATTGGCCGCCTGCGCGAGCATAAGAAAGAAAAAGAAGCCAGAGGCGGGAAAATGATTATGGCGGTTGCGGGATGTGTTGCGCAGGCCGAGGGAAAGTTCATTATGGAGCGCGCGCCGGATATTGATATGGTTTTCGGCCCGCAGACCTACCATGAGCTGCCGGAAATGGTGCTAAAAGTCACCGGCATGATCGGCCGCCCCCGCATTGTCAACACAGACTTCCCGCCGGAGAGCAAGTTTGACCGCCTGCCTGAAGAAAACAGCTCGCAAGGGGTCAGCGCCTATCTTTCGGTACAGGAAGGATGCGATAAATTCTGCACATTCTGCGTCGTTCCCTACACACGCGGCGCGGAATTTTCCCGCCCGGTGCAGGATGTCATTGACGAAGCAAAAAAACTGGTTGAGGCCGGAGCAAAAGAAATAACGCTTCTGGGTCAGAATGTTAACGCCTATCACGGAGTGGGTCATAACGGGTCACAGGCGGATCTTGCCGATGTCATCCATGAAATCGCCCAGCTCCCGGAGATCGAGCGCATTCGTTATTCCACCTCTCATCCCCGTGATATGAGTGCGCACCTGATCGAGGCGCATGGCGCAGTTCAAAAGCTCATGCCGTTCCTGCACTTGCCGGTGCAAAGCGGGTCAGATAAAATCCTGAAAGCGATGAACCGCAAACATGGCCGCGATTTGTTTTTCGATATCATTGACCAATTGCGCGCCCTGCGCAAAGACATCGTTTTTTCGTCGGACTTTATTGTGGGGTTCCCCGGAGAAACGGAGCAGGATCACGAAGACACACTGGATCTGATCCGGCGTGTGGGCTTTGCGTCGGCCTATTCCTTCAAATATTCCGCACGCCCCGGCACTCCGGCCGCCAATATGACCGGCCTGCTGCGCGAGGAGGTCAAAGCGCAGAGATTACAGGAATTACAGGATTTGATTAACGCGCAGCAATATGCGTATAACCTGACATTTCAGGATCAGGTCATTCCGGTTCTGTTTGACCGCAAAGGTCATAAAGACGGCCAGCTTTTGGGGCGCAGCGCGTTTATGCACTCGGTTCATGTGAACGCGCCCGACAGCTTTCTTGGCCAAATCGCACCGGTTCACATTACCCGCCCCGCCCCCAATTCTCTGAGCGGGGACCTCGTTCTGAGCGAACCCCTTCCACAAGCGGCGGAGTAAAATATAAGGCGTGTAAAGTCCCCCTATCGCAGAGGTCAGAATATTAAGTTTTTCGGAATAACTTTTGTGATATAATGTCCCTACATGACCAAACAGATCACTCACTCCCTCAAATATAATAACAACCTGTTTTTATCCCAGTTATGCGGGCCGAGAAATGCACATATCCTAAAGCTGGAAAAGCTGCTGGATGTTGAGATTGCAATCAAGGGAAACCAGCTGGACATCACCGGGCATCAGGCAGACGTCGCCAGCTGCGCCCATATTCTTGATGCTCTTTGGGTCAAGCTGGAAAATGGCGAAGAGGTTGACATCACCGACGTTGAGTCCGCCATTCGTTTTGTGCATCATGGAGACAGCGAGCAAAAAGACCTGAAAAACGCACAGGGAACGATTAAAACCAAGAAAAAAGCGATTGAGCCGCGCTCTCCGGTGCAGGCCGACTATATGAAAGCCATGCGCGACTATGACATGATTTTCGGTCTTGGTCCGGCCGGAACCGGAAAGACCTATCTGGCGGTAGCGATGGGAATTGAAATGTACCTGAACGGCGAGGTGGAGCGGCTGATCTTCACGCGCCCCGCAGTTGAAGCCGGCGAAAATCTTGGCTTCCTTCCCGGCGATATGAAAGAAAAGGTCGATCCTTACCTGCGCCCGATTTATGACGCGCTGCATGACATGCTGCCGATAGACAAGGTCGAGAAAAAAATGGAAACCGGCGATATCGAGGTCGCGCCGCTGGCTTTTATGCGGGGACGCACCCTGAAAAATGCTTTTGTTATTCTGGATGAGGCGCAAAACACCACGCAAGCCCAGATGAAAATGTTTCTGACGCGGATGGGAAATGGCTCCCGCATGGTGATTACCGGTGACCCGACCCAGAGCGACCTGCCCAAACATCAGCAATCCGGCCTGACCGAAGCCATGGCATATTTAAGAGATATTAACGAGATTAAGTTTATTATGTTCTCGGAAAAGGATGTCGTCCGGCATCATCTCGTTGCAAAAATTATTGAAGCCTATGAACACAGAAATACTTGAACGCCCCTTTACCGTAGACATCCAGATCGCAGATCCGGAGTGGACACAGGTGGGATTTGACGTCAGCGAGCTGGCGGAGATTGCCGTGCGGGAAACGCTGTTCTGCACCCAGTTCTCAAAGGATCGCGGTTGTGAAGTCAGCATCCTGCTGGCGCATAATGACCTTGTTCAAACGCTGAACCGGGAATATCGTGGCAAAGACAAGCCGACCAACGTCCTGTCATTCGAAAGCGCTGAACCGGGGCCGCACATGCCGCTCGGCGATATCATTCTGGCGCGGGAAACCCTTATCAAAGAAGCCGAAGAGCAGCTTAAACCCCTGAAAGAGCATTTCATCCACCTGATTGTGCATGGCACGCTTCATTTGCTGGGCTTCGATCATGAAGACGACGATGAAGCCGAAGATATGGAAACGATGGAGATATGGATTCTCCAGCGCCTCGGCATAAAAAACCCCTATCTTGGGCAACAGGCTTTATGATAGACTACGAGGCAAGGTGTAAGACAAAAGAAATGTACTATATATTAACGGCTACGGACCCGTGGGATGGGTATATTCCACGCGTTGAGTACAGAGACGATGACCCGTTCCGCTTCTGGAATACCGGCGAACGGTTTGAAGAAGATCCACCAACACCTTTGCACGCGCACGTTCTCACAGACAGCAAAACCGTTTTGCCGGACATGTGGCAAACTCCCTTGCCGATGATGAGCCTCCGGCTTTACGATGTTCTGCGCGATCTGGGAATATCGGCCCTTGACACGTACCCCGTTGAATTGACCGATAGCCGCACCGGAGATGCCATAGAAGGCTATGTAGCGTTCAATCTGACTTCTGCCGTTGCCGCCGTTAACTCTGAAAAATCGCGACGTGCGCCCGATCCGGATAATACCGGGCTATCATGGTATGACTATCTGGAACTGGACCCTCAAAAAGCTCAAAACGCCCACATGTTTATTCTGGCAGAATCTGTCGGCACCATCATTGTCGATCAGATGGTCCGGGACAGATTGGAAGCGGAAAATTTTCCGACTCTATCGTTCTACGAACCAAAAGACTGGGTGGGAGCGTAGGAAGGATGAGCTGGTTGTTAAAAATAAATCTCTCTGTGATGGATGCATACCGGGTATTTTTTAATATTTATGATGATAGAATTCGCCGGACGCGTTCCGATTCTTCAGCCGCACTTTATTTTTAAGGATATACTATATATAAAATGACACGAAAGACTGCCCCGACCCCCATGGAACAAGATTCTCCCCCGCCTCCTCCCGCCTCTCCCGCTTCGGCCAAGGTGCCTCCCCAACCCGCATCGGGAACGATGGCATGGCTGAAGACACTGCTCAAATCAAAATCTCCGCAGGACACATCCCTGCGGGAAGCGTTGGAAGAGGTTATCGAGGAATTCGAAGATCACCCGGAACACCACATTGCCGTGCATGAGCGTATTCTCATCTCGAACGTTCTGAAACTGCGGGATATGACCGTGTTTGACGTGATGGTCCCACGCGCAGATATCGTGGCCATTTCACTGGATACGGAGAATAAGGATCTTCTGGCACTGCTGTCGGAAAAGCAATATAGCCGCCTCCCCGTTTACCGGGACAATCTGGATGACGTGATCGGCACGATCCATATCAAGGATATTCTGGCGGAGCTGGCGCAAGGGCATCAAAATTTTAAACTCAAAGATCTGATCCGCTCCGTCCCGATTGTCTCCCCGCGATGCCGGTGCTGGATTTAATGCTCCAGATGCAACAATCCACCAAGCACCTGGCTCTGGTTGTTGATGAATATGGCGGGATTGACGGTCTGGTAACCATCGGAGATCTGGTGGAAAGCATCGTCGGGGAAATTGATGATGAATTCCAGAATGAAACGCAACCTGCATTGATCCGCAATGCCGACGGCACTCTGATCGTTGATGCCCGCTATGATCTGGATGAATTTGAGGAAGAGTTCGGAAAAATTTTGCCCGATGATGAGCGGGAAGATATCGACACGCTCGGCGGGCTGGCCTTTGCACTGGCCGGGAGAATTCCTGCACGCGGGGAAATCCTGACCCATGAACAAAGCGGCCTGAGGCTTGAAATTCTGGATGCCGACCCCCGGCGCGTTAATCGTCTTAAAATCCGTGACTTACCCTCTGGCACTTCCTGACGGCACGTGCTAATAAAGGACTTATGAAATACGGTTACGTTCTGGCAGCCCTGAGTTTTGTCGCGGGAATTGTCGCTCATTTTTCAATGGCCCCCTATAACTTTCCCCCGGTTCTGTTTGTCAGCTTTCCGGTTCTTTACTATGTTCTGAAACATACCGAAACCAAACGCCTGAAATTTCTGTTTACATGGTTGTTTTCCTTTGGTTATTTTGTAACCAGCCTGAGCTGGATTTCAAATGCCCTGCTTGTTCCCGGCAATGAAGCGTTTTACTGGGCCTATCCTCTGGCAATCGGCGGCCTGCCTGCGGCTCTGGCGCTCTTTCCCGCGATCTGCGTCACTTTTGTCACCAGAAAATTCGATCTGGAGCATGTGAGTGGCTGGCTGGCCTTTGTGTTTGCCTTTTCGCTGAGCGAGGTTGCACGGGGATTCCTGTTTACCGGATTCCCGTGGAATAATATCGGGTATACCTGGATTTCCGTTCTTCCTATCGCGCAGGTTACGGCCTTTGGCGGAATCTATTTCCTAAGCGTTCTGACGATTTTCTGGGCCAGCCTGCCGGCTCTTTTCCTGCTTCACAGACGGGAAAAAGCATTTGTTTTCATGATGATGCTGGGCGTTTTATCTCTGTCCGGCAGCGCTCTGTGGGGATGGAACAGAATGCACCGCATGCCGACGCCGCCCCCCTCCCCCGTCATGGTGCACGTCATCCAGCCCAATATTCGGCAAGACCTCAAATGGCATCCCGATAAGATGCAGTCGAATTTTGAGACCCTTATATCCCTCACGCAGGACGTCCTCGATCGCAACAAAACCGCGATGAATCTTGTGGTCTGGCCAGAGACCGCCACGGTCAATAACGTTCTTTACGCTCCGCAAAACGCGGCACGCTTAAGAGCCCTGTTCCCGGCGACGCAGAAAAATTACCTGCTCACCGGTATTCTGCGGGCGGAAAAAGACAAAGGCAAACTCGCCTATTTCAACAGCTTTAATATTTTTGGCCCCGGATTGCAGCTGATCGGTCTCTATGACAAACACCATCTTGTACCGTTTGGAGAATATATCCCGTTTCAGGAGCACATCCCGCTGGAACCGGTTGCTAATTTCACCGGTCTCACAGCAGGAACCGGCCCTCAGAAATTGCATATCACGGATGCAATCTCCGTATCCCCGCAGATTTGTTACGAGATTATATTCCCCGGCGCAGCGATCACAGACGCACGGCTCCTGCCAAATCTGATTGTAAATGTCACAAATGACGGATGGTACGGGGATAGCTCCGGCCCCCGCCAACACTTGGTTCAGGCACAAATGCGCGCAATTGAGACGGGTATTCCGGTTGCCCGTGCCGCCAACACAGGAATCTCTGCCATCATCGCCCCCGATGGCCGCATTGCCGGACAGGAACCCTATGGCGAACAAGGCGTCGTTTCAATGCCCTTACCTTTTTCATTGCAAAATGGAACGATTTTTGCGAAATTAGAACATAAGTTTGTTATCGGGCTGTTATTTGTCCTATTGTGCAGCGCATATATTTCAAGACGACCCAGATAGCATTACGCATGTAATCAATGTAATACATAAGATTTGCGAACCCTATACCTAAGTGCAAAATGCACGCATTTATTTTTTAGATAAAATGCTTTATGAATAAGATTGATTTTTCACACTAATTTACTGAGACCGTATGATAACAAAATCAAAAACCAAGGGACGCGTGGCAGATTACGATAAAGAAATCGGCATACGATTGCGTGCTCTTCGTAAGCTGAACAATCATACGCAGGAGAGTCTTGCCCGGCAGCTGGACATTACTTTCCAACAGGTTCAAAAATATGAGCAAGGTACAAATCGAATCAGTGCCAGCAAATTAAAACAGATCATTGATTTTTTCGAGATCCCGGCCTCCTATTTTTTCGAGACCAACAAACAGGCACAAAAGATCGGATTTGCCGAATCATCACAAGAGCCTTTTGCTGGCCCGGAAGAAGATCTCCCCGCTTCGGAACCTTCCAAAACGGATATTTTTCAAACCCCGGAAACGATTAACCTGCTCAAGGCTTATTACAGCATCAAAGACGCAAAAGCCCGCAAAGGTCTTCTTCGTATGGTCAAAACATATGCAGAAAATGTTGCGGATGCTCAAAAAACGGATTGAAAAAAATATTCTTGTCGGTAAACTTGCTTAAATTTACCGAAAGTATCATTCCATGAATTCACAAAAAGATTACCTCTTTACCAGCGAGTCTGTCTCCGAAGGACATCCGGACAAAATATGCGATCAGATTTCCGATGCTCTGGTAGACCATTTTCTCGGCATTGACCCGTTCGCCCGTACGGCGATTGAAACCGTTGCCACAACGAACTATGTCGGCCTGATCGGAGAAATCCGCTGCGCCGGAGCCGTTTCAAACGATGAGATCGAGCAGGTCGTGCGCGCCCAGATCAAAAAAATCGGCTATGAGCAGGAAGAATTTCACTGGAAAAATGTTCAAATTGATATGCGCCTGCATGAACAATCCGCCGATATTGCGGTCGGTGTGGACTCCGCCGGCGACAAAGACGAAGGGGCCGGAGATCAGGGGATTATGTTTGGCTATGCCTGCGATGAAACCGACAGCCTGATGCCGGCACCGATTTACTATGCGCACCGCATTCTGCGTAAACTCGCACAGGACCGCCGCGCCGGAATCCTGACGGATCTGGAACCGGATGCGAAATCGCAGATCACACTGGAATATAAAAATGACCGCCCGGTGCGGGCCCATTCAATTGTGCTGTCAACCCAGCACAAGGACGGCCTGACACAACATGATGTCTGCGACATCGTGAAACCCTACATCGAACGCGAACTGCCGGATGGCTGGATGTGCGCGGATGACGAGCTGTACGTTAATCCGACCGGTCGCTTTGTAATCGGGGGCCCCGTCGGAGATGCCGGTCTGACAGGACGTAAAATCATTGTGGATACTTATGGCGGGGCCGCCCCGCACGGAGGGGGCGCTTTCTCCGGAAAAGACCCGACCAAAGTAGACCGCTCCGCCGCCTATGCCGCACGCTATCTTGCAAAAAATATCGTCGGGGCCGGACTTGCAACGAAATGTACCATTCAGCTTTCTTATGCGATTGGCGTGTCAAAGCCTCTCTCCGTTTATGTGAATACGCATAATACCGGAAAAGCCCCGGAATCCGTTCTGGTAAAAGCGATTACCAGTCTGGTTGACCTCAGCCCACGGGGCATTCGGGAGCATTTGAAGATGAATCGTCCGATCTATGAACGCACGGCAGCCTATGGTCACTTTGGTGGCAAACCCACAGAAGATGGCGGGTTCTCGTGGGAAAAACTGGACTTAATAGACGCCCTGCAAAAAGCCGTTGGATAACTCCCTCCCCGCACAAACAGACAAACGTCGCCTCTACGGACGCCGCCTTGGTCGTCCGTTGTCAGAGGTGCGCCAGCATGCGCTGGAGACTCTGTTGCCCCGCTGCCAGTTTCCAATTCCGGAAAAGGGGCGCATAGATCCCCGCACCGCGTTTCCGGCACAGATTGAAAAGATAATCTGTGAGATCGGGTTTGGAGATGGCGATCATCTGGCGGAAATGATGAAACGCGCCCCCCGGCATGGCTATATCGGAGCAGAACCTTTCATCAATGGCATGTCGGCCCTCCTGAAACAGATCCTTGAAGAAGGAATTGATCCGGATCATTTGCGCGTCTGGATGGATGATGCCATTGCATTGCTGGAAACCTTCACGGACCAGTCTTTGGATGAGATCTATATTCTGAACCCGGACCCCTGGCCGAAAGCACGACATCACAAGCGCCGGATTGTAAATCAGGATAACCTTGATTTATTTGCCCGGTTGCTGAAACCCGGCAGCCTTCTGATTATGACGACCGATCTGGATGATCTCGCAGAATGGATGGTAACCGAAGCCTCCAACCATCCGGAGTTTGTCTGGACCGCCGCCAGCCAGCAGGACTGGAAAACCCCGCCGGCAAACTGGATTGAGACAAAATATGAGAGAAAAGGACGAATGGCAGGACGTACCCAGACATACCTGCTGTTCAGGCGTCGTTAATCTTCCGCGACCGCGTCGTCATCGGCTCCTTCAATATCTTCCCTGAAGCTGATCGGCCCGTTCGGCATGATCGTCGAAATCGCGTGCTTGTAAACAAGCTGGGCATGCGTTTCACGTCTTAGAAGAATACTGAAATTGTCAAACCATGTGACGATTCCCTGCAACTTAACCCCATTCACAAGAAAAACGGTGACCGTCTTCTTTTCTTTACGGATTTTATTAAGAAACAAATCCTGAATATTCTGTTTATCTGACATAGAAGTTATTCACCTTATTTTTTTATCTCTATAGATTTAGGCGAGAATTGTATAAAGTGCAAGGAACTTTATCCCCAAACACTCATTTTATTTGGTAATAACCCGCCTAAAAACAACACGCTTATGGTCATAAAAAATCAAATTTAAACGAAAACAGTTTTTCAACCAGCGACACAGAAGCATGAATGGCAAAGATCACCAGCACATCATTTGGTTTGACTGTCGAGCGTTTATCCGGAATAAAAATTTCATGATCGCGCTGAATAAGGGCGATGAATACGCCGTTTGGTAAATGCAAATCCTGGATCGGCGTGTTAATAATCTGACAGGCCTCGGAAGCCCGCACCTCGATAATTTCGGCGAATCCGTCCTTGATCGGATGCGTTGCGTTAATCCGCCCGCGCCGGACATGCTTCATAATGGTGGCGGCGGTAATCATCCGCGGAGACACAATGGCATTGATATTCAACACAGAAGTCAAAGATCCGTAGACTTCTTTATTGACCAGCGTAATGCAGCGGGCCGAGCCATATTCAGAGGCCAGAAGAGCGCTCAGGATGTTAACCTCGTCATCATTGGTGACGGAAATCACCGTCTCAACCGTTTGGACTCCGGCTTCTTCCAGAATTTTTTTATCCAGCCCGTCCCCCTGTATCACCAGACTGCGTGGGAAGGTCTGGCTGAAATCTCTGGCGCGGGCAGTACTGTTTTCAATCACGCGCAGATCAACGCTGCCATATTCTTCTTTCAGGATGTGACACAGTTGCGTGCCGATATTTCCCCCACCGATCAGCAATATGCTTTTAGCTTCTTTTCCTTCATATCCAAAGGTGTTCAGCGCCCGCTGGACATGCTCCCGCTTGACAATAAACGTGACCTCATCCCCGGCCAGAAGCTGACTTTGAACATCCGGAATAATCAGCTTTCCAGAGCGGTTAATCAGAATAATCCGGGCGGCAAGATCCGGGAACAGTTTCAAAAGCTGTTTAAACGGCGTATTCAGAATCGGGCAACTTTGCGTACAAAGAATGCTCAGGCAATAGGCCTGCTCGCCCAGCAAAGAGATCGTATCTGTGGTTCCCGGCGTTTTGAGCCGCTCGAAAATATTATAGGCGACCTCCCGCTCCGGAGAAATAATCACATCAATCGGCATGTGAGAACGGCTGAAAAGGTTAGCCCATGCCGGATCGAGATATCCCTGGAACCGGATGCGGGCAATTTTCTTGGGGATGTTAAACAGGGAATGCGCAATCTGGCACGCCACCATATTCACTTCATCGCTATGCGTGACAGCAATAATCATATCCGCATCATCCGCGCCGGCCGCCTGCAAGACATCCGGGTTTGAGGCATGCCCGACAATGCCTTTGACATCCTGTTCGTCATTGATTTTGGCGATCAGTTCACTTTTCAGGTCAATCACCGTAATATCGTTATTTTCCCGCGCCAGATGGGTG
>JACKIP010000013.1 GCA_020638395.1 Rhodospirillales bacterium
ATCAACAGCACCTCCCGGAAAACGGATGGGACATGCCGGCGCGATTATTTCCGGCGGAGATGACACCGCTCCGGCAAAAATGGACGCCATGCGCGCCGCCGGATTTGTTGTCTCAAACAGCCCCGCAGGCCTCGGCGATGCCATGATGAAAGCAATGGCGGCCTAATTTCACAACGAGTTGCAATCACACTTTGCAACTCGTCCTCACCACCCCTGAATTTCGTCATTACACGGCTTTCGAAGAAAGTCCGTGTAATCCATATCTGTTTTAAACGCGAAGATACGAAGGTTTTTTTCGAGTACTTCGTTCTTATATCACGCTCTCGTGGATCACACGCACAAGGCGTGTGATGACGATGAAAAAGGGTAGAAAAACTTTGTTTTACTTTGTCTTACTTTGCGGTTTAAAATTTACTGTTTCATCGTTCACGCGATGAACGCCATGGAGGCGCAAAGGACGCAAGGCATTCTCTGCGGTTAAGATCTTTCGTCTGACTTTCCCTGAATCTCCTCCAGATAAGCTTTGGCTTCCGGCGGTGCGGCGGGGCCGAGCGCTTCAATCAGAGGCGCGATTTTAGGGCCGTATTTTTTCCACCGTCCCACCGAGGAGGTATAAATCGGCTGCCGGACCTGTTCGAGGCTGGCCGTACGGACGGCTTTTTTCGCATTGTAGAATTCCAGACAGGACTCATTCCAGGGCAGCTCCAGAAAGTCGATAATGCGTCGGGCTTCCGTTTCAATATCGGCCACGATATCTTCATAGGTAACATTAAGGATTTTTCCCGGCAGAACATTATTCCAGTGCGCCATCAGCTCGACATACCACTTATAGTATTCTCCCAGCTCGGTCAGGTTATAGGAATAGGGCTGGGCCTTATTGGTAAAAAACTGGGTAAAGGTTGACAGGCAGCTATCCATCGCATTGCGTTTGATATGGATCATTTTCGGAGACTGGTAGGCCAGATCTATGAACCCGGCCTCAAAGAACAGGGTGATGGCTTTATTGATGACCCGTTTTTCTCCGTGGGTTTTGGCGTCGATATGGTCTTCATATTGCTGCCCAATATCATAGGGGGAAATATAGCGGTTATGACGGGGATTTTGCCGCAAGGGGTAGGGAGCACCGTTGATTTTCGGGAAAAAGGAATGCTCTTCTATCAGTTCCTGAAAGCGGGTGTCTTCCCCGATCCCGGCGACATCGGGGTGGGCGTGCAGGATCTGTTCCAGCAGAGTGGTCCCGGATCTGGGCATTCCTAATATAAAGACCGGCTTTTGGGTCGGGTGTTTTTTCCCGGCATAGCTCTCCAGAAATTCTTTGGTAAAGAACTGTTTGATCTGCTCGAAATAGAGGTGAAAATTTTCCTGGATGTTGGGGAGGGTTTCACGTACGCGCTTTCCGGCCTCCAGCATGTAATCAAACGCTTTTTCATGCTCTCCGATATCGTCATAAGCTTTGAACAGGATAAAGTTTTTGTGAATCTGATCGGCGGGTTTTTTGTTTTTTGTGAGTTTGGTGACAGTCTGGAATAGAGGATCTTCTTTTGATTTAAGCTTTACGGCTCTGTAGATATAGCTATAGAGAAACTCGATATTGTCCGGGTCCATCTCATAGGCGGTTTTGTAGTGGTGGCTGGCTTTTTCTTTATCTCCCAGATACATATACACATTGCCAAGTGCTTTATGAATAAAGGCTTTTCCCCATTCATTCAGCGCCAGATTCAAATAGTCAAAAGCCTCTTCATATTTCTCCATAAACACATAGGTATTACCGATATAGGCATTGGCTTTAATATTTTCCGGATCGACGAGTTTCATGCCCTGAAAAAAACTCAGGGCTTTTTGATAGTCGCGCATTTTAAACGCGGCGACACCGAGCTCTTCAAGCGCACCGACATGAGTCGGCTGCTCTTTCAGGATATCGGCAAAGATACGGGTCGCTTTGGCATATTGACCGGCTTTGGAAAAGTCGCGTCCTTCTTCAAAACGTAACTCAAGCGCAGATTTCGAGGCGGCTGCGGTCAGAGAGGCTGAGGGTTTTTGTGCTTTATTCTGGAGGCGTCTTTGTTTTCTGTTCATGCTCATAGAGGAAATCCTTGCAAATGCTGTGCCTTGTTGGGTGTGTGGTGTTATTTGTTCCTGGGGTGAGCCTTTTGATGAATCGCAATCAGTTCGGCGGCGTTGACTTCAGTATAACGTTGTGTGCTGGAAAGAGAAGCATGTCCGAGCAATTCCTGAATTTCGCGCAGATTGGCCCCGTTTTGTAGCAGATGCGTGGCGAAGCTATGACGCAGGGCGTGCGGTGTGGTTGTCTCCGGCAACCCCAGAGTGATTCGAATAACGCGCAGGGCTTTCTGGGCCACGCCCTGATTCAGGCGGGGACTGCGGGTGCCGGGAAACAGAGCCGCGGTCGGGTCTGCAGCGGCGGGGTGGCAGGACAGATAGTCCCTCAGAATGCTCCGAATCGGGGTAATCAGGGGAACCTGCCGTTCCTTGCGGCCTTTGCCCATCACCCGCACATAACCATCCTGCCGCAGATCTCCGATATTCAGGGACAGCGCTTCCTGAATCCGGAGCCCGGTGCCGTATAGCAGGGCGAACAGGGTATAGTTGCGCAGGGACACCCAGTCTCCCTGTTCTTTTAGATCTTTCAGCAAGGAAAAAATACTGATCTCCCCGATGGGTTTGGGGAGCTTATGAGGAAGCTTCGGGGTGCGGACCAGCGTAATTGCGGCATTGTGCATATGTCCGTTTTTATCCAGCCAGCGCAGGAAATTTTTCACACCGGACAGGCTGCGGGCGCGGGAGCTGTTTTTCAGGCCGTCCATGCTCTGGCGGGACATCCAGGCGCGAAAATCTCTCAGGGCGGTTTCGGACAGGCTGTTAAGAGACAGACTCTCCTCCTTATAGTCCGCCAGAAACGCCAGAAAAGTGTCAAGGTCATGACTATAGGCCCGGAGCGTATGAGGGGAAACGTTTTTCTCGAAGCGCAGATACTCTTTCCAGTCAGTGACTTTTTGTAAAAGATCTGCGCGCAGCGGGCCGGATAGGGCGAGAGTCATGTCTCAAGTATAGCATTGCTCTCCGGATATAAAAGGCGGTAGTATGCCCCCATGGGTATTTTAATTTATCTTATTCCGGCGGCGCTTCTTCTTGGATTGGCGGGGCTTGGCGGGTTTATCTGGAGTCTGAAATCCGGGCAATATGAAGATCTGGAGGGTGCAGCCCATCGTATTCTGCTGGATGATGATGAAGAATCGGATTAAAATTGATTCTGGTCAATTCGAAGCTCTGGTCGTCTTGCTACGATGCGAGCGTCGTTACTAAACTAATCCCGTTTAAATATAAGGAATAAAATCATGAAATCTCTTTTGACATTGGCTTTGGTGGCTGGAGTCTCTCTTTCTGCGATGTCTGTGCCTGCATTCGCTCAGGATGGGGCCGGCCCTTTTGCAAAGGAACGCTGGCAGTTCCGGCTGCGGACAATCGGGGTCCTGCCGGACAGTGGCGGTCACACCAGCATCGGCGGAAAACCGCATGCTGATAATGCGGTGGTTCCTGAGTTTGATATTACCTACTTCTTTACAGATCACGTCGCCGCCGAGTTGATTTTGGCGACTTCCAAGCATGACCTGAAGCTCAAGGGACCGAATCTGGATCTGGGCGAATCCTGGATTTTGCCGCCGACTCTAACCGTGCAATACCATTTCACTCCGAAGCAGGCGTTTAGTCCTTATGTTGGGGCCGGGTTAAACTACACATTGCCCTATGCAGAAGATGACGGCGCGGATACGACGTCTCTGAAAGCAGATGGCAGCTTTGGAACTGCTCTGCAGGTTGGCTTTGATTACTGGATGAACGACAATTGGGGCCTGAATATGGACGTGAAAAAGGTTTGGGTCGACGTGGATGCCCGTGTAAACGGGACCATCACAGGAAATGTTGAGCTAAACCCATGGATCGTCGGAGCCGGTGTCTCCTACCGATTTTAATTAATTAAGTCCGGTACATACTTAAAAATCTTAAAAGGCCCTCTGCCTGTTGTGGAGGGCCTTTTGAACTTGATAAAAATCAATGAGACATCGGGGGTAAAGAAGGTACAACCGGATATGACTCACCTTTTGCGCGATAAAATTTTATCCTATGACCGTCCGGTTCCGCGTTATACCAGTTACCCGACGGCTCCTCATTTTCAGGAAATACGGGAGGCGGAGGCAGGCATTTATTCCCAATGGCTGCGCGATCTACCGCCACAGGCGCGCCTGTCCCTGTATCTGCACGTTCCGTTCTGTCAGAAAATGTGCTGGTATTGCGGCTGCCATACCAAAATCACGCAGCGTTACGCGCCGGTCGAGGACTACGCCCATCTGATGATGCGGGAAATTGATATGCTGGGCGATCTGGTGGCAAAAGACGCTGCTGTGCAGCATATCCATTTCGGCGGAGGCTCCCCCGGATTATTGCATGCCAATGATTTCACACAAATCATGCAACGTCTGTGCACGGCATTTCAGGTCGCGCCGGACGCCGAGATTGCAATAGAGATTGATCCACGCGGGGTGACGGCGGAGCGGACGGAAGCCTATGCCGCTGCGGGAGTTAACCGGATCAGTCTGGGCGTGCAGGATTTTGACCAGAAAGTTCTGGAAGCGGTCAACCGTCCGCAGCCGTTTTCATTGAGCTATGACGCTGTTCGTCTGTTCCGGCAACAGGGAATTTCGCGGTTTAATATTGACCTTCTTTACGGATTGCCTCACCAGACTCCGGACAATATGCGCCAGACAATCGACAAAGCGTTACTGCTAATGCCGGACCGTATTTCCCTGTTTGGCTATGCGCATGTTCCGTGGATGAAAAAGCATATGCGACTGATAGAGGAAAGTTCTTTGCCGGATAAACGGTTGCGCTTTGATCTGTTTGAAGCCGGAGCCAGTGCTCTGGAGGCCGCCGGATATGTCTCAATCGGAATCGACCACTTTGCAAAACCGGATGATCCTCTGGCGCTGGCCGCCGGGCAGGGGGCTTTGCATCGCAATTTTCAGGGCTATACAACCGACAGCGCGGACGCTCTGCTCGGAATTGGAGCCTCGGCTATTGGCAAACTACCACAGGGTTATATTCAGAATGCAGTCGATTTGCCACAGTACCGGGATCGTATTCTGGACAGCCGGGTATCCGTCCGGAAATTTTTCCCGATGTCTGCCGAGGACCATCTGCGGGCGGCGGTTATCGAGCGGTTGATGTGTGATTTTGCCGTAAATCTGCCGGAGCTTTGTGAGCAATACGGCATGGACCGGGCGTTTTTTGTGCCGGAACTGGCCGTTCTGGCACCGTTTGAATCTGAAGGGTTCGTGCGGTGCTCTGCGGCAGGCAGGGTTGAGCTCCTGCAAGCGCCCCGGCAAATGGCGCGTCTGGTCTGCGCAGTCTTTGATGCGTATCTGCCGGCGGTGCAGGATACGCCGCGCCACGCCCGCGCCATTTAGAGCGTTGATCGTTTGCTTGAGTGGTGTTGTTGCGGTTAAGAACGCATTATGTTTCAGTCGGGGGGATGATTTTGTTTCTGCTTCTGCTTTTGTGAATCACACGCGCACAGGGACGTAACGGTCCAGGACCCGGTCGCGGGGCTGAGGGCTTGCCGCAGGGCGGGGAAGATCGTGTTCTGCAAGTCTTCTTCCAGTCCCCAGGGAGGATTGACAATCACCAGTCCGGTTCCGCACAGGCGTTTTTCTGCGGTGGGGCGGTGCAGGTAAAAATCGGCGGCGATAATATCAAGTTCAGGATCAGACAAGGTCCGGACTTCGGCATGAAACCGCGTGACATCTGCTATGGATTTGATCGGATACCAGAGCAAGTAAATCCCGGTTTTCCAGCGTCGGAGCGCCTGTGTCAGTCCGCGCAGCATCAGGTCGAATTCATTAAGAACTTCAAAGGGCGGGTCGATCAGAACAACGCCGCGCCGCTCTTCCGGCGGGAGGCAGGCCTTCAGGCATTCATAGGCATCCTGCTGCGTGACACGGGTATTCTTCCAGGATCTGAGGGTCTGGCGCAAGGTTTGGACATCTTCGGGATGAAGTTCATTGGCCAGCAGGCGATCCTGCGGGCGTAGAGTTTGCGCGATCAGAAGCGGAGATCCCGGATAAATGCGAAGAGGGCCTTCTGCCGGAGTATTCAGCAGACGAATTTGCGCCAGATAATCCTGCAGAGGCGGGGGAAGGGAGGCCTCCACCGCCGCCAAAGCCAAAACGCCTGCCGCAAATTCCTGCGTTTTCTGCGCTTCGACGGTATGGAAATCGTACCGTCCAATCCCGGCATGCGTATCAAGGGCGAAAAAGGGTTTGTCTTTTTTCTTGAGATAATTCAGCACCCACAAAAGCGTGACATGCTTGAACACATCCGCAAAATTCCCGGCATGGTAAACATGGCGATAGTTCAAAGCGGATTATGCTTTCTTTTTATCAGCCTTGGCTGTTTTGTCGTCATTGGCCGCTTTCTTCTGAGGGGCCGGACGCTCCAGCAGGGTCGAGCGCAGGGCGACAACTTTGATGTCTTTGGCCAGCTCAACCTCTATTTCCTTCTCGTCGATGAGCTTGGAAATTTTTCCGACCAGTCCCCCTCCGGTTACGACGGCATCCCCAACTTTCAGAGCATTCAGCATATCCATATGGTCGTTCATTCGCTTTTGTTGCGGGCGAATGAAAATGATGTAGAACATCACAACCACCATAATGATAAACCCGGCATTATACAGGAAGGCCTGTCCCATGGAGGGCGGGGCAACGTCCGCGGCGCTCTGGATAGCTTCGGTGGCATAGGCAGTGGAAATCCACATAGGTAAAACTCCTTATTTTCGGTGAAATATAAACAACTTACCCGGAGAAATAAAGAGGTAAATCGCCGTGAGAGTGTCTTTTTCTGGTTACGGAAATATTTAAGTCTTGTGTTTGAGCCAAAGGCTGATATATAATAACTCTGTTTCAATGAATTAAAATATAAGGGTGTTTTTTATGTCTTTTGAAAGAGGCCAGGCCTCCCGTGGATTCCAGCATGGTATAAGCCGTCCGTCACCTGATGCGGAAAAGGCCAGAGTAGAAGGTCTCATTGGCGGAATGCTGACAGAGATGTCTTGTATGTTGGAAGATCGAGAATATAATGGCATGCCGATTAAGCCGGGAAATGAAGCGATGCTTGATGCGCTGAAACTTTCATTATCCCAATCCGGCTTGCTGGAAGAAGCTGTCCGGCATTGCAGCACAAAACCTGCCGATCGTATTTCCGGGATGGATGAATTAGTGCGCTCCGGACTGAATGACTGGCTTAAAGGCGCAAGAGGTATTGCGCAAGCATATAGTCTTAACCCTGACAATATATCGCTTCCACTGGCTGTAAATCATCCGGCACGAACCAAGGACCCGACCGCTCAAATCACCAGAGTTGAAGAGGTTTTGAAACAATCCCCTTTCGGATGGGAGCCAAAGTCGCTTTTGACGAATGAAGAGGTGTCTGAAATCCTGGCGCAAGGCATGCTCGATAATCTCAGGCGCTCCGCAATGTCAAAAAGTGAAGCTTTTTAAGGATCTTATAGTAACTTTCATTGATTTCCGTCATTACACGGCACCGTCCGTGTGATCCATACTGATTTTTCACCGCGAGAGGCACAGAGGACGCAGAGGGTATCCCTCCCTTGGCGACCTTTGCGCTTCATAGCGTTCTTTGCGTGAACGATGAAACGATAGAAATACTGTAAGCACGAAGGACCGAAGACACGAAGTAATTGAAAAAAATCTTCGTTTCTTCGTCACTTCGTGCTCAAACAGCTTTAAATCGCAGAGACGCAGAGAAAGCGGTACAAAAAGCCGTCATTCTGAGCGCAGCGAAGAATCTTTCTTTATCAACAAGTTAAGATCCTTCGCCTGCGGCTCAGGATGACGATTTTGGACTTGTGCATGGGCTTTTACATATGCTCATTGCTTTATGTGCAATGATGAAGGATATCTTCGGCAGTGAGACCGGCGTCCTGATATTGCCTGTCCGGGGTGTCGTGATCTATGAAGCGATCGGGAAGGTGCATCGTTCGCACCCGGCAGCGCCCATCCAGCAGGTCAGTGCGGGCGAGATACTCCAGAACATAAGAGCCAAACCCGCCGATACTACCATCTTCGATGGTGAGTAAGTGAGTGTGATGGGTGACCAGATACCGGATCAGCTCTTCATCCAGAGGCTTTGCAAAACGGGCATCGGCGACGGTAACGATTTTTCCGTGCGCCTGCAGAACAAGAGCGGCTTTTTCACATTCCTGCAGGCGGGTGCCATAGGAGAGCAGGGCGATACTTTCGTTTTCTTTCTTCTCGTCATTACACGGCTTGTCCGTGTAATCCATGGATTGCACGCATGAAGCGTGCAATGACGGATAAAAGGATGGGGATGACGGGTGATTGGTGGAGACAATTTTTCCTTTGCCGATCGGCAAGATCTCTCCCCGCTCCGGCAGCGGCACGCCGACCCCGTTCCCCCGCGGAAAGCGCAGGGCAATCGGGCCTTTATCATAAGCAGCGGCAGTCGCCACCATGTGGATCAGCTCGGCTTCATCGCTGGGGGCCATGAGCACGAAATTCGGCAGACATCCGAGATAGGCCGTGTCAAAAGACCCCGCATGCGTCGCGCCGTCTGCGCCCACCAGCCCGGCGCGGTCAATGATAAAGCGCACCGGCAGGTTTTGCAGCGCGACATCATGCACCACCTGATCGTAGGCGCGTTGCAGGAAGGTGGAGTAAAGCGCGATGAATGGTTTACAGCCTTCGCTCGCCATGCCCGCTGCAAACGTAACGGCGTGCTGCTCGGCAATGCCGACATCGTACATTCTTTCGGGATATTCCACCGCAAACAGGTCCATTCCTGTGCCGCCGGGCATGGCGGCGGTAATGCCGATAATTTTATCATCTGTGCCAGCCTGCCGGATCAGCTCCTGCGCAAACACCTTGGTATAGGCAGGCAGGTTGGAGCGAGGCCTAAATTGCGCGCCCGTCACAACATCAAATTTGGCGACGCCATGCATTTTATCCGGGGCAATCTCGGCGGGTCTGTAGCCCTTGCCTTTTTGCGTGACCACATGCAGAAGGATCGGTCCCTGATGCTTGCTGTCGCGCAGATTGCGCAGAACCGGGAGAAGGTGGTCCAGATCGTGCCCATCAACAGGGCCGACATAATAAAAGCCTAATTCTTCGAAAATTGTGCCGCCGCCGAGGGCGGCTCTTGCGGTTTCTTCGGCGCGGCGCGCGGCTTTTTGCAAAGGTTCCGGTAAAATTTTTGTCAGTTTTTTGCCGATATTCCGTGCGGTAATATAGGGGGTCGAGGAGACAATATCGCTCAGATAATGGCTCAGGGCCCCGGTGGGCGGCGCAATCGACATCCGGTTATCGTTCAGCACCACAATCAGGCGGGATTTCAGGTCGCCCGCGTGATTCATCGCTTCATAGGCCATGCCGGCGGTCATCGCGCCGTCTCCGATCACGGCGATGATGTGAGAGTCCTTACCCGTCAAATCGCGAGCCGCGGCCATGCCAAGCCCCGCCGAAATCGAGGTAGAGCTATGGCCCGCGCCGAACGGATCATATTCAGATTCGCTCCGTTTGGTAAAGCCGGATGTGCCGCCGCCCTGGCGCAGCTTTTCCATCATATCGCGCCGTCCGGTCAGGATTTTATGCGGATAGCACTGGTGTCCCACATCCCAGATCAGGCGGTCACGGGGTGTCTCAAACACGGCATGCAGCGCCACGGACAGCTCGACGACGCCCAGTCCCGCCCCCAGATGCCCGCCGGTTTGCGACACAATACGGATCATCTCCTGCCGTGTTTCCCGCGCCAGAGTTTTGAGCTGCTCGTCGCTGAAATGCCGGAAGTCGGTGGGGGAGTGAATAGCATCCAGCAATGGGGTATCGTTCCTAGAGTGATGGGGGGCTACAGACACAAGCTCAAGTGGGGTGATGTCTGGCTGTTTACGATGTTCTTCTTCCGGCTGTCCCATCCTTCGCTTGTATCACTTTGGAGAAATGAGACCAAGGAGAATTTATTTCTCTGATTTTTTGGAAGGGTTTATCCGGATGTTCTTTGTCGTCGCCACTTGCGCACAAGAATACGTCCGGTTTCGATCATTTTGGGTTCGAATTGTTCAATAGCAGGATGATAATCTGTCAGGTGGCAATCTGCTTGCAGAATTTTCTGGATAAGTTCAGGGGAAGCGCCGCTATACAACAGGGACAAAAGCTTGTCCTGATAACGCTCCAAGGGAGTTTTTTTCGTCTTCCAGAAAAAAAGCATGAGTTATTCCAGTGTTGTTAATCTTAAAAAATCTTGCAAGATTTGATCTTGCTCTACGTCACTTTTGGCAGCTCCCGGAACTTGTTCCATAAAAATACATTCCAGATCAGGGCATAGAGAAATGACTTTTGGGAGGACCTTATAAATTTCTTCAGGAACGGCGTGATCGTGTGTATCACGACGAATATTATCATTCCAGCTACCACCTGAAATATGAATTTCCCGAACACGCTGCAATGGATAGGAGGTAATTAAATCAAAGTAATCAACCTGAAAGTTATGCGATTGACAAAAAATATTGTGCAGATCCAAAAGCAGAAAGCCACCAAAAGGCGCAAGTAAGTGCTCAAGAAATTGCCCCTGTTCCTCGACATCTTTTCGTGTAAAAGCCAGAGCCAGATTTTCTAAACCAATCGGGCAATTGAGAATCTTGGTCAATGGTTCCAGATTGCGTCGCCCGACTTCCAGAGCCTCTTTTGTGTAGGGTACAGGCAAGGGAGCGCATTCATCAAAATTTTTGCCGGTAGAAAATCCAAAATGAACAGAAAAATGAAGGTATTTTTCTTTCCATCTGTCTCTTTTTAGATGTGCCAGCCAATCTTGACGAAGATCATCACGTCCCGCAGATAAAACAGAGTAGTGGACTCCATGTCCGCTCAGGCTTTTGTTATCGGCATGCTGATCCAGAATTTGAAGGTCTTTGTCAGAGAGCGGCATACTCCAACCGGCATCAACCGTCCATTCAATCGCTTCGATAGAAGGCGCGGCTTTTTGATATACGCGGCGATGACCTTCTGTCGGGAAATAGGCGATGCCAATCTTGGGATGCTTTGTCATGATCTTTCTTTAGAAATCGTTTCCAACCCAACATATATCAGGATCAGTCAAATGATAAACTCTCTGATCCGCAGAGTTGTACAGGCCGTCAATATAGCATGAGGATAGGATGACTATAACTCCTAAGGTGGAGCTAACATAAATCAATAGCTTCTTACGCATGAACAAAAATCATTTTTGGGAATTTTATCCCATGCCACAGGCCATACATCCATAAGGGCTAATACTTAAGGGAAATGAAACAGGTTTATTTTGTTGTGTTACAGGTTTTTGATTTTCTGGCGGGGTGTCTGTTTGTGTAGGTATGTCTGTTGCTGACTCAGTTTCAGTGATACCTTCTGTGTTCGCACTATAAAACGGCATGAGGCAAATCATAAACCCCGCGCAGAGCAATCCATATTGAATAATTTTTTTGAACATAATTTCCCCTTCTACCTTTATTCAAGTGGCTTATCCCATACCGCAGCCAGTACACCAATTGCGGTTATTTTCACCCAGGAGTAATGCATATGCCATTAATATGGTAAGGCCTGTCGCTATGCAGCCCATCACAGCGGCGCTTCCTAAGCATAAAAAAGAAACTATTTTTTTGCGCATGGTAAATTGTATCTCACTGTAAGAAATAGATCAAATTTAGCCCATGCCGCAGGCGACACACATTCCGTTGGGAATGTGTAATGTTTCGGGGGGTGTTAACGTAAAGTAGCCTGCCAAGGACAGGGCCATGACCGTAACGATCCCTAAAGCCCAAAAAATTTTCTTCTTCATATTTATCTCCTTATTAGTTTCTAATCATAAGACGGAAGAATTAGACAAATCCTTGGAAAAATTTTTTATTAAATCACGCCCGGCGTTCAAGCACATAGAGAGCGAGGTCCTTGAGCAGGGAGGCGCGGGCGCCTTCAAACGGCTTCAGGTGGCGGATGGCCTGTTGCACCAGCATTTCCGCCCGCATTTTTGCCTGTTCTTTTCCCATGGCTGAAACAAAAGTGGCTTTCCCGGCGGCGTCATCCTGATTGGCAGGTTTGCCGATAGTGTTTTCATCCCCTTCGACATCCAGAACGTCATCCGTGACCTGAAACGCGGCTCCAAGATCATGCGCATAATTCATCAGAGCTTTGCGGTGGGCCGGGTCGGCCCGTCCGAGAATAGCCCCGGCCTCACAGGCAAAGGCCATCAGTTTTCCGGTTTTCATCCGTTGCAGGCGGGAAATGGTGCCGAGGTCAAAATCTTCGGTTTCTGCCATCAGGTCCAGCATTTGTCCGCCGACCATTCCGTGTCCGCCTGCCGCTTTTGCCAGAGCAGACACCAGTTCGCAGCGAATGCGCGGATCTTCATGCGTGGCGGGATCGGACAGAATTTCGAAGGAAAGGGTAAGCAGGGCGTCCCCGGCCAGAATAGCCGTCGCCTCGTCAAATTCCACATGAACCGAGGGTTTTCCGCGGCGCAGGTCGGCATCATCCATCGCCGGCAGGTCGTCGTGAATCAGGGAATAGCTGTGCAACATCTCCAGCGCTGCCGCAACGCGGCGGGAGCGGTTTTCGTCGACTTTGAACAGGTTTGCGGTTTGAATGATCATAAAGGAGCGCAATCTTTTCCCGCCATTCAGGACGCCATAACGCATCGCTTCATAAAGCCGGGCCTCCGGCAGATCGGTTTCCGGCATCAGACGTTCAATGGTCTTGTTGACCTTGGCAACAGCATCGTCCAGAGCTTCCTGTAATTTTCTGGGGGCTTCACGGGGGGAGGGCATAGACTCAGGTCTCTTCGGTAAAAGGTTGAGAGGTGACGCTACCATCCGCCGCAATGGAAATTTTTTCAATTTTCATCCGGGCATCGGCCAGCTTCTTTTCGCAGTGCTGTTTCAGGCAAACGCCGCGCTCATAGGTTGAAATAGATTCTTCCAGCGGGGCAGCCCCCGTCTCCAGCGCACGGACTATTTTCTCCAGTTCGCTCAGCGCATCCTCAAAGGAAAGTGTGTCGATTGACTGTATCTGATTCATAGCTTTTGACTATAGCGTGAAACAAAGAGCAGGGGAAGGTCTTTTGTGTGGAAAGGGCCGGTTGATTAATCCGCCAATCGTGAAATAATAGACGCATGAATGAGACGTCCATGATTCTGTTCGCAACCAGCTTCGACGGCAAGGGCAGGGGCCATGACCTGCAAGGGGACGAAGTTGCGCGCCTGTTAAAAGACCGGCAATTGGCGTGGGTTCATCTGGACGCAACCCATGCCGGAACGCGGGGCTGGCTGGAGACGACGATTGATTACCTCGACCCGTTAATTCTCGATGCTCTGCTGGCCGGGGAAACCCGCCCGCGCACGATTGCTTATGACAAAGGAGTACTGCTGATCCTGCGCGGAGTGAACCTGAATGAAAATGCCGATCCCGAAGACATGGTCTCGTTGCGGATGTGGATTGATCCTCACCGGATTATCACCATGCAGCGCCGGAATCTGAAAGCCGTGCAGGATATTCATCAGAAAATCACCGATGGCTCAGGTCCCAAAAATGCCGGGGATTTTCTGGCCGATATCACGGCGCGGCTGTTTGAGCGGATGGAGCCGGTTCTGACCAGCCTGAACGAACGAATTGACGATATAGAGGAAGAAATTCTTGATGAGCCGGATATTTCAGAGCGCGGCGAAATCACTGATTTGCGCAAAAAAGCGATCATTTTGCGGCGGTATATCATGCCGCAGCGGGACGTGATAATGGGGCTTCGCAACGTGGATATGGGCTGGGTCGAGGAGAAGCACCGCCGGAAATTACAGGAATCGCAGGAGCGTCTTACCCGCTATCTGGAAGATCTGGATATGATCCGGGAGCGGGCGCAGATCGTAAAGGATGAATTGTCCAATATGCTGTCCGACCGGCTGAATAAAAACATGTATGTTCTCTCCGTGATCGCGGCGATTTTTCTGCCTCTGGGATTCCTGACGGGCCTTCTCGGGATCAATGTCGGTGGCATTCCCGGTGCGGATAACCCATGGTCTTTCTACATCTTCTGCGGAATTCTCGGAGGGATTGTCCTCGCCCAGATCGTCCTGTTTAAAAAGATGAAATGGTTCTAACACTAGGACAAATTATCAAGCCATCATTGCCTGAATTGTCGCAGACAATTCACAATCTATAACTCATAGCAGATCCTCAAAGGTACGTCCCGAGCTTCCCACGTTTATATATGCCTATGGCTTTGTCGTCCTTTAGGCCATCTCGTATTTTAAGCCGACATTATCGCTCACAGCACGAGAGCCTGATTGCGTTTTCAAACTACCATTTCTATGGCAACGAACTTAAGATATTTCCATCGCCAATTAAAAACCCAGATGAGCTGGGCGTGAGGCTGGAATATGTCGGTGGTACCTACGCATCAAACTCCAATATGGACGAGGTTGAGGCTGTTGTGAAAGCCGCGCTGGAGTTTATGCGTAAACATCCAGATCGAAGTCTTGGGATAGCCACCATGAACCAAGTACAGAAAGATCTGATTGAAATTGAGATGGATCGTGCCTTTATCGATCATCCACATGCGGCTAATTATAAGGCGAAATGGCAAGGCACACTTGAATCTTTCTTTGTTAAAAACCTTGAAAGTGTCCAAGGGGATGAACGTGACGCCATCTTTATCTCTACAGTGTACGGCCCAGATAAAAATGATACGTTTCGCCAGAGCTTTGGGCCTATTAACCGTGCTGGTGGCTACAGGCGATTAAATGTATTATTTTCCCGCGCAAAGAAAAACATGGTTGTCTTCACATCAATACAACCTGAAAGAATAGCTGTATCCGAAACTTCTTCTGATGGCGTCCGGGCTTTGAAAGGATTTTTAACTTATGCCGCAAAAGGCATTATTGATGAGGGACAGCATAAACCTGACGAAATACCGGACAGCGATTTTGAAATTTGGGTTAAAGAAAAACTTGAAGCCATCGGGTGCGAAGTGCATCCTCAAGTCGGCGTTGCCGGATACCGCATTGATCTTGGCGTAAAACACCCAAAATATCCTTACGGCTATCTCATGGGCGTTGAGTGCGACGGTGCCACATACCACTCTTCGAAATCAGCACGTGAGCGTGATGTTATCCGTCAACAGGTGCTTGAAGGGCTGGGATGGCGTATATATCGTATCTGGTCAACGGACTGGTTCTCCAATCCAGTGCAGGAATTTGAGAAACTTAAGAACTATATTCAGGCCCTGCTTGACAGTGATGATCTGAAAAAATCTTCTGACGAAAATAAAGTTATTGAACATGATTTTACACCCTATGAGAAAAATGAAGAATCAGAAGATTTATTTGATGCTGCAGACAAACAAAAAAACACTGATAACATGGTGCAGCTTTTTGATAACGTAACCTATTTTATGGTTAAAGATGGCGGAAAAAAAGAAAAACGTGCGGTACAAATTGTTCCAACACAAGGTGATCCCCATACAGGAACTATTGCGCAGCACTCCGTTATTGGTCGCGCTCTTTTAGGTTGTTGCGAAAATGATGAGGTCGAGGCCGTTTTACCTATTGGAGAAGTTACTCTAATTATAGATAAAATAATTAAAGCAATATAATTATTAGCAAAGGTTTTAAATGTTAGATTTACAGCAAAAAAATAAGACAAGCACTGATAAGCCCGTAACCTTCAAAATGGAAGAAAACCTTGAGGGCAGGATCCGAAATCTGGCGCTAGCTCCCAGCTATGAAAACACCCTAATCCCTCTTTTTGAGGCAATCAGCAATGCTATACATTCCGTCCAAGAGCGCTTTGGCGAAAAATGGGTAGAAAAAGGCCACATTCGTGTTTTTGTTTATCGTAACGATGAAGCTCAGCCAGTATCATTTAGCATTGAAGATAATGGAATCGGGCTTAATGAAGATAATTTCAAATCTTTCCGAACCTATGATACAGGACATAAGCTCCAAAAAGGAGGGAAAGGCGTTGGGCGGTTAACCTGGCTTAAGGTTTTTGAACTTGTTAACGTGCAAAGCACCTATCAAGAGAAAGATGGGAAATTTTATGAACGTGGCTTTAATTTTATTCTCGATAATGAAAACCCCTTCCCCGAATATTCATTCGGAGAAAATTCACAGAGCAAAAATCATATAACTACGGTCCACCTTCAACGTCTTAAAGATGGCTATAATTCAAGATGCCCTAAAAAAACAGAGAGTGTTGCTCATAAAATGATTGCCCACTTTCTCTCTTACCTTATCGGCCATGATCGCCCCAATATCGTTATAGAAGATTCTGATAATAAATACGATATCCGTCAAATCATCACTGCGAATACACATAACCCCAAAACCGATGAATTTGAAATTGAGGATGTCGGTAGCTTTACCGTTAACCATCTGCTGTTAAATAAATCTTTGGTCGAAAAAGCAGAGCATACGCTCTATTTATCAGCTCATGAACGTATTGTAGACGGTCACGTCATCAATAACCAAACCGGTCTTGATAGTTATTTTGAATATGAAGACGAAATGGTAGCCTATGTTGGTATTATATCTGGTGATTTCCTTGACAGCAATGTGACGCAAGAACGAAATAATTTTGATATCAGCAAAGAGACATACAAAGCGATAACAAAAGCGGCAGAAGAGCGAGCCAAAATTTATTTGGAAGAACCAATTAATGCTATTTTGGCAGCAAAGGCTGGAACTGTACAGCGTGTCGTGACTAATTTTCCTCGTTACAAATATTTGGTCAAAAACAATGCAGAATTTGCAAAAAAACTTCCTTTGAATAAAAAGACAGAAGAAGAAATTTACGGAGAGATGTCTATTTACGATTTTAGAGAAAATCGATCCACAAAAAGAGAGGTTGCTTCTATTATTGGGCCTGATACTGACCCAGATACCATGGTTGATTATGAGAATAAATTTTCACAATTAATAAGCCGCATCGGAGAACAAGAAAAATCTTCTCTTGCAGAGTATGTGACAAAGCGTAAAGCAATCATAGAATTACTGCATAGTAGACTTGGATATGAAGACCCTGAAAAGAAAAAGAAATATACGGAAGAAGCGGTTCACAAAATCATTTGCCCTCTTCGTGTCAATTCAGGACAGATAGAATATGGAGAACATCATCTATGGTTAATTGATGATCGTTTGGCATATTACGATTTTTGGGCATCCGATGAAAATATCAAAAAATTTGCGTCAAATTCAAGTAGCTCAGATCGTCCAGATTTAGTGCTTTTTGAAGGCAGCAATCTTTTGCATAGAGAAGGCACAGATCAGCCAGTTGTAATTGTAGAGTTTAAGCGTCCAGCGCGTACAGAATACAATGACGATGAAAATCCAGTTAAACAGGTTTATGATTACATCAGAGAACTTAAGGAAAACCGTATAACAGACAACGATGGAAATTTAATAACCAGCATTGGCGATACTACGCCTTTTTTCTGTTATCTCGTATGTGACATTACACCTCGCCTTAAAGCTATTTTAGAAGATTACGGAATCAACCAAGAGCTACCTGGAGGACGTGGCTACTTTGGCTATAATAAACCCAGATGCGCTTATATTGAAGTTTTGCAATATGATCAAATCGTTAAAGATGCCCGACTTCGTCATGAGGCATTTTTTAAAGAATTGGGAATTAATTAAACTTTGGAGATAAGTATGACCCAATTAGGGCAATTATTAAAAGTAGACCTTCGTGAAATCTGGCAAACAGAGGATCGTGATTTTACGCCGTGGCTTGCACGCGAGGAGCACTTGCAAATTTTGGGGGACACTATTGGCTTGGAATTAGAGCTGGAAGCCCAAGAAAAGGAAGTTGGTCCCTTTCGGGCAGATATTCTGTGCAAAAATACACTGGATGGATCATGGGTTCTGATTGAGAACCAAATTGAGAAAACAGATCACAGGCATCTTGGTCAGCTTTTAACATACGCTGCCGGACTAGATGCTGTGACTATCGTTTGGATTGCCTCTAGGTTTACAGAAGAACATAGATCTGCCATTGACTGGCTCAATCGTATTACAGACAGAAATTTCAGCTTCTTTGGATTAGAAGTTGAACTATGGCGCATTAATGATTCATTACCAGCGCCTAAATTTAACATCATTTCTCAACCGAACGAGTGGAGTTTGACCGTATCAAGAGCGGCAAAGAAAATAGAAGATGAAGGGTTGTCTGAATCTGGGGAACTTCAATATAAATATTGGACGGCTCTTTCCGAGTATTTACAAGACCATTCCAACATAAAGCTAGGATCCCCCGGAGCGAAAGGATGGCACGATTTTGCTTTAGGAAAGGCCAACATCACACTGCGCTTATCGATTGCAACAAAAACAGGAAAAATTACAGCGGGTGTGTATCTATATAAAAACATGAAAGAGCGGTACGAAACGCTTAATGAACAAAAACAGGAAATCGAGCAAAAATTTGGACAACCTTTGGACTGGGAAAACAGCCCAACCAAACAAACCGCTGTCATTAAAATAGAAAAACTTGCCGACATTTCCAACGAAACTGACTGGATTAATCAGCATGCTTGGCTTAAAGAGATGTTAGAAAAATTCAAACGGGTTTTCCGCCCGATAGTTAAAGAATTTTAATTCTTCTCCAGCGTGGCAATTACCTTCAGTTTTTTGCCGCCGTATTCACCAATATCTTGAAACCCTTGAAGCCGAGCCTGATTTGACGATTATGAAACTTGCGGAACAGGAAAAGCTGGATCACGGCTACATCGCCAAGACCATCCGCATGACCCAACTGGCACCCGACATCATCGAAGCCATCCTAAATGGCCGCCAGCCTTACAGCCTCAGCCTGACCGATTTCATGAAGCCGTTCCCGAATGGCTGGGAAGAGCAGCGTCAGCATTTCGGATTTTCTCAAACAGCTTGATTGGCCATATATTTCTCTCCGCATCTCTACGTGACAATGGTTTTGTTCATGTCCACATGGTAATCCCCCCATAAATTAAAGGTGTTTAGAAGTAGAAAATTCTCGTAAAGAAGGAAGAGGAGAATATCTATGAAGAAGAGCCGATTTAACGAACATCAGATTATGCAGATATTAAAGCAGGCGGAGGGAGGAATCCCTGTGCCTGGCTTGCAAGGCCTTCGGGGTGAGCCAGACGTGCTATCGGTATCAACCGACCCGCAATGACGAGAACGTCAAGGTTGCGGAGTGGCTACTTCGTCTGACGGATAATCACAAGCGATGGGGATTTGGTTTATGCTTTTTATATTTGCGGAATGTGAAGGGGTTTGTCTGGAACCACAAACGGGTGTACCGCATTTACCGTGAGTTAGAGTTAAACCTGCGGATCAAGCCACGGCGGCGATTGGTGAGGGCACGGCCAGAGGCCTTGGCTGTCCCTGATACCCCGAACGCGATGTGGTCGATGGACTTTATGGCGGATCAGTTGAGCGGAGGACGATATTTTAGAACCTTTAATGTTCTTGATGATTTTAACCGTGAGGGACTTGGGATAGAGGTTGATTTATCCTTGCCTGCTGAACGTGTGGTCAGGGCTTTGGAGCAGATCATCGAATGGCGCGGCAAACCCGCTCTTTGCGCTGCGACAACGGCCCTGAGTATATCAGTGAAAAATTGCGGCAATGGGCCAAAGACCAAGAAATTACCCTGTCTTATATCCAGCCAGGCAACCCACAACAGAACGCCTATGTTGAGAGGTACAACCGCACTGTGCGCCATGAGTGGCTGGAAATGAATGAGTTTAATACGATCGAACAGCCCAAGAGGAGGCAACCAGATGGCTATGGACTTACAATAATGAACGCCCTAATATGGGCATCGGCGGCATCACTCCAGCCATGAAGCTGGCTCAATCCGCCAAAGGAAGTACATCAAACCAACTTTCTACTTCCAACCCCTGTTAATTTAGGGGGATTACCACATCAGTTTACGCTGCGACCCAAAAACCGTTAATTTTTTAAGAAACATAATATACTGAAATACAACAACAAAAAGCTGAAGGGCGTTTTTGTAATCGCCTCTATAGCTTCAGAGAAAAATCGGTATTTAGAGAGAATGTGGGGGTATAAATGGCTTTTTGAGGGGATGCATGCCCTTTAGCTTTGGGCGCAAAAGCCCAAAAACTCTGCCCTTTTGCAACGGATTACAAGGGTTAGAGAGTGTTTGAATTTAGAAGATTGGTTGCGGGAGTAGGATTTGAACCTACGACCTTCAGGTTATGAGCCTGACGAGCTACCGGACTGCTCCATCCCGCGTTAAGGTACATAGCTTATAGAAGCTTTATCTTTGGGGGTCAAGTCTTTCCTTCTTGTCGCCTATAGGAATCTCTGCAAAAGGCAGCACCAACCTTTCTGATTTTTTATCTGGCGCTGTTTTTTGTTCTATGGCTTTGTTTCTTTTTATTTTTTTCTTTTTGCTGTTTTCGGATACAGTTATCCGCGCGCCACCTGTCAGTTTATATTCCCCATTTGTCTTCGTCTCTCATGCTTGCAAGACATGCGCGAAGTAAAAATACATATCAAGCGCAAAGAATGGATTACCCGCATAAAACGGGTAATGACGTTAAGCGCTAGGCTGGAAGAGGCTTAGAGAAACTGACTTTTATTATGTAAATAAATGGTGCTGCCGAGTGGGATCGAACCACCGGCCTCACCCTTACCAAGGGTGTGCTCTACCACTGAGCTACGGCAGCATTGGAGCTTTGATCGTTTAGCTTGACTCGCCTTAAACGTTCTTTGCTCTAGAGATCCTAGCTTCGTAGCAATTTTTTACAGGCTTGTCACGCAGAAATCACCGGATTTCTACAAAATTTGTTCCAGCGTTTTTGGATCCAGCCGATAGGCTTTGCTGCAAAACTCACAAATCATCTCAATCGCGCCGTCTTTTTCAACATAGGCCCGGTCTTCCTCCGGCAGCATCGTCACGACGTCCTGTACTTTTTCCAGAGAACAGCGGCAGGCATGAGCAACCTCCACCGGTTCAAACACCCGCACGCCCTCCTCATGAAACAGCCGAACCAGAAGCTCTTCAAGGCTGAGCTGATCGTCCAGAAGCTCATTTTCCGTGGCGCTTTGCATCAGGATCATGGCCCGCCGCCAGTCATCTTCATCTGTGTTACCCAGAGGGAGCGCGCCGCCTTCCTCCGGCATTTTTTGCAGCATAATTGCGGCAGATTGCCAACGTGCCCTGCGGTATCCGACCGCCATACGGAATGCTGTGTCGATTTGTTCAGACTGACGGAAATAATCCTGCACACAATCGACCAGAGACGCGCCTTCGAGCGCCACAATCCCCTGATAACGCTCGGCCTCTCCGTGCGGGTCTACCGTAAAGGCCAGATAGCCCTTTCCCAAATATTGCGCAAGATGGTTTTGCGATGTTTCAGGAACGGCCATCGCCTGTAATTGTTGCCGGGCCTGTGCCACGCGCTCTTCGTTGAATTTAGCGCAGGCCCGCACCTGTGCCGGAGACTCAACATCCGCCACCAGCATGCTGATCGGTCCATCCCCGGATGTTTGCAGGGTAAACACTCCGTCAAATTTCAGCATTGAGCTGAGCGCCAGAGACAGGGTGACGCTTTCCCCCACCAGATGCGACACCGGCTTGGGGTAATTGTGCGCCGTCAGAATATGGTCAAGAACGCCGGAAAGCCGAACGACCCTGCCGCGCAAGTTTGATTTTTCAAGCTGAAACGGAAGAATAAGATCTTTCAAGTGCATACACCCACCATATCAAAAATTATGATTTTATTTTATACCCGCTGCGAATCATGGCATAGCAAAGCGCCAAAAGCGCCCCATCCAGAAGGATCAACCCACCACTGCCGATCAGAAGATTTCCTTCCGCATGACCGATAAATCCGTAACGGAATCCGTCAATCATATAGAAAAACGGATTATAATGCCCCAGAAACTGCCAGAAAGGCGGTAGGCTGCTCATGGCATAAAACGTTCCCGACAGAAAAGTCAGGGGCGTAACGATGAAGTTGGTGACCGCCGCAATATGATCGAATTTCTGTGACCAGATCCCCCCTGCAATGCCCAGAGCGGAAAGCATCACTGTGCCAAGAACCGCATATAAGACAATTGCGCCGATATTGTGAATGTGAAGCGGGACAAACACAGTAATAACCAGCGCCGTGACCACTCCGACGACCAGCCCGCGCATCACTCCGCCGATGACAAACCCGGTCAAAAGCTCCGCAGGGGATAGCGGAGGCATGAGCAGATCGACAATATTCCCCTGCACCTTGGCAATAACCAGAGACGAAGACGTATTGGCAAATGCATTTTGCACCATAGCCATCATCAGTAACCCCGGGGCAAGAAATGACAGGTAAGGAATATCGCCGACACTGCGTGCCACCCCGCCAAAAGCCAGCGCAAAAACCGTGTAAAATAGCAGCGTCGTCACCACCGGAGCAACAATCGTTTGCGAATAAACACTCAGAAACCGTGAGACTTCTTTTTCAACAAGCGTTTGCAGTCCTATTCTGTTTAATCCTGATATTTTTCTGGTCTGGAGCGTCACATGCATCATGCTCCATAATTAGCACGAAGATCTAAAAAGTCACCTGTGTATTTCTTACCACTCCTTAAAACTTAACTTTTCGTCATTGCACGCTTTTTTCTGTCCATAAGGACGAAGAAAAAATGCGTGTAATCCATCGATTTTCAAATATGGATTACACGGACTTTCTGCGAAAGCCGTGTGATGACGAAATTGAGAGGTGGTAAGCTGTGTATTTCCCCCGACAGGATAGAAATATGGTATCTTTTTACAAAATGACTGCCAGAAACCCAAAAGTACCGAAAAAAATTTCTCCGTCCTACCTTCGGAATTCCGGGCTGTATTATCTGCAACGCTATGTTGCCAGCTCCGGCCAGTTCCGAAACGCAATGAAGCGGAAGATTAACAGATCCTGCCTGGCGCATCCGGATCAGGAGCGCGAGCCGTGCTATCTCTGGCTGGAAGAGGTTATTTCGGAATTCATGACCCTTGGCTATCTGAATGATGATGCCTATTTGCGCGGCATGTTGCAAAGCCTGCGCCGGGGAAAGGGCCTGTCTCGCCGGATGATCGTTATAAAGCTCAAGGAAAAAGGGTTTTCAGAGGAAGATATTCTACGAGGCCTGCAAAATCTCGATGAGGAAGCCGCCGCGCCGGAAGGGCACCGCACCGATGATACGGAGCTCTCCGCCGCGCTCCGCTTTGCAGAGCGAAAAAAGCTGGGACCCTATCACCCGTCTCCGCCGCGAAAAACGCCGGAGCAGCAGCTCTCCAGTCTGGCGCGCGCGGGATTTTCTTATGATGTCTGCAAAAAGGTACTGGAGACGGAAGGAAAGACGTACTAACGTAAAAAAGTGAAACTCAGAAATTTTTTCCCGCAAAGCCTGATGGGCCGGTCTCTTTTGATTCTGGTTGTGCCGGTTGTTCTGGCGCAAATCATTGCCGTGACGGTTTTCTGGGATAATCACTGGGATAAAATGACCCGTCGCCTTGCCTCTTCGGTTGCCGGAGAAATCGCAATTGCCGCCGACCAGATGGAAAATAACTTTTCCAGGGACCGCTATGAAAGCTTGCAGGATTACCTTTCCCAATATCTGGGACTAACGATTCTTTTTGAAGAAAATGCTATCCTGCCCGCCACCCATCAGGATTTCGACTATGTTGACATGCTGGTTATTCGCCCTCTGCTGCGGACGTTGAATGAACAACTGCCGCAGCCGCATCTTGTTTTTCTGGACCGCAACATCCAGCGCGTATCAATTTTTATCCAGCTTCAAAACGGCGTTCTGAAGGTCTTTGTGCCGCAACGACGCTTGTTTTCATCCTCTGGCTATGTGTTCGTTCTGCTGTTGCTGGGTTCGTCTTTTTCCCTGTTGCTGATTTCGGTTGTTTTTCTGCGCAATCAGATCCGCCCCATCCGCAAGCTGGCGGTGGCGGCTCTGCGCATGAGCAAAGGCCGTCCCGTTTCTCTTGGCAAGCCCTCCGGTGCCCGCGAAGTCCGGCAAGCTGCAGAAGCCTTTGAAATCATGCAGCGGCGGATCCGTCGGCAAATTGAACAGCGCACAACGATGCTTGCCGGGGTCTCCCATGATTTGCGAACGCCTTTAACCCGAATTCGTCTGGGGCTGTCCATGCTGGAAGATTCCGATGACACGCAGGCCTTACTGGCCGATCTGGATGAAATGGAAAAAATGATTACGGCCTATCTGGAATTTGCCAGAGGCGAAAAACCCGAAGAAGCCTCCTCCGTCAATCTTGCGGAGTTTCTCACAGAGGTGATGGCACCGTACAAGACAGAGACACTGGAAACAACCCTGATTGCTCCTTCCGCGCCGGCTCCGCAAATCTTCCTGCAAAAAGTCAATTTTCGCCGCTGTCTTGAAAATATTCTGGGGAATGCGGCGCGCTATGCCACAAAAATACAGATCAGCCTTGAAATAACCCCGCAACGGGTCCGGCTCCGGATCGAAGATAACGGGCCGGGCATTCCGGAAGATCAATATGAGGAAGTGTTCAAACCGTTTGTCCGGCTCGATACCTCCAGAAATAAAGAAACCGGCGGGGCCGGCCTCGGTCTGTCAGTGGCAATGGATGTTGTCTTGTCGCACGGAGGAAAAATTTCTCTGGAAAAAAGCCAGGCCCTCGGCGGTCTGTGTGTGGTTATTGGCCTGCCGGTGTAAGGGATAGGCTCAACCTAATCAAACAAACTATCGATATCCCCCTGTGAGGAGGTTTTTGCTTCCTTGGCCGAGGTAATATCCGCGGCGAGACCTTTGCCTTTGTGGGAGTCAACATCCAGCCCCAGTTTGTACAGGGTCGAAGACAAGCGTTCTTCGATCAACTGCATATTCTCCAGTGTTTTGCGCACGCGCTGCCCGGTCAGATCCTGAAACGAACAGGCTATCAAAATTTCCTGAATTTCATTCCGCACATCATCCAGAGCGGCTTCACGTTTGGCTGAGTCATTCAGATCATCGCTATTGGCAAGACGATCCGTAATCCGTTCCGCCGCGTCCATAATCTGATTGGCGGCAGTCTCCGTGACCTCAATCACTTTTTCCAGCTCAACCCCGGCATTCATCGGAGCATCGCCGGTACCTTTATAGGAAATGGCACTGATGATTTCCAAAATCTCGGCAAATTTCCGGACAAGCCCTTCCTCTGCCATTTCCGCCAATTGTGACGACGCATTAATTTCCGAGGATAATTCATCCAGTCGTGTCGCCATATACCCTTCATATGTATCCAGCCGACTGTTCAGCCGTACTAAAAAGTCATTAATCTGGCTTAAATCTTTTAGATTTTCTGTCATGAAGAAATCGTCCCGTGCTTATTTTCAAATCATTATAACACTAAAAAGATTAATGAAATCTGGAGATTTTTGTGCGGTGCATGCTAAGGTGTGATTTTTTTCGCAAAGGATTCTGTTTTTCCGTCCGTATATTAAGGGAACACCTCAAAAAGCAAGGAAAACAGATATGCCTAAACACATCCTCCCTCCCGTTTCATCCCCTTTTACCAAAACTTTCGTTTTTCTACTGGCAAGCATGGCCCTGCTGTCTCCGGCGTTGGCTCGTGCAGACCATCCGGATCGTAGAGATCGAGATGATTTTCGCCCTAAAAACAGCAGTTTTATCGTCGGCCCCTGCAACCCCTATACACAAAATGTACGAATTGGCCATCAAAACACCGTGTCCACCGGAATAGCCTGTAAGCGAAATGATGGGATCTGGGAAGTTACATTCAGCTCGGTTGATGGTATCCGATACACCGCGACAGGGCCGATCTTTATTATTCGGGACCGGGAAAGAAAGCAGGAATATCGCCATCCAACCGTCATATACCAGAACTCTCCGGTCATGAACGGGAGGCATGATGACTGGCGGGATCACGATACGCATCATGCCCACGGCAAGAAAAACAAAGACCGGGACGGTAAAGAATACTACAGGAAATGGTGATACAGTCAAAATTATGGATAATCCTGAGATCTGGAACAATCGGGTTTCATGTATTATAGTGCTTTGGTTTAATTTTAAGACATCTTACAACACCGTCATTGCCTGAATTGTCGAAGGCAATTCTAAGGCAATCCATTGATATTTATGGATTGCCCTAGGATTTTCTGCGAAAATCCGGGGAATGACGGATGTCTTATTTTTAATCGGAACCACTATATTTAAGAACGTTGAACATGGTTTCAATGATGAATCGGTTGCGTAGACGCAGGCGGCATTCGGAGCTTATTTTAAAAGACAATAGTATTCCCGCGCCGGACTTCATGTTAATACTATTATATGAATCACCTCGACCAACTGGAAGCGCGGTCCATTTATATCATCCGCGAGGCCTATAACCGGATCGACCCGCTGGCGATGCTGTGGTCGATCGGTAAGGACTCCACAACTCTGCTCTGGCTGACCCGCAAAGCATTCTTCGGGCGGGTGCCGTTTCCTCTGGTGCATCTGGATACGGACATGGAAATGGACGAGGTCTATGCTTTTCGCGATCAACTGGTTAAAGACTGGAATTTGCCCTTTCAAGCTGCTTTTTGCCCGCCGGAAGAAGAGATGGACCCGACCCTGCCGCCCAACACGCGGGCCGCGGCGCGCAAAACTGCGGGACTGTCCAACCTTTTGAAGGAAAAGAATTACCGGGGCCTGATGATCGGCATTCGCCGGGATGAGCAATCCATGCGCGCCAAGGAACGGGTTTTCTCGCCGCGCACGCCCGATGGAAACTGGGATTTCAAGAACCAGCCGCCGGAATTCTGGGATCAATACAAAACAGACTTTCCGGATGACATGCATGTGCGGGTGCACCCGCTGCTGCACTGGACGGAGCTGGATATCTGGCGCTATATCCAGCGGGAACAAATCCCCTGCTGCGAGCTTTATTTCGCCAAAGATGGCAAACGCTACCGCTCTTTAGGGGAGAAAAACATCACCTTTCCGGTCGACAGCACCGCCGCGACAATTGAGGAAATTATCACTGAACTGGAAACCACCAACACCTCGGAACGCGCCGGCCGCTCCATGGATAAAGAAACGGAAGACAGCTTCGAAAAACTCAGAGCACAGGGGTATTTGTAAGGATGAGAGCTCCCTTTATTATTTTTGCACATGCGCGCAGCGGTAGTACAAATTTATCAAGAGCATTACAATGCCACCCCGATCTTCATATCGCTGAAGAACCTTTTCACGAAAAATATCATGAGTGGAATCCAAATGAGCCAAGCTATTTAAATCTTATCAGAGATATACCTTCTCTGGATAAACAAACTTCTGATATCTTCCGTAAATATAACGGCATAAAAGTGCTTAACTATCAGCTTTCTGAAGATTTATACACCCATCTTCTACTGCGACCTGAAATCAAAGTTATTTACTTAAAAAGATCCAATCTTCTGCAAGCTGTTGTATCTAATCTTATCGCACGGCAAACCGGAGTCTGGCAACCACACGAGAAAGGTAAGGACTATACCTCTCAAAAATTTGCCCCTCTCCCTCTGGAAGAAATTGAGAAAATTATAAACTACGAAAAAGAATTACGTTTGTATTATGATGATCTTCTTAATAAAAAACCTGCCCAAATGCTTTACCGGACGAATTACGAAGATTTATATTTGAACAAAGAAATATCTCCGGATGCAGTTCTCCATGATATTTACAGATTCCTTGGACTTCCCAGCCATCCTGTCGATTTTCAGGATTACTTAAACTACAAGGTCTCAAAGATTAACCCTGAGAACATTTATGATATGCTGCCAAATGCAAAAGAGATTAACGAAAAATTTGGATGCGATGAGACAGGATGGTTGTATAGCTAGACACAGAAGTATTTATAACTATAAGAACCTTCGCATCCTTCGCATTGAAATATCATTACTAAAGTGACAACATACAAACAAAAATGACCCAAAAAAAACACACACCGCCCCTCCATATCGTTATTGTCGGTCACGTTGACCACGGCAAATCGACCCTGATCGGACGGTTGCTCTATGATACGAATTCGCTACCCGACGGAAAAGTCGAGGAGTTGCAGGAGATCTGTAAACGCCGCGGCACCGATGTGCTGGAGTGGTCGTTCCTGCTGGATTCCTATCAGGCGGAGCGCGATCAGGCAATTACCATCGACACCACCCAGATCTGGTTCAAAACGGCACAGCGGGATTACGTCATTATTGACGCCCCCGGACACCGGGAATTTCTTAAGAATATGATTTCCGGCGCGGCGCAGGCCGATGCCGCCATTTTAGTGGTCGATGCCAAGGAAGGGCTACAGGAACAAACCCGCCGCCATGCCTATCTGTTGAAGCTTTTGGGGCTACAGCAGATCGCCGTGGTTATTAACAAGATGGATGCCGTCGAGCAGGCGCAAAAGCGTTTTATAGAGGTTTCGAAATCGGTGCAGGACTACCTCGCCTCCATTCATCTGAGCGCCACCCATATCCTGCCGATTTCGGCGCGACACGGCACCATGATCGCTTCCAGAGATGAAACAATGAGCTGGTATGACGGGCCAACCCTTCTGGAAACGCTGGATAGTTTCCAGAGCCATACCTCACGGCAGGATGCCCCCTTGCGCTTTCCCATTCAGGATGTGTACCGCTTCGATGAAAAACGTATTCTGGTCGGGCGTATTGAGACCGGATCTGTAAAAGTCGGGGATACGCTCTTTTTCTCCCCCACCAATGAAAAAGCCGTCGTGACCTCGCTGGAGCAATGGCCGGAGAGAGAGCCAAGAAAATTGAAAGCCGTGGCGGGAGAGTCCATCGGGCTTACACTCAATCAGCCGATTTTCGTGGAGCGTGGTCATCTCGCCTCGCACGAGCAGGAGGAAACCCTGCCATTTCTGACCAACGTTTTTCGCACACATCTGTTCTGGTTGTCGCACAAACCTCTGAAGGTGGGGAACAGCTATAAGGTCCGCTATGGCACCAATGAAGCCATGGTAACCGTGCAATCTATCGAAAAAGTCATTGATACGCAAGATTTACACGATGACACCTCCAGCGGCGAGGTCGCCCGGAACGAAGTCGCCGAAGTGACCTTGCGGGCGCGAAATCTGCTGGCGCTGGACCCGTATGAGGAAAATGCCCGGATCGGGCGGCTGGTCATCTATGAAAATCACGATGTTGCCGGTGGCGGTATTATCAGCATGCAGGGCTATCCGGACCAGCGGCAAATAGCTCCAAAATCACAAAATATCTACGAAG
>JACKIP010000014.1 GCA_020638395.1 Rhodospirillales bacterium
AGATATCCGGTTTCCTCTTTCTGCGCTTTTAAGATTTCAATCGCTTGATCTGATAGCGGTACGATATGGTCACGGCGCATTTTCATTTTATGTGCAGCAATGTGCCATTCTTTCTTATCCCAATCTATTTCAGACCATTCAGCCTGTCTGATCTCGCCCGGTCTTTGAAAAGTATATAGAGAAAACCACACAGCGCGGCGGGTGCGTTCGAACAAACGAGCTTCGTTATTACGCAACGCCTGTAAGAATGACGGAAGCTGCTTTTCATCCAGAGCGGAATAATGTTCCGTCCGTTTCGTTTTTAACGCCCCTGCGAGATTATCAGCAGCGTTCCATTCACATTTCCCGGTCTGGATACCGTAGCGAAAGATCATACCTGCCGTTTGTTTTGTACGGGCGGCGATATCCAAGGCACCGCGTTTTTCGACTTTTCTCAAACAATCCAATAAATCCGGCGGTTTGATATTTGCGATGGGGGCATTTCCAATAAACGGAAAGAGGTTCATCTCCATGATCCGCAAGATTTTTTGCTGATAGCCTTCACTCCAATTATCTTTCTGGATGTCAAACCACTCCAAAGCCACGGCCTTAAAGGTATTGGCTGAATTTTCTTCTGCCTGCCGTTTTTCCTGTTTTCGTTCTGATACAGGGTCGATGCCCCCTTTTATTTTCTTTTTGGCTATTTCCCGTTCTTCACGCGCTTCACCAAGTGAAGTTTGAGGGTAAACCCCTATGGCATAACGCTTTTCCTTACCGTGTATCCGGTATTTTAAACGCCAATACTTTGAACCATTGGGCATAACCTCAAGATACATGCCCCCACCGTCTGAGAGCCTATAAGGTTTATCTCTCGGTTCAGCTTGGCGGCATTGTATGTCTTTTAGCTTCATTTGGGGGCATCAAGATAAGGGGCATTTAACCAGTTCCCCCAATTATGCCCCCTAAATACCCCGATTGTAAACGAATAAATATGAAGAACGGTGAACGGAAATGAAATTTAAACCGTCTGTAGGTAGCGGCATGTCTTACATTTTGCGTTTAAATATGAATGGGAATGAATGTGTGTGAAAAGAAAAATGGTGCCGCGGGGCGGAATCGAACCGCCGACACAGGGATTTTCAGTCCCTTGCTCTACCGACTGAGCTACCGAGGCACACTGAAGAGATGTTATAAGGAAAAAAAATTCGTCTGTCCATGAGGAAATCGCACAATCAGCGCATTTTTTTATTTTTTTCTACTCTCAGGCAGCCGTATCCGGCGGGTGAGACGATTTTGAGTCCCGGCCAATTTGTGCTAGCGTATGAACCGCATTCGCGATTTCCCGTAAGTCCTGCGCCTCATTAGGATCTTCTGTTTCCGTCAGAGCCCCTGCCGTCCAGTCAATCAGAGCTTCTCCTCCTTCGATCAGCTCTGCTTTTTCTGAAGGAGAGGCGTCTTTAAGATGTTTGATGCCGGAGACTATGTTTCCTGCGGCTTCCTCCAGTGCCAGACTGGCTTCAACAACCCTGTTTTCAGCCTTTTTCAGGGTTTCTTTTGTCGCATCAAGCAACTCTTCGGCAACGCTCATATTCTGTCCTCAAAATGTCAAAATGAGTTATTATCGTAACAGAAGGGCATATAATTATGCAATATAATTATGAAACACATTAAGAAATAAAATAATAGTTATCTTTTTTGCAATTTTCTCTTCAAAAATACTTGTAATCCAAAATTGTTTTTGCTATGAAGGAATCACAAGTGATCTGTGAAGAGGAGAACTTGCTCGATTTGAACAACGGACAGCAGTTTGATCGGGTGTGAATATAAGTAGACTATACATAGAAAACGTCACCATATAAAAGGACCCCGCTTATTTCAAGATGAAAAGCGGGGTTTCTTTATGCCTATTTTTGTAAGAAACCTCTGCGCCCTCCGTGCCTCTGCGGTTCAGAATCCGAGCAAATTGGAACCACTATAAGATTCTTCACCTGCGGCTTAGAATGACGAATCTGGAGTTTTGCAGCGGCTTCTATGCTTTTCACCACGAATAAACACGACTGCACGCCAATATTTTCCTATTCGTGTCTATTTGTGTTCATTCGTGGTTTATGATGCTTTGTTTGTTTTTAAACGCGAAGTTACGAAGATACGAAGGTTTTTTTCGAGTACTTCGTTCCTTCGTTCTTATATCACGCTCTCATGGATCACACGGACGGGGCCGTGTGATGACGAAGAAAAAAGGGTAGAAGAACTTTGTTTTCCTTTGTCTTACTTTGCGGTTCAGAATGACGAGTCGGGGCTTTTGCAGAGGCTTTTTAAGGATGGCGGCACATTAAGACCAAAAACCTGACAAAACCGGAAACGGGCTTGACTTTCACGAGGTTTCATCGCATCTCTTGCTTATGCATAACTCAAATTTCAATCCGTATGACTCTCACCAGTGGCACGCCACAACCATTCTCGCGATCCGCAAAGGAGCCGACGTGGTGATTGCGGGGGATGGGCAGGTCTCTATGGGGCCAACCGTTCTGAAAGCCAATGCCAGAAAAGTACGCCGTCTGGGAAAAGACGGGAAGATCATTGCCGGATTTGCCGGGGCAACCGCCGATGCCTTCACTTTGTTCGAGCGTCTGGAAGCCAAGCTGGAGGCTCATCCGGGGCAGCTTACCCGCGCCTGTGTCGAGCTGGCGAAGGACTGGCGAACCGATAAGTATCTGCGCCGTCTGGAAGCTCTGATGGCTGTTTGCGATAAAGACACCTCTCTGATCCTGACTGGCACCGGAGACGTGGTCGAACCGCAGGATGGGATTATCGGGATTGGCTCTGGCGGAAATTACGCGCTGGCCGCTGCCCGCGCCCTGATTGACCGCGAGGATCTCAGCGCCGAGGACATCGCCCGCAAAGCGATGAAAGTCGCCGCGGATATCTGTGTCTATACCAACGAAAACGTCGTGATTGAAACTCTTTAAGATTAAAGATGAAGGAGTGGTCACGGGACATCGGGGGAGATATTTTAAAAGCGGCGCTGCTGACGTGGGATATCGATCATAAAACGCCATATGAGCTGATCCGCATCGGCAGTAACATGCTGTTTAAATTAAAAAATCTGGGATATGTCGTCCGCATTTCAAAGCCGGGAGTGGACCTTGACAGCGCCACAAAGCGTCTGGAGTTTGTCCGCGCCCTTAACCAGCAGGATTTCCCGGCAATTCGTCTGGTCCCGGAGCATCCGCCACTGATCCTGTCAAACTGCCATGTAACGCTCTGGCACCTTGAGACAGCACTGTCACAGGAGATTAACTGGGGAGATTTTGGCAAACTGATTAAAGACTTTCAGGAAGCCGGACAAACTGTACAGGTAGAGCTGCCCCGGCACGATCCTTTTGAAAAAATCCGGGAACGTCTGGATGATATAGAAGAGCGGGGCTTGCTGGAACGCGAAGATCTGGCTTACTTCCGGGCGCAGCATGACCGGCTGAAAGAGCTTTATACCAGCTATAAGGCCGTTCTGAAAACCTCTGTCATTCACGGCGATGCCCATGTCGGGAATGTCATCCCGACGAAAAAGGGGCTTTTACTCTGTGATTTTGATGAGGTCAGCATCGGCCCGCAGGAATATGATCTGGTGATGAGTGCGGTCGGAACCATCCGGTTTAACTATGATATGAAGAACTTTCAGGCTCTTTCCAGCGCCTACGGCTATAACATCCTCGAAGATCCGCAAGCCGATATCCTGATCCAGATTCGCGAGCTGACCATGATGAGCTGGCTCTGTCAGAATAAAGGTCAGTCCAAAACCATTGATAAGGAAATCGCCCACCGCCTGAATACCGTTAAAAACGGAGACCGTTACGCCTTATGGCATCCGATGTGATGTCTTTGTGGATTATACATACGGGGCCGTGTCATGACGGAAGACCTGAAAACTCCGCCCGATCAGGCACGCTTTTTCAGGCGGGCAGCCGTTTCATCCCGCCCGATCAAAGGCAGAAGAACCGGCAGTTCAGGTCCGTGTTCCATCCCGGTCAGGGCTTTACGGATGGGCATGAACAGCTCTTTCCCCTTACGTCCGGTGCGCTCTTTGACCGCCGCAATCCAGACGTTCCAGGTTTCCCCATCCCACGGTGCCGGAGGCAGCAGCTCGGCCGCCGTGCTGGCAAACTCCGCATCGTCAATTTCCGGTGTCACCGGACCATTGGCGACCCGCCACCACTCGCGCAGATCCTCCAGTTTGACCAGATTAGGCCGCACCGCCAGCCAGAATGTTTCGTCAATATTGCCGAGACCCATATCTGCCAGTTTCCCTGAAATCTCACTGAACGAGGTCTCATGAAGTAATTTTGTGTTCAAACGGTACAGCTCTTCCGCATCAAACTTCGCGCTTGATCGGGAAAAATGAGAAAAATCGAAACTGTCGATCAGGTTCTGGCGGTCCTTCACCGCCTCAATCGGAAGAGAGGTGCCGAGCAGCGCCAGATAGCTGAGAATGGCCATCGGATCGAGTTTTTCTTCTTCGCGCAGGGTTTCAATCCCCAGAGATCCCAATCGTTTGGAAAGCTTGCCGCCCTCTGCATCACTAATCAGGGCGAGGTGCGCACAGGTCGGCAGGGTTCCGCCCAGTGCCTCAAACATTTGCAGGTGGGTTGCGGTATTGGTCACATGGTCTTCGCCACGGATAATGTGCGTGACGCCAAAATCCATATCGTCGATGACGGAACATAAGTGGTAAAGAGGCGAGCCATCTTCACGGATTAAAACGGGGTCCGCCAGATCTTTTCCGTGGAATTTGACATCCCCGCGCACCAGATCCTGCCATTCGATCAGCTCAGCCTTCAGCAGGAACCGCCAGTGCGGTTTGCGACCTTCTTTTTCATACTGCGCCTTTTGCGCCTCCGTCAGTTCCAAGGCTGCGCGGTCATAGATCGGCGGCAACCCGCGAGACAGAAGGGATTTACGCTTCAGAGATAATTCCTCCGGTGTTTCATAACAGGCATAAAGACGACCGTCCTCTTTGAGTTTTTGAATGAGCTCATCATAACGCTCCCGCCGGTCCTGCTGCCGGGCAAATTCATCCCATTCCAGCCCCAGCCATTTCAGATCGCGCTGAATTGACACAGCATATTCTTCCTTGCTGCGTTCCACATCCGTATCGTCCAGCCGGAGCAAATACGACCCACCGAATTTCCGTGCTGCCAGCCAGGTAATCACGGCCGTCCGGACATTCCCGACATGGAGCTTTCCGGTCGGAGATGGGGCAAAACGGGTTTTAATGGGGGTCTGTGTCATGTTCTTTCCTTTAGTATGTTCGTCTAACCACGTAAGCCGCGATCTGGTGTAACAACTCTTTTACATGAGATGCGGGAAGCGGTTCAAGTGATCTCTGGGCGGCTTGTGCATAGCTTTCCGCCAATGCCAGACCTTCTTCAATTATGTTATGCCGGCTCATAATCTGTTGTGCCTGCGCCAGATCGTCTTCGGTCTGCTCTCCCCGGCCAATCGTACGACGCCAGAAATCCTTCTCTGCGGCATCTGCTTTAGCATAAGCCAGCAGGACCGGAGCGGAAATTTTCCCTTCGCGGAAATCATCCCCGACTTTTTTGCCAAGTTTTTCTTCTTCGGCGGCATAATCCAGCAGATCATCTGCCATCTGGAACGCAATGCCCAGAGAAAATCCATACTCATGCAAAGATTTTTGAAGGTCCGGCGAGGCCGCCGAGACCACCGCGCCCACCTCGCAGGCCGCGGCAAACAGGGCCGCGGTCTTGGCCCCGATCATTTGCAGGTAATCCTCCCATCCGGTTTCCAGGTGACGCTGCATTTGCAGTTGTAGCACTTCTCCTTCAGCGATAATCGCTGAAGCATCGGATAAAATCCGCAGAGTTTCCAGAGATCCATCCGCAACCATCAGCTGGAACGCACGCGAGAATAAAAAATCCCCGACCAGAACGCTGGCCTGATTGCCGAAAACGTCATTAGCCACCGCCTGACCGCGCCGCTCGTGGCTGGCGTCAACCACATCATCATGTAACAGGGTTGCCGTATGGATAAATTCCACCGTTGCCGCCAGCCCGTATGCCCGGGTCATATCCCCGTCCAGAGAACGTGCCGCCGCAAGAGTCAGCAGGGGCCGCAGACGCTTGCCCCCCGCGGAAATCAGATATTTTGCGATATTGGTAATCAGCGGAACGTCAGAGGTCATCCGGGCGGTGATTTCCGCGTTCACCGCATCCATATCGGGACGCAGAAAAGTGACCAGCCTTTCCAGAGGGGATACGTCTGCCCCGTTCGCGTTCGCCATGTCCTTTAACTCATTTGACTGCATGATTAGAGGTTATGGCAGGTTTTCCATTCCCTCGCAAGCAGAACGCACACAGACATAACCATGAGCACCTGAAAGAGCTCAGAACTGCCATCCTAAAGAAAAGCAGAGTATCCTGCAGAAGATTAATCCTTCCCCAGTTTTTTGATCTCTTTCTGCAGATCTTCGAGTTTCAGATCAATATAGCCCGGAAGATCTTCCAGATTAGCAAACAGCATAAGACTGTAAAGACTGAAAATAATGACGGCCATCCCAATGGCCCGCTCGCGGCGGGTGGGGGGGCGTCGCCGCAGTCCTTCCAGACCATAAGATAGAATAAAACTGCCATCCAGCCGCGGCAAGGGCAGCAGATTAAACAGGCCGATCACAATAGAGATCAGCGCCGCCGTATAGACCGCCCGATAGATCAGGCTTTCATAGTAAAAGTCTGTTTCTGGAAAAAACGGGACCCGCTCGGCAAATAATTTCGGGTCCATCGGGAATATTTGCAGCGGCACTTTTACAATATAGGAATACAGCTCCACCGCTTCTGTGATCCCGCGCTGCATCGCCTCCCCGAATGTCAGCGGCACAAACGCATTATCCCGCAACGGGCCCAGATAGATTTTATCGTAATATTTATGGTCCTTATCCCGCAAATGAGCATTCAGATCCGCCGGAATTGGTACGTTGTAGATATGTACCTCCTTATCCGCCGCATAAAGCCCCAGCGCAACCACCTGCCCCAATGTTTTCAGAATTTCAGCGCGGGCGCGGTCCGGATCATCTGTGGTAGGCACACCATTCACCCGGTGAACAAACTCCAGAGGAAACGGCAGATTACTGTTCAGAACTCCAATCCGGAACTGATCCCGGTCAATATTCGACACATCCTTATAAACATCCCGCTTCGGTGTCACTGTTATCTTTTCTTCCACACCGGATCTGCGGAATGTGAGAGTCAGCGGCCGCCCCTCTGAGGTCTCGATCAGATCTCCCAGATCGTCATAGCCGAGTATCTTTTTCCCATTTACCTCGATAACCACATCTCCGCGCTGTAGTCCGGCAAGAGCGGCAGGAGATTCCAGCTCGACCGCCGAAATGACCGGAGGCCGGACCGGCAGGCCCGCCAGCAGGAAAAAAACGGGAAAAACCATAAGCGGAGTCACCAGATTAGCCAAAGGCCCCGCCAGAACAACAAACAGCCGCGCCCCGACCGAGCGCCGCGCCCGGCTGGTATCATCCAGCACCAGATCGCCAATTTCAACATGGCCACCCAATGGAAAGATCCGGAAAATCCATTCCGTCCCGTAACGGTCGCTCACGCTCCAGAGCTTGCGGCCAAACCCGACTGAAAACGACTCAACCCGCATCCCCCGCCAGCGGGCGGCGACATAATGTCCCAGCTCATGGACCAGAAACACAACAAAAAGGGCGATTATAACCGCCGGAATTTGTGGAAGGTTATCCAGAAATCGTTCGAAAAATGCCTGCATTGATTTTTTATTCTACGGGATTTTTCTGCCGGATGGAATTTTTTGTGGCCCGCTCTCTACTATTTCATAATTTTACAGAATAAATGGAATGTTTTTCTAATACTATCCAGCTCCCAAAGATTGTGGCAAAATATGGGCAAAAAGAACTTGAATTTCTCGGCTGAAAAAGTGTATGCTAAGAAAATATAGAGGGAGAATATAATAATGATAAGAGTGAAAAAAACCCATCAGATCATAGGCGCTTTTCAAAGAGGGACAGACTTTCCAGGAACTCAATCAAAATCGTCTGCTATTGGCATTCGGGGGGCACTGGTTGTCGCGCTGGCTCCCGAGATGGCTGGGCGCATAAAGCCGGGGGCGCAGAGTGTGGCGTTGACAGATGGGATGAGCTGCGACACGACGGAGCGGGTGGAAGGGTTTTCAGAAAACTTGACGGTATGGCACCGGTTAGAACTTACTCATCCGGGGCAATTTGGGGTCAGCCGGAACGGCGGTCTGATTGTTGATATATCAGACTCTGCGGAGGGCCATGCGATTGTTCGTTTTTCAACATGTCGGAGCGGACTTTCTGGAGATAATGAAGTTGTGACTCCACAACAAACAATCAAAATGGAGCCTTCCACAAATGAAGGTGCTGCACAGGTCATTTTGAACCATATTTTGGACAATGATGCCCTTTATTCCAAAGATTTTGCAACAGTCTGTCGTGCCGGTCTGGGAAACAGCGTGGAGGAACCTAAGTTGAATACTCCCACACCTTCGGCCCGATGAACTCATCCCCCAAGAATATCCAAAACGCCGCGGATTTCCGCGCAGGTTCTTTTCCACCCCAGCCCGGTTGAGATCACGAAATCTGCGCGGGCGCGTTTTTCGGTATCGCTGATCTGGGTCGCAAGAATTTTATAAAAAATATTCTCCGTCATCCCCGGTCGGCTGAGCGCACGGGATTTTTGCACAGTCGGGGGCGCGCTGACCACCATTACATAGTCGCATCGAACCTCCGCCCCGGTTTCATACAGGAGCGGGATATCAAGAACCACGAGGGGTTGCTTCAACCGGCTGCATTTTTTCAGGAATGATTTTTCGCGCTCCTGTACCCGTGGATGTAATAACGTTTCAAGAATTTTCTTCCGTCCGGCATCGGCAAATATGATATCGGCAATCTGTTTCCGGTCAAAAGCCTTGCGTTTGCGGTCATAGCACTCCGGGAAATAGTCATAAAGCTGGCGCAGGAAGGGCAGGTCATTTCTGTACAGATCATGAACCGCCGCATCGGCATCATGAACGGGAATTTTCATCTGCCGTAACAACGTCGCCGCCGTTGACTTGCCCATCGCCAAAGACCCGGTTAATCCCAAAACAATCACAGGCTGTCCTCCAGTGTTTTTATCAGCTCATCCGTCACGGCCGGACGCACGCCGAACCAGATTTCAAAGGCTTTTTGTGCCTGATAGACGAGCATCCCAAGCCCCGTAACGGTTTGGCATCCTTTGGCGGCGGCATGGTTCAACAGGCTGGTTTGCAGCGGATTATAGACCAGATCCGTGACCAGCGCCTCCGGAGACACCCCGCCTAGATCAAGCTCCAGATCCGGCTGTCCGCACATCCCAAGCGAGGTGGTATTGACCAGAAGCTGTACATCTTTCAGCAGAGCCTGCCGCGCGGCCCATTCTGCAACCTGCACACCGGGAAAAGCCTCCGCCAGCGCCTCGGCCTTGCTGCGGGTGCGGTTCAGAAGGAGGATCTGTCCAATCCCGGCAGCCTGTAACCCGAACAGAACCGCCCGCGCCGCGCCGCCCGCACCCAAAACCAGAGCGGTTTTTCCGGCCGGGTCAAACTCCGGGGCCCCTTGCCGTAAATTCTCCATAAACCCGAACGCATCCGTATTGGTGCCATATAACCGCCCATCCCGCACACTGACCGTATTGACGGCCCCGATCGCCCGCGCCGTGGCGTCAACCTCATCGCACAGGTCCAGCAGCATTTCTTTATGCGGCAGGGTCGCGTTGAACCCGGTCATCGGGCTTTGGCGCAAAATGTCACAGGCCGCGGGCAGAGCCGCGGGCAGAATATCAATAACGCCGTATTGCCCTGCAAGCCCCTCCTCCGCCAACCAGCGATTATGAATCATCGGGGAGCGGCTGTGCGCAATCGGATGACCAATGACGGCGGCGGTCAGGGCATGGGCTTTGGCAGAAATATCGTCGGTCTCGTCGAGCGTGTTCATTCTGTTCATTAGAGCAGGATCAAAGCATTCGTCAACCAAGAAATAGATACCTATTTTTACCGGTTTATGCTTAAAAAGGCGTATGGAGATCATCAGCCATCACGAACAGGACACCATCGCCGCGGCGCAGACCTTTGCCCGCACCCTGAAAGCCGGGGATGTGGTCGCATTCTACGGCGATCTGGGGGCCGGCAAGAGCGTCTTTTGCCGCGCCATCATCCGGACGCTGAGCGCTATTCCGGATCTGAATGTTCCCAGCCCTACATTTTCACTGGTCCAGACTTATGAAACCCCGGCCTGCGAGATCTGGCATTTCGACTTTTACCGGCTGGAACATCCGGAAGAGCTGTACGAGCTGGGGTGGGAAGAAGCTTTGTCCGGGCATATTGTTCTGATCGAATGGCCGGAGCGCATACCCCACGCTCTGCCGGCACAAACACAACGGGTAATAATCGAAGATGTTTCGGAGACCACTCGCCGGATTACGATAGAAGCTATTATATAGTCACTCGAAATAACTTTCGAACATTACTTGGTCTTACTTTGCGGTTCAAAATTTACCATTTCATCGTTCACGCGATAAACGCCATGAAGACGCAAAGGCCGAACATGGAAAAAATATATTTTAACCCGCAGAAGAGGGATATAGGGGGGATCTTACTGATTCATCGACTGGAAAAAATCCGCATTGGATTTGGTTTCCCTGAGCTTTGAAATCACGAACTCCACAGCTTCGACCGTTCCCATCGGATTGAGAATACGGCGCAGAACCCACATTTTCTGAAGATCCGGACCCACCAGCAATTCTTCTTTCCGGGTGCCGGATTTCTGAATATCAATGGAAGGGAAAACCCGTTTATCAGCGATTTTACGGTCAAGAACAATTTCGGCGTTGCCGGTCCCTTTGAACTCTTCGAAAATCACTTCATCCATCCGCGAGCCGGTATCAACCAGCGCGGTCGCGATAATGGTCAGAGAGCCGCCCTGTTCGATATTCCGTGCCGCGCCAAAGAAACGCTTGGGACGTTGCAGGGCATTGGCATCCACACCGCCGGTCAGAACTTTCCCTGAAGAGGGCACCACCGTGTTATAGGCCCGTGCCAGACGGGTAATCGAGTCGAGCAGAATCACAACGTCGCGCTTTTGTTCCACGAGCCGTTTGGCTTTTTCCATGACCATTTCAGCAACCTGTACGTGTCGGGCGGCAGGCTCATCAAATGTGGAGGAAATCACCTCCCCACGGACGGAGCGGGCCATATCGGTCACTTCCTCCGGGCGTTCGTCAATCAGCAGAACAATCAGATAGGCTTCCGGATGATTTTTCGCAATAGAATCGGCAATATTCTGCAACATGACCGTCTTACCGGTACGTGGCGGCGCCACAATCAGCGCCCGTTGTCCAAAACCAAGCGGGGAAACCAGTTCAATAATTCGTTGCGTAAAGTTTTTCTTATTGGCAGGGTCTTCAATTTCCAGAGTTATTTTCCGGTCCGGATAAAGCGGCGTGAGGTTATCAAAATTAATCCGATGGCGAATTTTATCCGGAGACTCTCTGTTGACGGTTTCAACGGAAATCAGGGCAAAATAACGCTCGGATTCTTTCGGAGCCCGGATACCTCCCGTAATCACATCCCCGGTCCGCAATCCATATTTACGAATCTGCCCCGGCGCAACATAGATATCATCGGGGCCCGGCAGGTAATTTTCTTCCGGTGCACGCAGGAACCCGAACCCATCCTGCAGGACTTCCAGGACACCGGTGCCGGAGATCGGAACATCCTGCTCCGCCAGTCGCTTGAGGATCGCAAACATAATGTCCTGTTTGCGCATATTGCCGCAGTTTTCTATTCCGGATTCTTCGGCAAAAGCAACGAGTTCCGAGGGGCTGCGGTTTTTAAGTTCCTGTAAATTCATGTTATATCAGCATTTTTTTGTGGAATTGCAATTGGTAAGACGTGTGGTTTTTTTATTACGTCTCATTAGGAAAAGCTTATTTGAAGTTTCAAATAAAGTATAAGGTCCCAAAAGTTAAGTTTCTATAAAAGATATCTGGATTTATGTTATTTTTTCCTGAAGAGACTGTCATGCAATCTATGTAACACACCATTGATGTCTGGAATACTTCAAGAGTTACCCTTGTTATACAAACCTGCCAGTGGCCTGTCAACTTATTTTGTAAAAAAACAGAATGGGAAAAGTCGGTCTGGGATTATCAGAGAAAATACTTTATAAGTTGTGCCTATGACTGAAATGACCCAGACGTTAAAAGGCCAACTGTTAATTGCAACCCCCTCTATGGGAGATCCGCGGTTTCATCACGCCGTTATACTGGTCTGCTCGCATGATGCGGGGGGCGCGATGGGGCTGGTTATAAACAATATTCTACCAGGATTGTCATTTGATAATATGATTGAACATCTGGAGGTGCCAACATCGGCAGAAAAAATTTTACGGCAGATTGATATTCTCGGCGGCGGCCCGGTGGAGTCTGCCCGCGGATTTGTCATTCACAAAAGTGACTATCAGGCAAAGGATACGATTGTCATTTCTGAGGATCTGTCCGTGACCGGCACCATGGACATCCTCAAAGCAATTGCTAAAGGAGAGGGACCGGAGCCGTTTTTGTTCATTCTGGGGTATGCAGGATGGACCGCCGGACAGCTGGAGCAGGAGTTGAAAGAGAATGCCTGGTTGAGCGTGACGCCCGATATCCCCCTGATCTTTGATGTAAAACCGGAACAAAAATGGCAGATGGCTCTTGCCAAATTGGGAATAGAACCGGGATTTTTATCTTCCAATGCCGGACATGCCTAGGGCCGGACCTTAAGACCAGACCTGATACAAATTAGTGTTCATTAAGTGATATTTTGTGATATATTGGTCTTCACAGGAGGTTGGTATCATGGGTTATCACAAGGAATTTCCGGTTGGGACGGCGGAGCGGCTTGAAGGTTTGTTAAAAGAGGCGGGAGACAATGAAGCCTTTCGCCGGGTTCAGTCCGTATATTTTCGAGCAAAGTTTGGGTATCCGGCGCCGCAAATAGCCGCCATGACGGGGTATTCCGTCGGGACGGTCCGCAATGTCCACAGCGCTTTTTTACGCGATGGTTTTGCGATATTTGATCTGGGGCGACCAGGCGGGCGGCAGGCGGCTTACATGACGCCTTCAGCCGAAGCGGCTTTTCTGGAGCCTTTTACCGAAGCGGGTGATGTGGGTGGGATACTGGAAGTTTCTCCGATCCATAAAGCTTTATGCGCCCGTGTGGGGCGGCAGGTTGCCCTGTCCACGGTTTACGATCTTCTTCATCGTCACGGCTGGCGAAAGATACAGCCCCGATCCCGTCATCCCAAGGCGGATAAAGAGGCACAAGCCGATTTTAAAAAAATGGCCTGATCTCGTTGCCAGGTCTTATGAAAAAGCTTGCGCAGCCGGTCGTCCTTTGCGGATCTTCTTTCAGGATGAAGCCCGGTTCGGGCGCATCAACGATCCGCGCCGGTGCTGGGCCAGAGCGGGCATCCGTCCGGTCGTAGGCAAGCAGATCATCCGGGAATCGTCCGCTCCATCACGAGTTTCCCATGGATAATCTCATCCAATGAACACTAATTGGTCTTAAAATCTGCTGCGGGCGGGGTCGATTTCGACAATTGTGCCGTTGCGGAATTCCAGAACAGAAAGCTGCCGTTCGATCAATCCCTGCTCATTGAAGCGAAAGACGCCATCAATTCCGGCAAAGCCGCTCTGATTGCGAATGTCTTTGGCGGTATAGGCCGGACGATAAATTCCGTCATCTCCGCGTTTTCCCATTTTTCCGAGAACAGCGGCCAGTGCGGTCGCATCATAGGCCAGTGTGGCCAGACGTGGAGGCTGAACACCGTACAGATCTTTGTAATTCTTCTCAAACGCGGTGCGCAGACGTGGTGCAGGGGCTGCAAACCAGCCGCCATCCATATAAGGGTCAGCCGCCAGAATTTCATCATCCCACAATCCGGTCCCTAGACGTTTAACCATCAGGGAGGTCATCCCTGCATCCTGAAGGCGCCGCGCTGCCTTCATTGCATCTTGTCCTCCCATTGCCAGGAAGACCGCATCCGGACGAACTAGACGCATATCCTGCAAATCATCCTGTAGCAGCCCGGCCGTTCCAATGCGGATAACTTTTGAAATCTGAACGCCGTTCATAGAGGCGGCGGATACCAGAGTTTTCTCGATGGCTTGTCCATAAGCATCGCCTTTGGTCACCAGAACAATGTTTTTCAGCCCCTGACGGGCGGCATATCCAATCGTCCGGCGGACCTGTGCAAACGGCATAAATCCAGTCAGATAGACATGATCGCCCGCTTTCGTCCAGTCCGTTGAGAAAGCGATCACGTTAATATTTGCGCGTGTTGCAATGGGTTTAACGGCCTGCACGGAATGAGAAAAAAGAGGCCCCAAGATAAGCTCTGCGCCTTCCTGAATGGCTTCCTGTGCTGCGAGAGATGCCCCGGTTGAGGTACCACCAGTATCTTTGGGCAGGAGTTGAAAGCTGTCGGCTCCCAGATCAAACAAGGCGAGCTGCGCCGCTTTTAACAGAGATTGGCCGATCTCTTGCGAGGCACCGGATAATGGCAGCAGAATAGCCACCTTAACCGGAGGAATATCATTATTTTGTGCGTCCTGACGGGCTAGCCCGCCCTCGGCGTACGGTCCCTGCCCTTGCCCCTGCGCAATCAGGTCAACCTGTGCCCGTGATCCGGGGGTTGCCAGATCTTTTGGAAGAGATAATTCCGGGGTTTTGTTGTTCCAGCGCTGATTGGTGGTCATATCAGTTGCACAGGACGCCAACAGCAGCAGAGACATTATTACGAAAAAAATACCTGGAAGTTGCGTACGCATCATTCTAACCTGTCATTTATTGTAAAATAGTGTGCTTATAACATATTCTGCAGCCAAGGCAGAGTCTTAATTATGATTTTGCTATATCAAGTAAGGAGGCCGGTTTGGGCGCTCTATAATCGTCCATCCATGCCCGCCCCAGGGTTGTGCAGGAATGGCTGGCGACTTTTGCCGCCTGTTCCAGCGATTTCAGAAAATCCCGCCCGGTCTGGATGTAATAATAGGCGAACGCTCCGTGCAGAATATCCCCGGCGCATAGGGTATCAACAGCCTGAATCCGGGGCACCGGCACCTCATAAAATACACCGTTCATATTTGCAAGAATCGGCTTTTCTCCGCGGCTGAGAGCCATTTCCGTCATACCTCTTTGCTGGAAATAGGCAAACACGTCTTCCGGGGTGTGACATCCGGGCGGGAGAAATTCTTCGCTGAAAATCGGAATATCAACATCGCCGATGAACTCTTCATAGTTATCGGTTCGCCATTTATCGGCATCCATAATAATGGGGGCGCCGATATCTTTGGCTTTCGGGATGATATGCGTGACAAGATTGCGAAAAAACCCGTCAATCAGGATAAAATCAAAGTTTTCCGGGAGGATTGGGGGGATATTTGCGACCAGATCGTCATTTTTAGGAGTGGAAATAATCGTTCTGTGCCCTGTATCGGCGCTAATAATCAGCGAAGAGGTCGCCAGTTCATAATTTTCCGGGGCGCAATCGATAAAATCTAGCCCCAGTGAGCGGCATTCATTCCGGATGTGAGACGCCCAGGAGGAACCTCCGAGGCAGCTATAACAAACTCCGGCTCCTCCTAGCAGAGAAAACGCAAGACCGGCATTCAGAGCATTTCCGCCGGATTGCAGAAAATAACTGGTTGCCCGTTGTTTTTTATTTTCTTCCGGAAACGTATCGACGACAAAAATCTGATCGCAGGCGGTAAACCCGACGAATAACCCGGTTGGCTCAGGCACGCAGAAGCCCTCCCGTTTTTTGCTGGATGGCGGTAATAATTTTCTGACTTAATCCCTCAATTTCGGAATCGGTCAGGGTATGATCCTGCGGCTGGAATATTACGCTCAGCGCAACGGATTTTTTACCGGCTTCGATGCCTTTTCCCTGATAGACATCGAATATATGAACACTGTCCACCATTTGCTTTTCTGCTGATTTTGCGGCACGGATGATGGTATCGGCTTCAATGCCTTCATCCAGAAGGAATGCGAAATCCCGCACCACCGGCTGGAATGGAGACAGAGTTAAGAGCGGTTTTTCTGTGCTCTGTTTGACCCGGGCGGCGGGAATGTTTTCCAGATAAATTTCAGCGCCGACCGCCGGAAAATCAATATCCATCTCTTCCAGAACTGCCGGATGTAACGCGCCAAAGGTTGCCAGAACATTTTTCCCCAAACGCAGACAGGCCGATTGCCCCGGATGATACCATTCCGGTGCATCGCGCGTAATCTGGAGCGTTTCCGGCGCACCACAGGCGCTCAGAACAGCCTGTACGTCTGCTTTAAGGTCGAACAGGTCAACTGCGGCGCTTGCCTCTGTGCTACTCCAGTGTTTGTCGCCTTTTGCGCCTGTACGTATCAGTGTACAGACAAAATCCTGTCCATCGACTTTGGCATTGCGGAAAACAGGGCCAACCTCAAAGAACGCATTATTTGTGAATCCCTTGCGGGCGTTCTCACTCGCAGCACTCAGCAAATTTCCAAGAATGCTCGGACGCATGCGATTGAGATCAGCGCTGATCGGGTTGGAGAGCAGCAGGGGGGCACTGTTATTATCGTTTGCTCCAAACAGAGTGGCCAGATCTTGCGCCATAAATGACCAGGTAACACATTCATTCATGCCCCGTGATATAAGAGATGTACGTGCCTGCCGGGCGAGTGTACGTGTCCGGGGCTCGCTGCCGCGGGGATCTTTAGGCGCGCGCGTGACTGAGACCGCTTCGATATGCTCAAATCCGTAAATGCGGCTAATCTCTTCAACCAGACACACTGGCTGCTCGATGTCCCCCCGCCAGGACGGAGCGGTGACCGTCAGGGTTTCTTTCCCCTGAGCGTCAATCGTGAACCCAAGACTTTCGAGGATGTCTTTCTGCTTCTGTACGGGAATCTCAAGGCCAATCCGTTTTTTCACCAGAGAGACCGGTAGGTCGATGCGCGCGCCAATCTGCGGGGCTGCACCGGTTTCGACCCTTTCTGAGGGTGTGCCGCCGCAAAGGTCCAGAATCATCCGGGTGGCAATATCCAGCCCGTCTTTGGTAAAATCCGGATCAATCCCGCGCTCAAAGCGATAGCGTGCATCGCTGGAAATCTGGAGAGTTCGGCCCGTACGTGCGGTGCGCATCGGATCGAAATAAGCTGCCTCAATAAATACATTCACGGTTTCGAATTCCACACCTGTACTTGTTCCGCCGACGATTCCTCCCAATCCGAGAACGCCGCTGTCATCACAGATCATCGTCATGCCGGCGTCCAGAGTATAAGTTTTATCATTCAGAGCGGCAAGGGTTTCTCCCCCGTGGCTAAGACGTACGGCAATATCTCCCTGCAATCGGTCGGCATCATAGACGTGCAGCGGACGGTTATAGGTTATGGTCATGTAGTTCGTGATATCGACCAGCGTTGAAATTGGACGTAATCCAATGGCTTTGAGTTTTTGCTGGAGCCAGGCCGGAGACGGACCGTTCCGGACACCCGTTATCAATCGCCCGGCAAAGTGAGGGCAGGCCGCCGCCGTATCAGGCGTGAAATCAAGGTGCACTCCGACCGGGCAGGCGTTTTGGCCCTGTACGTCTGTACGTGGGATCGGTTTGAGCGTTCCCAGTCCGGCGGCCGCCAGATCGCGGGCAATTCCGTAAATTCCGGCACAATCTGCCCGGTTCGGGGTCAGGCTGATATCAATCACGATATCGTTCAGACCGTAGAGATCGGCAAAAGGAACGCCAATTGCGGTTTCGGAAGGAAGGTCAATAATGCCCGTATGCTCGTCAGATATGCCCATTTCCCGCTCTGACACCAGCATTCCATTCGAGTCCTGACCACGGATAACGCCTTTTTTCAGCATGACGTCGGTTCCGGGGATGTACGTTCCGGCCGGGGCAAAAATGGCTTTCATACCGGCCCGCGCATTCGGAGCGCCGCAGACGACCTGTACAGTTTCTGTTCCGGTATCCACCATACACACTTTCAGGCGGTCGGCATCCGGGTGCTTTTCGGCACGTACAACATGGGCTGACTTAAACGCAGCGTACTTTGCGGCGCGGTTCTCGACTTCCTCAACCTCCAGTCCGATATTGGTCAAAGTATTTAGAATGTCGTCCAGAGAAGCGGTCGTATCCAGATGCTCTTTCAGCCAGTTCAGTGTGAATTTCATAGTTTGTATCTTTCTAAAGTAACGCTATAGCCCCCATTTTTAGAAGGATTAGGCGCTCAGGTCAAGGATTACGGGGACATGATCGCTTGGTTTGTCGGCCCCCCGCCATTTTGTCTGAATTTCCATGGATTTCAGCGCGGGCCTCAGAGGTTCCGTCACCCAGGTATGGTCCAGACGCCGCCCGCGGTTATTCTTTTTCCAGTCGGCGGAGCGGTAAGACCACCAGCTATAGGCTTTTTCTGTGGCGGGAATAAAGTGGGTCCGGGTGTCTATCCAGTCCAGAGACGCCCGCATCGCTTCCAAACGGGTTGTTTCATCCGGCGTATGCGAAATCACCTTCAAAAGCTGTTTATGAGACCATACATCGTGCTCGTACGGCGCGATATTAAAATCTCCGACCGCAATCAGCGGAGATTCAGGGGTGTACGTCTGTGCAAACCATGCCGTCATTTCCTCAACAAAGGAGAGTTTATGCCGGAATTTTGGATTTGTCTCCGGATCTGGCAGATCTCCGCCGGAGCCGCCGGATGGAATGTACAGGTTATGCAGCTCAAAAGCGGGAAACCGGACGGAAATATGCCGGCAATCCTCCTGCCCGCAGCGGGCATAGGTTTTCGGATCGGTGAAGGGATGTTTTGACAGAATAGCCTGTCCGTTATAGCTTTTCTGCCCCCAAAGATGGGTGTACGTGTATCCCAAACCATGCAATTCCATGAGTGGAAACACCTCATCCGGGCATTTTGTTTCCTGTAAACAGATCACATCCGGCTGTACGTCCCGAATGATCTGCTGCAAAAGCGGCAGGCGCAGACGTACAGAGTTAATATTCCAGGTCAGGAGGCGCATAGACTTAGAACGGTAGTCCCATTCCGGCAGGCAGACCCAGTTCTTTCATCATCGCCTGCGTTTCCTCGGCCAGCCGGTCATCGGCATTTTTCTTCGCGTCATTCATCGCGGCCTTGAGAAGATCTTCCAGCATTTCTTTTTCTGACACGTTCATCAGGGAATCATCAATGTGAATGCCGCGGATTTCCCCTTTGCACGTTGCGCGGATGACAACCATTCCGCCCCCGGCAGAGCCTTCGGTTTCGGTTTCTCCCAGACGCTCCTGCATGTCCTGCATTTTAGATTGCATCGCCTGCGCCTGCTGCATAATTTGTTGAATATCCATGTTTTCCTCTTTGCTAGTTTTGTAATTTATTACTACATATCCGCCCAAAAACAAGTATAAATCCCACCTTCTTGCATTTCGAGATCTTTGTATCTTTGTTTTAAATGCGCATCCTTTGAATCGGTATAGACCAAAATCTGATGATGACCACGGCCTTTTAATATGTCCGTTGCTTTTTGATACAATAATTTAGAAACTTCGGCTTCCCGGTCCGTACGGGCAACCGCAAATCTAAACAGCCACGCCACCCGGCCATCTTCAATTAAAGATACCGTACCGATGACAGCATCACTTTGATCTGTACAGATTATGATAGATTCAGGGTCTCGTGAAGTGATGTCAGATAACTTCTCCCGCGAGTCGCGGTTTTCATCAAATTGACCGCCATAAAGATGCCCCTGATGATACAAGGTTATCAAATCCTCATAATCTTCTGGTTGATAATATCGCACATTCAGACTCATTCGATTTCCTCAAAACGTGGAATAGTTTTACCGTCCATCTCAACCGTTTCAAAAAACATAGCCTTTGGTCTGATCCATATTTTTTCTTTTTCACGGCTATCTTGATAAATAACAAATTCTTCAAGCGTTTCCGTGTGTTTCCCCATGCCAATCACATTATAAGTATTACCTTTATAATGACGGTATTTTTGCCCCATTCTATGTTTCCTCTGTATAAATCCGTTTAATTTCCGCGCCGTCAAACATCTGCAGAATGTCTTTAATAACCGGATGTTCCGCCGCGGCATTGATTTCGGCACGTACGGCTTTTTGTTTTTGCACCAGCAAGGTCTCTGCCCCGTCATTCCCGGTAGAAAGAATAATCAGCCAGCGCTGCCCCGTTAAGGCCCGCAGGGTCTGGGTCAGATCGTGTGGCAGGGTCGCCGGCGCGTGGGGTTCCAGCGCACATTCCAGCTGTACGCCTTCCAGATGGACGAGGCGTACATATTGCCGTACCTGTGCCACTAGTTGAAACTTTCCATTTTGTTCCAGCAGGGCGGTGATGTCTTCAAGGCTTCTGGCGTCGCCCAGAGGTGCGGGCTGCGCGGCAATCGCCAGAGTGGCGGTATCATCTCTCAGGGCACGTACGGCGGCAGGAGACGTCGCGGCAGTGCCTCCGGCCAGATGCATCCCTCCTGTATTCCCCGATGGTCCCATGCCATCCGCTTTCAGTTTTTTAATCAACTCCGCCGGATCTGGAAGGTCGGCTGTGTAGGACAGGCGGATCAGAATCATATCCAGAGCAGCCTGCGGCTGCGGGGCGTGTTGAATTTCCCCCAGACCCTTCAGCAGAATTTGCCAGCTCCGTGCCAGAGTGGGCATGGATAAATCTCCCGCCATGGTCTCAAGTCGTTTCAGGGTTTCCGGCGTTATAACGGCGTCTTGTCCCATACTTCCAATCGCCCGAACGCGGGTGAGAAGGTGGATCTGCCCCAGTAAATCCTCGGCGATAACGGCCGCCTGCCCGCCGCTTTTATACAGATCATCGCTGAGAGCCAGTGCGTCCTTAATCCGTCCGTGCAGAATGTGTTCGAGCAGATCTGTGGTTTTGTTCTGATCGGCAAGGCCAAGCATATCCCGAACCTGCGGCGCGGTAATATTGCCGTCACTCATGGCAATAGCCTGATCGAGCAGAGACAATCCATCCCGGACAGATCCGTCAGCGGCACGGGCAATCATAGTCAGAGCTTCTGGCTCAACCTGTACAGTTTCAAGTTCGGCAATCTTTTTATAATGCGCCTGTAAGGTTGCCTGATCGACCCGGCGCAAATCAAAGCGCTGACACCGTGACAAAATCGTAATTGGAACCTTGCGGATTTCGGTTGTGGCAAAAATGAACACGACATGTGGTGGCGGTTCCTCCAGCGTTTTCAGCAGAGCGTTAAACGCCTGCTTGGATAGCATGTGAACTTCGTCAATAATGTAAACTTTGTAACGCGCCTCGGTCGGGGCGTAGCGGACGCCGTCAATAATTTCACGAATATCATCAATGCCGGTCCGGCTGGCAGCATCCATCTCGATGACGTCAGGGTGCCGGTCGAGGGTGATCGCCTGACAAATCGGACAGTCATCCGTAGGCCCGGCGGTAGGGCCGTCTTTATAATTCAGGGCTTTGGCAATCAGGCGCGCCGTCGAGGTTTTCCCCACACCGCGAATACCGGTCAGCATGTACGCCTGAGCAATACGCCCGGACTGGATGGCGTTGGTGAGTGTCTGGACCAGCGCTTCCTGCCCGATCAGTTCAGAAAAAGACTGCGAGCGGTATTTGCGCGCCAGAACACGGTAAGGCTGTTGTTCCTCTGAAGACATATTCCATGCTTAACCGGATTCGCAGGAAAAAGCAATCTCTGACAATGGAGATCAAGGTTGAGGGTGTAGCTGTTGCAAACATCCAAATGCCACTTCCGTACACTTTTCCAGAGTGGCAGCTGAAAAATAGACCTCAAGCCTGTGGGGGCGCGCTGGGGTTCCGATACCAGGAGCATCATTGATCTGAATTCCTGAACTTTTTCGCGCATAGTCGGCAAAGCCGGTTTCAAAAAATTTATGAGCTTCCGGGCTCTGAAAAGCAAAAGCAAGCGCCAGTCTTTGTTGTGGCGCGGAACCATCATCCTCCCCATTTTGGTGGGGGATTACATTAGAGCAGGCTGTTTCTGCCTCCTTTAAATGGTACTCTTCAAATAAGAGTCGGATTTCATCTTCAAGCAACCTTAAGTTACTTAACTCATCCGGAGAAAAAACAACAGGATAGCGTATTTGTGCAGTCTTTATAGTCATGGCCAAATAATATGTGAAACAATTTAAGGGAGCAAGAAAAATTATGGGTCACACACCTTGTACGTGTGGTCCATAATTTTTAACCGCAGAGGGGGGGCAGAAAATACAAAAAACTTTGTTTTCCTTTGTCTTACTTTGCGGTTTAAACCTTTTAAACACGAAGATTTTTTTCGGTTGCTTCGTTCCTTCATAACTTCGTGTTTATATGGTTACTCAGAATAACTTTCGAACATCTTTCAATATGTCATTGCCCGAATTTTCGTCATTACACGTAAAAAACGTGTAATGACGGCGCAGAATATCTCTTGCTATTATCCGGACAAGTCTTGCACCTCTGTGGTGCAAAACTTTCAAAATTGAACGTTGTACTGAACGGCGTTAATTTTGAAGTAACTGCTCTTCCATTTGAAATTTCAGCCGTTCAATATTTACAATCTCCAAGCGCCGTGCCCAAAGATTTTCTTCGGCTTGTCCACGATCTTTCAGTTTTTCAAGATTTCCCTCTGCCATTCCAGACTCCTCAAAACGATGGGGTTTGATAGTTACCGTTCTATTATGAGAGCATTAGATTAGAGGAGATTTAATTTTGCATAAAATTTTAGCTAATTTTGTCCTGCGATTCTTTCAGAGACGTACACCCCTGTTTTGCGAGGGATAAAAGCGCCAGAAACTCGGGCTCAGTGAAGGGTGTTTGTTCGGCGGTTCCCTGAATTTCGACGATGCCGCCGGTTCCGGTTATCACAAAATTAGCATCGGTTTCCGCGGTCGAATCCTCCGCGTAATCAAGATCCAGAACGGGGGTTCCCTGATAAATTCCGCAGGAAATAGCGGCGACACTGTCTTTCAAAGGCGTTTCTGTCAGAGCTCCGATTTTTAAAAGGTGCGAGATTGCAAGTTTCAGGGCAATAAACCCGCCGGTGATAGAGGCCGTACGTGTCCCGCCATCAGCCTGTAGAACGTCGCAGTCAATCTTTATCTGCCGTTCCCCAAGCTTTTCCATGTCCACAACCGCCCGCAACGCCCGGCCGATCAGGCGCTGAATTTCCTGTGTACGTCCCGATTGTTTTCCTCTGGCAGCTTCACGGTCGATGCGGTCGTGAGTGGCGCGCGGCAACATGCCGTACTCTGCTGTCACCCACCCTTTTCCGGTGTTTTTCATCCAGCCGGGAACTTTTTCTTCTACGCTGGCCGTACACAATACATGCGTTTCCCCGCACTTAATCAAAACCGAACCTTCGGCATGTTTGGTGAAGTGGGGAATTATCTCTATCGGGCGTAAGTCATTTGCGCTGCGGCCGGAGGGGCGGATCATGCTATCTTCCTTCTTTTTTATTTCGGACACCCTACAGAGCTTGTCACATGCTTTCAAGTCTTTACTTTTTCAGATAAACCTTTTAAGTCATTAGATATGATGACAAATAAAAATCCAACGACACACGCTGAAGAAGATCCTCTGGCCCCAACCGGCCTTGAAAGCATGGAGAGCCTTGCCGAAAATTTGGGGAAAGCAGACGGGGAACCGGACTCGCAAGCGGCGCGGATTGCAGAGCTGGAGGCAGAGCTGGCAAATTCCAGAGATCAAACCTTGCGGGCGCTTGCAGAGCTGGAAAATACCCGGAAACGGGCGCAGAAAGACCGCGAAGAAGCCGGAGCATATGCCATATCTAAATTTGCACGCGATTTGCTCAATGTGTCTGATAATTTGCGTCGGGCGCTGGAAGCGGTCCCCGTAGATTTAAAAGACGTTGATCCGCGCATTCCGGGACTTTTGACCGGGGTTGAAGCGACAGAGCGGGAATTACTCGCTGTATTTGACCGCAATGGCATCCGGAAGATCGAGCCGCTGGACGAAAAATTTGATCCTAACTTCCACGAAGTGATGTTTGAAGCGCCGGTTCCCGGAAAGGCGGCGGGCGTGGTCATTCAGGTGGTGGAGGCCGGATACATTCTCAAGGATCGTTTGTTGCGCGCGGCGAAAGTCGGGGTTTCCAAAGCAGGCGCATCCCCCGGCCCCGAAGAACGTCTGATTGACGAACAGGCCTGAGTTACCCGCCTCTCAATACATCGTCTTTTTGACCGGGATCGGAATTTCTTCCTTCTCATTTTCTGCGTCTTGTGCTTAAACAGAGGGTATGTCCCTTACCGAAGATTTGACCAGACTATTTGAAGATGCCTTTACTGCCCTGAATCTGCCTGCGGAGTACGCGGCTGTACGTGTGTCCGACCGCTCGGAAATGGCGCAATTCCAGTGTAACGGAGCGATGCCGGCGGCCAAAATTTCTGGAAAACCTCCGCGGGATATTGCGGCAGAGGTGGTCGCCAGACTCAAAGATCACCCGGCTTTTAAATCTTTAGAGATTGCCGGTCCGGGCTTTATCAATATTCATGTGACAGATGCGTTCCTGTCAGAACACGTACAGGACGTACATCTGCCGCACCTGGCAGAACATAATGAAACAATCGTGCTGGATTATGGTGGTCCGAATATTGCCAAATCCATGCATGTTGGACACCTGCGGACCGGTATTATTGGGGATACGCTGCGCCGGATTCTGAAAGCCGCAGGTTTTAATGCTCTCGGCGATATCCATATGGGGGATTGGGGAACTCATATGGGCATACTGATGATGGATTACATCCGTACGGGGGAAGAGCATGTGGTGATGGATTGCGATCTTGACGATCCTGTGGCGGTACAGGCTTTATTCGACGATATGTATATCCGCTATCCGAAAGCATCCGGGGCGGCCAAAGAAGATGAATCTCTGATGGCGGACGCACGTACAGCGACCCTGAACCTGCAAAACGGGGAAGAACCATTCCGGTCAATGTGGCAGAAAATAAGGGATGTCTCCGTACGTGCGATGGAGCGGAATTACGGCGATCTGAATGTCTGGTTTGATATCTGGAAAGGCGAAGCCGATGCCCATCCCTATATCGCCCCGATGGCAGAAAAACTGAAAGAGCAGGGGTTTTTGGTACAGGATGATGGCGCGTGGGTGATTCCGGTTGAAAAAAATGACGATAAAAAGAAAGTCCCGCCGCTGATTCTCTATAAACGTGACGGTGCGGTGATGTACGGCTCGACGGATATGGCGACGATTGTCGAACGCGTACAGGATTTTAACCCGGCTCGCATGATCTATATCGTCGATCAGCGCCAGTCTCTCCATTTTGAGCAGGTGTTCCGGGCTGTACGTCTCTCCGGTATCGTGCGGGACGAGGTCGAACTGACCTTTGCCGGGGTCGGGACGATGAACGGGACCGATGGAAAACCATTTAAAACTCGCGCTGGCGGCGTGATGCGCCTTGCGGATATGATTGAAATGGCGCGGGCCAAAGCGCTTGAGCGCCTGAATGAAGCCTCTCTGGCGCTGGAAATGTCTGACTCAGAGCGTCTGGATGTTGCATCAAAGGTTGGCATTGCCGCTTTGAAATTTGCGGATCTCCAGAATCAGCGCCATGCGGATTATATTTTCGATCTGGAGCGCATGACTCAATTCGAGGGCAAAACGGGCCCTTATCTGCTCTATCAGGCTGTGCGGATTAAATCCTTGCTGCGCAAGGCCGGAATGCATGATATTGAACACTGTTCTTTTGGATCTCTGCTTCTGCAAATCTCGGAAACAGAGCGGCGGTTAGCGCTGTTCCTGACGCACTTCCCGGATGTGTTCAAATTGGCGGTTAAAAACTATACGCCGCATGTTTTGTGCGATTATGCCTTTTCTCTGGCTCAGGAATTCAGCTCTTTCTATGGCAACTGTCATATTTTGTCTGAAGAGGATGAGGGGATAAAACAATCGCGCCTGTTTCTCTGTGCGCAAACCCTGTTCGTTTTGACGCAAACTCTTGATCTTCTTGGGATCGAAACGCCGGAGCGTATGTAAAGGAAAGTACGGAAAACCAATTTTTAATACAAATGGTGGGCCTGGCCGGACTTGAACCAGCGACCAATCCGTTATGAGCGGACCGCTCTAACCAACTGAGCTACAGGCCCCCTGTAAAAACAGGATTTCCCTATATAAAACAAAAGGCCACAACTTGTCACGCCTTCTTTTCTGTCTTGGTAGATGCAGCCGACGACGCGTAGACACCTCTTACGTAAGGAGCGCAGCAACGCAATTCAGACTAGAATCCTCTGCAAAAGTTTATAATTTTACAGAACTGTCATTCTGAGTGGAGCGAAGAATCTTTCTCTATCAACAAGTTATAGTGCTTTGGGTTAATTTTAAGATATCTTACAACACCGTCATTGCCTGAATTTTCAAAGAAAATTCTAAGGCAATCCATTGGTATTTATGGATTCCCCTAGGATTTTCTGCGAAAATCCGGGGAATGACGAATGTCTTATTTTTAAACGGAACTACTATAAGATCCTTCGCCTGCGGCTCAGGATGACGATTTTAGACTTTTGCAGAGGCTTCACTAAACGATCAAAGCTTTCTAAAGTATTTATGAGCCAGCCAGATATACAGGCGGTGAGGCAGCAACGCGGGCAACTTCATGGCCAGACAGAAATGCCAGGGGAAAATAATTTCAAATACGCGGGACTTCAGACCGGCAACCAGTTTTTCAGCAGCGGCCTCTGGCTCCATCGAAAATTTTTTCGGAAACTCCAGATCCTTTGTCATCGGTGTGTTAATCATGCCGGGGCATATGACCTGTACTTTAATCCCGCTACCTTCCGTTTCAATCGCCAGCCCTTCCGCCAGGTTAATCAGAGCGGCTTTGGTTGCACCGTAGGACATCATGCCCTTTACCCCCCGGTATCCGGCGACACTGGCGGTGATGGCAATATGTCCGTAACGACGGTCCTGGAATTTCTTCAGAATTGGCTCCAGACAGTTTCCCACGCCCAGAACATTCACATCGAACTGCTTTTTAAGAGTGGCGGCAGTAAAATTTTCCACTCCGTCTTCCACCAGAATCCCGGCATTCAGAAGGGCCAGCTGAATCGGACCGAGGTCTTGTTCGATTGTTTCGACCAGCTCCGCCATAAGCTTTGGTTTGGTGACGTCTCCGGGATAGGATTTCAGGAATTTCGGGTCTTTATCGCATAAAACTTCTATTTTTCCGGGTGACGTCCCGGTCACAGCCACAACCCAGCCTTCTTTTGCCAGACGCTGCGCCGTTGCAGCGCCAATACCGGAAGATCCGCCCGTGATCCATGCTACTTTTTGAGTCATTCTGGTTTCTCCGTCTTGATCGCCCTGATGAAATTAACCTAGGGTTATCCGGCTTTCCGAACAGGGGTCGGGGCAGCGGCAACCTGATTGCGTCCGTTATGCTTGGCGGTATAAAGAGCCGCATCGGCACGGGCAATCAATTCATCAATCGTTTCTGTTCCGGAATGTTGCGCCACGCCAACCGATAAAGTAATGCGCGCCAGACGCTCCCCGGTATTGCGGTTAATCACATCTTTATTTGCGACCACCTTGCGCAGGTTATTGGCAACCGCCACCCCGGCTGCTAATTCCGTTTCCGGCAAAATAATAATAAACTCTTCGCCGCCATAACGGGCCGCGATATCTTTTCCTTTAATCCCATCCGTCAAACACTTGGCGACCAGACGCAAGACCTGATCCCCGACCTGATGACCAAAATTGTCGTTAAAGCTTTTAAAGTGGTCAATATCCAACATTAAAACCGAAAAGGATACGTGATCCGCCTGCGCTTCGGCCAGAACGCGCTGAATTTCGGCATCGAATGCTTTGCGGTTGGACAGGCCGGTCAGGCTGTCCGTCAGGGATTCTTTCCGGGCTTTTTCCAGATCCTTGCGGAGCTTTTCAATCTCGTGTGCAGATTCCTCCAGCACACTTTCCAGCCCCTGATTTTTGGAGATCACATGCCGGGTATCCTCCTGAATCTGCGTTACCACCGCTTTCAGGTCATCTGAACTGGGGGTGCCGGATAGTTTCTGGCTAATGCTTTCCAGAGAATTGCGGTATTCGTGGGTCGAGGATTTAACTCCTTCGACAACATTGCGGACATTATTGATGGTATTTTTCAGATCGTCCCCGGCCTTACGGACCCGCTCTTCTGTCCGGTTATCGCTCAGGAAACGGTTATAAATCTCGTGGCAGTCTTCCTCTGACAGTTTCTCGCTGCTCTTGAGCAGTACATCAATCGAGCGGACAACATCCTGATTCTCGTGAGAAAAATAAACATACCAGACTTCGTAATTATTCGGGGTTGCTGCCAGCCCTTCCTGTTTCAGGCGCTCCATAACTTTTTGAGCAGTTACTTCCGATATTTCGATATTATGTGGGTAGATCACGTTATTCCGTTCCTGAAAAGAAGTATGTGAGTTGAATGTAATGGTTCCAATTATTTCTGTAAATACAGAATGCAAATAAAGTCTTAGATTAGCTCCTCTTTGAATCTTTCTGTTGTCGGCACCGTGCCCTCAATGTCTGACATAATATCCGTAAAAGTATCAAGAATCCGGTAGTGTTTCTGATGCTCCGGCTTCATAAAGCCTTCTGCACATATAGTATTCAGAAGAAGTTTAAGATTTTCCCAATATCCGTCAAAATTATACACAATAATCGGTTTGTTATGCAGGCCGAGTTGACGCCAGGTGACAATTTCAAAAAATTCGTCCATGGTTCCCAACCCCCCCGGCAGAATCAGGAAGATGTCAGCCCGTTCCGCCATCATGGCTTTGCGTTCATGCATGGAACTTACTACATGAAGTTCGGTCAATCCTTCATGCCTTTGCTCCCGCTCATCCAGATGATCGGGAATAATTCCCACAACCTCTCCTCCGGCATCCAGAGCAGAAGAGGCAACCAGCCCCATCAGGCCGACCTGCCCGCCTCCATATACCACCCGGTACCCGGCTTTGGCCAGTGCCGCGCCGACATCCTGTGCCATTTGTTTGAACTTGTCGTCAACCCGTGAAGACGATCCGCAGTAAACACACACAGTTTTGCTCATAGACATAGTCATCATCAATAATTTTTTCGTTATTTGGTGTTGGAATCAGTTTTATTGTTTTGGCTCCGCACGCGCGGAACGAATTGAAACAATACCATTGCGCGCTCTTCCGTCAAGCGGCTTAGACAGCCCAGCTCCAAA
>JACKIP010000015.1 GCA_020638395.1 Rhodospirillales bacterium
GAAATCGCCCAAGCGCGGCAACAGCTCATGGCGTTGGATTTTCATCGCTACGCACGGCCGCCTTCGGAATCCATGACCCGTCGGGATTGATTGAACTTCCACATCTTGGCTCGACGGACCAAGCGCTGCCCACTTGTTTCCAGCGGATCTTTACCCTCATCAATCAGTCGCTCAACAACCGCCTCAACTTCAATAAAGAGTTGAATGTTGAGGCCATCGTCTCCCGCATCGCGGCAATTCTTCAAAACTGCCAGCACCTTTTCTTCGAAATCGGGATGGCGCTCACAAACCCGCTCGTACAAAATCCACTGAATACGCCACATCTCCAGTGACACGACACTACCATCAGGAAGCGTGAGGTCTCGACTCTCCGTTTCCTGCATATAGTGATATCCGAGGATTGTTGCGAGCTCGCCTGCGTAATATTTGCTCATAGATTAACTGTATGGGTAAATCTACGGCCATTGCAAATTTTAATCTCGTCGCCCGCGCGCGCGCTCAAACGTTGGGGATAACGTGCGTCGTGTGCGTGGTGATTCTGCGTCCAGAGTATTCACGACGCTTTTTTTTCGAAAATACTTTTCTTCGTTTGTTTTTCGTCTGACCTCATCACCGAGCGGTCCAGGCATGTTTAATTCCTGCTGAGGACTTGGGAGCGTGACAGGGGATGGATCGTCTGGGGGCAACGGCTCCGACACCTCAGAAAGAGAGCCTGACGTGTCCTTGCCTTGCTCCTTATCGATGAGTTTTGCGAACGAAGAGCTCTCCAGCGGATTGATATCGTCAGTGCGTTTCGATGATGATTCGTTCGACTCAGACATGGCAGGTCTCCAGTCAGATCACGAAGGAAACCCATCTTATCCCGGTTCACGTGAGTTCGGGGCTTTATGCCGCGGCGTTATGGTGATCCGTCGGCTCGGCGTGAGACGCAAGATGTGCGTCGTACTACAACGCGATCTTGGCAAGGGGAACCCGCTGCGCGCTCCCCGTTGCATCCCCTCCGGCTCATGGCGCGAGTTCAGGCATTGAGCCTGGCCCCGCACCCGAACGGTCTGGCCGTTCGATCACCACTTAGGCGGAGCCTCCGTGCTCCCCCAAGACCCCCATGGCCATTTCATGGAGACCAACCCTGCGCGGATTGGATGCGCGCCAACCTTCTCGCGGTTGGATGACGACCGGGGAGAATTCGCCTCTCCCCGGACCCCTTCGACTGAGAGCCATACCGCTTTGAGTGCGCTCGATACAGCCAAGCAGTGCGGCGGCCCCATTCCATAGGTAACTGAACACGTTCCTTCACAAAGGCATATGATTTTGGAATGTGGCAGACTTGGGCAATCGGGTACAACGCTCACAGCGAGGAATGATGCAGGCGACGACGGACGCGGCACGGGACATTGTGTTTATCAGCAAGGCTACGCCGGGCGACGACGAATTCGCTCTTTGGCTTGCTCCCCGCTTGGAGGCGGCAGGGTACAAAGTATTTGCAGACATCCTCGCTCTGGAGCCTGGCGACCGCTGGAGGAAAGAGGTGACCAGAGCCCTTCAGGAGAAATCCATCAAGATGCTGCTTTGTTGTCGCGAGTCCTCCTTGTGCAAGAACGGCGTGCAGGAAGAAATCAGTATCGCCGAAGATGTCTCAAAGGAACTCGGCGATCCTCGCTTCATTATTCCTCTCCGGCTTGAAAATCATAAGAAACTATTCGGCATTAGCGATTTGCAGCACGTTGATTTTGTCGGGAGCTGGGCCAGTGGTCTCCGCGATCTGCTGGAGGTGTTGGAGCGTCAGCAGGTGCGCCGCTCGACAGAGAATGTCGTCATTAGTCAGGAATGGGAGAACTACAAGGCACGGCTGGCGATCAAGGTCGAGGACTCTCCGGAAACTCTTATGACGAACTGGCTGCGGATTTCAAGTATTCCAGATCTAATCCGTTATTATGAGCCTACCGGGGTCGTTGATTTGTCCCTTATGGAGAGCGTTTGCCGTCAAAGCCCTTTTCCGACTGCAGTCCATTTGCGGGGATTTTTTTCATTTGCGACACCACAAGAGATCGAAGTCGATTTCGCGGGTGTTGGCAGGTTCGCCCTCCGTTCCGAACTTGATCTTCTTGAGTTTCTTGATAAGGGCAGCTTAGCGCGGGACATCCGCCGACGCGAAGCTCAAAATCTTATTTCGGCCATGTTTCGGGTGAGTTGGGAAGGCCTGTGCCGATCCAAAGGTCTGTATGCATACGCTTACTCGTCTCAGCTTGGCTTCCATGTTACTCAAGACCAGGCTTCCCTTGGAAAACGGATCGCTTGGGGACGGCAGGGACAACGCCGCTCCTCCATGTTACGTAACAAGGCGGGCGGAAAAGTGTGGCAGTTCGGCGTGTCCGCAACGCCGAATTTCTGGCCTTACCCGCATTTCCGCATCAAATCGCGCGTTTTGTTTGCCGAGCTTGCGGGAAAGGAGGCCGGAGCGGTCTTTGCAGATGCCGATCAACAGCACCGCCTGCGCCGGACTATCTGCAAAGGTTGGCGTAACAAGGCCTGGCACGGAAGATTAATGGCCTTTCTTGAGGTGTTATCCAACGGGGCGCCTTACATTGACCTTCCATTGTCGAACTCGGCATTACTCCGACTCGATGCAAGGCTCATACCGGTGACTTCACCCGTGACGACTGTTCTGCCGGACGCTATGCCCGACGATGCGGAGGAACTGGATATTTCAACACTCGGAAACTTCGATGTGGAGGACGACGAGTAATGGAGTTGTCGGAAAAGTCATTTGAAGTCACTTACATTCCCGAACCGAACCTCGCTTTTGGTTACGGGCAGATCTCCGACCATCCAAAGGATGGCCTGTTCCTTTATGGGCCGCGTTCGGCATCGTCGCGATCAAAGGAAGTTTCCATTGGCGTGATTGGAACAAAGGAAGGGCTTTCCTATTTCCGCAACTGGGCGATACGCCTGGGCGGCTTTATTGAGGTCCCGCCTCCCGGCAAGACGGACAAGAAGAATCGCCTCCACCTGTCTAATTTTCCTGGGATTGAAGAAGCGTTCGGCCTGTTGATAAGCCCCGGAGAATTCGTCGAGCGAAAGATTGACCCCAAGGCTCTTGACACTGCGACTCGCACGCTGAACCAGCATGAATCCGTCAGGAAGGCAGTCGATCTCTATATACAGGAAATTGAACATCACGACCGGAATGAAGAGCGGAAGGTTGATGTCTGGTTGTTCATACTGCCGGAACTGGTCTTCGAGCGATGCAAGCCCCTGTCTCGCCGTTCTGGCCTCGAGCTTATGAAGGGAGAATTCGAAAAGAAGCAGAAGACACGATCAGACCTTCCGCTGTTCGAGGATGTTATTGACCAGAGTGATGAGGAGATATTCGACGATATTCCGGACTTCCACAGGCAAGTAAAAGCGCGTCTGTTAAAACTGGGGCACACGTCGCAGCTTATTCGCGAAACCACGCTCGCGCCGGAGCAATTTGTAAACAAGGCCGGTTATCCGATAAGGCCGTTACAGGAACCGGCGACAGTTTCCTGGAACCTCGCTACCGGGCTTTATTACAAGACACAGCCTGAACCACCATGGAAACTGGCTCATGTGAGGCCGGGCGTTTGCTATATCGGGCTGGTGTTCAAAACCATTCCGAATGATCCCAAGGAGCACGCTTGCTGCGCGGCGCAGATGTTTCTGAACGAGGGGGATGCGGTCGTTTTCAGGGGCGCTAATGGTCCCTGGAAGACGGGGGATCGTGAATTCCACCTCAAGGGGTCGGAAGCCAAGAATCTGGTATCGAAAGTCCTCGAAACTTTTAAGGATAAACATGGAGTGCCGCCAAAAGAGTTCTTTATTCACGGCAGAACCACATTCAACGACGAGGAATGGAGTGCCTTTCAGGAGGCTGCGCCATCCGGAACGAACATCATAGGTGTTCGTATCAAGACGACAAAAGGCGAAGTCAAGCTCTTCCGGAACGGGGACTATCCAGTAATGCGGGGTACCGCCATGCTGCTTGACGAGCGCAACGCTTATCTATGGACGAATGGCTTTATTCCACGCCTGGATACCTATATTGGTCCTGAAACGCCCAACCCTTTGTTTATCACTGTTCTGCGGAGCACAGGTGAGGCTCCGGACATAAGGATGGTGCTTGCAGATATCATGGGTCTGACCAAAATCAACTACAACGCCTGCAATTACAGTGACGGGCTTCCGGTCACGGTTCGCTTTGCAAATAAAGTGGGTGATGTTCTTACCATGCATTCAGCTAAGGGAGCAGAGAAGCAACCGCTGAAATTTTACATTTAGAGGTTGCAAGGTCATGCGGCGATTACTTGGAATCCGCATAGGCGCGGCTTGTCCCGGCCCATGCGGGTAACGATCCTTTTTGCAAAGACTATAGTCAGCGGCGGCGGCTAACGCCCCCTCCGGGGCCGGGTCTCGGCACATGCCCAGGCCCGGAATTTCACGATTGCGTCCTGTATACGGGGGTACGCTCGCAAGCCTCCCGCCAAAATCTCTAAGGGGCGCCGCCCCTCGCGTCGCGCAAGGGTAAAGCCTCCCTTTGGTCGGCCATCCGGGCCGGTCTCCCCAACCTTCCTCTCTTCGTTCGTGCAGGCCGGGTGATCCCCCTCCGGCCCGTCTGCCCTTGCTCTTTGCTACCCCCGGTCTCGCCGACGGGCGTCGGTTGCATGCGCACGCAATGCAACCCGAACCCTTTAAGGAGAAGAGACCATGAGCAAGACCACCAAGCCCACTCAATCCCGCGTTGATGTCTATACACGTGTCACGAGCCGGATCATTGCGGATCTGGAACAGGGCGTGCGCCCTTGGCTGAAGCCGTGGAGCGTTGAAAACGCGGCGGATTGCTTGCCGGCTTTGCCGCTGCGCCACAACGGGCAGGCCTACCGGGGCGTCAATATCCTGTTGTTGTGGGGCGAAGCCACGGACAAGGGCTTTACTCGCAATGTCTGGATGACCTTCAAGCAGGCGCAGGAGTACGGAGCCCATGTGCGCAAAGGGGAGCACGGCGCGCAAGTCGTCTATGCCGATCGTTTCACCAAGACGGAGACCGATGAGGCTGGGGAAGAGCAGACCCGCGATATCCCATTTCTAAAGACCTATGCGGTCTTCAATGTTGAGCAGATCGAAGGGCTCCCGGCACATTTTATGGAGCCGCCGGAGTCTCGGGATGATGCCCGGACGCTCGACCTGATTAAAGAAGCAGAAGAGTTCTTTACCCGCACCGGCGCCCGGTTTCGCCATGGGGGCAACCGCGCGTTCTACGCGCCGGGTTCCGATCATATTCAGCTCCCACCACCGGAGGCATTCCGCGACGCAGAAAGCTACACCGCCACCAAAGCCCATGAACTGGTTCATTGGACGGGTCACCCGGCCCGTATGGATCGGGAATTCGGCAAGCGTTTTGGCGATTCCGCCTATGCCTTCGAAGAGCTGGTGGCTGAGTTGGGCGCGGCCTTCCTGTGCGCAGATCTGCGGGCGTCCAACGAGCCCCGGGAAGATCATGCCGCCTACTTGGCACATTGGCTGGAGGTGCTGAAGAGTGACAAGCGGGCGATCTTTACCGCCGCAGCGCATGCCCAGCGGGCGCTGGACTTCTTGCATGAGTGTCAGAACAGGCAGGATCAAGCCGCTTGATGGCTTGGAGATACTATAAAGAAACACATGAAATTCTTCTTAAAGCGGAACATCTTGCAGATTTATATAGCAATATATGTATTGACGTGTTATTCTGCATTTGTAAGAAAAAAGAGTAAATGTATATAGTTCAATGAACAGCGGGCTATCAGTATCTCAACGACAACAACGCCTCTCAGCTCTCTTGCGGGCTGTCAAGGGGCCTGTTCGTGTGGAAGATGCTGCACATGCCTTGGGTCTTGAGCGAACGCATGCTGCAAAATTACTGGCGGCTTGGCACAAACAAGGAGTCATGCGGCGCGTTGCGCGGGGACTGTACATCCCTGTGTCGCCCACGGCTCTGGGACAGACTCAGGTGCTGGATGATCCTTGGGTGCTCGTCCCGGAACTTTACGAACCGGGCTATATTGGTGGTTGGAGTGCGCTCGAATATTGGGAGCTGACAGAACAACTTTTTCGGTCCGTCTGTGTGCTGACAAGTAAGCGTACACAGCTCGGCAATGTCGATCATCAAGGGATTACCTTTTTCCTTAAGCACGTTCCTGATCGACATCTCTTTGGCACGAAGACGCTATGGCGCGAAAATGTCAAAGTGCAAATATCTGATATTCATAAGACAATTCTCGATATTGTTGACGATCCATATTTGGGAGCGGGGTTACAACATACCGTTGATTGTCTTCGCACGTATAAAGGCCGTCATTCAGATCCCGCGTCTTTGGAGAGGCTGTTTGCCTACGCTGCGCAAACGGGCCTTGGATCTGTCTTCAAAAAACTGGGGTTTTTGGCAGAGCTACTAGCGTTTGATCCTGATTTTGTCGAGAGGTGCGCTGCCCGTTTGACAAATGGGTATGCACATCTCGATAAGCGTGCTAAAAACGAAAAGCTTGTAACGAAGTGGCGTTTGTGGGTGCCTAAGGGATTTGACGTTTGATTAGCAGAGAGGAAATTCGTTCTGTCGCCGATGAAACCGGCCTCACGCCCTCGGTTGTTGAGAAAGACTACGTCCTCGGATGGCTGCTAGCGGCTGTTAACGCCAGCCCTGTGCTTGCGCGACAGTGGGTCTTTAAGGGTGGAACATGCCTCAAGAAGTGCTACTTTGAAACCTATCGGTTTTCAGAGGATCTGGATTTTACGATTCTTGATAAAGAGCATCTTGATTCAGATTTTCTGACCGAGAATTTCAGACGGCTTGCTGAGTGGTTGTATGACAAATCGGGTATTGTCTTGCCGATAGATCGGTTCGTGTTCGATATCTACGACAACCCCAGAGGGCATAAGTCGTGCGAGGGGCGTGTTTATTATGAAAGTCACTTTGCGAGTGGGAAGCGCAGCCTGCCAAAGATCAAGTTCGATTTGACAGCAGATGAAATTTTGGTAATGCCGGCTGCAAATAGGCCAGTGTTTCATAGTTACAGCGACTTTCAGGAAGAGGTATTTCAGGTTGGTTGTTATGACTACCCTGAGGTGTTTGGCGAGAAAGTCCGCGCCCTCGGCGAGCGTGGCCGCCCGCGTGATTTATACGATGTCATTAATCTCTTTCGTAACGACCAGCTTCCTGCTTCTCCAGTCATTCGCGATGTTCTCAGCCAAAAGTGCGCGTACAAAGGCATTGGCATTCCAGTACTTGCGGATATGGAGAGCTACAGGGAGGTCTTGGAGCGCAACTGGGAACCGATGCTTGCGCATCAGCTTCCGTCACTTCCGTCAATTGAGGTTTATTGGGAAGCATTGCCCGCATTTTTTGACTGGCTAGAGCACGGCCTGCAAGAGCAAGCGCCAGTATTGGGTAGTGTTGCCGGTGACGAGCAAATTTATCGTCCGCTTTATGGTCAACTTGGCCTTCGTAGTCAGTCGGGTGCCTCCCTCGAAATCATTCGATTTGCAGCCGGCAACCGACTCTGTGTGTCGCTCGATTATACGGATGACTCTGGACGGCGCAGCACGCGTGTCATTGAGCCGTACTCTCTACGTCAGGCCTCCAACGGAAATGTCCTGTTGTATGCGGTTCGCACAGCGGACGGGCAGATCCGGTCGTATAAGATCGAGCAAATCAATGATGCATCGATGACCAACCAGGTTTTTGCTCCGCGTTTCCAAGTTGAGCTTTCACCAACCGGTCCAGTCGGGCCAATAGAACATCTTCCGCGCACAGGACCACGTTTAGGCATACCGCGACGTCTGCCTAGGCAGCCACGTGCTCAGGCGCTCAAGGCCTCAGGGCCAACTTATATTTATCGTTGTCCGATGTGCCAAAAGACATTTCGAAAATCTCGTCAGGATGCCCAGCTCAATCGACATAAGACAAAGGAAGGGCGGCCTTGTTCTGGCCGGACCGGCTACCTCGAAGACGTCAAATATTGAAAATAAATTTCGAAAGCTCGGTAAATGGCGCTTGTAGCCGTTTCATAGCACCTTACCTTTCCAGCGTGGGGCCTCTGTCATTGTGTCGGTCTTTGTCGGACCGTGCGTGTTCAAACCGCTCTTGACGTGCCGAACGGATCGCATCGTATTGATCGAGATCCCGCACCAGTGAGCGGTGCGTCCGCTCTGAAAAATCTTTAAGACGTTCTTTCCGTGCGCTCAACGCGCGGCGGGCATCCAGCTGCTGGAAAATCAAGCGGTCACGGTCCCGTTGATCACGCTGCACGGCTTGCCAAGCGTCAAGTTCATTCTGCCGTTTAATCTCGGCATGCCGACCGGTGACCCGGTCTAGCAGCCCGCGCAGGCCCTTGGAAAGTCGCGCCTGCCGGGTAGTGGTTTCCACTGTCCAGCGGGTTCGCTGCTCCTCTTTCTGCTTTTGGCGTTCCGCGCGATGATGCCTGGTCATCTCGATACGTTTTGTTTCAATTGCGTTCAGACGTTCCTGAATCTGTTGGCCCTGGCGTTTTTGAAGCTGCGCGAGATGTGCTCCCATCTCAAGCGCAACCCGCGTCCGTGCGTCCGTCACGGAGGGGAGGGCGTCCGGCTCCTTCAGGCGGGTCTTCAGATCTTTGGCCTTCACCCCCACCCACTTCGACACCGAGAAGACCTCGCAGCAGTGGTCAAGCGCCACAAATCCTCGTCGGTCGCCTCGTGCCAGGACGTAGCCGCGTCTTTGTAAGGCGTCCACAAACTCAGCCTGCGTTTTGCTCTCAGCCCATCCTTCCTGGAAGGCAGCTTTGATGTCTTTCGGGTTTTTGCCAATACGTTTGGCCTGTTGCCACTCGGCGAGCGTGAAGTTGCGCGGATCTCGCTCTTTGGTATTTCGCAGGCCAGCGGGAAGCTCCCAGCCATGTTCCAGGAAAAGTGCGCGGGACACCTCCATCAGCTTGCGCTTCGAATGCGATAGCTGCACGGCTGTCATTGTGTCCGTCTTGATGCGTGACCAGACGGCATGGCAATGGCGGCGGCCTTCCTTTTCATGGAAGACGATGGCGCGCGGTTGGTCGGTCAGACCGAGCTTTTCCTCGGCTCGGCGGATGGCATCTTCAAACACGGCAGTCGGCACGTTCTCCGAGGGCGGCGGATTGAGGCTCAGAGAAAACAGAAACTGTTTGGCTTTCGTCCCGCGGGCGATGGCGTGGGCTTCTTCCAGCGCCGAGATCAGATCTTCTGCAACGAAGCCACGTAGGTCATGAACGTCCACATGCTCGTTTTCGTCCTTCAACAAATGAAGGGCGAGATTCCTTGCGCCGCCACGTTGGTTTCCATGCAGGATCATCCATCGCCCTTCCCACCGAGATCGTCCGATACCCGGACACCGGCTTTCAGGCCGAGCGCGATGAACAAAGCCTCTCGCATGGCAAGCACTGCCGCGCAAGCCGCTTGAAGATCCTTTTCGACATCCCGTGAGATATCAAGCGTCCCCATGTTGGCGGCGCGGGCGAGTTGATTGAGGTTGGCCGATAGACGGGACTGTCCAAGTTCTGCCAGCACCTGTGCAATCTTTTGGTCGTCAAGGGCTGGTTTGCGCGTGGTGCGCCGTTTCTTTTGCTGGTCACCGAGCAAGCAGGCGCGGATGTAAGCGCCAAGCGGCTTTCCACCTGCCTGCTGTTCGAGAACGGCGCGTTCCTCTTCAGTTAAGCGCAAGGAAAAAGGGGCTGGCGTTCTGCTTTTCGCTGGCCGGCCACCGTACTTTCCTGACGTTGCTTTGGAAAAGGTTGCAGAGATAGACAGATCGAGGGTCATGGTTGTGGCCCCCCGAAGTACGGAACATGGCGCTCCAGATAGGTGTTCCAGTCGGCGAGAGTCTCGAACAGTTCGTTCGAAGTCTCATCGTCGAAGCGCGCCATCTTATTTTTCGGACCGTGAAAGTCACCTAATGCTTCGATCTGCTTGATCTTGTGCTCGATCTCAGTGTCTATAGAAGTCCCTAGGCCAGCCGCTGTGTGAAGGTTTGCGTGAGACGCAAGATGTGCGTCGTACTACACGCGATCTTGGCAAGAGGAACCCGCTGCGCGCTCCCCGTTGCATCCCCATCCCGCACCAGTGAACGGTGAGTATGAACAAAGGCATTCACAACGATTTTTGTCTGCATTTATTGGAGGATATGCAAGCCGCGGCCGATTGTCTCACAAAGGTGTCTTTGAGGAGGTATCCTCTGGGGACGCCGTGGAAGTAATAGCCGGAGGTGGAGCGGGGGCTTCTTCATCGGCTTCTTTTTCATCGACATTTTTCAGCGGATCGACAGAAAAGTGCCGGATTTCATTTAGATCATTGTCCTGCATAAATCTGTCGAACTGTTCGCTCATGGCGAAGCGGACATATTGAAGGCGGCGAACGCCGCGCCCCAGATTTTTCAGAAGTTCAGGGATATCCTTCGGACCAACCAGAAAAATCCCCGCAATCACAATCAGCAACAGTTCAGAAAATCCAAAATCAAACATGTTGCAACCTTCATATTATTCCGGGTTGTTTTCTTTCTTTTTCTCGTCGTCTTCTTCTTTCAGGCCTTTTTTAAAGCTTTGAACGCCTTTTGCCAGATCGCCCATAATTTGCGGCAGCCGCCCCGCGCCAAAGAGAAGAACTACGGCGATTACAATAATTAGAATTTGCCAGATACTTGGTGCCATTGTGTTAAGCCTCGTCCTCTTCGCTATCCTCAGTTGATGCTGTGTCTTTCTGGAACAGATCCGGCACTGTGTCAATAGCCGGACGACGATCCAGAAGCCCTGCTGCTTTCATATCATCCAGCCCCGGCAGGTCCATTGTACTCTCAAGGCCAAAATGGTCAAGGAATGCATTCGTCGTGACCCAGGTCAGCGGCTTCCCGACGCTTTCCCGCCGTTTTCCCGGTTTGACCCATCCGGCTTCCATCAACACATCAAGTGTTCCTTTGCTGGTTGCGACACCGCGGATATTTTCAATTTCTGCGCGGGTAACGGGCTGGTGATAGGCGATAATCGCCATGGTTTCCAGCGAGGCTTTGGAAAGTTTGCGGAGCTCTGTGCGATCCAGTTGCAGATCTTCCGCCAGCTCCGGAGTCGTCCGGAAGGCCCACATATTATTATGCCGGGTCAGGCGGATGCCGCGTGTTTCATAGTCCTTTTGCAGCTCCATCAGCAAAGGGCCGACATCTGCATCGGCAGGCATCCGGTCGTGCAGGGCTTGTGTTTCCAGCGGTTCCGGTGCGGCAAATAACAGGGCTTCCAAAAGGTTTTTGTGGTTAGTTGTCATGTATTCCCCGCACATAAATCGGTTTGAACAGCCCCTCCTGACGGATTTCCAGTTTTCCCTGTTTGGCAAGCTCCAATCCGGCGGTCAGGGTAGAGGCAATCGCGCTGCGGCCATAAAGTTTGCTTTTAATGTTTTCAGGAATGAACGAGTCAAGAGTGGCCCACACGCTGCGCAGCCCCGATTTTGGCAAACGCCCCAGCATTTTGGTCATACGTTCCAGAGCACTGTCCATAGACATGAGTTGATAGACCGGCAGCTCGTAGTTCTGGCTTTCAGTTCGGTGTTTAATATCGCCGTAGCTTTTAAGAAGTTCAATCAAAGACGCATCATAACTTATTGTTACGTTATCAGAAAATTCATCTTTAGATCCACGAGAAAAAATACCATTCCCTAGTTGTGGGCGGGCCATAAGTGCGTCCGCCGCCTGTTGCATCGCCTCAAGACGACGCAGTTGGAATTGCAGGGCTTCGGCGATCTCTTCGGCGGAGGCTTCCTCTTCAGAGGAGTCCTGCGGCAGAAGGAGGCGGGATTTCAAATAAGCCAGCCATGCAGCCATGACAAGATATTCGGCGGCCAGTTCAAGGTTTTGTGCTTTTGCACGCTCAACAAATACCAGATATTGCCGCGCCAGCTGTAAAATAGAAATTTGCCGCAGATCCACTTTTTGTTTCCGGGCAAGCTCCAGCAAAACATCAATTGGCCCTTCATAGCCATCAAGTTGCAGCAACAGGGCGTCCGCCTGGGCAATGTCTTGCGCAAGTTCCTGACTGCGGGGAGGGTCTTCTTCAAAAACCGGCATTCTTTTTTATAACCGAGCCATTCTCATCAGGAAACATGAAAATAAAAAAGCAGAGCTTTTGCACCCTGCTTTTTTGAGAAAAATAGTGTGTCTGATTAGGCTGCTTCTTCAGTCTCAGCGTTTGGTGCGTTTTCCTTGACGGAAGCGATGCCGTTCTCACAAGCTGCTTTCGTTGTGTACATTTCAGAAGAGGCAATAACCTGTCCGTTTTTTGCTGTTAGATTAAAGTAAAACTGACCGTCTTTTGCTTGTTTGATCAGAAATTTTGGATGTGATGCCATTTTAAGTCTCCTCTCGTTGGCAGGTCAATGTAAAGTATAGCACTACCTTCCCGCATCCATCGGGAATCTGTCAAGAAAAAACGAATCTTTATACCGATTTCCCGGTCCAGCGCACCATAAGGATTGATATTTCGTAGAGTGCAATCATTGGTAATGCCAACAAAACCTGTGAAATAACATCCGGCGGTGTGAGAAATGCGGCAATAATCAGCGTCAGAATAATCATGTACTTTCGTTTTGCTTTCAGCCAGTCTGCGGTGATAAATCCGGCTTTTCCAAGAAGCGTTAAAATAACAGGCAACTGAAAGCACAGCCCAAACGCAAAGATCAGGGTCATCACCAGATCCAGATATTCGCTCACACGGGCTTCGAGTTGAATCGGCAGGGTGGTTTCGGCACCTGAGGTTTGGAAGCTGAGAAAAAATCTACAGGCAAAAGGCATGACCAGATAGTAAACCATCGCGCTTCCCAGAAAGAACAGAACCGGAGTTGCCACTAGAAATGGCAAGAATGCCTGTTTTTCGTTTTTATAAAGACCGGGGGCAATGAACAGCCAGATCTGGGTCAGGAGAATCGGCGCGGTCAGAAAAATGCCCGCAAAAAAGGAAACCTTCAGATAGGTGAAGAATGCTTCCGTCAGGCCGGTGTAAATAAGGCGTTGGCTGGAATGTTCATTCATGGCATTGGCCAGCGGTTGGACAAGAAAGCCATAAATCGGTTCGACAAAAAAGTAACAGAGCAAGGTTCCCAGCCCCATTGCAACAAAGACCCAGAGCAGGCGTTTACGCAGCTCGATCAGGTGCGCGATAAGTGGTTGGGTCTGGTCTGTGGATGTTGATGTCATCTTTAATAATTAAAAGTATCAAAAAAGGTATGTGTATTGTTTTTATAGAAGCCTCTGCAAAAGGTTGTAATTTTACAAAACCGTCATTCTGAGCGGAGCGAAGAATCTTTTGTTTTAACGGTTAAGATCCTTCGCCTGCGGCTCAGGATGACGAGTCCGGGCTTATAGGTTTTCATTTTTTTTCTGCGCTTGCCAGGCTTGCTCCATCTCCTCCAGCGAGCAGGAGCTCAGTTCTTTATTTTCAGATTTAAGAATTTTCTCCATCCCTTTGAATCGACGTTCAAATTTATCATTAGAGTTGCGCATGACTTCTTCGACGTCATAGCCCATCATACGACCAAGATTCACCATCACAAACAGAACGTCGCCATATTCTTCCCGCAGGTGATCTGGATCATTTTCGCTCATGGCCTCTTCGAATTCTGCCATTTCTTCCTTGAATTTTTCAAGAACTCCAGAGACGCTCTGCCATTCAAATCCGGCATGGGCGGCGCGCTTTTGCAGCTTTTGCGCCCGCATCAGGCCCGGCAGACCCAGCGTAATGTCATCCAGAACGCTTTCGCGCGGTTTCTGCTGTTCTTTTTGCGCTTCCCAGACATCCAGCACTTGATCGGCATGGGACAAAGTCTGGTGATTTACAAACACGTGGGGATGGCGCTCGATCATTTTATCCGTGACGAAACTGGCGATATCGTCAAAATCAAACAGGCCTTTTTCCTGCGCGATTCGGGCGTGAAACACGACCTGTAGCAGCAGATCCCCCAGCTCATCTTTCAAATCATGCATGTTATCGCGCCTGATCGCATCCGCGACTTCATAGGCTTCTTCGATGGCGTATTTGGCAATCGAGTCAAAATCCTGCTCCAGATCCCACGGGCATCCTCCATTCGGATCCCGCAGGCTGCGCATCAGTTCGAGCAGCCGGTCAATCGGCCGATCATGAGCCTGTATTTTTTGAAGTTTTTCAGCGGACATAGGAAAGGTTTTAGCATGTATTTTAGCTGAGGAGTATATGTTTTCTGTACCAAGAAAGCTTTTCTCCTATCATCGGCACGGCTTTTACAGTTAGACTGAAAAAATGAGTCAAATACAAACAAAAGAGGAACAAGAGGGCGTGTCGGTCCCGCAGGTTGCGGTGTTATCGCGCAATCAGGTGACTCTTTTGAGATCAAACGGCGAGCTTGTCACCAGTCCGGCGCAGGGCGCGGGGGCCTTGTTTGGCGGGGAGCCGCTACTGTGCTGTTTTGCGCCGAGACTTCAGCATGTCACATATCCTCCCGATTTAAAGTTTCTGGATATTCTGGAGTTATTCGCGTTTGTGCGTCCGGCAAAATTTTGCGTGCCGACCCCGCATGGCGTGGCGGCGGCTCTGGGCGGGGCGGTGCCGGAGACGGCGGAAGAGGAGGCGGTGAGTCTTCTGGATGCGATGACGGAGCTTCTGTATGAGTTGAAAAATGACCCGTTCAAGACCCAGGCTGACCCGTTATTGATTGCGCAGGTGATGGGGCAGCGCGGCGAAGGCTGGGCATGGACGCCCTATGTATTTGAGGCTTTGGGGCAGGTCTATGACCCGAAAGCCATTCCCGACACCAAACAGGCCATGCGGGTTTGGAAGCAATTGCCGGAGTGGGCGGAGACAGCCCCTCCCATGCCGCCGGCTCACCATGCGGTTACAGGGGCCGAGGCGGTCGAGCGTCTGGAAACTCTGGTAAAAACCGACCGGACGCATATCGAAGAGCGTCTTGTTCAGAAAGAGTATGCCCGCCATATGGCGGAACTGTTCCAGCCGGTTTCCGAAAAAGGGGTGCCGCATGTGGTGCTGGCGGAGGCGGGAACCGGAGTCGGAAAAACGCTGGGGTATCTGGCCCCGGCCTCTGTCTGGGCGGAAAAAAATGACGGGTCTGTGTGGATTTCAACCTATACGAAGAACCTTCAGCGCCAGATCGATCAGGAATTATACCGCCTTTATCCGGATGAAACCTTGCGGACGGCAAAGACGGCGGTGCGCAAAGGGCGGGAAAATTATCTTTGTCTGCTTAATCTGGAAGAAGCCAGCGCGGCCGCTCTGACAGCCCGTGATCCGCAACAGGCAGTGGCGGCGGGATTGATGGCACGCTGGGCGGTTGCCACTCGTGATGGAGATTTGACCGGGGCTGATTTTCCCGGCTGGCTGGGGACATTACTTGGATTTCAGAGATCTTCCGGGCTGGCGGACCGGCGCGGGGAATGCGTCTATGCGGCCTGTGACCACTATCACAGATGCTATATCGAGCGCGCCGCCCGCAAAAGTCCGCATGCCAGAATAGTAATCGCCAATCATGCGCTGGTGATGTCAAATGCGGTTCTTTCCGGATCATCCGACCTTCTGCCGCAACGCTATATTTTTGATGAAGGGCATCACTTATTTGATGCAGCAGACGGTGCATTTGCGGTTCATCTGACGGCGCAAGAGGGAAAAGATCTGCGCCGCTGGATTCTGGGGCCGGAAGGCGGGCGTAAGGGCCGGGCGAGAGGTCTTCGCAAAAGGCTGGAGGATCTCGTCAAGGGCGACCAGAGCGCGGAAGCGGCGCTGCAGGCGGCGGAGCAGGCTGCACGCGGCCTCCCGGCGGCTGGCTGGACCAAGCGCCTGCGTAATGATCTGGTGGACGGAGCGCTCGAAAAATTATTTCAGGCGGTCTATCATCAGGTACAGGCGCGGGCAACCGGACGCACCGGGCCGTACTCTTTGGAAACCGGGATTTTTCCCGTCAATGAAGCGGTTGTGACCTGCGCCAGAGATGCGCAGGAGTGTCTTAAAAATATCCAGACACCATTGACCCGTCTGGTCCGGTTCATGCGCCTGCGTCTGGAAAACGACACGGAGGGGCTGCTGAGCAGTGATGAACGGCGGCGGCTGGATAGCCTGTCTTCTTCATTGGAGCGTCGCGCCCATCATCTGCTCGCGGGCTGGATTGCGGTTCTGGAAATGATTATGCAGGGGCACGGAATTGACGGGTTTGTCGAATGGATGGAAATTGAACGCATTGACGGGCAGGCCGTGGATGTTGGCCTGTACCGTCACTGGATTGATCCGATGCAGCCTTTTGCGTCAACCATGAAACAGAGCGCGCATGGAATTGGGATTACCTCTGCGACCCTGCGGGATTCCGGGCTGGAGGAGGAGGAAAGCTGGCGGCGGGCCAAAGCGGCAACGGGGGCGGAAAGCCTGACCCCGGCTCCGGTGACGTTTATGGCGGCGTCTCCGTTTGATTATGCGTCCCATTCCAAAGTTTTTATCATTGATGACGTGCGGAAGGATGATCCGTGGCAGGTCGCGGCGGCCTATGAAGCTTTATTCCGGGCTTCCGGCGGCGGAGCACTTGGGTTGTTTACGGCGGTGCAGCGCTTGCGGGCGGTGTATGAGCGCATCTATCCGTCTCTGGCCGACCAGAAAATCAATCTGTATGCGCAGCATATGGATGAAATGGATGCCGGAACTTTGGTTGATATTTTTCGGGATGAAGAGGAGTCCTGCCTGCTGGGGACGGATGCCATTCGGGATGGAGTGGACGTACCGGGGAGGTCCCTCCGTCTGATTGTTTTCGACCGGGTGCCCTGGCCGCGTCCGACCATTCTGCACAAAGCCCGGCGGGATGCTTTTGGCCGCAAAGCCTATGACGATATGCTGACCTCCCTTAAGCTGAAACAGGCCTTTGGCCGCCTGATCCGCAGAAAGGATGACCGCGGTGTTTTTGTGCTGCTTGACCCGATGCTGCCCAGCCGCCTGCATTCTGCGTTTCCGGAGGGGACTGCCATTCTGAAATGCGGCTTGAGTGAGGCCGTAAAAGAGGTTAAGACATTTCTCCATGACACACATTAAATCGGTGACCGTTTATCTTGGCTCGTCCGGGCATGCCCGTCCTGTTTTCTACGAACAGGCTTATGCTTTGGGGAAAAAAATAGCGCAGAGCCAGCTCAGCCTTGTATTTGGGGGCATGAATGCCGGGGCCATGCGCTCGGTCAGTAATGCGGTTCTGGAACATGGCGGCGAGGTCATCGGCGTGATCCCGACAAAAATCCGCGACAGTGAACGGGTGTCCCGGAACATCAGCAAACTGATCGACGTGGAAACGATGTGGGAACGGAAAAAGCTGATGTTTGATCTGGGGGACATGCTGGTGATGATGCCCGGCGGATACGGGACCCTTGATGAAGGACTGGAAGCCGTTTACTGGAAATCTCTGGGATTGCACAATAAGGAAATCATATTCGTTGATGTGGAGGGGTATTGGACTCCGCTGTTTGACTACATTCATCATAGTGTCAAAAGCGGTGCAATGCCGGAGCAGACCGAGGCGCTCTTCCGCACGGTTGAGGATGTCCGGGACATTGAATTTTCGAAAATCCACACAGACAAGCACTCCGAAAAAACAGAAAAATTCCCGCATTTTGAAGAGGAAATCTTTCTGCCCGTGCGCACGCCATTGATTATTGATACGCCGGATCTGCCCGGCACCTATAAGTTGATGACGGCTCTGGTCACAAAACAACTGGCGGCGCATGACCGGCAAATCGGGCTTTTGAATGCGGGCGGGCAATTCGATGCTTTACTACGGTGGGTACAGGTGGCGGCAAAAGAGCATTTCATTACAAAAAAATGCCCGAAACTGATGACGGTTCGTAAATCTGCCCGCGGGTTGATGAATGCTCTGGAGCAAAAAGAACACATCGTGATTGATCTGCACCGGGACAAGTGGGGGGATTAAAAATCCTCAAAACTCATATCGGTTTTGCAGGTTGCGCCGTAAAGTTGTATGATTTTTTCACTGCTCAGCATTAAAATCTGGTCACAAACCGAGCGGCCTTGCATTGGGACGTCACTTGTCCCTCCGGATTGTGGAACGTGTACGTCGCCGCTTTCTTCGCTGACGGTCTTCACTGTGGCTTTCTTTTTGTCTTTGGAGATTTTGATCGATAAAATCTGGACCGATGCGGCAAAATTTGACACCGCCGAACCGCTATCAGTAAGGCTTTCGATATATTGCGCACGGTCAAACCTCAGAACATTTTCCTGATCGGGATAGCCGGGGATTTTATATTTCACGGCACTTTTGAAAAAAGCATTTGGATGCAGGTGAGTCATAAAAAAGAACGAGGTATCGTCCACATTTTTTCCCGATTTGGCACCGGTTGCCAGATCCGTCATTTCTTCGATAAATGCGCGGATATTTGACTCCGTCAGGCTGTTAACTTTATCTCCGGCCTGCCCCTGAAAGGGGAGGATCAACAATATTGCGGCACAAAAGGCCCCACATAGCCAGCATGATAAAGAGTGATGTGCCACTGACGTCATCCTTGAAGTTTATATTTTGCTTAAATCTTATCTCTCTATTCTAGTATGAGAGTTTAAACAAAACCCTAACCAAAAGGATTAAGTCACAAGAATTTTGACTCCGGTTTTCGTTACCTCCAGTTCAATGGTTCGTCCAATGGGAAGAGGTTCATTCAAAGGGTCATGCCCAAAGGGCAATCCAAGCGCTACGGGAATACCGGAGGGAGCCAGATGTTCCCGAAGAATATCTCTCAGGGAAAATCCGAAAGGTTTGGTTCCGGTATCTTTTAAATCGGTCAGGCCGCCGATGATGACCCCGGACAGACGCTCAAAGACACCAAGAAGGCGCAGATGGCCAAGAGCTCGGTCCAGATGGCTGAGTTCTTCGTTAATATCTTCCAGAAGCAGAATGGCGTCGGTCGTGTCCGGCATGAAATCCGTTCCGATCAGATGATGAAAAACGGATAAATTTCCACCGATCACAGGGCCTTTCGCGGTACCGGGATGAAAAGCAGTTCTGCCGTCAAAATGATAGGAAAGAGGCTTTCCGGTTAACAGAGCCGTCAGATGGGGCAGGGCGCTATCGGATTTTAGCAGTTTCAAAACAGGTGCATGGATCTGTTCCTGACCCGTTTTGACCCAGAAAGCATTCAGAAGGGAGGTCACATCGCTAAACCCGATCAAAGGCTTAGAGTGTGTTCGTATAATGTCATAGTCAATTTGATCCAGTAGGTGCAGCGCCCGGTTTCCGCCTCCGGCGGCAAAAACCGCCCGAATTTGCGGATCTTTATACAATGCGTGAAGGGCCACAACTTTTTCCGCAGAGGTCCCGGCGGATTGATGATGGCGGGCAAAGGTCTGGGGATGGACAAATACACGAAACCCTGCCTGTTCCAACAATGTGACACCGGGGGCCAGCTGGTCCTGTGTGACGTAGCTGGAGGGGGAAAAAACGCCGATGGTATCACCGGGAGATAGAGGAGAAAAAGCCATGAAATATCCTGTAGAACCTTCTGCAAAAGCCCAAAGCCGTCATTCTGAGCAGAGCGAAGAATCTTTTGTCGCAAGAGATTAAGATCCTTCGCCTGTGGCTCAGGATGACAATTTTGTAATACTATAGGTTTTTACAAAGAGTTCTACAGCTATTTATAGTCATTATGAGTAAGAATGGGACATCCGTCATCCGCCGGATTTGAACTACAGAGTACGCAGGGTACACAGGGAATGCCTTGTGCCCTTTGCGTCTCCATGGCGTTCATGGCGTGAACGACGTGGAAAAGATAAATTTAGAACCGCAAAGTAAGACAAAGTAAAACAAAGTTCTTTCGTTTTTTATAAAAACCCTCTGTGCCTCTGTGGTGAAAAATCAATATGGATCACACGGACGGAGCCGTGTGATGACGGCTTGAAAGCTTGTCTTAAAGTTATTTAGAGACACAATATCTGGCAGCAGGACTGGTTTCTTCCAGGGACCAGGGGCGAAGCTCCCCGCCCAGTGCCTCTCCAATCGCCAGACCGGAGCTTAATGCATCTTCATGAAAGCCGTCTCCGCACCAGGCTCCACAAAACCACGTTCTTTGTTTGCCCTGTATGTTCGGCAAAGATTCCCACGCGGCGAAGGTATTGCCGGTAAATTGCGGGCTTGGATAGCTGGTCTTGTAAAGGAGATCCTGTTTGGGAGGCGGGGCTCCCAGCGTTACGAAATAATTTTGTCCCCGGTCAGCAAAGGAGGGCAAGCGGTTGATCCAGCGCGTGATATAGGCATTGTGAAGACGTTCTGCCTCCAGAAAATTAAATGCCGTCCACAGTTTCCGCGACGGTGGCATGAGATCTGTATTCTGGTGCAGGCAAATATCCTTTTGCTCGAAATGGATGCCTGATAAAGCAATCTCTTCTTCTTTTGAGAGGCGGGATAAAAGGCTGCGGGCAAGATCGCACGGAACCGCCAGAATTACATGATCGTACTGTTCGGAGTGTCCTCCCTTGCGGACGATTTCAACGCAATCCCGGTGCCGGATGACGTCGGTTATCAGGGTATTTAGTTGAATGCGATCGCGGAACGGCGCTGAAAGGGCATTGATGTAAAGGGAGCCTCCACCACTAAGGACGAACCATTCCGGATCAGCAGACGAGGACGGAGCCGTGGGATCGGAGAGGTGGAGGGATCGGAGAATATCCAGAAACCGGGCAGCGGGAAAATGGCTCATGCCTGCGGGGGTGCCGCGCCAGATCATGGCTGCCAGCGGTAAAAGATAGTGTTTGATAAAATCCTCGGACCATCTGGCCTGTTTGAAAAACCGCTCCACTCCTTTTGCGGGATCAGAGCAGCGAAGGGAAGGAAGAGCTCTCCAGAAGGAACGAATAGCAAGGCGCAATTTCCAGTATCTAGGAGAAAAACTGTTGGATAGGAGCGGAAATTCCTTTTCGGCGGAAAGATACAGGGGCGGGTCCGGGAGGCTGATGGAACAGGAAAAATCGCACGGGATCGATGGCAGGTCGAAATGTTCCAGCAGCGCCAGCAGATTCGGGCTGGTATGACGGTTGAAGACGGTAAAACCCGTATCTATTGCCGGATGTCCCGGTAGCTCGATGGTATGGGCCATGCCGCCCAGATGCCCGGCGGCCTCAAAAACGGACACGTCATGAGTTTTGTGGAGCAGCCATGCCGCTCCCAGCCCCGCAATCCCCGCACCGATAATCGCTATTTTCATTTTTATAGAGTCTACTATGCCGTATTTTTAAGTGATTCGAAAGCTTTCAACGCACGGATGCGGGCGGCATTATGATCGACCATCGGATGTGGATAGGTTTTGCCCAGCGTTATTCCGGCGTTGCTCAGAACGGATGGAGGCGCCTCCCACGGGGCGAACAGGTATCGCAGCGGCAGTTGTGACAACTCTGGAACATAGCGGCGGATGTAGGTTCCCGTGGGGTCAAATTTTTCCCCCTGTGTGATCGGATTGAAGATGCGGAAATACGGGGCCGCGTCTGCACCGGACCCGGCAATCCATTGCCACGACGCGCTGTTACTGGCAAGGTCGGCATCAAACAGGCAGTCCCAGAACCAGCGCGCCCCGATCTGCCAGTCACAAAGAAGGTGCTTCACCAGAAATGATCCGACAATCATGCGGCACCGGTTATGCATGAACCCGGTTTGCCACAACTCGCGCATGGCGGCATCTACAATCGGGTATCCGGTCCGGCCGTGCCGCCACTGGTCCAGATCTTTTTCTGGCAGCGTTTGCCAGGGAAACGCATCGAATTTTTCCTGAAAGTTACGCTGGGGCAGGTCGGGAAAGTGATACAGCAGATGGTACGAAAATTCCCGCCACCCTAACTCGGCCAGAAAATGCTCCAGATCATTCTGCGGCGTGTGCTGAGTTTGTGCGCAGGCCAGCGCTTCATACCAGATTTGCCGCGGAGAGATTTCGCCGAAATGCAGGGAGGGGGACAAGCGGGAGATCTGCTCCTGCGCCGGGAAATCGCGTCCCTCTTTATACCCCGCCAGTTTTTGCTCCAGAAAATCGAGGAGCCTGTTCAGGGCGGCAACTTCCCCGACGTGCCAGTGAGAAATAACCTCATCTCCCCATGGCAGGGTGGGGCATAGCTCCAGATCTGCAAGTGACGGAAAACCGGAAGGAATATCTGTTTCCAGCCGCAAAGAGGCGGGGGCCGGAAGCGGAGGATGCGGGACACCGCGCGGCAAATATCCTTTACGGAAAAAAGGCGTAAAGACTTTATACGGGCTGCCGCTTTGATTTTTAATCTCCCATGGCTCCCACAGCAAAGACGCATTGAAGCTGGCCACCTCGATCTGATCTGCCTGCAGGGCGGATTTAATCCCGGCGTCGCGGGCGGTGCGCCATGGCTCATAACATCTGTTCCAGAAAAGCTGCCGCGCCCCGGTTTGTGCGATTACGGATTTCAGAACATCCAGAGGGCCTCCTTTTGCGATGACAAGGCGTCCCTGCAAGGACTCATTCAGGCGATGCAAGGAATGATGCAGCCAGACACGGCTGGCCGCGCCCATGCGCCAGAGGCCGGGGGTGTCATCATCCAGAACATAAAGCGGCACGATCGGCGCGCCGGTTTTGTGTGCAGCCAGCAGGGCCGGATTATCAGATAATCTCAGATCCTGACGAAACCAAACAATAACAGGGGCTTGAGAGGGCATTGCTCTTTTCTTACTATAATTTGTCTAAAAAATACCTTGACTTCAGGAGGGGTTTTATATCATTCTCCCGTAACTTTTCCCACAGTAGTCAAATTTTTATAACAAAAAACAGGAATAATCTATGCACAAACCCCTGCAAAATCAAAAAGTCGCCATTCTCGCTGCCAGCGGTGTTACAGAAACCCACATGACCGAGATCCAGAAAAACTTGATGAAAACAGGGGCCTTTGCCAGAATTATCAGCGTCGATCACGCGCTTCTGAATTCCTGGAATGGCAGCGGATGGGGCGTTAACTTTGCGGTTGATGCCGCGCTGAGTACCGCTCTGGGCGTGGATTACGATATGCTGATTATTCCCGGCGGAACCCGCTCCACTGAAAAACTGATGCGCACAGCTCATACAAAGCGCTTCCTCGACAGCTTTATGCGCCTGCAAAAGCCGATTTGTGTTGTTGAGGATGGGGCGGAATTGCTGGATTCATGTGGAATTGATAGAAAATCAGAAAACATCGCCGTGATTGATGAAAACGAAATGTCAGTGATGGTCACGCATTTCATCGAAAGCGCCCAGCCGGACATGGCTGCAGCGGCGTAGGTACAAATAATTCTTTCATTACGTAATCTTTTCAGCTATCAATGGCTTACATTGTAACGTAATAGAGGAGATAATGATGACAAGAAGATTACGTTTGTTGCGTGAAGATGGAGAAAAAGTCTCCATTAATCCTGATAACCCTTCCTTGGTATTGCAGAAAGAAGAATTTTCCCAGCCCTATCTAAATAAATATGGTTCCATAGGTCAGAATTCAGATTTCTACGAGAATCTGCCTTATATGGAAGGTACTTTGGTCGAGGTAGGTGGCGGCATTAAGCCATTTAGGGTGCTGCAGACCATGGGGGAAATTGAAGCATGCATACGTGAACCCAATGCTATACAAGATGTTTGTTATGACTCTGGTTTTTTGAAAAGAAGGGCCAAGTATATTGATGAAGTTGTTGCGGCATGTGCTCGGATTTTAGAAAGCGATCAAAGCAGTGATTCGAAATGTCGATTTGCAGAAGAATGTCTCGATGAGTTGAAACCGGGGTGGAGGGATGAGTCACCTGAAGGTAACACCCACCTACGCCCGGAGTTTAACCCATAGTTATAGTAATTCGTATTAAAAACAGGACGCTCGTCATTCCCCGGATTTTCGCAGAAAATCCTAGGGGAATCCATAAATGCACATAAATATCAATGGATTGCCTTAGAATTGCCTTCGACAATTCAGGCAATGACGGCGTTGTAAGATGTCTTAAATTAAGGCGTTGATGCGTTAGTATAGACAGAGTAACGCCTGAGGCCCGTCATTACACGCACAAAGCCGTGTAATGACAAAATGGAGGGGTGCTAAGTTCTTTGAAAAAGACTTGCCAGAGGAGGGGTTATCCCGTACAAACTATCTCCATGAAAGCTGAAATACAACAAACGGTCACCGCCATTCAGGAGTCTCTGGTACTCCTGAGGAGGCATCTTTGACTGGGAGCCGGCGCTGTTACGGCTGGAGGAGCTGAACGCCCTCGCCGAAGATCCCGCCCTGTGGAATAATCCCGATCAGGCGCAAAAACTGATGCAGGAACGCACCCGTCTGGATAACGCTATTCAGGGGGTCCGTCATCTGGAAACGGAGATGCAGGATCACATTGATCTGATCGCGTTGGGTGAAGAAGAGGGCGATGCCGAGGTCGTAAAAGATGCGGAACAGGCTCTGCTGGCTCTACAAAAAACGGTGGAGAAAAAGCAACTGGAAAGCCTGCTCTCCGGGGAAGCCGATCATAATGATGCGTTTATCGAAATTAACGCCGGGGCAGGGGGGACGGAATCCTGTGACTGGGCCTCCATGCTCTACCGGATGTATGTGCGCTGGGCAGAGCGGCGCGGCTATAAGGTCGAAGAGCTGGATTATCACGGCGGAGATGAAGCCGGGATTAAATCCGCCACGCTGGAGATTAAAGGTCCGGATGCCTATGGCTGGTTAAAAGCCGAAACCGGAGTGCATCGTCTGGTGCGGATTTCTCCGTTCGATAGTAACGCCAAGCGACATACCAGTTTTGTGTCTGTCTCCGTCTCTCCGGTGATTGATACAGATATTGATATCGAGATTGAGGATAAAGACCTGCGGGTGGATACCTATCGTTCGCAAGGAGCCGGAGGGCAGCACGTGAACACCACGGATTCTGCCGTACGGATTACGCACATCCCGACAGGAATCGTTGCGGCATGTCAGGCAGAACGATCCCAGCATAAAAACCGTGATACCGCGATGAAAATGCTGAAAGCCAAGCTATATGAGCTGGAACTGCAAAAACGCGAGGAAGCCGCGGCAGAGTCTTACGGAGAAAAAACCGATATTGGCTGGGGGCATCAGATCAGATCTTATGTCCTGCACCCGTACCAAATGGTCAAAGATCTGCGAACCGAAGCGGAGACCAGTAATACCGGTGCGGTCCTTGACGGGGAAATTGACCTGTTCCTCGAAGCTTTCCTTGCCTCGAAACTGGACCGGAAGTAACTCCGGACTTATGACGCAGCGCGAGGAGAGACGGAATGATTGCGAGAATTAATTTTTGCAGTATATAGTTGAGGGCGTGGTTAAAAATTATGTGGAATGACGGTAACATTGTCTCTATGCGGGTTTTGCGCTTACTTTTGACCTTTATAGGCCTGTGGTCCGCCGTGGGCGTGGCTGCGGCGCAGGAAACCTCCGCCCCGCTGATGCCGGTTCATGGCTGGCTGATGGGGAGCGCGGCTCTGGATCAGGGCGAAGAGGGGGCGTGCCTGCTGTTTAACCAGTTCTCGGACGGGTCTGCCCTGCGATTTAATATACAGGGAGATGACGTCCGGCTTTTGACCGTTATTTATCGCAACGACCTGTTTGACCCGTCAGTCAGTTACACCTACCAGCCCTCTATTGAAACCTCATCCAGCTTTCGGGAGCTGCTGGATGGCTATGCCTATAGTTCGAATACGCTGAGCGTCACGCCGGTGAAGGGGCAGGCGTTTTTTGA
>JACKIP010000016.1 GCA_020638395.1 Rhodospirillales bacterium
ATCTAATGGTTCCCCGCATTTTTTTGACGACCATCCTTTGTCTGCTTAGTCTCATTCCCTCCGTCAGAAGCCACGCGGAAAATAGTAGCCTTTTATCTACGGCAGAGGTGGATGCCTATGGCATTCGTCCCGGCATGACCATTGCCGAAGCAAATAAAGCCGCCGCGCGATATGGTGGAACGATCACCGAACCCGATCCAAAAATGCTGGCTCTTGTCGCAAAGCAGCTCAAAAGCACCGTCACTGCCCCCAATACCAATTTTTTTCGCTATATTCTGAAAGGACCCGGCGGCGCATCAGGGTTTCCGAATTACAGCCTGACGCTCTATACCTATCCCACCGCCGGCGTGCTGAACACCGATCCCTCGACCCGCGTCATTTATGCGATGATGGGGGTCAAGAGCTCTGAAGGGGCAGGTCCTATAGGCGGAGGTTCTGCCGCATCGTCCCTGAAGCTGGAGCCTGTGGCAAAACAGTTGACCGCGAAATACGGTCCGATCCGCGAAGTTTCTTCTCAGGGAGGAAAGGCAGAGATGGCGCTGCTCCCAACCACTCAACGCACAAAAAGCTATCCCATCAGCGCCGTGCAGCATGCTCCGAATAACCCGCAGGCGCAACTCAAACGCGGAGAGTCCTGCATCGGCCTGCAATTTCACGTCATACAAACCTTTAATTCCGGCTATGGGATACATTTTTCCAAATATCTGGGCGGACAAAATGCTCAGGGAAAAATCACCTCAGAAATGGGGGCCGCCACCTATAATCTCTGGAAAAACTGCGGAGACGTCCTCCTGACCAGCTTTCCCCGTTTGCTGCAGGATGGAAAAACCAAGCAGGTTGAAATGTTCTTTTATAATCTGGGCTCTTTGGAAAAAGCGATAAATACCTTTTCCCAAAAACCCTGAGGCCTGTTTTTAACCAGGGATAACCTGTCCGATTTTGGGTAAAATCAGATCGCGTCCGACCTCCGAAAAGGCAGCCAGAGCTTTTTTGTGCTCGATTGCAATCGGCGGGAAGGTATCAAAATGCATGCCGATGACCTTATGCGCGCCGACAAACTCCGCGGCACGCACGGCATCTTCAATGCCCATGGTGTAGTGATCTCCTAGACACAGCATCGCAAAATCCAGATGAAATTCATCGCCGATCAGCTTCATATCATAGCTTAGAGCCGTGTCGCCGGAGTAATAGAAGGTGGGACCGTCTTTCAGTCCAATCACAAACCCGGCCGGATTGCCTCCATATGATCCGTCCGGCATGGAGGAGCTATGAACGGCATTCACAATTTTGACAAACCCGAACGGCTCATGACAGGTGCCGCCGTGATTCATCGCCTGATGGTTTTCCAGACCTTTATGCCCAAACCAGGTGACGACCTCGAATGTCGAGATGATCTTTGCGCCGGTGCGGCGTGCCACCGCTTCAACATCCAGAACATGATCCAGATGACCGTGCGAGATCAGAATGTAATCCGCAGGAATCTTCGAAATGTCTATGTGAGAGGCCGCAGGATTTCCTGTAATAAAGGGATCAAACAGAAGGTGGATCCCCTGATGCTCAACCCCGAAACAGGAATGTCCGTAATAGGTAATGCTTGTCATGAAACCTCCTTATACTGCGGCTTAGACACCCCCCGAGCGGTGGGAAAATCTGAATATTTCCCTTTAAACATAAGGCGATAAAATACTTTTTCAAGTCCGGTGAAAATTTCGCTGGAAATTTATAAATAATCAATATATATCCGCTACAATTCAAGTATAACAGATTTGGTTTGCGGGTACCGCGGGGGGTGTAGGTGAGTGATTATTTTTGGGTGATCCAGGCATGCGGCGCGGCGGCCCTTCTGATTCAGAGTGTGTCAAATTTCCTTCCCTGCGGCAAAAAAATCCTGAAAATTCAGGCTGTCTCCCAGCTTTTATGGGGCGCCTATTACTGGCTGTCCGATCTGTCCGCCGTGATGATGACCAGTCTGGCGGGTGCCTTAAGGAATATTGTCTCCAGTCATGCAAGCCCCCGTATTCTGGTGCGGTATAATATTCTTAACACCGTCATCCTGTGCGCGGTCTTGTGCCTGTCCGTTGCCTCTGTGCTGGATCTGCTGCCCGTTCTGGCGACAATCCTTTTTTATTTTCGTATGGTTTCCCGTGACCACCTGTTCCAGTTTCATGCCTATGGGCTGGTATGTGCAGGCATCTGGACGATTTACGAAATTTACTGTCAGGCCTGGTTCGGGGTCGCCAGCGATACGATTTCCGTCCTTTGTTGCCTTGCCGCTCTGTACCGGGTCTATCTGAAACAAAAACCCGCGGTGGCCCCTCCTCTTCCCGCTTGATTAGAACGGCGCTTAGTGCTTTACTCTGTGCAAATTTTCAAATCAGAAGAGGTTATATCATGAGCGCTATTGTAGGAATTCACGGACGCCAAATTCTTGACTCCCGCGGCAACCCGACGGTCGAGGTCGATGTTTTGCTGGAAAGCGGCGTAATGGGCCGCGCCGCCGTTCCGTCCGGAGCGTCAACCGGGGCCTATGAAGCCGTAGAGCTGCGCGATGGCAACAAGACTTACTATAACGGCAAAAGCGTTGAAAAAGCGGTCAATTTTGTGAATACCGAATTACAGGACTCTCTGACCGGAGTTTTTGCCGACGATCAGGTTTGCGTTGACCAGATTCTGATCGACGTGGACGGAACCGACAATAAATCCCGCATCGGAGCCAATGCTATTCTCGGAGTCTCTCTGGCCACGGCCCGCGCCATGGCCGAAGAACAAAATATGTCTATGTTCCGCTATCTGGGCGGCGTTTATGCCCGCACCCTGCCCACCCCGATGATGAACATTATCAATGGCGGAGCCCACGCCGATAACCCGGTTGATATTCAGGAGTTCATGGTCATGCCGGTCTCCATGGACAGCTTTGCCGAGGCGCTGCGCTGCGGCTCCGAAATCTTCCACGCCCTGAAAAAGGAACTCTCCACCGCCGGATTTAACACCAATGTCGGCGATGAAGGCGGCTTTGCTCCGGCGTTGAATTCGTCTCAGCAAGCACTGGATTTTATCATGAAAGCCATTGAAACTGCGGGATATCGCCCCGAAGAAGATGTGATGATCGCTCTGGATGCCGCTTCGACAGAATTCTACAGGGACGGCCAATACCATCTGGAAGGCGAAGGCAAGGTTCTGGATGCCGCCGGAATGGTCCGCTATTACGAAGATCTTTGCGCCCGTTACCCGATTGCCTCTATCGAGGACGGCCTGTCTGAAGATGACTGGGACGGTTGGCAAGCCCTGACCTCCGCGCTGGGACGCAAGATCCAGCTCGTCGGGGATGACCTCTATGTGACCAATCCGAAACGTCTGGCCAAGGGCATCGAAATGGCTGCCGGGAACGCCATTCTGGTCAAGGTCAATCAGATCGGCACCCTGACCGAAACCATGCAGGCGATTGAAATGGCCAAGCGCGCCGGGTTCGGGATTGTTCTGTCTCACCGTTCCGGCGAAACCGAAGATACCACCATTGCGGATCTTGCCGTTGCCACCAATGCCGGACAAATCAAAACCGGCTCTTTGTCCCGGACCGACCGGATGGCGAAGTATAACCAGCTCCTGCGTATTGAAGAAGAGCTGGAAAGCAGCGGGGTTTATGCCGGCGCGTCAATCCTGCGGTGCGCGCCGGGAAAGCCTGAGGCCGCCCGAAAAAAGGCGGCTTAACCCTTCCCTTTCCGCCCCGCTTTCCATTTCGTCATGACACGGCTCCGTCCGTGTCATTCATTCTGTCGGTAAATATAGTAATTCCGAAAGACATGCCCCCGAAATAATCTATAAATACCAATGGATTGCCTTAGAATTGCTTCTGGCAATTCAGGCAATGACGGTGTTGGAAGATGTCTTAAAATTAAACCAAAGCACTATATCGAAACAGTGGCCTCCGACCGGAGAACTTTTCGATCGCTTTCTCCGGGAGATCGCGCTACCATAATGGTATGCACCGCACGCCGCCCATTATCCGGCTGTATCTGTTGCTGGCAGCGTTCCTGCTGGCCCTGCCGGTGCTGGGGACAAAATTCTATCACGGACAGACCGGGCGGTTTCTGGTTGCCGCTGAAAGCATGCGCTATGAGCCGTTTCGTGAAAGCGTGATCTATATTTCCCACAATGACCTATTCGGAGCGTTCGGCCTGATTATCAACAAACCGCTGGACGCGAGCGTTCATGGCATTTCTTTGCCGGACGGCGCCGATGCCGCCTGGCTGGGAGGTCCCGTGGCCTTTCCGCAGGAAACATTCGGCCTGTATGCATCCCTCCCCGATGCGCCCGAAGAAGCCAGCCCGGCCAGAGAAAAACTTCCTGCCGGCGAATTGTGGCAGCGCATGGAGAATGCCCCGCATAAAAGGCTTTATTACGGCTATTCCGGCTGGGGGCCTCTGCAACTCGAAATCGAACTCCTGCAGGGACGCTGGAGCATTATAGAGGTTCCAAAGGATGTCATCTTTTCGGACGAAGACCCGGTGGCGCTCTGGCGGCGGCTGAACGACCTGCGCGTCCCTGATGAGAACAATCTGGGAACCATATAGATTTTTGGCCATCGCCTCCAAAAATCGGGCGCGGTCCTGTGGATAACTCTTGACGAAAGCGAATCACTTGTGATTCTCTAAAAGAGATGACAACATTTGCCCCCCGATTCGATTGGAAAGAATACAGATTCCTGTTTTTAGGCATTCTTCTGTGCCTCTATTTTTCGTATCACCTGTTCCACGGGCCGCGCAGCTTTTTTCATTTGCAGGATCTCCAGCGCCAGAATGAGCGCTTGTCCGCACAAGCCGCGCAGGTGCAGCAGGAAGAAGCCGCGCTGGAAAACAAGGTCAGCAAATTACGTCCGGAAACACTGGACCCGGATTTCCTCGATGAACGCGCCCGCGCCATGCTCGGCTATATGGAAGACGATGAGATGATGGTGGTCGAGTAGAGCCGGCCTCCATATATGCACGTCCCGCTTTCCCTAACATCTCCTTAACTTTTTCTGTTTAAAATCAATTTAGTAAGTAAAATCAATGTGTTGCGGTGCAGCATAACTGCATTTTTATATTGGCAAAGCGCAGCAAAATGTGTATTAGCTAGGGAAGAGTTAAACAATCTATGGGGATTCTTCAATGGCGCAAACAAAAAGGAAGCCGGACTTGCACGCGATTTCGAATTCAAAGCCTACTCCGTCGAAAGACGATCTGAAAAAATTCTACCGCGATATGCTGCTGATTCGCCGGTTCGAAGAAAAGGCTGCCCAGCTGTACGGAATGGGATTGATCGGCGGATTTTGCCACCTTTATATCGGACAGGAAGCCGTGGTCACCGGCATCACCTCGGTACAGGACACCGAGCGGGATTCTGTGGTGACCACCTATCGCGATCACGCCCATATGCTGGCCTGTGACATGGACCCGCGCATGGTGATGGCGGAGCTGACCGGGCGAATCGACGGATACTCCCGCGGCAAGGGCGGCTCCATGCATATGTTCTCGAAAGAAAAACGCTTCTTCGGCGGGCATGGCATTGTCGGAGCCTGTGCGTCAATTGGTACCGGGCTTGGCTTTGCGCACAAATACAAAGAAGATGGCGGCGTGGCTATCGTTTATAACGGCGATGGCGGAGCCAATCAGGGACAGGTCTATGAGTGCTATAACATGGCGGCGCTGTGGAAGCTGCCGATACTTTATGTGATCGAGAATAACAAATACGCGATGGGCACCTCTACGACCCGGCACGCTGCCGGGGAGCTGTATAAGCGCGGGGAAGGCTTCGGCATTCCGGGCGAGCAGGTTGACGGGCAGGATATTTTCGAGGTTCAGCGCGCCGCCAAGCAGGCTCTGGATTATATCCGCGAAGGTAACGGGCCATATATTCTGGAGATGATGACCTATCGTTACCGCGGGCACTCCATGTCCGATCCGGCGAAATACCGGACCAAGGAAGAGGTCTCCAGCTGGAAAGATGAACGCGATCCGATCGACAAAGTCAAACGCTATATGCTGGAAGAAGAAGGTATGAGCGAAGACCGGGATCTGAAACTCATCGAAAAAGAGATCAAGCAGATCATCAAGGAAACCGAAGAGTTTGCGCAAACCTCTCCCTTCCCGGATGAGTCCGAGTTGTGGACAGATGTTTTGGTGTCGGCTGAAGATCAAGCATAACTATTACATAGTCGCTGTCAGAGTCCCATGAGGCCGGATATCCCTTATTACGCCAATCCAGATCATACGCATTGTATGCAGGCTTGTTTACGTATGGGATATGAATATTTTACGCCAGAAAAAAAGTGGCTATGGGAAGAGCTTGACCTGCTCACAGGACATAAGCCGGAATTAACCACCTGGACTATGAAAAGCTACATTGAAACAGAGCGTTTGGGGTACGATGTCGTAATATATGACCCTCTGGACTATGTGCAGTTTGCCGCTGCGCCCAAAGAGTACATAGAGGAAAAATTCTCGCCCGCTTATGCAGAGGAGACGTTTAAAATGTCTGATATGGATCAGGCTGATTTTGTTGCGTCGCAACTTGATTGAGGTTAGGAAATTTGGGATAAAATTCACGAAACAAAGAGTGTAAATTATGAGTATACAACGATACCATACAAACGAGCGTATGAGCCAGATCGTGGTTCATGGTGACACGGTCTATCTGGCCGGACAGGTCGCGTGGAAAAATCGCGGGAAAAGCATCGCGGAGCAGACGCAGGAAATTTTGTCTGCGATTGACGGCTATCTGGCAGAGGTGGGAAGTGACAAGCATCATTTGCTGTCCGCCAATATCTGGTTGACGGATGTTGCGTCCCAATTTGCGGACTTCAATGCGGCGTGGGAGGCCTGGCTGCCTCAGGGACAGGCCCCGGTGCGGGCCTGCGTTGAATCGCCGCTTGTCGCCCCTGATTTTCATGTCGAAGTGGCCGTTATTGCAGTAAAGAAACGTAACTAGCACGAAGATACGAAGGAACGAAGATAAATGAGTGCGTTACAAAAATATCAGGACGTTTCTAGCGATACCGAGTCGTTATCAAAAATTATCGTAGATTGTTTTCTTTCTGTTCATAAAGAACTGGATGCCGGATATTTGGAACAGATTTATGAAGAAGCTTTGTGCGAAGAATTTCAGTTGCGTCATATGTATGATGCTCAAATTCAAAGTTACTTAAAAACAGCCAATTTAGAACTGGGTTTTTTAGTGAATTTTAATGTCCCGTTGATTAAGCACGGCATTAAAAGGCATATAAATAAAAACTTCGTTTCTTCGTAACTTCGTGCTTATTTAAGAAATCAAAAAGGAAAAACCAACTATGCCGACACAAATTTTAATGCCTGCTCTGTCCCCGACCATGACCGAAGGGACTCTTGCCAAATGGATCAAAAAAGAAGGGGATACGGTGTCTCCGGGCGATGTGATCGCCGAGATTGAAACTGACAAGGCCACCATGGAGGTTGAGGCCGTGGATGAAGGCGTGCTCGGAAAGCTTTTGATTACGGAAGGCACCGAAGGCGTTGCGGTTAATACGCCGATTGCTCTTCTGATTGGGGAAGAAGACGAAGATCAGGGCCCCACAGAAACCAAAGACTCTCAAAAAGAGGAAAAAATCCTTTCCTCGAATTCTCCAGCTATCGAGCCCTCTAATTCTCCAAACCGGGATATTCTTTACGCGCAAGGTGCGGTGATCGAGCCTCCGGCCTTCAATGAAGCCGCATTTACGGACATGTATGAGTGCACCGTCCGGGAAGCTTTACGCGATGCGATGGCCGAAGAAATGCGCCGGGATGACACAGTTCATCTTTTGGGGGAAGAGGTTGCGGAATATCAGGGAGCTTACAAAGTCTCTCAGGGATTGCTGGACGAGTTCGGGTCAAAACGGGTCATTGACACTCCGATCACAGAACATGGCTTTGCCGGGATGGCAGTTGGGGCCGCCATGAATGGCCTGAGACCAATTGTCGAATTCATGACCATGAATTTTGCCATGCAGGCGGTCGACCATATTATCAACTCTGCGGCCAAAACCCTGTATATGGCAGGGGGGCAGCTCGGTTGCCCGATCGTGTTCCGCGGCCCGAACGGAGCCGCCGCCCGCGTCGCGGCGCAGCATTCCCAATGTTATGCGTCCTGGTACGCCCATGTACCGGGTCTGAAAGTGGTGTCTCCGTGGAATTCGGCGGATGCACGCGGCCTAATGAAAGCGGCGATTCGCGATCCGAATCCGGTTCTAATTCTGGAAAATGAAATCATGTACGGACAGAGCTTTTCCGCGCCGAAAGACGAGGACTTTGTCATTCCGATCGGGCGTGCCAAGATTGAGCGCGAGGGCACAGATGTTACCATCGTGGCTTTTTCGATTATGGTCGGAAAAGCTCTTGAAGCCGCGAAAAAACTCGAAGAAGACGGCATTCATGCCGAAGTCGTGAACCTGCGCACTATTCGTCCGCTCGACCGCTGGACCATTCTGCAATCCCTGAAAAAGACCAACCGTCTGGTCACCGTCGAGGAAGGCTGGCCCTTCGCAGGTATTGGCGCGGAAATCGCGGCACTGGCGATGGAGCACGGCTTTGATGATCTGGACGCGCCGGTTGTGCGGGTCTGTGCTGCCGATGTGCCCCTGCCCTACGCGGCTAACCTTGAAGCGCTGGCGCTGCCGCAGATTGACGAAATTGTTCAGGCTGCGAAGAAGGTGTGCTACCAGTAATGATCACAGAATGCGATAACAAATTCACGAACCAAAGGCCAAGGAAAATATTATGCCAATTAAAGTAACAATGCCCGCCCTGTCCCCGACCATGACAGAAGGAACTCTGGCGAAGTGGGTTAAGAACGAAGGGGATATGGTGTCTCCGGGCGACGTGATTGCCGAGATTGAAACCGACAAGGCCACCATGGAGGTTGAGGCCGTGGACGAAGGCAAACTGGCGCGAATCCTGATCCCGGCGGGAACGGAAAACGTGCCAGTGAATGAATTGATTGCGGTGATGCTGGAAGAGGACGAAGATGCCGGCGCGATTGACAGTTTCCTGAAGCAAGGGGCGAACGACCTGCCCCAGCCTGCCGGAAATACCGGCGCGACCGCAGCGGCAGACACAGCGACCCCGTCCGCCCCTGTGTCCTCGGCTCCGGCGGCGGCTCCTACGCCTGCCCCCGCCCAAAAAGGCGGGCGAGTGGTTGCTTCCCCTTTGGCAAAGCGCATCGCGAATCAGAATAGTGTGAATTTAGCGCAGGTTCAGGGTACAGGCCCGAACGGCCGGATCGTTAAGGCCGATGTGGAAAAAGCCCTGAAAAGTGGCAGCGGCGCGATGGTGGCTGGTTCGTCTGCGCCTGTGGCAATGGCGACCGGACCGGATGCCCGCGCTCTGGCCGATGCCTATGGCATGGAATACGAGCTGGTGAAGAATTCCGGCGTGCGCAAAGTGATCGCCAAGCGTCTGCTGGAAGCCAAGCAGACCATCCCGCATTTCTATCTGACGGTGGAATGCCAGCTGGATAACCTGCTGGAGGCGCGGAAACAGATCAATGCGGCAGCGGACGGAGCCTATAAGCTGTCGGTCAATGACTTTGTCATCAAAGCAGTGGCGGAGGCTCTGTATAAGTATCCGGCGGCCAATGTCGCCTGGACCGATGACGCGATCCTGCAATTCAAACATAGTGATGTGTCTGTGGCAGTGGCGACCGAGAACGGCCTGATTACGCCGATCATAAAAAAAGCCGAAACAAAATCCCTGCGGGATATTTCGGACGAGATGAAGGAGCTGGCCAAACGGGCCCGCGACGGCAAGCTGAAACCCGAAGAATTTCAGGGAGGCACCTTCTCGATCTCCAATCTGGGAATGTTCGGCGTGTCCGAGTTCTCTGCAATTATTAACCCGCCGCAAAGCTGTATTCTGGCGGTCGGGGCCGGGTCAGAAAAACCCTACGTCAAAGACGGGCAAATCCTGATTGGAAACTTTATGAACGTCACCCTATCCACCGATCACCGGAGTGTGGACGGGGCCGTGGGCGCGGAATTCCTGCAGGTCTTCAAACGCTTCATTGAAAACCCGATTTTGATGATGGTGTAAGGGTTACACCATCTATTCCTGATTCTGATAAATCGGCCAACGGCCCTCAGCGACGGCATCGAGAGAGGGCGTTTTCTGCCCAAAGCGGTTGCGGTACAGCCAGTAATTCGTCATGACCCGCTCGACAAACGCCCGCGTTTCGGCAACCGGGATGGTTTCAATGAAAAGCAGCGGATCGTCAATTCCGGTCAGCGTCTTTTTCCAGCGCATCAGATTCCCCGGCCCGGCATTCCAGGCAATCAGTAAATCGAATAAGTTCCGATCGGGAATATAGCCTTTAAACAGATCGTGGATATATTTTTGTCCGGTTCGCAGATTAAAGGACGGGTCAAACAAGGCGTCATCTCCGCCGGCCGCCTCATACACAGCGTCCCCCATCACATGCCGCGCCGTCGAAGGCATTAACTGCATCAGGCCACAGGCCCCGATCGGGCTGCCCGCCTGCGGGTTAAACCGGGATTCCTGCCGCATCAGGGCATGCACCAACGCCGGATCTACGCGGTAATCCTGGTCCGCATATAGCGCCATACGCGGATATTGCGCCGCAACCGGCACATCCATTTCGTTTTTATATAGAAGATACGATGCCGCCCGCCAGGCCATACCGGGCGCGCCGATTGCTTCTGCCACCGGGATAAGCGCCCGGCGAATATCCGGATCATCCGATAACTCGACACTCCGGAATTCGTAGCGTGCGTCATCAAACCGGCCCAGCTTCATCAAGGCCATGCCCCGCACCGCCGAAGGGGAATGGGTCAGTAATCTGGTTTCGGTCACTCCCAAAGGAGGAACAGACCAATCAATATTGACGCTGCGGCTCAAGGCACGGGTCGCCACCAGACCATAAAAGGTGCGCGGTTCCGAGGCTGCGCGGTTCAGCCACAAACTCACCGAGCCGAAATTTCCCAGACGCATATGCGCCCGCGAGGCCCAGAAAGCCCCGCCGGACCGGGTCCATGCATTGGCATAGGGAGATCCGGCCACCATCTCAAAATAGGTTGCCGCATCCGCATATTCATTCTGCCGCCAGCTGCTTAATCCGGCGACCCAGGCGGCCAGAGGGACCTTGGTTCCGGCATGACGGACCGCGTCTCTGGCAAGAGACAACGCTCTGCCAGTTTTGCCTTCATGCATGTAGCTTACGGAAATTTTGCTTTGCAGGCGGTAGTAATCCAGCATATGCAGGGTGCGTTTTTCCTCATTCAGAATCATCAGCGCCTGCGTCGGACGTTCATTGCGGATCTTGTCACTGATCCGCTCCAACACATCCTCAAAGGCGTCCGCCTGCGCAAAGGTCCGCGACGTGCCGCCACTATACAAAGGAAGCGGCTTGCGGTTCAGGTCAATATAACGGTGCGTCACCGACGCCGTTTGCGGCGTTTTCAGTGCGCCATGATCTGCCGCCGTTTTTTTGCGCAGAGCGAGGGCATAAATCCGGTCGGCTCCGGCATGATCGGCATATTGCGCCATCCAGCGTTGCAGCTCGGCATAGGTCGAGGTATATCCGGTCGGATGCAGATAGCGTTGTTGCCACACATATCCTTTCAACCGGTCATCGCGCAGGGACGCAATGACCTGATCGGCCTCGGCCCAACGCGCATCTTTCTGAAGATGGAAAATGCGCTCATATTTTTTCAGCTCTATTGCGGTAATATCTCCCGTCGGCGGAGCCAGAGGCTTTGGAGTCGGAATAAGAGGCGGTTCATAGCTCAAAAGCCGGTCCGTCAGGACAGCATCCCGCGAGAAAGCTGGCACCGGTGACACGTTCCAAACACACAGGAAAACAAGACAAAACCGGAGCAGCGTTTTTGGCATTCAGGTGTTATAGAGGAAAATCAGACTCCGGTAAAGTGGTCTCGAAGGGCGACATTGCCACTCCTCCGAAAGCATTATGAACCACGAATGAACACAAATAGACACGAATAGGACTTACCACCCCTTGCTCAATTTCGTCATTACACGGCTTTCGAAGAAAGTCCGTGTAATCCATGGATCACACGCACAAGGCGTGTGATGACGGGCTTTACAACCTTTTGCTGAGTCTTCTATACCTCCTCAAGCATCTTTTGCAGAAACAGCATATCCTGCCAGACTTTGGCCTTTTGTGACGGGGTGCGCAGCAAATAGGACGGGTGATAGGTTGCAATCGCCGGAATGCCGCGATCTGTTTGCAGAGTTTGCGGCATAAAGATGTGCCGGGTTCCCCGCAATCTGGAAATGCTTTCCTTGGAATGCAGCAAGGTTGTCGCCGCGACGCCTCCACACAGAATCAGGCACTCCGGATTTTTCAGCGCAATATGCTTTTCAATAAACGGCAATGCTATTTCCATTTCCTGCGGCGTGGGGGTCCGGTTGCCGGGAGGACGCCAGTTGAGAACATTGGAAATATAGATACTGTGTGCCGGGTCTTCCGCCCGCCGGTCCAGCCCGATACAGGCCAGAATTTTATCCAGAAGTTGTCCGCTGACCCCGACAAAAGGCGTGCCCTGCCGGTCTTCATCCGCACCGGGAGCTTCCCCCACCAGCATAACTCTGGCACGCGGATTTCCGTCGGCAAAAACAAAATTGGTCGCAGTCTTTTTAATATCCAGTCCTTCAAAATTTTGAATCGCTGCGGCCAGGTCCTCCAGCGTATTTGCCGCCGCCGCCAGTTCTGTGGCCTGTTGCTTCAGTGCCTGCGTTCCCGCCAGTGCCGCTGTTTCTGCCTGCGGGGTGTGTCCTGCCAAAGCCGGAGGGTCTGCCACCGGGAGAGAGGTCCCAGCAACGGAGGGCGGAGGAGCTGCGACCGGACGTTGCAAATGGTCCTGCGCCTCCTCCAGAATCGCTTCATTGGCCCCCATATCCAGATGCCATTCCAGCGCGGCGAGATAGGCCTGTTGCGGCATAGGTTGCATTGCGTTACACTTTTTTGATTGCAGAGAACCTGATTTTAACGTTTTCTGTGTGGAATACAACAACAACCGGCAGAAAAAGGCCCGCACGCTTCGACCCGAACCAACCTGAACCAACCTCTAACCGATAACCGAGAAACCACTTTTATGACCACCCCTATCCGTTCCGACCGCGAAGTTATGCCCTATGATGTTGTCATCATCGGTGCCGGCCCCTCCGGCCTTTCCTGTGCGATTCGCCTGAAACAGCTCAAACCGCAAATATCAGTGTGCCTTCTGGAAAAAGGATCCGAGGTCGGCGCACATCTTTTGTCCGGAGCCGTGTTTGAGACCCGCGCACTGGATGAACTGATTCCTGACTGGAAAGACAAAGGAGCTCCTCTGACAGTCCCGGCCAAAGACGATCATTTCCTGTTTCTGACCGAAGAAAAATCCTTTCGCCTGCCCACTCCGCCGCAAATGCGCAATCACGGGAATTATATTATCTCTTTGGGAGAATTATGCCGCTGGCTGGCGGAACAGGCCGAAGATCTGGGGGTTGAAATTTTCCCCGGTTTTGCCGCCGCAGAGGTTTTATATCAGGATGACGGGGCCGTCATCGGCATTGCCACCGGCGATATGGGACTGGATAAAGACGGGCAAAAAACAGAGGCGTTTGAGCCGGGAGTGGAAATTCACGCCAAACAAACCATTTTTGCCGAAGGGGCGCATGGCTCCCTGACCAAAATCCTGATCGCGCATTTCAATCTGCGACAGAATGCCTCTCCACAGACTTATGGATTGGGAATCAAAGAATTATGGGAAATTACTCCGGAAAAGCATGAAGAAGGAAAAATCCTTCATACGATCGGCTGGCCGATGGATTCCAAAACCTATGGCGGTGCGTGGCTGTATCACTGGAAAGATAATCTGGTATCGGTCGGGTATGTGGTTGGGCTGGATTACGAGAATCCCTATCTATCCCCCTATGAGGAAATGCAGCGCTTCAAAACGCACCCGGATATTCGCCCCATTCTGGAGGGCGGAAAGCGGATTTCGTACGGTGCACGGGCGCTGGTAGAGGGCGGAATACAATCCCTGCCCAGGCTGACCTTTCCCGGAGGGCTGTTGATCGGAGATACGGCCGGATTTTTAAATGTGGCAAAAATCAAGGGAAACCACACGGCGATGAAGTCCGGGATGCTGGCGGCGGATACACTTGCGACCCGGCTGGACGATAAAACCCCCTACGGATTTGAATTCACCAAATATGCGGAACGCCTGAACAACTCATGGGTTTATAAAGAACTTTACAAGGTTCGGAACATTCGCCCCGGCTTCCAGCGCGGGTTGTGGTTTGGGTTACTGAATGCGGCATTTCAGACTCTTGGCGGCTGGAGGCTTCCCTATACCCTTGCCAATCATGCGGACTATGCGCAGCTCCGTCGCGCCGCCGACTGTCCGGAAATTTCCTATCCGAAGCCGGACGGCGTTCTGACCTTTGACCGTCTGACCAGTGTGCAGCTCTCGAATACAGGACACGAAGAAAACCAGCCAAGCCACTTGAAGCTCAAAAACAAGTCCATTCCGGTTGATGTTAACCTGAAAACCTTTGCTGGACCGTCCCAGAGATATTGCCCTGCCGGCGTGTACGAATTCGTGACGACTAAAGACGGGCCCCAGTTTGTCATCAATGCTCAAAACTGTGTGCATTGTAAAACCTGTGATATCAAGGACCCGTCGCAGAATATCACCTGGACGGTGCCACAGGGCGGCGGCGGACCAAATTACGGCACGATGTAACTAACCCGGCGACGGATCGGACAAAGGACACACCATGCCGCATTCCCACTCTCATTCCCACCATCATCACACCCACGATGGGGCCGCGGAGGTTAGTGACCGCCGCCTGTGGTGGGCGATTCTTGCCAATCTTCTTCTGACTCTGGCGCAAATTATCGGAGGGTTAGTCTCCGGCTCGCTCTCCCTGATTGCCGATGCCCTGCACAACTTCAGCGATGCCGCCTCTCTGGCCATTGCGCTGGTTGCCATCCGGATCGGGCAAAAACCTCCGGACAAGCTGAAAACCTTCGGGTATAAACGAGCCGAAGTGATCGCTGCCCTTATAAACCTGACCACCTTAATTCTAGTCGGATTATATCTTTTCTATGAAGCGGTCTGGCGATTTATTGTGCCGGAACCCGTTGCCGGTGGGACGGTGATGCTGATCGCCGGAATTGCTCTGGTGATTGATGTTTTTACCGCCATGATGACCTATGCCCGCTCCAAAACCAGCATGAACCTGAAAGCGGCGTTCCTACATAATGTCACCGATGCCATGGCCTCCGCCGGGGTGATCCTCACCGGAGCCTGCATTCTGCTCTATGGCTGGGTCTGGATGGATGCCGTCATGACCCTGATTATTTCCGGATATGTTTTATGGCACAGCCTGAGCGACATTCCCAAAGTCATCCACCTGTTGATGGACGGCACTCCGGAACATATCAATATTGACGATGTTACCGCCGCTATGGAAGCGCTGGACGGGGTGGCGAATGTCCATCATGTCCATATCTGGTATCTTGATGAACAGCGCAGCGCGCTGGAATCGCATGTAGTTCTGAGCGAAACCATCGAAATAGACGGCCTGAAGGTGCGCCTTAAAAAAATGCTGCGGGAAGATTTCGGGATCGAGCACGCAACCCTTGAATTTGAACAAACCCGGTGCGATCCTCTTTCCTAGCTCCCGGCCTGTGATCCATGGTTTTTAACCACGGAGGCACGGAGAAAGTGGTGCCAAAAACAAACAAAGCATCATAAACCACGAATGAACACGAATAGACACGAATAGGACTTACCGCCTCTTGCTCAATTTCGTCATTACACGGCTTTCGAAGAAAGTCCGTGTAATCCATAGGTCGATAAATGGTTCTAAATAATTTTGAGGCATCCTTTCAGGCAATCATACTGATTTTAACCGCAGAGACGCAGAGAATGCCTTGCGTCCTTTGCGCCTCCATGGCGTTCATCGCGTGAACGATAAAACAATAAATTTTGAACCGCAAAGTAAGACAAAGTAAAACAAAGTTTTTCTACTCTTTTCTTCGTCATCACACGCACTTTCTTCGAAAATTTGGGGAATGACGAAATTGAGAGATGATAAGACAACCCGCATGAATTTTTATGAAAGAGAGTTGTTTTTATGTTATAATTCATAAAAGATCTGACTATGAAACGATTACACCTTCTTGCCCTGCTGCCCCTTTTGCTTGCCGCCCCGGTTGCGGCCTCGGAGATTCCATTTCCGGAGCATAAGGACGGCCCCGCAATTGTCCCCACCCCGCCGAAACCGGGATCTCTCTTTTCACTGTCCCCTGGGCCGCGCCCCGGGTTTGCCGGATATTATATGGCCGGACGGCACGCGCAGGCCGATGAAGACTGGCATGCCGCGAATTATTATCTGGATATCACCGCCCGCAAAGACCCGTTGAATATAGAGATCAAGCGCCGGGCAATGGTTATTGCTCTTGGGATTGGAGACATGGAAAACGCGGCCTCTCTTGCGCAGGACGTCACCAATCTGACTCCAGACGATTCTCTGGCCGCTTTCATTCTCGGTGTCAAATCCGTGCAAGAAAAGGATTATGAGGCCGCTTTGCAGAAATTCACCTCCATGAAAGGAGGCCTTGCAGAATTTGCCGCGCCGCTGGTGTGTGTCTGGATCAAGAGCGCAAAAGGCACCTTTGATCTCAGCGGCCTGAATCCTGACCAGCCATTGAGTGCGTTTCACGCGGCCCTGATCGGCAAGGCCCTGCACAAAGAAGATCAGGCTCTGGAATTTGTGTCCGCCGTGCAGAAAAAATCCTCCCTTGAGGCCTCGCTGAAAATTGCCGATGCCCTTCTGGTTCTGGGACAGGACGCCCGCGCAAAAGAACTCTATCTGGCTCTGCAAAAAGAACAGGATACCGCCCCGCTGCGCGAACGCCTTGCGGCTCTGTCCTCGCCGGAAAAATCTCAGGCGCTGCCCTTTATGAAACCGCTCACACCCGCAGAAGGGGCAGCTCTGGCATTGCTGGATATGGCCAAAATCATGTCCGCACAGGGCAGCATCGACGGGGCTCGCATCTTTTCTCAACTCAGCCTTGCTCTTGCGGAAGATCAGCCGGAAGCGCACATCTTGCTAGCGGCAATCTATTCCGAAACCGGTCATTTTGACGAAGCGCTGGCCCAGTATGCCAATATTGCCCCGACCAGCCGGTATGCGGTTGACGTCCAGATTCGCACCGCCACCATTCTGGAAAGTCTTGGGCGGACCACCGACGCAATCAAAAACCTGGAGGATCAATATAAGATCCACC
>JACKIP010000017.1 GCA_020638395.1 Rhodospirillales bacterium
ATCGACCGCCGGTTTCTGCGGCGGGAAGGCGCCGTCCGGATAGACATTCCAGCCGGCAGCACCTCCGCCGACGCTGCCCGGCCCTACCGCCTCTACACCGTCCGACAAAGTCACGGCGTGCGCCCCTGGCGCAACGCTCCTCAGTAAACCCGCAGCAAACTGACAAGCCGCCCCTGAATCTGCACCTGATCTGCGGCAAAGGCCTGATCCATGTAATCTTCATTTTCCGGCTTGAGAATCACATGATCGTTATCACGATAATAGCGCTTCAGAGTGACTTCCTGTCCATCCACCAGAGCCACCGCGATATCCCCGTTATCAACGCAGTCGCAGCGTTTGATAATCACGGTATCACCGTGGTGAATTCCGGCGTTAATCATCGAATCGCCATCAATTTTCAAAGCGTAATGTTCTCCTTTTCCGACCATATCCGCCGCTACATCCAGCATTTGATCTTCATGGCGAATCGCTTCGATCGGAGTTCCGGCTGCAATTTTTCCCAAAAGCGGAATCTGCACAAAGCCGGGCATAGAGCTCATAAGAGGCGATGATGACGGCGCGGTCTGGTTATCGTTCGACTGAACCTCCGGCATCTTGACCACCTGCAAGGCACGGGCGCGATTCGGCAGGCGCTCCAGATATCCGCGCTCCACCAGACCGGAAATCAGCCGGTGAATTCCTGATTTTGATTTCAGATTTAAAGCGTCTTTCATTTCATCAAAAGACGGGGCAATATCACCCGATTGCATGCGCTCATGGATATAAAGCAGCAGCTCCCGCTGTTTTCTGGTCAGCATTGTTACTCTCCCTACTGGATGTCTCTCTACTTATATGTTCTACATAAGTTCATGATTTGTGTCAATATGTTCCCAGAATTTTTTGCGTTGCCGCCAGAATATCGGGCTGGCGCATCAGGCTTTCACCGATCAAAAATCCATTGGCCCCAGAGGTTTGCAGCGTCAGAATATCCTGATGAGTGAAAATTCCACTTTCCGCGACTTTAAAAACCGATTCGGGCATACGCGTCAAAAGATGATGTGCCGTCTCAAGACTAACTTCTAACGTCTTTAAATTACGGCTATTTACCCCAACGAGATCCGGAGACAACACCAAAGCCCGGTCCAACTCTTCGACCTCATGCACTTCGATCAGCACATCCATGCCGTATGACCGAGCGGCTGCGAATAATTCCTGCGCCTGCGCATCGGACAGAGCAGCCATAATCAACAAAATGCAATCCGCTCCCAGCGCCCGGGATTCAACAATCTGATAAGGATCAATCATAAAATCTTTCCGCAAAAGCGGCAGAGACACAACCTCCCGGACCTGCCGCAGGTAACGATCATCCCCCTGAAAATAGGGACTATCCGTCAGAACCGATAGGCAGGACGCCCCCGCCCGTTCATAGGTCCGGGCGATCTCCTCCGGGTCAAAATCCTCCCGAATCACCCCTTTGCTCGGAGACGCTTTCTTGATCTCGGCAATCAGCGCGACCGTCCCGTCTGCCTCTGTGTGCCGAAGAGCCCGCAGAAATCCCCGCGGAGGGGCCGCATCCGGAAGGCGCGCCTCCAGAACAGAGAAAGGATATTTGCTTTTTTGTTGCAGAACATGTGCGGCTTTATCCGCACAAATCCGACGCAGAACATCACTCATGTGCCCCGGCCTCCGCGGTAAAGTCTCTGTACGCCTCGAAATTCTGCCAGGCACGCCCGGAATCAACCGCCTGCGCCGCAACGCCGACCCCGTCCTTCAGAGTATCGCTTACCCCCGCCAGAACCAGAACGGCCGCGGCATTTAACAGAACCACCTGCCGATAAGCCCCCTCCGCGCCCTGAAGCAGAGCAGCCAGAGCAGTGGCATTCTCCCCGGCATCGCCTCCCTGCAGCTCTTTCAGCAAACACCGCTTCAATCCCACCGTTTCCGGCGATACCGTAAAGCCTATCAGAGTGCCGTCTGGCTCCAAAGCGACCACATCCGTTTCAGCGGTTAATGTTATTTCATCCAGACCGTCGCGGCCATGCACCACCCACGCCCGTCTGGCCCCGACCAACTTCAAAGCCTCGGCCATCGGCCAAAGCCATTTTTTATCATACACACCCAAAAGCTGAATCTTGGCACTTGCCGGATTAGCCAGCGGCCCCAGCAAATTAAAAATTGTTGGAAAGCCAAGCTCTTTGCGAATAGACGCCATCGGTTTGAGAATATGGTGATGCCTTGGAGCCATCAGAAACGCAAAGTTAAATTTTTGCAGTGCGTCCTCCAGTTGCGGAATGTCAACATCCAGGTGTACGCCCAGTGCTTCCAGAACATCCGCCGCCCCCGATTTTGAGCTGGCGGCGCGGTTTCCGTGCTTTGCCATTTGTACCCCGCACGCCGCACAAACCAAAGCCACCGCCGTCGAAATATTGTAGGTTCCCCGCACATCGCCGCCGGTCCCGCAGCAATCAACAGCCCGCGGCCCGGCATGCAGCGTATGGGCATGTGCGCGCAAATAAGAAGCCGCCGCGGCAATTTCCGTGGCACTTTCCCCCTTCGCGCTCAGTCCCATCAGGAAAGCCCCGGTCACTTCGGGCGGCGCTCCCGCCCCAAGAATCGCGTTAAACGCCAGCATTACATCTTGCGAAGACAAGTCTTCTCCGGATTTTAATTTTAGTAGAATCTCTTTCATGGAAATAAGCATTTGCGGTTTTGATCTCTTCCACTTATCCTGATTTTATGCCAAAAAAGCAAGTTTCTATTCACCTCGCCCTGTATCTTTTGTGCGGCCTGCTGCTCTCAGGGCTGGCTATGAGCTACCTCCTCAGAAGCCCATCCCCTCGTGAGGAAACGCCGGAACATACCATCGCACACACCTCCCAAAAGGCGCAAAATTCCGGAACCGTCCATCCTTCGGATATCCAGAACCCGGAGGTCATGGCCACCTTGAAAATACAGGCGCAAGAACTGGAGGCCTATCTGCAAACCGCGCCAGAGGATCCCTTTTTTGACAATCCCTTTTCTGCGTTCTACGGTATGGGAGATGTGGGAGATATGGAGGAGGCAGACGGCCTGCCAGCCCTTCCAAAAATTGCAATCATCATTGACGATATGGGTATCAATCAGGAATGGAGCCGGAAAGCCTCGGAATTACCGTCGCCCGTCACACTGTCTTTCCTGCCTTATGCTGAAAATCTGCAACAACAGGCCGATTTTGCCAAAGAACACGGGCACCAGCTGATGCTGCACATGCCGATGGAAGCCGTGGGCGGCGTTCTCAATAAAACCCCCGGATTGCTGCGCCATGATGATCCGGACGATCTGTTTCAGGAAAAACTGACCCGGAATATCGAGTCATTTGAGGGGTTTACCGGCATAAATAATCACATGGGCAGCCGTCTGACGCAGGACAGAGCCAGTATGACCCGTATTATGGCCGCCCTGAAACCGCATCATCTTTACTTTGTCGACTCACGGACCATTCATAATTCCATCGCGGCCGACAGTGCCGAAAAAGCCGGAGTCCCGACCCTGACGCGGGATATTTTTCTCGACCACGAAGAAACCATGGAGTACACCGCAGCGGCCCTTGCAGATCTGGAGGAAAAGGCCCGCAAGGACGGGATTGCCATTGCCATCGGGCATCCGAAAGAAATCACCATCACGGCGCTGGCAGACTGGATTCCAACGCTAAAAGACAAAGGATTTACCCTCGTCAGTGCAGATGACCTTATTGTGCAGAAGTACCCGCTGGCGCAGATTGTTCCTTACCACCACGCGGTTGCCCCCGTGCAATTATCAGGAATTAATTCCCAGACGACCCATAAAGCTGCTGCAACAACGATTGATTGATTTTGATCGGAGTTGCCGCTTCCAAAGCCCGGTAATAGGTTGACAGAACCTGAACCGCCCCACGCTGTTCCGCTGCACGGGCCATTTCATCCTGCGGCAGGTCCGGCACATCCAGCTTCATATTCTGACTGGTTGCCAGATAGAACCGGTCAACGGCCTGCCCCATGACATAGGCCCCTTCGGGATCGGCAAATATTTTTGCTTTCAGAGCATAAGGAATTTCAGAAGATGCCTGTGTCTCGGCAATATCACTCCGCGCAACGTCCTTCGCGACTTTCAAAGAGAAGCCTTTTTGTGCCGCAAGAGACTCCAGCGTTTGCGTTCCGTCATTCAATTGATTTAAAAATTCGCTGACAGCCGTCTGATTGGCCGCACGCCGGCGATTGGTCAAGAGCCGCTCGGTCAGCTGAGTTTTTACCGCGTCATAAGCCACAAAACTTTCTTCCTGAACCACATCAAGTCTCACCAGCGCAAAGCGTCCATCCTGTAGCTCAACAACATCCGAAAAATCATTGTCATATAGACCAAATGCCAGATCCACCAGATCTGCGCTATCTTTTGCCAGTGTTTTCAATCCATTCTGATTGGCCGCATCCAGCCCGAACTGATCCACCGGCCCCACCGAAACCGTTTCCATTTTAAAGTCACGGAGCAGATCATCAAACCCGGCGCCCGCATCAATTTTATCATTCAACTGATCGACCAGAGCCAAAGTCTCCCGTCCCAACGCCTCCCGCCGCAGCGCATCGGCAATCGAGCCTTTCACTTTATCAAACGCGGTATAAGTGACATCAACATCTCCGACCACGGAAATGACGTGCCATCCCAACGGACTTTGCACCGGACCGCGGACAGAGCTTTCCTGCGTCCCGAATACGGCATCTTTCAATACGTCAGGAATAGTTTCCTCCTGAAAGATCTGTTCCCCCCGATAGGACAAACCCGCAGCATCCTGAAGGCTTTCACCGCCTTCCACCCGGTTCAGAGCAGCCTTCGCGGCCTCTTCCGTCTCGAAAATTGCCTGCTCGACCTTTTTACCGGCGGGAATTTCATACTGATCTTTGTGCTCATCATAGAAAGCCTGGACCTCAGCATCCGGAATGAAAATCTCTCCAGAGACACTTTCTGGATTAAGAATGGCCAGCGTAAAAGAACGGCGTTCCGGAATCCGGTACTCCGCCTTTGACAGCTCATAAAATTCTTTTAATTCATCCTCGGTTGGCTGTGCCGCCACCGGAACATCGCGGTTCGGAAACTCCAGATATGTCACATCCCGGACTTCATTCTGGTAACGGGCAAAGGCCTGCGCCATCACGCCGGACGCCGTTTTGCTTCCCCCCAGAAGGGCTTGCTGCAAAATCCCTGAAGTCATATTTTTCCGTAAAATATTGACAAAATCAGCCTCATTTAAACCCTGCCCTGCCAGAAACCGGTCCAAAGCCTGTTGTGCCGTGGTGTCGCCATCCTGCAACGGCTCAACAAACTGGTGCAATTGAGCAGCCACATCTTTGTCTGACACCCGAATTCCCAACTTATGCGCGGCCTGTACAAACAAAATGTCCTGAATATAGCGATTCAGAATTTCGTTCACCTGCCCGGAGGCATAGGCATCCTGCGCCGTAATCCCCGACCGGTTCAGCGCATTCCGCAGATAGCGGTCAAACTGGTTATAAGGAACCGACTCGCGCCCCACATCGGCAACGCTGGTCGAGCTGATTCCATCCCGGAAGAATCCTCCGACATCGGTCAGAACCAATCCGGCAACTGCCATAAACAGGAATCCGACGAGAATAAATTTTGACAGGCCGCCCTTGGCCCCGTTACTGAGTTTTTGAAGCATTCTTATTTTTTAGCGACAATCCCGCTTCAAGGCAAACAGAGTTTTGCATCAACCGGGATAATTTACGAGACGATTCTCATTCCGTCCGCCGCGACAATGGCGGCCTGACCTGAACCGGCACGACATCCGCCGCCGCAAACCCGTTGAATCCGCTCCGACAGCTCTGGCTATAGGCGCCGGCCCGCTGGAACACGATCCAGTCTCCCATCGCAACCGACTCCGGCAATAAAAAGGGGCCGGCCATCATATCCAGAGAATCACAGGTCGGGCCGGTCAGGCGGAAAGACCGGCACGGCTCCGCAGGTTCAGAACCTTCCCGCGTAACCAGTCGGTACGGGTTAATCAGACCACACCAGGAGGCCATTTCAACCAGACCGCCATAGACCCCGTCATTGATATAGAGCAGGTCTCCCCGGCGCAATTCCACACGTGTAATCAGCTGCGTTGAATCGGCCACCATGGCGCGCCCCGGCTCACACAGGATATGAAGATCATCAAATCTGTTTTTCTTCAGGCTCTCCCGAATAACCTGAAAATAACCAGCAAGAGGAACGGGCTGCAACCCTTCATAAGCAACCGGAAATCCGCCGCCCACATCCAATGCGTCAATCTCAATCCCGGCGGACGCAACCATCTTTGCCACATAGCTGATCGCCCGGTCATAGACCTGCGGGTCCATTGACTGGGTACCGACATGGAAACTGATCCCCAGTTTCCGGCTCACCGGACGGGCCAGCTTGAGAAGTTCAAGCGCCTGATCGAACTCTGCCCCGAACTTGCTGGAAAAATCAGTCTGCGCCGACGGATTTTTGGGCAATGCCACCCGGACATACAAATCCAGATCTTGCGCCAGAGACGTCTCCCGCACAATTTTGAACAGCTCATCCCTGTGATCCAGCACAAAAATTCTAACATCATAGTCATAGTATGCCGCCCGGATTGATTCCGGCGTTTTCACCGGATTCATGTAATACAGGGTTGCTGCCGGGTTAACCTTGCGCACTTGTCGGATTTCTTCCAGAGACGCGACATCAAAGGAAGATATTCCTGATTTGGAGAGCGTTTGTAGCACACGTCTGGTCGGATTGCATTTTACCGCATAAGCAATATCCCCCGGAAAGCCGCTTAAGAAGTCTTTCGCTCTGGCCTTCAGTGCATTGGAATCAAACAGGTATGTCGGTTTATCGGGTGACAAAAACCGCACAAACTCATCAAAGTGCGGCTCTTCATAGGAAAATAATCTGGGAGTTTTTGTTTTTTTGCGAAGGGGAACAACCCCCGATTCAATATACAGCATTGGCTCTCCTTAAAAACTTCATCAAAAGGACGCCATTACATAAACACCATTGGTGCCAGGGGTATGTACGTTTAACTCATTATAGCAATAAAAACCTAAAAATGCTTTAAAAAAACGAGGCTTGCTTTTAGCGCAAAATGCGACATATTAAGCCCATGACCATGAAAACCGTTACCGTCCAGAAGATTGACATTGCCAATAACCGCCCATTTACCCTGATCGCCGGCCCTTGCCAGATGGAAAGCCGTGACCATGCCTTTGAAATGTGCGGTGCACTCATTGAACTGACAAAAGAACTGAACATTCCGTTTATCTATAAAACATCCTTTGACAAAGCCAATCGGACCAGCCTGTCCGGTCAGAGAGGGATGGGGCTGGAGGCCGCCCTGCCCGTCTTTGCCGACCTGAAAAAAGAATTTGGGATGCCGTGTCTGACCGATATTCATACGGCGGGACAATGCGCCCCGGTTGCGGAGGTTGTTGATATTTTGCAAATTCCGGCCTTTTTGTGCCGCCAGACCGATCTGTTGATCGCCGCAGCAGACACCGGAGCCGTCATCAATGTTAAAAAAGGCCAATTTCTCGCCCCGTGGGACATGAAAAACGTCGCCGCTAAAATAGCCTCCACCGGAAATGAAAAAATTCTGCTCACCGAACGGGGCGCGTCTTTTGGCTATAATACACTGGTCTCCGATATGCGCAGTCTGCCGATCATGGCCCAGACCGGGTATCCGGTTATTTTCGATGCCACTCATTCCGTTCAGCAGCCCGGAGGACAAGGCACAGCATCCGGAGGAGATCGCACCATGGTTCCCGTTCTGGCCCGCGCTGCGGTTGCCGTTGGCGTCGCCGGGGTGTTTGTGGAGACGCACGAAGATCCGGACCGCGCACCTTCTGATGGCCCAAACATGGTTAAACTACAGGATATGCCGAAATTCCTTGATGATTTAAAAGCCATTGACGCGCTTATAAAAAGTCGCGCATAAAACAATTATGAGTTGCTTTGTGCCGGGATATGTCACACGCTTGTACCCGCCATTATAATGTCTTAAAAATCGTGTATACTCTTTTGTGCGAGAAACAAAAGGTATAAAATATGCCTCATTTGAGAATACTACACGTCGAAGATAGTGCGGAAGATGCCCTGATTTTAAAGAGAAATCTGGATAAATTTCTGGAACCTCTTCCGTTATGTATCAATATCAGGCAGGTCAGTACTCTGAAAGAAGCGATTTGCCTGCTGGGACAGGAACATTTTCATGCGGTGCTCCTCGACCTTAATCTGCCGGATGGTCATGGGCTGGACACATTAAAGACTCTTAAAAAATATTGCTGCGACCTCCCCGTCATTATTATGACCGGAGAGCAAAATGACCAGAACGCTCTGGATGCCTTGCGAGAAGGCGCACAGGAATACCTGCTGAAAGATAGCGTCAACGGTGCCATCATCACGCAAATCATCCAGTCGTCAATTTTTCGCAAACAGTATGAGGATGAGCTGTTTCACAAAGCCTATTACGATGGCCTGACCGATCTCCCCAACCGCCTCTTTTTTGAGAATATCGTCGAAACCATGCTGAGCCATGCCCGCCGCTGGGGAAAACGTGATGCCCTTTTATTCATCGACCTTAACCAGTTTAAATCTGTCAACGACACCTACGGGCACGAAGCCGGCAACCAGATTTTGCGGGATGCCGCCAAAAGAATGAAAAATTCCCTGCGCACCAGCGACATTCTGGCCCGGTATGCCGGGGATGAATTTGTGGTCTATATCAACAGCAGCGAACAGGTTCCGTTAAAAGAGGAAGACTGCGTCACCACCTCTGAAAAAATCATAAAAAATGTCAGCCGCCCCTACCTCGTGCAGGGACAGGAAATCACCATCGGCTGCTCCATTGGAATTGCGTTATTTCCCGACCATGGAGAAACCTATGAAGTGCTTCTGAAAAATGCAGATATGGCCATGTACCAGGCCAAACATGGATCGCCGGCAGGGATTTATTTTGCCACGGAAAAAAACTATATTAGACATTAACGCCTTTTCGCATATGTGAGGTTTTATCATGACAAGAACATCTTCTAATACCGGAGAACTTCAGAAAATCCTGATTATTGATGATGATTACGATGACCGGGTCTTTTACAAAAAAATCCTGATGGATCTGCCCGATACCTACGAGATTCTGGAGGCCGATAATGCAATTGACGGGCTCCTGCTGCAACAGAGCGAACACCCGGACTGTATTTTACTGGATTATCTGCTACCGGATGCAAACGGCCTGTCTTATCTCAGCGCTCCGGGCAAAAAGGACACTCCAGAGCACAGCGCCGCCATCATCATGATTAGCGGTCAGGGATCGGAAGAAACCGCCGGGCGCGCCCGCGAACTGGGAGCTATGGATTACATCGATAAAAATCACATTAACCGCGATCTGCTGCTACACGCGGTTCATGCCGCGATTGAGAGAAACCGCCTGCAGGAAGAGCTGGAGCTCTGCCAGCATGAATTACAGAAAGCAAAAACCTCTTCCGATGAATTTTTACAGATCGTCACGCACGATCTGAAAGCCCCGCTCCGCCGGATTGCAATGTTTTGCGATATCCTGACTCAGGACACAAAAAGCCAGTTGAGCGAAGACAGCAAAACCTGTTGTGAGCGGCTGGACGTCAATTCCAACAGATTGCAAAACCTGCTCACCGCCCTGCATGAATATGCGCAGATCCCCACCACCCTCCCGGATCAGACGGCGCTTGATTTAAACGATCTGATGACAGAGCTGGAAGAAACCTACGCGCCGGTTTTCGCAGAAAAAGGCGGCACCTTCACCCGCAACGATCTGCCGGTGGTGCGAGGGTATCGCCCCCTCCTGCGGCAACTCTTCTGCCACCTTCTTGATAATGCGCTAAAATACAGCCCTTCAACCCCACCCACCATTAACATTCAGGCACAGATCTCTTCCGGGACCTGCACCCTCTCTCTACAAGATACCGGCAGCGGCATTCCGGCAGAACGACTGGAATCTGTATTTACTCCGTTCCAAAGACTTCATTCCGCCGACGAGATCGAAGGCTCCGGACTGGGGCTTGCCACCTGCGCGAAGATTGCCGCGTGCCACGGCGGGCGCATATGGGCAGAATCAGGGCCAGAAGGAACAGGGACAACCCTTTACCTCACCCTGCCTTTACAGAAAGATAGTACTTTCGTTTAATTTTAGGACATCTTCCAACACCGTCATTGCCTGAATTGTCGCGGATAATTCAGGCAATGACATATTAAAAGATGTTCGAAAGTTATTCCGAGGGGCTATATAAATCAGCCATGACGCAAGCCATTTGAGATTAAAGCTCGAAAAAAGGGCGCCTTTCGTGTATACATAAAGGGTCAAATGCCTATTTCAGAATGACCGGATCACGTATTTTACACCCTATGCTTCGCTCAACCTTGCTCACTTGCCTGCTTTTTATTACAGCGTGCGCACAGACCCCCGCGCCGCTCTCGAACTATGGCGCAGGCGCCGGAGCCGGAAGCGCCGGGATGCACACCGTGGCCACAGGCGATACCGTCTACAGCATTTCCCGCCGCTACAAAATTGAAATGCCGGAAATTATTACCGTCAACCATCTATCTGCCCCCTTTCGCCTGCACGTCGGGCAACGCCTGAAACTTCCCCCGCCGCAAACCTACGAAGTGCGAAACGGTGACAGCCTTTATTCGATTTCCCGTCTTTTTAATATTTCCCAGACACAACTGGCGCAATCCAACATCCTGACGCCTCCCTATATGATTTTACCGGGGCAAATTCTGACCATTCCCGGAAGCACGGCGGCACTTTCCGCCCCCGCCTCCTCGCCCCTCCCTGCCGAAAAGATAGAGGTTGCCGCAGTTTCAAGACAGGTGATCGCCCCGCCCCCGGCACAGACGGCGTCCCCTGCACAAGCCCCCGCTGCGGATAAAATCACCTCTCCGCCGCCTCTTGCGGCATCCGCTACGCCCAGCCGCCACGGATTCATCCGCCCGGTCAAGGGGCAGGTTATTTCCGCCTACGGCCCCAAAGGCAACGGCCTTCATAATGATGGAATCAACATCGCCGCCGCCCGCGGAACACCGGTTCAGGCCGTTTCCGACGGGACTGTGGTATATGCCGGAAGCGGCCTGAAAGGATACGGCAACCTTGTTCTGATAAAACATCAAAATCGCTACTTAAGTGCCTATGGTCATTTGGAAAAGATCACAATTAAAAAAGGAGATACCATCCGGATCGGTCAATCTATCGGCACCGTCGGCACCTCCGGGCAGGTTAAAACACCACAGTTGCATTTTGAAATCAGAAAAGGTACAGAAGCCATTGATCCCGAAAAAGTTATTTAATTTTCTCAGCCTGAAAAAGTCAAAAACGGGCCATTCATCATCGCCCGGATTTTATTTGCCTGACACCACGATCTGTGTTCAACTTGCTTCATGAGTAAAAAAGTTGCCCTTTTGGTTGGCGGATGGTCCGCAGAACGTGAAGTTTCCCTGAATAAAGGAAAAAAGGTGGAGACCGCCCTGCGCGAGGCCGGATATGACCTGCGCGTGATCGAGGTTCGCAAGGACCTGCCCGACCTGATCTCAAAACTGACCCCCAAACCGGATGTTGTGTTTAACAACCTTCACGGACGCGGCGGCGAAGACGGAATCATTCAATCCGTTCTGGAAATACTGGAGATCCCTTATACCCACTCCGGCGTACTGGCCTCGGCACTGGCGATGAATAAACCCATGACCAAGCGCATCGCCATGACTCTGGGCATTCAAACCCCGGAAGGCGTGGTCGCGCACCGCACGGATATTCTCAACTCAAAAGCCCTCAATCCCCCCTATGTCGTCAAACCGATTGCCGAAGGTTCCAGCTGCGGCGTAACGATCATTCGCGAACATGATAACAAACCGCCATTTGATTCTGGCTGGCACTATGGCGATTACGCGCTGGTTGAGCGGTTCATTCAGGGGCGGGAGCTGACCTGCGCCATTCTCGATGGCAAAGCGCAGAGTGTCACGGAAATCAAATCGCACACTGACTTTTTTGACTATGAGGCAAAATACAACGACACCCGCACGGAATATCTGCTGCCAGCCCCGATTCCGCAGGCCGTGCATGACCTTATTCTGGAATGGTCAGAGCGTCTCTATATCGCTCTCGGCTGTAACGGGCTTGCCAGATGTGATTATGTGTATGATGATAGGATTGACGAACCGGCGCACGCCGTCTACCTTCTGGAGATCAATACACAGCCGGGCCTGACTCCCGAATCAATCGGCCCGTCACAAGTCATTTACAACGGCATGTCCTTCACTGACCTCTGCCGCCATCTGGTTGAAACCGCATCATGTCACGAAACACAAGAGGCACAAGACGATCTGACCTGAAGACCCGCCGCTCATCCCGCGGCGGATCAAAATCGCGCTTTCTTTACTTTTTACGCAAATTCGGGGCGGCCCTCGCCCTGATCGTTCTGGTTGGATGGCTGGCGAGCTGGCTAATTCTGAGTGGCGCCGCGGAACGGAGCTGGAACTGGAGCAAGCGCAGCCTAATTAACAGCGCCGCTGAAAACGGGTTTCGTGTTGAAAATATTTTGATCGAAGGGCGCTATCACACCGACCCGGAACTTTTAAAAGCTATCCTGAATACCGAACAGGACGATCCGCTGCTCGATTTTGATCCCGCAGCCATCCAGCCTTTGATCGAAAAAATTTCATGGGTGAAAAAAGCATCTGTTTTAAGACGGTTGCCGGATACTATTCACATCATACTGGAAGAGCGCGTTCCATTCGCCCTATGGCAAAATGATAGTAAGGTTGTGGTTATAGACCGGGATGGAGTCGTGCTGACAGACCAGATGCAGGACGAATTTCAGGATTTACTGCTCCTGACCGGAGACCAGGCCCCTCGCCACGCCGCGGAACTGATTGACCTCCTCCATGCCGAACCGCTGATCTTCGACCAGATTGAAGCGGCTATTTTTATCGGCAATCGCCGCTGGGATCTGAAATTAAAAAATGGCATGACCGTAAGATTACCGGAACAGGATATGGGGCTGGCACTGCGCCGTCTGGCAGAAGCCACAGAGACAGAATTTCTTCTGTCTAAAGATATCCAGACCATTGACCTGCGGGAAGCCGATCGCATGATTGTCGAGAGCCAGGCTCTTTCTCCGCAAAAAAGATAGCCCCGCCCCCACTCAACAAATAGGGCGCTCTGCACAGAACAGCTCATGCATTTTTTCAATCAGGGCCTTGATTTCAGAAGATGAAATTTTGTAATAGACAAACTGGCCCTCCTTGCGGGATTCCACATATTTTTTATCCCGCAACCATTTCAAATATTGGGAAACCTGCGACTGGCTGGCGAGATCCCGCTCCCGCTCCACAATCTCCCCCGCAGATAACTCCCCCTCCTCAATCAGGTTACATAAAATGCTCAACCGTACCGGATGGTTCAAGGTTTTCAAAACGTCCAGCGCATGCTGCATTTCCTGCTTTGATGCCATAAATGCCTCGTTGATTTCTTTTTTGTTGACCTTAAATTTAAGAAATATTAATTTAAAAAATATTAATTTACCACCACGCTTTTGTCAATTTTTACAGATGGCTCACACATAAAATGGTTAAACAAACGATCCCCAAGAAATTCGAATTCATTCTAACGACCCTGCTTGTCTCCCTGCTGATGAGCTCAATTGTCTCGGCGATCAGTACCGCATTTGGAACGGGCCTGCGCCCTGACTTTCTGAACATATGGCTAAAATCATGGAGCGTTTCATGGATGGTTGCCTTTCCGACTCTGTTTGTGGTTCTGCCGCTTGTCCGAAGAATTGTCCACCATCTGGTGGCTCCAAATTAACTCTGCACGTACGCAAAAAAATAGATAAGGAAACAATACCATGACTCGTTTTGAAATAATTGATGCCCCCACTTTAAAAAGCTGGCTCGACCGGAAGGAAGCCATCCTGATCGACGTCCGGGAACTTCCCGAATATAAGGAGGCGCATATTCCCGGCTCGATCCTGATTCCGGTCAAGAATTGCTTCCCGGACTCTTTGCCACAAAACCCGGACAAAAAAATTGTGTTTCACTGCAAATCCGGCATGCGGTCCGGCTCCGCCTGCGACCTGTGCGCCCGCCAGCTTGAAGGGCGGCAGTTCTATAATCTTGACGGAGGCATTGCCGCATGGATAAAGGCCGGATACGAGGTCGTATCCGCCTGAATATCAAAAATTATTAAATATGACAAAATAAACCACTTGCATTTTTCTTTGTTTTTATGTCATATTCCGGCACAGTAACGTGATAAAAGCGTCAAATGGCGCTCAAGGAATGAGGTGTGTAATGGCTGGTTATTTTCTCCCTGAATCTGATGCTGTGGCAAAAGCAGCCACTGTTGGTAACGCGTTTGACGAGAAACCTCTTTTTCTGCAAAATCTTGCTAAAGCGCAGATACGCGCCGGAAAATTAACCGGAAAAACTCCGGAGGAGATGAGATCCCGCCGTTCTGATTACATAGACACCCCCATCAGAGCCACAAAAGATCTGATCAAGGTTTTGACGGAAACCGAAGCTCCGGAAGAAGAGATCTCTATTCTGAACACACACATAGAGCAAATGAAGCGTTATGGCGCACAAATTGATGTGAAACTGCTTATCGCAAAAGAAAAACCTGTCACAGGGAGTGATTTCCTGCGTGCTTTCCTTATTCGGGATGATGCCCGCAAAGAGGTAACAGAAAGCCAAAAAGTCATAGACTCCGAGAATTTGGATTTTTCCCATAACAACAAACAGAAACATCTCGACACTATCGAAACTTGTGTTGCTGATCTGCAGGAAAAGCTGGTCGATCAAAATTTGCGGCAGGCCCTGAAAGCCGATCGCCTGACCAGATCATCCGCCGAACGCATATCTCAACAACGTATCGAGCTGATTGATACTCCGATAGAGCGCCTAAAACAGGTTATCGATGCACTGACTCACGTCGGAACAAACGCCGACGACCTCAAACCTTTTCAAGATCACTACGATCAGATGAATCGTTATCAAGATCAAATAAACGCCCGACTGCTTCTGGAGAAAGACGCATCGGAAATTTCTTTGCGGGACAGAAATAAAATTATAGAAACACCTCTGAAAAAAGCAAATGCAGATTTTGCCCTGAGCCGTGTATTCGTTGACACCGGCATGGAAGACCCGTTCCTGGCTCTGAAACAACGCCATGCTGAAGCAATGAGAGGCTATCATGAGCAGCTGGAGTTAAAATTACTCCCCGACGATCACCCTGTCGTCATCGCTGCCAGAATGGGGGGCCTCTCCCCGGAGCAGGTTAGGGTTGTTGAGACCTCGGAAATACTTTCCAATAACACCTCCCCTGTAACAAAAGCCACCGCCGAAAAACCAGGAACCCTCTCGACAGATCATCCTGCTGCGCAGGCGCTCATTGCCATGGGAATTCCACCTTCAATGGCAACCGCTCCCTTCAATACTATTCAAGGAGAAGAGGCTCCCGCGGCTCCATCCCTCAAAGCAACAAAGAACGAGCCCACCCTCGATCTTTTTGAAACAGAAGATGAACCGGCAGCCCCAACTGCACGAAAAGGGCTTTTCTCAAGCTTGAAAAATGCCGGATACAGAATTGCAACGGCTTTCTCTGACGCGCTCTCCAACGGCGTAAAAACCGTCAAAGAAACCTTCGGTCGCCTCCTTGAAAATGAAAAAGTACAAAGCCTTCTGTCAGGTGTAGCGGCGGCGGCAATTGTCGGAAGCGCCGGGGCGATTGCCCTTTATGACGATCAACCCGTCAAGGCGACGCATACCCCCACCGTTCAATCGGAAGCGCTGGATACAACATTCCAAAGGGTAGCATACGGCAA
>JACKIP010000018.1 GCA_020638395.1 Rhodospirillales bacterium
GCACGCTTTTTTCTATCCGTAAGGATACAGAAAAAATGCGTGTAATCTACTATTTATCGACCTATGGATCACACGGACTTTCTTCGAAAACCGTGTAATGACGAAATTGAAGGGTGGTAAGTTCCTCAATTTTGCGTCAAGCAGGATAAGATCTTTTGCTACGCCCAGAATAATAAATCGGAAATTTTTCATTATTTTTCACAAAGCCTCTTAACTACATCCACAATCACCTGCATTTTTGGTTTTTCTGCGCCGCCGCGAGACCCTTTGACCAGAACAATATCGCCGGGGCACACATCCGCACGCAGGCTCTCGCATAGCTCCGGCGGCGTATCCGTATGGAGGCCCCGCTGCTCGGCGGGAATCCGGTCGTAAAGGTGCTTCATCAGCGGCCCGGCGGTATAAACCTTATCAACCCCCGCCATTTGCAAATCAGGCGCGAGATCCGCATGGTATGCCGCCGCGTTGACGCCCAGTTCGGCCATATCTCCCAGCACCGCAATACGCCGCCCCTGCCCCTCCGGGGTCAATCGGCCCAAAGCCGCAAAGGCCGCCCGCATCGCCACAGGCGACGCATTATAACTTTCATCAATCAAAATCACCGGCGGCTGCCCGCCCCCCATATCAACCCGTTCACGCTTCCCGCGCCCATCCCGCGGCGTCCATCCCTCCAGAGCGCGCAGGGCTTTGGAGAGATCATAGCCGAGTAACGCAACACTCATCAAAACCGGCAACGCATTGCTGGCATGGTGCGCCCCGCTGACCGGCAGCATAATCTCCACGGCAGTTTTTCCTAAAATATCCGCCGTAACAGATGTTTGATCCGGCGTCACGCGCAGCAAACCACTTTCCAGAGACGGACAAGAGAACGGAATAACCTCAACATCTTTTTCTTTTGCTTTTTCAGATAGATATTCAAACCATTTGTTATTTTTGTTTAAGAATGCGTGCCCGGCTGAATCCATCCCTTCAAAAATTTCTGCCTTGGCAGCGGCGATGCCGCGCTCTCCTTCCGGAAAATATTCCACATGCACCGCCTCAACGGTGGTGATAATCGCGATATCCGGCCGGACCATTTTCGACAGAGGCCTCAGCTCCCCCGCGTGATTCATTCCGATTTCAAAGATCCCAACCTCTGTGTCCAATGGCATACTGGCGAGTGTCAGTGGCACGCCCCAATGGTTATTATAACTTTTTTGCGAAGCGTGGGTCAGGCATTGCGGGTCAAAAACAGCCGCCAGCATGTCTTTGGTGCCGGTTTTGCCGACCGATCCGGTCACGGCGATAATTTTCGCCCGGCTCCGCGCACGGGCGGCCCGCCCCAGATCCTGCAAAGCTTTGAACGTATCCGGGACGATCAGGCACAAGTCGGGGGCACATCCCTCCGGCACATGATCGACCACAGCCGCCGCAGCACCAGCCTGAATCGCACCCCGAACATAATCATGCCCATCCACATTTGGCCCTTTTAACGCGATATACAAATCTCCGGGGCGCAGCGTGCGGGTATCAATCGACACTCCGCTGGCCTGCCACTCTCCGGTTGTTATTCCGCCGGTTGCCACCGCCGCGTCTGTCGATGACCATAATTTCATCTCCATATCTCCATTGCCTGTTCAACTTCACTTACGTCATCAAACGGGTATTTAACCCCCTGAATGTCCTGTCCTTGTTCATGCCCTTTTCCGGCAATCAGGACAATATCGCCGTGCCCTGCGCTGTGCAGAGCGTATTTTATGGCCTCCCGACGGTCTCCGATCTCTTTTGTATGAGACGCCCCTCTTAACGCATCGGCACGAATAGAGGCAGGGTCTTCGGTCCTCGGATTATCATCGGTGAGAATAGACATCTGTGCATGCTTTTCAACCGCCGCCGCCATCAGGGGGCGCTTGGTTTTATCCCGGTCTCCGCCACAGCCAAAGACGCAAATCAGCCGGCCGTGACAATGGTCTTTCAGGGACAATAAGGCATTCTCCAGAGCATCCGGCGTATGGGCATAATCGACATAAACCCCGGCCCCTTTCGGATGTCCGGTAACAAATTCCAACCGTCCACGAACTGGTTTCAGATGTTGAACACATTCAATCAGCCGTGAGGTATCATAGCATTCCTCCGCGTAAACCAATGCAAGCGCCGCCATGGCATTTTCAATCTGAAACCGCCCGACCAGCGGCAACACAAACTCAAATGGTTCTTCGGCGAGATCTATCGACAGGCGGTATCCTGCGGATACAACCTCTGGTTCGGTATAGCGAATAAGCCCCCCCTCTGCGCGGCCATAGCCAAAAACACGCAAATGCCGGTCTTCCGCAATCCGTTGCAATTGCGCAAAATAGCCGGAATGCGTATTCAGAACTGCGGCGCTGTCCGGTAGCAATAATTCGGCGAATAACCGCGCCTTGGACTTAAAGTAATGATCCATGTTGCCGTGATAATCCAGATGATCCTGTGTCAGATTGGTAAACGCCCCCGCGCTGAGCCGGACTCCGTCGAGCCGCGCCTGATCCAGTCCATGAGAAGACGCCTCCATCGCCAGATGAGATACCCCGGCCTCTGCCAGATCTGCGAGAGTCTCATGTAGCAGTTGCGGGTCCGGAGTTGTCATCGCCCCACCCACGAACCGTTCCGGCGTTTTGAGTCCCAAAGTCCCCAGACTGGCCCCATGCACCCCCAAAGACTGCCAGAGTTGCTGCACAAAATTAACTGTGGAGGTTTTGCCGTTTGTCCCGGTAACTGCAACAATATGCCCCGGCTGCTTTTGATAAAAAGCGGCGCATGCCTGCGCATAGGCGCGCCGCGGATTTGCATCGGTTATAAATTCGATATCTCCATATTCCGGGCGCGGCGTCCCGGCGGGAGCTAAAATGACGGAGGCTCCCTGCGCAATGGCCTGCGGAATATAATGCACTCCGTTCATCGCCATTCCCGGCAGAGCCGCAAACAGATACCCGCCGCGCACTTTTCGACTGTCGGAGGTCAAACCGGAAATGGGCGTTTGAATTTTAATTTGCATGCGCCACTTTATCATCCTGCGGCAGGTATTGCAAAAGCGGCTCGACAAATTCCATACTTTCTTCCCCGGCAGAGTCATAGGGTTTCAAGCCGTAAATCCGCACCATATGCTCGATAATGCGGGCTGTGGCCGGGGCCGCAACCCACCCGCCCGTCGCATACCCATAGGTACTTTTATTGCCGACCGGTTCATCCACCAGCACAAATACCAGATAGCGCGGATCATTTGCCGGAAAGACCGATACAAACGAGGAAATCATTTTATCGCCTTCATATCCTCCGCGAGGCCCCGGCTTTTCCGCCGTTCCGGTTTTTCCGCCGACCAGATAGCCTTTGACCAGCCCTTTCGTCCCGGTTCCCTCGACCGCGTTCAGACGTAATAACTGCCGCATTTTTTCAACCGTATCCAACTGGAAGACTCGCCGTTTGATCGGAGAGACTTCTTCGGTTTCCATCACAAGGCGGGGCGACACCACAGTCCCATCGCCAACCGTGGTCGCAACAGCCGAAGCAAGTTGCAGTGGGGAGACCGCTATGCCATGCCCATAAGACGCTGTTAAGGTATTAATTTCCCGCCAGGGAGACGGAACCAAAGGACGCCCAACCTCCCGAATGGCAAAGTCCGGCGCATCCAGCAACCCTAACGCCTTATAATACGCTTTCAGGCGGTCCGTCCCCAACGCTTCCCCCATCAGCGCCGTTCCGATGTTAGAGGAATGCATAAACACTTCGGGCACACTCATAATCCGTTTTTCAGCATGATAGTCCCGGATCGAAAATCGCCCGTACCGCAAAGGTTGCCGGGCATCGAACAGCCGGGACAGAGAGGCGCCTTCATTCAACAACGCCGCCGTGGAAAATATTTTAAAGACTGACCCCAGCTCATAAACTCCCAGAGTCAGGCGGTTGAATTTGTCATCATCACTTGCGCGTCCCAAATGATTGGGATTGAAATGCGGAACGGAACCGCCCGCGAGAATATCTCCGTTCTGGATATCCATAATAATACCGGTTGCCGAGCGCGCCTGAAACGCCTCTTTTGCGGCCAGTAACTCCTTTTGAAGCGCGAATTGCAGGCGAATATCCAACGTCGTTTTGATCGCCGATCCCTGCTGTCCCAGCAGGTCATTATAGGAGCGCTCCAGACCGGACAATCCCTTCCCGTCCACATCCGTATAGCCAATTAAATGCGCCGCAAGATCGCCCTGCGGATAAATCCGCCGCGCTTCCTCCTGAAACCCCAATCCCGGCTCACCGATCATCAGGACGGCTTGCTCCTGCGCCGGGGTCAGATCCCGCACAATCCAGGCAAAGCGCTTGCCGCTGGAGAGTTTTTCCAGCGTCTCTTTTTGCGGCAAGTCCGGAAATATTTTCAACAAAGACTGTAAAACGCCCTGAGGATCTTCGATATAGCTCGCATCCGTGAACAGGGATTTTGTGCGGATGGTTGTTGCCAGCAACATTCCATTGCGGTCAGTAATATCTGCCCGCAAGGGCAGTGGGGCCGGGACAGATTCCACAATCCCGTCTTCCTTGATTTTCAGCAGCGCGCCCTGCACCACCGCCAGATCAACCACACGTGCGCCGACAATCAGATACAGCAGCACAAATCCTGTTGCCAGCAAAGATAACCGCCCGCGCGCAAGATCAAAAATAGAGCTGCGCTCTCCGCGAATTTGCGAAGACAGAAGCATTTCGGCGGTATCTTTTCTGGCGAACATCCCTACAGACACTTGAGAACTAAGAGCCACGCAGATTTGCAGATTTACTGTGCCCAGCTGGCAAGGACAAACGCAAACTTACGCGACTCGGGTTTTATATACTGATCTTTAGACTGCACAGTTTTTGTTTTGGCGACAAGCGCAGGCTCCACCGGAACCGGCGCTGATTCGGCCAATACCGCGACCGGCAGGATATTTTCAACCGGCTTGCGCATCGGCAAAACCGGCACCTTGAGAGATGGCAGTGCGTTAACTCCGGCGAGAACCATCGCCCCACGGGAGACATCCCCTTTCTTCAGAGCCGCCAGCACCGTTTCCAGATAAGCCGGATTGTTCAGGAAATTCCACTCCGCTGCCAGCACCGCCATGCGTTCATCATGCCCCGAAAGGCTCTCCTGCCATTTAACTGTCTCGCTTTCTGCCAGCTGCACCTGATTACTGGTCCAGAACAAAGCGCCCCCGATCAGGAACGCCACCAGCCAGACCGTTGCGCAAAAAATATGTTTCATGTATGTACCCCAACCTTTCTATATTTTTAAATCATCAACCGGCACGTCCGTCCTGACCGCCCAGCGCAATCGTGCCGATCGCGCCCGCGGATTCCGACGGGCTTCTGCCTCGCTCGGAAAAACTGCTTTTTTATCTGGCGCGTCGAACAGGCGCACCCGGTTTTCATTTACCCCGACCGGGGCATAGCGCGAGGCCGCAGGCATTTGACCGCTCTGCTCCCGCAGGAAAGCCTTAACGATGGAATCTTCCAGAGAATGAAAGGACACCACCACCAGACGCCCGCCCGGCTTTAGAATATAAAGAGATGCCTGCAGCGCCCGCTCCAATTCGCCCAACTCATCATTCACGGCAATCCGCAAGGCCTGAAACGTGCGCGTGGACGGATCCAGCTTGTCTTTGGGCGATACTTTCACCACCTGACGGATAAGCTCTGCAAGCTGGAATGTTGTTTCAAATCGGCTTTCCGCGCGCTTCTTTACAATCGCCGCCGCAATATGGCGGGATTTTCGCTCCTCGCCATATTTGTAGATCAGATCCGCCAGAGGCTTTTCATCATATGTATTCACAATATCCGCCGCGGTTTCCGTCTGTTCATCCGGGTTCATCCGCATATCGAGCGGCCCGTCAAAGCGGAACGAAAACCCGCGCTCCGGCGTGTCGATCTGCACAGACGACACCCCCAGATCCAGCATGAATCCATTAACCGGACCGGGCACCAGCTCCCGAACATCGCCAAAGCGTCCCCGCACAGAGATCAGCCCGTCATGCAGCGTCTGGGCGTGTGCAATGGCCTGTGGATCGCGGTCAATGCCATACACCCGGCACCGCGCCTGCGCCAGCAGCGCCAGAGAATACCCCGCCCCACCCAGCGTTCCATCGACATAAACCTCCCCATCACGAGGTGCCATGTAATGAACCACTTCCTCCCGCATCACAGAGATATGTTCAAATGCGCTCATACAACCCCTCCTTTCGGCAAGGTAAGGGCTTTGGATTTAATCCCCTGACGAGACTCTGCCTTACGCTGTTCGAACGCAGCCGGTTCCCAGACCTGAAACTTCCGTCCAAGCCCGACAAACACCGCGTCCCCATCCAGAGCCGCGTGCTCCCGCAAGCCCTGCGGAAGAAGAATGCGGCCTTCATTATCAAACGATAGCTGAACAGACTCTCCAAAGATTGTCGTCGCCAGATCGTCCTGCTCATTGGAGAAAAAATCCATGGTGTCCAGCCGCTGACTGATCTCCTCGATATAGTCCCAGCCAAAGCCTTCCAGACAGGCATAGTGATGTGACGGGAACAACACCACCCCCTGAAAAGATTGCCCGGATAGCGCGGCGCGAAAGTGCGACGGAATGGAAACACGTCCCTTCCGGTCGATTTTATTCACAGCTGTGGATAAAAATAATCCCACTTTAAGTCCCGCCTTTGATCCCAGATTTGTGTCGGCATAACACGTAATGGGTATATATGGGATATCATGGTTTTATATGTCCTGTCAATGAAAAAACGTTATTTTCCACGGGTTTAGAGCATAAAAAAAAGACTTTTTGGAAGATCCAAAAAGTCTTGAAAGTTTTGTGTGGGGTTCCTCTAGATTACCACCGGTCGACTTTCTTCTCTGACGAGAGAAAATCTAAAACTAGCTATAATCAGAAGTTAGCGTTTGTTTTTTCACAATCTAATTTATATGTCAAGACATAATTCGCCATTTTTTTGCCAAAAATATGTATTAATACACACAAACTTGTTTGAAAATTTTTGCACAAGCTCGTATGGTGGAGGCACGGATGCGCTTTGTGGGCGAAAGAAAATAAAAAAATAATGAATATTACAACAGGACAAATCAGAGGTGCTCGTGGAATCTTGAACTGGAGCCAATCGGATCTCTCTGATAAAACAGGGATTTCCACGACATCGATTGGAGCCATTGAAAATGGCAATACCCAGCCGCGGGAAAACACCCTCAGAATTATTCGCGAAACATTCGAAATGAACGGCATTGAGTTCATTGATAATGGCGTGCGCCTGCAATCCGGGCAGGTTCATACCTATCGGGGAGAAAAAGGATTTCAGGAGTTTTTTGATTACGTCCTGAAGGTGCTGCAGAAACAGGGCGGCGAGGTCTATATCAGCAATGTGGATGAAGATGATTTCGTTCGCTGGGGCGGCGGGCATGCACAACCGCATATGCGCCGCACAACCGATGCTAAAAATATCCGATATAAAATCCTTTTAAAAGAAGGCGATACCCGCTATCGCGATTCAGAACTCTGTGAATATAAATGGATTCCAAAGTCACAGTTTATTCCGGTTCCCTTCTATTTGTTTGCCAATCACCTTGCGATCATCCTGTTTGATCCGGAACCGGATATTGTCGTGCTTCACAATCCAATCATTGCCGAAGCCTATAAACGGCAATTCTTTGCTTACTGGGAAAAAGCCGCGATTGACCTTAATGAGATAAAATAAAATAGCTCTTTCGCCCTCCTCCCTTTCCCGTTTATACTTGCGTCATGAGCACCACAGATCTTGACGGCACCTACCTGATTACAACCACCAGCTCCTATGCCGGCCCTCTGAAGAAAAACAGCGACGGAATCACCGAGATCAAAAACGGGCAAACGCGCCGCACCGATGAAAGCGGTTGCGAGTGGACGAGCACGTTTACAATCCTGAGCGATACCGAAGTCAAAATGACGTCCGTCGCCGACCCGACCAACGCGCCGGCAGACTTTGCCCTGACCCGGCCGAACGGCACGCCGACCCGAGATCCCGTAACCTATGAAACCATTCTGAAACTCCAACAAAAAGACACCCGCATTCAGATGAGCGGACAAATTGAATATGGCAATGATATTGTATTTTTAACCATGCGCAAAAAATGAACTTTTTGCGTGGGAAGATTATCAACTTTTCCCATGACAGAAAAATCTGTTCGCACCCGATGTTTTCCCCGACTTATCCACAGAAAAATGGCTCCGGCCCTCTTCCCGTATTGGAAACTCTATGAGAGAATTTTCTTATAAATCGGTGATTCTCAACTGACCTGCTTTCACTGCCCGCCAGCTTCCCGGCGGTCATCATAATGACTATTAAAAAAACGGAGACTTTTGTCATGGCCCTGAATATTCGCATACAACCACAACAGCCCTCCCCCGCCACACATTTAGCGCCAAAAATCTGTATTTTCGGTGTCGGTGGTGGTGGTGTGAACTCCGTAAATAATATGGTGACAGAGAACATTGAAGGCGTGGAACTGTTTGCCTGTAACTCAGATGCCCAGTCTCTTGATAAATCTCTTTGCCCGAATAAAATCCAGCTGGGACCTGATGTCACCGGAGGTCTGGGGGCCGGCGCACGCCCGGAGGTCGGTCGGGCCGCCGCAGAAGAATCCCTCGAAGAAGTCATGAACTACATCCGCGATGCCAATATGGTCTTTATTACCGCCGGCATGGGCGGAGGTACCGGAACAGGAGCCGCGCCGATTATTGCAAAGGCCTGTCGGGAACAGGGCATCCTGACCGTTGGTGTTGTGACAAAACCGTTCCATTTCGAAGGAACGCACCGGATGCGCGTTGCCGAAGCTGGCATTGAAGAAATGCAGCAATATGTCGATACGCTGATTGTCATTCCGAACCAGAACCTGTTCCGCGTGGCCAACGAAAAAACAACCTTTGCCGAAGCCTTCAAGATGGCGGATAGCGTTCTGCAATCCGGCGTGCGCGGCGTGACGGACCTGATGGTTATGCCGGGCCTGATTAACCTGGACTTTGCCGATATTCGCTCCGCCATGCTAGATCAGGGAAAAGCCATGTTAGGCACGGGAGAAGCCAGTGGAGAGCGCCGCGCCATAGAAGCCGCCGAAGCCGCCATTAACAACCCGCTTCTGGATGACGTGTCCATGAAAGGGGCCAAAGGCGTGATTATCAACATCACCGGCGGATATGACATGACTCTGTTCGAAGCAGATGAAGCCTGTAACCGCATCCGTGACGAAGTAGACCCGGAAGCCAACATCATTTTTGGATCGACTTTTGACGAAACCATGGACGGCGTTATTCGCGTTTCCGTCATCGCGACGGGAATCGATCAGGGAAACAAAGCAAAACGCCCGTCCGGAAATAATTTTGATTTCAACAAAATTCCGGCAACGCGGCTGCACAACCAAAAGACAGCCCCTGCGCTGCAACAACCGCAAGCTGAAACGGTAAAGGCGACTGCCGAGCTGCAGGAACAACAGGCAGAAAGAACTGAGCTCTCTGCTCCCGCAGTTGCACAGGCAGCTCCGGCTCCGTCCCGTACCCCGTTCACACAGGCAACGGGACCGGAACAACAACGAACAACCGCGACCACGTCTTCGCCGTCCACAACGCCGCGTGCGACGCGATACAACGACTCTTTCATTCCTCCGGCTCCGGTTGAAATTGAAAAGAACGAATATTATGCCCAAACAGCGGCATATCAGCCGACACCAGCCCCGGTCTCCCGTCCGGTTGCTCCGGTTGCCCCTGCGGAGAATGCTCCGGCAACGCCTCAGAGCGGTTATACCCTGCGGCCTCCGGTTCCCGCCACAACATCGCCATCTCATATGACGGATGAGAGACAAAGACGGACGGGCCCCTCCTTCCTGGAGCGGATCACGACCCTGACGCAAACCGTCAGAGGGGGCAATCATGCAGGGCACCCATCTTCTCCTGCACAGCCGCCTGTTCCGCAAACTCCAATGCAGGGAAGTCTGGCGATCGACACGCCATCGGCAAAGCCGCAGGCACGAGATGAAAATGATCTGGATATTCCAGCATTCCTCAGACGTCAGGCCAATTAAAATTTGACTGCAGGGAAACCCGTCGCGCGATTCCGGGCTTCCCTGTAGCATGACAGCTCCGTCGTTCCGGGGCACAGGCGAAGAATATTTTCCTTACAAAGAGATCTCAGGTCTTTTGCCTATGACTCAGGAGGTGAGCCTGGACTTTTGCGGATTGTTCTACAATATCTACTCTTGTATTTCTTCCATTTTTTTGAAATGAATAGATCATGGGTTTTATTACAAAAAATGTTGTTGGAGAGGGCGAGCGCCTCATTTACAAAGCAAAGATTCACTGGATTTATGTGCTGAAAGGCTTTGTGTGGCTGGTTTTTTGTGTTGTTCTGGGATTTCTTCTGGAACATTATATGTGGCGGGAATATCTGGATTTATCCATGAACGGTAACCCGGTTCTGGATAGTGCCATGCAGACACTCTTCAACTACCCCCTGCCCTTTTTTCTTTTTTCGCTGTTGGGCATTGTTATTTTTTTCATTTACGCCTTGAAGATGTATACGTCCGAGGTCGCCCTGACCAATACCCGCCTGATTTATAAAACCGGCTGGATCAATGTTGAAGTAGATGAAATCGAATTTTCAGAAATTCTTGGAGAAAAAATCCACCACGGTCCTCTTGGAAAATTTCTGGGTTGTGGTTCGGTGCATATGGACGCCCGCTTTATCGGGGATGTTTATCTGCCGTTTATTTCAAAACCTTATAAACTGCTTCGTGCTCTGCACAAAGCACGCGGGCAGATGCACGATCCGTTATCGTAGAGTTTTTCGATCAATCTGCTGAAAAAGTCGAAAGACAACAAAAACCGTCATTCTGAGCGTAGCGAAGAATCTTTTTTATCAACAGGTTAAGATCCTTCGCCTATGGATCAGGATGGCGAGTCCGAATTTTTTTAGCAGACTGTTAGACTCTTACCCAAAATTTCCGGGAATAAGTTCAGACAAGGGCGGTGTGTAGGCGTCCCCGCTTCTGATCTTGCGCAATGGCTCATTGATTTCGTTCATAAAGAACGCAAACATTTCTGTACTCTTGACATTTAAATAGGTTTTCAAATCCAAAATACGAGAGAGCGCCTGAAGGGCTTGTATTTCCGGCGGAAGATCCCCGGTTTGTTGCTCCGGGGACGGGTTATAGTGTCTAGCATGACGGCCAAGAACAGAATCGAGTTTCATCAACTCCCTGTTACAGGCTGTATAGACCTCAGTGAATCTGGCGCGATCCGAAGCGTCGATTGATGAATCATTAAGCCATTTATCAATCAATTCCAGTCCCTCTCGAACGGGATGAAGATCCATGTTTTCTTGCTCTGAGCGCTCAAATATGGCCGCCAATTTCTGATTGTGCGGATTATCGGAATTGCCAACGGACTTTTTCGTGACACATTCCGGCCCATTCCTCGCCATATCTCTGATAAGCTTATAATCCGCAAGAAAGTCAGTAGCCTGCTGCTTTAACATCAGTTCCGCATATTTTTTATGGGACGTCATATCATACCTCTTCATTATTATGGTACGCGGGGCGCACCTGTTATGTATTTTTACTCTGCCGCCTCTTTCAGAGGAACTGCCGGCACAAACGCCTCTTCACAGGCGCGCATAATCTGCGATGCACGCGCCACGGAATTGGTTGCATAGTACCCGCTCTTTGAAGTAAATGCAAAAATTTGTGCCTCAGCAGGAAGAACTGCTCTCTTTCCTGCTGCCGCAGATGTCCAGAGTGCCGGGATAATATCCCCCAGATGGACCAAATGCGGAGCCGTCGCATAAATATGCGTCCGCAGTTGTTTTAGATTGTCATACGACAGAGGCGCTTTCAGAACATATTCCGATAAGGCCCGCAAGATCTTCCAGTCTTCTTTGGCCTCTCCCGGAGGGAATACCGCGCGCCATCCCTCCTGTACGCGTCCTTCCAAATTCACATAAAGCGCGTCTTTTTCCGTATAGGCCGACCCGGGCAATATGACATCAGCCATCGCTGCGCCGCGGTCCCCGTGGTGCCCCTGATAGATCACAAAGGTATTCCAGCCGATTTCAGAGCGGGCATCAAATTCATCTGCACCTAGCAAATACAGCGCTTTGATCGAACCGTCTCTGGTTCCTGCGAGAATGTCAGAAAACCCTTTGCCTGTTTTTTCCTGCGGGACGAACCCGATATCCAGTCCGCCAACACGCGAAGCCGCCGTCTGTAACAGATTAAATCCATTCCAGTTGTCTTTAATAACGCCGAGCTTTTCTGCGGCCTCCATCGCATAGGCATGCAGCGCAGCACCGCCCTCTCCTGTAAACAGGTGCGCGCCAAAAATAATCATCGGGCGCTGCGCCTCTTTAAAAATCTTGGCAAATCCGCTGCGGGCCTTCATAAATTTTTCAAGATCCGCCCAGCCATCGCCCAGATGCTCATAAGGATAGGTCAGATCGACGGCGTCGCCGATCAGAGCAATTTTAGTCCGGTGATCCAGCCAGTTCTTACGAATGCGCGCATTGACCATCGTTGCTTCATAACGAGGATTGGCCCCCACGATCAAAATCGCATCGGCCTCCTCAATCCCGGCAATCGTTGTATTAAAGAGATATCCGGCCCGGTTTGACGGATCATAGGTTGTACCATCTGTCCGGCAATCCAGATGCGGAGATCCCAGCCCGGTCATCAAATCTTTTAGCGCCGTCATCGACTCCAGATCGCAAAGATCGCCCGCCAGAGCCGCAATTTCAGATCCTTTCAGGCCTTTTAATTTTTCCGCAATAAAAGAAAAAGCTTCCGGCCAGCCGCACTCTTCCAGTTGATTGGTTTGGGGATTGCGGAGCCATGGACGATCCAGACGCCGTTTCGTCAGCCCGTCATAGGCATAGCGGGTTTTATCGGAAATCCATTCCTCATTGATATCTTCATGCAGGCGCGGCAAAATACGCAAGACTTCGCCGCTGCGGCTGTCAATCCGGATGTTGGACCCGACGGCATCCATGACATCCACAGACTGGGTTTTCACCAGCTCCCACGGGCGGGCTTTAAATGCATAGGGCTTGCTGGTCAAGGCACCAACCGGGCAGACATCGACCAGATTGCCGGAAAGCTCGGTATCAACCGCCTGTTCAATAAAGGTTCCAATCTCGGCATCTTCCCCGCGGTTAAGCTGCCCCAATGTCTCAACACCGGCAATCTCCTCGGCAAAACGCACACACCGCGTACAGTTAATGCAACGGGTCATGATGGTTTTAATAATCGGGCCAAGTTCTTTATTCGGCACCGCCCGCTTATTCTCCGCATAACGGGAGCGGTCAAACCCGTATGCCACGGCCTGATCCTGCAAATCACACTCGCCGCCCTGATCGCAAATCGGGCAATCCAGCGGGTGGTTAATCAGCATCATTTCCATGACGCCCTTACGCGCTTTTTGTACCATCTCCGAATCGGTGTGAACCTCCATCCCGTCCGCACAGGACATCGCGCAAGACGCCGCCGGTTTGGGAGGGCCGCCCTTTACCTCGACCAGACACATCCGGCAATTCGCCGGGACGCTTAAGCGTCCGTGATAGCAAAAATGCGGAATTTCAACCCCCAGCATTTCAGCCGCCTGCAAAATGCTGGTGCCTTTTTCGACTTCGATTTCTGTTCCGTTAATGGTGAGTGTGGGCATGGTCTTACTTATGTTGTTACGCAATCATATTAATCATCATCCCGCGTGAAGTCGAGGGATCTTATCAAGATTTAGCACGAAGAAATGAAGGCGCGAAGGAGAAAATATTATCTGAAGGGATTAGTCGAGCCTAAGAACCATGCCCGCTGTAATCGGCCGGGAACGAAAATACATGACGTACCCTTCCTGGGTTGGATCGTCAGGAACAAATGCTTCTTTCGCGAAGTAACATCTTTCCGCTTCCGACCAGAAAATCTGCAAATCCGCCTGATCAGTTGACAGGGAGTGATCGCCCTCACTATCGAGAGATGCCTTACCGCAATGCGTTTCAACCGGCCTCAGATTTTCCAGGGACGGCATGTCTCCTTCATCAATGATGGAACAATAAAGCGGCGGCAGGGCCGGATCGTCAATCAGATACCAACGGTATGGCGGCTCTGTCGTCTGTCCGTCCACCGCACGTTCAAACGTGTAACTCAGCCAGCGCTGTTCGCCTTGTTGCCGGTTAATGAGCTTATAGGCATCAATTCCCACCAGTTCAGATGTCCCGTCCAGAAATCCGGGCGTTTGAATGGTGTCGCCAATATTGAATGGTGGGTTAAAGCGCATGTATCAATTTATAGTTGAATTTCTGTAAGGTGTCAAATGGAAAGAAACCGTGGCCTTTTGTCCGCCCTATGGTTTTTTACTGATGGAGGGATTTCAGGGAATGAAAAACGCGTTGCAGGGTGATATCCTGAGTATCTGACGCATCAATGACAGGCCATTCCATTTGCTCCGGTTTAAAAAGACTATGAAAAAACTCGACATGTTCTTCCTTTGCCTCCGATACGTCATTCGTCCGGGAACGAACGCGCTTCTTAAGGATAGGAAGAGGCGCATCCAGCCATATTCCTGTAAACCCGGCGTCATACTTTTCTGCAAGATCCTGATATATCTGCCGTCCCAGAGGGGTGACAAAAAGCGTATCAAGGATGACGTCCTGCTTTTTCTGTAAAGCTGAAGATACTCGTTGTCCCATTTCGGCATAGACGTTACGTGTAGCCTCTTCAGAAAAAGCCTCTGTCGGCAAAGAATTTTCCGG
>JACKIP010000019.1 GCA_020638395.1 Rhodospirillales bacterium
GACCTGACGCGGGCGCAAAGAAATCTCAGCGAGCAATTCATCATCTTCTATGCGTTTATTTCCTTCGAATGCAATCTGGTTGATGATCGGATTTTCCTTGACGTACACCGTCAAGACACCGTTTTCAGAACGAATCCGCGCATCAGCAAACAGTCCGGTCTGAAACAGGCTATGAAGTGCATTATCAATCGCCACCTGATCAACCGTCTGCCCGCGGGAAATATTCATGTAGGATGAAATCGTATCGACTTCCAGACGTTCCGCGCCGACCACTTTAATATCTTCTACTCGTTGCTGCGCAAAGGCAGGCAGAGTAAACAGGAAGGCAGTAAGGGATAAAACAGAGAATCCAAGGGCAAATTTTTTCATCTTATTTGTATAGGAGATTTCAGGAGATGTGACAAGACGGGAGTTTTAGTCCCGTCTTCCCTTGCACGCCCAGACGCCGGATAACGGCGCGGTAATTCCTACAAAATCAGGTGAAAAATATCATTGAGATTGGCAAACAACATCAACCCGACCAGAACAATCACGCCAAACCGGAAGGCATATTCCTGCACCACTTCAGAGACCGGAGATCCTTTCACAGCCTCAATGGCGTAGAATAACAAATGCCCACCATCCAGAAGCGGAATGGGGAACAGGTTAATCAGACCCAGATTGATCGACAATAAGGCGGTGAATGTAATCAGTGCGACCCAACCGGTTGTTGCCATATCTCCGGCCATCGCCCCGATTCTGATGATCCCGCCCAGCTCTTTGGCGCTGCGGGTTCCGGTGACCATTTGCCCCAACGCATAAAGCGTGCTGACCGTGATGTCTGCCGTTTCAGCCACGGCTTCTTTGAGACTGCCAAAAAAGCCATAGGTCAGCATAAAATCTTCGGACGGACGATCCATAATCAGGAGGTGATTATAATCCGGGCTTTTCTCGTCAAACAGCCCCATATTCATGTCTTTCAGAGGAGCCGTCATATAATAAGCCGTTTCGTCTTCACTACGACGTAGCCCCAGAACAACCTGCTGACCGAGTGAATTCCGGATCGCCTCCCGCGCCGCATCAATATCGGCAACCTCGACGCCATTGACACTCACAACCGCTGATAAATGCAGCCCTTCTGCCGGGCCCAATATTCCAAGAAGTCCGCGGGACTGCACAAACCCGAAACGATCCCGCTCCTCCAGCCGGTCCGGAACGGCAGTTAAATCAAACACCTGGCCATTGCGCTCGACCTGAAAATGAAGCGGCGTATCCAGACCGATCATAACGGCCCGGCGAATATGTTCAAATGAATGAGTGGGCACGCCGTTAATTGACAACACAAGATCATGTGGCTTGAATCCGGCTTTTTCAGCGGCAGAGCCTTCAACGACCGCTCCGGCAACGGGAGGAGTTACAGGTTTTCCGTAAAAAGCGTACAATCCGGCGAGCAGAATCACAGCAAAAATAAAATTGATGGCAGGACCGGCAAAGACAATCGCGGCCCGCTGTGCAACTGTTTTTGCAAAAAACGCCTGCTTGCGCTCTGTGTCAGTCATCGGACGCAGAGCATTTTCACCGTCAGACACCTGATCGGTGTGCTCGGCACTGGCCGGATCGCTGTCCCCAAACATCTTAACGTAGCCGCCTAATGGAATCAGAGAAAGTTTCCAGCGAGTTCCGGATTTATCATTGACCCCGAACAATTCCGGCCCGAACCCGATCGAAAATGTCTCGACCTTAACGCCGCACATCTTGGCGACGATGTAGTGTCCCCACTCATGCACAAATACCAGAATCGACAGGACGACGAGAAACGCGCCGCCGTAAAGCCAGATATTCTGCGCCAGAAGTTGCATGAAATCAGAAAAGCTATCCACGATCAGAATCCTGTTTGTTATTTATTGGGAGATGATAACATCTCTTGTATATATACGCACGTTTTTATCGAAGTCCAGCAGGGCTTCCAAAGAAGAGATATTCTGCGCTTCCAGATCATTCAAAACACGCTCGACCGTCTCAACGATTTGCAAAAAGCCAATTTCTCCGTTCAGAAAAGCCGCAACGGCAACTTCGTTGGCGGCATTTAACACAAGCTGCGCGGCCTGTCCGTCCCGCAGACATTCGTAGGCAAGCCGGAGGGCCGGAAATCTTTCCAGATCCGGCGATTCAAACTCCAGATGCGATACTTTGGTGAAATCGAGCTTTTGCCCCGGAGAGGTCAGGCGGTCCGGCCATCCCAGCGCGTAGGTAATCGGCGTTTTCATATCCGGAGCCCCCATCTGCGCCAGAACGGACCCGTCCACATACTCCACCATAGAATGAACCACCGATTGCGGATGCACCAGCACATCAATACGCTCCGCCGGCATATCGAATAAATAATGCGCCTCAATAATCTCCAGAGCTTTATTCATCATGGTGGCGCTATCCACGGAAATTTTGGCCCCCATCGACCAGTTTGGATGTTTGATGGCCTGCGCAGGCGTGATATCGCACATATCGTCGCGGGAAAATGTCCGGAATGGTCCGCCGGATGCTGTCAGGATAATGCGTGAAATTTTATCGCGCTGAGTATCTTCGAATACCTGAAAAACCGCATTATGCTCGCTATCAACAGGCAGGATTTTCGTGCCGTGTTTTTTGGCTTCTGCCAGAACCAGAGGCCCGGCGGCGACCAGCGGTTCCTTATTCGCAATCGCCACTACTTTTGCATAAGGGATGGCCTTCAGAAGAGGTTCCAGCCCTGCCATCCCCACAATTGCTGCCAAAGTGATATCAACCGGATGTTCCAGCCGCGCCAACAGCTCCGCCGAGCCGTTTTGCGTCAAAACGGCATGTGTGGCGTCGACCCGCTTCTGAGCGGCCACTAAGGCGTCTTTTTTCGAGTGCGCCGACAGCAGATACGGGTCAAAAAGATCCCTGTGTGCCGCTACGACGTCGATGGTGCTCTGCCCCACCGAGCCTGTCGCGCCCAAAATATTGATTTTTTTCTTGGTCATACCTTAAGCCGGAATAAAAAAGTAAGTAACAATAGAAAAGAAAACAGGAGATATCAGCAAGAGAGAATCTATGCGGTCAAGCAGTCCTCCGTGTCCGGGAATTAAATTGCCGGTATCTTTGACCTTTGCCACGCGCTTTAGAGCAGAGATTAGCAAATCTCCGGCCTGCCCGACCACGCCCAGCACAGCCCCCAGCAACAGTAATTGCCAGACAGTGGCATCCAGAGAGGAAAATCCGCTATAAATCAGTGCATAATGGCTGAGCACCAGAACCAGAGAGGGGCCAACCGCGGCCCCAACAAGCCCCGCGATCGTTTTATTCGGGCTGATTTTAGGGGCAAGCTTTGGCCCGCCCAATAACTTACCAAACAAATAGGCCGTGCTGTCGCTTGCCCATACACAAAAATACGCCAGAAATGTCAGGGACAGCCCAATCTCGCTCAAATCACGCAACATTGCAAACGACCAGAAGGAAACGCCTAGGTATAACAACCCCAGAATCGTTAACAGAATAGGATATGTTGTCTTACGCGACATCTGCACCCATTCCATAATCGAAATGAGCAGCGCAGCGAGAAGAAAAAGAGAAAAATAGAGGCCGCCACTATAAACGATACCCACAACAAGCGGGATCAGCACAAGTGCCGAGAGGATACGTTTCTGAAGTTTTGTCAGCGTCATTCCTGCTATGAATTTTGCGTTGAGACGGCCCCGAAGCGCCGCTCTCTCTTCGTATAAGATTCAATAGCCCTCTGCAAGACCTCTTTATCGAAATCGGGCCACAAAACATCTGTAAAATAAAATTCGCTATAGGCACACTGCCATAACAGGAAATTGCTGAGTCTTTGCTCCCCGCTCGTGCGAATGAGCAGATCCGGGTCCGGCAGCCCCTTGGTCATCAAAGATTGTTCAAACGCCAGCGCAAACGCATCATCATTCAAATCCAGCCCGCTTTTGGCCATTTTTTGCGCGGCCTGCAAGATATCGTGACGCCCGCCATAATTCAAAGCAATCGTCAGAGTCAATCCGGTATTGGAGACCGTTAACTTTTCCGCATTTCCAATCAGCTCCGAAATTTCTTTGCCAAAAGCCGTATGATCTCCAATGACACGAATGCGAATATTATTCTTATGCAGCTCTGCAGTTTCCGAGCGGAGATAATAGCGCAGAAGCTTCATCAGTTCGCTGATTTCATCCTTGGGACGCTTCCAGTTTTCCGAAGAAAACCCAAATAGTGTCAGGTAAGACACCCCCAGATCAATCGCCGCACGCACGCTGCGGCGTACAGCTTCCACCCCGCGCCGATGCCCCTCAAACCGAGGTAATCCACGCGCCTGCGCCCAGCGACCATTTCCATCCATGATAATGGCGACATGCTGAGGAAGCTCTGCTTGGCGGGGCGGTTCTTTTTGCGTCATAAATTCCGGATCAAACTGTCATAATGTCTTTTTCTTTGTGAGCAAGGTGCTCATCAATTTCTTTGATTTTTTCGTCGGTCAACTTTTGGACATCGTCGGACAGGCGTTTATGCTCATCTTCAGAGATGTCCTTGGCTTTTTCCTGTGCCTTCAGAGAATCCATCCCATCGCGGCGAATATTGCGCACAGCGATTTTGGCGTTTTCCGCATATTGCCCGGCGACTTTGGTCAGTTCCCGGCGGCGCTCCTCGTTTAATTCCGGCACCGGCACCCGAATAACATTGCCTTCCGGCTGCGGGTTCAGGCCCAGCCCGGCATTGGCGATTGCTTTTTCAACGGCTTTGGTGTTGGAATTATCCCATACCGTCACGGAAATCAGCCGGGCCTCCGGTGTAGAAACAGACGCGACCTGATTTAATGGCATTTTCGCCCCGTACACCTCGACCACGACCGGGTCCAGCATATTGACAGAGGCGCGCCCCGTCCGCAAACCGGAATAATCGCTTTTCAGACTTTCAATCGCTTTCGCCATCCGGGTGCGAAGATCTTTCATATCAAACTCGGCCATGTTATTTTTCCCTTACTTTATTCTTACTCTTTAATTATTTTGCATCACTGACAATCGTATATTTTCCTTCGCCCTTCAGGACCTTTGCGATATTTCCTTTTTCACGAATAGAAAAAACCACAATCGGGATATCATTTTCACGGGCAAGAGAAACCGCCGTACTGTCCATCACCCGCAGGTTTTTCGTCAGGACGTCCATATAGCTGACGCGGTCATAATGTTTGGCATCAGGATCTTTCATAGGATCAGCCGTATAGACGCCGTCAACCTTTGTCCCCTTCATAATCGCATCACAATCCATTTCCGATGCCCGCAGCGTCGCCGCCGTATCGGAGGTAAAATAAGGATTGCCCGTCCCCGCCGCAAAAATAACCACGCGCCCTTTTTCCATGTGACGAACCGCGCGGCGACGGATATATGGCTCGCAAATCGTGTTCATCTCAATTGCAGACTGAACACGGGTTTGAACGCCGATGCGCTCCAGTGCGTTTTGCAAAGCCAGAGCATTAATTACGATCCCCAGCATGCCCATATAATCGGCGGTGGTCCGGTCCATGCCCTGCGACGCGCCGGACACCCCGCGAAAAATATTTCCGGCCCCGACGGTCACACAGACCTCAACTCCCATATCAATGACTTCCTTGATGTCGGCAGCCACCCGGTCAACAGTTTCCGGGTCCAGCCCGAACTCCTGTTTTCCCATCAGGACTTCCCCTGACATTTTCAGCAAAACGCGTTTATATTTAAGGGCTGTGGAGGGATGGGGCATGGGCATTGCAGCAGTCATTTTTTATCTCTTTTCGCTGTGCAATGTAAGGGAAAGCATAAGAACTTGCAAGTACAACGTTTACATTCTATAAGCATGTGCACCGAAACGCGGGGATACCCATACTCAGAGGAAACACATGACCGAAAAGATATCAGAAACACTTGCCAATGCCGCACAACCAGAAGATTGGAAGGGTGAAATTCACCATGGCATTCAAACCGCACTGACTTCATTATACCCGGGGAAGAACGTTTCCATCCGGCTTAATCCCGGACTTGCGGATGATGCAGAACAAAAAATACCTGTTACCGTGTCCGTTCGTGGTGCCAAAACAGAAAGCTGCCAGACACACTGGGCGCAAAACCGTGATGGAATAATTAAATTTGGGGACCATACATTGACGCTGGAGAAATAGACCAAATACGCGTCAATTTTATTGACATATAGCAATGAAATTGACATACTGGCAGCCAAAGATACTTGAAAAAAGAGGGAACTAAAAATGATAAAACTACTGAAAAACCTGTTTTCAGGCACAGCGGACGCTAAAAAAGATGCCGATAATGGGGACGCTGAGTGGCAGAAGCGATTAACAGACCTTCTTTCACCAATTGCAGAATATCCTAAAAACAAGGCCGATTCTGACCTGCAAGGTATTGAGATCGCTTCCTAGCCTAGCCCTTTCAAACCCGAGAGAGTGTCGGGACGCGCTGCAACCGTCTTCTTTCGGGTTGCAAAGGGAGACTCTGAAAAGGTGTACGCATTATTAGTTAAGGACCTTAGTGATCGAGGTGGGTCGGCGTACTATGTGCCGCCGCCGCAAGAAGAACTGTCAGATTATTCACTGGATAACAGTGCGTCTAATTATCAACTTGCACGCGATCTGGTAACCAGATTTAAAGCAGGACTAAGAATAGAAACGGCACCACAGGGACCTGCTCAGGACGGTTTCACGCCAGGAAGGTAAACTTACCCTACATAGCACTCTGGATGATCTGGTAACATTGTTCCGTCAGAACCTTGCGTTCCGTTGACTCGGTGACTTCAATCAAATCGTGGAACACCAGCTCTACAGTCACACCACCGGTTTTGGCCAGCGCCCATAGATGCGGGGCCAGATCCATATCGCCATACCACGCATAGCGGTCACGATCTTCCTGCGTTTTGGCTTGTGGCAGCCGAATCGTAAAAGGCTGAACCGCTACATGCCCCACGCGCTCAATCACCAGTGTAAACAGACGGGATTTAAAGGGCAAAAGAGTTTGCCCGTCGGAAGAAGTCCCTTCCGGAAATAAAATCAGGCTTTTCCCGGCATCCAGCATGCTGCCGAGATCGTAATGATCCTTATCGACCCGCGCGCCGCTCCGGTCGATAAAAGCTGTTTGTTGCAGCTTTGACAGAAATCCGAAAACCGGCCAGCCCGCAACTTCCTGTTTGGCGATGAAGGACGCTTTTAAATAAGACCCGATCGCCGGAACATCCAGATAGGATAAATGATTGGAAACATACATAATCTGGCGGTCCTGCACCGGGGTGCCAGAAATTTTAACCTTGACGCCGAAAATGACGCACACCCCTTTATGCCAGTATTTCGGGACGGTATAAGCTCCCAGCCCCTTGTGAAAGATCAGGACGACCATCTGCACCGGCACCATAATGCAGCACCAGAGGAGAAACAGGATAATTTTTAAAATAGCAATGACAAACATTTTTTAGTCTTTTTTCTATTATCGGAAATAACCGTTAGGAATCCTTTAAAAAATGCTGGCGATAGCGATTGGTAATCAAATGAGTCTGAACAACGATACACACGTCCGTAGTGTTGAAGTGACGATCAACATAAGCGCCATCGCCAATGACAGCCCCCACACGCAGATACCCTTTAATCAGGGGCGGCAGGGACATCAGAATTTGCTTCTGATTGAGGATCGCTTTTTCCACACGATTCATATCCACATAGTGTTTATCCAGAGATTTGGGCCGCAGACCCGGCGGGGCGAGATGATAATGGTGCAAATAAGATAAAGCCTCTGCATGGCTTTCAACATCGGTACCATGAAAGCTGCCGCACCCGAACAGAATTTCAATCTGGTTTTCCATCATATAGTCTGCAATTCCCTGCCAGAGTTTTTGCAGAACCGGGCGTGTCCGGTAAGGCTTTAAAACACAGGACCGCCCCAGCTCCAGCAAGTTTGCCCCGCAATCAAGCAGTACACTGATATCATATTCATCCGCCGTATAAAATCGTCCGACCTGCGCCGCCGCCGACTGGTCAACCAGACGATAGGTCCCCACCACCGATTCAGCTCCAGCCCCCAACGACTCATCCAGAACGATCATGTGGTCAGCCGCTTCGTCAAATTCATCCCAGTCCCTCTGACTGGCGGCGACTTCCGGCGACGGAACAGCACCAAATTCTTCATAAAAAACCTGGTAACGCATTTTCTGGGCAGCCTCACGCTCCGCGTGCGTTTCTGCCAGACGAACAATAATTTGAGGAATGTGTTCAGACATGATCTTGCAGAATATAGATAAGATCGCTACGGTCAATCATTATGTACACTTCCGTTTTATTTGTTTGCACCGGAAATATCTGCCGTTCCCCCACAGCGGAGGGTATGCTGCGGCATCTCCTGCAAAAAGAAGGGATCTCACATATCCGCGTAGATTCCGCGGGAACACACGGATGGCACAGTGGAGAACACCCTGATTATCGCGCAGTTGCTGCGGCAAAAGACCGGGGATACGACATTTCAGACCTCCGCTCCCGCGCCCTAAAGCCGGAAGATTTCGAAGAGTTTGAGCTGATGATCGCCATGGATGAAGGGCATTATGCTGCACTGGAGCGTCTCAAACCGGCCCATGCGCGGGTAGAGATCAAATTTCACTCTGACTTTGCCACAAATCCTGTCTGGAAGGACGTTCCCGACCCCTACTATGGCGGCCCGGAACATTTCAAGCAGGCTTTTGATTTAATCGAGAATGGTGTATTGGGAATAGTGAAAATTTTGAAAGAAACAAACCATGCTTGAAACCGCTCTGGCTTTCCTGTCCGATCCTCACATATGGGCCGCGTTTACAACGCTTCTGGTGTTGGAAATTGTGCTGGGAATTGACAACCTGATCCTGATTTCCATTCTGGCGGATAAGCTGCCCAAAAATCAGCAACCGCTGGCCCGCAAGCTTGGATTGCTGGTGGCTCTGATATCGCGCCTGATGCTGCTGTCTCTGGCGTTCTGGATTGCACATCTGGAAACCGCACTATTTAGTATCTTCGGGACTGAAATTTCCTGGCGGGATATTCTGTTGATCTTTGGAGGATTATTCCTTCTGGCAAAGGGAACCTATGAAATTCATGAAAAACTCGAAGGGGAAGGCCATGAATCCGAAGCCCGGAGGGCCGGGTCTCACCTGTTCGCACTGGTTATTCTACAAATTGGCTTTATGGATGTGATCTTTTCGTTTGACAGTGTTATGACCGCAATCGGCATCGCTGAAGATCTTCCCGTGATGATCGCCGCCATTGTGATCTCCCTGATAGTGATGATTCTGGCCGTCGATATGGTCAGCGATTTTATCAACCGTCATCCCACTGTTAAAATCCTGGCTCTCAGCTATATGCTGCTGATTGGAATGATGCTGATCGCCGAAGGCTTCCACGTTCACGTGCCCAGAGGATATCTCTACTTTGCCATGGCCTTCTCTTTTATGGTAGAAGTACTAAATATGTTAGTCAGGCGGGCGAAACATAAACCTATCCCGCCTCCATTGAAAGAAGATCATTGATGTCTATTCCTAGAACTGTTTTCGGGACTATTTTTGCCGCTGGCCTGCTTTTTCTGCTCAGCCTTCCTGCGCAGGCAGCGGTCAGCGATGATATCTCCGCTATAGAGAAATATCTGAATTCCCTAAAAACCGCACAGGCTAAATTTGAGCAGTTCGACCCGGACGGAGAGCTGGTGACCGGAACATTCTATCTGAGCCGTCCGGGGCGTTTGCGGTTTGAATATGACCCGCCTTTGAAAGATTTTGTGGTGGCCGACGGAACCTTTATTTACTTCTATGATGCCGAAGTTCAGGAGCAATCCCACGCGCCCATCGGTCAAACCCTGGCGGACTTTATCCTGCGCCCCAATTTGAGCCTGAATGGAGATATTCAGGTCAAAGACATTAAACGTGCTGCGGGTCTTTTACAGGTTACACTGGTCCAAACAGCCGATCCAGATGCCGGGTCCATTATGCTGGGCCTGACGGAAAAGCCCATGACCTTGAAGAAATGGCGGGTGGTCGATGCACAGGGAGCGGTCACAGAAATCACTTTGACGGATTTTAAAGCCGACCTGAAACTGCCGGACAGCCTGTTCTTCTACCGGGATCCCTCCAGAGATGTACGGCGCTATAATAACTAATGTCACACCCTCCCTTTGAACAACTGGTCAGACAATTTTCCGGGTTGCCGGGGCTGGGGCCGCGCTCTGCCAAAAGAATTGCCCTGCACATCCTGACAGAGGGAAAGGAAACGCTGCAAACCTTTGCTAATACGCTTCTTGAAACGGCAGAGAAAATGTCGTTGTGCTCTGTTTGCGGCAATCTTGATGTTGTTCAGCCATGCCATATCTGCTCTGATCCAAAACGCGACCGCACCAGCCTGTGCATTGTGTCCGGACTCTCTGATCTTTGGGCGATTGAAAGAACCAGCTCTTATCGGGGGTACTATCACGTTCTCGGAGGAGTGCTCTCCGCGCTTAACGGCGTTCGTCCGGAACAGCTGCGGATGGAGCAGCTGCGGGACAGACTGGCAGACTCCTCCGTCGAAGAGGTTATTCTTGCGCTGAGCGCCACAGTGGACGGCCAGACGACCGCCCACTATGTTACCGATGTTATTTTAAAAGCCAGCCATAATCAGATCAAAATTTCCCGCCTCGCCCATGGCATGCCGGTCGGCGGAGAGCTTGATTATCTGGATGATGGAACCATCATGACGGCCTTTAAATCGCGGCTGCGTGTTTAGCTTTTTTCCGAGATATAAAGAACCCCGTCTGTCCCCGCGCTGATCGCCGCGATATGCGTTGCATGTCCTGTTTTTTCTCCGCCGATTGATACGTCGTAATATATTCCGGATGGAAAAAAGTGATCGTTCGTTGTCGCCGTGATACTGGAATTGCCAAAGCGGATATACACATCCTGTGTGGCATAAAGACTGACCACCCGTGTTGCCCCGTCAAAAGCGGTTGCGTTCCGCGCAGAGGTTGCGGTGGTTGTAATTTTATGCGCGTTATTATCTTTAAATTTTAA
>JACKIP010000002.1 GCA_020638395.1 Rhodospirillales bacterium
TGGTGAAAAGTATATAGAAGCCTCTGCAAAAATTTATAATTTTACAAAACCGTCATTCTGAGCGCAGCGAAGAATCTATCGTTTCATCGTTCACGCAAAGAACGCTATGAAGCGCAATGGTCGCCAGGAGGGGAATACTCTCTGCGTACCCTGCGTCTCTGCGGTTAAAACAATTGGAGTACGAAGGAACAAAGATTCGAAGTTTTTTTCGAGTACTTTGTATCTTCGTTCCTTCGTGTTTATATCACGTTTTCATGGATTATTCCGCATGTCTACAAATACTATTTTTCACTCCCGGCAGAAAATTGTGCAGACCGCTTTGTCCGCAGCACTGGAGCAAGCGATCTGTTCCTACGAGTTGTTCGTCAGCGAACATACGCCCGACCCGCAAAATCCGAAAGAGTTTGAAGAGCATCACAAAGCCTGCAAGTCCGCACTCACTCACATTGAATTACTAACAAAGTTAATCAAAGCCGCAGATCTTTCTGCGGAAAATCCGGAGAGGACGGACCCCGTAATTCCAGAAGATCTGATGCAGCAAAGCCTGCGCCAGATTGAAGCCGACCTTGAAACCCACACACAAGAAGAAGATTGATGAGCCGTCTCTCATTTAAAAAATTTGTTGCTCTCTGGAATGTGCAGCAAAATCAGGAGACGCCTCATCTGCACTTTCGGATCGCCCGCTGGCTGGAACGCATGCACCAGACGAACCAGAACCGCCTGCTGCTGATGGCTTTTCGCGCCTGCGGCAAATCAACCATGGTCGGGCTCTATGCCGCATGGCGTTTGTATCGCAATCCGAACCTGCGCATTCTGGTGGTCTCTGCCGATGATTTGCTGGCAGGGAAAATGGTGCGCAACATCAAACGCATTATCGAGCGCAATATCGTCACGCAGCATTTACGGCCGAAATCTGCCGATCAGTGGGGGGCTGACCGCTTCACCGTGTTACGCGATCAGGAATTGCGCGATCCGTCGGTTCTGGCGCGTGGGATTACCGCGAATATGACCGGCAGCCGGGCGGATCTGATTATCTGCGATGATGTCGAGGTTCCCAACACCGCAGATAGCCGCGAAAAAAGGCAAAATCTGCGCGACCGTCTGGCGGAAACCGACTTTATCCTGATGCCGGATGGAATGAAACTATTCGCCGGGACACCACACAGTTATCATTCGATCTATACCCGATCTCCGGCCGCAGATCACGAAGATGAAGCCGCTTTTTTGCAGGACTATGTCCGGCTGGAACTTCCCCTGCTCGATCAGAATGGGGAGTGTCTGTGGCCCGAACGCTACGCGCCGCAAATGATCGAGCAAATGCGCCGCAGTGTCGGCCCAAACATGTTTGCCAGCCAGATGTTGCTGCAGCCGATCAATATCCGGAACGGGCGACTGGATGCGTCTTTGCTGCGGATTTATCACAGCGATATTGCCTATGTGAAAGAGCTCAACCGTCTGGAAATCGACAATATCCCGATGCGCTCGGCGGCGGCCTGGTGGGACCCGGCTTTTGGTCTGGAAGGCGGCGACCGTAGCGTTCTGGCGATTGCTTATCAGGACGAGAGCGGTCATTACTGGCTGCAGCATCTTGCCGTTCTGAAACCGCAGAAACTTGACCATGTCGATATGGCCGCACAGCAATGTCAGGAGGTCGCACGTCTGCTCAAAACGTTTATGATCCCGTCAGTCGCCCTCGAAATCAACGGATTGGGTCGGTTTTTGCCGGGTATTCTCCGCAAGGAGCTGATGCGGCATAATGTGTCGTGCAGCGTTCTGGAGATTTCCTCCCGCCGCCCGAAAGATCTCCGCATCATGGAAGCATTTGATGTGTTGCTGGCGAGTGAGCGTCTGCATGTCCACCGGGATGTGATGGCGACGCCGTTCGCAACAGAGCTGTCGGAATGGCGGCCCGGCAGCAAAGGTCACGATGATTGTCTGGATGCCGTGGCCGGGGCGCTTTCCCTGCAACCGGTGCGGATTGGATATGCCGCTCCGCCCGGACGGCGACAGGGCTGGACAAAGGGACACGCCCCCTCTCAGGCAGAAACAGATTTCAAGGTTTAAATTCATGCAGCATTTTATTCTTACCTACTGGCCGATTATCAGCTTTTCCCTTCTTCACGTCGTCAGCTTTATCTGGTCGTTTTCGTCACTGACCGGGCGCGTGCACACCCTCGAACGCGAGTTGGAAAACTATAAAAATGTCCATGAGCGTCTTGCCAGACTGGAGGCCACGTCCGCCACGGTTGCGGAAAGCATCCGCCGGATCGAGGCGCATTTGCTGCGCATGAAATCATCATAAGGAGTTATTACCATGAAAATACTTATTCCTCACGCGTCTACACCCTCTGAAAAGAACATCGCCAATGACGCTCTTTATCACGAGCTTGAGGTTGATACTCTGGCCCGCACCATGTGGGGTGAGGCCCGCAATCAGGGAAGCATCGGGATGCAGGCCGTTGCGGCCGTCATTATAAACCGCACCAAAATTTCGCAGCAAAAACAGAAATTCTGGTGGGGAAGTACCCTCATTCAAATTTGCCAGAAACCCTATCAATTCTCGTGCTGGAACCGGACGGACCCGAACTTCCAGAAATTGCTGCATGTAACAAAAGAGAATATTTACTTCGCGTCTGCCCTGCGCATTGCCCGCCGAGCGGTCTATAACCGGATCGACGACCCGACCGGAGGGGCAGACCATTACCATGCCTCCGGCATCTTTCCGCTATGGGCAAAAGGCGAAAAACCCACCGCCGTCATCGGCGATCACATTTTTTACAGGCTGACAAAATGATTTCATCCCTCCCCTCAAAAATTGGCCTGCCGGTCCTTATTGATATTCTGGGTAGTGCGCTCTCCCGCATTGACCATCCGGTTGCACAAGGCGCTGCCAAAGCCCTTTCTGATCTGGAACACAGCCTTGGCAACGGCGCGATTTCTCCAGAGCAATTAAACGAGCTCAATCGCCATACTGAAACACTGGCGCAGCTTAAGTCCGAGGAATATCGCGCACAAATTTCCGAGATCAATCAATCTTTGCGCGCAGAAATTGCCTCCGAAGACCCGTATGTCCGGCGCATGCGCCCGACATTCGGGTATTTAATGGCGGTGACGTGGGCGGCGCAAATGCTGGCGCTGGCCTGGGTTATTCTGGAAGATCCCTCCCACGCCCCGCTTGTGATGCAGGCGTTTGAATCGCTCGGCCTGATCTGGACGGTTGGGTTATCCGTTCTGGGGATTTACGTGTATAAACGCAGCGATGACAAGAAAAGCCTGTCCTCAGGCCTCCCCGGCAAAATTATGCCGAATAAGTCGCTGGAAACGCGCCATATATCCGCTCGCCCCGACCCGCATCCCGTTATTTATAATGAGTAATTTTTTTCTGATTTGCAGCGCCTGCGCTTAAACAGTTTTGAACCGCAGAGACGCAGGGAACGCAGAGAGTATTCCCCCATTGGCGACCTTTGCGCTTCATAGCGTCCATCGCGTGAACGATGAAACGGTAAATTTTAAACCGCAAAGTAAGACAAAGCTTTTCTAGCCTTTTTCTTCGTCATCACACGCCTTGTGCGTGTGATCGACGAGAGCGTGATATAAGAACGAAGTTACGAAGGAACGAAGTACTCGAAAAAAACCTTCGTATCTTTGTAACTTCGCGTTTAAAAATAATAAAGCATTATGAACCACGAATGAACACAAATAGACACGAATAGAAAAAATTAGTGTGCATTCGTGTTTATTCGTGGTGAAAATATAGAAGCCTCTGCAAAAGTTTGTCAGTCCATTGCCCTTACCGCACCATCAGCGCGTAATAATAGACAAGCGTTCCGGAATCTGTGCCGGCATTATCCTCGAAGCATCCTTGCCGCTGCCCGCTAAACGTCGCGGGAAACGCATAGGTCCCGCCGGCATTGATCGCCCCGTTATATTTGGTTTCAACCTCATCGGCGGTGTTTATGGCCGTTGATCCGGTGAGGCGCTTGTTGATGGCCTGGCAGACCGACATATTCAGTCCCTCGACCAGCATCAGCAAATCGAAGGGAGCCGTCCCACTGCCATCCGTCCCCAGCTGAGGAATTTTATTTTTCAGGGTAAAGATTGGTTTGCCAAAGTCCGGCTGTCCCGTCCAGGACTGATTCAGCAGATCGGATGAAAAGGTCGGCCAGTTCAGCTCTCCCCCCTGAATGGAAAACACATGACAACTTTCGTCTGAAGGGGCAGAACCGTTGGCATATCCGGACACGTACGGATTATCGAAACTAATTTGCGCCAATGTGCAGCCTCTCAGGCGTAATTTACTAAGAACGCTGGAAATCCGCTCACCTGTCTCCATCACTTCACTGGCCAGAATAGAGGCTTTTTCTTCGGTAATCGCCCCGCCGCCGCTTTGCCCGGAATAGCTCACTGCCATGCTCAAAGCTGCAAACAAAGCCACACCAATCAGAATGTAAAATAACACATTCCCGCGTTCACGGGACGGCTCCGAAAGCGTTATGGTCTCAAGTGTCATAGAATAAGTATGACAGAAATCCACGTCTCTGCAAAAGGGTAAATCGTGACAAAACCAGACACCTGAAAAGGCGTCTTTCCGCACGATACACCGGATATATTTTTCAAAAGGGGCTTGCCAAAGGATAGCGCTTCCGTCTATAAGGCTCTTGAATTCAAACAAATATAAGAGGACGACATGGAACGCACTTTTTCAATTATTAAACCCGATGCCACTCGCCGCAACCTGACCGGCGCGATCAACAGCCGCTTTGAAACGAACGGCCTGCGTATCGTTGCGCAAAAACGTATTCGCATGACCACCGAGCAGGCACAGGGGTTCTACGCAGAACACAAGGAAAGACCGTTCTATAACGATCTGGTGACCTTCATGACCTCCGGTCCGGTTGTTGTACAGGTTTTGGAAGGCGATAACGCCGTCGTCCGTAACCGTGAAATCATGGGCGCCACCAATCCGGCGAATGCCGATGAAGGCACCATCCGCAAGGATTTTGCAGAAAGCATCGAAGCCAATTCCGTTCATGGCTCTGACAGCCCGGACAGCGCCAAACGCGAAATTGCGTTCTTCTTCACAGACAGTGAAATCGTCGGGTAAGAACCCTCTTTCTTGGCATCCTTCGGTCCTTCGCGTTTGACTTGATTTAACCGCGAAGGAAGACAAATTTTTTCTGTAACATCAGAATAAGGTGTCTCCCCATGAGTACAGCGCAAAGCTCTTCCCGGTTCCCTGTTTTATTTCTTGGGCATGGCAGAGGATGGCCGCGCAGATCCCCTGATTGAAGGATATTCTCTGGGCTCCCTTTCGATGACCTGCTACGGGGTCGGTTTCAATGGCACTCACCGCGTATAATCGAACTATCTGATATTTTTAAGACAAATTCTATGGATGTTTATGGATTCCCCCATGATTTTCTTCGAAAATCCGGGGAATGACGAATATCTCATTTTTACTTAAAATAACAATAGATTCATGATGTTATAGAGATACGATCTTTTTTACCTTGTGGTGCGCCTGCTCGATATCTGCAAGTAGCCGGTCCATCCCTTGTGTTGAATTCTGGACTTTCAGAGTTTTCTCAAGAATTTCCGTGTACTGATAGACTTCTTTTAGCGCGAAATTGCCGGACATTCCTTTTAATTCATGCGCTCGCCGGTGCATTTCATGGACATCTCCGGCCTGCAACGCGCTATGCAGATCCGCAAGAATTTCCTCTGTTTTGTCGAACACGTCTTTTAATAATTCGCGTACCTTCGCTTCCCCAAGAGTTACCAGCAATGACTGTATCGTCTGGGGTTCAAAGATATCCTCCGGCCAATGACGCTCCATATCCACATCTTCTTCAAAAGATAACCCGGTATCCCCAACCGGCAAAACTTCGGGAGGTTTATCACTTTCCCGCCGGTTTTGCGGTGTCGTCACCCTGGCTGATGATGTGTCTTCCATTTCTCCCGCATCTATCAGCACTTTTAACAAGGGAGGTTTTTCATCCTTTATATGAGTCCCCTTCCAGGACTTTTGCGCAGAAAAGTCTGTGCGCGGAGGGGCCTCCGTTGCAGCGAACTCCTGTGGAGTGCGCGCTGGCGGCGTCAAAATCTCCTTGGGAAGAGGAGATTTAAAGATCAGACTATCCAGCGTTTCCTCTAAATGCTCCGGCAAAATTGGTTTGTTCAGAATAGCTGACAGCTCTGCATTATTCAGCCCGGTTTCTGCCCTACTGACCCGGTGTCCCGTCAATAAAACCGCATGTTCAATATAGAGACCAGGCTCTGATTTCATGCGCCGGATTGCCTCTGGTCCGCTCATTCCCGGCAATTCCCAATCAATGAACACCACATCAAAAGAGGTGTTTTGCCGCAGTAAAAAGGCCTCTTCTGCATTGCTGCAGGACACCACCATATGCCCCATCTTTTTCAGGAAGTTTTCAATCACCTGTTGGGAAACCAGATTATCTTCCACCACCAGAATACGGCGTTTCTTTATCGGAGCAGCTTCCTGAAGGAGATCCGAGAATGGCTGATAAATCTTCTTTGCCGTAAATACCCCTGGTTTTTCGCCGATATCCGTCTTTTGGATATCGTCCCGCCCCCGCTCATTTGCAAATTCCAGATTTGCTTTTTGTCCTAAATGCTGCGTATATTCTATTTTTTCACTTGCCGTCTCGAACTCAGATCTGGCTTCCTTTACTACTGGCACGCACAGACGAATGGTAAAGGTACTGCCTTTCCCACTCTGACTTTCGGCAGTAATTTCGCCTTTCATCAGCTCCACCAGCCGTTTACAGATCGCCAGACCAAGTCCGGACCCGCCATATTTACCGGAAATCGACAGATCGGCCTGCGAGAAAGGGCTAAACAGATTTAGCAAGGACTCGGCAGAAATTCCAATGCCGCTGTCAACGATCGAAATTATCAGAGAAAACTGGTTTTGTGCTTTTTCATTGGAAATGGGGGGGCCTTTGCGAACATGAATCGTCACGCCGCCTTTTTCCGTGAATTTAATGGCATTCCCCACCAGATTTAGTAAAACCTGACGCAGGCGGTACGGGTCGCCTCTGACTTCCTGAGGAAGTCCCGGTTCGATTTCGACCTGCAATGAAATATTTTTATTGTGGGCATGTCCGGCCATCAGCGTGGCGGTACTCTGGACCACCTGACGCACATCAAAGGCAATATGCTCCAGAGTCATTTTTCCGCTTTCAATTTTCTCGAAATCCAGAATATCGTTCAGCAAAAGAGTCATGGATTCTCCGGACTCCATCATCGACTTGGCATAGCGCTGTTGTTCTCCGGTCAAAGGCGTATCCAGCAGCATCCGGACCAGCCCCATAATGCCGGTCATCGGCGTTCTGATTTCATGACTAATCACCGCCAGAAAGGCCGATTTGGCACGATTTGCCTCATCGGCACTCTCTTTGGCTTTTTGCATTTCTTTCCGGCGCTTGGCGTCAATTTGCCGTAACTCGGCCATCATCTGCCGTTCGCGCTCAACCACGGTCAGGAGACGTTTGTACTCTCCTTCCTCTTCCGCTTCTTTCATATTTTTCGCCGCAGCGGGAAGCATTCTTAAATGAACGGCGTCCTGTTCAGATCCCAAAAGGCGCGACAGAACTCCGTAAATCAGAAGACAGGTCATGGCGGCAATCAGGACATAATAAGAAATCTGTAACGGCACAGACTTCAGCGCGACATAAGGCTCGAACCCTACCAGAATGTGGAGGATCAGGGATACGCCCAAAAACAGCCAGAAGAAAAGCCCCCAGATCGAGATGGTATATCCTTCCTGAACATAAGCCAGCATCAAAAAGCAAAAACTCAGGCAAAACAGCAACATAGGAACGGCCAGAACAATAATATTCAGAAGCCCGAACCCGCGGGGCAGAACAAAAATAATCAATAAGGATAAAACTGTAAAAAATAGAGGCAAGCCAAAGGAGATCACTTCGTTCTTATCTTTCAGAGAAATCCTGTTTTGCAGGAAAATTCCAACCCCGACAGATAAAATAATCCCCATATAAAGTAAAGGATGCGCCAGAGCAACAATCCCGCCGCCAAGCAGCGGATATTGCGACACCGATACCAGAATATCAAACAGAACTGCCGCAATAAAATAACCCGCATATCTGTAATTCAGAATGGCAAGGCCAAGAAAAATGGCGGTCATCATCCCCAGAAAAAAGGACAGCAGCAATTTCGCGCTTGTTGTTGCATTTTCCGCTTTATAAAATTCCTGTTCCGAAAATACTGTGGGCGTAACTGCAACCGGCCAGTAATTGGAGGGATCAACAAAAAACAGCAGGAATGCCTCATCCCCCGGTGCGAGATGAAATTCAAAATGAGTTTCGTTGATCGTGCGCAGAGAAGTCCGTGCATCCTCTTCTTCCTGATACAGGACAATTTTTTCGAATGATCCCTGTGATTGAAAAATACCGCGTGAAAATGAAAAAATAAAATGTTCTCTTTCACCGTCATTGTGGACTTTCAGAATATACCAGGAGGGAACCCCATCCAGATCAAATCCAAGAATGTCCTGCCCGGACGGCCCATAAGACACCTCTCCTTTGCTGTACAGGTCGAATACTTTCTGGCTGGACAGTGCAAAATCCGGGTCCCGCACCCGCGCCAGATAAGGCGCCACAGGCACGGATCCGGTAGGATTTTGTCCCAGCGAAAATATCTGTTCCCGCGATTGAGAGCTAGCGGCTTGCGCGCTGACGGGCAGGAACAATAACAGACAAACAAGGCAGGCAACGGCAGAAATACAGCGTTGAAGCGCCCGCACTTTTCCTGTACCTGAAGAAAAGGACTCCGGCTGTGCGCGTAAAGAACAAAAAATTCCACTGAGAATCATGGATGTGCGTAGCAATTAAACATGGTTAGCGGGCGAAGGCCCTTAGAGCTTTGATCGTTTAGCTTGAGTTACGTTGCCGCGCTCTTCACGTAGGAGTATCTACGCTTCGTCGCTTGCGCCTGACCAACCTAAACGCTCTTTGCTCTACCCCCCATCATCCGGCAAAAGAGTTACGAAAGAATGAAGGTTTCAGAAATTTCAGGCCTTGGCGCGATGTGCGTTTTTTTCTGCCCAGCTATCCGGACTACCAAGAAATTCTTCAACCTCTGCAAGGGTCTCCGCATCAAAATAGTTTTGATTTCTGGCCACAGCCAGAACATCCCACCAGGTTGCCAACGCATGCAGGGTCACGCCCATTGCTTTGTTATTTTCTTCACTTGCCGCCAAAATCCCGTAATGAAACACTACAAACGCATGCTTCACAACCATTCCGGCATCGCGCATCGCATTCACAAATACTTTTTTGCTGCCGCCATCGGTTTGCAGATCCTCGACCAGCAATGCTGTGCGTCCGTCACCCTCAACGCACCCTTCGATTTGTGCCATCCGGCCAAATCCTTTTGGCTTTTTTCGCACATACAGCATCGGCTTGTTCATTTTTTCCGCAAGGAAGGCTGCATAAGGAATGCCAGCGGTTTCGCCGCCAGCCACGTAATCCATATTTTCCAGCCCCACTTCTTTTTGCAGCATTTCCGCAGCAAAATTCATCAGGGTTGTGCGTTCCGCCGGGAAAGAAATCAACCGGCGAATATCGACATAGACCGGAGATACCCGCCCGGATGTCAGGACAAACGGCTCACGGGCGTTGAATAAAACAGACTTTGTATCCAGCAAAATTTTTGCGGTTGTTTCAGACATCACACTCATGCGGCTAACTCCTGCTGCTGCTCGTCATCACTGCTCTGGGTACTCATGCTATAGAACGCCCCCATAATCCGCCCCAAAGGAATTCCAATTACCGGATTGGCGCTCTGTCCGCGATATACGGCCAGACGGTCTTCGCTTTTGCGGCGGATCAGAAACGGATCTCCGGCACGGGCAGGCCCGTTCGGGTCAATCAATAAAATATCGCCTTCCTGATAATAGGGAGCAAAGGACGATCCGGTAATTTCCAGAGCCCAGGCCTGTGCCGATAATTCCGGCTGCCCGTTTGGCATTTCAAAATAAGGTTCCCGCACAACCGGCATGCCGTTTTCATCAAATGTCATCGGGTCAGATGCGACCTCATCCCGCAGCAATGGTAAATGACGGTTCGCCGCCGGGACGGCGCTCTTCATCGAAGCTGCGTCTTCCGGCATAGAGGAACCGTAAGCCATATTTTCTGCCATTTCGGCCGGGGCAGACATCGTGGCATCTGTGGCCGTTCCCTGCCCCTGATCGGTAGAAGCCGTAGTGACGGCTTTTTCACCCATCAGAGTAATAAACTCTGCCATGGTCGAATTGGTCGCCGCCAGCACCTTTGAGAGGCTTTCCGTCGAGGGCCAGCGTAATTTTCCGTCCGCCCCCTTACGCTTGCTGCGGTTGAAACTCGTCGGGTCCAACCCCGCTTTTTTTGCCAGTCCCGAGGCTGAATAGCCATTCACCTGTGCGAGTTGATCGATCGCACTCCAGAGTTTTGCGTGTGTAAACATACGAGGAATATATACCCAGTCCGGGCAGGTGTAAAGAGCAGGAATTTAAAATTTTTACTCTCTTCGCCGCATCGCTCTCACACGACCTGCCGCCACTCGCCTGCGCGGGAGGAATTATATATGAAATGGTTCAGGAAAGGTGATTCCGAGCCTAATTTATTCCTTGCTCAGGCGCACCGGATCAATATCTGTAAACAAGCGCTCCGTCCGCACCGTCCATGGCCACTTCCAGAATTCAAAAATAGAACTGCCTTCATTCACAGAGAAAAACAGAAAATCGGCCCGTCCAATAATATTTTCAAACGGAACAAACCCGACATGATCCTGCACACGGCTATCCATGGAGTTATCGCGGTTATCTCCCATCATGAAATAATGCCCGGCGGGAACCGTATAAACCGGCGTGTTATCCAGAGGTTGCTGATTTCCGTCTTCATAGATATGGAACGTTGCGCCCCCCGGCAAGGTTTCAATATATTCGTAGCGGGTCACCGCATGCCCGTCTTCCTCCATCCGCACCAGAGGCAAAGCCTCCCGCTGAGTCGGAGTCCCATTAATGTAAAGCTGTCCGCCGATCATCTGGATTTTATCGCCCGGCAATCCGATGATCCGTTTGATATAGTCAATTGAGGGGTCACTCGGCAGTTTAAATACAACAATATCGCCGCGTTGCGGCTCTTTCGCCCACAGGCGTCCCTCAATCGGGGCCAAACTGAACGGGAAAGAATGACGGCTATATCCATAGGCCGGTTTGCTGACAAACAAGTAATCCCCGACCAGAAGCGTTGGTTTCATTGATCCGGAGGGAATGTTAAACGGCTCAAAAAAGAACGTCCGGATAATCAGCGCCAGCATCACCGCAACGAACGCCGTTTTCGCAAATTCGCTCCACTCTTCCTTTGCCGTCAGAGGGGCCTCCACCTGCGGTTTGTTGCGGTCTTGCTGTTCGTCTGATTTGCTGATGTCTTGTGCCATGCCCTTCTTCTAGCGGATAATTGTCGCCTATGCCAGAAAATATTCACCATCCTCCGGAAATACCCCCTGTTTTTTGCGGTCAAAAATCAGCCGTCATGCAATTATCTGATTTTTATTCCTGTGATTGCTGCACGCCGCATCCGGCGGTATCGGCCAGAAGATTTTCCAGAGAATTGTTCAGATCATAATTCACCGCAGCACCCCCTTCGAGAGAGGTCAGGGCATCGCTCCAGCATCCAACCGTTTGCCCACCCGCCGCAGGGTCAATACTCGCCAGCTCTTCCGGAGAAGGTGCGCCATTTTCTTCACCACCCGCCGCCGGAATCAGGTTATTGAGAAGTGCAGCATTCTGATTTTGTTGCAAACCCGGAAGGCCTGTGATGGTTACGCGCAAAGCTCCCGCCCCTGTGTTAAACGGGGCAAAGTTTTCGAAGACATCTTCGAGATTCTCAACTACTGCCGCAGGGGCAGCTTCCGAGGCAACGACCCCAAACAGGAAGAGTCCCAGAAGATTTTGATCGGGGAAATGATGGAATTTACCTTCCAGATAATTAAACTGGTCCACCGTCAAAACTCCGGCATCCGGTAACGTGTTAGGGGTAAAGGTGCCCAGCGGTGTCACATAGGTGCTGTTCAGCGCATCGTAAAATCCCGGCTGTCCCGGATCGAACAACGCCTGATTTTGCAACTCGACATAGGACTGCGACGGGCCGTCAAAGGTCTGTGTGCCCAGTGTCCCCTGGAATCCATCTGCGGGCGCATGGTCGATCAGCGCAACAAAAGGACCGTCAAACAGCAGCCCCACCCGTCCGTTATTGAAGGTGTTGCCAATGCCGGTTAAATCCACAGATCCGCTGTCAAAGCGGGCATGAACATCATTATTTGTCAGGACATTTCCGGCCAGAACCACATCGCCATTTCCCGTTCCACCGGCAAAAATTCCACGATCCGCACTATTGCTGATGGTGTTGCCGGCAATTCTCACCAACCCCTGATCGGACACGGAAACGCCGTCATTGGCAGAGGTGTCAACGCTATTAAATGAAATCAGGGTTTGCGCCGATGTTGCAGCATCGATTCCGTCATCGCCGGATGCTGCAACCATATTCCCGTTAATCCGCAGATTATACCCATCTTCGGGGCCACTTTCCGTCATCCATTGACCAATCGTGTCCACATGAATGCCGTCAAAATTATCCTGTATCACAGAGTCAACAGAAATATGATCCAGCGCGTCCGTTGCAAAAGCCGCCAGTTCCTCCAGACCGCTGACTCCGGAAATCAGAGTTTCTGCGATCCCGGCCTGCGTCACCTGATTGCTGCTGATATTGGCGGGAACGGTGTTCTCGACCAGAATGCCATGTCCACCGGTCCAGCTCACATGATTGCCGCTGACATCAACGCCCCAGCCATTCGGGCTGTCCTTGCCGCTGTCAATATCATGAACGTAAATGCCGTGCCCATCCGTCCAGATATGGTTGAAAGCCGCCAGTTCAACCGGCAGAAAATCTCCTTCGGGCCGCGCAGACGGCAATATCACCGGAATCAGGGGCCCGCCGCCGCCGTACAGATCGTTATTGGCCGTAATTGCCTGCTCCAGAGAGAACCCCAGACCGGTCATCGTCACATCGTTATTCGCAACCTGCGTCACGCCGCTGTTAAAGATTTCCATTCCGTGCGAGCCGGTCAGGGCAATCCGGTTACCGCTGAGCGTGACATCCCAGCCATTGCCGTAAGGGGAAGCCCCGCTCTCGCGGAGGATATTCTGGACACTGATGCCGATCCGGCTGCCCAGCATAATATCATTGTTCAGCACCTCGGCATAATAGCCGGTATTGATGTCGATAGCTTCATCTTCGGTCAGGCTGACGCTGTTCCCGGCCACCGTCATATAGCCGACCTGATCGAGATCGATTCCGTCATCTGTGGTGCGACTGACGTCATTCGCATTCACCGCCGCGGACTCCGCGTTTAAGATCTGAATCCCGTCGCCGATGGTCACAAAAACGGTATTTCCTTCGATCTCCACCGCCCGGCCATAGGCACTATCCACGGATGCTGCGCCCGTTATGTTGCGCACATGAATGCCGTCCGGCTCGAACGAATCTCTGGGCTGCGGGATCAGGCCAAACTGCCCTTCCCCGGCGCTTTCCGGCGGCAGCAATCCGGCATAGGACACCGCATTCCCGGTAATTGAGACAAAATCGCCATTGGCAACCTCGATCCCGTCATTGCCCGTATATATGATGTCATTGCCGTAAATCCAGGCTGTGCCGAAATTTTCCAGATGCACGCCGTCCATCATCGTCCGGCGAATAATATTATCCGCGATCTGATGGTCGCGTCCCCCGGTCACCAGAATACCGTGCGCGCCGGTTTTTTGCAGATTATTGCCGGCGATGAACAACCCGTCAGAGGTAGCAGCATCAATGCCGTCTTCCCCGGCTCTGGCAATCGTATTGCCGCTTATCATTGCAAAGTCACTATTACGGAGGTGGATTCCATCCTGACCGCTTCCGTCAATCGTGTTGCCGGAAACCAAAACCGCGCCGCCATCAATGATAATCGCATTGCGCGTGGTGTTCTCAACCGTGTTGCCTTCGATAGAAAATGTGCTCGCAGCATCCGGAGTCTTGACCCAAATTCCTTCATAATCGGCATTGCGCACCGTGTTGCCGGTGATGGTCGCAGATCCCACAGCATTATAAACCTCAATCCCGTTGCCGGAAATTGCGGTCCGTTGCCCGGTGCCATCAACCAGATTGTCCGCAATCGTCAGGTTCCCGATCGGTCCTCTGGCGAAAATGCCTTCATCCCCGACATTCAAAACCGTGTTCGAGAGAATTTGGGCATCGCGGCTGTCGGTCAGCATAATCCCGTCCCCCTGCACGTTCCAGCCGTTAATTTGTGCGACCCGGTTCCCTGCAATAAACGCCCGGTCGCTCCTCAAAAGAGACAGACCGGTCATGGCGTTATAGGCATGATTATCTTCCAGATACAGGTCGCCGCTGTCTTCCGCATAAACCAAACGGTTCGTCACATCGTGGATAACGTTGTTTTTAAGGGTAACATTTTGGGCGTTTTCGACCCGAATGCCATCATCTCCGCCGCTGATCTCAAAGCCGTCAACGCTCACCCCGTCAGCCTGAATGACCATGCCGGGGGAATTCGGCAGCAGAGTTGTTTCCGCCCCGCGCCCGGCATCGGTTCCGGACAGTCCGGCATTCGCGCCTTCCAGTCTCAGTCCGGTTTTATCAAGGGTCAGGGACTCGTGATAAGTTCCCGCAGCCACAGTGACCAGCGCATTGGCTCCGGCCAGATCTATGCCGTCCTGAATTTCCGCCTGATCGCTTAAAACCGCAACCGTCGCGGCTGTTCCGCTGAGGATGCCTGTTGTATCAATATCGGCATTTAGTGCCATTGCTGCAGCATCAAACGCAGCATTTCCACTGCCCAGCGCAACAGTTTTATTCACATGGACGGTTCCTCCGGTCGTCACCTGAAGATCACCACCATTTGTCGTGATTCCGGCTCCATCAATGTAAATGTCATTCACCGCGCTCAGAACAACACTCAGCGCCCCGGACGTGCTGGTAATCCCGCCGTTCTGCGCCCCTTTAAAGATAATTTTATCCACTGCTTCAAGCGTGAGAACGGCATCCCCGCCCGCGACTTTGTTGATATTCGTGTAAATTTCAATATCGCCGGTTCCGGGGCCGCCCGGTGATCCGACGGTCGTAATATAAACATCAGTGCCGGCATCCAGCGCTGTTTCGATATTTGCCACATTCAGCATCGACTGACCGGGGCCGCCCGGCAGAAACGGGTCAATAGCCGTTCCCGTTCCGGTGACCGCCAGATCGGCCTGAGACCTGATCCACAGATCCCGCGGGTCAATAACCCAGCGCCCGGCGCTCACATCGGCATCAATATTGATATATTCCAGACCGGAGGTTTCAATCTGCCCGCCCGCCGCATAGGTGCCGCGGACCAGAGCCGCATTCCGGGCGATAATCGTCATATCGCCGCTGGTGTCCTCTGTGCCGGAAGCTTGGAAATCAGCCGTTTCTGTCAGGTTAATATTTTGCCCCGTGACCTGTACACTCCCGCCGTCGCGCCCGTTGGCCTGAACGCTGCCGGATACATTGACCACACCGTGATCGCCGCCATCCAGAATAATCCGCCCGCCTTGTTCCGTTACAGAAGACGCATTGATAACCCCGTTCATATTGATGATGTGATCCACGGCGTCCTTGGCGGCGCGGGCGCTCATAATCACGGTTCCGCCCTCGGCATTAATCACGCCACTATTTTCCAGCAGAGCGTCCTGTAAATTTTCTCCGGCGGTAATTTCCAGCAATTGATCTCCGTACAGATCCAGCGTTACTTCTTCCCCGGCGGCAAATGCCACTTTCCCCAGACGGGCGTTAATCACGCCGCTGTTTTTGACGGTCGGGGCGACAAACGCCGCCAGCCCGGCCTCGGATACCGTAATCTGTCCCTGATTTTCAATCGTGCCGTGCCCCGGATTGGTGAATACAATCTGATGCGCGCCCTTCAGGAGCGCCTCCTGATTGATATCTCCCGTCGATGCAATCAGGCTGCCGACATCCACATTTGAGTCCGGCCCGAAAAAGATCCCGTCACGGTCCAGAACCATAACCCGCCCATTGGCCTGCAAGCTCCCCAGAATGCGGGTCGGGTCATCTTTATTGTCCTGCGCCACAAACAAAGAACCGCTGTTATCCTGCAAAATTCTAACGCTCTCATAGGCCTCAATATCCAGATCGCCCGTGCCATAGGCCACGTCTCCCATCTGGGTCAATACCGTGTCATGCGCCGCGGATGTGTCTTTCGTGAAGTTGCTGCCCTCCAGATCCCACGGATTTTCAGCCTTTGCCGCATGAGTATGCCCCACTCCGAACGCCGCTGCCACCAGGGCCGTAGACGCCAGAACAGCCTTACGCGGCAAGGAAAGAAGGGAAAAAGTACGTGCGCGGATCATAACAGGCCTCATCATTTTTAGAATGTTCTCTATAGCGGTTATTCTGGAAAGATGCCCCCGGCCACAACCCCCGGATGGTGTTCCCATATATTTTTGATTACTCTCCAATAGACATGATTCGTGCGATGAAAACAAGCCTCAATCGTTGAGAATACAACTTCGCATTCAGGGGGGATGTTCGCCGGAAGATGTATGACTCAGTTGTGTCCCGCAGAGGCACAGAGAAAGCGGCACAAAAAACAAATAAAGTATTATGAACCACGAATAGACACAAAACGGTTTTGAACCGCAAAGTAAGACAAAGTAAAACAAAGTTCTCTTACCATCCCTCAATTTCGTTATTACACGGCTTTCGAAGAAAGTCCGTGTAATCCATATGTCCGATAAATAGGGTGTCCTAAAATTCTGGCTTCTTCGATAGTGCTTTGGTTTAATTTTACGACGCCTTTCAACATCGTCATTGTCTTAGAATTGTCGCGGACGGCCCATTCAACAGTGAAGTGCACGGGGAGGGGGGTGGGGCCGTGCGCCTGAGAAAATCTCTTGCGGTGTGTTAAAGCCCAGTGCTTTTCTTGGTCTGTTGTTAAGCAGGCGCTCGATTTTGTCAAGCTCTTCGTGCGTGACGTTGGCCAAAGACATTCCCTTTGGCAAATACTGGCGCAGCAGGCCGTTCGTGTGTTCGTTCAATCCCCGCTCCCATGAATGATAGGGTTTGGCGAAGAAGAACGCGGCCTCGAGATTCATGGCAACATTTCTGTGCCCGGCGAATTCACCGCCATTGTCGGCCGTCAGGGTGAGGACTTTGTCCTTGTGTGGCATCAGGCGTTTTTTGAGGGCTGCGCCTACGTCGCGGGCAGTTTTACCGGGCGTTTTGGCGAACATGACATATTTTGAGACCCGTTCAACCATGCTGGCGATCACGCCTTCTTGCCGTGCGCCGATCACAGTGTCCAGCTCCCAATCGCCGATGCGGGATTTCTCGTCCACGACCGCGGGTCTGTGGTCGATATCCACCCGGTTCGGAATGAGCCATGCGCCTGCCGTCCGCCCGACCCGCCGCTTGTAACGCTTGCCGCCGTGGCGCAGGTTTTTGTACAGCGCGCCACCCGCTTTGCGGTCCGCGCGAATGTGCTGATAGATGCGCTCAGGGCTGATTTTGATGCCGTGTTCCTTTGCCAGCCGGCCCGCGATCTGGACCGAGCTCCATTGAAGCGCCAGCTTCTCTTCAATGCGGGCGATCAGGTCGGCATTCATCTTCCATGGCCGCGCGCTGGCACCCTGGCGCCGGCCGGCAGACTTGCTTTGCGCACCAGCAAAATGATAGCCATCCGGACAAGCGTTGCGTTCGATCTCTCGCTTGATCGTCGTGCGGTGACGGCCAAGCTCTTTGGCAATCGTCGTTTTAGACAAACCGCTTTGCAACAGGCCGTAAATCTGGCATCTTTCTTCCGCGGTGAGGTGGGTGTAGTCCTTGGCCATCGTGATAATCTCCTTGTTTGAACCACAAAAAGATTATCTGATAAGTACACGGTCCTAAACCCCCCTCCCCGTGCACTTCACTGTTGAATGGGCCTTCGTGAAAATCATAACCAACAGAATTAAATAGATTATTTACTCAACTAGTTCTAAAATCAAATCGCGTATTTGCTTTTTTGCTTCTTCTGACTGCTGATTAAAGTCCCCTTTGACCAACTGTATTTGGCCGGATTTACATTCTTGGCTCAACGTTTTGGCAAATTCGTCCATACCTGATGAGCCATTCATGTGAATGGTATAAAAATCTAGAGGGATTTTTGACATCATCATTGCAGCATGACAGTCTGATAGTATAGATTGCTTAAATTCTTCTATCCGTTCCTTAGCTTTTTCGCTATCATCAATGACTTTCTGAAATGAACCTGCTCCATGCGCTTGATCCCACTTTTCTTCGATCGTATCCCAAGGGGTGCAATCCATTTGTTTTGCGATATGTGGTTTTACGTACGTAATGTATATATCAATATTTCGTCTATTTATGTTTCTGATAAATGGCCAATAAATTTCATAGTCTAGAGTGTTACAACGCTCATATCCTGCTTGAATAGCTCTTTCATCGCCTTTTCCAAATGATGGAGATGGAAACATCTTATAAACTGTTATTAAGCCCACAACGAGGGGTACGCTGACCAGAATCATCAAAATGAAAGCTCGAAACAGCCTTTTACCTTCGGATTTTGTGCTGTGAGGATCTAGGTCAAAAACATGTATCACTCTGTTTATAGGCTTGAACAGAGCGAAAAATAATAAACTCAGGGTAATAATGTTTGTCAGCTTCGGGTCGTATTGACGCAGATAATCAGAATTTAAGCTTAAGTCACGTTCAAATTTAATCGGTATGTAATATGAAATGCATAGAAAAACTACTGCAAAAATTAACAAAGTAGCCTGCAGAAAGCCAAAACATCCTTTGAAGTCCTCAAGACTTACACTTTTTTTGGGCGCAGTTTTGATTGTATCAATCAGAGTTACAGCTATTTTTCTGAAACCCTGATTTGTGAGCTGATACAGCTTGTATAAAACTAATATTCCAACAAGAAGAATAATGATTAAAGCAGTGGTCTGTCCAAAGGATAAGGCTAAAAAAGGAAAGAATATAATACACGCAAACGTAATAAGAGCGTAAAGCAGAAGGCTAAGAAGATGTTTTGGTCTACTATTGTGATCCATAGCTTACTTTCTCAAATAATTCCCGACCGTTCGTTAAGAGCTTGTGCTATTTCAGCGTGGGTCAGGCCTTGTTCTTTTAAGATTTTAGCACGCTCTGGCTGGCCCTTTCAACCGGGTAAGATCCTTCGCCGGATGCTTTATTTGTTTTTGGCACCGCTTTCTCCGCGCCTCTGTGGTTAAACAATCAATTATGGATCACATGGACGAAGCCGTGTGATGACGAAGAAAAAAGGTAGAAAAACTTTGTTTTACTTTGTCTTACTTTGCGGTTTAGAATTTATTGCCTCATCATTCGTGCCTTGCGCCGCTATGACATGATATGTGTTATTTTTACCACATTTTTAGCTGGAACGATCCATCGTCTCTGTTTACATCCGGTGAATCAACTGATAGTTCTTGAAGAAATTACCTTCATTTTTTATTTCTTATTTCAGTCAGACCTAGCTTCCGGAGCCTCGCCATGAAACACACCTTCCGCCCCTTTATTCCTGCCGTTTTTGGCTTGGGATTATTACTGATGTCCTCAAGCGTTCTGGCGCAGAGCTTGCCGGAAAGCGCCCTGTCCACTGCTGAGCCGGGCCGTGCGTTTGAGCAATTCAAAGAGGAATCCTTGACCCGGCCGTTCTCACCCGTGATCCAGATTGAAGATGCCATGACCGATGCCGCTCCGGCGAATGCGGAACGTGTAAAACTCAAGCTTTCCTCCTTGAACTTAAAAGGCGTTTCGGTTTACACGGAAGCCGACCTGAACCACATATATGACGCAAAACTGGGTCAGACCGTGTCACTGAAGGATGTGTATGACATCGCCAGACAACTAAAACTCAAATACCGGAATGACGGTTATCTTCTTGCGCAGGTCGTTGTGCCGCCGCAAACCATCGAGAACGGACGTGTCGAACTGCAAGTTGTGGAAGGGGTCATTGACAGCGTCACCATACAGGGAGAAGAAAGCGCCTCCACCGACCTGATCCGCCGCTATGCCAATCAACTGACCATGGGGCAGGCACTGAACGCCAGAGATCTGGAGCGTCAACTGCTGCTGATTAACGATTTACCCGGAATTTCCGCCCGCAGCGTCCTTAGCCCGTCGCCCAACCGGACCGGAGCGGCCGATTTGCGCATTATGATCGAGCGGGACCCGTTTGACGCGCAGGTCGGAGTAAATAACTATGGCAGCCGCTATCTTGGTCCGGTGCAACTGAGCGCTGCCGCGTCGGTCAATAACCGCCTGTTTGACATGAATGAGCGGCTCAGCGCCCAAATTGTCACCGCCCCCAAAACAGCCAACCCGTTCGATTACGAACTGGGATATATCGGCCTGAGCTATCAGCAACCGATCTGGAACAAAGGAACGGTTCTGGAGGCATTTTACGGGCACACCGATACAGAGCCGGGGTTTGATCTGAAACAATTTGATGTCAAAGGTCGCTCCAACTATGTATCTCTCAAACTGGAACATCCTTTCCTGCGGTCACGGGCTCAAAACCTTTACGGACGCGTTTTGTTTGACTGGCGCGATGTGACCACCGCCAATAATTTGCCGGAACCGTCCCGTCACGACCATATTCGCGCGCTCCGGGCGGGGATGCGCTATGACCTTCTCGACACGCTCCTGGGGGTTGGAGTGAATGCGATTGATCTGGAACTGGCGCACGGGCTGGGATTGTTTGGAGCCAGCGACAAGAGCGATGCCAATCTTTCGCGGACTTTTGGTGATCCGGATTTCTTCAAAGCCACCATTGCCCTGCAACGGCTCCAGCGCCTGAGCCGCGATATTAACCTTCTGGTTTCCGGGCAAGGTCAGTGGGCAGCTCAAAGCCTGCTGGCATCGGAAGAATTTGGCGTGGGCGGCATGATGGGAATCGGCCGGGGGTTTGATCCGTCTGAAATCGTCGGAGATGACGGGATCGCCGGTAAGATAGAGCTGCAATGGAACCGCCCGGTTGCATGGTCTCTGGTGCAGGATTATCAGGTTTTCGGCTTCTTCGATGCCGGGCATGTCTGGAACGGAGATGCCAGCACCAGCGCCCTGAAGGAGGAAACCGCAACCTCGGCCGGATTAGGACTGCGCGCCAAAGTGACCGATAAGGTCAAGGCCGATCTGACACTTGCCATCCCTCTGAATCGCAAGGTAGATGCGCAGCGCGACAAAGACCCCCGCCTCTATTTCAGCCTTTCCCGCGAGTTTTAATGGAGTTCAGGAAGAGCCCTTTCTTTCCGTCACATCCGAATGAATGTATTTTCCTCCGATGGTTTCCCGCTCCTATCTCGTTCTTGAATTTTTAATTTTATGCCTGCTGATCCCCGGCCTTATCATCTATAATGTCTGGGCTCCGTTCATGTTTCTGTTTCTTTGGAGTGCAGCAGCATATGCGGCGCTTATTCTGCGGAAAACAGATCCATCCCGCACATGGAAAGACTACTGGAACGCACAGGCCGTCACCCGCAAAAATATGATCCCTATTTTGCTGCGCTTTGCAATTGCCTGTTGCTGCATGAGTTTATTTTTATGGTGGTACGATCCGGCCCGCCTGTTTGGGCTATTGACCTACCGCCCGGAATTTCTGATAACATTGATGATCCTGTATCCTTTGTTATCTGCCCTGCCGCAGGAAATAATTTTTTGCACCTTCTTTTTTCGCCGCTACCAGCCTTTTTTCGGGAGCCAATACGGTATAATTCTGGCCAGCGCCGTTATTTTTGCCTATGCGCATATCCTGTATATTAACCCGGTCGCCCCGACCTTAAGCTTTTTTGGCGGGCTTATTTTTGCGATGACCTACGCAAAAACAAAATCTCTGGCGCTGGTCACAATTGAGCATGGGCTATACGGCAACGCCTTGTTTTTTATCGGATTGGGCTATTATTTTTATAGTGGCGGAGTAATGGCCCGCATCGGGTGAGTTTTTACATGATTTTTGAGAAAAGTTCGTGTATGAATCCCTTTATAAGGTTCGTTGAAACCCTGAACAAATTAGAGCAAAATAAAGAATACTCATGACCCTGACCGACGCCAAGGAAGCAATTTATACCTCCCTCATGAATGGAAATGAGGAAATTGATCTCCACATCCGGAATTTGAAAGCCGCTCTGATGGCGGAAGGTCTGAAAGAGGTGGAGTTCGATCCGGCCCGTCTGGTCCAGAATAACCGCGCCGGGCGTAAAATGATGCAGTCCTACTTCAAAAAACGCGGTGTCTCCGTCAAATTTTCCGATTAGAGCTTTGCTTTATAGTCGCCCGAAATAACTTTCGAACAATTGCTATACGCACGAAGTAACGAAGATCCGAAGATTTTCTCAAGTACTTCATTACTTCGTGTTTAAAAGGTTTAAACCGCAAAGTAAGACAAAGTTTTTTTTAAAGCCTCTGCGCCCTCTGCGTCTCTGCGGTTAAAAAACAACAGAATCGTCATTCTAAGCGGAGCGAAGAATCTTTTTTATCAATAGGTTCAGGATGATGAATTGGCCTTTTCAGTAAACTGTTAGAGCTTTGCTCTAAACAGCACCGCAGACGTGCACGCATACAGCACCCCGGCATTCAACAGATGCCACAGGAAATGCGTCCCTAATGGCCAATGCGGGCAGACCTCCATATCCAGCGTCCGGCAGGTGAGAGACACTGCGAAAAGTCCCACCGCCCATAACAGCGCAAACCGCAGAGATTTCCCCGCTTTGTAATGGTAAACCGCCAGGCCGGACAGCATCAGGAACGCCGGCGCATAGCTGAGGGAGCCGTTCATCACCGACTCCGGAATTTGCCGAAATCCCACAATCAGCAGCGCAAACAGACCCAGAAGCCCCGCCGTGCGGACCCATCCGACCTCCATCACGCGCCGCGCATACACGACCATAAACGCAATTTGAAATAACAGAATCGGAATGACATCGGCCAGCATCGCCCAGCGCACCGCAAAGGTGTGAAACAGGCCGCTTCCCACTCCGATCAAGGCGAGAAGAAAGATCAGACCCCCAGTATCGACGCCGAACACCCCCCGCTTCCGGGCCTGAAAAAACGCCAGAGACGCCGCCAGCAAAAACGCCAGATTTGTGACGGCATTCACCGGCTCCGCCCAGAAAGAGGCATCTATCCGTTCGCAGTAGTTATCAACAGGTGTTAGCAATTGCCTTTTTTCGCTTGTCCGGGCGGGCAGAAATCAGAGCCCTGATTTTGGATGATGACCTTTTCATTTTTGGGGTCAATCGTGGTTTTACAGGCAGATAGCCCGCAGACCGAAATGCTCAGGAGTAACAGGGATTGTATAACTTTCATGACCTATCCTTGGTTTATTCGCACAAATCATACCAGAAAAAAAGCAGCTCCACAATTCCGGCGGCCCGCTGCCTCACAAAGATCAGGCGCTGAGGGCGTCAGTTTCTTCCCGTGCTTCTTCGGCGAGAAGGATTTTTTCATCGCGAATACTCAGGGCGCGTGGCTCTTCCCCGTATTTTCGGATCAATGAGATGACTTTCCGTGTGGCGTCTTCCAACGGCTCTTCGCTGGTTCCGCGCAGAACGATACTCAGCCCCAGCACGCCGCCGCGATAATGCGGGTAGCTGCCGATTTCAATGTCGTGGCAGGATGCCTGCAGATCGGCAAGATCCTGCGCGATCACACTTTCCGGCAATCCGCAGGAAACCGTGTTTGACAGGACGGGGTCTCCGACCTCGATCATATCCAGCACGTGGTCATACATAGCGCGCATGATCCGTGGAACCCCGGCCAGCACATAGACATTTCCGATATTAAATCCCGGCGCGGCTGAAACCGGGTTGTGAATCAGGCGGGCCCCGACCGGAATTTGCGCCATTTTCTGCCGGGAAGGGGTGAAATCATCGACACCATAAAACGCTTCCAGAACTTTATAGGCCTCAGGATGGGTCTCCAGAGAAACCCCGAAGGCTTTGGCAATGCAGCCTGCGGTAATGTCATCATGGGTCGGACCAATTCCGCCGGTCGTGATGACGTAATCGACTTTATCTGCAAGCTCCCGCACCGTATTGATGATCGACTCTTCTTCATCGGGAACGATTCGGACCTCTTTCATTCGCACACCCCGGCTTAACAACTGCTGTGCCAGCCAGTTTGCGTTTGTATCCTGCGTCCGCCCCGTCAGAATCTCGTTTCCGATAATAACTAAAGCGGCCGTATAGTTTTTTTTCAGGTCTTTGTCGGTTGTATCCGGGTTATTCATTGATTTTCTCTGTTATTCGTTCTTATATGAGTCATATATACCAAGAAGTAGAAAACTATACTGCTTTTTTTCGGGAAAGTGAAAGGATTTAGATGTTTCAAACGACACGACAGAAGAATGCGGATGGTGTGTTGCTGCACACTGCCGAAGATTTTGAAGGCATGCGACGTGCCGGGCGCCTGGCGGCCGAAACGCTGGATATGATTACGCCGCATGTCGTGCCGGGCGTGACTACAGAGGAGCTGGACCGTCTGTGCTATGACTTTATCACCAGAAACGGAGCCATCCCCGCGCCGCTAAATTATAAAGGCTTTCCAAAATCAATCTGCACCTCGATCAACCATGTCGTTTGCCATGGTATTCCGGCGGAAAAGAAGCTGCAAAACGGCGATATTCTCAATATAGACGTGACGGTGATTCTGGACGGATGGCACGGGGATACCAGCCGCATGTACGGAGTCGGGGACAAGGTGCCCGTCAAAGCAAAAAAGCTGATGGATGTTACCTATGAATGCCTGATGGCGGGAATCGCAGTTGTCCGGCCCGGTGCAACACTGGGGGATATCGGCCACGCCATTCAAACTCTGGCCGAATCACAGCGCTTTTCGGTGGTGCGCGATTTTTGCGGGCATGGTCTGGGGAAAGATTTCCACGCCCAGCCGTCAGTCGTTCATTATGGCCGGAAAGGGGCCGGCATGGTTCTGGAACCGGGGATGTTTTTCACAATCGAACCAATGATTAACGCCGGAGCCTACGCCACCAAAACACTGGGAGATGGCTGGACCGCGGTGACCCGCGACCGCAGCCTGTCTGCGCAATATGAACACTCTCTGGCTGTGACGGAAGACGGCGTGGAAATCTTTACAAAATCTCCGGCCGGATTTGATAAATGGCCTTATCCGCCTGTATGAATGATAATTTAATTATCCGCACACAAAACTTTCGTAATATTATTGCGAATTATAGAAAAAGATCGGTTTATCCCTCTTTTTTTATGGATTTTATCGTCTAAATATGGTTAAGGAGAGCCATATTTTTCTGTAAAAGGAGTGTGAGTCATGAAACCTGAAGAAGATAAATTTAGCCTGAAATCGTTTTGTACAAGAGATGCCCTGGCTGCCTGGTCTATGGCTGGTATGGCCGTCGTCGGGGTTCATTTTGCAGAGAAAGGCCTGCAACTGGCCGTGCAGGCGGCAGGAATCACCAACAAGCCCCCCATGGTCTCTGGTGCGCCAAATCAGGCCGCGCCGCTTCTGTGCCAAAGGCAAGTCAGCCGCCAGCCGCATGCTCTGGATGCTTTTAACAACCAGACGATGCGCTACGATCGGCAGGCGAATGTTTGTACCGCTCCGGAGGGGGGGCCTGCTTCTTCCGCGCTCTACGCTGCCCAGAACTTGCCCGATCCGTCACGATAGGCCGCCTACATCCTGATCTTTTTATATATGTGCTTTGGTTTAATTTTAAGACATCTTACAACGCCGTCATTGCCTGAATTGCTGAAGGCAATTCTAAGGCAATCCATTGATATTTATTGATATTTGTGGATTCCCCTAGGATTTTCTGTGAAAATCCGGGGAATGACGGATGTCCTATTTTTAAACGGAATTACTATAATAGTTCCAATTTGCTCGGATTTTTAACCGCAGAGGCGCAGGGCACGCAGAGAGTATTCCCCCCTTGGCGACCTTTGCGCTTCATAGCGTTCTTTGCGTGAACGATGAAACGATAGATTCTGAACCGCAAAGTAAGACGAAGCTTGCCTCTCGAACTCTCCGCAAAAGCCCAGGATCGTCTTCCTGAGCCAGAGGCGAAGGATCTTAACCTGTTGAGATAAAATATTCTTCGCTCCGTTCAGAATGACGGAGGGAGGAAGAGTCCTCTCTATCCTCTGCGCCCCCCTGTACCTCTGCGGTTAAGAAATAGCCTTAAAACGGGATTTCATCTTCGAAATCATCCATAGGCGGAGGACCGGATGGCGCCCCTCCGGCGGAGGCATAGTTCTGCTGGGGCTGCGCGCCATAATTCTGGTTCGCACCGCCGCCGCTGGAAGACTGATATCCGCCGCCACTTCCTTCCCCTGCACGGTCGAGGAATGTCATTTCTCCACGATAAGGCCGCAGGACAACTTCGGTTGAGTAGCGGTCCTGCCCGTTTTGATCCTGCCATTTGCGGGTCTCCAGCTGGCCTTCAACATAAACTTTCGAGCCTTTGCGCAGATATTGCTCGGACAAATTCGCCAGAGGTTCCGAGAAAATCACCACCCGGTGCCATTGAGTCCGCTCCTGCCGTTCGCCGGAATTCCGGTCTTTCCAGCTTTCGGATGTCGCAATCGACAGATTGGCAATTTTGCCGCCTTGCTGGGTGGTGCGGATTTCCGGATCTGCGCCGAGATTCCCGATTAAAATAACTTTATTGACGCTACCGGCCATGATGTTTTCTCCATTTTTATCTTCAATATGTGGTATAAAGGCTACTATAACCAAAATCGGAGGTTTGAAAATGGAAAAGTTGCTGATCGCTACGCATAACCCCGGAAAAGTTAAAGAATTCGAGGAATTGATGGCCCCCAGAGGAATTCTGGTCACCTCTGCCGTCGAGTATCATCTCGAAGAGCCGCCGGAAACCGGCGCGACCTTTGAAGAAAATGCCCTGATAAAAGCGCGGGCGGCGTGTGAGGCGACCGGTCTGCCGGCGCTCGCCGATGATAGCGGCCTGTGTGTGGACGCGCTTGACGGAGCTCCAGGGGTTCATTCCGCCCGCTGGGCCGGACCCAAAAAGGATTTTCCCGCCGCGATGACGCGCATTCATCAGGCTTTGGAAAAAACCGACAGCCGCAAGGCGCATTTTGTCTGTGTTCTGGCGCTGGCGCTGCCGGATGGCGCCTATCGTTTTTATCAGGGGCGCTGCGATGGAGATCTGGTCTGGCCTCCCCGCGGGCTTGAAGGATTTGGCTATGACCCGATTTTCCAGCCTTCCGGGCAAACGCACACCTTTGCCGAGATGAGTTCCGCTGAAAAGCACACCTTTTCTCACCGTGGGCGGGCCATTCAAAAGTTTCTGGAAAGTCTGTAGAAGTAGAATCAGATGTTTGGAATTTATATTCACTGGCCCTTTTGCCTGTCCAAATGCCCCTACTGTGATTTCAATTCGCACGTTACGGCGCAGATTGATGAGCAACAATGGCAGCAGGCCTACCAGCAGGAGCTTGCCTACATCGCCGAGAAAACGTCGGACAAGATCGTAACCTCCCTCTATTTCGGCGGCGGCACCCCGTCTTTGATGGCGCCGCAAACCGTGGCGTTTGTGATTGATACGGTTCGCCGCTACTGGCGCACCGCCAATGATCTGGAAATCACCCTCGAAGCAAACCCTACATCGGTTGAACGGGGTAAATTTCAGGATTTGGTGCAGGCAGGTGTCACCCGCGTGTCATTAGGGGTTCAGGCATTACGGCAGGAAGACTTGAAATTCCTTGGTCGACAGCACTCTGCACAGGAAGCCAGGCAAGCTCTCGAACTTGCATATGACACATTTGACCGGGTCAGTTTTGATCTGATTTACGCCCGTCCCGGCCAGACAATTGCGGCATGGGAGCAAGAATTAACCGAAGCTCTGACCCTTGCGCGGGCAGGTCATCTATCTCTGTATCAGTTGACGATCGAGCCGGGAACGGCCTTTGAAACCATGTATCGCCGGAAAGAGTTTCGCCTGCCTGATCAGGATTTAGGGGCAGAACTGTATGAAATGACCCGGTCACTCGCCGCATCCCACGGATTGCAGAACTATGAAATTTCGAATTATGCGCGACCGGGCGAAGAATCCCGTCATAATTTGACCTACTGGCGATATCAGGATTATGCGGGAATTGGCCCCGGCGCACATGGACGGCTCACACTCGCAGAAAAAAAGATTGCTACCCGCGCCCGGCGAGCGCCTAAAATCTGGCTGGAACAGGTTGCTGCGCAGGGACATGGATACCATCCTTTCGAAGCATTATCGGATCAGGATCGGGTCAAAGAGTGTCTTTTGATGGGGCTGCGCCTACCCGAAGGCGTGCCATTTTCCCGCTTAGCCTCCGAAGGCGGTCCAGATTGGGAAAAAAGTCTCAATAAATCCCGACTAAAAACGCTCATCACTCACGGATTTGTGACCCGATCTGACACGTTCATTGCCGCATCAGAATCAGGACGCCAACGCCTTGATTATGTGCTTGGCGAGATTTTGGCTGATTAGTCCTCTACAGCATTGATCGTTTAGCTTGAAAAGAATTTTAACCTTTTTCAGCTATTTCAAGCCATGTATACTATTTATTCTTCCCGTCATCTTTTGCGGACAATTTTATCAGATAAAGGTGCTATTCCCAGATGCATATCCTTCGCCTCTCCTGCCCCGACCAATCCGGCATTGTTGCCGCCGTGTCATCTTGCCTGCATACATACGGATGTAATATTGAGGAAGCCGCCCAGTTTCATGCCCCGGATGGCAATCACTTTTTCATGCGGATCATTTTTTCAGGTGACCCGGTGTCTTTTCAGGAGGCATTCGCCGGAATCGCGCAGAATTACGGGATGGAGTGGCACATTCACCCGCTGGATGAACCGGTCAAAACACTCATTTTAGTGTCACAATGGGATCATTGCCTGAATGATCTGCTTTACCGTTGGCGGACCAATCACCTGAATATTGCCATTTCCGGCGTGGTATCCAACCATGACACCTGCCGCCCGCTGGTTGAAGAACGAGGCCTTCCCTTTCATTTTTTACCGGTCACGGCGGAAACCAAAGATGCGCAGGAAAAAACCCTGCGGCACCTGATGGATACGACCGGAAGTGAGTTGATTCTACTGGCGCGGTATATGCAGATTTTATCCGAAGATTTTTGCCGGAGCTATGGCGGACGGATCATCAATATCCACCATTCCTTCCTGCCCGGCTTTAAAGGCGCAAAACCCTATCATCAGGCCTATACCCGCGGGGTTAAAATGATCGGGGCCACCGCCCATTTTGTCACGCCTGATCTGGATGAAGGGCCGATCATTACGCAGGGAGTCCAGACCATCGACCACACCTATACCCCTGAGCGCATGCAGGCACTGGGGCGGGATATCGAAGCTCAGACACTTGCCAAAGCCGTTCAGCTTTATAGCGAGCGCCGCATCTTTTTACAGGCTCGCCGCACGATTATTTTGTGAGGGCGGTTTATGGCGTGAACGCATTGTCTCTCATGACAATTGTAACCCGTTCGCTAACTTCGCGGGAAGGTTCGGCATCTCCCGGAAGAGATTGTTCTATAGCCTCGGCAAGATCTACCATCTCATCACCGATAAAAGCGGCAGACGGCATCCCAAACGTGCCTCCATCCAGAGAGGTCGATTGAAGCGCGGGCAAAGACGACACGGGTAAGCGCGATATTGCCTTTAAGGTACGGGCACTTTCCGCGAGGGTGTTCCAGATATCCGGGGCCTCAATCTGGGCGCGAACCGTGACAAGCATCTGCCCCATCTCTCTGAGTTTAACAAAGATTTCCGGGAGGGTATAAGATTCACCATTAATTTCCTGATGATATTTCGGATGATTGCTGATAATCCCTGCCAGATTTTTGTATTCCGGAGAAACCCGCCGACCTCCACGAAAATCAGAAATTTCAGCTTTTCTGCTCCAGGCCAAAATTGCAGGATTGGCAGACATATTTTTTGCCAGTTTTTCCGAAATACGTGTTAAAGACAGCATCTCCTCCGCCACGTCTCTGATCGCAGTCTGGCGAATTTCATTAAACTCAGGAGATCCCGCCACAACCGCCCATCCGCTATAAATAGTTCCACTTTCATTCATTAAAACCCCGCCTTTTTGAGCGGTCTGCCAGTTCGACGTCAATCCCAGAGGGGGGAGGTAAGATTGTTCCGGCTCCAGCGTCGGCTCAATCACCGCTCCGGTGAGGGAAGAAATGATAAATGCGTGACCGACCACGGCTGTTTTTTCTGCCCTGTTACCGACACTATTCACGCCGTTGAGTGACCCGGTCGCAAAAAGATAGTTTGCTGGTTTTTTATACGGATCTTCCTGAGCTTTAAAACGGGAAAAAACGGACTCTTCAATACGTCGTGCTATCAGTGCCAAAATGACGGATTGCTGCGTACAGTCGTATCTTGTGCTAAACCCTTCGGTTTTTCCAATATCTGCTGACAGATCGTTAATATGGCTGGAATCTACAATATTTTGGCCATTTTCCCGGTAGCGCGGGTTATTCGACGTATAGGACAGAGTCCGGTAATCCATCGTTCTTAACCCCGGAACGCCACCCAAATAAGCCGGAGATTTTAATTTCGAAAATAAAACCCGCTCCCACTCTTCCCGTTCCAGCTTTCCCCAGTTTTTTTTCAGCAAGGGGGAGATCTTTGGCAAATCTTCCGCAATAAATCGTTTCGTCATCTGGCCAAGAATTCTGTTTATTCCGTCTCTGGATTTGCGGTTATAGGTAATTCTTTCCGGATAGATATCCATCGCCTTTTTTTCTTCCAATGTTGAAATCGGAATAAAATAGAGGCTTCTTTCCGCGCTTGCTTGTGCAAATTGCGCAGTTGGGGTTGAGGCCGCAGCCCTTGGCACGGGCGCATTCGCCGCAACCGATATATCAGGTGACAGATGAAAAAAAGACAAAGTCTGTGCCAGAGAAACTGCCGCAAGGACGCTCCAATAAGAACGAGAGGCAGATTCAGGCGGTAAAAAAGGGTTCATCTCCATATATGGGATTAACCATAGACATAAGATGTTATGCGGTCAATTTTTTGTTTCCCAGAATCGGAGGGCTCGACCGGGTTTTGGCTCGAATAACTCCTCGTCCCGCATCACCATATGACCATTGACAATCGTCATGGCCGCCGCTCCCTGCAAGGTTTGCCCGTCAAAAGGAGTCCAGCCGCATTTCGAATGAATATCGCTGTTGTGCCATGTTTTTTGTTTTTTCAGGTCAATCACGGTCAGGTCGGCGTCATATCCAACTGCCAGCCGCCCCTTGCCCATCAGACCATGCACCCGTTGCGGACCATATGCCATCAAGTCTACCAGACGTTCCAGCGTCAGGCGTCCCTGATTAACATGATGCAGCATTACAGAAACCAGTGTTTGTACCCCTGGTGTCCCGCTGGGAGATTGCGGATAGGGCAATGCTTTTTCATCCAGCGTATGCGCCGCGTGATCGGAGGCGAGAATATCAACCGTCCCGTCTGCAATCGCCGCCCATAAAGCATCCTGATGGTGTTTTTCGCGAATGGGCGGATTTTGCTGCGCCCGCGATCCCAGACGCTGATAACACTCCGGCGCGTGTAATGTGAGGTGATTAGCCAGTACTTCGACACTGACCAGATCTTTATGACGGCGCAGGATGTCCATTTCCTGTGCCGTGGTGATGTGCAGAACATGGACGCGGCGTTTATACTGCTCGGCCAGACGGATCACTCGCGTGGTCGCAGACACACAGGACTCAACACTCCGCCAGACATGATGCATTGCAACATCCGTCGAGTTTCCGAGAATTTTTTCTTTATTCTCGCGCATCATCATTTCATCTTCGGCGTGAACGGCGACCACGCGGCGACCGTTTTTTAATACCGCCGCAACCATCTCATCCGTTTCGGTCAGCAGGGACCCGGTTGACGATCCCATAAAAATTTTAACACCGCACACTCCGGGAAGATTTTCCCATTGCGCCAGATTTTCCGCATTATCAGCCGTTCCTCCCAGATAAAACGCATAGTTTGTCCAGGCTCCTTTTGCTGCAATATTCAGTTTTTGCTGCACAGCCTCCGGCGTAACCGTCAAAGGATTGGTATTCGGCATTTCAAAAACGCCGGTAATTCCTCCCGCGGCGGCCCCCTTCATCCCGGCGTCCAGCGTTTCCTTATGTGTCGCGCCCGGCTCACGAAAGTGGACCTGCGTATCGATCAAACCCGGCAGAATATGCAACCCGCGACACTCAATCACTTCCGCGGCATTTCCGTCGTCAATTGCGCCAATGGCAACAATTTTGCCGTCCTGAACGCCGATATCTGCGGACACCGTCCGGCCCGGCAAAACGCAGGTTGCATTTTTAAACACTTTATCCATTTTTCGCATCTTTCTTTAATCTGCAATCTGCGGGCAGTATAGATAGTTTCGCCGTCCTTGAAAACCCGTCTTCTGCACGTGTCCCCGCATTACTGGTTTTAACCGCAGAGGCGCAGAGGATAGAACCCACTTACCTCCCGTCATTGCCCGAATTTTCGTAGAAAATTATAGGGCAATCCAAATGTCCTTATGGATTCCCCTAGGATTTGCAAGCAAATCCGGGGAATGACGCGGTCTCCTGGCGACCATTGCGTCTCCTTCGCGTTCATGGCGTGAACGCGAAAACGATAAATTCTAAACCGCAAAGTAAGACAAAGTAAAATAAAGTTTTTCTGTCCTTTGTTAAAAAAACTCTGCGCACCCTGCGTCTCTGCGGTTAAAAATCATTTAAATAATAGCGCGAGGTCTTCTGCAAATCCTCTGGACAGGCGGGGTTATCTATAGAATAACTGGGGAATGGTTGCATGCATTCCGACAGTATCGTTTCAGGGGGTTGAGGTGAAACCCATTGAGGTCGAAGTTCAAATCTCCGGCGGGATTGTAGCCTTTACTATTGTAGGCCTGCCGGACAAAGCCGTGGCAGAAAGCCGGGAGCGGGTGCGCGGCGCGTTGCATGCTCTGGGCCTGTCTCTGCCCGCAAAAAGACTAACGGTCAATCTGGCTCCGGCGGACACCCCAAAGGAAGGCTCTCATTACGATCTGCCGATTGCGATTGGCCTGCTTTGTGCGATGGAGATTTTGCCGGGCGCGGAAATGGCAAATTATGTGACCTTGGGAGAGTTATCTCTCGGCGCGGATATCCGCAGCGTCAACGGCGTCCTGCCCGCAGCAATGCACGCAGCAGAACACGGAAAAGGTCTGATATGCCCGGAATCTTGCGGCTCCGAGGCGGTCTGGGGCGGAGATCTGGAGATCCTTGCCCCGAAAGATTTGCTGCAGCTTATCAATCATATTAAAGGAACACAGGTTTTAACCCGTCCGCACGCAGAACAATCCGGAGGCCCGTCCTCCATCTATACGGACCTTGCCAATGTCAAAGGGCAGGAAACGGCGCGGCGGGCGTTGGAAATCACCGCAGCAGGAGGGCATAATCTATTGATGAACGGCCCGCCCGGCTCCGGAAAATCCATGATGGCATCCTGCCTGCCCGGCATTCTTCCCCCACTCTCCCCCCGTGAATCTCTGGAAGTTTCCATGATCCATTCTCTGGCCGGAACCTTGCCGGAGGGGGGATTGCTGCGCGAGCGGCCCTATCGTGATCCGCATTATTCTGCGTCTCTGCCCGCTCTGGTAGGCGGCGGAGCCAAGCCAAAACCTGGCGAAATTTCTCTGGCACACAGAGGAGTCCTATTCCTGGATGAGCTGCCCGAATTTGACCGCCGGACGCTGGAATCTCTCCGGCAGCCTCTGGAAACCGGGCAGGCCCTGATCGCCCGCGCCAATCAGCATGTCACTTATCCGGCTGATTTTCAGCTGATTGCTGCGATGAATCCCTGCCGCTGCGGACATCTTGGCGATCCCGATCTGGAATGCACCCGCGCCCCGCGCTGCGCGGGAGAGTATCAATCCAAAATTTCCGGCCCGCTGCTGGACAGGATTGACCTCTATGTCGATGTTCCGCCCGTTCCCGTTACGGAATTATCGGCCTTGCCGCATGGAGAGCCCTCCGCATCGGTGCGGGAGCGTGTTATTGCTGCGCGATTGTTGCAAAAAAAACGCTTCGAGTCTTTGGGAGAGTCTCTGGAGACTAACGCCGAAGCAAGCGGCGTTCTTCTGGAAAAAATTGCCCCGCTCGCTCCTGCGGCGCAGGACATCCTGAATAAAGCAACGGAAACTCTGAAACTTTCGGCCCGGGCCTATCACCGGATGATTCGTGTGGCCCGAACCATCGCCGATCTTGACGGGGGGCCGGAGATCATTGCAGCTCACCACATGGCCGAAGCATTATCTTATCGCCGTCCACGGCTGATTTAGGATCCGGGGCTGGATCAAGGCGGCTATAGCCATTCTAATTTATCAATATATATCAATGGATTACCTTAGAATTGCCTTCGACAATTCAGGCAATGACGAGATTGATGATTTGTCTTAAAACTATTTAGAATGACTATATCTCAGCAGCAAATATCCAGCCGCGGCAGACAGCAGAGAGGCAATCAGCACGCCAAGGCGGACGGCGGCCTGCATCTCGGTTCCTTCATATGCCAGCCCGCCGATAAACAGTGACATGGTAAATCCGATCCCGCACAGACATGACACCGCATAAAGCTGCATCCAGCTTGCCTGATCCGGTTTTGGCGACAGGCCGCTCTTAATTGCCAGAAACAGGATGGAGAAAATCCCCAGCTGTTTACCGACAAACAGGCCGAGAATAATCCCCAGCGTAACCGGCTCCAGCAAGGATTCCAGCCCCATCCCATGAAACGGCACTCCGGCATTTGCAAAGGCAAAAACCGGCAAAATTCCAAACGCCACCCACGGATGCAGGGCGTGCTCCAGATGTTTTAACGGGGAATGTTCCGGATGCTTTGAATCGCGCAAAGGAATGAACAGCGCAGCAACAACCCCGGCCAGAGTTGCATGAATGCCGGATTCCAGCACCGCCACCCACAGTACAATCCCGGTCAGGATATAGGGGGCGATACTCACCACTCCGCGCCGGTTCAGGAAAAACAGAACAACTAAGGCTCCGGCAGCTACCCCCAGAGGACCATAATAAACATCATGAGAATAAAACAGCGCGATAATGATAATCGCCCCCAGATCGTCAATCACGGCAATCGCCGTCAGCAAAATTTTCAGGCTGACCGGCGCCCGTGAGCCCAGCAGGGACAGCACCCCCAGCGCAAAGGCAATGTCCGTTGCTGCCGGAATCGCCCAGCCCTGCGCTGCCACCGGATCATGCTGGTTCAGGCTCCAGAAAATCAGGGCGGGAACGATCATCCCCCCCACCGCAGCCAGAGCCGGCAACAGAGCGCGGCTGCGGCTGGATAATTCGCCCTCCAGCATTTCCCGTTTGATTTCCAGCCCGACCAGAAAGAAAAAGATGGCCATCAGACCGTCATTGATCCAAAGAAGTAACGATTTTTTCAGCAACAGGTCGCTACCGTGGCTATCGGAAAAGCCGATGCGGAACTGAACGTCATTCAGGATATAATGATAAAAATCAAAAAGCGGCGTATTGGCAATAATCAACGCTGCCAAAGCCGCAAGCGCGAGAATTATCCCGCCCGCCGCCTCCAGACGAAAAAAATCTTTCAGAATATCGGCGATGTTCTCGGTGACCGGAGGTGCTTTGGGCGGAATCGGAGAAATTGTCATACTGACAGAGTATCAATCACACAATCGGTGTGACAAGGGAAGAATTTTCCAGAGATGAGATTGCTGCACTCCGTTTTTGTTCCAGCGTAGAGTAAAGGGGTCGCATATCAAGAAACCCTACCTCTGGGGCCGCAGCATTTAACAGATCACGCAGCGATTTCCGGTCGCCGTATCCATCCACATGATCAGCCATGAATTTGAAGTATGGCGCCTGCATGCCGCGTCCCAGCTCGCTTATCCGATTCCCCAGCGCTATTTTTGCTGCATGATGCAGGGTCGCCCCGATCATCAATCCCAGCGGATAGGCCGCCAGATGCCCCTGCATACAAAGCGGCCACTGAAAGGTTTCCCGCATAATGTGATAGCCATTCAGATTGTGCAGGTGAAACGCCCGCTCGGTTTCTGCCGCCATGAAATCCGGCATTTCCGCAACCTTTAATCCACCATTCATCACATATAATTCTGCCCGGCTGCGCACGGTTTCCTGCAGGATATAGGTCAGATCGTCCGATGCCGTCCGATCCGAAATATCCGGCGAGGTAAAATTTACGTGATGCAACAGATTATCCGGATGAAACGCCTCGTGAAACGTTCCGAAGGCATCGGTCATTATCTCTGATAGGTGTTGCAGCACAGGATATTCGTGCAGGAAAAAACGCTCCATGGATAAAGCACGGGCTTCATCCATATGAAACCCAAGAATACCCCCCATATTGCGGGCATTATAGCGATAGCTCAGATGGGCAATGCGCTCATGAAAGGTGGTTTCCGCTAAAGTTAACGGGTTGGGAGAAAAGCGGATTGTTGCAATATCTCCCATGCACATGGATGGCAATCCGCGCAGCACATGGGTTTCGAACTCCGGATCGTCAATCGGCAGCAAGTCGGAAATCAACCGAACAAGCTTTTGCCCCTGCTCAACAGAAAATTCCGGCAAAGGAAGTGGCGCGGGCGCGCCCTCCTGTTGTGCAAGCACGTCATCGCGCAGCAGAATAGTATCTTCAAACAGACTTTCGAGCAACGGCGCATAGGTCGCCACATCGACCCCCGGCGTGAAATCCACCAGATTGGCGTCATAGGGGGTGGGGAGATCAAGAGCTTTTGCCTGTAGCTCGCTAATGCGGCGGGCATTTTCGAAAACTTTTTCCGCATGTGACATCGGCGTATCGGATTCAATCCGGCCGTTACTCATCGCAGCCTTAATCAATTGCTGCGCCAAACCTGTTTTTTCATGCCGCCGGGAGTCCTGCGCGTGCCCTAGCATAATATAGCCGCGCTGCCGCAGATTTTCCCGTGTGGTCAGTAATTCCTCCGGGACCGCTGCATATAACCGGTGTTTTTGCCGGATTTGCTCAAACCGGTAGGCGGCCTCCGGCGATAACGTGTCTTTGTGAGGAGAAATTTTCAAAATCATGTCTGCGGCATCCGGGTGCGCAATCGTCGCAGCCGCCTGCAGCAAATCCTGCTTGATTCCGGCAAAACGCCGCAGCCCTGCGATCTGGGCAAAGGCATCCGCCCCGCTCATCCGGATCAGAGACGCCGGAAAGCGCCGCTGCGCTGCCTCATAATGCAATCTATAGGCTTCCTGCAGAGAATAAAGGTAAGTTTGCGCGCCGTGTATATCCATGTCTCTGTTTAGTATACCCCCCTTTTATTGACATAGACTTAACAATCAGGATATCCAGACGGATTTTTCTTACAGAACCTTCTGCAAATAGAAAGGCGATACTGCGTCGGCGCGCCCTCCACCGAGGGCTTTATACAGATTGACCAGATTGGCGAGGCGTTGCCGCTCGATCTCGATTTCAGCCTGCTGGTACGTATAGAGCGCCCGCTGGGAATCCAGCACACTGAGGAAGCTGTCAATTCCTCCCTTATACCGCGCATCTGAAATATCATAAACCTTTTGCGCCGCGGCAACCAGACGGCGCTGCGCCGTTAATTGTTCCTCCAGCGTCGCCCGCGCCGCCAGCTGATCCGCAACATCCCGGAACGCCTCCTGAATGGTCGCTTCATAGTTCAGGACTGCTTTTTCCTTCCGGATATGAGCAAGGTCCAGATTGGCTTTGTTGCGCCCGCCCTGGAAAATCGGCAGGGTTATATTGGGCAGGAACGTCCAGGCATTGGCAGCCCCCCCGCTAAACAACCCTCTTAACCCGTCACTGGCAAATCCGTAAGATCCGGTCAGAGTAATTGACGGGAAAAAGGCTGCTCTGGCTGCTCCGATATCCGCATGACGCGCCAGAAGTTCGTATTCTGCCTGCTGCACATCCGGGCGCAGCAATAACACCTCCGCCGGAAGACCGGGAGAGAGCGTTTCCGTAAGAACAACATCATCCAGAGTTGTCTGCGGAACCAGATGATCGTCCTGCGGCACGCCCAGCAGCACAAATAGCGCATTTCTATCCTGTGCCACGAACCGGCGATATTGGTACAGATTCACCCGGGCCGTTTCGACCGCCGTTTCTGCCCGCGCAAGGTCCTGTTCGGTTGAAATTCCGTTTTTCAGACTTGCGGTGAGCAGGTTATAAGTGTCTTTTTGTGCCTCCAGCGTTTTTTCAGTCAAAGCCAGAAGTTTCTGATCGGCCAAAAGCTGGAGATACGCATTTGCAACTTCGGCAATCAGGGCATTTTTTACCGCAGCGGCGGCGGCCTGCGTTGCCAGATATTCATTGAGGGCGGCCTGATTATTGCTGCGCACTTTTCCAAATAAATCAATCTCATAGGAGCTCAGCCCTACATTTGCCTCATATAGTTCCGTTTTTACCGCACGCCCTGTACTGCTCGCATCTTCAGGCGTCCGTCCATATACGCCATCCCCATGCAGCGCCGCATTTGGCAAAAGATCTGCGCGTTCAACCCGGTATAAGGCGCGGGCTTCCTGAATACTGAGCACCGCCTGCCGAAGGTCTTTGTTGTTTTTGAGCGCAACCTCAATCACTTGCTGCAAAGCTGGTGCGCTGAAAAATGTATGCCAGTGCATTTCCGCTGCGGCGCTTCCTGTTGCCGGTATCTGATATCCGGGCATAGCATGCCAGTCTGCCGCCACGGGCGCCGCCGGGCGCGTATAATCGGGGTTGAGGCTACATCCGGAAAGAAGCAGTGCCAGCAGCAAAACCGGAACAGAATGAGTCGTCTTATTGGTCATGGGATTTGCTTTCTTTTTTTGCGTCCGTATCCGTTTGAGTGTCCGGTTCGGGTTCAGCGGAAGAGGTGCGATGGAATATTTTTTCGACCGCAACATAAAACATGGGAACGAAGAAAATCGCCAGGAAAGTCGCCGCAATCATTCCTCCAATCACCGCAATTCCGATCGCATTCTGGCTGGCGGCTCCGGCCCCGTGGGCCAGAGCCAGAGGCGTAACCCCCAGAATGAACGCCATGGAGGTCATGATAATCGGGCGGAATCGTTGACGCGCTGCCATTGCCACCGCTTCGACGACGCTATGCCCCTTCTCTTTCAGATGTTTGGCAAATTCGACAATCAGAATGGCGTTTTTCGAGGCCAGCCCCACCGTTGTTAACAGCGCGACCTGCAAATAAACGTCATTGGGCAGCTCGTGCCACCATGCCGCGACCACCGCACCAAAAATCCCCAGCGGCACCACCAGCAGAACCGCAAGCGGCACAGCCCAGCTCTCATAAAGCGCTGCCAGACACAGGAAAACGATCAGGACAGACAGCCCGTACAGCATCGGAGCCTGCGCCCCCGCGGCCCGTTCCTCATAGGAAATTCCGGACCATTCCAGACCAATTCCTTCGGGCAGCGTCGCCACGATTTTTTGCATTTCCTGCATCGCGACGCCGGTACTGATTCCTTTGGCCGGGGCCCCTTGAATATTGACTGACGCATTGCCGTTAAAGCGTTCGAGCTTTGGAGATCCATAGGTCCATTCCGCCGTCGAAAAGGTATTGAACGGAATCATTTCGCCGTTGCCGTTGCGCACATACCATTTAGACAGATCTTCCGGCATCATCCGGTGCGGCGCATCCGCCTGCAGATACACCCGTTTGATCCGCCCCTGATCTATGAAATCATTGACATAGCTTGAGCCCCAGGCGATTTGCAGGGTGCGGTTAATATCATTCAGAGACAGTCCCAGCGCCGAGGCTTTTTCGCTGTCGATATCAATCCGGTATTGCGGCACATCGCTCAGACCGTTGGGACGCACTCCGGTTAATTTCGGATTTTGCGCCGCTGCCCCCAGTAACCGGTTGCGGGCAGTCATAAGGGCTTCATGACCCAGCCCCCCGCGATCGACCAGCTGGAGTTCAAACCCCGCAGCATTTCCCAACTCGCGGATCGGCGGCGGGAAGAATGCAAACGCCATAGCGTCTTTGATCTGGGATAACGCGCCCATCGCCGCGCCGGAAATTGCAAAGACGCTTTGATCTTCTCCTGTGCGTTCTTTCCAGTCTTTCAGACCAACAAACCCGAATGCAGCATTTTGCGCCGACCCGGCAAAGCTGAACCCGACCACCGTAAATAAATGCTCTATCGACTCGCTTTGATGCTCCAGAAAATAATCCTCGACCTGCTTCACGGATTCGAGCGTGCGTTCCGCCGTGGCACCGGGAGGCGTATTGACCATCAGATACATTGATCCCTGATCTTCATTCGGCAGGAAGGAGCCGGGCAACTGGCTGAAAATAGCCATCATACCACCCACCAGCAGCACATAAATCACTAAAAAGCGCGCAGCACGAGCCGCCATATAGGACGCGCTGCTTTGATATAAATCACGCCCTTTATTGAAATAGCGGTTGAACCAGCCGAAAAATCCGGTCTCTGCACGGCGCTTTTCACCGGTTTTATGTTTTAGAATTGTTGCGCACAAAGACGGGGATAAAATCAGTGCTACCAGAACCGACAGCCCCATCGCCGATACAATAGTAATAGAGAACTGGCGGTAGATTGCCCCCGCCGATCCGCCAAAAAACGCCATGGGGATAAACACCGCCGACAGAACAACGGCAATCCCGACCAGCGCGCCGGTAATCTGATCCATGGACTTCCGGGTGGCTTCTTTCGGAGGCAGCCCCTCCTCACTCATGATCCGCTCAACGTTTTCGACCACGACAATCGCATCATCGACCAGCAGACCAATCGCCAGCACCATGGCAAACATCGTCAACACATTGATCGTAAATCCAAAAGCCAGCAATACAGCAAACGTTCCCAGCAAAACCACCGGGACCGCAATGGTGGGAATCAGCGTCGCCCGGAAGTTCTGGAGAAACAGCAACATCACCAGAAATACCAGAACCACCGCTTCGAGCAAGGTCCGCACCACAGACTCAATCGACAACTTGATAAATGGCGTTGCATCAATCGGATAAATAATTTTGATATCTGCCGGCAGCGCCGCAGACAGCTCGGTCACTTTTTGACGCACCAGTGCCGCAGTATCCAGAGCATTCGCCCCGGTCGCGAGAGAAATCGCCATTCCCGCCGCCGGTTTCCGTTTATAGCGGGCAATCTGGTTATAGGATTCAGACCCCAGCTCCAGCCTGGCCACATCTTTCAACCGCACCTGCGATCCGTCGGTATTCACCCGCAGCACAATTTTTTCAAAATCCTCAACCGTCTCAAGACGGGCCTGCGCCTTGATCGTCGCATTGATCTGCTGCCCCGGGGCCGCCGGCATTCCGCCCAGTTGTCCCGCCGAAATGTCGGTATTCTGGACCTGCACCGCGCTCTGGACGTCCAGAGGAGTCAGGTTATAGCTGTACAGCTTTGCCGGGTCCAGCCAGATACGCATGGCATACTGATCGCCGAACACCCACACATTCCCGACTCCATTGAGGCGGGAGATCGCATCCCGGAAATTCGTCACCAGCAAATCACTCAGATCTGACTGGGTATAATTGCCGTCCTCGGAATAAACGCCCACCACCAGCAGAAAACTGTCATTGGATTTTGTAACCGTCACGCCCTGCGCCTGCACCTCCTGCGGCAATTGGGTCACAGCGCCCTGCACTTTGTTCTGGGTCTGCACCTGCGCGATATCGGGATCGGCCTCTGGCTCAAATGTCAAAGTGATCGACATCGAGCCATCTGCGCTGCTGGAAGTGAAATAGCGGAGATTATCAATACCGGTCAGACGCTGCTCGACGACCTGCGTCACCGAATTTTCAACAGTTTCGGCAGACGCGCCGGGATAGCTGGCACTCACGGACACGGTCGGCGGAGCGACTTTCGGATATTGCTCAATCGGCAGCTGCCAGATCGACAAAGCCCCAGCCAGCATAATAATGATGGCAATCACCCAGGCAAAGACGGGACGGTCAATAAAAAAACGGGCCATGTTGCACTATTCCTGTTGTCCGGGTTGTGAAGACGCCGCGCCTTCCGGCACCCAGGGGGTCGGCGCGACCGGAGTACCGGGTCCGGCTTTTTGATATCCTGTTATAATGATGGTATCGCCGTCCTGCACACCGTCCCGCACGATCCACTGATCTTTATAGGCCTGCTCAACCGTCAGCGCACGAGGCTGGACTTTCTGCTCGGCATCCACCACCCAGACCTGTAATCCTCCACTTGGCAGGCGCGTCGCCGCCCGCTGCGGTACGGTTAAAACATGACGCGTCCCCAAATCCAGAGAGGCGCGCACAAACAGTCCCGGCAGCAATACCCCCTCCGGATTGGGCATCAGCGCCCGCAGGGCAATCGAGCCGGTTGTTTCGTCAATGGTCACTTCCGAGAATTTCAAAGTCCCCGCCAAAGGATATGCCTGCCCGGTGGTTTCATCCAGAATCAGCCGCACCGGAATGTCGCTGTTTGCCGGCATTCGCGCGCGCAGTTGCATCGCTTCCTGCCCCGATTGCTGCATATCAATGTAAACCGGATCAAGTTGCGTAATGACCGCCAGAGTTTGTTGCTGGTTCGCCGTGACCAGCGCCCCCTCTGTCACCAGAGATTTTCCGATCCGTCCGGAAATCGGCGCGTACACCTTTGTATAATCCAGATTAACCTGCGCCACATCCACCGCCGCCTGCGCCACCGCAATGGCCGCGTTGGCCTGATCCAGCTCTGCCTTGACGTCATCATATTCCTGCTTGCTGACCGCATTGATCTTGACCAGTTGTTTATAGCGCCCGGCGCGGGCTTCAACTGTTTTGACCGACGCTTCCGCGCTTTTCAAATCCGCCAGAGCGCTATTCAGCGCCGCTTTGTACCGGGCATCGTCAATCTGGTAAAGCTGCTGGCCTTTTTCAACATCCACGCCTTCTTCAAACAGGCGCTCTGTCACGATGCCATCAACCTGCGGGCGGACCTGTGACTGGCGGTAAGCCGAAATCCGCCCCGGCAGTTCATGTGTAAAGGCCAGATCCTGCGGGCTCAGAGTCATCACCGTGACTGCCAGAGGCCCTCCCTGACCGGGCATCCCACCTCCTCCGGCCCCTGCGTCAGAATTCCCGGCGTCCCCGCCTGTCCACATATAAACCCCTGCCCCGATCACACAGAACAAAAGGATCACAATAACGGCTTTTTTCATCGACATGACTTTCTTTTTCCCCGTCCGGCTCCATATCCTATAACAAGCTGGACAATCCGATTTTAAAACGCTATCCTAGTAACATACATTTATGTATGTATGCTGTCAAGGCAGGAGATACCAGAAATATGCGCAGAACCAAAGAGGATGCCCAAAATACCAAAGAAGAGATCCTGAATGCTGCAGTTGAAATTTTTGCTGCAAAAGGTGTTGCTAAAACCACCCTTGATGAAATAGCCTGCAAGGCAAGCGTCACACGCGGTGCGATCTATTGGCATTTTAAGAATAAAACAGAAATTTTTGATGCCCTGCACGAGCGGCTGCACCGCCCCCTGGTTGACATGATTATGCAGGATATGGAGAAAGACCATCCGGAACCTTTGCAGCAACTTCAGGATCTGTGCATTAAATTGCTGCTCGACCTGCAAAATAATCCTCAAAAAAAACAAGCACTGACCCTGTTTCTGACCAAATGCGATTATTCCGGAGATCTGGCCCCTTATCAGGAAAAACACCGGGCGCAAAAATCGGAAAGTATGAAATTATTTTCCCGCTATTTTGAGCGCGCAAAGAAAAAACATATTTTGCCCGCCGATTCCGACCCGGAACTTCTGGCGCTGTCCATTAATTGCTTTTTAAAAGGGATCGCAGTTGAATATCTCTGGAATCCGGAGTCCTTCCACCGGGACGACCGCGGAGTCAGGCTGATCCGGCTGTTTTTCAAAAACATGTGGCATGCTGCTGCAGAAGGAGCGTAAACTCAGAGAAATGAACCTATGGTCCAATTCCACATTGCGGAGAAAATAATGCATCTGAACCTCTCTTTTTGTTTGTTTCTGCTATACCTCTTACCATTATCGGCTGTGGCCGGACAAAAGACGTACATGGATATTTCCTATGTTTCTGAAAATTCAACCCCGGCACAAAGACTGGATGTTTACGTGCCAGAGCCTGGAAACGGAAAACCGGCACCTGTTCTGATTTACGTTCATGGCGGAGGATGGCATAACGGTGACAAAAAAATGCACAAGGTTTTAAATCCATCGACCTATACAGATGCCGGAGTTATTCTGGTTTCAATAAATTACCGCCTGTCTCCGCAATATCAACATCCGGCACATGTACAGGATTGCGCCGCAGCCGTTCGTTGGGTAGTCGATCATATTAACGAGTACGGCGGGAACCCACATAATATCATTCTGGCCGGACATTCTGCCGGGGCGCAAATCGTGGCACTTCTGGGCACAAATCCAAAATATTTAAAGGAACAACAACTGCCCCTGACAGCGTTTCGGGCCGTCATGCCAGTGGACACGGCAACCTTTGATTTGACCCGCCCGCAAGAGGGAAAAGCCCAGCGCATGGTCATGAAAATGCGGGAAAAAGCATTCGGTACGGATAAAAAAACCCTGATAGACGCTTCTCCTGCCCTACAGGTTAAAAAAGGCACGCCTCTTTCCCCAGTCGTTGCGTTCGCCACCGCCAATCGCGATGACGCCGTGGCACAAACCAATGCATTCGTTAAAGTCTTAAAGGATACCGGGCACGCCGCGGAAAGCATTATTATTGACGATGACCAGACGCACCGGGATATGAACCGGGCCATTTTTATCAAAGACTCCCCAATTAACGCCAAAATCATGGAATATTTTGCTGTTTGGTGACGATTTTCCTGGATGGCACGGGCATAGCAGATTCATAACAATATTAGGTGTCAGCCCCAATAAAATCCATGCGACGGCACCCATTCCAATGAGCCAGATGCGTAAAAACGACATAAAAAGTGTTGCCTTGAAACAATAGCACTTGAAAAGTGAAAGTGTTTCCTATTTACTGTCTTCTGCAAAGAATAAGGGCATGTGGCTGAGTGGCTGAAAGCGCTCCCCTGCTAAGGGAGTATAGGGTTAATAGCTCTATCGAGGGTTCGAATCCCTCCGTGCCCGCCATTTGCTTTTTCAACATATTTTTGACATTTAATGCCAGAGCCATGGGTAATCCTGTTTACAAGTCCTGAGCCTGCCTTAATCATGGCGCGACGTAGAAACGACGGCATGTTTAAAAACATAATCTTTGATTTCATTGTTCGAATTATGATAACATTATCCATATTTACAGAATGAAAGTTGCTCCGCATGCCTGAATCAACAGTACAATCTCTCGATGAGAAAGCCATTCCTTCGCTTATCAGTATAACAGGTGAACGGAAATATACCGCCATGGGAGACGGTGGCCATGGCAGCCTTGCCAACGAGCAACTTCTGGCTAATCCTAAATTTATGGACGGTCTAGAACAAAAAGGTATTAAGCATATTTTTCTAGAGGTTGATGAAGCGAGACAGCCTGATATGGATGCTTTTATGCGAGGAGAGATTGACGCGACAGAACTTTCTCAGCGTGTCGGTGTTAGCAAGGCCTTAGACCCACAAGAAAGAGATCTCCAAGCTAATTTGCAGCAACAATTCTTTTCTATGGCAAAGGAGCGTGATATCAAAATTCACTTTATTGACCCGCAAGTTATTGTTCCAGAGAATCTTGCTGATGTAAATCATGCAAAATATAAATTGGAAAAAGCATATTCAAATGGAAATATTCACTCAGAAGCAGAAGCAGAAACTTTTCTGAAGGACTATGGTGTTACACTCAAGCAGGTAGAAGATCTTCTAGACAATAAATACAGCAACGGCAAGAAGCGAATGTCGCAATCGCAAATTCAGTCAGGGAAATATCAGGAGAGGACAAAGGATTAATCATATACGGTCAGGTTCATTTAAGCCAAGATTCCAATGGTTTGCCTGAATTACTTGGCAGAGACAATGTTGCAGTCGTAGATACACAAACATCGGATTCTGTAAAAGTTGGAGGGGCAGATTATAACTTTAACCCCTATGAAGGAACACTTGATCGAACATTCAAAGGTCTTTTTAATGATTTGCCTTCCGCTGATCCAAATTTCCAAATCCAGTCGCCAAAAATGAATGCGCCTCAAGTAGATTTACAAGAAACCAGTGCCCTGCCATCATTTGATGGGAGATATGCAAATTACGTTGGCAATCCCAATTTGCTGGCTGAAAACGCCGGTAGCATCGTTGTCGCCGACAGATTACAGGAACAGGCCCAAAGAAATATTGCGAAGGCGACAACAACATCTTCCGAAATAGACTATTCACGGACATCCCCCGATCCCGATACGTCCGCGAAGTTCTCAACCGGTATGCTATCCTCCTAATCCATGCGCGAAACCCATAAACCGCCTCTTGGTACGCTCATGCGCTGCGGTCTATTGACAGATGAAGGCGGTAAGGCCCTGCTGATGCACGATCAGGAGATTCCGACACCAGACTGGATTGAATTTGACGAAGTGGAAAACAAGCTTTATCTGGTCTACGAACATGGCGTGATACAGGATACGGGACTTGAAATTGATACCCTGACAACAGATAATTTGTTTGAAACCAACGAAATTACTTTTGTTCACTATATAGAGGGAAAAGCGGAAGCACAGCAAAAGGTTACTTTGGTCTTTAAAGAGATTTGAAGATATCCCCGTACACCACACTATTTAGCGCCATCATAGCTGGCGATCACATCAAACAATTCTTCATCAATGGAATTCTGGCGCAAAGTGTTAAATCCTTCGACCTATATGGATGCCGGAGTTATTCTGGCTTCAATAAATGACCGCCCAATCTCCGCAATATAAGCATCTGGTGCATGTATAGTGCTTTTGTTTAATTTTGGGACATCTTTCAACATCGTCATTGCCTGAATTGTCGCAGATAATTCTAAGGCAATCCATTGATACTTATGGAAGTTTATGTATTCCCCCCAGAATTTTCGAAGAAAATCCTGGGAATGACGGATGTCTTATTATTAATGAGAAGAACTATAATGCTGCAACAGGCGACGCTCCGCTTAGTGCATCATTCCCATCATCTGGGTCATATCAGTCCCGTTCATCTGGACCGTGCCTTCTGGAGCAATCGTTATCACATAGCTGCGATAGTCACGATTTTGATCGTCCTTTTTTTGCTGTCCAAACATCTGCAGCATTCCCAATCCGCCAGCCGCCTGCTGAACAGCCTGCGCCGCAATCGGAGATGTTTCAGGGTTTTTCAATCTCTGATCCAGAGCCTGCATCAGATAATCCAGACCATAGAAACGAATTTCCGTCTGGCCCTCCGCTTTATAAACGGCATCTTTATTGACTTTTGTTGCACCATTCATCAGCAGCAACCAGATATCATTCCCGATATAACTGCCGTCCGTTTTCACGCTGGTCCCGGCTTCGCTCAACAATGCCAGAAACTCATCGGGAGATTGCAGCAAAGCCTTTTCGGCATTCTCGCCATCACCCGGAGCATCCTTCAGGCTCTTCAGAGCATAGTCAACCAGAGACACTGCCGGCAGTTTTTCAACCTGCAGTCCAAATTTTATATTCTGCGGGATCAATTCCTGCGGGGCTTCTCCGCCGAGTTCGTCTTTAAATTGCCCCAGTCCGACATCCAGCCCTTTCAAAGCATAACCGAATCCGATCGTTCCGCTATTTTGCTGCAAGCCTGAAACATTATAGATCGCTTCAGCTTCATCCAGAGAAAACTTTTTCACCTCCGCCGGATTGCTGGGCGTTTTGTTCAGTCGGGTGCTGATATCTGAAAGTTTCAGCGACATATCCATTTTTTCGAACCCGTCCACCAGCAAATTTTTATATGCGGTAAGCATTTGCGTCACATATTCCGTGCTCAGATCTTCAGGATGAGTTCCCTCTGACATTTTACTCATCATATCATCATAAAACTGATAAAAGTTTTTATAGGCCGTTGGGTTAATTTTTTCCAACGTCTGCACCACCGCAAGTTTCAGTATAGAGATATCCCCCACTTTTTCCGGCAGCTCAATTACAATGTTATCCATCGCCGCATTATACGGGCCAGACCACAAATTATTGGCATCGGGAGTCATTCGCGCATCAGAGCTGACATATCCGATTTTGACACTCAGATGATCGACATCATCGCCGGGTTTTCTTAGAAAATCAGGGATATCAAGAGTTGCCGTCACATTCGGCAGAGCCCCCGTCATTTGAACAAAGGACTGAAGATCGTTATGCCACATGGCTTTAAACGGCTCTCCGCCCTTTTCATGAGTCACGACAAACACCTCATAATCGCCCTCTGCCGTGTGCAGGCTCACAGAAACCGGTTTCAGGTTTTCAACAAATTCCACACGAAATGCCGCCGGATCTCCGGTCGGACGCACTTTCAGAGCATAATTAAGGAACAAGGTTGCGGATGTGACACCGTTTTTCTGCTCATCTTCGGGAATATTCAGTTTAATCGCATGCGGAAAGGTCACGTCATAGTAATCCCTGCCCGGAATCACGTCAAATTCACCGATAACCTCGATATTGTCGCGCATCTTTTCCAGATCTTCTCCGGACATTTTTTTCGTCGCATCCCTGAACAGGCCTTCATACATTTTGACAAAAGAAATATTCAGAATCATCTCTTTCAGCGCCGCCGCCCCTTCCGGAGATACCGCCGGGACCTTTCCATTGGCCAGTAATGAACCCTGAACCGCCGGAATATCTTCGACTTTTTGCTCGCGCCGGTCGCATCCCGTGACAAAAAGAACGGACAGTACGGATACCAGCATCACAGCCGACGAAAAAAGAGGTCTACGCATCGGAAAAACTTTCTATTTCACGTTAAATTCTACATCCTTTTATTAGCAAAGCATTTCAAGCAGCGCCAGAAAAAACTTTTACATTCACATGATTTTGAAGTGCAGAAGCGCGAGGAGCGCAGAGGGTGTTTTTCATCACCTGGAGTGCTTTGCGCATCCTTGGATTGCCTTAGAATTATTTAGAGCCACTATATCAACACGAAAAAGGCGTGTAATGACGGCAGGAAAAACTTTGTTTTACTTTGCGGTCTAAAATCTACAAAATGCTCTGCAACCCCCAGCCCGTCATCTTGAGCCGCAGGCGAAGGATCGTGTATATTCAAAGAAACTTTATGAGCAACTATGATGAATGAAATGGTAAAAGAAATTGATGTTGTGATCATCGGAGCGGGGCCGGTCGGTCTGTTTGCGGTGCACCAGTGCGGCATGCTGGGATTGCGGACCGCAGTAATTGACAGCCTGCCGGAGATTGGCGGTCAGTGCACAGCCCTTTATCCGGAAAAACCCATTTACGATATTCCCGGTTACCCCACCATTGCCGCCGGGGCGCTTATTCATCAACTGGAGGCGCAGGCGGCCCCGTTTCAGCCACACTATTATCTGGGGCAATCTGCTAACTTTGTGCAAAAAAATGAGCGTGGATGGCAGATTAAAACATCTTCTGATAGAATGTTGCAGACACGCAGCATAATTATTGCTGCGGGGGGCGGAGCCTTTGGGCCACATCGGCCGCCTTTGGAAAATCTGACAGACTATGAAGGAACTTCCGTCTTTTATATGGTGCGGCGGCGAGAGGATTTCCGCGATAAAAAAATTGTGATTGCGGGGGGCGGAGATAGCGCCGTTGATTGGGCGCTATCTTTATGCGCTCTGGCGGAAAGCATAACTCTGGTCCATCGCCGCGAGGTATTCCGGGCGGCTCCGGAAAGTTTGCGACAGCTGGAAATGATGGTAGAAATCGGAAAAATTTCCCTGTGTGTTCCGTATCAGCTTGCGGCGCTGGACGGGGCGGCGGGACAGTTGGAGGCAGTTCATGTTGCGGATCTGGAGGGGCATGAAAGAAGAATACCGGCGGATGTTTTAATGCCATTTTTTGGTCTGAGTGCGGATTTGGGACCGATCAAAAGCTGGGGGCTGGAGTTGGACGGGCCTCACATCCGGGTTGATCCGGCGACCTGCGCCACCAATCTGCCCGGCCTGTATGCTATCGGAGATGCCGTAACCTATCCGCACAAACTCAAGTTAATTCTGACCGGATTTGCCGAGGCCGCGCAGGCGGCGCACGCTATTCGCAGTTACCTGAATCCCGATACCGCGTTTCATTTTGAATACTCCACGACAAAAGGCCTGCCGGTGTGATAGACTGAAAAGATGAATATCTTGTGGGCCTGTTTGTGGTTTGTTGTGTGCGGGTTTGTTTCTGTTCTCGCGCCTCTGTCAGCGCATGCGGAAAAACCCACCTATCTGCCGCAGCCTATTTGCTTCACCATCATCAACCATGCGCCCTATAGCGTGTACGGAGATGCGGCAACGGCCGAGGATGTCGCGGAGGACGGTACCCCCATCACACATACGGCGACCTTTCGCTTAAAGGAAAATGAGCGGGAACCGGTTTGCACGACGGGACCGCTGTTCGAGGGCAACCGCATTCGAATTACCCTCCGGACGCTCTTTCCAATCTTTGAATGTAAAACCATGATTTATCCAGGCGCGGAGATTAACATTCAGGGCGCGCTCAATAAAGATGGTCTGGGCAGCAAAACCTGGGTGGAGTGTTTGTGAGAAGATGGATTCTGAGGTTTTTCAACACCCTGTTTCAACACCCTATAGTGGCTCTAAATAATTTTGAGACAGCCTTTCAAGGTGTCATTTCCTGAATTGTCAAAGGCAGTTTTAAGGCAGTCCATTGATCGCTATTCGTATTGATGGATTGCCCTAACCACGAAGACACCAAGGGATACGAAAAAACGCCGTGTCTCCGCGCCTTGGTGGTTTTATTTTTTTAAACGACAGAGACCGCAGAAGACACAGAGTAATTCTATCTCTATCCTCTCTTATCGTAAATCCGAGGGCAATGACAGCAAAGGACGTCTGGATTGCGTCGTCACCCAAACGGCTTCCTCGCAATGACGGGAAACAGAATAATGCCTTCCTCATATCGTCATTGCGAGCGACTAGCAGGAGCGTGGCAATCTAGAAAATCGTTCACGCAAAGGGCGCTATGAAGCACAAGGGCACCGCCCGCTTGGCGGCCTTCGCGCCTCCTTTGCGGTCATCGCGTGAACGTCTTTGGGTTATTTTTTCACCACAGAGGGCACAGCGATCACGGAGAGATTTTTCCCACCCCCCGTCATTACCCGCTTTATGCGGGTAATCCATGGATTGCACGCACAAGGCGTGCAATGACGGTTTGAGAAAACGGGATTGCGTCGTCAGCCAAACGGCTTCCTCGCAATGACGGGAAAGACTAATAAATCACCTGCCCCACAGCGTCATTGCGAGCATCCATCGGGTGCGCGGCAATCTAATCATCGTATAAATGCAAAATTACATTTGCCCAACAAACATAAAAATATGTATTGCCGAAGAAATATACAACTTAATATAATGTAATAAATTATTATGTTCTATCTATCATGGAAATTTAAAAGGCTACCATTTAATGGTTCAAAGTGCGATTAGTAAATACAATCGAGCTATCTTTCTTTTTGAAAGATGGAAAAAAATAAAAAAACATTATTTTGACACGAATATATTTTTAACTTTTAAGAATACAAAAAATGGAAGTGATCTAGATATTTTTTTCCAAGTAAAAGAACATCTTATACCCTTGGATTTTCTTTCATATGGAAATATTTTAAATAACTTAAAAGGAACATTAGATCATTTAGTTTGGGAACTTATTGAAATAGATAATGGTATTACAGATGACACACTTTATTTCCCTATAGGTCGTGATCAAGAACAATACGATAAAAAATGTGACAAAATTGATACGCCCTCAACAAACATCAAAGACTTTCTAAAAAAATTTGAGCTTTTCCCAAATGGCAAGGGAGAAATAATATGCGAAATAAATAAACTATTAAATTACGACAAGCATAGGAATCACTTACAATTTAGAATGGCAATAGATTTGAAACAAATACAAGGAATAACAATTATTAATAATTGCGATATCAGTCCCGAGAAATTTTTGTATGTAAATGAATCAAACAAAAAGGAACAAGTAATCGGCTCCATTCCATCTGAAAAAGTAGCAAATAACCACCTAAATTACGAAGGTACTGTTTTAGTAAAGGAAGATACTAACAACTCAGACTACAAGAATGCCGAGGAAATTATCATTTCAGCAAGCTCTAAAATTCAAGAAATTATTTGTGACGTCATTTCCTTTAGAAAGGCGCGCGCATGAACACAAATATAATATTTCCTAATTCGTTCGATAAGCTTAATCTTGCTAAAATTTACTTTAATGAGTTGCAACACATTATTATGGATTATATAAAAAGAAAAAAGATAGCATTTTCTTTTGTTGAACATCCAGATCAAGGTACAAAAGATTTAATAATTGAATTGACCAATAAACCCGATGCCATTTCAGTTCTTATTGGAGATATTACATATAATTTAATATCAGCTCTAAATTATCTCATGAGCGAGCTAAACCCAAAACTACTTAACAATGACTTTCCCATTGCACCCTTCAAAAGTGACCTTATTAAGATACTTAACAAAAAATCCTATAGAATAAATCTTGATAAATGGATTAGAGATTTCATCCTAAACGAAATACAACCTTATAGTTACGGGCAAGGTAGTAACTTTTGGATGCTACACAATATTGGTTGCATTGATAGACATAGAATCATTATGCCTTTGGGGGTTTTAGGACAAGTCGCAGGAGAACAAATAACAACCAGTAGAAAGAACACTTTTGCTTTTAATATACAACCTGCTTTTTTTATTCAAGAAAAAGCGCCATATCGAACATTTTCTATAGATGAAGATGTTTATATACAGAGAGAACCCTTTGTAAATTTACATTATTTTGTGTTCGAACCACAAATAGGTATTAAAGAAAATGTTGAGATACTCCGTTTTTTTTACACAACAATCCAAACTACTGAAAATATGATTATAGAACTACAAAAGAGATATATTCATTATAATCAGATATCTGTAGTCTCACATTAGTAAAGCTTAACAAGGCAGATCAACATCTTAGCACAGCATCACTCCCACTCAATCGTGCCCGGGGGTTTGGAGGTGATGTCATAGACGACGCGGTTGATGCCGCGGACTTCGTTAATGATGCGGGTGGCGACGCGGCCTAGGAAATCATGCGGGTAGGGGTAATAATCCGCGGTCATACCATCTGTACTGGTCACGGCGCGCAGGGCGCAGACATGGTCATAGGTGCGGTCATCACCCATCACGCCCACGGTTTTCACGGGCAGGAGAACGGCAAAGGCCTGCCAGATGGCATCATATAGCCCGGCATTACGGATTTCTTCCAGATAAATTGTGTCAGCTTTGCGCAGAATCTCGATTTTCTCGCGGGTGATCTCCCCCGGGATCCGAATGGCGAGGCCCGGCCCCGGAAACGGATGGCGGCGGATGAAATCTTCGGGCATGCCAAGCTCGCGCCCCAGCGCCCGCACTTCATCCTTGAACAACTCCCGCAACGGTTCGACCAGTTTCAGGTTCATCCGTTCCGGCAAGCCGCCGACATTATGGTGGGATTTAATCGTAGCGCTTGGCCCGCCGGTGAAGGAGACGCTCTCGATCACATCGGGGTACAGCGTCCCCTGCGCCAGAAACTGCGCGTCACCAATCTCGCCGGCGCATTTGTCAAACACCTCGATAAACAGGCGGCCAATGGTTTTGCGTTTGGCTTCCGGATCGGTCACACCGTCCAGTTGCCCCAGAAACAGGGCGCTGGCATCTTCGTGGATGAGCGGAATGTTGTAATGCTCGCGGAACAGGCTGACGACCTGCTCACTCTCGCCGGCGCGCATCAGGCCGGTATCAACGTAAATACAGGTCAGCTGATCGCCGATCGCTTCGTGCAGCAACACCGCCGTGACCGAGGAATCAACGCCGCCGGACAGGCCACAGATGACTTTGCCACTGCCGACCTGCGCACGGATTTTGCGGATTTCCTCGGCACGGAAGGCCGCCATTGTCCAGTCGCCAGAGCAGCCGCAGATGGTATGGGTGAAATTCCTGTACAGGTCCGCCCCGTGCGGGGTATGCACGACCTCTGGATGGAACTGCACGGCATAGAATTTTTTGGCTTCATTGGCGATCATCGCATAGGGCGCACCTTCTGATTTCCCAATGATTTCAAACCCATCCGGCAAAGCCGTGACGCGGTCGCCGTGGCTCATCCACACTTGCTCCTGTGTTCCTTTGTTCCATTTTGATCCGGCGAGCAGTGGCGAGTCAGCCAGAATATCCACATAGGCGCGGCCAAATTCTTTATGATCGGAACCCTCGACTGTGCCACCGAGCTGCTGCACCATGGTTTGTTGTCCGTAACAAATCCCCAGAAGCGGCAAGCCGAGGCTAAAAACGCCCTCCGGTGCACGGGGAGAGCCGTCATCCAGCACGCTGCACGGCCCGCCGGACAGGATAATCCCTTTCGGGTTAAACGCTTTGATCTTGTCAATATCGGCATTATTAAACGGCCAGATCTCGCAGTAAACGCCGCTTTCACGGACGCGGCGGGCGATGAGCTGGGTGACTTGTGAGCCGAAATCAAGGATCAGGATATGGTCATGGAAAGAAGATGTCTGTGTCATATCCTCTTTTACAAAAGAGTGGGCCGGAACGCAAAGCTTTAATGAAAAACAGCTCAGTTTGTGCCAATTTTCGAGTCGCAAAACGACTTTATGATGTCGCAGAGGGTTTGATAGTGGTTCTAAAGCGCGGGTTCGTGGATGCTGCTTCCACTTTCATGAGACGGTGCAGCAGCAGGAGTTTTGTCCTGACCGCGTCGTCCAAGCATTGTCGAGACTCGATCAAGAAATCTCTGTGTATTCTTGCCGGAGTCACTTCTGTTTTCCGCAACAAATCTCTCTGGGCTTTGAAGGAAAGCATGGACAAGACTGATAGCTTCTTGAGGGATCTTCGGGTCTGGATCAGACAGAATATCATGTTGTTTTGCGCCCGGAATGGTTCGTACAGCCGCATTGGGAGCCTCTCTCCCCCATTTTCTTGCCGTCCCGTTATCAATACATTCGTCCTTTTCAGCCAAAAGGATTAGCGTTGGAATGGTTACTCCCGCCGCAAGGTCCCGAGACTGCACCCGCCGTAATGCAGGAAGAGCCGACACGACCCAGCCTCGCGTTACAGTATGATTAATCAATTCCGGATTTTCCGTCCGCCACAAATCATCATGGGCTTTCTGAGCGTCCGGGGCCAATAATGCAGCCTCACGCTCTTTCTGAAACTTTGTTGAGATAACATCGTCCGGCTTCACGGCTCTATGAACGCGCAGCATATACTCACCAGCAAGCTGCGGATGTAGTCTGTAATGAGCAAATGCCAGTCTGTCGAGATCTTGTTGCCCAAACATAGGGGCTCCAAAAACGGCCTGATCGACGGCCTCCGGATGCGCGGCGAGCAAATGGGCTCCGACCAGCCCTCCCTGAGAAACTGCCAGTAACGTTTTATTGGGATTTTTTAGTCCGTGATACCGGGCAAGGGGAGACACAACCGATGTTATAAACTGAAAACTGTCCTCAGCCAGTGTATGAAAATCCCAGCCCCCCATCCTGTCAGGATGTTCCGGGTAAGCTCTGTCTGACAGGCCATGCCCGCGCCGCTCCAGCACAAACGTCGCCTGCCCACGCTCTGCATTCGCGCGAATCAACCGGGCGTGTTTTTCAAGAAATTCATTGGTGCCAATCTCCATAATAATGGCACCTTCCGCGTGATCGGGAATATAGCATCCAAAGCACAGGCGATGACCGCTATCATTGTAAAAATGGCCCGTGACGGTCTCTTCCGGCAGCAAAAAATGCTCTGGTAAAGTAGGCGGCACCCTCAAATTTCGTCCGGATATTGTAAATTGATCCGTTATCATTTTTACAGAATAAATGATTCTTTTTAAATAAAGCAAGAAGAATGTATGCAAAAAACACAACTCTTCAGAACTTTTTTTTCTGCACCTGCGAAAAGAATCAGGATTTCAGACTTTTTAACCGGTCCAGAGCCGTCTGAATCCGCTCCGGATAGTCCCGCCGCTCCACAAACATTCCGCCCCCGGCATTGCGGGTCATGGCTTTTTCCAGCGCCAGAGTCAGGGTTTCCGACACATCGACATCTTTTTGTTCCAGCGCCAGTTCCAGCGCATAAAGAATTCGGTCGCTGACGCGTTCGTGATTGAGGGAAGTATCCAGTACGTTAGTCATATCTATTTTCCGCTATGTTCAGGAGTTATGATCTGTTTTTTCTTATTCAGAATATTGATTTTTATTAAGTCGTCAAAGCTTTTCAGAAAATCGTCCCGGATGGAATCGCACTCCATCAGAATTTCATGACCTGCCTCCGGATATGTTTTCAGGATTGCCCCGCGGATAACGTGAGCCGCCCGCCGGATTGCTTTGTTACTGACCAGCTTTTCCCGTCCGGCCAAGGCCAGAAGCAAAGGTGTTTTGATGGATTTCAGGAATTTTTCCTGCTGCACAATATGGCATGTTTTCGTGGCATGATACAGCCAGCGGTAGGTCACATCCCCGATCTGTAATTTCGGATCAAACTGCATCCAGGCATCGTGAATAGCATCCCTGTGTGGATCAGAAGAAAAAAAGTTTTTCTCGCGGGGGGCGTACCCCGTCCCGCCCGGCACATAAGAACAATCTGCGACCTCCATCAACAGCTTCGTCAGGGGGATGCGCAAAAAACCGGGGATCAGATCCAGCGCGTGAATCCCGAACATCGGCGTTGTCATTGCAGCACAGGAAAAGACCGACGGATGTTTAGACAGATAACGCAGCCCGATATTTCCTCCCATAGAATGCGCGAGCATCGCCAGAGGCAATTTGCCGACCTCCGGATGCATTCCGGATGGCAGCACATAGTCCCGTATAAAAATCTCCAGATCCTGTACATCTTTATAAAATCCGTTGGAAATGTTCTTATGCGGTGATTTCTCAATATGACGGTGGGAGCGCCCCTGCCCCTGCCATTCCAGAATATACACCGCATATTTTTTTTCCAGACAGCCCCGGATCAACTCAAAGTACTTTTCGCAATATTCCGCGCGCCCCGGCAAAATCACAATCACGGCTTTGGGAACGACATGCTTGGGAAAGACCGAGCCAAACCGCAGCTTCTCACCGTTATGACCGGCAAACATATGCCACCGCCAGCCGACGGGCTGTAAGAACCGCTCTTCAAGAGCCGGGTTGGTGTGTGAATGATCTTCAGATGCCATGAATAAAGCCAAATACAAAATAAATACAGGTGGGCGCGAATGACAGGTTAGTCGCATCTCACCCGCTCTTCAAGAAATGAATATAAATTTTGAGACGGCTAAACGCCACAAAAAGTTTGGTATTTCCCATGTGCAATGCTAAAAAAAGGTCATGACACAAACATCTCATAAAATTCTTCTTTTGCCCGGTGATGGAATCGGACCGGAAGGCATGGCCGAAGTTTCCAAGCTGGCGAACTGGCTGAGCGCCCATCATTACGCGTCGTTTGAGCTGGAGACGGATCTGGTCGGCGGCGCCGCGATCGACGCGCATGGCGTGCCGGTGACAGATGAAACGATTGCCAAGGCCAAAGCCGCCGACGCGGTGATGCTGGGAGCCGTTGGCGGCCCCAAATGGGACAGGGTTGACTATGCGATTCGCCCGGAGGCCGGGCTGCTTAAATTGCGTAAAGAACTTGATTTGTTTGCGAATCTGCGTCCGGCGCTTGTTTTCGATGCTCTGATTGAGGCCTCCACCCTGAAGCCGGAAATTGTCCGGGGGCTGGATATTCTGATTGTGCGAGAGCTGACCGGCGGGGTTTATTTTGGAGAACCACGCGGTATCGAGATCCTTCCCAACGGCGAAAAACGCGGATTTAACACCCAGACCTACACGACCTCTGAAATTCGCCGCGTGGCCGAGGTTGCGTTTGATCTTGCCGGCAAGCGCAGCAAAAAAGTAACCTCCTGCGAAAAAGCCAATGTCATGGAGTCCGGCAAACTCTGGCGCGAGGTTGTCACAGAATTGCATGCGGAGAAATATCCCGGCATCGCCCTGTCCCATATGTATGCCGATAACTGCGCCATGCAATTGCTGCGCAATCCGCAGCAATTTGACGTGATTGTCACGGATAATCTGTTCGGCGATATTTTGTCCGATGAAGCCTCCATGCTGACCGGGTCTTTAGGTATGCTCCCGTCGGCGTCACTGGGCGCGGTGGATGCCACAACCGGAAAACGCTATGCCATGTATGAACCGGTCCACGGTTCAGCCCCCGATATTGCCGGGCAGGGAAAAGCCAATCCTCTGGCAACAATTCTGTCTTTTGCCATGTGCCTGCGTTATTCCCTCAACCGTGGAGATCTGGCCGATGCCATCGAACAGGCCGCCCAGAACGTTCTGAATAGCGGATTGCGCACGCCCGATATCATGGCAGAGCATTGTACGCAGATCTCGACAGCGGATATGGGCGATGCCCTGATCCGCGCTCTGGAGACCAGCCTGTTCCTCTCCATGCGGGCAACCGGTGCGTCCTCTTAGACCGCTCCAAACCTTGTTGAGATATATCGACATTTTAAATAAAAATGAGGCATTCGTCATTCCCCGGATTGTCTGTGACAATTCAGGCAATGACGGCTTAAAGTTTGTCTCAAAATTATTTGGAGTTCCCGTAAATTGCCATAATCTCAGTGGGGCGTTCGCAATAACCGAAAACTTGTCCCGCGGAAGATATCAGAGGCTTGTTCAGGAAAAGAAAATCTGCGTGAGCATGTAATTCATCACCAGAATCAGAATCGAGGCAGACACAACGGCATTGGTCGTGGCGTTGCCGACGCCTTGTGCGCCGCGGCCTGAATTATAGCCATGATAACAGCCCATCAGCGTCACAATCAGGCCAAAAACGGCGGCTTTGACCAGTCCGGAAATGACATCGGAATTCTCCAGAACATTCCACGTTTGCGACAGGTAGGTCCCGGGAGAAAATCCGAGCGAATAGATGCTGACGACATAGCCGCCAAAAACTCCGATAATGTCCCCGGTCAGAACCAGACAAGGCAACATCAGGGTGCCCGCCAGAATACGTGGCGCAACAAGGTATTTATAGGGATTAACCGACAGGGTTGACAGGGCGTCGATCTGCTCGGTCACACGCATGGTGCCGATCTCTGCGGCAATCGCGGCCCCGACGCGTCCGGCCACCATTAACCCGGCCAGAACCGGCGCGAGTTCTCGTGTCATGGACAGGACCACCACTCCGGCAATTGCCCCTTCGGCATTGAACCGGGTAAATCCGGTATAAGATTGCAGGGCCAGCACCATCCCGGTAAACAGGGCCGTCATTCCCACAACCGGCAAAGAGTAATAACCAACATTAATCATCTGATTAAGGATATTTTTGCCAAAATAGGGAGGGGTAAAAACATGCATCACGGCCAGCGCCATAAACTCTGCCAGCCGCCCGACCGCCGCCAAAAATCGCATGGTGGCGCGCCCAACCTTATCAAAAACATCAAGGACGGGATCGTAAAACGCGGGTTTGGAGAGGGTAACTTCGGTTGTCATTCTGACATAAATACCTCAGCTTTGCGCGAATTGCAAAGGAAGAGTTATCCTGATGTGGATCAGTTATATATACACCCGCTTCAGGCGCGGGCCGAGGGAGGTCAGGACTTCATAGTCGCTTTGCAGACCGACGCTGTCTTTTGCCAGATCTGCCGGGGTCTGGGAGGGACCGATCACCTCCAGATACGCCCCCGGATGCGGGATTTGATCTTCCGGTACCTGCGCAAGGGAGACCGTGACCAGATCCATCGAAACCCGTCCGCGAATCGGGCAGGCAATGCCGTTCCAGAATAATTTTCCGCCTCCACTGAGACTGCGGAAAAATCCATCCGCATATCCCAGATTGACGGTCGCCACGCGCTCATGTTCCTGCCCCGGTGCCGTCTGTACGGTGTAGGAGGCTCCGTAACCGATGGGTTCTCCGCGTGGAACAGTTTGAATGGTCAAAATGGGGGTATGGAGGCTAACGACCGGGTGCATGGGATTTTGACGGGAAGGCGTGGGGTTCAGGCCGTACAGCGCCATGCCGGAGCGGGTGATCTGATAAAGGGCGTCCGGCGCGGCAAAAATCCCGGCGGAATTACACAGGGAAGCCGGCGTGTTAGGGAAAAAATCTTTAATGAATTCAAAGCGTTTGATCTGCCGAGGGGTTTCCGAATGCGCCTCTTCGTCGGCGCAAGAAAAGTGAGACATAATCAGGCAGACGTCCAATCCCTGTAGCCGCGTTTCCCGTTCCCGCAGCAATATTTCCGTCTCGTAAGTTCCAAGCCCCAGCCGGTTCATGCCGGTATCAAAATGCAGAACCGCCGGCAGAACCCGCTCCATCTTGCGGGCGAGATCCTGCCAAACCCTGAGATCGTGCAAGCTGTTCAGAACCGGATGTATGCCGGCTTCGACAAATTCTTCCGGCTCTCCGGTCAGCAACCCATTCAGAACATAACAGGCGCGATCGGTCAGGAGAGGGCGGAGTGCCGCGGCCTCTGCTGCGTGTGCGAAAAAGAAATGCCGGCAACCTTCCTCTATCAGAACCGGGGCAATCTGCGCCGCACCCAAGCCATAGGAGTCGGCTTTTAACACGCCGGACAGCGCAGCATCTTTGCTGCGGACCTGCAATATCCGGTAATTTTGGCGAAGTGCCTCCAGATCAATACACAGCACCGCACCGAGTGCTGCAACAGGCACATTCAAAGGGAAAGGGATCTGTACAGGAAGGGACATCGTGCCGCCATGTTGTTACAAAAAAAAGATGGAAACAGCGTATCATATCCGCAAGATATTCCATAGATCTAATCCTTAGATCTAATCCTTGCCAAAATCTTGTGTGCCCCCGGGCGCGTCCAACCGCATTTTTAAAGAACAACGCCTTATTTTCCGTTTTATTCCCGCGAGAGTTCTTGCGGAGCGATGGGGGAACGTCTATCATAATATCTATCACCCTAAATCATCGCACCCAGTTTCGTTATGCCACCACGTAAAAAACCGCAAAAAATAAAAACGCCTTTCCTTCTGCGCTTTTTGCCACAATCCACGCAGGTTTTTGTGGCACGGCGCATTATGGATGGGACCGGACTTGGACTGGCCCTTGCCGGGGGCGCCGTTCTGATGGCACTGCTGACCTATGCGCCGCTGGACCCGTCTTTCAGTGTTGCCGGAGCCTCCGGAGTGCGGAACATTCTGGGGCATCCGGGGGCCTCGCTTGCGGATCTTCTGGTGCAAGCATTTGGCGGCGCGGCTTTTCTATTTGCGGTTTTCCCCCTGATCTGGGGGATTTGTCTGGTAAAAAGGCGCAGCGTGCGGCCGGTTTCTGTCCGGGTGATTGCTTTTGGACTCGCGGTCTTTTCTGCGAGCACGCTGTTATCGGCATTTCCAGCCCCAACCGGATGGTTATATCCCTGGCTGGGCGGGCCGGTCGGCACTCTTCTAATGCAGCAAACGCAGCAATTTTTACCAGGAGTTCTGGTTGCGGGCTTGTCTGCGCTTGTATTTCTGGCCTCTGCCTTTTATGCGGCAACTCTGAATTACCACGAAAGTATGGCCGTATTGAAACAGATCTCCCGCAGTTTTTCGATGCTGGTTGCAAAGTCTGTGCAATCCGCCCGGCATTTTGTTCTTTGGGTGCAGCATTATAATGATCCGTCCTGGCTGGGAAAACAGGAATCGAAGATTGTAACCCCACAAAAGACGGAAAAGATCATATTGCAGAAAAACATGGCGCAGGATCAGGCGACAGCGGAACGCGCAGCACGGCCCACACTTCCTGCGGAGGTCGCAGCGGTGGCAACGGCATCTGTGCCAAATATCAGCGTTACCATCGCAGAACCCTCCGTTGCGAAAAAACCGGCACAAAGCAAGCTCAAGCTGGAACAGGAAGAAGACTGGGAATTTCCGTCCATTGATCTGATGCATGAAGTTCCGGCGCAGGACAGCTCGGCTCTATTCGACAAAGATGCGTTGCGGCGCAATGCGGAAATGCTGCAGACGGTACTGGCTGATTTTAACGTGCAGGGCGATATTACCGCCATCCATCCGGGACCGGTGGTCACTCTTTACGAACTGGAGCCCGCGCCGGGAACAAAATCATCCCGGGTAATTTCTCTGGCGGATGATATTGCCCGCAGCATGTCCGCGGTATCCGTGCGGTGTGCCGTGGTGCCGGGCCGGAATGTGATCGGGATCGAGCTGCCAAACCGGCGGCGGCAGACCGTTTTCATGCGCGAATTGCTGGAAACATCCGATGTGCAAAAAGCTGCAGCAAAATTACCGCTGGTTCTGGGAAAAGATATTGGCGGCAAACCAGTTATCGGCGATTTGACAAAAATGCCGCACCTGCTGGTTGCCGGAACGACCGGATCGGGGAAATCCGTGGCGGTCAATACGATGATTTTATCGCTTCTGTACCGCCTGCCGCCGGAAAAATGCCGCTTTATCATGATCGACCCGAAAATGCTGGAGCTGTCGGTTTATGATGATATTCCGCATTTATTATCTCCGGTTGTGACCGAGCCGGGAAAGGCCGTGGTGTCTTTGAAATGGACGGTTGCGGAAATGGAAGACCGCTACCGCGCCATGTCAAAGCTGGGGGTTCGTAATATCGAAGGCTATAATCAGCGCATCCGCGAAGCCCGCAGCAAAGGTGAGATTCTGATGCGTAAGGTGCAAACCGGATTTGATCCGGAAACCGGCAAACCGGTCTATGAGGAGCAACCTCTTGACCTGATTGAGCTGCCTTATATCGTCGTGATTGTTGATGAATTTGCCGATTTGATGCTGGTCGCCGGAAAAGACGTGGAAAACGCCATCCAACGTCTGGCCCAGATGGCGCGGGCGGCGGGAATTCACCTGATTATGGCGACGCAGCGCCCGTCTGTGGACGTGATTACCGGTGTGATTAAAGCCAACTTCCCGACCCGGATTTCTTTTGCTGTGACCTCCAAAATTGACTCCCGCACTATTCTGGGAGAAGGCGGGGCCGAGCAGCTTTTGGGCATGGGGGACATGTTGTACATGGCGGGCGGTGGACGGATCAGCCGGGTGCACGGCCCATTTGTCTCCGATGAAGATGTTGAAAATGTTGTGAATTTCCTGAAAACTCAGGCCGAGCCGCAATATATCACCGAAGTGACCGAGGGCGGAGATTATGGCGATTCCGAAGTCATGAATGCCATGTTTGGCAGTGATGACGGGGAAAAGGTTGATGAGCTTTACGATGAAGCGGTCGCGATCATCGCGCGGGAGGGCAAAGCCTCGACCAGTTTTGTCCAGCGCTATCTGCAAATAGGCTATAACCGCGCCGCCCGCATTATCGAGGAAATGGAACGGCAGGGCGTGGTCTCCCCCGCCTCCAAAACCGGTAAGCGCGAAGTGCTGATCGGTGATCATGGTTATCGGTCCTCTGACCGGGCTGGAGGAGACTAATCTTCTGACATCATGGACATTTTTTTCAGTCTCATTCCCAACCTTATCCCGCTTTATATCCTGATTGCGCTGGGATATATCGGCGGGAAATACATGGATGTTCATCTGCACTCCATGGCGATTATTGCGATTTATTTCATTTCGCCTTTTGTCGTGTTCGGCGCGATTTCGCAGCTGGACCTTAACCCGGCTTATTTATTATTACCGCTGATCCTGTTTGGCATCGCGCTGACGATTATCATCCTCAGTTATCGGCTGAGCGGACTTATTTTCAAGGATAATCTGCAAAATCTGATCGGACTGTCCAGCGGGAACGGAAATACCGGATATTACGGCTTGCCGGTTGTTCTGGCTCTGTTCGGCCCGGATGTCGTGGGTATTTACCTGCTCGCCAACTTCGGAGCCGAGCTATGCTCGATCACCGCCGGGTATTATCTGGGCGCACGGAGCAGCGCCGATGTCAAAGGCAGTCTGCTGCGGGTTTTAAAGCTGCCTGTGGTGCATGCCGTCTGGATGGGGCTTCTATGGAATATGACAGCTCCGGAATTACCGCCTCTTTTCTATGACTGGTGGACAAAAGCCACCGGAGCCTGGGTGATTATCGGGATGATGCTGATCGGGGTGGCGCTGTCCCAGATCGGAAAATTCCGCATCAATATAGCCCTGATGACCTGGTTATTTTGCGTGCGGTTTATCGTCTGGCCGCTGGCGATGATCGCCTTTATTTTCGCAGACCGCCTGTTTCTGCACCTGTTTGATGAAACAGTTTATGCGCTGCTGCTGGTCATCGGGGTTGTGCCGCTCGCGGGGAATGTTGTGGCTTACGCAGCGACCCTCAATGTTCGCCCGGGAGAAGCCGCAACCGTCGTTTTGGCCAGCACCCTTTTCGCCCTGTTTTACATCCCCCTGATGTTTTATCTGATGAAGTCCTTGATTCTGATTCCGTAGGGGAGTTTTTCTTTCTTCTATACGTACGATACGGAAGGCATCCAAAAAAATATGGCCTGCGAAAACAGGCCATATTTCTTGTTTCTTTGGATGTTTGTTAGCGGGCGTTGTTAGACCAGTGCGCTGGTATCAACGACCCCGTCAAAAGCAACAGCAACGGCATCTGAAAATGAAGATAACATAGGATCCTGCTGGATGTTTTGAGCTGTCTGTACAATACGCTCCGCAGCAAAGACCATGTCTGTCTCAGATCCATATGCCTCGAAAAAGATATCAAGAGCGGCCTGAGCCACAGAGATATCCCCATCATGATTATAGACATCCGCATCAATAATATCGGAAATATTTAAATAGGTGCTGGAAGAGGCTGTTGCCTGGACGGCATCCACTGCAAATTGGATCGTATTATCATCTGCGGCAGGATCTCCCCCAATCCAGGACAGCGCATCAAACGTGGCGTTAGAAATGAAGGAGGACGCACGCTCATAATCAACCTCCATTCCATGTGGCAAGCCTTCTGCCATCGCCTGCAACGCCGCTTGTGCAGCGTCATAATTACCATCGTGATTGTAAACATCGGCGATAACAATATTTGCCAGATCTACTACAAAAGCCGTATGTCCAATGGTCTGGACGGCATCCACTGCAAATTGGATCGTATTATCATCTGCGGCAGGATCTCCCCCAATCCAGGACAGCGCATCAAACGTGGCGTTAGAAATGAAGGAGGACGCACGCTCATAATCAACCTCCATTCCATGTGGCAAGCCTTCTGCCATCGCCTGCAACGCCGCTTGTGCAGCGTCATAATTACCATCGTGATTGTAAACATCGGCGATAACAATATTTGCCAGATCTACTACAAAAGCCGTATGTCCAATGGTCTGGACGGCATCCACTGCAAATTGGATCGTATTATCATCTGCGGCAGGATCTCCCCCAATCCAGGACAGCGCATCAAACGTGGCGTTAGAAATGAAGGAGGACGCACGCTCATAATCAACCTCCATTCCATGTGGCAAGCCTTCTGCCATCGCCTGCAACGCCGCTTGTGCAGCGTCATAATTACCATCGTGATTGTAAACATCGGCGATAACAATATTTGCCAGATCTACTACAAAAGCCGTATGTCCAATGGTCTGGACGGCATCCACTGCAAATTGGATCGTATTATCATCTGCGGCAGGATCTCCCCCAATCCAGGACAGCGCATCAAACGTGGCGTTAGAAATGAAGGAGGACGCACGCTCATAATCAACCTCCATTCCATGTGGCAAGCCTTCTGCCATCGCCTGCAACGCCGCTTGTGCAGCGTCATAATTACCATCGTGATTGTAAACATCGGCGATAACAATATTTGCCAGATCTACTACAAAAGCCGTATGTCCAATGGTCTGGACGGCATCCACTGCAAATTGGATCGTATTATCATCTGCGGCAGGATCTCCCCCAATCCAGGACAGCGCATCAAACGTGGCGTTAGAAATGAAGGAGGACGCACGCTCATAATCAACCTCCATTCCATGTGGCAAGCCTTCTGCCATCGCCTGCAACGCCGCTTGTGCAGCGTCATAATTACCATCGTGATTGTAAACATCGGCGATAACAATATTTGCCAGATCAGAGGCACTCATCAGGAAAGCATAGGAGGTAGTTGCATTTGTTGCAAAACTGATAGAAGACGCGGTCCCCTGCATCAGAGCCTTCAGAGTGATATTATAAATTGTCCCTGAATAATCTTCGATATGGTAAAAAGAGCTGCGATCAACGTATCTCAGAAGCCAGTCAACAACATAATAATTTCCCTGATCGCTATAAATATTTAAATATCTGTCTATATCAGTCGTCATATCAATTCCCTCTATTATGGTGGTTTGCAGATTATAAGATTACCTTCTTTTCAAAAAGCATGTCAAGTTTTTCCGCCATAAATTTTACGAAATGCAAAAAACGAGGCAGATGGGTTGTCTGCCCCGTTTTTTGTGTCGTTTGTTGGTAAAAAAAGCCCGATAATAAAGGCTAAAAGAGAGAGAGATTACTCTCCCTGCGCCTGGGTAAATCCGTTTTCCCCGTCAAAGGTGTACAGGTTTTCAATTTTGATGACATCCAGCTTTTGCGCCGAGATCTGGTCGATCAGATCAAGGATATGATGCTGGGTCAGAGTGCCTTTTGCTTTATAACGCAGCCGCCAGTGATCGCCGCAGAACGTTTCTTTTGCGCCATCCGGCCAGACTTTCATCCCGCGATTGGAGATCATTTCCAGTGTAAAGTTGCCGGTGCCCATTTTCGAGGCCATATCCCCAAGTTTATCGGGATCCCCCATCCAGTCGAGATACACATCGCATCCAACCAGCTCTTTCTTCTGGGGCTTTATTTCTTTCAGCGGCGGCAGTTGTAATCCACCTGCTTTGCCTTCGCCATAGCGGACAGGAGAAAGCCGTACAGGTTCCTGCCCCATCCGGGCGACCACAGCCTGCGTAAACTCATCGGTTCCGACCCGCTTCTTACTAACCCCTTCGCGATAAATATCGCCGGTATGAATGCCGTCTTCAATGGTTTTGAGCCAGGCATTATGCACGCGCTCCGCCACGTCATTCTGACCGATATGGACCAGCATCATAATAGATCCGAGCAGCAATCCGGACGGATTGGCAATGCCTTTTCCGGCAATATCCGGAGCCGTGCCGTGCATGGCTTCAAACATGGCGCAGGTCTGGCCGATATTGGCAGAAATACCCAGTCCGACAGAGCCGGTAATTTCGGCTGCCACGTCAGAGATAATGTCTCCATACAGGTTTTCCGTGACAATCACGTCAAAATCCTGCGGTTTTGCGGCAATCCGGGCCGTGCCGATATCAATAATGTAGCGCTCCTGCTCAATCTCCGGGTATTCTGCGCCGATTTCCTGAAAAACACTATAAAACAGACCATCCGCCATCTTCATAATGTTGTCTTTAATCATACAGGTGACCTTTTTCCGGGCATTGGCGCGGGCATATTCAAACGCATAGCGGATGATTTTTTCCGAGCCGGGACGGGAAATAAGTTTCATCGACTCGCAAACGGTCTGGGTCTGACGGTATTCAATCCCGGCATACAGATCTTCTTCATTTTCGCGGACGATCACCACATCCATTTTTTCATGATTGGTCTCAATGAACGGGTAGTAAGAGGTACAGGGGCGCACGTTCGCATACAGCCCCAAAGTTTTGCGGACCGTTACATTCAGGCTCTTATAGCCTTTGCCCATAGGGGTGAAAATAGGCGCTTTCAGGAAAACTTTTGTCCGCCGCAGCGACGCCCAGGAACTGTCTTCTATGCCGTTTTTAACGCCGCGCTCATAGACTTTTTCCCCGATCTCAATTTCCTCGATTTCCAGCCGTGCGCCGCCAGCCTCGAGAATTTTCAGGGTGGCGTCCATAATTTCCGGGCCGATGCCATCGCCTCTGGCGACTGTAACAGGAGTTTTTTGAGTCATGAAAGGTTCCTTTGAGTTGAATCCGTAGTTAAGAATGACATAGCCGCAGCCGACTGACAAGATCGTCCTATTCTACAGACGCGATATTATCGCAGAGAGTCCTAAAAAGAGATTAACGGGACGAAGAAGTCTCTCACATTGGAATATTTCTGCCCTCCTGAGACACTTGGCCCCTACTGCCAGGGTAAATGTTTGTATTGCAGGGCAATGATGGTTGCTTTCAGCGGGCGGAGGGCTCCAATGGTCAGGCCCAGAGCCAGAATGCTCCATAAAATCGCATGAACCCACAAAGGCGGGGCGACGTAAACTTCCAGAAGGAGGGCCAGCGGCACCAGCAAAAATCCCAGCAGAAAGATCAGAAAAACCGCCGGGCCGTCCGCGCTGTCACATTTTTTCAGGTCAAGTCCGCAGGACGGGCAGACCTCATTCAGGCTCAGAAATTCTTTGCTCTTATAAAGGGCCCCGGTCTGGCATCTTGGGCAGACGCACTTCAGGCCTGTGGTAAAAATATTCAGACCGGAAGGCGTTTCTGACATTATTTCAGGTTTACCCCGATGGTATTTCCCCAGAAATAGATGGCGACAAACAGGAACAGCCAGATGACATCAACGAAGTGCCAGTACCAGGCGGCGGCTTCGAATCCAAAGTGGGCTTTGGGGGTGAATTGCTGTGCCAGAGCGCGGAACCCACACACCATCAGGAAGATTGTGCCGACGAGCACGTGAAACCCGTGGAAGCCTGTGGCCATGAAAAAAGTGGAGGTATAAATATTGTCAGCGAAGCCGAATTCTGCGTGATGATATTCATATCCCTGAAAAAACAGGAAGATTGTGCCAAGCGCAACCGTCAGCCACAGCGCTTTTTTCGTATCACCTTTTTTATCATTCAGAATAGCGGCATGGGCCCAGGTAACCGTACAGCCGGAGAGCAGCAGGATCATGGTCATGAGGAACGGCAGGCCGAAAGCTTCAATAGCATGAATGCCAACCGGGGGCCATTGCCCACCAGTTACTTCGAACTTGGTGGGGGTATATGTTTGCCCGACCAGCGTGCTGGCATCAAAGAACGCCCAGAAGAACGCGACAAAGAACATAAATTCGGAGGAAATGAACAGAGCCATTCCATAGCGCAGGCCGCGCTCGGTCTCATGATTATGGACTTTTTCAACCATGGACTCGCGCAGAACGCTGCGCCACCAGAAAAACATGCAGGCCAGCACCGCCGCCAGACCCGGCAGGATATTCGCCCATCCCAATTTCAGGGTTTCGGTCAGAGCAACATCATGGAACCACAGGAGTAATCCAACGGCGAGTAACCCTGCGGAAAAAGCGGACAGAACCGGCCATGGCGACGGGTTAACCAGATGGTAGGGATGATGTTTGCCATTTTGAAGGTCGTATTCTACATAGTCGCTCATTTTTATGTACCCGGTATTGCTAGAATTATAAGAGTATGACGTACAGGAAAAAAGTCTATCATGACATGAGGATACAGAAAAGATCTTAGTTAAATCTAAAAATTGGGCCCTGATGCGTTAATATATAACTCTTCGCATTAAAAACGGGGCATGCGGCATTCTCTGGATTTGTGAAGAAAACACGTTTTGGATCAATGGATTGCCTGAGCTGCCTTCGACGATTCAGGCAATGACGATGTTGAATGATGTTCTAAAATCAAACAAAAGCACGCTATCTTCTCTTCTGCAAAAATCAGACGAAGGCTCAAATAAAAACTTCTCGTCCCTGTCCTGCCATGTTACAAGCATAAAAAACAGACGCAGGGTATTTTTATGGAGCTATCTGATTTCGAACTCTTTTTCCTGGCTTTTGGGGCTATGGGACTGGGGACAATCATGCTGGTGCGCGGGGGAGACTGGACCATTGATTCGGCCGTCTATATCGCGCGCAAATTCGGCATTTCCCCGTTACTGATCGGATTTACGATTGTGGCGTTCGGAACCTCTCTGCCAGAGCTGATTGTGTCGATCAATGCCAATCTGAAAGGCTCTTCCGGCATTGCGTTGGGGAATGTGATCGGGTCCAATATTGCGAATATTCTCATGGTCTGCGGGGCTTCGGCTCTGGTTGCGGCGATGACCGTCAAGCCCAAAGAAATTCTGAATGACAGTATTATGATGATTGTGGCTTCCGTGGCGATGGTTGCGGTTTTTCTGTATGGAACCATTACGCAGGCCGTGGGGGCGGGGATGATTCTCGCGCTGATTCTCTATATCATTTACCAGTATAAAACATCATCTAAAGATCATGAGGCAGAGGTCGCGGAGGATGTCGATAATCCTCAGTATTCCTATCCCATTCTGGCGTATGTTTTTTTGCTGCTGGGGCTGGGATTTATCGCGGGAGGCGCGGAATTTCTGGTGCGCGGCGCACAGGTTTCCGCAACTATTCTTGGCGTTCCTGAAGCGGTGATCGGATTGAGTCTGATTGCTTTTGGAACGTCCTTGCCAGAGCTTGCGACCTGTGTTGCCGCGGCCCTGAAAAAGCATACCGACCTGATTATCGGCAATGTGATCGGCTCTAACGTCTTTAATATTCTGATGATTATCGGAGTGGCAGCGCTGGTCAAGCCGATTGATATGGGACAGGTCGCGCCGCAGATTGTCAATCTGGATATGTGGATCATGCTGGCAATTTCGATCTTTTTTGCCCTCTGGCTGCTGATTTTCCGCAAGATCGGCCGCGTGCTGGGCGGGACGTTTGTTGCTGGCTATGTTTTGTATATTCTGGCAATATATATGCTCTAGCGGAGGTCAAAATGACAGATAACAGCCCTACAGATCATGTTAAATATGTTGCGTCATCCCAGGCACATCTGGATGTCGGGCAGGACGTCGGTCTGACCAATAAAGACCCGACCCTCACAAAACTGCTGATCGGATCCGGCTGGGATATCCGGACGATGGAAGGCGATCCGCCAGATCTCGATCTGTCCTGCTTCATTCTCGACAAGAACGAACAAACCCGTAAAGATCAGGATTTCGTCTTTTATAATAACCTGTCTTCGGAAGAAGGCGAGGTGGTTCATAAGGGCGATAGCCGCACCGGGGCCGGAGACGGGGACGATGAACAGATACACGTTGATCTCAACAGCCTGCCCTATGAGGTTGCCGAGCTTGTTCTTATCCTGTCAATTCATGACGGCGAAATCAAGGAACAGGACTTTACCATGGTTACCAACCTGTTTGTCCGGCTGGTCAATCTGGACTCCGGATTTGAGTTATTTCGTTTGAAGCTGTCGGATGAGTTTCTATCCAGCGCTCCCGGCGTCGCCCTCAGGATCGGACGCATTTTCCGGGATGGCCCGAAATGGCGCTTTCACAGCAATACAGAGTTTATTGAAAAAGGCGGTCTGCGTACTGCCGCGACAAAATACGGTATTATCGTCCTGTAACCGCAAAGATTATCATGCTTTTTCCTCAGTTGCTCACGGTCGTTATTTTATGTGCTGCGATGGTGTTGCTGGCGGTTCTGACCATCATTGACTTTCGGGTGCGCCTCCTGCCGAATAAATACGTCTTTCCCTTTGCCGGTCTGGGAGTAATGTTCCATCTGGTTCAGGACTGGTCACTGCTGTCCCCGGAAGAAATGATTGGCGGCGGCATGCTGGGATATGGGTTGCTGTGGAGCATCCGCGCTCTGGGGAGCTGGTATTATAAGCAGGAAGCCATGGGGCTGGGTGATGTCAAGCTGATGGGGGCTGCGGGATTATGGCTGGGGGTGGAAAATCTGATGCTGGCTTTGTCTGTGGGTGCGTTTCTCAGTATTCTTCACGGGCTGATTTATGCGCTCCTCTATAAGAAATCGCTACATAAACTGGAAATACCGGCCGGGCCGGGCCTGATCGGCGGCATTGTGTTGATGATGGGGTGGGTTCTTTGGACACACCAGAACACGATTTTTACTTAAAGCCGCTATAACGCTTAAAAATCCATATAGATATTATTGTTTTTGGGAGTCTCTTCCGGCTCCTGATAGAGAGAGCGCAGTTCGTTGAGATTCTTTTTCTTTTCTTCCTCTGATACAAAGCTCCAGATTTTATAAACTCCTCTTTCATCCCAGATTTCAAAGGTAATGAAATTGAAAAGCAGGAGCCAATAGTCTTTACCGTCTATGACAAAAGGTTTGTGCGCATCCGCACTGACCGGCGCCAGCTTGAGGACAAGCTGGATTGGTTGAAAATATTCAAATGTCTGCCCCCCGGAGGCTTTCACAATATTTTTATACTCCTCTTTGTCAATCAGAGGTGACAAGCGGTCTTCAAGATCCGGAATAATGATATTCAGCGGATATCCCGGAATTTCCCGAATGAGATACTGGTATTCTCCTTTGAATTGAATTTCAAGTAATTCTCTGGTTTCAAAAGCGCTGGCTTTCATAATCGCCGGGAAAACCATCGTGATGGGAGATGCCTCTTCCGGATTAAATTCCGTGAATTCCCTGATAAATTTTTGTTTCAGGTGATTGGTATAGTTTAATTGCTGTTCCGCATCTAATCCTTGGGGCATCGCTTTCTTATAAATCCGGACCCATAGATCAAAATCGGGCGCTGTATTGCTTAACTTGTGGAAGATATAGCCCAGAACATGCGACGGGGTCGGCTTCAACGTAGTCTCCTGTTGCGCGACGGACGGGCGCGGCATCAGGCATAATGACACCAGCAAAACGATAACATATAAGACGGACCTCATGCCCCTATTATGGACGGATTATGGCGCTAAATCAATCTTTCCTTACGCCGCGCAGCAAAAGATCCCTAGAAAAATCGCAAACAGATAGAAAATAGAATAGGCAAACATCTGCCGGGCGCGGGAGAGATCAGAACTGCGCAGAGTCCGGATCGCAGCAATCACGAACATTCCGCCCAATCCCAGTGCCAAAGCTCCATAAAGAGGCGTGGTCAGTCCTGTGATCACCGGCAGGAACGACACCGGCAGGAGCAAAAGGGTATAGCCGAGCATTTGCCGCTTGGTGGATTGATCTCCCCTGATGACGTTCATCATCGGAATACCGGCCTTCTGATAGTCTTTCCCGGCAAACAGGGACAAAGCCCAGAAGTGGGGAGGAGTCCAGAAAAAAATAATCAGGAACAAAATCAGCGAGTCCAGAGAAATATGCCCAGTTACGGCCGCCCATCCAATCATCGGAGGGAACGCCCCTGCTGCACCGCCAATGACAATGTTCTGCGGCGTCCGGCGTTTGAGCCACATGGTGTAAACGACGCTGTAAAATATATTGGCAAAGGCCAGAATACCCGCCGCAACCCAATTGACGGACAGCCCCATCATCATCACCGAAAAGACAGAGAGAATCACGGCAAAGGCCAACGCTTCCTGCGGCGGAATTCGTCCCAGCGGAATCGGACGGTTGCGGGTGCGGGTCATCACTGCATCAATATCGCGGTCATACCACATATTAATGGCTCCAGCGGCCCCGGCCCCCAGCGCCAGGCATAACAGGGCGGTAAATAACAAAACCGGATGCGTATCCGCAGCCCCCGGCGCCACCGACATCCCGACAAACCCGGTAAAGACTACCAGACTCATCACCCTTGGCTTGAGAAGCTGAATATACTCCCGGCACCCGGTTTCAGATAAAAGAGAGGGGGACGACTCGGTTTGGGAATTCAGGACAATTTCAGTCATATTTAATGTCTAGCATGAAAGCGCATTGAAACAAAGAGGTTGCGGTTTGTTTCCTGTCAAATCCCGGAGTCGGTTCCGGAAACCTGTTGTCACTTCAAAATAGCTGCCAGGTAACTTACTCAATCCTTGGCGCCGTCTTCCCATTCCAGACCATATCCAAAGGCACGGTCCATTTCCGCATGGCCACGGAAATATTCGGAATGGTTGGTCAGCTTCATGGCACCATCCAGATTTTCCAGCGTTCCAACCGCACACATGACCAGATCACCCTGGGTCACATGGGGGGTCATTTTCAGGTCATTTTCTCCAGGAATATCAATCATGATTTCCGGCTTAACCCGCCGCCAGTTCGGAGTTCCCTGATAGATATAAATGTAAAACAGGATGCGCTTGATTTCGTTCCATTTCGCGCCGTTAATAATCATCTGCTCATCCACATCTTTTGGATCTCCGGTGCGTTCATCTCCCTGATGAGCAATATAAGGCGGCGTAGAGAATGACCCGTACATATCACCAAAGGCCTGCAAACAGCCGCGATCTCCATTTTGCAACTCATACAGGCACCCCAGATCCAGATCGACCGGCTCTTCCTCTATGACTTTCTTGTTGCCTTTAAACAGTTTTTCAAAAAAACCGGGGTCTTTTTCCACCTGAATCCGATCCCAGGACAGATTGATCAGAATCTCCGGAAACCCGCCCTTCGGCGCGTCGACCACAACACTTTCGCCGCTGGAATCAACCAGCAGATCATCGGTGTGAACAGCAGCATCCTCCAGATCATGAAATCCGGCGGCGCCCAAAGACTCTCCGTGTTCGGAAAAATGCGCCCGCCCGCGGGTGGCTTCCTCCAGAGACGATTTTGAACCGTTTGCCATGGTAATTCTCCCTTTGCTATTGTCCGTCTACTATAGACATAGTTTTCAAATTTGAAAAGAGATGTGATGAAGTATGACAAATCGGGAGAGGGCCGGTTCAAGCCCCCTGCCCTAAATGGTTGCAGCATATAACGCAACCGCCGCCGCATTGGATACATTAATGCTGGGCATGGGCCCTTTCATTTCCAGCTTTGCCAGAAAATCGCAATGATGCGCAACATTCTGCCGCAGGCCGGGACCTTCCGCTCCCAGCACCAGCACCAGCTTTTCCGGCAGATCAAACTGACCAATCGTCCGGCTGCCGCGTTCATCCAACCCGATGACGGTCCATCCGGCGTCCTGTAACTGCTCGATCGTGCGAGACAGGTTGGTTTCCGACAGAACCGGGACATGCTCCATTGCGCCGCAGGCGGTCTTGGCGAGAACTCCGTCCAGCGTCGGCGCGTGTTTCTTCTGCAAAATAAGACCCGCCGCGCCAAAGGCACAGGCAGAGCGCAAAATTGCGCCGACATTATGCGGGTCCGTGACCTGATCCAGCATAAGGATAACGCTGCGGTTTTGGGCTGAGGTGGCGACGAGGAGATCTCCCAGAAAGACCTCCGGCAAGGGGGCGGTGACCAGAGCCATCCCCTGATGCACAGCATGATCGGTCATTTTATCCAGATCTTTTTTGGAAACCAGAGTCGGGGATGGGCGTTTTTCGCCTTTCATGGCCTGGAAAGAGGAAAACTCGCGAACGGCCTGCTCGGTCACGAATATATGAGAGATTTCCCGCGCCGGATTAAGCCACGCCGCCCTGACGGCATGCGCTCCCCAAATATTTGCCGTTAATTTTGACATTTTTGTAAACTCTATTATTGACTTTATGTGCAAAATCCTTTTACTTCTCTTTTCTAGCTTAGGTCTACCATTTTTTTGTGGAGGGATGGCCGAGTGGTTAAAGGCAGCAGACTGTAAATCTGCCCGCGTAGCGTACGTAGGTTCGAATCCTACTCCCTCCACCATTTAGTCTTAGTATTTCACAAAAATATAGAAAATTGCCCCCTACAGCCCGCATTCCGCGGGCTTTGTGTTATCTGGCTCTAAGTACGGACAGCAGAGAATGTGAAATATCTGCTTCAAATCTCCTTTTTTCTCTACGCGCAAATTCACTGTCCGCACGCACCCTTCACAAGTTCCCTGTTATTCCCTGCTTAACAGGGAAATTTTTCTGAATTTTGAATGCTGAAGATGAAACAAAGCCAGAGAATAATCACGAAAATTAAATTTTTATAGAACCGCGCAATAAGATCACGTAAGAAAAATCTTTATCCATGAGCGCCGTCATAGTTGGCGATCACATCAAACAGCTCTTCATCGATGGAGTTTTGACGCAAGGTGCGGGAGGTTTGTTTGAGATCGCCGAGGAGCGTGTCGATGTTTTTCTCCGCGCGTTGCATGGCGGCAAGGCGGCTGGCGTTTTCACTGGCAAGAGATTCCGCGCAGGCGCGATAGAGCGAGATAAAAAGATACTCACGGATCAGGGCGCTTAAAAGCGGTTTTTCTCTGTCCTCCAGGGTTTCCGGCAAGGCGTTGCCGGGCCATGTTTGCTGCGCTAATCCGCTCTGCCATGCCGCATCCAAGGGCAGTAATTGCTGGCTGGCGGGCTCATACGTGCTGCCACCGTGCAGCCGATTATAAAATATCAGGATTTTCGTATGGCCCTCAGGGGCGGAAGCGCTGACGCATTCGCTCAAGATTTGCCCGATCAGGGGTGTAATCGAAGTGATCGAGGCCGGAACATCAAAGGTTTTTTCCACGCCAAGTCCGGCATCATTCAGATGCCCGCAGACGCGCTGCCCCACAGCCCAGAGTGTTTTTTTGCCGGTCTCCGCTTGCAGAGATTTGTTCACCCTGTCGGCCAGTTGATCGTTAAATTTCCCGACAAGCCCTTGATCCGATCCAAAGACAATAGCCGTGACGTTTTGCGGATCCGGAGCTTTTGAAACAAGCGGTTTGTTGTGGCGAAAGCAGGCAATCAGGCCAAGCTCGACGGTGCGATAATAATCACCCAGCGCAAGGACGGCGTTTTCATACTGGCTGATGCTGGAGGCCGCCTGTGCCTTCATGGTACGCACGACGGATTCAAGTTGCTCCGCGCCTGAGATTTTATGACGCATCTGCTCCATCGTATTGGTCATGCGGTTTGCTCCGGGAGGAAAGGTTTAAGGGCGGCGCGCGCAGTATCCAGAATGGTTTTGCGTGTCTCATCGCTGAGCTTTTCGTCGGAGGATAATGCCGCCTTCAGATCTGTGGGAAGGTCGGACGTTGCCACGCAAATTGCTGCTCTGGCCTCTAGAACTTTTTCCTCCGCCACCGCATCCAGCAGGCCTTCGGAGAGTGCGAGTAGTAATGCAATTTGTTCAGTCAGCGAAAGCGGCTCCGACTCCCCTTGCACCAGACAGCTGCGGATACGCTTGCCGTGGACAAGAATTTTGCTGGTATGTTCATCGAGGCGCGTGCCGAAGCGCGCAAAAGTTTCCAGCTCCAGAAATTGCGCATAGGCGAGTTTGAGATCGCCCGTGACGGCGCGGTACGATTCGAATTGCGCCTTGCTCCCCACACGCGAAACGGATTTACCGACATCAATGGCGGGCAGAATGCCGAGCTCGAACAAAGTCGGGGAGAGGTATATTTGTCCATCCGTGATGGAAATCAAATTGGTGGGGATATAGGCGGAAATGTCCTGCGCCTCGGTTTCGATGATCGGCAGTGCGGTTAGCGATCCGCCGCCGTTTTCCTTTGATAAATGCGTGGCACGTTCCAGAAGGCGGGAATGGATGTAAAAAATATCACCCGGAAAGGCTTCCCGTCCCGGCGGGCGGCGCAGCAGCAGGGAAATTTCCCGGTACGCCCGCGCATGGTGGGTGAGATCGTCATAGACGATCAGCACATCGCGGCCCTGCTCCATGAAGTATTCGGCAATGCTGGTCGCGGCATAGGGGGCGATATAGGTCAGGCCCGGCGGATCGTTGCCCTCACTGACCACGACGGTGCTATAGTCCATCGCGCCATGTTCGCGCAGGCGCGCAATGACCTTGGCGACGGACGAAGCGCGCTGGCCGATAGCGCAGTAAACGCACAGAACATCCCGGCCCTTCTGATTTAAAATCGTATCAATCGCAATCGCGGTCTTGCCGGTTTGCCGATCACCGAGAATAAGCTCGCGCTGGCCACGGCCAATGGGGATCAGCGCATCTACAGCCATAATGCCGGTTTGCAGCGGGGTGGCAACGGCGGCGCGGTTCATGATGGCGGGGGCGGGCCGTTCAATCGGCAGGCGCTTGGAGGATTTCGCAGGGTCTTTGCCATCCAGCGGCATGCCGAGCGGGTTTATGATACGCCCGATCAGGGCGTCCCCCACCGGCACATCGACAACGCGGCCCGTGCGCGAAACTTCATCGCCCGCGTGTAAATGCCAGTAATTCCCTAAAAGTACGACGCCGATCTCGTCCTCATCGACATTAAAGGCGATGCCGTAAACATCGCCCGGAAGGCGCAGCAATTCCTCTGAACCCACGCCCGGAAGGCCGGTGACCGTGGCAATCCCTGTCGAGATATTCATCACCGTGCCAATTTCACGCGGCGTTAAATCTGGCGCCGATTTATCAAGCGCATGCGCGATATCCGCAAAGCCTTTATCCAGCTTTTTATGCAGCACGGGAGGCCTCCTGCTCTAGCGTCTCCAGATAATCGGAAATACTCCAGGCAAGTTTGTGCCCGTTTGCTGAGAGTTCAATCCCGCTCACCAGTTCCGGCACCACTTTGAATTTAATGGACTCTGACTTGATTTCAGCCTTGAGAGATTTTTGCTGGGCCGGCGACAAGGCGAAAGCGCTTGTAATGATTGCGTTTCCCGAAGAAAGCGCATCTTTATCCTTAGCCTTTAAAGCTTGCAGGCGCGTGAGAAAAACCGCGACCATACGCTCTTCCAATTCGATATTGGCAAGATCGCCCAGAACTTTTGAGGCGAGAGCAAAAACCTGTGCTTTCGTTTGTTTGAGAATATCGGCGCTCAAATCATCAAGCCTCGTTTTGCAGGGCGTCTTTCTTTTGGGAACGCAAGGCCTCAGCCTCAGCTTCTGTATTCTTCATAAGTTTGGTGCGAAGTTTCGGCCTCAGCTTTGGCCTCACTCATCAGCTTCGTTTTTTCTTTCAAAGCTGTCATTCTTTTTCTCAAACTCTCTGTTCCTTTTAGCGTCGGCTTCTTTTTTCGCCGCATCGGCAAGCTGATCCGCGATGTGTTTTTCCCGCGCCGCAATGGCGTTTAAAATCGGCTTGTAGCAAAAAGCGCTTGAGTAGCCACATCAAGACGAGGAAGTTAAGCGCCTGTGCGAGGACGGTGAACCAGTCGATGTTCATGGTTTATTGTCCCGTAGCTGAAGCAATGGATACGTGGTTCCAGAACGGATTGGCAAAGATCAGGATCATTGAGACCACGAAACAATAAATCGCCGTAGATTCAATCATTGCCAGCCCTACAAACAAGGTTCCGTGTGATGGTGCTGGCGGCGTCGGGTTGTTGAGCCAGTGATTTGAGCGCTGTTGCCACGGAATACCCTTCTCCCAAAGCCGGGCCTATTGCTCCGAACCCTGTTGTTAGTCCTGCTGTGACGATGGATGCCACCGCGATCAATGTCATGTTATCCATGTTGATACTCCTATTGTTGATTGTGGGCTTTGTGGGGAACGAATAGCCGCCGCGATATACACGGTGGCGGAATGCTGAAAAATATAAGCCTGCACCATGCCGGTCAGAAGGCCGAGCACCGTCATGACAATCGGAAATAAAAACGGTGTGATGGAAAGCAGAATGCCAATAATCATGCCGCTGCTCATCATATTGCCGAACAGGCGGATGGCCATCGCCAGTGTGCAGAGAATTCACTGATGATGTTAAACGGCAGCATGATGATGGTTGGTTGGATGTAAGAATTCAGATAACCACCGATCCCTTGCGAAGCAATGCCAAAAACGGTACAGCCACGAACACGCAGAGCGCCAGCGCCACGGTGGTAGAGAGTGAAGCTGTTGGCGGTGTATAGAACGGCAAAAGCGTGAAGAGGCTTGATGTTCCAATGAATAGGAAGAGCGGCCCAGAAAGCTGATATATTTTTCTGGATGTTCCAATCCGGCTTCCTTGATTTGTTTGTTTATATTGGTAACGATGATCTCTAAAAAGCTTTGCCAGCTTTGAAACTTTGGCCTCATGCGCCAAGCCGCGTGTAACGAGCATCGCACCGATGGTCAGGATAGCCATTAACGCCAAGTGGTCACTATGGTCGAATTGAGCTTTACAAAGCCGGATTGCCAGAAAATGATTTCATCGGGCTAAGCTGCATGGGACGGTCCCCGCGTTAGAAGCCTGACTCGCGATGCGTCCCAGCATAAAGCCGGCAAAGCAGGCCAGCAGATTTTTCCAGTCCCCTGCGCCACGATATAAAATCCGCCAAGCGCAATGGCTAGCCGCAGCCAGAAACTGCCCATGAATATCCACGGCATAGGCCGAACTTAGACCTTTGCGAACCGTCACCACAGGCCGCCATAAAAATAAATCCCAATACAATCCCGCACTAAGAGCCAAAGCATAATAGATATGTCATTCATCTTTGTCTCCTCATCAATATGCCTTTTTGTTCCTTCATAACCCACCGCGCGCGTTCCAGCAGCCAAGGCAAAGTCCTGCGACCAGCAAGATCAGCGTCCATGAGCGGGAACTGGGATAGCGTGCATCAATCCAGATGCCGAGCAGCGACCGAGCACAACCGGCAGGGCAATAGACCAGCCGATCAGCCCGAACATGCCAAAGCCTGACCAGATATGGTTTTCGCGGGCTTGTGCATGTAATTTGCGCTGGCCTGAGTTTTAATTTGATTGATAAAATCATCCATGCTGTAACTCCACAAAGCGATGAAGGGCCACTCTCCAGCTTGGAAAGCGCAAAGCGCATATTTTTTCCTGCTCGTCTTCGCTCATAAAGTCCTGAAGCACAGCCTCATGCAGCGTTTTCAAATCACTTCCGCCGATGGCGCCGCGAACGGAGATCAGAACATTCCTGCCGCTTTTTCACCAGAATGCCTTCATCAATGGGCGATAAAGACTTCGCCGCCATCTTCGCTCTCGTATGTCAAAATGCCTGGCGCGAGCGCCACCGCGCAATCAAGCCTGTGCGGTAGAAATCCGACAAAACCTTGTGTTGTTTTAGCGACGATACGCTTTACGCTCTTCTTTTCGGCAAAGACCTTGAAGGGAGAAGGATTTTAAGCTGCATGAGATTTTGCATCACTCTTTCCTTCTTCTTGTGTTTTTACCTCGTCTATCGTCCTGACTGGCGTAAAAAGGCGCTTTCTGGAATATCTTTAAACTCATCCGCCAAGATGCGTGCAGCCATCCAGACCGTCTTCAAGGCTGACGGATTGTCCTGTAAGCCCTGTAAACTGCTCGGTTGTGAAAAAGGGCTGCGTCAGGAAACGTTCCAGTCGCCGCGCACGGCCCACCAATTTCCGGTCATCGGGGGAGAGTTGCTCAAGGCCGAGCATAGATATGATATCTTTCAAACCTTCATATTCAGCCAGCGTATGCCGGATGTCCTGCGCGATTTTATAGTGCTCCGCGCCGATAACCGTGGGCGTGGCCATTTTCGAATTTGAATCCAGCGGATCAATCGCCGGGAACATCCCTTCACTGGCGCGTTTGCGCGATAATACAATCGAGGCGGATAAATGCGAGAACGTATGAACAGCCGCCGGGTCGGTAAAATCATCGGCGGGAACGTATACCGCCTGAATGGAGGTGATGGCGCCGGTATCGGTATTGGCGATGCGTTCCTCCAGCCGTGATAGCTCCGTACCCATGGTCGGCTGATAGCCAAGGCGCGATGGCATTTGCCCCATCATGCTGGAAATTTCTGCGCCCGCCTGAATGAAGCGAAAGATATTATCAACAAGCAGCAGGACATCCTTATGCTCATCATCGCGGAAATATTCCGCCATGCTCAACGCCGCATGACCCACACGAAACCGCGCGCCCGGCGGTTCGTTCATCTGGCCGAAGACCATGACCATGTTCTCTAAAACGCCTGCTTCTTTCATATCATGGTAGAGCTCCTGCCCCTCGCGGCAACGCTCACCAATCCCGCAGAAAATGCTCACGCCCTTTTGGCGTCCGACCATATTGTGAATCATTTCGGTCAGGAGAACGGTTTTTCCAACGCCCGCCCCGCCAAATAAACCAGCTTTTCCGCCGCGCTCCAGCGGCGTGAGGATATCGATGACCTTGATGCCCGTTTCAAAAATTTCCGATTTGGTCGAACGCCGCTCTAAGGATGGCGGGTCTTGATGAACGCTGCGCCATTCCGAAGGTTTCATTTCGTCCCCCCGATCGATAGCATTCCCGAACACATCGAACATGCGCGATAAAATCTCTTTACCCACCGGGGCTTTTAAAGGGCCACCCGTATCTTTCACGCCCATGCCACGCGCCAGCCCGCCTGTGGCCGTTAAAGCAATGCAGCTCACACAGGTGTCATCCCGTTGGGAGAGGACTTCCAGAATAAATTCGTCTTGAGAGCCGGCATGCAAGATGCTGTAGATCGGCGGCAATTCCTTGTCGAATTCCACGTCCACAACACTGCCGCGAATAGACAGTACGCTCCCATTATTGAATTTTGATTTCATGTCCGAAATACTAAGCAGCTTTGCGTATCAATGGTTTGATTGAGATCAAATCGGACGGGTTTTTATGCAAGGACAGATGCGCCGTGCACTCTTCAGAGAGAGAGCAGTGATCGCATACAAAATGGCCGGTCTTGTTCGTATCGGTGAAAGATACATGCGACCCATCAACCTTTATACCTTCATCTCTCAAATTTTTCAACGCGCGGGAAAATGTTTCCAACTCAATCCTCAGGCGCGAGGCAATCAGCGTTTTGCTGTAGGGCAGCTCAAACCCGCCCGGATCAAACTCGTGGAGCAGGCACAGCCGCTGCAGATAGCACGCGACAATCTGCGTGGCGGACATGGTTGATTGATGTTCCGCTTCTATTTGCGCGCTATGAAGGCGGTCAGACAGGCTGGCCATTAAATGGGTGGCCATGTGGTCGAATTTACTTAAATTTTCCTGCATCCATAAAACAGGGATTGCGAGCAACAGGGTATCGTCAACGGCGCGTGCATTCTTGTTATGTGTGATTTGTTTGGTGATAATCTCATCGGCGTTGAGAGAATCTTCGGCAATCAAAAGATCACTGGTTACTTCATGACCGTCAGGCGTATCACGGAAAATTTGCACTGTGCCCCGGAAAACCACATAGAAATTTGTAATCGTATCGCCGTGCATGAATAAAAATGCGCCGCGTTCGCAATTGTACAAGCGGCTGTTTTCAAAGAGAAGCTTGTTCTCATCTGTTGTCAGGCTAGAAAACATCGGGAGTGTTTTCAAGATTTCTGATTTTATCACCATAATTATTTTCCCGGTATCAATCATAAAGAGTTACGCGCTAGCTCTAAAAATGGCAGGAGCCTTATAAGGAAGCGATAGGAAATACATCTCTGGATATAAGGATTGTGTAACCGGAAAAATTGGCCGCACTTTGTTGATAGATTTGATTGCAATCAAACCCAAGTTGTATTTGTGAAGATACAATCCGACCAAATTCTTAAAAGGAGAACCTACATATGACGCTTTCAACCATACTTATCGTTGTCTTGATACTATTTCTTATTGGCGCTCTGCCAAGCTGGCCGCATAGCAAAAGCTGGGGGTACGGGCCAAGCGGCGGCTTGGGGGCAATTCTTGTTGTCTTACTTATCTTGATGCTGTTAGGAAAGATATAGATCATGACAAAAAGACTCGCACTCGTCACAGGCGGAACAACAGGGATTGGCGCGGCGATTTGCGTGGCGCTGAAGGCGGCGGGGTATGATGTTGCCGCCAATTTTATCTCTGATGAAGATCAGGCAAATGCCTTTTCTAAAGAGACAAGCGCATCGGTCTATCAATGGGATGCCAGTGACTTTGATCAGTGTGAACAGGGCGTGAAAAAAGTCTGTGCTGATTTTGATACCAATGTTGAGATTCTGGTGAATAATGCCGGAATCACGCGCGACCATATGATGCATAAAATGACCCGAAAAGATTGGGACGCCGTTATTTCTGTCGATCTTGGCGCATGTTTTAATATGTCACATGCGGTAATCGGGGCGATGCGCGATAAAGAGTTCGGGCGCATTATCAGTATCAGCTCGATCAACGCGCAACTGGGGCAAATCGGCCAGACAAATTACAGCGCCGCCAAAGCGGGCGTTATTGGTTTTACCAGATCACTTGCCCGTGAAAGCGCCTCCAAAAAAATCACGGTCAATGCCGTTGCCCCCGGATATACAGATACGTCTATGGTGCAAACCATGCCGGATGAGGTGTTAAAAGCCATGATTTCTCAGGTTCCCATGGGCAGGCTGGCGCAGCCGGAAGAGATCGCCCGCGCCGTTGTGTTCCTGGCGGCCGATGAATCCGGATTTATCACCGGCCAGACGCTTTCCATTAACGGCGGGCACTACATGTAACGATTTGGCAAGAAAGAGAAAAATTATGACAAAAGTCGTAAATTTAAAACAACCGCATGGAGCCGCAGGCAAGAAAGGCGTTGCCGCCCTTCCCAAGCGTTTGCGTTCCGCACATGAGTGCCCCGCCTATGAACAGCCTTCCGATGAGTATCATCTGGATCATATATTACATGGGAAAATGGCAAAACTCACGGGTGGGGTATCACCAATAGCTCTGGCGCTGGCGGGGTTCGACTGGTGGGCGCATTTGATGTTTTCGCCTGCCAAGCAACAGATGTTGCGGCAGAGCCTGATGGAGAAAACAGCGCAAATCACTGAATATGCGGCAAAGGCCGCTTCCGGCGCGCAGATAGATCCGGTGATTACCGCGTCCTCCACCGACCATCGTTTTGTCAGTGATAACTGGCAACGCTGGCCGTTTAATGTCATAGAGCAAGGCTTCCTCTTGTCGCAAGCCTGGTGGGATGAGGCGACATCCGGCGTGCGCGGTGTATCAGAGCATCATTTGAACGTCGCCTCCTATACCGCGCGGCAGATGCTTGATATTATCTCGCCCTCCAACAGCCCCCTCACCAACCCCGATATTTTGCAGACAACGCAGGAACAGGGTGGGAAGAATTTCGTACAGGGCATGCTGAATTTTATGGATGACGCCGAGCGCACCAAAGACGGTAAGCCGCCAGCGGGTTTGGAAACCTTCGAGGTCGGTAAGAATATCGCGGCCACAAAGGGTAAAATTGTCTACCGCAACAAGCTGATAGAACTTATACAATATGAGCCAACCACAAAAGAAGTCTTTGCCGAGCCTATCCTGATAACACCGGCATGGATCATGAAATATTATATTCTCGACCTCTCGCCGGAGAATTCACTGGTCAAATATCTCGTCGATAAAGGCCATACCGTTTTCATGATTTCATGGAAAAATCCCGATACGTGCGACCGCGACACAGAGCTGGAAGATTATCTTCACTTTGGTATTGGCGAAGCGCTGAAGGCCGTCAAAGCCATCACAAAAGCGCCGCAAATTCACGGCGTGGGCTATTGCCTCGGTGGAACGCTGCTCTCCATTATGGTGGCGGCACATGCGCGGGATGGCGATGACTCGTTCAAAACCATTACGCTGCTGGCCTCGCAGGTCGATTTTGAAGAGGCGGGCGAGATTATGCTTTTCGTTGATGAAAGTCAGGTCGCCTTTCTTGAGGATGTTATGTGGAACCAGGGCTATCTTGATAAAGGCCAGATGGCGGGTGCGTTTGAAATGCTGCGCTCCAATGATCTGATCTGGTCGCGGATGATTACCGAGTATATGCAAGGCAAGCGCGAACCTGTCTATGACATGCTGGCCTGGAACGCCGATGCCACCCGTATGCCCTACCGGATGCATAGCGAATATCTGCGTCAGCTATTCCTTAAGAACGATCTGGCCGAAGGACGGTTTATGGTCAGCGGCGCGCCCATTGCCTTGCAGGATATCCGTACGCCGCTCTTTTCCGTCGGCACGGCGCGTGATCATATCGCCCCGTGGAAATCGGTCTATAAAATCCTTCTGCTCACCGCCAGCGAGATTACCTTCGTCCTGACCAGCGGCGGGCATAATGCGGGGGTTGTCAGCGAACCGGGGCATAAGGGCCGGACATACCAGATGGCCACCGTCCCCAATACCGCGCATTACAAACCTCCCGGCCAATGGCAGGACACGACACCGGTTACAGAAGGCTCATGGTGGGATGCATGGCAACCGTGGCTTGCGGGTCACTCAGACGGGAAAATCAAGCCCCCTGCAATGGGGGATAGCAAAGAGTATGTGCCGATCAGGGATGCGCCCGGAAAATATGTGTTCATGACATAGGGCTGCGCAGGGCAGGGCAGAAACGGATTGAGGCGGATATTTGAAGAGAGTGAATTTAAAACTTATTGTTTGTTATTTATAAATAACCTACTATTTTCTTACTTTTAGGAGATGAAAAGATGATTGATGGTTTTTATTCTATGTTCTTTACCGGAATGTCAGGGGCTGGTTTAGGCATGCTGGCATTAAAAGATGGTGAAATACTTGGCGCTGATGCCGCTGGCGCAACATATGATGGGGGCTTCAAAATAAGTGAAGAAGGCAGAGTAGTGGGAAAAGTCACATTGACTGTTCCGCCTGGAGGACATTTGGTGACAGGCGCGGCAGCGGGTTCAGAGCCTGCTAGTTGGGATATTCCCCTTGATTTACCAAAAGATTTTGGGACCGGAAAAGCATCAATTCAAATAAAAACACCAACAGGTCCAGTCAACGTAATTTTTAAAAAGATAAGAGATATCCAATAATGACATTTCTGGATGTTGCAACACTTTTTGCTATTGTAATAGGCCCAGTGATTGGTGTCTTCACTGCAAGATTACTGGATGGCTGGAGGGAAAAAAAAGACAGACGTTGGAATATTTTTGTCACTTTGATGCGCACAAGAAATATACGACTATGTGCTGAGCATGTTGGTGCGTTGAATTTAGTAGAGGTTGAGTTCGCAGATAAGAAGGGAGTTATTTCAGCTTGGAAAAATTATCGTAAAGAATTATCGCCTTCTAATGATGACGGCGTAGGAGCGCGTAGGAATAATACTTTCACGAAGCTTCTTGATGAAATGGCTAAAGTCATGGGAATAAAAATAGAACAACTGGATATCTTAGAGGGTAATTATATTCCTCAGGGGTGGCAAGATCAGGAAGACCAAAATTCGTTTATTAGATCTCAGATGATAAAAGTCTTGCAAGGTCAAGGTGCTGTTCCAATATCTGTAATCCCGAATGTCTTTAATCAAAGCCTATTTCCACCTGCGCCAACATCACAGGATGACGAAGATTAATTCTTAATGCTTTTTTCTCTCTCTTAACTAAACCGTCTTAATCTCCATTTTACCCTCCAACGTCCTTTGCACAGGACACTTCGCGGCGACATCGATGAGTTTTTGCCGTTGCTCGTCGGTTAATTTATCGCCATGCACGATGATTTGTTTTTCAAACACGCCGACCTTATCTATTTTCTGGAAGGTGAGCTTGACCTCGACCTTTTCCAGCGGCACTTTCTCGCCGGGGCGAACGCGCAGTAAATCTCCGACCTTAATTTCATCCAGCGGCATAAGCCCGTAATGTTTTACGACTTCGACACTGCCAATATAGGTCAGGGTCAAAAGGCTCCCACCATTTTTCATCAGGAGTTCGGCGCGTTTTGCCAAACGAATGAACGAATGGCAGGAAATATCCACCGCCTCCAGAAAGCCGTCCTTGGAACAATCCGTCACCCGGCCCTGCAGATCAGCCTTTGGCGCGAAGGCAATGATGGCTTGAAAGCGCGTCTCAAAATTATCTGGAGCCCCTATAAATCTAAACGTCCAGATTGGCCACTTTCAGGGCATTATTCTGGATGAATTCCCGGCGCGGTTCGACGACATCGCCCATCAGGGTTGAAAAAATTTCATCGGCTTTTGCAGCATCATTAACGGTAACCTGCAGCAAAGTCCGCACCTCCGGATCAAGGGTCGTTTCCCAGAGCTGTTCCGGATTCATCTCCCCCAGACCTTTATAGCGCTGGATTTGCAGTCCTTTACGGCCCGCAGCAAGAACGGTGTCCAGCAAGCTCATCGGCCCGTTGATGGTCACTTTGTCTTTGCCGCCGAGCGACAACAGGCCCGGTGCATCAAAATTGGTTTTCAGCCAGCTAAGAGCACTATGCAGCCGCACCGCATCCGGACTGCGCAAGACATCCGGTGAAATACGTACCAGCTCGGTCACGCCGCGCAAGGTGCGCTTTAATTCATAGCCGCTGACTTCCAGCCAGCTCCCGTGCCAGGTGTTTTCCCCTTTGGCCGCAATGCGGTTCAGACGCTGCGCAATATGCTGCGCCCGGTCCGCAGATGCGCCGTCCGCAGACAAGGTCCCTTCGATTGCCAGCTGTTCGACCACAGCCCGCGTGCCGATCCGATTCATCAGAGCCGTGACCGATCCACGCAGAGCGCGTGCCTTTTCCACAAGATCCCGCAAATCAGACCCGGTGCGGTCTGCGCCGCTATGATCGGTGAAAACAGCATCTTTCAACGCCACATCCAGCAGATAGGAATCCAGCGCCGGATCATCTTTCAGATAGGTTTCTCCGGCATTGCCGCGCTTGACTTTATAAAGCGGCGGCTGGGCGATATAAAGATATCCGCGCTCAATCATTTCCGGCATATGGCGGAAAAAGAACGTCAGCAGCAGTGTCCGGATGTGCGCTCCGTCAACATCGGCGTCGGTCATGATGACGATTTTATGATAGCGTATTTTGTCGATGTTAAATTCTTCCTTGCCAATCCCGGTGCCGAGCGCGGTAATCAGCGTGCCGATTTCCTGTGATCCCAGCATCCGGTCGAAGCGGGCACGTTCGACATTCAAAATTTTTCCGCGCAACGGCAGAATGGCCTGATTCTGGCGATGACGCGCCTGTTTTGCAGAGCCTCCCGCAGAATCACCCTCCACGATAAAGATTTCAGATTTGGAGGGATCTTTTTCCTGACAATCTGCGAGTTTTCCCGGCAGATTAGAGATGTCCATCACCCCTTTGCGGCGGGTCAGATCACGGGCTTTACGGGCGGCTTCCCGCGCCTGCGCCGCTTCCATGATTTTGCCAACGATAATTTTGGCTTCCTGCGGATGTTCTTCCAGCCAGGTTGCCAGCCGGTCGCCAATCGCACTTTCCACGACCGGACGCACCTCCGAAGACACAAGCTTATCTTTGGTCTGGGATGAAAATTTCGGGTCCGGGACTTTGACCGACAGAACGCAGCTCAGGCCCTCGCGCATATCTTCACCGGTCAGCTTGACGCCTTTATCTTTCTTGCTGGCATGTTCTTCGGCGTATTTGCCAATCACACGGGTCAGAGCGCCGCGAAATCCCGCCAAATGCGTTCCGCCATCGCGTTGCGGGATGTTGTTGGTAAAACATAGCATGGTTTCGTGGTAGGCATCCGTCCAGCGCAGAGCGGCCTCCACAGTAATGCCGGCTTTCTCGTCAAACGCCTGTAATGAAATCGGCGCAGAAATCAGCGGCTTCTTCGTGCGGTCCAGATAATTAACAAAGCTTTCAATCCCGCCTTCAAATTCAAAGATGGTTTGTTTTTGCGGGTCTTCGCGGTTATCAACAACCTCAATATGGACGCCGGAGTTCAGGAATGCCAGCTCCCGCAAGCGGTTCTCAAGGGTCGTAAAATCAAACTCCGTCATCGTAAACGTTTCCGGAGACGGCAGGAATGTGACTTCCGTTCCTTTGCGTCCGTGAGACTCTCCCACCACTTTCAGCGGTGCTTCGGCTTCCCCATGACGGAAGCGCATGAAATGTTCTTTACCTTCGCGCCAGACCCGCAGCTCCAGCCATTCCGACAGCGCATTGACAACAGACACCCCGACGCCATGCAATCCGCCGGAGACTTTATAGGAATTCTGGTCAAATTTCCCCCCCGCATGCAGACGGGTCATAATGACTTCCGCCGCGGAGACTCCTTCTTCCGGGTGGATGTCTACGGGAATGCCCCGGCCGTTATCGCGAACGGTCACAGAGCCGTCTTTATTGATGATGACCTCTGTTCTATCGCAATGCCCGGCCAGTGTTTCGTCAATCGCGTTATCGACAGCTTCATAGACCATATGATGCAGGCCGGTGCCGTCATCCGTATCGCCGATATACATTCCCGGCCGTTTCCGCACAGCATCCAGCCCGCGTAAAACCTTGATCGACCCCGCGCCGTAATCACTTTCATTTGTCATCTTTTGTGCCGTCTCTGTCATCTTTTAAAATCTTTGATTTTCTTTTGCTTTTTGCTTCTGTGTGAATCAATAATTAGTAGCATAGTGAGCAGGTGAATCCTACTCTAAAAAAGACTTTAGGTTTGGATTGCACGGACGATGCCGTGCAATGACGGAACGCCGAAAAAATCTCTTATTCGTCATTGCACGTTTCACCGCCAGGTGAATACGTGTAATCCACGGCTGGACATGGATCACAATTTCAAACCTTCCCGAACCAAAAGAGTCTTCGTTGTGTCTGGAATGACGGAAGGAGGAAGAGCATTCGGGTGTGAATGTACTCTGATAAATCTCCCGCCCGGCACCATATTGTTCTGCGCGGTGCGTCCAAACATCCGGACAGCCCGTGCTGTCTGGGATTTTCTGTCGGCAATGAATAAGAAAACGACATTTTGATAAAAATACTCCATACTTAAAAAATGAAAATACGTCGCTCAACTTTCTCAGACTGGACTATATTACAAAAATTAAACCAGAAGCTTTTTGATCTGGAGTTTAATAATTACGACAGCTCGATTGACCCAGGATGGCCCACTTCACCTGCTGGAATAACTTATTATCAAGATGCAGTGTCTAACAAAACAAAAGCCGCCTTCTTGGCGGAGATTGATGAGACGGCTGTAGGGTACATCATCATCTCCTATGACAGCAGTCGCCACGATGAGTCTTACAGAAATAAAGTAAGAGAAGCTGAAATTGAAAATATGTATGTCGAAAGTAATTTTCGAGATCGAGGCATAGGTCGCGAATTAGTCTCTCAGGCAGAACAATGGAGCCAAAAATGCGGTGCGACACATATACAAGTTATTTCTTCCTATACGAATAATTCTGCTTCAGATTTCTACGAAAGTATTGGATTTGACACTTACAATATAACACATGAAAAAAAGCTTCTTTGAGGCTTAAAAATCACTAATCCTCCCCAAAAAAGGCGTGCATTCTTTGGCATCTGTGCTACAAAAAAGCCATGAGTAAAGACATGAAAGACATTGTGGCCCTGTGTAAACGGCGGGGCTTTATTTTCCCGGCTTCCGATATTTATGGCGGCATTAACGGCTTTTGGGATTACGGGCCGCTGGGCACCGAATTGAAGAATAATATCCGCGATCTTTGGTGGAAATCCATGGTTCTTACTCCGCCTCTGGGACCTGACGGTGAACCTGTACAGATTGTCGGTCTTGATAGCGCGATTATCCAGAATCCCAAATGCTGGGAGGCCTCCGGTCATGTCGGCGGCTTTAATGACCCGATGGTGGATTGTAAAGAGAGCAAAAAGCGTTACCGTGCAGATCATGTGACGGTCCTTCTGCCCAAAAATCAGGACGGCTTCTGGCTGGCCTTTGATAAGGATGCGGAAGAGGATGATATTAACCAGCGCCTGAAAAAGCTGGCAAAAGGCCGCCCACAAAGCGATTACGATGTCAAAAAGCTGGATAAAATTCCGTTTTCCGACTTTTCAAAAATCATCGGACCGGACGCAAAAGAACCGGGCACCCTGACCGAACCACGCCAGTTTAACATGATGTTTTACACCTTTATCGGGGCGATGGGCGGCGAGGAAAACAAAGCCTATCTGCGTCCGGAAACCTGCGCGGGGATTTTCCTGAATTTCAAAAACGTGCTGGATTCCAGCCGTGTTAAGGTCCCCTTCGGAATTGCCCAGATCGGCAAAGCGTTCCGGAACGAGGTCACGCCGCGCAACTTTATTTTCCGCTCCCGCGAGTTTGAGCAGATGGAACTGGAATGGTTCTGCGAAAAAGAAGAGGCTCCGAAATGGTTTGAATTCTGGGTCGAGCAGCGTAAAAAGTGGTGGGACTCCGTCGGAATTGATCTGAAAAAATGTCATTTCCTCGATGTCCCGAAAGAAGATCTGGCGCATTATTCAGACCGGACCATTGATATCGAATATCAATTCCCGTTCTCCGCGCCGGAATATGACGAGCTGGAAGGCATTGCGCATCGCGGGAATTTTGACCTGACCCAGCACCAGACGTTCTCTGGTACCAAGCTGGAATATATGGACCCGACGGATAACACCAGGCGCTTCCTGCCAGACGTGATTGAGCCGTCTTGTGGACTGACCCGCGCCGTTCTTGCGGTCCTGTCCGAGGCGTACACGCTTGATGAGACCCGCCCCTCCGGTGTGTATCTGAATTTCCCGCCCGCTGTGGCGCCGAAAAAGGCGGCGATCCTGCCGCTGACCGCCAAGGAAGAACACGTACCAATCGCCCAGAAACTCTATATGGAACTGCGAGAGGATTACGCGGTTGATCTGGATATCAAACAGAACATCGGCAAACGTTATGCGCGTCAGGATGAGATCGGAACGCCTTACTGTTTCACCGTCGATAATGACACGGTGTCCGACCAGACTGTGACCGTGCGCGACCGGAACACCATGGCACAGGAGCGCATCGGGCTGGATCATGTTGCGGACTTTTTGCGTGGAAAAATGCACAAAAAGTCATAAAAAAACAACAAAAAACAACGGGAAAGCAGAAGAATGACCTACAAAGTAGCTGTGATGGGAGCGACCGGAAATGTCGGCCGAGAAATGTTGAATATTCTGCATGAACGGGAGTTTCCGGTTTCTGATGTGATTGCACTGGCGTCTCATCGCTCGGTGGGCCGCGAGGTTTCCTTCGGCGATCAGGTTTTATCTGTACAGGATTTGGCCAAATTCGATTTTTCCGGAGTTGATATCGTGCTCTCCTCCCCCGGCGCGAAGGTTTCTGCGGAATACGCGCCTAAAGCCGGAAAGGCCGGGGCGGTGGTCATTGATAATACCTCTCACTTCCGCATGGACCCGGACGTGCCGCTGGTTGTGCCGGAAGTCAACCCGCAGGATATTGCCGGCTATAAAAAGAAAAATATTATTGCCAATCCAAACTGTTCCACTATCCAGATGGTTGTGGCCTTGAAGCCTTTGCACGATCTTGCCACCATCAAACGCGTGGTGGTGTCAACTTACCAGTCAGTCTCCGGTGCCGGCAAAGAAGCCATGGATGAGCTGTTTAACCAGACTCGCAAGATCTATATGAATGAAAACACCAATCCGGAAATTTTCCCGAAACCGATTGCGTTTAACGTCATTCCACAGATTGACAAGTTTATGGACGACCATTCCACCAAAGAGGAATGGAAAATGATGGCAGAGACCAAAAAAATTCTCGATCCAAAAATCAAAGTCTGCGCCAACTGTGTGCGCGTGCCGGTCTTTATCGGTCATGCCGAGATGGTGAATGTTGAATTTGAGAAAGAGATTTCCGCTAAAGACGCGTTGCGCGCCTTGCAAAAAGCGCCGGGTATCACGGTTATTGATCTGGAAAGTGACATGGAATATGTCACACCGGCTGAAATTGCCGGAGAAGATAACGTCTTTATTTCCCGCATGCGTGAAGATCAGAGCGTGGATAATGGCCTGAATTTCTGGTGCGTGGCAGACAATTTGCGCAAAGGCGCCGCCCTGAACACCATCCAGATCGCCGAGGTTCTGGTCAAGGATTACCTGTAAAGGAGGTTTCTACCGCTCCGTCACGCGACTCCGTCCGTGTGTTTCCTCTTGATTTTTCACCACGGAGGCACGGAGGGCGTAGAGATTCCTTACAAACCTCAATTTCGTCATTACACGGCTTTCGAAGAAAGTCCGTGTAATCCATATGTCGATAAATAGTGAATCACACGTATTTTATAGTGCTTTGGTTTAATTTTAAGACAAATTATCAAGCCGTCATTGCCTGAATTGTCGCAGACAATTCTAAGGAAATCCATTGATACTTATGGATGTTTTTGGATTTCCCCAGGATTTTCTTTAAAAATACGGGGAATGACGGATGTCAGATTCTCAATGCGAAGGACTATAATAGGACAAAGTAAAACAAAGTTCTTTCGTTTTTTGTAAAAAACCTTTGCGACCTCTGTGGTTAAAATGATTGAAGCACGAAGGGCCGAAGGAACGAAGTTTTTTCGATTGCTTCGGCCCTTCGTAACTTCGTTTTTATATCACGTTTTCATGGATCACACGGCCGGAGCCGCGTGATAACGGCTTGAGAGAGTATCTCAAAATTATTTATAGCCACTATAAAAACCAATAAAGTTCCGATTACGCGGCTTTTTTATTGTCCCGATAAAAACGTTTTTTGCCACTACTTTGCGGCTTGCTGTTTTTATCCGTACGGGCAAAGCGTGCCGGTTTTTTGCGGGATTTGTCTCCCCCATTACGAGGAGGATGAGACGCCGAGGGAGCGTCCGGATTCAATAACCGTTCAATCGCATGCCATTTGCGACCATCCTGCTGAGAGACAAAGCTGATGGCTGATCCCTGCGCTCCGGCGCGGGCCGTCCGCCCCATCCGGTGAATGAAGTCCTCGGCAACTTGCGGCAGGTCATAATTGACAACGTGTTCGATATGAGGAACATCCAGACCACGTGCGGCAATATCGGTCGCAATCAAAATCCGGAAGTTTTGTTTGCGAAAATTCTGCATGACTTTATCACGTTTGGTCTGGCGCAGATCTCCATGCAAAGCTTCGGAGGTAAATCCATCGCGACGCAGATTAGTTGCCATACGATCCGCCCCGAATTTGGTTTTCACAAATACGATGACAGATCCGCTCCGATCATATAATTGTTGCATCAATTCTTTATATTTCTGATCCTGTTCGATCCGGATCACATCCTGCTTGATATTTTGTGCAACAACATTGGTTTCCCCGACGGCGATCCGCTGCGGATTGTTCATATACTTTTCCGAAAGTTTCAGAATGTTTTTCGGCAATGTTGCGGAGAACATCAGGGTCTGGCGTTCTGCAGGAAGGAATTTGAAAATTTTCTCAAGCTGGATGGTAAATCCCATATCCAGCATGCGATCGGTTTCATCCAGCACCAGAAAATGCGTCTCGCGCAGCATCATTGATCCACGCTCCAGATGGTCATTAATCCGGCCGGGCGTTCCAACGATCAGGCGTGGACGGGCCTGTAGCTGAGATAATTGTTTCCCCATCGGCTCTCCGCCAATGATAAACGCCGTTTTGATCGGACTTTTCGGCCCAAGAAGCTGATGCATGATATCCATGATCTGTTTGCCCAGCTCCCGTGTCGGAGTGAGGACCAGGGCGGAGCCAGTTGGATTGCTCAGGAGTTTTTCGATCAGAGGAATGGCAAACGCTGCCGTTTTTCCGGTTCCGGTCTGGGCGGTCCCCATAATATCGTGCCCCGCCAGAGCCAACGGAATTGCCTGAGCCTGAATGGGAGTTGGAATTGTGTATTTCATGTGGGCAAGTGCTTGCGCAAGAGCAGGCGACAAGCCAAAATCTTCAAAATTTTTCATGTTTAGTTCTTTCATATAAAGAGCGAAAATAAAACGTCGCGCAGCTTCTAAAGCCGCGCGAAAAGCGTTTTATATCTATTAATAAAGAGAATGCAGTTATGCAGCATCCCGCAGATTTGCGGCGCTGTCTTTTCCTTTTTTCGGATCACGCTGCAAATCAAAACCAACTTTTTGGCCTTCTTTCAGTGTGCGCATTCCGGCGCGTTCCACAGCACTAATATGTACAAAAACGTCGTTACCGCCGTTATCAGGTTGAATAAAACCAAACCCTTTTTGATCGTTAAACCATTTGACGGTGCCGGTTGTTTGTTGGTCTTGCATGATATTTTCCTTTCACTGCAAAGTTTTAAGCGCAGAGCGACACAAATATCGCATACCACGCGGGTTATTGCGTTCGATGTATGAAAAACTGTTCGATAAAACTGAACTTTTCAGGAAAGGTGAATTTCAAGGCTCACGGTCTTATTAAAGAAGACAAACCTGCCAAAAGCTCTGTACTTAAAAAAGAGCATCAATGTCAAACGACGAGCGCATTAATGACAGATATTTCTATAAAGGTCAAGAAAATTATCTTATGGTATGGATCTCCCCGAAAAGACGGGTTACCTGCCAGAGACGAGTGTTGCCGCCAGCGCCTGCTCGCTTGCCTCACACCGCGCATCTTTTGTGATGCAGAGGGTCGCCGCAATCAATAGCTGGTAATGGGACAGATCCGGCTTAATACCCGTCTCTGCGGTCATATCAGAGATCTGGTTGGCGCACTCGGCCAGAACATTCCCAACCGTCTCCCGCGGAGCCTCAACTTCCCCAAGCACACTCGCCGCCGCGCATTGCTGTTCGACCGAACCAGCGGCTTTGGTCTTTCCTTTTTCTTTCAGAGCTGCAATATAATTCGCAGCAAGAATGCGGTTAGAGTATGCGTTGACCTTCAGGCAGGCCGAGGACATCCAGCCGGTTTCCTTAAGACATTCGCGGGCGATGTTTTTGGCCAGCTGGACTAATTCCTTCTCTGCCCGCCCGGAGGAGGCGACAGTGGCACCAGAAGATTGCGCCCCGGCAGGCGCCGCCAGACAGAATAAAAACGAATACAGGGTTATCACCCGGACGAATCTCACCATAAGCATCTCTCCTTTTCGGATCGTATGGAGGATCAACTATGACATGCCTCTGCCATAAATGCAAAAGGTAAGTGGTGCGGGTGGTCGGACTTGAACCGACACGTCCTTGCGGACACCAGATTTTGAGTCTGGCGCGTCTACCAATTTCACCACACCCGCATCCTTGTCATTTTGGTTTTTATGTTGTAACGATTTTCAAATAAAAACACAATGAAAGAATTTCAAATTGGACACTCCCCGCAGCCTTTCGCAGTTACTAACGGATTTCAGTGCGGACCTGAAAGAAAACTATTCCGGCGCAACCACCATCAGCCTGTCGGAAATTATTGCCGCATTCCATGAGCGCGGGTTTGGCGTCATCCTGTTCATTTTTGCCCTGCCGATGGCGTTGCCTCTGCCGGTGCCTCCGGGAATTAACGTCCTGCTGGCGACACCGCTAATTCTGCTGACCGCGCAACAACTCATCGGACGGCGGGACATCTGGCTGCCGCAAAAGATGCGGCATAAGGGATTGCCCGCCAAAGGCCTGATAAAAATGCTCGATAAATCAGTTCCCTGGATTGCTAAAATTGAAGTCCTGATCCGCCCAAGACTCGGATTTTTAACTCAGGGACTGTTTTCGCACCTGATCGGCCTGTGTGGATTGATTATGGCCCTGACGGTCTGCATTCCGCTGCCCCTGACCAACACGGTTCCATCCATGGGAATTGCCTGCATGGCGATTGGCGTGGTCATGCGTGACGGACTGGCGGTTCTGTCCGGAATCATCATTGGTTTGTGCTGGATTGCGCTCCTGCTGATCTTGGGAGAAACCGGGTTACGCCTGTTATTTGAAACGATTTTATCATGAAAAAAATTGTTGGATATGTTCTGTTTACCGCCGGATTTATTACCTTGCTCGCGCTGGGAAGCTGGCAGATCCAGCGGGCCGGGTGGAAAGCTGAATTGCTGCAGCAAATTGAGACGGAAACACGCAAAGATCCCGCAGCATACGCTCTGAGTGCGGCTGACTTTGAAGAGATAGGAGCGGGGCGCACTTTTATCCGGCGGGGATATATTCAGGGTCATTATCTCTCTCCCAAAGTGCTGCTCTGGCCAAAATTCCGGGAAAATGCCTATGGATTTAACATGCTCAGTCCGTTTGAGACCGATTCCGGCGATCTTATCATGGTTCATCACGGCTGGGTGCTTGCCGATCCTGCGATGAAAATTCCGCTTGACCGCATCCCGCTTCCAGACACATCCACCACGGTTCTGTTGCAGGGAACGGTGCGTCTGCCGTCACATAACCTGTTCACTCCGAACAATGATCCGGCAAAAAATAGATGGTACCGCTTTGATTCAAAAGAAATTGCTGCCTATATTTCCGCACCGGAAATTCTGCCCTCCGTTCTGTACCTCGCCCCCTATGAAGACATTCCGCTTCCTCATAACCGGCACCTTTCCTATGCCCTGTTCTGGTTTTCCCTTGCCGCGCTCTGGGTAATTATTCTGGGAGGCCGCCGGTTGAAATCGAAGTATCTTTTAAAATAGCGAGCGCATGATGATTTACACAGACCGCTACGGCATTCCTCACCAGGCAGGACCTCAAGATCTCCGGGTTTTCCGTGAGGGAGCATTCGGTCTGTTCGTCCACCGTAATAAAATTCTATTTAACATTGAAGCTCATGCTCCGGACTGCGCCGATGTGCCCGGAGGAGGAATCGACGAGGGGGAAAACGCTACAGCAACCGTTATGCGAGAACTTTGGGAAGAGACAGGGCTCAGATGCCCTCCCTCTTTGCTCCCGGTAAAAACCCGCCAGAAAATTGTACATTTCTATGCGGAAAATACCGGAGAGTATTGGGATTATACCCAGCATCATCTTCTGTTTCAGCACCCCTCTCTGGAAAAGATCTACTTTGACGGTCATCGCCCCAATCCGGATGGATATTATTCTTTCTGGCATCCTCTGGATAATCTTGAGACCATTTGCCTGCATCATTTTCACAGCCAAGCCATAAAGATGATATCTTTTCTGTGATTCAAACCTGTTTAACCACGAAAGACACGAAGAGTCCGCAGATTTTGCCGGATTGCTTCGGTTCGCCGCTCTGTCGCATTTATAACTTTTTCCATGGCTCCCACGCACGCAGGCGTGAGAGCCATTTAATCGGGTTTTAGCGGACAAATATTGTTAAAGACAAGTATATGATGGATAATGGCCTGTATGAACGATTGCATCTTTTGTAAAATTATCAACCGGGACGTTCCATGTCACACGCTTTACGAAGATGACCGCGTGATCGCCATTCTCGATCATCGGCCTGTACGTCCGGGGCATGCTCTCATTCTCCCTAGGCAGCATATAGAATACTTCTGCGATTTACCGGATGATCTGGCCGCACATATCGTTCTTACCGGCAATCGTCTTGCCAGAAAAATGATGGAAACACTTGACCCAAAGCCTTTATGCGCGGGGCATGTTGTTCATGGGTTCATTCCGCATGTTCACTATCATGTTATTCCGCAATATGACTGGAACGATATCGCCTCCGGTCAATATGCACGAGCGGAGAATGGAAAAGTTATCTTTGAGGCGGAAATGATCCCTGTCGCAAATGATGAAGAACAACATAGATTGGCACAGAAACTCTGTTTGTTTTAGGGAAGATATCAAGGTACAAAGCCATAATGGTTTTTTACATTTGCAAAGGTCCCCCATCATGACATCACAACGCATTTCATATTTTGACATTGCAAAAGGGATCGGAATTCTATGGGTAGTGTTCTATCACAGCATGCTGTTTTTACAAAGCTATGACGAAGCGCTTGTTTGGGGGAGGTATGAAAAAGTCATTAATTTTGCATTTCCTTTTGCTATGCCCTTGTTCTTTGTAATTTCCGGATATCTATCTCAGAAAGCACTGGGCGGGGTATGGCGCGATTTCATAAATAAAAGAATTCTCCCATTGCTTTATCTGTTCGGCCTATGGTCTCTCATCCGCTGGATTTATTTTGCCTGTTTTCAGGATAATATTCTGAATGAAACCGAAGGCCAAACGCCGCTACAATTATTAACACTGTGGATTGCCCCAACCGGAACGCTTTGGTTCATTTGGTCTCTTGCTATTTTCTTTCTGATATCCAGACTCCTGATAAATATTCCTGCTTTCATACCTTTATCAATTTCCCTGATCATCTCCATTCTGACCTACGCAGACATTATCACGTTCGAGACGTTTGCTTACAGAACACTGGCACTTTACCTGCCTTTTGTTCTGATCGGGGCACATGCAAAGAAACAATATCTCGACGTGTTTGATAAAACCTATGTCGCCGTAGGTTTAACCGCGCTTGCCTCCTATCTTTTACTTTACATTTTGCGAATGCACCTTGACGGTATTTTACTTGGCGTGGTGCAGTTTGCCCTCGCCGGAATTGGAATAATATGGACATTATCTCTTTCAAAAGGTCTGGAACACTGGTCTGTAGCGAGACGTATTTTGATTTATTTTGGAGAAAATACTTTGCCCATCTACGTGGCTCACACCCTTTTTGTCAGCGCTGTCTCAGCTGTGACTGTCTGGTTAGGAAGCCTGTCAGATTTTTCTTATCTGCCTCTTATTGCATTGCCTGTGACAGGAAGCACGGCACTTATCATGGCGCTTCTGATTCAATATTTTAGTCGTCAAATACGGGCAGACTGGCTTTATAACAAACCTTCCTGGATCAAACTCCCCACGGCCACTTGATGAACTCATAATTTATGTGCATTTCCGGCGGTTCCCGGGTAAAACTGTCTGATGAGTGTTCGCAAGCGCAATTTTTATTTGCCGGAGAATCTGGACCGGATTATGACGGCCTGTCTGGGGCCGACCAATACCGGCAAAACGACTCATGCGCTGGAACGGATGCTGTCCTATGACACCGGCATGATCGGCTTTCCCCTGCGGCTGCTGGCGCGGGAGAACTACGACCGGGTGGTGGCCCAGAAAGGTGTGTCTGCGGTGGCTCTGGTGACAGGCGAGGAAAAAATCATCCCGGCACAGGCCCGCTATTTTCTGTGCACGGTCGAAGCCATGCCGGTCGAGCGGGAATTTGACTTTCTGGCGATTGATGAAATCCAGCTCTGTGCCGATCCGGAGCGCGGGCATGTCTTTACCGACCGCCTGCTGCGCGCCCGCGGCACATCGGAAACCATGTTTTTAGGAGCCGATACCATGCGCACCATTATCAAAGAGCTGGTCCCGGAGACCCGGTTTGAAAGCCGCCCGCGACTGTCTCTTTTGGAATGGAGCGGCTTTAAGAAACTCTCCCGCCTGCCGAAACGTACGGCGGTTGTGGCTTTTTCGATTGACGACGTTTACCGCACGGCCGAGTTGATCCGGCGGCATCGCGGCGGGACGGCTCTGGTTCTTGGCGCCCTCAGCCCGCGGGCGCGCAATGCACAGGTCGAGCTGTATCAGTCCGGAGATGTTGATTTTATGGTCGCGACCGATGCGATTGGCATGGGGCTGAACATGGATATCCACCATATCGCCCTTGCCGCCACGCGCAAGTTCGACGGGCTGCGCCCCCGCCGCCTGACCGCTGCCGAGCTGGCACAGATTGCCGGACGGGCCGGGCGGGCAAAACGCGACGGGACCTTTGGCGTGACCGGACCTGTACAGGATTTGGAGCCGGAGATTGTCGAGATGATTAAACATCACGTCTTTCCGCCGCTGGAACAGATCATCTGGCGCAATCATGATCTGGATTTCTCCTCTGCCAAAGCGTTGCTGGCCTCGCTGGAGGTCAAATCCGGTCATCCGATGCTGGTCCGTGGCCGGACGTCTGACGATCACGCCACACTCTCCGGCCTGATGGAGCGGCCCGACATTTGCGCCCGTGCCACCACTCCCGATACCGTGCGGCTCTTGTGGGAAACCTGCCAGATCCCGGATTTCCGCAAAACCCTCTCCGACACCCATCAGGCGCTCGTCGCCGAGATTTTTCTTGCGCTGCTGGCGGGGCCTCTGTTGCCGGAGTGGGTTCGCGGCCGGGTGTCGCGTCTGGACGATATCAGCGGCAGCGTTGATGTGCTGATGACCCGGATTGCGCATATCCGCACCTGGACCTTTATCACGCACCGGACCGGGTGGGTGAGGGAGGCTGAGACCCTGCAACGCCTGACTCTCCAGATTGAAGATCGCCTGTCTGACGCGCTGCATGATGCCCTGACCCGGCGGTTCGTTGATCGGCAAACCTCTGTCCTGCTGAAAGCCATCGAGGAAAAAGGCTCGCTGCTGGCGGGGGTCCGCGCCAATGGCGATGTGATCGTCGAAGGGCAAAAAATCGGTGTTTTGACCGGTTTTCACTTTATTCCGGATGACAGAACAGGCGGAAATGAGTATAAATCCATTATGGCTGCCGCACGGCAAGCCCTGAAACAGGAATTAAAACGACGTATGACTGATTTATTGAACGCTGCCCCTTCGCAATTCCGCCTGCAGGAAAACGGCGATATCTGCTATCAACCTCTGGCGAGCAACCCGTTGCCCGGCGCAAGAATTGCCCGCATGAAAAAAGGCGAGACCCCTTACCTGCCGGATGTTGTGTTGGAGGACAGCGCATTATTGCAGGACGTCGATAAACATGCCGCTGCCCAGAAAATCAAAGAGGCTTTGAAAGCGTATATTTCAACCATTTTAGGCCCTCTGATTGTTCTGAATGCCCAGATGGAAGAGGTTCCGGCGCAGGCCCGCGGGATTTTACACCAGCTCTTTGAAGATTTTGGCATTTTGCCTCGGACCCGGCTGGAGGATCTGATCGCCGATCTGGACACAGATGGACGGCGCATTCTGCGCGCCCGTGGCGTCCGCCTTGGTCCGGTTCTGGTCTTTATGCCGGCCTTGGGAAAACCGGCCGCGGTGAAACTTAAAGCCCTGCTGTTTAATCTCTGGAATGAGCGCCCCCTTCCGGCAGAGGTTCCCCGCGATGGTAGCGTATCGCAGGTGGTTGACCCGCAGCATATTCACCGCCGCTACTATCAGACCATCGGCTATCCGGTCTATGGCAAGCGGGCCATCCGCGCCGATATGCTCGACCGGCTGGTGTGCGAGATTTACGACAGCGCCAAAGATGGAAAATTCCAGGCGCAGCATAAAATGGCGGAATGGCTGGGATGCCCCATTGCCGAACTCTATGAGATTTTAACGGATCTGGGGCATAAGCAAGTGAGTGATACGCCCGTCGCAGAGCCGGAAACGGATGTTGTAGCGGCGATTCCTTCAGAACCTGTGCCGCAGACGGCAGACGTCCCTGCAGAACAGCCTGTGACGGAGATAGAGGCAGAAGCGAAGGCGGAAACAGAGGCAGCGACCGGGGCAAGTGTAGAGGCGGAGATAGAAACCCCTCCGGAAGCCTCCTCTCAAAAGAAACCTGACCTTGCAACATTCCTTTTGAAACGTGGCAAAGCGGCGCAGCAATCACGCCCGAAACCGGCGCAAAAACCGGCTCGCCCCAAAAGCTTTAAGTCGGATAAAGGGGACAGAAAACCGCAGCAAAAAATGATTGTCGCTGCAGCAAAAAAATCAGAGGATGATTCTCCGTTCGCTATTCTCAAACAACTCAAGGGAGAGAAGTAGGATGCCTTCGGGACAACTGGCACATATAGAAACCTCTGCAAAAGCCCAGAATCGTCATCCTGAGCCGCAGGCGAAGGATCTTAACTCATTGAAACAAAAGATTCTTCGCTGCGCTCCCTGCGGCTCTGCGGTGAAAAATCAATATGGATCACACGCACAAAACCGTGTAATGACGAGAATTTCACACTTTATGAAGGTCTTTAAAACTTTCCAGATGCAGATGATATGTCTGGGGTTTTTGCTCTGCGCGCTACCAACACCCGCACCGGCCGCAGAATTTTCCGGGAAATATCTTCTGCAAATCTGCTCCAGCGATAAAACCGGTGGAGAGATTGTTCCCGGCGGGCACACAGCCTGTCAGGCCTATATTGCCGGAATTATTGATTATCACAATCTGATTAAATCTCTGAAAACCGCACCCGGCCTTGATTTTTGCATTCCTGCAGGCACAACTCTGCCCGTGATTCAGGAAGGGGTCGTTCTCTATTTGCTGAAAAACGGTCAGCATGATAACTTTATTGCATCGCCCGCCGTGGCGATTGCCCTGCACCAGATGTTCCCATGCAAGAAAAGAACAAAGAAGAAATAGAGACATTCCCCCCGGAAATGACCCTTCCCAATGAAGATAAGTGGGAGGATTACTCTAATCTCAGGCGTCATCCGAAAGATACCGACGCGATCAGGAAAATATGGCTGATTTTTTCCCGCCGTCTTTTTCCCGTTCTCAGTTTCACCTATATCGCGTCGGTGATTGGTATTTCTTTGTCCCGCGAGCATATCCTGCTCGATAAATCCGCCTATCTGATGGGATTTGCGATTATGGGGTGGGTTGCGATCGCGCCCACGATATGGATTTTGGTCCGGGTGATTGATGACGTGCGCAAATATGCCAAAAGCTGGTATTTATGGACCGCCGGAACGCAGGCCGTATGTGGACTGGTGTTTTATTTTTTATTCCCGGAGACGTCCGGGGATCGCTGGCTGTGGGGCCTGACCTCGTTCTTTGTGGCGTCGATTCCCATTCATATCGTGATTTATTTTTTCTTTATGCAGCGCGCTCTGGCGGCTTCTTATGCCTGGCCTCTGACCCTTGCCGGAGTCGCTTTTATGCTGTTCGGGCTTTTCATCGTCTAGGAAATTGCGTATCAATGTTTTGATTAAAAATCTTCGACCGAGTCCGTCCACTTTGGAAAAGGAACCCCCTGATGTCCCTGCCGATACTGCCAGATTTTCCAGACCCCGCCGCGTATGACATCTCCGATTTCGGAGTATGGCCGCATATTCTGGGGAAACTGGAGCACCGCATTGCCCGCTATGCCGGAGCATTCGGCGTGGTAATGGCGGCGCACCATATGCGCGTGGCAGCAGATGGACTGGGATTTCTGATGTATCTTGGATACCCGATTCAGGCCTGTCTGAACCTGAAAGCCGCGCTGCAAATTCATGATATCGGCAAAACGCATGATCTGTACGACCCGCAGATCTGGAGCTTGCCCGGCCGCCCGACAGAAGACCAGCGCTGCGAGAAACGCCTGCATACCCGCCGGGGGCTGGATGTTCTGGAGGCACTACTCACAGAACATTATCCGGATGCCCTGACACATCCGCACATTGATCTGTGCCGCAATGTGATTTTATACCACCATGAGCGCCTGAATGGGTCTCTCTATGAAAACCGGACTGACCTGCCGGAATGGATGCAGGTTGTGAGCATTATTGATACCTATGACGGCGACCGCATCCACCGACCGCACCAGGGCGAGCGCCGCAGCCCTCAGGAGACCATCCGGCGCATGATGGCGGAAAAAGGCGATGATGAGAAATATGACGGGGCCTTTTCGCCGGAGCTTCTGGAAAAATTCGCCGCCTATAAGCTGTAGACGCCTTCGACATCGTCATTGCCTGAATTGTCGCAGACAATTCTAAGGCAATACATTGATATTTATTGATATTTGTGGATTCTCCCCGGATTTTCTCTGAAAATCCGGGGAATGACGGACGTCCTATTTTTAATGCGAAGAACCATAAAAAAACGATCCCGGATACCTCACAGGATCGTTTTTAAGTCTCTAAAGAAGAAAAGATCTTATTTTTTCTTGCCGTTAACAGCTTCTTTCAGCTCTTTGCCCGGTTTGAATTTTGGCTGTTTGGAGGCCGCAATTTTGATTTTCTCACCGGTACGTGGGTTACGGCCTTCGGTCGCAGCGCGCTCAGCAACAGAAAAAGTTCCGAAACCGATCAGACGAACGTCATCTCCTTTTTTCAGGCTGTTGCGGATTGCTTCCAGAGTGGCATCCAGAGCTACACCGGCTTTTTGTTTGGAAATGTCGGCTTCTTGCGCGATCTGAGCAATAAGGTCTTGTTTGTTCATGTTAGTCCCCATATTAAAAGGTTAAGTTGAATATAAGGCCGTCTCGTAAAAATCGCTGGAAGCCAGAGATACTCTACGATACGACCCTATATTTATACTGCGTTTTTTGAGGGTGCTCAATGATGAATTACGTTATTTTCGCTATTTTCTGCGGTTTTTGACGAAATTTTAGAAAAATCCCCGTCTTTTTTGTCAGAATCTGTCAAAATCGGGCGAGGAACCTCCAATAACGCATGGGTCAAAACCTCTTCGATTCGACTCACCGGAACAATTTCCAGCCCTTTTTTGACGTTTGCCGGAATTTCAGCCAGATCTTTGACATTCTCTTCGGGGATCAGCACTTTTTTGATCCCGGAGCGCAATGCCGCCAGCAGTTTTTCCTTTAATCCACCAATCGCTGTCACATATCCACGCAGGTTGACCTCGCCGGTCATGGCAATGTCACGATGCACAGGAATGTCTGTCAGAGCGGATACAATGGATGTCACCATCGCCGCCCCAGCGGAGGGACCATCCTTCGGCGTTGCCCCAGCGGGAACGTGAACGTGGATGGATTGATCCTTCAGGGTTTCGTAACTGACCCCGAACATCGCCGCCCGCGATTTAATCAGCATTTCCGCAACCGTGATCGATTCTTTCATCACATCCCGCAAATTTCCGGTCATGGAGACTTTACCGTCTTTTCCAGGCATTTTAACCGACTCAATGGAAAGAATGTCGCCGCCTGACTCGGTGTAGGCCAAACCTGTGACCACCCCAACCTGATTTTCGTCATCCAGCTCACCGTAGCGGTATTTGCGCACGCCAGCGTATTTTTCAACCGCTTTTGGCGTCAGTTTCAGAGTTTTTCGCCCTTTCATCAGAATATCCTTCAGGGTTTTCCGGCAAAGATTCGCAATTTCACGCTCCAAATTCCGCACGCCGGCTTCGCGTGTATAATAGCGAATCAGATGGCGCAGCGAAAAGTCACTGATCTGCATTTCGCCTTTTTTCAACCCGGCCAGCGCAATCTGCTTTTTCAACAGGTGACGCTTGACGATCTCCAGCTTTTCATCTTCCGTATAGCCAGAAACGCGGATAATTTCCATCCGGTCGAGCAAAGGCTGCGGCATGTTCAAACTGTTCGCCGTGCAAATAAACATCACGTCGGACAGGTCGTAATCCAGCTCCATATAATGGTCGTTGAATTTATCATTCTGTTCCGGATCAAGCACCTCCAGCAGCGCCGCGCTCGGATCGCCGCGGTAATCGCTGCCCAGCTTGTCAATTTCATCGAGCAGGAACAACGGATTACTCGACCCCGCTTTTTTCATGCCCTGAATAATTTTCCCCGGCATCGCGCCAATATAGGTCCGGCGGTGTCCGCGAATTTCGCTTTCATCCCGCACGCCGCCCAAAGAAATACGGACAAAATTGCGGCCTGTGGCCTTGGCGATGGACTGACCCAGAGAGGTTTTTCCCACGCCGGGAGGTCCCACCAGACACAAGATCGGCCCTTTGACCTTATCCGTGCGTTGCTGCACTGCCAGATATTCAAGAATGCGTTCTTTGACTCGTTCGAGGCCGTAATGGTCCCGGTCCAGAATTTTTTCCGCGCCTTTGATATCTTTTTTAACACGAGTCCGTTTCTTCCACGGAACGGACAAAACCCAGTCCAGATAATTCCGCACCACAGTCGCCTCAGCCGACATAGGGCTCATCTGCTTCAGTTTTTTCAGTTCGTTGCCGACCTTTTCCTGCGCTTCTTTCGTCAGTCTGGTTTTTTCGATTTTTTCTTCCAGCTCGGCCATTTCATCAAAGCCGGCATCGCCGTCATTCAATTCTTTCTGAATCGCTTTCATCTGTTCGTTCAGATAATAGTCGCGCTGGGTTTTCTCCATCTGCTTTTTCACACGGGTGCGCACTTTTTGCTCGATATTCAGAGACCCGATCTCTTTTTCCATCATTTCAAACGTCCGTTCCAGACGTTCGGTCGTATTGGCGATTTCGAGGAGTTTCTGTTTTTCCTCGAGCTTAATCGCCAGATGAGAGGCAATCGTATCCGCCATTTTGGAGGGCTCTCCGATCTGATTGACCGAGACAATTACCTCTGGCGGAATTTTTTTGTTGAGTTTGACATATTGCTCAAACTGTCCCATCACCGCCCGTGCGAGCACTTCCAGCTCTTCATCTTCCGCTGAGTCATCAGGAATATCTTCAATCACGGCCTCGGTAAAAGACCCAATATCGCGGAATTCTGTGATTCGCGCCCGTTTTCCTCCCTCAACCAGAACCTTAACGGTTCCGTCCGGTAATTTTAGCATCTGGAGGATTGTTCCAACAACACCCACATGATGTAAATCTTTAATTTCAGGCTCGTTTTCGCTGGTTGTTTTTTGAGTGACCAGCAGAATCTGCTTTGAGCTGTTCATCACATATTCCAGCGCCTGAACGGATTTCTTCCTCCCGACAAATAGCGGAACGATCATCGCAGGGAAAACGACGATATCGCGCAATGGCAATACGGGCAGGACGGTTTGTTCTTCACTGGTAAACATAGGAAATGAGCCTTCTGGATGAGCTTGTTATTACATCATATAATATAGGTGCTAATGAGTCATTAAAGAAGGGGTGATTTTTCACCGGCTTTTTGCACCCGTCGAAAGACCCACAATCCCACGCCACAGGCCGCTGTATGGGCGCGGCAGGAAAGCTGCGCCATTTGGCTCCGCGCACCGGGTCAATTTGATGCAATACCGGGTCATTGCCCTCACCCCCTCACACCACACGGCCCTCCCGCGTACTTTGTGCGTGCGATCCACACTGATTTTTAAGCACGAAGTTACGAAGAAACGAAGTTTTTTGGTTGTTTCTTTTTATATGGGAACCTCTGAGAAAGCCAGAAATCGTCATCCTGAGCCATAGGCGAAGGATCTTTGCTTATTGAGATAAAAGATTCTTCGCTGCGCTCAGAATGAGGGCGTAAGAGATATCTCTATCCCCTGCATCCTCTGTGATTAAAGACAGCATGGATTACACGGACGGAGCCGTGTAATGACGATGAAAGAACTTTGTCTTACTTTGTTTTACGTTGCGGTTCAGAATTGATTGTTTCACCATTCACGCGATGGACGCAAAGGGGGCACCAAGGCGTGCGAGGCAGGTTTTGCAGAGGTTCTTAAAATCTTCTTTTGTTCCGAACGGGAATGCCTTAACCTGCCTCATATGATACATGAGATTGTTCTGGATACAGAAACCACCGGGATGGACCCGACAGAGGGGCACCGCATTATTGAGATCGGCTGTATCGAGCTGATGAATCACCTGCCCACCGGGCGGCAGTATCACTGTTATTTGAATCCGGAACGAGATGTTCCGCCCGATGCGGTGGCGGTTCACGGGATCACCTCTGACATGCTGGCGGATAAACCGGTCTTTTCGCAGGAATTTACCAACTTCCTTGATTTTATTGGGTCCGAGAGCAAGCTTGTGATTCACAATGCCGCATTTGATATGAAATTCCTTAATCATGAGCTCAAACGCGTGGGACATCCCGGAATTAAGAACAATCGCGTTATTGACAGCCTGGCCATTGCCCGCAAAAAATTCCCCGGCTCTCCGGCTAATCTGGATGCTCTGTGCCGCCGGTTCAATATTGATTTGTCCAGCCGCGAGCTGCACGGCGCGTTGCTGGACGCCCAACTCTTGGGAGATGTCTGGCTGGAGCTGATGGGGGGACGGCAGCATGGACTGGGCATTGATCCCTCTACCGAGCAATCCGGCGGAGACCGGACCGTTATCGAACGGACGTTCCGCCCCGCACGCTCTTTCCCCATATCCCCGGAAGAAAGCGCGGCTCATGCCCTGTTTCTGGAAAAACTACAGGACCCGCTCTGGAAAAAAATACAGGCATAAACTCCAAGCCTTCTTGGCAAATGCGCCGGGCTGTGTAACTGTTTCTGGTTATCTGCCGAATGTAAGGTGGATGCACGGACGTCTTCGGCGGGGTCTTCCCCGGACGTCCCCCCTTTCTTTTAACAACAAACCATGGAGATTTTTATGACGACGAAACCATCAAACAAAATGAAAACGACGCTCAATGCGGTGATCGCCGGAGCGTTTGCCACAACTTTGGCAGGAACAGCTGCCGCGGCCGACGACCACCATACAAAAATGGCCGAACAGGAAAAATGCTACGGCGTGGCCAAAGCCGGGATGAATGACTGCGCGAATGCTGCGGGCACGCATTCCTGTGCAGCCATGGCCAGCGTTGATTCCGAGGGAGGCGAATGGATTTCCCTGCCAAAAGGAATTTGCGAAAAACTGGCGGGCGGATCTCTGGAGCCGATTGAGGCTCAGGAGGATGCTCCTGCCGCCGATGATGCCGCTCATCAATAGACCGGGGAAAGTCTGGTTCTCATGCCGTCCGCAGCAGACAGACATCCCCGCCCGGTTTATTCGGCAGACTATTTGCCGAATCTGGTGGGGATTGGTCTGCGCGGACCGCATTACCGGGATATTCTGGAGCAAAAACCAGATCTCGGCTGGCTGGAAGTCCATCCGGAAAATTATTTTGGCGGCGGAATACACCGCCATTTTCTCTCACAAATCCGCGCTGATTACGAGATCAGCTTTCATGCTGTCGGCATGTCTCTTGGTTCCGCCCATGGGCTGGACCCCGATCATCTGCACAAAATCAAGGAACTGATCGATATTTTTGAGCCGTTTCAACTGTCCGATCATGCCTCCTGGAGCGCCACCGGCAACGCGCATCTGAATGATTTGCTGCCACTGCCTTATACACAAGAGACGCTGGAAACCCTGCAGCAAAATATTTCAATCGCGCAGGATTACTTCGCGCGCCCCATTCTGGTGGAAAATCCATCGACCTATGTCTCCTTTCATGCCGATGAAATGCCGGAATATGAGCTGTTAAACCGTCTGGCAGAAACCACCGGCTGCGGATTGCTACTGGATTGCAACAATATTTTTGTGCAGGCGCATAATCACGGATTTGACCCCTATCATTATATTTCACAGATCAAGCCGCAATATGTCGGAGAAATTCATCTGGCGGGCTATAGCGAGCGCGTAATCGGTACGGAAACGCTCCTGATCGACACCCATTCCAAGCGCATCAAACCGGAGGTATGGGAATTATACGGGCATGCGCTGCGGCATATCGGCACGGTTCCGACCCTGATTGAATGGGATCTCGACCTTCCACCTCTGTCGGTCCTGATGGAGGAAGCAAAAACAGCCTCTGAAATAATGCAGCATCGAACAAATACTCTGACGGAGGACCGCTTATGAAGCTTGCACTTTTTCAGCAACATTTTCAGGAAGAGCTTCTGACACCGTCTGCCGCTCCGGCGGGCGGGCCGGGCTTTCGCGATCTTTGTATTGCGGACAATATTCCCGTTTCCGAGCGTCTGCGCGTGTATCAGGACAATATTCTGCACGGCCTTTCCGCCAAGATGAGCGAACGGCTCCCGGTGATTGCTGCACTGGGAGGAGACGACTTCGCCCTGTGCCTTCTGCGGCAATATATATGTCAGTCTCCGCCGCAAAGCGGCTGTCTGGCAGATTACGGGAGAACCCTTCCTGATTTTATTGCAGGGTATGCTCCGGCGGCAGCTTTGCCGTATCTTCCCGATCTTGTAAAGCTGGAGCTGGAAATTTGTGCTGCAGAACAGGCCGCAGATGATCTGCCTCTCTCCCATTCCGATCTGGATATGCTGCAACAAAATGCGGAAAGCGAGCTGGTCTATTTGCCGTTGCGCACCTCGGTTTCCCTGCTTTCGAGCCCGTATCAGATTTATGAGTTACGGGCCTATCTGTTAAGCTCTGCGCAAGGAACAGAAGTTCAGCCCTCCATCGTACCCAGCACAAAAGATACATATGTGCTGATATACCGCCCGTTCCTGAAAGCAGAATACTGCACACTCTCTCCGGAAGAGTATTTCCTGCTGCACGCTCTTAAAGAGGGCGTTTGCCTGAATGATGCTCTGAGCAAGGTGCTGGTCGCCACCCTGGACTTTGATCTTGCCTCTTTTTTATCCGCCAATCTGAACCGCCGGATCTTTGCGCGCGCCGTGCCTAATTCCGAAGAATAAAAACCTCCGTAAACTTTCTGCTTTGCGCCGGAAAAACAAGACGCTATAAACAAGCCATGCCTCACGCTGCTTCTTCCCCCCGCCCGTTTTTGTCCAGAGCCAGAATTGGCGGCATGGCTCTTGCCCTGTTTCTGATTCTTCTTGATCAGCTGTCAAAATTTATGGCGCGGCAGATGGTGCCTGCGCCCGCCGACCGTATCGAGGTCACCCCCTTTTTTAATCTGGTCCATGTGTGGAATTACGGGGTCAGCTTCGGTATGATGCAAAGCGGCTCCAATGCCGCGACCTATACACTGATTGCGGTTGCCATTGTCATTACCCTGCTGTTTGCCTATTTTTTGATTCGGGCCGAAAGCTGGCTGGTGGCACTGGGGGCCGGGACCGTTATCGGCGGGGCGATCGGCAATATTATTGACCGATTCCAGTATGGAGCCGTTTATGATTTTCTCGATTTTCATGCGTTCGGCTCTCACTGGCCCGCCTTCAATGTGGCGGATTCCTGTGTCCTGATCGGGATCTGTCTGATTATTCTTGACAATCTGAGACAGTCGTCTAAAACAACAGCGTGAAAAAAACGACGGAGGCCGTAATGCGTTTTTTACCCCTATACCTGATGATGCTCTCTCTGCCCCTTTTAGCGGCATGTGCTAATCCGCGTGCCAGTCTTGGTCTGACGCGCACAGCTCCGGATGAATTTAAAGTGGTGAAAAATGCCCCGCTGGAAATGCCGTCCTCTTTGGAATTGCCCGTTCCGCAACCCGGTGCGCCGCGCCCGCAGGAACAGGCCGTCGATCAGCAAATCCGGCAAGCTCTGATTGGACCAGAACCTGCGGCCCGTCGTCCGGATGCCGCCGAAGCTCTTTTGTTGCAGCAAGCCGGAATCACCCCCCAGAACGAAGATATTCGCGCCGTCATTGACCGAGAATATTCCGAACAGAAGGACGGTACGCAATCTGTTGCGCAGAAACTTCTGGGAATCGGTGGAAAGAACACTGTGGATAGCGTTCTGGATCCCGCAGAGGAAGCCAGACGGCTGCAACAAAAACAGGACCAACAGAAATAGAATTTACCCCCGGAGGTTGATAGAGTGCGTGTGAGAGCTGTTGCCAGACGAAAATGCCGGATTGAGCGGTTTTTGGATATTACCCGTATTTTCCTGCTGCTGGCGTTTATTATTTCCTATATTTCTTTGGCGACGCTGGCGTTTGCGGCGGAAGGGGAAAGTGCCGTCCCTCCGCAAAAAACATTCAATGCCCAGACCGCGACGCTGGATAACGGGTTGCAGATTGTCCTGATTGAGAATCATCGTGCCCCGATCGTCACGCAAATGGTCTGGTACAGAGTCGGCGGGGCAGATGAACCGCCCGGCAAATCTGGCATTGCCCACATGTTTGAACATCTGATGTTTAAAGGCTCAAAACATGTCCCTCCGGGGGAATTTTCAAAAAAAGTAAGGGCGTTGGGCGGAAACGACAACGCCTTTACTTCTTATGATTACACCGCTTATTTCCAGTCGATTGCGGCCAATCATCTGGAAGAGGTGATGCGGATGGAGGCCGACCGGATGCAAGGGCTGGACATGCCACCCAACGAGTTCGAGTCCGAGAAAAAAGTCGTGATGGAGGAGCGCCGGATGCGCACCGATAACGACCCGGCGGGGGCCTTTTACGAGCAGTTGGGATATAGCCTGTTTCCCCATCATCCCTACGGCGTGCCGCTGATCGGCTGGATGCGCGAGATTGCCGCCCTCGGCAGCGACGATGCCGTAACCTTCTACAAAAAATGGTACGCGCCGAATAATGCCGTTCTAGTGATTTCCGGCGATATCACCATGGCAGAGCTGCTGCCAATAGCAAAAAAATATTTCGGGCCCTTGCGCGCCAATCCGGAGTTGAACGCGCCGCGGGTGCGCCCGCAACCGGCTGATTTTACCGGGCAGATGCGCGTCACCTATTCGCATCCGCGCATTCAGCAGCCGCAGGTGGTGCAGATCCGCCGTATTCCCTCCGTCCGCCTGAATAAAACCGAGGCCTACGCGCTGGAAATTCTCGAAGATATCATGGGCGGCGGACCGACGACCCGCCTGTACCGTGCGCTGGTGGTGGATCAGAAAATCGCCAGTAACGCCGGGATGAGCATCAGCAATGACAGCTATGATGAAGGCCGCGGGTTTGTCTATGCCACGCCGCTGCCGGGGGTCACGCCGGAAACTGTACAGGTCGCGCTGGAGCAGGAACTGAGAAACGTCATCTCAGAGGGGGTAACGGCAGAGGAACTGCAAGCCGCCAAAGACCGAATCACCGCACAGGCCGTCTATGCGCTGGATAGCGTCACTGGCCCCGCCATGATCTTTGGACGGGCGTTGACCTCCGGGCAAAGCATTGACGATGTGGAATACTGGGCCCGCGATATGCAGGCCATCACCGCCGCCGATATACAGCGTGCGGCAAAGCTCTATCTTGATCCGGATCATACCACCCTGCCGGTCGTTACGGGCTATTTGTTGCCAGAGGAAGAGAAATGAGCCGCAAGAGGAGAACGCTTTGATGACACACTCTTTCCCCCGTCATTGCCCGCTTTATGCGGACAATCCATGGATTACCCGGACAAGCCGGGTAATGACGCAAGCTGTTTTTGTCTTACTGGTCTGTCTCATTTCTAACATATCCCTATCCCCAGCCCAGGCCGCACCCCGTACAAAATTCCTCGATATCCAGTCCCACACCACGGATAAAGGCCTGAGTTTCTGGCTGGTGGAGGACCATAGCCTGCCAATTGTGGCGCTGGAATTTGCCTTTGACGGAGCTGGAGCGGCGCTTGACCCTGCCGATAAGCAAGGCCTGAGCCGTCTTGCGTCCAATACCATGGATGAAGGCGCGGGCGACCTGTCCGCAGAAGCCTTTCAGAACGAGCTGCGGACACAGTCCATTTCCCTGTCTTTTTCTTCCTCCCGCGATACCTTTGGTGGATCGCTGAAAACCCGCGCAACGACACTGGAACAGGCGGAGGAGTTGCTGCATCTGGCGCTAACCCAGCCACGTTTTGAAGATAAAGACATTCAGCGCATGAAAGATGCCAATATCGCCCGCATCCGCGAGTCTCTGTCTGATCCGGAGTGGATTGCGGCGCGATTTGTCAATGATCTGGCCTTTGCGGGGCATCCCTATGCCCTGAATAGCGGCGGGACCCTTTCGACCCTGCAGGCCCTGAGTTCCAAAGATTTGAAAGCCTTCGTCACAACCCGTCTGGCCCGCAAAAATTTGAAAATTGCACTGGTCGGAGACCTGAGCGTTGCGCAGGCCAGCGCGCTGGTCGATAAGGTTTTCGGAGGCTTGCCGGAAGCTCCCGCCACGACCACAAGCGTAGCTGATTTGACGTTGCAGCATTCGGGGCAGACCTACCTGTACGACCTTGATATCCCCCAGACCGTCATTCAGGGAGTCTTGCCGGCGCTCAACCGGAAAGACCCGGATTATTACGCCTTTCAGGTGATGAATCAGATTTTGGGCGCGGGCGGGTTTGGCTCTCGCCTGACCGAAGAGATCCGCGAAAAACGCGGCCTGACCTATGGCATTTACACCTATCTAACCCAGATGACGCATGTGGATTACCTGACCCTTGGTGTGTCCACAGCCAATGAAAATGCCGGGGAAGTCCTCCGTCTTGCCGCAACTGAGCTGTCTAAAATGGCCACGAGTGATGTCAGTGAGAAAGAGCTGTCCGAGGCCATCTCTTATATCAATGGCTCCCTGCCGCTGACTCTGACCTCTACTTCGAACATTGCTGAATTGCTGTTGGGCATGCAACTGGATGATCTGCCTGTTGATTATCTGGATCACCGCGCGGCCCACTTCGATGCTGTTACCGCCGCCGATGTCCGCCGGGTTGCGCAAAAATACTTGAAGCCCGAAAGCATGATGACTATGATCGTCGGTGCTCCCACAAGATTAACAGAAAAAAATGTCACAAAACTTAGCGTGCTCCCCAATGTTCAATAGCGTAACAAAGCGTCCGGTCTGGCGGCACTTACAGACCCATGCTGCCGGCCTCCGGTCTTATCCGATATCTTCCCTGTTTGATCTGGACCCCCACCGGTTTGAGAAATTTCACCGCGTGCAAGACGGGACGGTGCTCGATTTTTCCCGCCAGCATATGACCACGGACACGCTGGCGCTTTTGCTGCAACTGGCCAAAGAACAGGATGTCGAAGGCTGGCGCACCAGAATGTTTGCCGGAGAAAAGATCAATACAACCGAGGACCGCGCCGTTCTGCATACGGCTTTGCGCCGTCCGGCCTCTGATACCGTCCTCGTGGATAACGAAAATGTGATGCCGGGGGTGGAAGCCGCCCGGCAGAAAATGAAAGATTTCTGTGAAAAAGTTCATTCCGGAGCCTTTAAAGGCGCGACCGGCAAGAAGATCGACACCATTGTCAATATCGGGATCGGTGGCTCTGATCTTGGCCCCTATATGGTCACGGAAGCGCTGAAACACTGGGAGCTTGACGGCATTACCTCTCACTTTGTCTCCAACGTTGACGGCACGCATATCGCCGAAACCCTGAAAGACATTGACCCGGAAACTACCCTGTTTCTGATCGCGTCTAAAACCTTTACCACGCAGGAAACCATGACCAATGCTGCGACCGCCAAAGAGTGGCTGGTGCAGCAACTAGGGAATGAGACTGCCGTAAAAAACCACTTTGCGGCCCTGTCCACCAATCGCAGCGCCGTAGAAGCCTTTGGGATTGATCCGGAAAATATGTTCCCGTTCGAAAACTGGGTGGGCGGACGCTATAGCCTGTGGTCAAGCATCGGCCTGTCAATTGCCCTGAATATAGGATATGACCAGTTCGACGCTCTGTTACAGGGCGCACATGCGATGGATGAGCATTTCCAGACCGCGCCGCTGGAAGAGAACCTCCCCGTTCTGAGTGCCCTGATCGGCATCTGGAACCGGAATTTTATGGGCTATCCCGCGCTGGCGGTGCTGCCCTACGATCAATATCTGCACCGCTTCCCGGCGTTCCTGCAACAACTGGATATGGAATCCAATGGCAAGCGTGTGACCCGCAACGGGCATGCCGTTGATTATGCAACCGGCCCCACCGTGTACGGCGAGCCGGGCACCAATGGACAGCATGCGTTTTATCAATTGCTGCATCAGGGCACCGACATCACGCCGTGCGATTTCATTATCCCGAAAATATCGCAAAATCCGATTGGTCCTCATCATCAGCTCTTACAAGCCAATGTCGTGGCACAGGCCGAAGCGATGATGCGCGGGCGAACCCTGGATGAAGCAAACGGCGATCCACAACGGGTGTTTGAAGGCAACCGGCCCTCCTCGATCCTGCTGCTGGAAGAGATATCCCCCTATCATCTGGGGCAGCTCATCGCCCTGTACGAGCATAAAGTCTTTACACAGGGCATTATCTGGGAGCTGAACAGCTTCGACCAGTTCGGCGTCGAGCTGGGCAAGGAAATGGCGAATAAGCTTCTGGAAGACCCGCGCTCCATCGGCGATATCGGAATTCTTGATTACTTGAAATCCTGAACCTGCCTTCGCTTGCCTGCCTGTTCAGACCGGGCACGGTTTTTGTGATACTCAAAGAAAGATATATAGAAATCTCTGCAAAAGTCTGCAATTTTACAAAATCGTCATTCTGAGCGCAACGAAGAATCTTTGTTTATCAACAGGTTAGGGCTCTTCGCCTGTGGCTCAGGATGACGATTTTGGGCTTTGGCAGAGCGTTCTATAGTCATTCTATAGTAATTCCGTTTAAAAATAGGGCATTCGTCATTCCCCGGAACTCATGAGAGTGAGGGATCTGAAGGCGTGGCTGGCTCCCTGTTCCAGGGCCGGGGGAGCGCGTGGATCTGCCGCAACTCCTCCATAGGACGCCGTGTCGGAATCTGGATCTGAGTATCTCCCGCCGTGACAACTACAATATTTTTTTGCAAAGTCTCAGGGTCACACATATAGGTCGAGCGGGGTTTTGCAGCAGGCACCACCTCCGTTATCATTCCCCGGTTTACGGCCACATTTCTGGTTTGTAAGGCGGGGCGTGCCACCATCTCAAACTCAACCGGACGATCCCGGTTGGACGGAATCTGCGCCGACCCGCCATAAAACAAATCCGCTACAGACCCTCTTTTGGCGGTGCGGGTGTCTTTTCCCCACGGGACAACCGCTTCCCGCCCGATCCCTGTGGAAGCTTGCGGCAAAATTCTTTCGATATTAGCAAACAGATCATATCCGAGTTTTTCCCGGGCCTGTTCGTTAATCGTTGCGACCAGTTTATCCGAAGACAGCGCAACAATTCCGCGCCGGCCATGGCCCTGCTTATCGAGATATATAAGGCGGGAATGCTGCGGGTTTTCGGGACTGGTTTCTATTAAGGCAATTTCCTGAGGGGGAACTGCGACCTGCCGAAGATCTTTTTCGTCCGTTTCGGACGGCACCTGTATTCTGATTGTTTTCATGACAACACCCTTTTTATTTAGAACAAGCGAGTCAAGTATATCCTACTTTTGCCATCCCGTCTTATTTTTCGATGGTAAAATAGCTTTAATTTCTATACTCTGCGCGGCATGTCCTTAACCATTGCCATCGTTGGCCGCCCGAATGTCGGAAAATCTACGCTGTTTAACCGCATCGCACGTAAAAAGCTGGCAATTATTGATGATACTCCCGGCGTTACCCGCGACTGGCGCACCTCCCCCGCCGAAATCGCCGGCTATCCGGTTACCATCATCGACACAGCCGGACTGGAAGAGCGGTTTGACGAATCAATCGAAAGCCGGATGCGCAAATCTACCGAACAGGCTCTGGCGCAAGCGGATGTGATTGTTTTTATGATAGACGGGCGAGCGGGCGTTACGCCGCTGGACGATCATTTTGCCGATTGGCTGCGCCGTCAGAATAAACCGGCGATTCTGGTTGTCAATAAATGCGAAAACGAAAAAGCCACCATGGCCGGAGTTGCGGAAGCCCATGCTCTGGGGCTGGGGGAACCTATTCCGATTTCCGCAGAACACTCCGATGGGCTGGGCGAGCTTTACACGGCGCTGATGGAACAGTTTCCCGAACATTTCGAGGAAACTCCGGAACACGACCCGGATCAGAAAAATTTTATCCCCGACGCCGAGATTGACGCGTTGGAGGGAACGGAGCGCGACATTCTGGAAGAACTTCCGGAAGAAGAGGAAAAATCAATCAAGATTGCCATCGTCGGCCGTCCCAATGCCGGAAAATCAACACTACTCAATGCTTTGTTGCATGATGAGCGGGTTATGACAGGGCCGGAGGCAGGACTGACCCGCGACGCCATCGCCGTTGACTGGAGCTATCAGGACCGCCGCATTCGTCTGGTCGATACCGCCGGGTTACGCCGCAAAACCAAGGTTCAGAATAAAATTGAAAGAATGGCGGTCGAAGATACGATGCGGGCCATACGCCTTGCCCATATCGTGATTCTGATGATCGATTCGGTCAACGGATTCGATAAACAGGATCTCCAGATCGCGGCACATATCATCGAGGAAGGGCGTGGCCTGATTCTCGCCTGCAATAAATGGGATGCCGTCAGCAAGAAAGACGAAACCCGGCAGGCCGTTCTGGACCGCCTTGAGAAATCCTTTTCCCAGATTCACGGATTGCCCATGTTAACCCTGTCCGCTCTGAACGGGCAGAATACCACAAAACTGATGGATATGGTTCTGGAAACCTATGATTTGTGGAATGCGCGGGTGCGAACCGCAAAGCTGAATCAATGGCTCGGCTGGATGGAAAGCAAGCACCCGCCGCCGCTGGTGGAGGGAAAGCCAAACCGCCTGCGCTACATAACCCAGATCAAGGCCCGTCCTCCTACCTTTGTGTTGTGGTGCGGGCGCCCGAAAGCTATCCCGGATTCCTATCGCCGTTACCTGATTAACGGTCTGCGCGAGTCATTCGAGATGGAGGGTGTGCCGATCCGCCTACTCATCCGCACCAGTAAAAACCCGTATGTCTAGCTGTATAGTTCTTCGCATTGAGAATCTGACATTCGTCATTCCCCGGATTTGCCGCGCAAACCCCGGGGGGAATCCATAAACATTCATAAGTATCAATGGATTGCCTTTGACAATTCAGGCAATGACGGCGAAAGGATGTCTCAAAATTATTTAGAGCCACTCTATAACGGAACGTCGACTTACGCCAGACGCGCGCCGCTCCCGGCCGAAGGTCCCATCGGGGCCGTGGTGAATCCCAATCCAAGATCAAGATTGCGCAGAGCAAATTTCTGCTCGATCTTTTCTGCCGTTTCCGGGTTCGCAACTTTGGCGGCGACATTCAAAGCCATTTCCTGAACATTATTCATAGCACCACCCTCGGCGGCACGGAATAATTCCTTTATGTCATCAAAATTAGCGCCGCCACTTTGAGCATATTCTGTATGCGCTTCCGCAGCTCGTTCCGCATTTTCCATGTGTCCGGTTTGCTCGACGCCGCGTGTCCGAACCTCATTGGCTGCTTTTTCCAGAAGTGCAATCTGGGTGTTGCGCGGATCTTTTTCCAATGTGGTGGCGGCAGGGTTCCCGGCCTGTTCGAATGCTTTTTTACTTGTCGGCGTGGATGCAATCATTCCCCCTGCCGTGCTCTGTGGCTGGGAGAAATAGTTGTTATAATTGCTTTGAGCCGCAGGATCTCTCTGCTCGCGGGCTTCAGCCTTTGTTCTCGGCCTGTCATACTGAGGAGTTGACGGTCCTTGCGCAAACGCCATGCCGGCACCTTGCAAGGCGACCGTTCCCATGGTGTGTACGGTCGAGGCCAATGCAATGGCCGGAGCCAATCCCGGAGCGAGGAAATTCGCAACACTGGTTGCCCCCCAGCCAGCCGCAGAATTAAGGGCCGCCGTTCCGGCAATCCGCCCCACGCCGGGGGCGCTGCGATCTGTGGTGGGAGTGGTCTGCGCCTGCAGTCCTTTCGCATCAAGAGACTGTTGCTCTTTAATCTCAGCCACCGCCCCAGTCAACCCTTTATGCGTGTCGGCGAGAGACTCAACCGCTTCAGTGGTGCTCTCCAATTTATCCGCATTACGCGCTGCGGCTAGATTATGACCCTCAAAAAACTGGCGCGTGTTGGCGACCTCAGAGGGCTTCCATTCCACCCCTTCCAGAGTGGCTTTCGGATCAGCAACAATTGCCATCGCTGCAATTGTTTCGGGAACATGAGTCATATTCCGGTCTGGAGTCGTTGGATTTACGGAAGCCGCCGCTGGACCCGGACTGGCGAACAACACCGCCGCGCTTAAAGCGGCAGCAGCAATGCTTGCCATCGGGGAGTGTGTATCTGCAGCAGGTTTGTCAGAGGGAAATGAAGAGTCGAAATCTCCCGCATGCTCGCGCCCACCATCCAGCCGATCAAGCAGGCGTGCAAAACTCGCAGTCTCTTTCACTTCTTCTCCGTCTAACACGGTGGTTCCCTCAATATATTACATGAACTTATTCTTACTATATCAAAGCTGCCGGAGCGATGCAAATTTTTGTATCAAGGATCTTCCCTCCCTCAAAACCTGATTTTTCGTCATTGCGCGGACTTTCTTCGAAAGCCATGTAATGACAAAATTGAGAGGGGAGGATAAGAACAAGATGAGATTCAGCTTGATATATTACATATCGTATGCTAACGTTGGCAAAACAGCGAACGTAATAGAGGTAAAAGTGAGTCTGACTACTAGAATGAAGGGCTTTGTTAAAACAGCATTCGAGAAAATGGGGGTGCTGCCTGAACCACCCAAGCCCCCTAGCGAAAATCCATTTGAGGATTACAAGGGCGTATACGCCGCTCATTACGTGGGAGAGAAGGGCCGTCCGATAGTCTATTTTTTTAGAGGTCCTGATATTGACACACCCGATTCCGAACGCCACTTTGAATTGAAATTAGTATTTTCTACGCAGCAAAGCGCAGAGAATTTGAAGAGGGTTGTTGACGCCCTATCCACGGAATTTTCGCTCTCAAAAATGGCAGACATTTTTACGACCCCTTCATACTTTTGTGTAGCACCGGAATTAGATTACAGTCTCGGAGTTGAATTTTGGGGACCACATCGTGTAAGCGTTATAGATATCTCTTTAGAGAATACGATATTAGGACCTGGCGTTATCCCACTTCCAGGATGGCGCGAACACGACCCTGATTCGTTTAAGAAGTTAGAAGCTCTGGAAACAGCCGTTGGGGGATTTATGGAAGATAACCGGTCAAATGCCCTGAATCCCAACGTAGATGCATCACCGAGCCCTCATGATAACGAGATGCCAAAAGTGCACCTTTGATGAAATATAGTCATTCGGAATGACTATATATGTTCAGGCTCAGATCACAGACCCTTAAGAGCGCACGCGCATTCCACCGAAATACTGGCTGCAATAACTTGCGCGAATATGTTTTTCGATTTCGATCAGAGAATTGGCAATTTCCGGCGGAGGGCGGTTTTCGATTTCCTCCCGCAGCATTTTGAGCGCGGCTTCCGGATCAGCCTCGGCGATTTCCGAATAGGTTCTTTTTAAAAATTCAAACGGGGTTTCAGGCGGCGGCGGCGTATCTCCATGAGCCAGATTAACCGCATGATCTCCGTAGTGATTCCGCGTCAGGCCTACCTTGCTGACAAAAATCTGCAGTGCTTTTTTTGCTTTCTGACGGAGTCTATCCAGTAGATCCATTATGTCCCACCCATTCGCCTTATGAGTGCGGATCTTACAGAAATTATTTCCAAAAATCAATGATAAGGTTCATGTATCAGGATAAGCACGTTTCATATACGCCCTGATATCGAACAGAACTCTCCAGAAGCATTGATTACCTATTTCATATTCGGTTCTGTTTTTTTCAGAGAATACCAAGATTGAACAAACATATATTTTCTAATAGGTGTTTTCACAACTAACAACAAGATTGCGATTGACAGTAAACACCAAACAGCCGGCCATTCATTCAAATTATCAGTAAGAATATGAGATAAGATAGGGCCAGCTAAAACATGATATATTGTCATACGCCAGGAACCATAAAGAAGAGGAACAATAAAAGCGGCAATTAAATACGTAGGAAATCCGTGTGATGGCGTGTAGGTAAAGGCATCACCAATGCTATTGGTTGGGAGCTCCCACGCGATATGCCAGTTTCCGGATACAGAGCATAATTTTAATCCGCATAAAGTTCTATCTGCATTACACAGCCCCGCCCAGTCGAAAGGGTAAACTTGTATAATCATGACAATTACAGAGAAGAAACAAAAAGCATATGCATACGGAGCTACTTTTTGTGCGATTGCTTTTGGAATGAAATAAAGTGATAAAGCGTTAATAAAGAATGGCTGAAACGCAATATGGAGGTATCCTAATAATGTAGCCACCTGATTGGTAGGAGCCGTGCATTGATTTATAACGGGATAGGTAAAAGCTTGCAAAAGCTCCATTAACGAAAAATACCCCAGAGCAATCCATAAAGATGCAGGTTCTTTCTTATATGCCGCATACATCGTTGTTGCTATACCAACACTTGCCAAAACCGCAGACGCCTCACCACTCCAGCACATTATTCGATCTCCAACCTTACTAATTCAGCGGGTCAAGATAAGTATTTTCTTTGTATAAGTAAACATGTTTCTAATAATTAGAATCTGACATCCGTCATTCCCCGGATTTTCGCAGAAAATCCTAGGGGAATCCATAAACACACATAAACATCAATGGATTGCCTTAGAATTGCCTTCGACAATTCAGGCAATGACGGTGCTGCAAGGTGTCCTAAAATTAAACAAAAGTACTATAAGCTCATGTACAGAAAAAGGCTCATTGACGCCGCAAAAAACTATTCCACCAAAAAGTCCTGAGTTTTCACATAGTCCCAGAAAACCTCCCGTTTTTTCTTGAGATCTTTCAGGTCAACCTGCCCGCCGAGAACCTGTTTGAGACAGCTCAGCAGATACCGCCCTCCCGCTGGTTGCGGGGCCGGAGCAGCCGCCAGGGTTTCCTGCAGGAACGGAAACGCGCTTATCAGCTGCAAATAGGGCTGGACATAGTTCGGCGACCAGGGCAGCTTTGCGTACAGCCATGGTTTATGCATGCCGGTAAAGTGAACGATTTTCGGCACGTATGATTTCCCCAGATACAACTCCGCATATTTTCTGTGAAAATTATAGGCAGGCGGCAAATGCAGGCGCTTTCCGACACAGACCGCATTCAGGGCGCTCTGGTCATGATTCAACATGTCCGGATGTGCGCTCTTCATAAAGAAAGACAGCGCCGCACGGCTGACCTCTCCCCAGGTCTGGCGGGTGGCGGCCATAACCCCGGTGTTAAAATACTCCCGCGGATCATCCTGCTTTAGATACTGGAAATAATTCGACACGCCCGGATTTGATAACGGATGCCGCACCAGCCAGTATCCTCCGCTGCCTGCCGCAATTTTCCCCTCCGGCACCTCGCAGGTCAACAGAGGCGTCATATCGCCCGTGATCTGGGTATCGCCGTCCAGATATAAGACCCGCTCATAGGTTTCCGGCAGTAACGGCTCGGTCACCAGCCGCGCCAACGTGCTGACCGGGACATGATTTTTGACAAAATAAACCTCCGGAGCGGGAATGTACTCCTGACCGGGGACCTCTATAAACCGGAATTGCGGGAAAGACGCTTCCAGCCGCTCGCGCAGAGCGGGATCGCACTCGACCAGAAAAATGAACAGGTCGGTCAGGGCCGCGTGGCGCTGGTGAACCTGCCAGGCGGACACCAGCGTCGGAACCAGAAACCCTTTATTTGTGACATAAAATGTTGCGTGATTGTTCTGCTTTTTCTCTGTCATATTTTCAGGCTCTGGCATAGAATATCCCTCTGTTTAATTTTTAACCTGCAGAGTAATGCACCCATGAGCGAATCGCAATCGTCAATTCTGACCCGCCTGCTGCGGCAAGATCTCAGATCCACCTTCACCCCCTATTCTTCGGCCGCCGGAGAGATGGGGAAGCAGGCCGGGGCTATCTATCTGAATGCCAATGAAAATCCGTATCCATTTGACGGGCTGCAAGGGCTGGAGCGGTACGATCTGCAACAACCCGTGGAATTACTGCAGGCGATGGCGGACACGTTCGGCGTCTCTCCGGCGGAAATTGTTGCCACCCGCGGCTCCGATGAAAGCATTGACCTGCTGATCCGCATGTTATGCACACACGGGCGGGATAGTATTCTGATCTGCCCGCCGACCTTTGGCATGTATCAGGTTTATGCCGGGCTTAACGGGGCGCAGACCGTCAAGGTCCCGCTGCGCGAGCAGGACGGCACGTTTTATCTGGATACGGACCGGATTATTGCTACGGCAAAAGATCCGGCGGCCTCCGTCAAAGCCGTGTTTTTATGCTACCCGAACGCGCCGAGCGGAACCCTGTTCGACCCCGCCGAGATTGAGAAAATAGCCGATGCCCTGCGCGAGACCTGCGCGGTTGTGGTCGATGAAGCCTATATTGACTTTACGCAAAATGAGAGCTTCTGCAAAAAAAGGGCGCTCTATCCGAATATGCTGATTTTGCGGACGCTATCCAAAGCCTATGCCCTGGCCGGCGAGCGCGTTGGCTGCACCATTTGCGCCGATCTTGCTTTCTTGCGCTTTATGCGCGGCTGTCTGGCGCCCTATCCTATTGCGAAATCCGTCGCCCGGAATGCGGTGACGGGATTAACGCTGGCCAAAGACGGGCAGGCCGCCCGCACCGCCCGGATCATTGCCAACCGGGAAAAACTGGTTGCCGCTTTTCTAAGCTCGGACGACATCGCGCACGTCTATCCGTCGGAAACCAATTTCCTGCTGGTCAAATTCAAGTCTTATGACGCAGCGCAGGGATATCTGACCCGTGCCGCCGCCCGGAAGATTATCTTGCGGGATATTTCCAATAAGACCGACACGCCGAATTGCCTACGAATCTCTATCGGCAATGAGGACGAAACCGCGGCGTTGATAGCCTTGCTGTAACAGCTTTTTTCCGGGCGAGAACATCTGTCATGCCGCAAAAACCACGAAACCGCCAATTCTAAGCGCAAAGAAGGGCGACAGGTTTAAACCTCCCCTCTTCCTTTGCAAAGAAAACGGGGAGGCCTTAAGGCTTTAGTTTTTGGCTTTATCGACCAATTTGTTTTTGCCGATCCACGGCATCATAGCGCGAAGTTTTTCGCCGACCTGCTCAATATCGTGTTCGGCCTGCAAGCGGCGGGTGGCTTTAAAGGACGGTTGTCCGGCCTTGCATTCCAGCATCCAGTCACGGGTAAAGCGGCCGGACTGGATATCATCCAGAACCTTTTTCATCTCTTTTTTGGTTTTGTCGGTAATAATCCGCGGGCCAGAGACATAATCGCCATATTCTGCGGTATTCGAGATAGAATAGCGCATATTGGCCATGCCGCCTTCATACATCAGATCCACGATCAGTTTGACCTCGTGCAGGCACTCAAAATAGGCCATTTCCGGCGCATATCCGGCTTCGGTCAGGGTTTCATATCCGGCCTTAATCAAAGAGCACAATCCGCCGCACAGGACTGCCTGCTCCCCGAACAGGTCCGTTTCGCATTCTTCACGGAAGCTGGTCTCGATAATCCCGGACCGCCCGCCGCCAATCGCAGACGCGTAAGACAGGCCAATCGCCAGCGCTGTGTCATTTTTTCCCTGTACAGCTCCGCCGCCAGCATTCTGATGAACGGCAATCAGGCACGGCACGCCGCCACCCTTTTGATATTCCCCGCGCACCGTATGGCCGGGACCTTTTGGCGCGACCATGAACACATCAATGTCAGAGCGCGGCTCGATCAGGTTAAAATGAACGTTCAGGCCGTGTGCAAACGCCAGCGCCGCCCCCGGTCTCATGTTGCCATGCAATTCCGCATAGTAAATATCGCGCTGCAGCTCGTCCGGCGTTGCCATCATGATGACATCGGCCCATTTGGCGCATTCTGCGGGAGACGCGGTCTCGAACCCTGCCGCACGGGCTTTTTCATTCGTCGGGCTATCCGGGCGCAGGCCTACTTTCAGCTCTGTTACTCCGCTGTCGCGCAGGTTGGCAATATGCGCATGCCCCTGAGATCCGTAGCCGATCACGGCCACTTTTTTCCCTTTAATCAGATTAATGTCACAATCCTGATCGTAATAAACTTTCATTTTGTCCTCTTCTTGGTTTGTTGGGGATAGACAGCAACGAAGGAATGATAAAAAAGAAAAGCACTCCGCAACGTGTCATCAGATCACTAAGTGCATAAAAAAGTGCTGTTGATCAAGTTTCTTTTTCAAAAACTGTAGAAGCCTCTGCAAAAGTCCAGACTCGTCAAAGTTCTTTCTCTGCAATCTCTGCGCCTCCAGGACGTTCATCGCGTGAACGATAAAACGATAGATTCTGAACCGCAAAGTAAGACAAAGTAAAACAAAGTTTTTCTACCTTTTTTCTTCGTCATCACACGGCTTCGTCCGTGTGATCCATGAGAGCGTGATATAAGAACGAAGTTACGAAGGAACGAAGTACTCGAAAAAAACCTTCGTATCTTCGCGTTTAAAAATAAGACATTCGTCATTCCCCGGATTTTCGCAGAAAATCCTAGGGGAATCCATAAATACCAATGGATTGCCTTAGAATTTTCTCTGAAAATTCAGGCAATGACGGTGTTATAAAATGTCCTAAAATTAAGCAAAAGCACTATAAGATCCTTCGCCTGCGGCTCAGGATGACGAGTCAGGGCTTTTGTGGAGCGTTCGAGAGACAAACCTTGCTTTACTTTGTCTTACGCGGCATGGCAGGACGGCATTTCGCTTTTGCATATCCGGCGGCTTTGCTCTGGTTTTGCATAATGGTCGGATTTTTCAATTCAAAAAACTTCTCTGCAAAATGCTCTGCATAACAAGTGCAATAGGCATGCGGCTCTACACCGGCAGGAAGCAAATACACATTCCCCAGACACCCTTTTTCGGTATGGGCGCGTATGTTCGGAGCACTCAGACATTCATCCCGCAACTTGAGAAAAATATGAGACTCTGGCAGAAGGGGATCCTGCGCTCTCAAGGCAGAAAATTTTTGGGCAAAGCATTCGCAATCATACACATAGGTATTTGCGCCGCCATTCTCACAGTATTTCAGGGCATAGGCATAATCGTCAGCTTTGGCCATAAACGGCACAAGCAGAACACACAAAAACGATAGAAACACAAGCAGGCTGCCCTTGATCATAAATAGTACTCCTTATTCAGACTTATACAGAACTCTCTGCAAAAATTGACGAGTCCGAGCCTTAGCAGAGGTTCCTGTACACTAAGTGCATAAAAGAGCGCTGTCGATCAAGCCCCTTTTTCTCTCTCATGGCGCATAAAATCGCTCAGAACCAGTCCGTACAGGACATGATCCTGCCAGCGTCCATCGATCTCGATATAGCCGCGGGCAAAGCCTTCTTCCTCGAATCCGACCCGCCGCAACAGATTTATACTATCGAAATTATCCGGCAGAACGGCGGCATTCAAGCGGTGCAGCCGTAGCCGCTCGTGCGAAAAGTAAATAATCATGCGCAGGGCGGCCCGCATATAGCCCTGCCCCTGATGAGTATAATCAAGCCAGTACCCAACCGAGGCATATTGCGCCGCCCCGCGGCACACATTATTGATGTTCAGCCCTCCGATCATCTTTTCCGGAGAGTCTTCGGTGGCGCGCTTGAAGATCAGGAACGAGTAAGCGCGGTCACTGGTCCAGTCCTGCCGCACCCGCCGGATACGGCGCTGGAAAAAGGCAGATGACAGGGCATCCTCCGACCATTGCGGCTCAAAGGGGGCCACGAACTCCTGATTTTTACGCCGCAGTGAAATCCATTCCATTTCATCATCGACTTTTGGCGGACGCAGCAAGACCCTCTGCCCCCGGATTTCAAAATCCGGCAGGATCTGTTCGTAGTCATCCAGCTCGTCATTCCAGATCATTCTGATTAGATTACTATATTATGGCAAGAAATGAAATAGAAAGTACGATAGCACTGTTATTACCTAAGGTATATATCTTATTTCTTCGCCTTTCTTAGCCCCCCTTGTCTGTTTCAAATGTCGCTTAATCGTTTCCGCGGTCCTACGACAAGGTCCGCAAAAACTTTTCCGCGGCGTTTTTTTCGGCGGCGCGGCGCGAGGTTCCGTGCCCGTCCACCGGAGAAAACCCCTGAACTTGTACAGATATCGTAAATTCCGGGGCGTGATCCGGTCCCGTACGATCGACCATCTCATAGGACGGGAGGGGCAATCCGCGCCCCTGCGCCCATTCCTGCAGCGCCGTTTTCGGGTCCTGCGGCGGCGCGGTCATGACATCCAGAAGATCATCCCATAAGGCGGAAATCAGGCGGGCGCACTCTGTCAGATCACAATCCAGATACAATGCGCCCAGCAAAGATTCAACGCCGTCCGCCAGCATATGCTCGTTTTCAGCGCCGCCCGCCGCCCGTTCACTGTCGGACAGGATCAGAACCTCCCCCAGATCAAGCTTGCGGGCAACCTTTGCCAGAGTTTTTCCCTGCACCAGAGCCGCATGCCGTTTTGCCAGATCACCCTCTTTTTCCTGGGGATAGCGGCGATAGAGCAAATCCGCGACCACCAGCCCCAGAACACGGTCTCCAAGAAATTCCAGCCGTTCATAATTGGTCTCACTGCCGCCACCGGACTGCACCGACACGCTGGAATGCGTCATCGCCGTGCGCAGTAGTTCCTTATTCCGGAAGGTATACCCGATTGTCGTTTGCAGAGTATCAAAAGAAGTATGATGAGTCATATGAACGCGCGCTTTTCCTGTTTTCTGTCGAATGTCTTACGCTTTACGGAAGAGCCCCGTCGATCTCCGCCGCCACATCCGCCGGCTTGTCTTTCATGTCAAACACCAGCAACAGCTCATTTGCAGGAGACATCAGGTAGGTAAAGGTTGAGTGATCCATCATGTAGTTGCCGTCTCCCATCATCGGATTTTCAACCTTGCTGGCATAGACTTTATAAGCGGATTTTACGGCTTCAATCTGGTCTTTTGTGCCGGTTAATCCGATAATCCGGGGATCAAACAGGGCAACATAGTCCTTCATTGCGGCGACATCGTCGCGTTCCGGGTCGATTGTGATGAATAAAGGGACGATTTTGGCATCTTTTTCGCCATTTTCATGCAAAATATCCAGAATTTGCGAAATTTTCTGTAATTCTCCGGGGCAAATGCCGGGACAGTGCGTAAATCCGAAAAACATCAGTTTATAGCGGTCGGCATAATTAGCCTCTGTAACGGGCGTCCCGTTCTGGTCCGTCAGGGAGAACGGCCCCCCGACCGTGCTGGAGGCCTTGACCGGGACCGGTGCGGCAGCATCTTCGGAAAATTGCGGCATCTGCGCAATCAGATAGGCCATACCGCCAACGCAGACAAGGAAAATAACGGACAAAATAAGGATCAGCTTTTTTTCATTCATACCCGGCAATATACGCCGCAAGGCCGAAATTTCAAGGAAAGAGTTTTTTCTTGAGATGCGCTCCGGCGGGACTATCCAGAAACGCTTTCACAAATGCCACATTCCGCGCCCGGTCGATCTGAACGGCCTTTGTATCAGGAGATGGAGTGTCCGCAGCCTTGTCAGAGGGTGGTGACACCAGGGCAGAGCGGCACTTTTGCAGAGTTTCCTGCGAGATTTTTTCACGGATACCAGCCATCGCGGCGCGCAGTTTTTCAATGTTTTGACGGCGATCTGCGGACATTTCGAAAAAGATCCCTTGTTTGGCTTTCGATTCTGTCTATTTTAGCGATAAACTGTTAATAGCCTGTTATGATTGAGGTTCCATGTTTCTGACACTCTATCGCGGTTTGACCTCCTGTGCAGCGGTGCCTCTGACGGCCCTGCTGAAACGGCGGCTGCGCAAGGGAAAAGAAGACCCTCTGCGCTGGCGGGAAAAAACCGGCACTGCCTCGGCACCCAGACCGCAAGGCCCGCTGATCTGGCTTCATGCCGCCAGCGTCGGGGAAGCGCAGTCTGCCCTGATCCTGATTGAAAAAATTCTCTGGCACGACCCGGACCTTCACGTCCTGATTACCAGCGGGACCGTGACCTCGGCCCGGCTGTTGTCCGAGCGCCTACCTTCCCGCGCCCTGCACCAGTTCGCCCCGCTCGATCATCCGGCATGGGTGCGGACATTTCTGGAACACTGGCAGCCCGATCTTGCCTTGTGGCTGGAATCAGAATTGTGGCCGAATATGCTGGGGGCGCTGTCATCACGCAAGATCCCCGTCCTGCTGCTGAATGCCCGCCTGTCTGAAGCCTCCTTCCATTCCTGGCAGAGGCTTGGCGGCATGCCCCGGCAGATACTGCAGGCCTTCTCGCTCATTCTCTGCCAGACCGAAACAGACGCCGTTTTTTACCGGCAACTGGGGGCAGAGCGGGTGGAGGTCAGCGGAAATATCAAATATAGCGCCGCCCCCCTGCCCTATGATCCGCAAAAGCTCGCGGCCCTGCAAAAGTCCGTCGGGGCGCGGCCTCTGTGGGTGTATGCCAGCACGCACGCCCCCGAAGAAGAGTTGGCGGCGCGCCTGCATCAACGCCTGAAAGCCGAAATTCCGGACCTTTTAACCGTGATAGTCCCCCGGCACCCGGAGCGGGGAGACACTCTTGCCGCGCAGTTGCAAAATCATCCGGATCTGTCCCTGTGCCGCCGGACCGGTCAGCATCACCTGCCGCCGGAGGGGACCGATCTGTATCTGTGCGACACGATGGGAGAATTGGGATTATTCTACCGCCTCGCCCCGCTTGCCGCTATCGGGCGGTCATTCAGCGCGGATGGCGGCGGCGGACATAATCCGATTGAAGCCGCGCAACTGGGATGTGCGGTCCTGCACGGCCCTCATGTACAGAACCTGCAGGAAATCTATGACGATATGGCGGCGGCAGGAGCCTGTCTGCCGCTGCGCGATGAAGAAGAGTTTTACCAGACACTCCGCACGTTATTGACCTCTCCGCAGTATCTGGCGGCGGCACAGCGCCGGGCGGAGGCTTTTGTCGCCGGGCAGCAGGATATTCTGAATGGTATCTGGACGGCTCTTCTCCCTTATTTATCGGTTTTGCACCATAAGCAGGCGAGGCACGCATGATAAAAACCCCCGCTTTCTGGTACCGCCCCCCCGGCGTGCTCTCGACGCTGCTCACGCCGCTGTCAATCGTATATGATCGGGAGCGCACCCGCCGCCTGCACCGAACCGCCCCACCGTACAGATCATCCCTGCCCGTTATCTGTGTGGGGAACCTGACGGCAGGAGGCAGCGGAAAAACACCCGTGGTCCTGTCCCTCATTCCGTTGCTCAAAGATGCCGGACTAAGCAAAAATCCCTGCATCCTCAGCCGGGGTTATGGAGGGCAGTCCGACCTGCATCTGGTCGCCGCAGGCGATCGCGCCGCCGATGTCGGGGATGAAGCTCTCCTCCTGTCCAGAAAAGCACCGGTGATCGTTGCCAAAGACCGGGCAAAAGGGGCAAAAATGGCTGAAAATATGGGGTTTGACCTTATTGTCATGGATGATGGATTCCAGAATCCGACCCTGTACAAAACTCTCTCTTTTCTGGTCGTGGATGGAAATAAAGGATTTGGAAACAACAGGTTAATCCCATCCGGCCCCCTGCGGGAGCCAGTGACGGAGGGACTCAGGCGGGCAGATGCGGTCATTTTTACCGGCGGACAGACGTACATCGATTCAGATCTGGAAAAGTCTGGCCTTCCCCTATTCCTGACCACCCTAAAAACAGACTTTATTCCTAAAAAAAACGTGCCGTACGTGGCCTTTTGCGGCCTGGGCCGCCCAGACAAATTTATGAATACTTTGAATGACTTAGGAGTCGTTGTTAAGAATTTTTTCCCATTTTCTGACCATCATACGTACACAAAAAATGAGGTAAAAAATATTATAGAAAAAGCAAAATCGCAAAATGCCCGTCTGATTACGACCGAAAAAGACGAGGTTCGGCTTGTAGATTTTCCAGAAATAAATAAGGTACTTGATGTGGTGGCGGTGGATTGCGTCTTTGAAACCGCCCCAAAACTTGTTACATTTATGCAACAGACGCTCCGGGATGCCGACCAGATACCCGGAAAAATTTAGATAGAACACCATATTTAAACAACTATAGATTTAATTTTATGTCAAAAAAACTCAGATATACGCTGGAAGCCGGAGCCATGTACGTCACATTTGGCCTGTTTCGGATGTTGCCGGTGACGGTTGCCTCCGCTCTGGGGGGTAGGATCGCTCGTTTTATTGGCCCAAAGCTTGCAGTGTCCAGGAAAGCGCTGCGCAATATCGAACAGGCCTTCCCCGATCAGCCGCCGGAGACGTACATGCATATTTTGAATGGAATGTGGGATAATTTGGGGCGGGTTTATGCAGAATATCCCCATCTGGAAACGATTGCGCGGCACCGAACACACATTCAAGGCATTGAAAATATTGATAAAATTAAGAAAGATGCTACACCTCTGATCTTTTTCTCCGCTCATATGGCAAATTGGGAGATCGCCGCCCCGGCATTTTATTGCCAGACCGGGCTGAAGGGAGGCCTGATTTACCGTCCGCCCAACAACCCGACGGCTGATTATTTACTGCGAAAAGCGCGTTCACTGAACGGTGTTCTAAATATGATCCCGAAATCAGAACGAGGCGTCCGGCAAATGGTCCAAATGTTGCGGGAGAAAAAATATCTTGGAATTTTGATCGACCAAAAATTCAATAAAGGAATTGCCGCGCCTTTTTTCGGACGTCCGGCCATGACCAGTCCGGCCTTTGTCGAATTGGCCCAAAAATACAACGCCGCGCTTTTTCCCGTACAAATCAATAGATTGAACAATGTTCAATTTGAGATTATCGTTCATCCGCCCCTCGAAACGGCGGAACGTCCGGTCGCAGAGGTCGTCACAGACGCCCATGTGATGCTGGAACAATGGATCACCGAGCGCCCGGCACAGTGGCTTTGGCTGCACCGGCGGTGGGATAGCCGCGAATTACAGGAATCTACACAGAAAGAAGAGGATAGAGGCCATGAAACAGTTTGATTATTTCGTCATAGGCGGCGGCTCCGGCGGGGTCCGTTCGGCCCGGATTGCCGCAACCCATGGTGCCAAAGTCGGACTGGCGGAAAAAGCGGCACTGGGAGGCACCTGCGTCAATGTGGGCTGCGTTCCCAAGAAACTATTCACCTATGCAGCGGGCTATGGAGAGGCTCTAAGTGAAATGGCCGGCTATGGGTGGGAGGTGAGCGGTGCCACATTCAACTGGTCGACGCTGCTCAAAAATAAGTCGGAAGAGATCACAAGACTGAACAGTGTTTATAAAAAAATTCTGAACACGTCAGGAGTCACCGTCTTTGACGGGGCTGCCCGCTTCATTGATGGAAATATTCTGGAAATAAATGGAGAAAAAATACGGGCAGAAACGATCCTGATTGCAACTGGCGGTCGTCCCCGCCGCCCCCATATAGAGGGGGCAGAACATTGCCTGATGTCCGACGATATATTTTCTATAACAAAATTTCCGCAAAGAATTTTGATTCAGGGCGGGGGATATATCGGGGTAGAATTTTCCCATATTTTTCACGCACTCGGAGCGGAGGTCACTCTGGTCACGCGCTCGGAAACCCTCCTCCGGGGATTTGATTCTGATATTATTATGTCTTTGTACGCGGCGTACACCCGTCAAGGCCTTGATGTACGTCTGTCATGCGACCTGATTTCCGTGCAAAAAGACGAAAAAGGGCACTATCTTGTACAGCTGAGCGATGGATCGACCCTGACCTACGATCTGGTCCTGAGTGCCATCGGGCGGATGCCGCATTCGGACGAGCTGTCTTTGGAGCGGGCCGGCGTGACGACCGGGCCGGATGGGCGCATTCTGGTTGACGGGGAGACCTGGCAAACCTCTGCGGCGAATATTTATGCTGTGGGAGATGTTTCGAATGCGCATAACCTGACTCCCTATGCGATTGCGGAGGGGCATATTCTGGCCGACCGCCTGTTTGGCACCGGCCCGGCCCGCGATGTTCGGCTGGATCTTGTGCCGACCGCCGTGTTTTCCGGCCCTCCGATCGGCACCGTGGGACTGAGTGAAGAAAAAGCCAGAGCGGATGGCTATGAGGTTCAGATTTTCAAAACCTCCTTCCGTCCTCTGCGGCACACGCTCAGCGGCGCCTCGCATCAAACCATGATGAAACTGGTGGTGTGCGCCCGCTCCCAACGGGTTCTCGGATGTCACATGCTCGGCGAAGATACCCCTGAAATCCTGCAAGGCGTTGTGATTGCCATGAATATGGGCGCGACAAAAGCGGATTTTGACCGCACCATCGGCATCCATCCAACCGCCGCCGAGGAGCTGGTCACTCTGAAATGACGTTGCCCTCCTCCCTCGCCCCCGCTCCCGCCCCGGTCGTCACGCGCTTTGCGCCCTCCCCCACCGGAAGGCTGCATCTGGGGCATGCCTATTCCGCGCTGTTTGCCTATCATTTTGCAAAAGATCGCGGCGGGCGGTTTATTCTCCGGATCGAAGATATCGACCCTTCGCGCTGCAAAGCAGAGTATATCGACGGTATTTATGAAGATCTGAGCTGGCTGGGGCTGGACTGGGACACACCTGTACGGCTTCAATCGCAGCATCATGCCGACTACCGCGCCGCACTTCAAAAACTTCAGGATTGCGGCGTTCTGTACTCCTGTTTTTGCACCCGCAAAGAGATTCAGGACGAAATCTCCCGCGCCGGATACGCTCCGCACGGCCCAGAAGGCGCGTTATACCCGGGAACCTGTCGCTCTTTGCGCGGAAGAGAGGCGCAAACGGAGTCCCCGGAACAGACCGCGCCGTTTGCCCTGCGGCTGGATCTGGCAAAAGCGCTCGCAATGATCCCAGCGTCGCACCTGTTCTGGCAGGAATGGGAGGAAGGCGCGGTTCCTGCGCAGCCGGACCTTCTGGGAGACATCGTCGTGGCGCGCAAGGATATCGGCACCAGTTACCATCTGAGCGTCGTGGTTGATGACGCGCTGCAAGGCGTCACGCATGTGACCCGCGGAGTGGATTTGCGCTATGCGACCCCGATCCAGCGGGTTTTGCAGGAGCTTCTGGGACTTCCCGTCCCGCAATATGTCCATCATCCTTTATTGACCGATGAGCGGGGACAGCGTTTTGCGAAACGGGACCGCTCCGTTACCTTGCAGGAATTGCGAAAATCGGGGCTCCGGCCCGAAGATATTCGGTCTAAAATCAGAAATGAGTACAGTTTTTTCCGTCAAAATAACATCCAGGATTGATACAGATCGCATCCTCTTTGACGGTACCCTGGACTTTGACCGGAATTCCGGTTTTGATAATCCGCGACGCCGAACAGCTGACGGGTTTTGTATACTCATTCAGTTTGTCGAAAGAGGACTCTATGTTACTCAGATATGAGGATTCCCAGGACGGAGAACTATACGCATCAATGTTGGTTTGCCAGCGGGCATCCGCCGCGCATACTTCAGGAAACCGTCTGATTTCCTGATCGGCGAGTTGCTGGAAAGTCAAAAATCCGTCTTCCGGCTCGGTTGAAAAGTTGGCGCATTTTGCGAGTTTCCAGATTTGGTCCATCTGGTTACAGGTATAGGCTGCGCCAGAAATATTATTATCAAAACTGGAGTCAATACTACCACGCCCGCCAAGATAGCTATGGTTAAAATTAGTCGTAATATATTGCTTGAGAGGGTTTCCCGCCACATCCCGGAAAGCATTATCCATATCTTTACTGGTAATCTGAGCCGCAGACCCTCCTGTCCATGCAGTTTTGTTCTCACTAAGCATGTTGCCGGCCTGATTGGCAAGAGCGCCCATCATTTTATCAAAGCAGGTATACTCCAGTACGCTGTCGGGCTTGGCGATCATATTCTGGTTCTGGGTGACTTCGCGTTGTGCCTCCAGCCAGGCCTTGGTTTCGATCGTATCCATAATATCCGCGTCACAGAGATCTGTCATCGGACTTGCCGCCAGAGACGCAGCAGGCAGCGTGCAAAGACAAAAAAGTCCCAGCAGCATAGAGAAACAAAGAGGTCTGTTGCGCGTCATGTTTGTCATCTTAATAAGCCTTGCAACCCGATCCGTCGTAGTAGCATCCCGGATTCAGGCAAAGGGAATCCTTTTTGGACTTTCCGAGTACATAAAACTCGATTCCGGTTTGGATTCTCCGATCATTGTCACAACTGGCAGATGCCGTATAATCCTTAAAGTTTGTGTAGGTCGTGTTCATATCTGTTGATACGTCTGTCTTCCAGCCCGGAGATTTAAACACCGCATCCAAATTGGTTTTCCAGCGACTATCTGATCCACAGGCGGTTGGGTAGCGCCGCACTTCATTATCCGCATGTTGTTGAAATGTCAGGAATCCGTCCTTCGCATCCGTCGCAAAATTGTTACATTTTGCAGCATCCCAGACTTTCTGCATATGCTCACAGGTATAGGAACTTCCCGCAATGGCACTAATCTTGGCTTTTATATTGGAATCCAGCGTTGACCGCCCTCCCAAAAACTTGTGTGAAAAATTGTTATCGACGTACTCCTTCGTCGATTTACCGACCAGATCGGTCAACGCATTATCCATGTCCTTGTTCGTCACCATGGCAACACTTCCCTTCCATACGGACGTATTTTCACTGAACATGTTTTCGGCTTCCTCCGCCAGAACCCCCAGCATTTTGTCAAAGCAGGTATATTCCAAAACGCTGTCGGGCTTTACAATCAGACTTTGATTAATTGTAATCTCACGTTGTGCCTCAAGCCAGGCCCGGGATTCCATCGCAGTCATGATACTGGAATTGCATGTTTTAGAAATTGGCGTTGCTCCCGTAAGAGGACCACCACCACCGCCGCCTCCGAGCAGTCCGCCGATAACCCCGCCACCAGCTCCTCCAATAAGGCCGAATTTGGTCAGAAGATCTTTTAATTCACCCGCTGCCTTGGGATCCAGTTTAGCCAATAAATCTGCAACTGCTTTCGGATCAATAAATTTTGTAAAAAGTTCCGGTACATTGTCTGTCAATAATTTCAGAGTTCCCGGGGACAATTTTTCGATTTCCGCCAGAACTTCCGGCGGCAGCCCCTTCAGAACGCCATCTTCACCTTTATCCACTAATGAATAAATCAAGCCGCTGGCAAAATCGGCCGCAACCTTATCCGCACTCGGTCCATAGACAACGGCTTTCATATAATCATCAACCTGTTTATCCGACATGGTTGTCAGCATATTATCAAGGCCACCATTCTCATCCCGAAGAGAATCGGAAACAAGTGTAACATCCAGATCCGCCAGATTGTCAGGTTTATCAGCATATTTCGTATAGAACGCTTTAATAGCACCCGGTCCTTTGTCAATGGCTGCCTGTAACTCCGCATTGGTTTGCGCGTAACTGGTGCCAGAAAAAACAAAAACTGCCCCCAGCAGAACGATCATCATCATAATGCCCCGGCGCAAAGAAACCAGTCCGTACTTCGAAGATATTTCGTGTTTCATGTTCATCATCTCAATCATTTTTAAACTTCAGTTTCGTTCATCGCCTATTTCTTACATTTTTTATCGGTCATATCATAATAACATCCTGGATTAGCGCAGAAATGTTCCTCATATTCGGTAATTTTCTCCGTTGACTCAGAGAAATTCTCCACCGTAACCATTTTAATTCCCGTCGCAATCGGGTCCAAACCTGTACAGTTTTCCGGATTCACATAGTCATGCATATTAACGCCGGGCAATGTTGCGGCCTGATGTCCGTGATAGTTAAAGTCTTTATTTTTCGCAACATCCACATCATAGGAAGTCAGACCGGTATTCTGGCAAGAATAATACTGCCTCCGTGGATCACTGGTATTCGGGACCAGTTCAGTAAAGTCATAAAACGGTCCGCCGCCTGCGGTAAATACACGGGTATCGCCAAAATTACGACACTTGGCTTCCTGCCAGACCTGTTTCATAAGATCACAGGTATAAGACGCTCCGCCGATGGTGCCGGACACAGACGTATCCAGAGTAGACGTATCGCTCAGAAATTTCTTTGGAAATTGCTGGTCAATATAGCGGTCAATTGTTTTAACGACCGCATCTTCCAACACCTGATCGAGAGAGGTCGAATCCATATGCAGCTGGAACGTTGTACTGCCGCCTACCGAGAAACTGATTTTTCTGCCGAGCCAGCTTGTTGACTCACTGAACAGAGGCCCGGCATTTTCAGCCGTATAGCCCATAAACTGGTCGGCGCAGGTATATTCCAAAACGCTGTCCGGTTTATGAATGACAATTTCGCTTGTGATCGTATCTTCCTGCGCCTGCAACGCCGCACGCGCCCGCATTGTCGTAAACACCTGCGTATCACACGCATTGGATTCCAAACCGTACAGGCTATACTCAGACTCTTCATACAACACGGCATTCGACCCAGCCGCACGGGGCGGCGGGCTATCTTCCATAGGGACAGGATTAGTGTCCGTTGGAGGAACAGGCGGCGGCGGATTATTGCTGATCGGTTTTCCATCCGCACATTTCCGACGTTCCTGACATCTGACGATCGCTCCGGTCAGGCGCTTACGCCCGTCTTCTTTGAGGCAAGATCTGATTTTTGGATCATTCAGATTCAGATCATACGCTTCTTCCGGATCAACCGGCTGTCCATCGAGAATAATTTCAAAGTGCAGGTGTGGCCCTGTTGAGCGCCCGGTATTTCCCAATTTCATCACCGGCGGCGGCCCTGCACTGTAAGAATTAAGGTGCAGATATCTTACGACAGTATTGCCGGGATAGGTAAAAACCACAAGTTTTCCGGCTGTCGCACTATCCGGGTTATAAACGGGCGGAGTGTTATATCCTGTGGGCGGCGCAGAAATATTATACCCGATGGGGCCCGCATAATCCGATCCTTTATGAGGACGGCCTTCCCGCAGCCCGAAACAACTGTTATTTGCCAGAGTAACCGGCTTATTGATGGTTAAGGTCTCGGCAAAAGCACCTCCAGCCCCCGGAAGGATCCCGACCTCACAGATCGCAAAAACTGCAAAGAAAGCAAAAAATAATTTTAGCTTCTTACTCATCCTCATGCCCACGATCACTCTTTTTATACATTTGCTCATTCGCGTCCCAGATATACAAAGACGGACTAAAATCATTCAAAGGGGAGTCGAATACCAGCAGATCTTTCACTCCGTCTGTTTCGGTTGGCGCTACTTCTATTTCGCAAAATTCAAAATACCCTAAACGACGGATTGCCTCGTCTGTGATCGCCAAAACTGCATGATGACATCCCATATCATTACAGGTGGTATATTGATCCGCCAGACGGACAATCAGCTCCGGAACACCATCATTGTTCAGATCGACCCTGTGAACTCCAAAAATGGGCAACGTCCGGAGCATTTCATCCGTGGCCTCCCATTCCGGTGTGAATTCCTGCACCAGACGCTCATAAAGCTCCCCTTCTGCATAATACTGATAGTCCAGACGGACCGGACGTTCATTTCCTTCGTCATGCGCAAGCGCCGCAGATGCCGTAAACGTCATCGCGCCAAGGCCGATCAGAATGACCGTCAAAAAAGAGCTGAGAAACTTCATGTTTCCTTAATCCGGGTTATGCTAACAAATTATTCTAGCAAGCTTTGTCAAACTATACAAAAATCCTAGCGGATTTTTTTGTTAAAGCATAGTTTTTTTCGGCAACAAGATCCAGAAACGCCCCGGAGATTTCATTTCCCCGGCCGCCCGTTCTGCCGCTGCCCCGTATCCCCAGAAAAAATCTCCACGTACAACGCCGCGAATGGCACCGCCCGTATCCTGCGCAATCATCAGACGGGTAATTTCTTTCTGATCGGTCTGCGGATGTGCCGCCTGCAGCCAAACCGGCATCCCATAATCATAAATCGTTTTATCGACGGCCAGAGACCGCCCCGGAGTCAGTACAACCCCCTGCGCCCCGACCGGACCGGATTCCGTCAGAATACGGAAAAATACATAGGAGGGGTTTAGATTCATCAAGGCTTGCGCCTGCAGCGGGTGTGCCTCCATCCAGGACCGAATGGTCTGAAGAGAGACTGTCTCTTTGGTCAACGCCCCGCGCTCAATCAAAGCCCGTCCCACCGCATAATAGTCATGTCCGTTTTTTCCGGCAAACCCGACGCGGAGGGTCTGTCCATTTTCCAAAGCGACGACGCCGGAACCCTGAATATGCAGAAAAAACGCATCGGCAGGATCATCCACCCAGACAATCGGTTTCGCAGCAGGCAGGCCCTCAGCTTCGATTCTGGCCCGATCAGGATAGCGCTGTAATTTGCCCTCCCGGACCTGCGCCGTAATCTTCCGCCCGGCCAGATCATCGTACCACTCTCCCAGATCTGCCGTAACCAGATCCTGCGGGATTTCATACAAAGGAGTCTGGTAAGGGCCATGCCGCGTCCGCGCCCCGCGCAGGGAGGCTTCGTAATAGCCGGTGAAAAGTCCCTGCGACTCCCCATTTGTCTGATCCGTTACTTGATATGGCAGAAAGGTAGTTTCAAAAAATTTCAGAATGGCCGCAGAGTCGGACGTTGCCACCGTTCGCGCCATCCGGCAGGCCGCATGAAAATCGCCATAGGTCCCGGCAGGATGAAAAGATTTCTGTGCAGGTTGCTGCAAAAGTTTGGAACAGGAAGACAAAAAGGCCTGTAACGCCGGGCGCATATCATCCTGCCGCCATCCCGGCAAATCCCCAAAGGACACCTGTCGCAACTGCGGGCGGGGTGATATTTCCTCCCGCGGTGCCTGTTGTCCGGCACATCCGGAAAGAAACAGAGCAAAAAGCCCGGCAAACAAAACCCGGCGCGCCATTATTTTGCCTCAGGAATCGGGGTTTTGTGGTCTTCAGGCACATCATCATGCGTTTCATAGACCTGCCAGACAGGATCTTTTGACTTAAGTGCCCGACCAAATACCCATATATCCTTCATTTCACTGGCCCGGTTCGGATTTCCAGCAAGCACATCGCCGTTTTTATCCTTAATGACACAGGTTTCCTCTGCATGGACAGAGACAGAAATATAAGCGGTTTTCGCCTCAAGCTTGGCTCCGATAATTTCCGTGTGCCGAATCGCATTGATTTCTGTCACGACCCGCTCGCCGCGCTCGTTCCTCTGATCGATTTCCCGGCAGAAGCTTTGATAAACCGCCTCAGACAAAAGCGGTTGCAGAAACTCCTTATCCCCGTCGGCAAACGCTTCCACAATCATGATGAACGCTTCCTCGGCATTTTTCAGGAATAGAGCCGGATCAAAGGCCCGATCTTTCTGTCCAATTTCGCGCAAAGCCTCCCGCACTGCCGCATCGGGAGCAATTTTCTCATCCGCAAACGGATCGTAAAGCGGCTCCTCCGGCACTTTTTTATCAGAGGCTTCCAGAGCCAGTCCCATAGGAGAGATCGCAGCAGATGGTCCATCCTTGCTGGTTTTCTCATCCCGGGTGATAAACGGGTTTTGCTGACGCGGCTCATCCTTGTGGCGCGTTCCCAGAATACTGCGCAGCCAGAAAATCAGACCGGCGGCGATAAGGGCATAAATTACGATATCAGCGGGAATATCCGTCATGTTTCACATATGGGGTTCTGGTTGACGGCGCGTCCGGAGAAAAACCAGCCGCCGTTTCAATTTGCTTTCATGCTATTAAATAGGAAATTAGGGGCAAAGGGCAAGGAAAAACACGGAAAATAGCGAATTTCTTTGTTTAATCTCTGTAAAAGTTCTGCTACACAAACTAAAGAAAAAGGAAAAACAAAATGAGCGATACAAATACCCCCGACGATGTCATTTCAGCCAAACCGGCCCCGGTTACGATCCACGCGCAATATCTGAAAGATGTCAGTTTTGAAAACCCGAATGCCCCGGAAACCCTTAAAACCGGGAAGTCCGGCCCGGAAATGGATGTGAATATCAATCTTGGCGCCCGCGAAGTGCCGGAAGAAAACATCCCCGACCTGTACGAGGTCACCCTGATGCTCTCTGCTACCGCCAAAAAAGACGATAAGGTTTACTTTATTGCCGAGATTCAGTATGCCGCGCTGGTATCCCTGAGCGGATTGCCCGAGCAACAGCACCATCCGATGCTGTTTATCGAAGTCCCGCGTATGATGTTCCCGTTCGCCCGTCAAATTCTGGGAGATTTAACCGGAAATGGCGGATATCCGCCGTTGCTGCTCAATCCCGTGGATTTCCAGGGCATGTATCTGGAACGCTTTGCCAAAGATCTGGAAGACAGCAAAAAGAACGGCAAAGCCGCCTAAGCTGCCTGATCCGCAAGGAAGAAAAACAACGTTTTTTCCTCGTCATCGCACGGATGGCTTGCCTCCTCAATTTCGTCATTACACGCCCTTGTGCGTGTGATTCCCATTGATTTTTAACCGCAGAGGCGCAGGGTGCGCAGAGAGTATCCCTCTCCTGGCGACCTTTGCGCTTCATGGCGTTCTTTGCGTGAACGATGAAACAAAAGATTCTTCGCTGCGCTCAGAATGACGGTTTTGTTATAAACTTTTGCAGCGGCTTCTATGCTTTTCACCACGAATAAACACGAATGCACACCGATATTTCCCCATTCGTGTTCATTCGTGGTTCACGATGCTTTGTTTGTTTTTGGCACCGCTTTCTCTGTGCCTCTGTGGTTAAAAATCAATAGAAATCACACGGACGGAGCCGTGTGATGACGGTGAAGAAACTTTGTTTTACTTTGTCTTACTTTGCGGTTTAAACCTTTTAAACACGAAAGCAAGAGCCACCCACCACCATAAAAAAGGGCGGCTCCGAAGAACCGCCCAAGAAAAAATTCTATGTACTAAAACCGGCTTGCTTAGAAGTTGATTTGTGTTCCAAGCAAGACAGAAGTCGCTTCAGCGTCCGCGAATGTTGTAGATTCGTTGTCGATGTAGCTGATAGAGCCGCGGAATGTCATTCCAGGGCCGTAGGTGTACACAACACCACCGGTGTAACGGTCTGTGTCTATTTCGTCTGTGTTAAACAGTTCCTGAGTTTGGTTCAGGTAGCTAACGCCAAGTTTCCAGGGACCGTTGGTGTAATCGCCACCAACAACCCATGTGTCGCGGTCCATACCGTTATTGTAACCGAGGTCATCCTGTACGTATGCAGCACCCAGACCGAAGGCACCAATGCCCAGATCCAGACCAACGTTCCATGATTGCTCGTCATCACGGCTGAGAACAGCTTCGCCGGCATCCTGTACAGCATCTCCGTCTGCATCAATGTAAGCAACAGTTTGAGCTGCTTCCAGAGAAGAGAAAGAGTATCCGCCGCCAACAGCAACTTCAACACCTTCGAAGTCTCCTGCATAGCGCAGAGCCACTTCGTAAGTATCGCCGTATTCGCCAGCGTTATTGTCGGAATGAACGCCATTGGAAGAACGGTTACCGTCCGAATCATTTTTCGGTGTGTAAGACGCACCCAACTGAACACCACTGAAGACCGGAGTCATGTAGGTCAGTTTGTTTGCATATCCGCTGATGTCATCGTCATAGTCTGTGCTGAACAGGCTGTCTCCCGGAACGCCGCCGGACAGAGCAGAAATAGCCCGAACATCGCCAGAAGCACCGCCCGCAACGTCAATGATGACGCCGTTCGCTGCATAAGCATTATCCAGAGCACCCATGTCAGTCAGAGCATAGTTGAACGGGTTAATCAGCTGACGGATACCGTCAACATTGCTGTCAGCGCTGGGAGCTGCAACTTGCAGCAGGTAAACCGCACCGTTTTCAGCACCAGCATTCACGCGGCCCCATGCACCGGAGAAGTAAGCATAGCTTTCTTCGATTTCCATGGCATCGTTGTTGTCAGCTTCGCCTTCTGCGTGAAAACCAACGGTCAGGCCGTTATCCAGAGTTGTTTCACCATTGAAGTGAATCTCTGTGTTTTGCAGCCAGTCAAGGTTACGCTCTTTGCTGCCGGCAGCTGTATCCTGGTCGATATAAGCCAGGTATCCTTGGTAATATCCGCCAAGCTCCAGCTTGACTCCATCACCCGCCATTGCTGGCATCGCAAATGTCAGACCACACAGGGCTACACTGCTCAGTAGAAGTTTTTTCATGTTTTGTTTCTCCGTATTAGGTTTAGAAGAATGTTGAAATTATGATCCCAAAGGATCAGACATTTTTATCACGCCATCATAGCCTGATGTGACAAATATACTGCCTCGCAGGCATAAAACAACGCCCGTATCTGAAAGTTTTCCGGCCACTCACGAAAAACGTGCCATTTTTGCAACACACCAGCCCGTCCCGAAAATTTCGTGCGATCCCGCAGAAAATATGGTTAAAATAGACCGGCCAGAGAGATATTCAGGCTTTTTTAATACGTATCCCTTATAAAGGAAGGACAGCTCCATCATGAAACAGGCATATCTGACCATCGACGATTCTCCCACCAAACATACGAAAGATCTTGTGAACTGGCTGAACGCCCGCGACATTCCGGCGGTGTTCTTCTGTATTGGCGGCGCTTATGAAGACCTTGGCCTGCCCTGCGAAGGGATCGAACAGCGGCCTGATGACATTCTGCATGCGATTGAGCGCGGCTATATCATCGGCAATCATACCTATTCTCACCCGCGTTTTTCCAATCTGACTCTGGAAGATATGAAATCAGAAGTTCTCAAAAACGAGCAGATTATTGACCATCTCTACCGGCGTGCAGGGAAATCCCGTCCGGTCAAACTATTCCGTTTCCGGGATATCGACCGGGGCTGTGGAACATGGGTGGTCGATTTTAATAAAACCGGCGTGCATACCACCGTCATACAGGATTTATTCTGGAAAGGTGTGAACCTGAAGCCTGTCACCCCCACCGCCGCAGATTTTGAGAAAAAGGATGCCTTTCAGGAGTTTCTCAAAGCAGAAGGATTTACCACGAATATCTATGAAGGTGTTAATTTCGACTGGTACAGGACAACAGAAATGGCGGATGCCGCCGACTCTTTATACACCTATTCAACTTCTGACTGGATGGTCAACCCCGATTTTGCGGCCTATGCCAAAGACTGGGCCTATAATAGCTGCGAAGCCCTCGCGCAAAAAATAGACGATGATCCCTGGCTGAATGATGAAACACAGGTCAATATCGTTCTGGCCCACGATCACAACAACCTGTTCGACCGAACCACCCGCCTTCTGGATCATATGATTCAAAGGGGAGTCGTATTTAAGGAGATTGCTGTATGACCATCAAGGAAAACCAACTCATTTACGTGATTGCAGATTACGGTGATTTGCATGATCTGGCATTTGCCGAGGTGACCCAGCGGCTTTATATCGAGCTGAACGACCTCAAAGCCCGTATCCGGTGCTATGCGGTGCCTCCTTTTGATACCTATGCCACCGGTTTTGTGATTGGCCAGCTTGCACTCAACAGTACATTGGGAGCTCAACAAAAATTCTTCGTGAACACCGCACCACGCAAGGACGACACCGCGCCGCGCACGAATAATGCCGGGGAAGGGTTTGCCTATGTCCGCCTGAAAAGCGGCAGTGAACTATGTATCGTCAATAGCGGCTATTCCATCGCGTTTATCAAAGATGCCGCTGTTGAGATTCGTCACATTACCTGCGATACAGCCGGATCTCAATTTCGCTCCCGCGATATTTTCCCCCAGGCTTTCGCCAAAATCATGCGGGGAGATTACAGCGAGCTGGGCGCCGACCTGCGGGAAAACGTCCCCGATCTACCGGAGCGCGTGATCTGTTACACTGACGGCTACGGCAATATGAAGATCTCCATAGACCCTGACGAGCTGGAATCTCACATGGGAAAAGAGATTGTGCTGGACATCAACGGTCGCAAACGGGGGGCGAAAATCACCCGTGGCATTTTTGGAGTCTCTGACGGGCAACTTTGTCTGGCGGCGGGGTCTTCCGGCTGGACGCTGCCTGACGGGCGAGCCCGGCGCTTCTCCGAAGTTGTCCTGAGGGGCGGAAACGCCTCGAAAGAATTCGGAAAACCGCCGGGTGGTATTCAGGTTCACTGGACACTCGCCGGAAGCTGAACGAGGGATCCTCTCAAAATCAGCTACAAAATCTCCATAAGATGAGGGCCGTACGTCCATAACAGAGCGCATCTGATTTTGTGATGTGGGTAAATCTGCGCCAGAGCATCCCTGTACGCTTGCATCTGCGCCCTGTACGCTTTGGGAATATCCCTGGAATCCTGCGGTGGCGGGCGGTTGGTCTTGTAGTCGATAATCAGAATCTCCTGCGCCCCGATCAAAAGCCGGTCAATCTGACCACTTAATAGCTGACCGGACGGTAAGTGCCCGCTGACCGGAACTTCTGCCTGCGCCTGCGGGCTGAAAATATCGGCAAAAGAGCTGGTCCGCATCACCCGCAGGGTTTCCACCAGAATATCGTGCCGGACATCTTCTGAGAAATCCGCCGCATTCACCGCCAGAAAAGCCGCCCCGGTCCGCTCTCTTTGCGCATCGGGAAGGTCCGGCAAAAACTGTAACAGTGTATGTGTGAGGGTCCCCCGCCGGAATCTGATATCCGCGCCCATCTGTTTGGGCGACACGGATGCTGGTTCGTCTTCGGACGGACGGGAGGGGCGTAACGGCCGCGGCGGATGAGGTTCCTCCGGGGGCGAGAGATATGCCCATGCCGGAACAGGAGCGGACTCGCTCTCATCGGTCTGTTCCTGCGGGGCCGCCAGATCCGGAGGCGTACTTTGTGCGTGCGCGTACACACGTACATTGACGTTCGGGTCAAATCCGGCAGACTCTTCATACACCGCATCGCCCAGCGCCGTGAACGCCTCGGCGGCGTAATGATACCAGGAGTCCGTATCCTCGGCACGCTTTGGCCGGATATCGCAGATAATCAATTCATCTTCGGCACGGGTGGCGGCAACGTAAAACAGACGTTTATATTCTGCCGTTTCCTGCGCGGCAATTTTTTCTAATGCCTGTGTGTACGCATCGCACTCCAGAGCTTTGCGCGGAGACCAAAGAGGGACGGAACTCTCGGTCCGCTGTGGCAAAAGTAGTCGGGGAATCTTTTTCTGAACACCGTTTTTATTGCGGGTTGTGTCCGGTAAAATCACAATCGGAGCCTGTAATCCTTTTGCCCCGTGCGCCGTCATAATCCGGACGGCGTTTTCGGTGCCGCTTTGCTCTTTTTTGATCTCGACCGGGTTAGTATCCTGCCAGAGCAGGAAAGATTGCAACTGCGGCAGATATTCCTGCTCGTATCCCTGAACCATTTGCAAAAATTCATCCAGAACATCCAGACAATCTTCGCCCAGACGCGCCCTTAACGCCGCCAGCCCACTGGAGGGATGAGCCGGGCAGGGCGTGTTCAATATCTCATAGAAAAAAGCAAACGGACTGCGGGCTGCCTGTTCCGGCAGATGCATCAGCCAGTTTTTCAGGGCATCCGGGGCATGCGCCAGAATATGCGGCCATAAATCGCCGCTTCGCTCATAACACCAGTCCTCGAGTGTCTGCGGATCAAGATCAATAAAAGGCGAGCGTAAGACTTCTGCCAGTGCCAGATTATCCCGCGGTTGCAGCGCGAAAGAGGCCAACGATAGCAAATCCTTGACCGCGATATGATGATTGAGGATCAAACGGTCTGCACCGCTGATCGGAATATTCCGGCTTTTCAGGGCGCGGACGAGCAGATCGACAAGTACGGAGCGTCGTCTGACCAGAATCATGATGTCTCCGGGACGTACGGGGCGACCTTTGGATGGCAGAAGGCGCTTTTCCTTCAGCCAGAGATCAATTTGTTTGGCGATTCGTTCTGCCAGCCGGGCTTTTTCGCTCTGATACGTTCTGATGCGTACGGGAGAGTCCCACGGCGTACGTATGGCAGGGTCTTCCGGTTCAATCAGCGGCCACAGCTCGACACGCCCGGCATGCCCCTCCCGGAACGAAATATGGGTCAGGTCCTCCTCTATAGGAACGCCGATATCTTTCCGCATCGGATCGGTACTGAAGGCCGCATCCACGAATTCGAGAACGCTGCGGGTCGAGCGAAAGGAGACGTACAGGCTTTCATTCCGCCAGGCAACCCCCGCATCAATTGCTTTATCGCCAAGCATCCCCCGCATATACTGGAACATTTCCAGCGCCGCTCCCTGAAAGCGGTAGATTGATTGTTTCTCATCACCCACCACGAACAGGGTCCGTACGTCCTCCCGCTGTCCCTGTCCGCTAAAGAATTCCTCCACCAGCAGGGAAATAATATTCCATTGCGCCGGGTTGGTGTCCTGCGCTTCATCCAGCAGGATATGGTCAAGCCCGTCATCCAGCTTGTAGAGAACCCACGCGGCCCCTTTGCCAGCACGTTTCAGCAGGGAAAGGGTTTTCAGAATCAAATCATTATAATCCAGCCCGCCGTGACGGTCTTTTTCCTGTTGATAGCGTGCCTGTACGTCTTTGGTAAAGCTCAACAGATCGTGCGTCAGTCCCACCAGACGCAGGGCTTTGAGCCGGTCCTCAGTTGTCAGAATTTTATGCCCGACGGCTTGCTGGACGTCGTATGCATCTTCCAGAGCGGCTTGTGTGCCTTTGGTCGGGGCGCTGCGCAGCTCCCCTTTCTGGGTTAAAAAGAGCGCTTTGAAGCTATCATACATCCGGACCCGCTGCAGCAGGTCGCTCGCCAGCCACGCGCACAGATCCACTCCACGCGCCTGATCTGTCTTTGCTCCGCACGCAAGAGCCTGTGCAAAGCGGTGCAGATCCGGAGTGTCGATAATTCGGCAAAAGCTATGCAGGACGTCCTGTACGTCCCCTTCCTGTGGGGCTGCGTACGCCGTACGCAGGGCGGATATCTGTGCCTCATGCTGCGGATAAATATCAAAAAAATTCTGAATCTGCGGGAAGTCCTGTAACGCTTTTTGCAGAAGTTCCTGTAAATCACTTTCGGACAGCTCTGCACATAGCCGGGCATAGGGAGTTTCCGCCTGTACGTTTTCAAGGGCGTGGGCCATCATGGCATTTTTTAAAAGTCCGGAAGCGGTGGCATCATCCAGAACGCTCATGTGTGGTAAAATTCCAGCCTCCAACGGAAAGCGTCCCAGAACGGACTGGCAGAACGCGTGGATCGTCATAATTTTCAGACCGCCGGGCGTGTCCACGACCTGTGCGAATAACTGTCGCGCCGCTTTCAGCATGTCTTCGGTGGGCGCACCGCCGATTGTTTTTTCAAGAGACGTGTACAGCTCTTCCGGCGGCAGAATAGCCCAGTCTCCCAGTACTTTGTTGATCCGCAGGGTCATTTCTCCGGCGGCGGCCCGTGTATAGGTCAGGCAAAGAATTCTATGCGGGCGGGTGCCGGGGGTGCCGTCCGGGCGCGGCAACAGCAACCGCAACACCCGGTCGGTCAGAACCTTGGTTTTGCCCGTTCCTGCGGAGGCAGAGACCCAGACACTGCGAAACGGATCGGAGGCCGCCCATTGTGGCAAGCTGGGATTATGATCGTCCCGATGAGGGCGGGTGGGCACGGCGGGACGTGAGGGTGCAGCGGGCGGGGTCATGCGTCACCTTCCCCGTCTTCCAGAGCAATCCACTCCTGTACACGTGCCAGATGTGCATAATCCTGCCAATGAGCGGGGGGGGCGGCTTCCGGGTCCGGCAGGCAGATATAGGGGGTTTTTTCGTCTTTAAAATCGGAAATCAGCGCGTCCAGCCCCTCCTGCGCCTGCAAAATGAGCTCTTCAATACTCGGAAGCGTACGCCCCTTTAATTCCTTGACTTCTCCCGCCTGCGCGCCGCTGCCGGGCTTCCAGAAATACAGGCTTTCCACCTGATCCACGGGCAGAGACGGAAATCCGCCCTGCTCCAGAATCAAGGCTTCGAGCGGAAGCTGCGGGGATAATCCGGCAGAAATATCCCCGGCAGAAGGAAAACTGCCGGTTTTATAATCAATAATAACCGCCGCCCCGCTGCTGCGCAGTCGGTCAATCCGGTCTGCTTTGGCGGACAGCTCCAGCCCGGAACGCAGAATTTTACCGCTGCATTCCAGCCCTTCCGGCATCACCATGGCAAGTTTGCGCCATTCCCGTTCCTGCGCGACAAACCATTCCAGCAACCGGCGCAACCGGGGCAGAAACAGAGTAATAGAGGCCGGGGCTTTATCATGAGACAGGGCGTACGCCTCCATTTTATCCACGGCATCCGGCGGAATTTGCTCTGGCCAGCTACGGACAAACCACTCAAACACGGCGTGCAGCCAGCTGCCGCGCTGCGCGAAATCGCTATCCTGTTCTACCTTATCCAACGGCTTCAGACGTAAAACATAGCGCGCGTACAAGCTGTACGGATCGCGCATCCAGCGTTCAATCGCTGTCACTGGCAAAGACGTCGGACGCCGTGCTATCACAGGGCTGGGGGCGGGACGTACAGCTGGCAAAAGAGGGACCTGCGGCCGGTCAATGGTTTGTGCCCAGTGAATCAGAGGTCCCCGCCGGATCTGTTCAGGATCACACCCGTACGTCCTGAGGACGATATCCAGACGCTGGAGCCAACGTGCCGGGACACTGGGAACGCCGTCCGTCCGGACCGTACGTGTCAGAACGACCTCCGGCGCAGAGAAAGCCTGTATAAAGTCGTGCGCGGCAAGGGCTATATGGCGCTCCGGGTCCGGCAGGCCAAAACTGGCGCGCATAGGGCGGGACATCCAGGGGTCCGTCTCCGGCAAGGCGGGCCAGGTTCCTTCATTCAGGCCGCCGAGAATCATCATATCAGCTTTCATCAGGCGCGCTTCGATCTGTCCCATAATCAACAAACGCGGATGTGTCCCGTATTTTGGCCGGACAATCACCTGTTTCAGTAACGTCTGGAACAATTGAAGGTAATCTGCCGCAGTGATTCGCCCCAATACCGGTGCGTCTTTTAACAGTTTTGCAAAGAAAAGGGCCGCCGCTTCGCCCTCCTCCCCCTGCCAGAGAACTTCGGCCCCGGATTTAAGTGGCGTTGCCGCCAGATGTTCCAGCAGATCAATATGAGCGCCGATGAACTCTGCAAGCGGGCGAGAGTCTGTGTTTTCAAACAGAGAAAACCGGGTACGTACGGCCTGTATGTGCTGTATGCATTTGTACGCCTCCAGCCCGTCCCAGATGTTTTTAGGGGCTGGTCCCCGTAATTTCAGATCTATTTGCAGTGCCTCCCGCATGAGATTCGACCGCGCCTCCCCAAAGGCGCAGAGCGGGTGCTTCAAAAGCCCCAATAGCAACGCCGGGCGAAATTCTTCCTGACAGAGATGTAATGGCAGGCTCAAAAATCCTCCGAGCACAGTTTCGCTCAATGGCACCCCGGCCGTATCGTCCAGATGAATGCCCCAGCGCCGGCAAATCAGGCGGACCTGCCGCGCCAGCACGCGGTCCGGCGTGACCAGAGCCGCTGTTTTTGAGGAGGTCTCCAGCGTTTCCCGCAATTTCAAAGCAATGACCATCGCTTCCTGCCGGACAGAATCGCACTCATATAAAGCAAGTTGGGCTAGTTCTCGGCTCATCCGGCTCTGAAAATCAGACATGTACGCTTTTTCCTGCCACAGATAGGCCGTCGCTGCCGGACGCATTAAATCTCCCGCCAGCGTATGCCGGGCGGTGTCGCTGTGCGCCGTTCCCGGCCACAGACGGACGTCCTCACGCGGGATGTCCAGCCTGTACAGAAGATCTTTTAACAGGCTTTGCGGGTGGGCTGCCTCCAGCCTTTCCCAACTCTCCGCGTCCAGATGTTGGTCCAGACCCGGCAAGATCACCGCCCCCTGCGGCAGGGTACTAATCACTTTCAGCAATCTGGCGGTTGCCGGCATGGTTCCGGTCGATCCCGCTGCAATCACCGGATATTCCGGCGGTGAAACCTGCCAGTATTCTGATAACAGATTCAGCAAGCGGTTCCGGCGATCCGCCGCATCAATCACGCCGTTTTCCTGTAAAATTTGCGGCCAGCCCTGACGTAGAATCGCAAGAAAATCGAGGGTAATCTGCCAGTGATGCGCATAATCTGCGGGGACAATCCGTTCCAGCGCGTCAAAAGACAGCTCTTCGATCACAACCTGATCGAGCAACTGCCCCAATGCCTGCGCCAGATGCAAGGCCTGATCGAGTCGTCTGGCTCCCAATCCGGTTTTTGCCTCCATCTGGCGGATTAACTGGACCAGAAGGAATCGGCGGCGGGTTTCCGAAATCGCAGGAGGAATATCCGCCAGGCGCGTCCCGATCTCCGGAATATCGGCGAAAAATAATGCATCTTCCTCAACATCTCCCAGTGGACGGATTTGCGGCAGTAATAAAATCCGCCCTCCGCTCAGATCCAGAAAAGTTTCCTTCAGATTTTGGCAGGCCCGGCGGTTTGGTAATAAAATCCGGAAGGAGGATAAAGAGGAGGACTTCTGTTCCTGCCGACGCAATACTTCCGCAGCCAGTGCTGCGAGAAAATTGACGTCCGGCGGGATCGTGAAAAGAGACATGATACTGGTTCTACGCCAATTTTACGGCTTTGCCAATTAATGCCTGAAGTTCATAGCTCCCCTACCAAAGACAAGCTACTTCTTTTTCTTCCGGCGTGGTTTGGGAGGCGTTACGCTCGCAGATGGTCCGTCATCACCAGCAGAGTCGCCGCTGGCTCCGTCCGTCTCTCCCCGGCCCTCCGGGTCCGACTCTTTTTCCGGTTTTTTTCCGCCTAACCGCTCCTTATGTTCCTTCACAGTTTCTTCGGTGAAGCCCAGACGATGGACATCAGGGACATTATCCTGATATTTCCGTCCAAACCATCCCTGGAACAGTTTTACATCAACTCCCATCATGCGCATGATGGTATATTGCTGCAGCCCGGAGAGGAAGTTACTGAAAGTCCAGTAAATAATCAGGCCTGCGGCAAATTGTGACATCACAAACCCCATAAAATAGGGCATCAGGCGGAACATATCCCGCATCACAGGATCGGTCGGCGGCGGATTCATGGATTTCTGTATCAGCAGAGTCAGAACCATCAGACACGGCCAGGCCCCGATCATCAGGAAAGATGGGACATCGTACGGCAACAGACCAAACAAATTAAACAGACTGGTGGGGTCTGGGGCAGACAAGTCCTTGATCCACAAGAACCCGGGCGCATGCCGCATCTCAATGGCCACATTCAGAACTTTATACAAAGAGAAGAAAATCGGAATCTGGATCAGAATCGGCAAACATCCGGCCGCCGGATTGACCTTTTCTTTCTGGTACAGCTCCATCATCGCTTTTTGCATTCCGGCTTTATCTTCCTTGAACTGCTCTTTAATCTCGACGATCCGCGGCGTAATAATCCGCAGCTTGGCAAAGGATTTATAAGAAGTTGTCGCCAACGGAAAAATAGACAGGCGCAGCAGGAACGCAAAGATCAGCATTGTCGTTGCAAAGTGTCCGACCACGCCGTTAATCATCAAAATAACGGTAAAAAACGGTTTAGTCAGGAACCAGAACCAGCCAAAGTCAATCGCGGCATCAAAATCCCGGACACCCAGCTCTTTACCATATTTTTGAAGTGTTTTCAGCTCTTTGGCACCGGCAAACATATAGGTTACATACTCTGTTGTTTGTCCGGCGGGAATATTTTGCACCGCGCTCATCACATCGACCTGATAGCGGCTTTTTGTATCATCGGCTGTGTCTGACGGACGGTAGGAGAACCGAAATGTTTTTTCACTCTGCTGCTCCGGCATCAGAGCGGCCAGCCAGTATTGCTCGGTAAACCCGACCCAGCCGGTTTGCGCCGCCAGATCCTCGGTGGGAGTCTCCGGCATAGTCTGGTATTTCCGCTCTTCCAGCTTATTCCCGATAAAGCCGATCGGCCCTTCATGCACGATCCAACGGTGAATCAGCCGGGTTGGCAGGCCATGTTCGGCAATCAGAGAATAAGGATAAAGACTCAGGTCGCTCCCGCTCCGGTTGACGACACGCTGCGTAATTTTCAGCAGATAGTTATCGGTGACCTCAATATCGCGCTCAAACGTAGCTCCCAGAGGGCTGTCCCAGACCAGAGTCAGCTTTTCCGGAGTCTGGGATTTGACTTTCCACAGGGATTGCATATTGGGCATCCCGTCCTTTTTACCGCCCGCATCCAGCCAGCCAAATTCCGCATAACGGGGAAACTGGGTTTTTTCCGGAGACATGACCGCAATCGGACGTTTTTTCTCCATCGTTTCATAATAATGGCGCAAATTAATATCATCCAGACGCGCCCCGGTCAGGTTGACCGAGCCGATCAGGCTGTCATGAGCAAAGGTCACGCGCTGATTTTCGGCAATCACCTCTTCCCGGGGGAGAAACTCCGGAGGCCGGAACCCGGCACCCTGCTCTGCTTTGACCTGCACCACCTGATCGTGATATGCCCCCATTTTTTCCATATGAGGCCGCAGGACGTAGGTATCAAACAACAGGTAAACCACACCGAACATAACGGCAAAGAGCAGAAGGTTTTTCTGATCCTGCGGGTGAAGTTTGTTTTTCTGGTGTGGTGCGGGCATAACGGAAATCTCTTTAGGGGTTATCTTTTAAGGTATCTTTTAAATGTTTTTGGTCCTGCGGGTTTTTATACCCCAAGATTTGCCGCCACGCAAACGTTTGCGGCACCGGGTCCAAAGGTTCGCACCTCGCCAGAGGATGACAGCGCAGCAGGCGGCGGCTGCCCAGATATCCTCCTTTCAGCACGCCGTGGCGCGTAACCGCTTCAATCATGTACCGGGAACAGGTCGGATGATAGCGGCAATGATGCCCCAGCCAGGGAGACAGCAAAACCTGATAAAGGCGCACCGGCCAGATAATTAAAAATTTCATATCCGTTTGCTCTGTTTGTGGTTGTTCCGCTCCAATATATAGAGAATCGAACAAAAAAAGAAAACCGTTCCTTCGCACGTATAGTAATTTTCATTGATTTTAGGGCATTTCCCGGTGCCGCCCTCACACGGCTCCGTCCGTGTGTTTCCTATTGACTTTTCACCGCAGAGGCGCAGGGCACGCAGAGAGTATTCCCCCCTTGGCGACCTTTCCACTTCGTTCACGCTATGGTCGCAAAGCATTCTCTGTGTCCCCTGCGCCTCCGTGGTTAAAATCCGGGGACAGGTCTGCAGCGACCGCATACGGGGCTTGACGAGTGTGCGGGCTCCGCCATATCTTATTACTGTACGAGTATATGTCAAAATAAACGAAGTTAAAGACAGAAAGGTTTAGGTAAGTTTATGTCCGTTCATCACGTCACAGATGCAAATTTTCAATCAGAAGTCCTGAAGGCCGACGGGCCGGTTGTGGTCGATTTCTGGGCAGAATGGTGTCCTCCCTGCAAGGCGTTATCTCCACTGGTCGATGAACTGGCGACCGAGCAGAAAAAAGTCAAGGTCGTGAAGATTAACATCGATCACGCACCGGAAACCCCGACAAAATACGGCGTGCGCGGCATCCCAACCCTGATGGTCTTTAAGGACGGCGCTGTGGTAGACACCCGCGTGGGCGGTATGTCCAAACAGCAACTGACCGACTGGATCAATTCCGTCGTCTGACTTCTGTTCAGTATTTTTATGGCGCCTATAAATATAAAATGCCGGAAAACTGCCTGTGCGCTCGATTTTTATTGAGAATCAGGGTATAACATAAGGATGAGTTTTACCGACATCCGCAATCCGCGCTGGATCGAACGCCTGCCCTCAGGTGTACGTCCGTACGTGCTGCTGATGCGGCTGGATCGCCCGATTGGCTGGTGGCTGCTTCTTCTGCCGTCCTGGTGGGGTATTCTTCTGGCCTCTGGGGGCAATATTACGGCACGTACAGTGTTTCTGATGGCGATTTTCTGGGTGGGTGCCATCCTTATGCGTGGAGCCGGGTGCGTGATAAACGATCTGTGGGACCGGGATCTGGATCGCAAAGTGGCACGTACAGCGGCGCGCCCCCTCGCATCCGGGGCTATTAAAACCGAAGATGCCGTTATCTTTCTTATTCTGTTGCTTCTGTCCGGATTGGGCATTCTGATCCTGCTACCGTTTTCTACAATTTTGCTGGGGATGCTCAGCCTGCCGCTCATCGTCGCCTATCCGCTTATGAAACGGCTGATCTGGTGGCCGCAGGCTTTTTTGGGGCTGACCTTTAATTTTGGAATTTTGATGGGATATACCGCCGTGAACGGGGCGCTGGATCTGTCCGTACTTGTGATGTACGTCGCGGCCATTTTCTGGACATTGGGGTATGATACCGTGTACGCCCATCAGGATAAAGAAGATGATAAAGTGGCGGGAATCAAGTCAACGGCGCTCTTATTCGGGACGTACAGCCGACCTGCCGTTTTTGGGTTTTACGCGGCGGCGTACCTGTTGCTGGTGGGGGCGATGATGATGGCGGGAGCCGGATGGATGAGTTTGCTGATATCTCTGGGCGCAGGGTTATTTGGTGGGTATCACCTCTCCCGCTGGGATCCGGAAAACCAGCCCGCGTCTCTGAAAATGTTCCGGTGTAACAGAGAAATCGGATTATTGATCGTCCTGGCATTGTGCGTGTAATGACAGATAAAATAATTATGACATAATGTCGTCGATGGCCTGAATAATCTGGTTTGGCATAAACGGCTTTGAGAGGGCTTTATCTGCACGTAAATTGGCCAGTTTTGTGGTCATGCTGGAGGTCAGATAATTTCCCCCTCCTGAAATCGCAATAATTTTCATGTTTTGATGCGATTTCTTAACATCGTCGATCAGGTCAAAGCCAGTTTTGTTGGGCATCATGATATCTGTAATCATCAGATCGTAGCGGTTTTTACCAAGAAATGTTTCTGCCTGAACACCATCATGCGCTTCGGTTACGGCGTGCCCGGCCTGTTGTAAGATTTCGCACAAAGCTTCCCGCACATCTTCGTGATCTTCAACGAGTAGAATATTTGCCATTTTTTGGATCCTTCATAAAAAAACAACCTTAGGTACATATTATATGATTTTTCTGTCCTGAAAACATAAATCAACTTATAATGCTATTTTATTTCATAATAACCTTATAAATTGCATTCTATTGTATGTGAAATACTTGCATCTATGCTCTGTACAGAGCGCGTCTCCCACGGTATAAATTTGTAAAAAGGGAAGACTATCATCGTGCCAAAGCCTTTATCTGCCTTTATTCTTGCTGCTGGTCAGGGGCAACGCCTTCGCCCCTATACCGAGACGGTGCCCAAACCGATGGTGCCGGTCCGCGGACGCCCGATTCTGGCACATACACTTGAACACCTTGCGGCAAGCGGCATTCCCCAGATTGTGATTAACACCTGTTACAAGGCTGACGTGATACACGATTTTGTGGAAACCTATCGGGGACCTCTCCGAATTAGCTTATCAAAAGAATCGGAGCTTCTGGACACCGGACTAGGAATCAAGCGTGCTTTGGAGAAAGTCGAATCGTCTCCGTTTTTCGTGATAAACGGCGATGCTTTCTGGGAAAATGGTCCGGGTGGAGATGTCTTTGACCGTCTTTTTGCGGCGTGGAACCCGGATCAGATGGATATTCTGCTCTTGCTGCAACCGATTTCGCGGATGACCCTAACCAAAGGATCGGGAGACTATATTTTAAATGAGCGCGGGCAGGCAATTCGTCAGAAAGACAGGGGCGGCAACCTTATGTTCGCCGGCATCCGCATGTGCACGGCGGATATTTTTAAAGACACTCCAGAAACACCGTTCAGTTTTCTGACCCTGATGGATGCGGCAGAATCCAAGGGGCGATTATACGGGCTTGCCCATGACGGTGCGTGGCATCATATCTCCTCCCCGGAAGATCTGGAAAAAGTAAACGGTGTTCAAAAATAGATTTCCTAAGATATTCTTACATCTTCGGCCCTTCACGATCATCGCGTGAACGGATTGTATTTTGAACCGCAAAGGAAGACACCGCCTTCCGGTTCATAAATATCTTTGACCTCATCAATAAAATGTTATATTGCCCCTGTCATGCATCCCGTAACCGTTTTGTTTGGCCCGACAGCCAGTGGCAAGAGTGCCGCCGCCCTGCAACTTGCACAGAAACGCCCGTCTGTCATCATTAATGCCGATGCCATGCAGTGCTATGCGGCCCTGCCCATCCTAACCGCCCAGCCAACCCCGGTAGAGCAGGAAGAAGCTCCCCATAAGTTGTACGGGTTCGTCAATCCTGCAGAAAATATGGTGGTTACTGACTGGAGGACGTACGCTCTGGCGGCGATCGAGGCAGCTCTTGCGGAAAACAGGCACCCTATTCTGGTGGGCGGGACCGGATTTTATCTTAAAGTCCTGATGGAAGGTCTCTCCCCGATCCCGGATATTCCGCCGGAAGTTCGCACGCGGGCGGAGCAGATCTGGAAAACGGAGGGTCTGGAGAGGCTGGCGGAGGAGGTGCGTACGGCAATGTCCGCGGAGGAGTTTGCTCATCTCGACCGACAGAACCCGCGCCGGGTTGTACGTGCCTGGGAGGTCTGGAAACATACGGGGCGTACGCTCTCTGACTGGCAAAAAACGCCGCCGGAGGATGTTCCCTCACATCTGCAATTTAATGTACGTCTGATAACCCGCCCGCGGGAGGAGCTGATCGCCCGGATTAACCAGCGATTCGACGCGATGCTGGAAAAAAACGTTCTGCAGGAGGTTGCGCAGTTGGGAGCCCTCATCGAGTCGGGAGCTGTCTCTCCTGATAATCTGATCGTCAAAGCCCACGGATTTCGGGCGTTATGGGCGCACGTACAGGGGCGTGTGTCTCTGGAGGAGGCGGCAGAGCAGGCCAAGATCGAAACCCGGCAATATGCGAAACGGCAAATGACCTGGGCACGGACACAGTTTGAGGTCGGGGTCTAACAATCTGCTGAAAAAGCCAGGACTCGTTATTCTTCGACTTTTTCAGTAGACTGTACGTTTTCCGGTAGACGAGCCGATTTGTCGCCTTAATCGGCTCATTATTTAATTTAAAATGAGCCGATTTTCTGTTATAATCGGCTTATGACGTATAATTGGCAACAAAAAGACTGGCCCAATTTCAGATATAATCTGTCTTCGACGATGGAAGATGCCCTGTACGTCATTGCCGAGAAAATGGGGCAGGTAAACGGCATGTTGCTTGGTCTGCCGGAAAACGTACAGTCTGAAGCCCTCATCGACATCATGGTTGCCGAGGCCATGAAAACTTCGGAAATAGAGGGAGAATACTTAAGCCGCAAGGATGTTATGTCTTCGGTACGCAATAATCTTGGCCTGAATGAAGGTACCGAGCACGTAAGCGACAAACGTGCGCAGGGTATTGCCGAGCTGATGGGAGATGTTCGCAGGAATTTTCAAAAGGAGTTAACGGCTGCAGATCTTTTTTCATGGCATACAATGTTGATGAAAGGTGCCCGGCGCATAAAAATTGGCGAATGGCGCGATCATGAAGAGCCGATGCAGGTTATTTCCGAACCGATGGGGAAAGAAAAAATACATTACGAAGCCCCGCCGTCAGAGAGGGTTGCTGCGGAAATGAACACTCTGATTGCATGGTTTAATAATACAGCCCCCAGCGGACAAATACCTATCAGGAAAGGTCCGATTCGCTCAGCCATCACACATTTATACTTTGAGACCATCCATCCTTTTGAGGATGGCAACGGACGCATCGGACGCGCTCTATCTGAAAAAGCATTGTCACAGGGAATAGGCCGCCCGGTTCTATTAAGTTTATCAAGAACAATAGAAAGTAATAAAAATGCTTATTATGACGCTCTTCAGGCAGCTCAAAAATCGAATGAAATTACGCTCTGGATTGAGTATTTTATAGATGTCATTTTGCGGGCGCAGAGACAAGCCGAAGAACAAATCAGCTTTACATTACAAAAAACCAGATTTTTCGATACCTACACAGAAAAAATAAATGACCGGCAACGGCTTGTATTGCAAAGAATGCTGGAGAATGGCCCCGATAGTTTTGAGGGTGGTATGAGCACAAAGAAATATATAAAAATAACCAAAACATCGAAGCCGACGGCAACACGTGATTTGCTTGATTTGCTAAAGAAAGGTGCGGTCACCGCAAGCGGAGAAGGCCGGGGCCGGCGATATCACGTCAAATTGTAACGGGAGAACCTATGCCTCATCTTCCGCGGCATGCTGGAACATCCCCCGCTGGATAAATTCGAGAATCTGGGCATGAACATCGGGAGTCCACGCCATAAAACTGTGCATGACCGGTATGGTGATATGGTCTTTCATGCCTTCTATTTTTGTACTTTCAACACTAACGCAGCCATCATGTGGGATAGGATTGATAAATAATTTTCCCAGCGTCAGAACACTTTCCGTCGTCCCGGCAATCATCCCCAGATCATACCAAGGCACGACCTGAGCCTGCTTGCGCCGTTCTGTTGTCAATTCCTGCCCCGCCGGGCCGAACACCCACTGATAGACCGGATTATCCTGTAGAAAATCGGCCACTTCGCTGCCGCCATGCGGCGTGCCCAGCATAACAACCCGCCCCATCTTTTCCGCCGGGATTTGATCCTTATAGCGCTCCAGATACGCCCCGGTGACCAGTCCACCCATCGAATGGGCGACGAAATGAATCCTGCGCGCTCTTTGCCAGATATCCTGCTCTTTCAGGCGCTCCGACAGCCAGTCAGCCAGACTTGAAATATCCTGCCGCAAGGACGGATAGGTCAGATTCAAGGTTTCAAGTCCTTGTTTTTTAAGAACTTTTTCAGCATAAAGCATATTCAGGCTGACATGACCAATCCCATGCAGGAGAATCACATATTCGATATCCTGAGCAGAAGACGCGGAACCGGTGGAAGATGTTTGAACCATCCCCTTTCTCTAAATAGATCGGGAGCGGAGTTCAAGTAAAAAATTTTTCACCAAAAGGAATTGAACGTTGTTTAAAACTTGGCTAGGGTAAGGTAGACGACATGAATGACGAGAGGGACCCTCCATGGCACGACGCAGCGATCACTCACGGGAAGAATTACAGACCCTTATTCTGGACACCGCCTGGACCTTGGTGGGACAGGGCGGGACAGAAACACTCAGCGCCCGGAAACTAGCCTCTAAAATTGGCTATGCGGCGGGAACGATCTATAATCATTTCGACTCCATGGATGATCTGATTTTACGGGTGAATGGCCGCACACTGGATGAGTTGTTCGCGGTACTGAACAGCCCCGCCTGTAATGATCCGGCACATAGTCCCGTTCAGAATATGAAAAAAATGGCGGCGCTGTATATGGAGTTTGCAAAAACCCGTGCGCCCTACTGGCTGATGCTGTTCAATACGGCTTTACCACCGGAACGGACAGAGATCACGTGGTATCAGGAAAAAATTGATTTGCTGTTTGCGCCTCTGGAAACGCAACTGACTTCCTTTTTCACTGCCGGACAGGAAAAAAGAAAGAAAATGGCGGCCCGGATTCTCTGGTCATCCATACATGGCCTGTGTTTTCTCGAAGAAACCGATAAACTGCCGCTGGTCAGCGGGAAGATCGGCGCGCTGGATATGGCAAACTATCTGATCGAGAGTTTCGTTTCCGGTGTGGTGATTGTCAATAAGCTGAAATCAGGCGGATAAGCAAGAGAAACCCCGGACGCGGAATGCGCATATTTAACAGCGCCAAACCTTGATGTCCCCTCCTTTTCAGAGCAAAGAATATTATTTGCGTTTTTCGTAAGTGCGGTGTAAACTTGCAAAAATTAAAAAAGGGGCTGTACCAGATAATCAGTTAAGAAATTGATTAACCCATTGTTTAAGTTGGGTTAATTGATGTTTTGGAGAGGAGGTATTAAAACGCCACTCACATTCCTTCAAAAATAGCCCAAAATTGTCCTTTGGAACACCATTAAATTTACGCAAATGTCGCTTGGCTTGGTTCCAGAAATTCTCAATCCCGTTGATGTGATTTTGTCTATCCGCAAACAGCTTTGAATGATTGATGCGATAGTGCTTAAAATCGGATACATCCAACACATTATATCCCTTCCAACAATCGGAATAGACAATGCTGTCGGGGATGACTTTCTTCTTGATAATCGGGATAAGTGTCGTGCTGGACGCATCAGGAATAATCTTGGTGTAAACCTTCCCCCCGCGTTTCAAAAGGCCGAACACAGGCACTTTACCCGCAGCACCTCTCTCCCGATTGCCCTTACGATGTCCGCCAAAATAACTTTCATCTGACCTTGCCCCATTTTCTGATCCAGTTTGAGTGAGAGTCGATTCATTAAACTGATACCCTTTCCATTGTGTTCGTGCAAGCGCCGGGCGAAGCGACCCCCACGAGTCCGGCGCGGCCCGGCGCTTGCGCTTGCTTTGCTGCGACAAATTCCTTCGGCGTTTGATAGCCCAAAGCGCTGTGGGGCCGCACGCCGTTATAGTCCACGCGCCAGGCCTCAAGAAGCTCCCTGGCCTCGGCCATAGAGGCAAACCAATGCTCGTTGAGGCATTCATTCCGCAGCTTGTCGTTGAAGCTTTCGGTGTAGCCGTTCTCCATCGGCCGGCCCGGCGTGATGTAATGCCATTCGATTGGATTTTAAGGTGTTGTTAAATTTTGTAATTCTGCGTTTGATTTTCCAGATGGGTAATAATCAAAAGTCCGTAAATATTTAAATCCAACGGATCCATCATAAGCCGTATCCAATCTCAATGTGTCAAATTGGAAGTTATTAAATACTGTTGCATTTGTAATAGGCGCAATACCATCTGATGTTATGGCTACGCCACTACCACCATATCGAGCAGCAGATTTAAATGACCCTGCGCCATCAAGATTAGTGGATAAGTGACTGATGTTTGTTATATCTGAACCTGTTCCATTTGCATCTCTATAGGAAACAGTTAGCCGGTATGGATTGCCAGGACCAGCTGCCAAATACCGCCCCATTGAAAATTGATTTTGGTATGCAGAAAAGCCACTACGGAAAAAGCGGAATATGGCACTGTTATTTCTTGCATACGTGAATCCATAGCCCGGATTTACAGGCAGATATTCGTAGTTTGATACAACTGTTCCTGCTGCATTATTATACCATCCTGCCGTTGTTAGGCTGATATCATCCTCACTACGGGTAACACCTGCCCCATTCGTAGGGATGTATGAAGATGGAAATGCGCCCAGCTCTGATTGATGTCCCCAAATATAAATTTCTTCATTGCCGTCAGGATAAGGATCAAAATTACCATTGCTGGTTCTATTGCTTAAATAGATAAACTGATTATCATCTACATCATTTCCAACAGCAGTATAAGTTATCGAACAGCGCATCCACCCGTTTGCGAGAACATCTAAATGTCCTGTAGTGCCACCGGACTCACTCTCAACAGTTTGACTGTCAAGATTACAAAATACCACTCCGCCTGATTGATCTGCACTCAGCGCTAACCGAAGATCTCTTGTTTGAACTGAAGCACCATCTGGCGGAATCACAGGATAAGTGCTTTGGGTTGTAATAGGCTTCACATACACGCTTGTCGTTATAACCTGTCCGGCGGTTGTATTAACTGCATCATAGGTTCTAACGGTAAATGCTGATCCACCCGGATCTACCACAGGGCTGGTGTTTATTCGCATGGCCGTTATGGTTCCATCAGGGGCAATCGCAAAGTTTGGCGTATAAGTGGCCCCTTGTTGCACATATCCAGCTTGAAAATTACTAAACGGTAAATTATTAGTTCTACCGCCCTCAATTAGAATACCCTTATCGGTTATACGCGGTTGGTTTGCAGCAAATGCAACAAGATTGCCTGCGCCATCTTCGGCGTAAGTAGTGGCGGGTGATGCGCGGGAGAAGGATGCGCCGGGGATGGCGGTGAATGATCCATAAGACGTGCCGTTAAGCTCATAAGCATTATTCACAAAATCCAGAGCCAGAGTGATGATGTCTTTCACTACCGTATCCGTTGCCGCCGCGCCCGTATTTGTGGATGCGTCTGTTAGCGTTAGGCTTAATGTTAGTGTGCCATCCCCAAGACTGGACACATCAATGCCCGTCACATTTTGCGTGGCTGTAGTGATTGTGCCTGATCCTGTGACATTCGTCCCGCCGCCTGTTGAGGAGATGGTATAATCATACGTCGTACCCACTTCTGCGCTCGTGATTTGGAATGCTGCCGCACTTTGATTATTGACATCAACCGGATCAGTGGTAAAGGCCACGGCATAGCCGCTTGGGGCTGTTGTGTCGGTGATACTACCGCCAAGATTAAGTACCGTATCGGCAATGGTCGTAATGGCGTTTTTGCTATTCGCTGTGATTGTTCCGCCATTCAGATCAAGGCTTTCAACCGTGACATTTGTTGCCCCTGCATCTCCGGCTTGAAGTGTATAGGTAAAGGCCAGATCATCCGTCCCAGTGCCGCCGCTATAAACCGCGTTTCTGGTGTTGCCGTTAATATCCAGAACAAGCTGCGGTAAACCTGTGACTGTGACGGGTGTATTAAACCGCAAGTTAATCACAATCGGATCGCTCGGCAAAGTGGCTGTTGTTGTTAAACGCGGGTCTTCAAAATTATAGGGCGTGATTTTGTCACCTGTTTGAGATGTCGCTGCGCGGTCTACAGATTCAGATACCGTATCGGTATGGCTAATGAATGTTGGATCATTGGTAGCTAGTACACCGCCAGCCACAACTCCATTGATACTATCACCCGCTTCACCTGGATTAAGTGTGACTGTACCGGATGCGCTGCCATCCAATCTCGCCTGTCCATCACGCACACGTAAGACAGAAGTTGTTCCATCCGAAGACACATCAACATCTGTTCCAAGAAGCGTCACCGTACCGCCCGGAACATTAATCGTGACATTGGTTGAACCGGAGACATATTGGAGGACACCAGATATGAGTGTGATGCTGTTAATATCAACTTCTACGCTAGACCCTGCACCAATGGTTAAAACGCCGCCATTGCGGAAAGTTAGGCGTACAACTGATCCCCCTGCGGCAGAGACATTCACCGTAAATGGCAGTGGTAATTCCTGCCCTGTGGCAAGACTGATTGTTCCATCTCTGGTTATGGCAGTATTTGCGCCAACGCTTTCCGTCACGCTGACAAGCGCGGAATCTTTAATGCGCTGCTCCACGCGCATGGCATTTTCACGGCGCACTTTATCGTAAACCCGCTCTTCCATACTGGCGAGTTTGATCGGTTCTTTCCACATATTCTCTAGCGGTTCGCCGAATTTATATACCCACCTGAGAGATGTTCGAAATTGCGGATCGGCATCTTGTTCATTGCGCAATCCCGCTTCCCAGACAAGGGAGTTAACTGGATTCCATTGTAGTCCTGCGTTATAGCCCCATGTGTTTTCTTGCTCCATATCTTCATTGGACGACCATTGATATCCTTTTAAATTCATCTGCCATGCGGGATATTCCGGTAAACGTCCTTGGAGTTCCAGATCAAAGCCGTTTGAGGATCGTTCTTCCAAATACGGATCAACGCTTTTCCAATCGGATAAAGGGATATATTTATTGGCAACCACGCCGATTTCAGAGGTTTGGATATCTGCACCAATGCTCATGCGGTTGTGATTGCGCTGCCTTGCATGATCAAAAAACACATTTGCGCCATAGAGGATTTTACGGTCATCAGATAAACGGCGATACGCTAATCCTGCATTGATCGTATCGCCTTCAGCATAACCTTTACGCTCATTGGTTCTGTTCCAAGAAAGCTGTGTAAAAATATGGTTTTGTTTGGCTGCATCATGCCAAAGTGGTTGCACGGTGAGGATTTCCCATCCTGCGCCGCCATCACCAAAAATATTACCGCTGACTTCCAAATTGCCTGTAAACGGCAAGCCGGAGCTTTTTATAAAGCCTAAACCTTCTTCAAAAGCCATGCCAGCAGCCATGTCTTTTAGATTTTCGGTATTAAAGCCACTTGCAATTTCGCCATTTCCTTGTCCTGTTAAAGCAGCGCAGGCCGATGATAACGAGCTGGCTAAGGCACTTTCACCTTGATAAACGATGACAGAACCAATTTTGGAGTTCGAAAAGTTAGAGGTGGCAGAGGATTTATCAACCTGCGTATCCATGAATGTGCGTAACGCCGTGCCTGAACTTTCATTGAATACAGCGCACGCTTGGCGTAAGGCTTCTTCATCCCCTATACCTGAATTAGAAGCCTCACCAACGGCTTGCATAATATCAAAGGCACGGAGCACATTGCGCGTATTAGGGTCGTCAAAACCCTCTTCCTGATTTATAGATGTGGCATTGGAAAAGGGTTCAGAATTTGCCCATGCTGAGAATCCTGCCGAAACAATAAAAATAACAGCTATAGCACAATATAAAGCGGCATGAAATCGGGCGCGGTTTTGAAAAATCTTTTTTGTTTTAGCAAAAAGACCGGAAAAAAGGCTTATCAAAACTGTACACATAAATAACGGGTTTAACATTCATTAATCATTATAATGATTAATACTGTTTTGACTAGGTGTTTAGTTGTTTAGTCCCTAAACATATAGCCCCTAAATTAATTTCAAGACGCTTCTCGTTCCCGTCATCACACGGATGGCTCGCCCCCTCAATTTCGTCATTACACGCACAAGGCGTGTGATGACGAGAAAGAAAGGGTTTTAAGGTCAATAGCCTCTATTTGTGCACCAGGGGCGTAATTTTACAGAACCGTCATTCTGAGCGTAGCGAAGAATCTTTTCTTTCATGGGCTTGAGATCCTTCGCCTGCAGCTCAGGATAACGATTTTGGGCTTTTGCAGAGCTTTCTATTTATTCGCTTTTCCCGTCGCCGGAAATATGGTTCTTTAGGGGCATGGCCGCTGAAAAATTTGAACATAAGGATACCTCTAATGATCTGTTTCTGATTGACGGGTCGGGGTATATTTTCCGCGCCTATTTTGCCCTGCCGCAAAACCTGACAAACCCGGCGGGGCAGCCTGTGGGGGCGGTTTTGGGGTTTTGTAACATGCTTTACAAACTCCTGAATGATTTAAAAGCCGAAAATATCGCGGTTATTTTCGATGCCGCCCGCAAGAACTTCCGCTTCGATATTTATCCGGAGTATAAAGCGCATCGCCCGGATGCACCGGAAGATCTGATCCCGCAATTTCCATTATTCCGGAAAGCGGCAGAGGCTTTCGGATTGCCGGCCATAGAGCTGGAAGGCTATGAAGCAGACGATCTGATCGCCACCTATGCAAGGCAGGCTCAGGAAAAAGGAATGAATGTGACGATTGTCGGGTCTGACAAAGACCTGATGCAATTGGTCAATGACCGCGTGACCATGTTCGATCCGCTAAAACAAACCCTGATCGACGCGCAGGCCGTTCAGGAAAAATTCGGCGTGCCGCCGGAGCAAATGGTTGATTTACAGGCCTTGACCGGGGATTCCGTTGATAATGTCCCCGGCGTTCCGGGGATCGGCCCGAAAACCGCCGCCCAGCTTTTGGGGGAGTTCGGCTCTCTGGAAAATTTGCTGGATAATCTGGATAGCATCAAACAACCGAAACGGCGGGACGTCCTGAAAGAAAATACAGAACAGGCACGGTTATCTAAACGGCTGGTGACACTGGCGCAGGATGCCGCCGTCCCGGTTTCTCTGGAACAAATGAGCGCCCATGACCGCGATATGCCGCAATTACAGGCGTTTCTTGAGGAGCAGGGATTCCGCTCTTTACTGGCAAGACTTACCGGCAACACACCTGCACAGAATTCCAAAAGCCCGGAATCTGCGACAACTCTTGCCGTAACTCCCCTCAATCAGTCTCCTGTCTCTGAAAGCCGGTATGTTCTTGTACAGGAAGAAGCCGCCCTGAAAGCGCTGATTGCTGAAATTCAGGCCGTCGGCTCCTGCGTGATTGATACGGAAACCACGCACCTGACCCCGCGCTTTGCAAAGCTGGTGGGATTGTCCCTGTCCTGCAAAGCGGGGGAGGCCTATTACATCCCGCTGGGGCATATCGCGCCGGAGGCTGATCTGCTGGGAGGGCCGCAGCAGGAGATCAGGCAACTTGATCCGGAGGTCGCCCTGTCCCTCCTGAAACCGGTTCTGGAAGATCCTTCCATTCTAAAAACGGCGCATAATGCCAAATATGATCTGCAAATCCTGATGAATCATGGACTCCGGGTTGCGCCGCTGGAAGATACCATGTTGATGTCTTATGTGCTCGACGGCTCTTTTCGCCGGCATAATATGGACGCTCTGTCGGAAGATTATCTGGGGCATACGCCAATTTCTTATGAAGAGGTCGCCGGCAAAGGGAAAAAATCCATCACCTTCGATCAGGTGCCCCTGGATAAAGCCTGTGCCTATGCCGCCGAAGATGCCGATGTCACTCTGCGCCTGCATCAGATTCTAAAACCAAGACTTGTACAGGAACACATGGTCAGCGTTTATGAAGATATCGAACGCCCCCTGATTCCGGTTGTGGCAGCGATGGAATATGCCGGTATTAAGGTTGATCCCGTTTTGCTGAAGAAATTCTCGCAGGATTTCGGGCAGCAACTTCTGGAGCTGGAAAAAACCATTCACCGTCTGGCCGGACGCGATTTTAACGTCGCCTCCCCCAAGCAGCTTGGCAATATTTTATTCGAGGAAATGAGCTTGCCGGGTGGCAAAAAGACAAAAACCGGCGATTGGTCCACCGATGTGTCCACCCTTGAAAAACTGGCAGATAGCGGCATTGAAATTGTCAAAGAAGTGCTGGAATACCGTCAACTCGCCAAATTAAAATCCACCTATACCGATGCCCTACAAGAGGCCATTCATCCCCAGACAAAACGTGTTCACACCTCTTTTTCCATGGTGGGAACATCGACCGGACGTCTGTCTTCCAGTGATCCGAATCTGCAAAACATCCCGATCCGCACCGAGCTAGGACGAACCATCCGCGAAACTTTTATTGCAGAGGAAGGCCATCTGTTACTTTCCGTGGATTATTCCCAGATTGAATTGCGGCTGGCGGCAGAGCTGGCGGGTATTTCCGCCCTGAAAACCGCGTTCCGGAATAAAGAAGACATTCATGCCCTGACCGCGTCACAAGTCTTTAACATCCCGCTATCCGAGATGACCCCCGAAATTCGCCGCCGCGCCAAAGCGATTAATTTCGGCATTATCTACGGTATTTCCGGCTGGGGATTGGCGAAACAACTGGGAATTGAAGCCTCCGAAGCCAATGAATTTATTCGCGCCTATCTTGCGCGCTTTCCGGAATTACAAGACTTTATGGAACGCACCAAAGAAGAAGCCCGCAAAAACGGCTATGTTAAGACGTATTTTGGCCGGAAATGTTATACCCCCACAATCAATGATAAAAATCCGATGAAACGGCAGGGAGCAGAGCGCGCCGCCATCAATGCGCCGCTGCAAGGCACCGCCGCAGATATCATCAAAAAAGCGATGATTAAACTGGCCCGCGCTCAGGAGCGCGGCGAGCTGGGCAGTAGCCGCATGTTGCTGCAGGTTCATGACGAGCTGATTTTCGAAGTCCCGGCGGGCGAGGTTGAACAGCGTGCTGTACAGATCAAACAGATCATGGAACATGTCGTGTCCTTTGATGTCCCGCTGGAGGCCGAAGCCGGATGGGGGAAAAGCTGGGCCACCGCGCATTAACCAGAATTCAGCTTGTGTCCCGAATAAATCCCCCGTACTCTTGAGAACATGTTCGCTGAATTCCTGAACTGGATCGACCTGATCTGGGTTCCGATTGCTTTTTTTGTCGTGGCAAAGCCGCACCGGTGGTATGCGGTCGCATTTATTCTCAGTTGCCTGATGGTGATGCGGATGCAGTACGAGCTGATCGCGGAATGGGGGTTTGGCACCGAAGGATTTCCCAATATGTTGCTTGATTCCCCGCCTTATTTGCGCGGTGTGGTGGTTTATAGCCTTGTCTTTGTTCTTTACCTCCTACTCTCGCACTATTCCCGCAAGACAGCGCCCGTGATCTATATGGCGGCCTCGATTTCAATTTTCTTCGTGGCATTTGTGTTCAGCTTTATCATTATGAGCCTGTAGATTGTTTTGAAAGTTGCAAAGTCGGCGCGGGAGGGGTAGAACAAAGCTATGATGATGCGATTAAATATGCGGCTTTTTCTGATGCTCCTGCTGAGCGGAGTTTTTCTGGTGATAGCAGGAACCGATGCGCAGGCCGAGCCCACCCCGGCGGAGCAACGCCTTGCCCTGTCAAAGGAACTGCACCGGATTAAGCCGGTGAAACCCCAGATCGACCGCGCCATAGACCGTATGGCCGCCCAGATTCCCGACCCGGCAGAACAAAAATCATTTGCCGCATCCATTCGCCGCGCCCTGAATTATAAAGGCATCGAAGAAACCTCGATGAAAGCTATGGCCGATATTTTCACGCTGGAAGAATTGCAGGCGATGGTGGCTTATTATAGCAAGCCGGAAGCGATCTCCGCAGCGGAAAAAATGCCGGAATATCAAAAAGCGCTGGGGGAGGAAATGACGAAAATGCTTGACCGCGCTATGATGGAATTACGCACCGGACGGGCGGCGGATTAACATGACCCCCGTCGCAGATGCGCCCCGATCGTCCCGCCTGATTCTGGCCTCAGCCTCGCCGCGCCGTCTTGATCTTTTACGGCAGGTCGGCCTTGTGCCGGATGAGATCTGTCCGGCGGAGATTGACGAAACGCCGCTGAAAAATGAAAAGCCGCGGGCGCTGGTGGAGCGGCTTTCCTGTACAAAAGCCCGCAAAGTTTACGATCTGCGCCAGCCCACCGCGCCTACTGCACCCCCGGCTTTTATTCTGGCCGCAGATACAACGGTCGCCGTCGGACGGCGGATTTTGGAAAAGCCCGTGGACAGGGACGAGGCCCACAGGTTTCTGACGCTGTTATCCGGACGCCGGCACCGGGTCATCAGCGGACTGGCGCTCATCACACCGGACGGACAGTGCCGCAGCCGCGTGACGGAAAGTGTTGTAACGGTAAAACGCCTGACCCCGCAGGAAATTGAATCCTACCTCGAAACTCAGGACTGGCAGGGCAAGGCCGGAGGATACGGAATACAAGGCCCTTTTGCCATGTACGTCAAAGACATTCAGGGCTCTTACAGCAACATCGTCGGCCTGTGTCTATATCAAACCAGACAGCTTTTATCCGGTCACGGGTTTCAACCTCTATAAAAAAGCGTAGAGACATTCTCCGGTTTTTGTCGCTTGCGTCGGACGGCGGCAGGGACTCCCTCCTCATCCGAATTCGGACAAAGACCCCTGATATTTTTTGATGAATGCCAGAAACTCGTTATAGGGAACGGGCTTTGAATAGCGGAATCCCTGCACTTCGTCGCAGCCTTCAAAGCGCAGAAAATCTTCATGCTCTTTGGTTTCCACGCCTTCTGCGATAACTTTCAGGTTCAGGGCCCGCCCCAGTGTGATAATCGTTTTTGTAATCGAGGCGTCATTGGCATCATTCAGCGCATTGCGAATGAAAGACTGGTCGATTTTCAGGCGGTCGATCGGGAACTGGCGCAGATAGGACAAAGACGAGTAGCCGGTTCCAAAATCGTCAATCGCAAGCTCAATTCCCAGAGCATGAAGTTCTTTCAGAGTCGTCACGGTATGTTCGATATCTTCCATGAACGCGCTTTCTGTCACTTCCAGTTCCAGTAAATGCGGCGGCAGACCGCTTTCTTTCAGAACCTGAGCGGTATAAGTGACCAGATCACTTTGCAGGAATTGTGCGCCGGAGACGTTAACCGCCACCCGAATGTCCTGCCCGGTCTGACGGACCCATTCCGCCGCCGTATGACAGGCTTTATGCAGAACCCACTCGCCAATCGGGACGATCAGCCCGGATTGCTCGGCAATCGGGATAAAGACTCCGGGAGGAATAAAGCTGCCGCCTTCTTTGCTGTTATCCTGTTTAAACCAGCGAATCAGCGCTTCAGCACCGATAATGTGTCCACGCGCCAAATCGAATTGTGGCTGGAAAAACAGATCAAGATGATTGTTCTCAAGGGCATCCCGTAAATCGCGCAGCATCTGGAATCTCTGCTGAACGACCCGGTCAAAATCTTCGCTATATTCTTTGATTGTGTCGCGGCCTTCTTCCTTGGCGCGGTTCAGCGCGATATCCGCATTTTTCAGGACCTGATCCGGATCAGTTCCGTTATCAGGATAGGTGGAGACTCCGATGGAGGCACGAAGCTGAAAATTCTCGTTGAACACTTTAAACGGTTCGGAGCGGATGGTCCGCAAAACGCGCTCCCCCACATCCATTGCGGTATTCAAAGAGGTGGAGAGTGGCATCATCACCGCATATTCATCCTCGCCGGTTCTGGCAACGATGGCAGTTTCCGGCAAAGCCTGCCGCAACCGTTTGCCAACGGCCCGCAGTAACGCATCCCCAACATTATGGCCCATTGAATCGTTTACGTCCTTGAAATGATCGAGGTCAATCGTAACAATCGCCGCCCGTTTTATTTCATTTTCAGGGTCTCCCTCGCTTCGTGTAAATTCCGAAAGTTTCTGGATAAACAGAGTCCGGTTCGGAAGCTGGGTCAGCTGGTCAAAATACGCCAGATTATGAATCTGATCCTGCGCGGCCAGCTTAATCTTTTTAATATTGGCAGCATTTTCTTTAATAAGATTATGCGCAATATCAATAGATTGCGTCATCTCATCCTTTGATTTGAAAGGCGGATCAATCAATTGCGGATTTTCAGGATTTTTCACGGCAGAAAGCAGGCTCTGTCGCAAAAACAGGATTGGCTCCAGCAGCCAGCGGCTGAGGGCCAGCATCAGGACCGAGGTCACAAACCCCGCCATCAGGAAGAAAATAATCAGATTCTGGCGGGCATATTCCGTTTTTTCCCGCAATACATTATCGGATGCCACGCGAAGCACCATCACGAAGGGTCGGGCATTTAGTTCATAGGGACGCAGGGTAAATTCATAAAAAGAACCGTCCGCACTCCAGTAAGTTTTGGTAATGTCCTCGGCCTTCATGATTTGAATAATCGGCAGGTCGCCATAATGCCCCAACAAAAAATAATCATTGCTATAGACGCTCAGACCGGTAATTTTTGTACTTGCGGCAATTTGCGTCCATTCATCCACGCTGACTGGATTATCCAGAACAGTTGCGGATTCATGGCCGGGAATCGCCTGCATCACGGCTGCTTTGGCTTCCTGTTTCAGACGATCCAGAATTTTCTGTTCATGGTCGGTGATGGTCAGACCAAAAATCGCAACCTGCACCGTCAAAATCGTCGCAAAGACTGCCAGAGTAATCCGCCAGCTGATCGGACTCCGCCAGATCTTTGCCGGAGAGGAGGAGAACAGCATATGAAGGAGGGAAGATTTTCCTTTAGACATTGAATCCACGGCTGATGTACCTGTTATTTTATTTTGTTTTGACGCGAGCAAAGCAGGGCCCTTAATGATAGATCTTCTATATTTCGTTTATTTTGCCGTTTTTTATCCATTTCCACAATGTTCTATATCCGACGTATCCTGGCATTTTAGAAAAAATATCCTAAAATTTTATTTATTTTCCAAAGATTCTGCGCTTTTTCTTTTTTTGAGCAGGCACAAAAAACCTATGTAATAGGTCCAGACCCTAACACTATGGCAGAAGGCTGCGAATCACGCTGTAAATCTGCGGTGCGGTTTGAGGATTTTCCCGGAAAGCGATTTCTGAAAAGAGCAGAAACAGAAGACCGGCAATCGCAGGTCCCCACAGCCCTTGCCGTCCCAACTTCGGTAATTTGAGATGATGGCGGGCGGTCTCTCCCAGCGCATCAATCAGGGCTTGCCGGCTCATGAGTTGTGCCCCCAGATATGGGAGAAACACAACACATCCCAGACAAATCAAATCAAACAAAAGGCGTAAAGGTTGCGGTGTTCCGGTCCCGCCACTCGCCATCCCGAATATGTACAGGAGGGTGAAAATAAAGGCCGGAATCAGACCAAGCCCCAATCCATAAATCTGCGGACGGATCATCAGACGATCGAGCGCACCGCGTGCAGCCTTAATCAGACTGTTAATAAACTGCGGTTCCAGAGCGATACTGTAATCGTGACGCAGTTTTTTCTCTGTTTTAGCAGCCCCGGCCTGTAACACCCCCATAACTGCGTCATGAGTCAGCCGGGTCTGATAGGTGGCGGCACGAATTTTACGGGCAATATGTCCCTGCCCCATCGCCGCTTCGCGCAACAGGTTTAACGGCCCAAGAATATAACGCTCCAGAAAGGGCGGCACGTCCAGCAGGGCGGTTTTGTTCCCGAACACCAGAGCAGAGACGGTTTCCTCTCCAATCCGCACCTGCAAATCGCCGAGCGGCAGCCGCGTATCGTAATGCAGGGTGAGAACGGCGCCGGAGGGATTCTTCTTTTTGACGTCAATATCGTCGGAAATCTCAACCTGTGCGTGTCCGCGGGTTATCAGCTTTTCTTTCAGTCGCTCAATAATAGGGCGGGCAATCTCCGGAATCTGATGCATCTGGCAGGAAAAGGCCGAATCCACCGAGAGTTTGATCTGGGTCAGATAATTCAGGTTCCCCAATCCTTTGCATTTTGAACAATCCCGTTTGCCTTTGTTCTGGCACTTCACACAGGAAATATCTCCCTTGCCCCGGCATTGAGTGCAGGCCGCCGGACCGGATTTTTGTCCATGACAAGTGGGGCACCGTACCCAGCCTTTGCCGTGGCACTCAACACATTCGATAGTTTTATGTCCCCGGCAGGTCTGGCAAGGTTCTTCCCGGACATAATGGAGGGGCTCCACCGGCAATCCCATCCGCTGCCGATCCCAGAAAAATCCGCGGTCTTCCCGCTTTAGAATTTGCGCCTTCAACGCATCCAGAGTAGCCGGCTGGGCAGTGACCTGATCCAGATCTTTACTGCTGAGCACTTTAAGATCTGCCTCGGTTTTGACTTTCTGTACAGATCCCGGCAGGCTGGTAATCAGCTTTTCTCCCTGCTCTGTATGCAAATGAAACTCGTTTTCTGCTTCAAAAAGCACTTCAATCTCTTCGTAAGAGAGCAGCTCAACATCTTCCAACGGATGAAAGCCGTTGCCGCGGACCACATCCCGGATTTTCTGCACGGCCGTCTCCGCACGATCCACAAAGTCAGTGGCAAGAGTAAAGTCCTCTGGAGAGGCAGGAGCGGGCGTTTTCTGAGTCATCGTCCTAATAATAGAATATTTTGCGTTATCCCGAAAGTTTTTGTTTTCTTAAGTCATCTGCTTTACGCCCTGTGCTTTCTATGCTTTGTATTCGGCATAAAATCACTTTGCGCTTTTTCGAGCGGCAAGCTATGAATACTATAGCAACAAAGGATTTAAAAATGAAATTTACCGTAAATGTCGAAGCCACTCCGGAAGAAGCCCGCGAGTTTGTTGGCCTGCCGGATGTGAAAAAAATGCAGGACCGCTTCATGGATGAGATGGAAGCGCGCATGGCTGAGACAATCAAGGATCTGGACCCCGAAACCTTCACTAAAACCTGGATGCCAATGATGGTGCAGGGCTGGAGCGATATCCAGAAAACGTTCTGGGGACAAATGGGACTGGGAATGCCGATGGGAATGGGCGGATCGTCTTCCTCGGATGAGAAAAAGAAGTAACACACTCCCAGACTTTTGCCGAAAAATTATGTGGGGGGGCTATGAATGATCCGTCCAACGCGATATTTTGGTTTTTTTTAAGAGCCAAAGTGAGTATTCTGAATAAACTCATGTCGATGCATCCCGCTAAAAAGCACAAGAAATTTCTGGAGAACCTGTTTGGCCGCAACCGGGCGGAGCTGGAGAAAAACCGTCTGGAAGCCTTTCTGGATAGCGTTCCGGGGGCCTATTGCGGATGGGACCGGGACGGCGGCATCGCGTGGAATGAAACGTTCCTGACACAGCTTCACCTGAAGGACATCAAGGATTTTACCACTATCCAGACCAGTTTTGCGCCGGAAGAAGCCCCCATTCTGGAAGGCGCGTTCCGGTCTTTGCGGGAGTCCGGAGAGCCATTCTGTAAAGTTTGTGCGGCGCGCGACGGCATGCGGTTTTTCCGTCTGTCAGGAAACCGCGGATTTAATCTGGCCGAGGATGATTATTACGACGTGATCTGGCTGGAAGATGTGAGTGAACATCACGGCGCACAGGGAAAACTGGCGCTGCGGGCGCAGCAGGCCGAGCGCGATATGCGTGCCATGCGGGATGCCTGCGATTCCACCCCGTTTCCGGTCTGGTTGCGCAATGAAACTCTGGACCTTGTCTGGTGTAATCGGGCATATGCCGAGCTGCTTGGTCTGTCTGTGTCCCAGATTTTGACACAGCAGCAGGAGCTGACCGGCACTCTGACCGGAACCGGCGGCAAGAAAGAAAAGATTGAAATGAAACGGTTGGCGGCGGAGGCGCAGGAAAAATCCTCTATCGCCAGTTGCCGCGGCCACCTGATTGTCAATGGCAAGCGGCGGCTGTTCCTGTTCGAAGAAATTCCCCAGAAAAAAGAAGGCGGGTATATGGGGATGGCGCGGGATATCACCCGTGAAGAAGAACTGACCAGCGAGCTGGGACATCACGTTACGGCCTCGCATACCCTGCTCGATCACCTGCATTCAGCGGTGGGAATTTTCAACAAGGATCAGGAGCTGGAGTTCTATAACGCATCCTTTGCATCTTTGTGGAAGCTGGAAGAGCCTTATCTGAACACGCATCCAAAGCTGGGAGATATAATGGAGCGGCTGCGGGCGCAGCGGTCTCTGCCGGAGCAGGCCGACTTCCGCGGGTTCAAAAAAAGCTGGCTGGATATGTTTACCGGCCTGTTACAGCCATTTGAGGATATGCTGTACCTGCCGGATGAAAAGGTTGTGCGAATGCTGGTGGTGGCGCATCCTTTGGGCGGGTTGATGATGACCTTCGAGGATGTTACCAGCCGTCTGGCGCTCGAATCGTCCTATAACACCCTGATCGCGGTGCAGAAGGGACTCTGGACAATCTGGCGGAGGGAGTCTCGGTGTTCGGGGAAGATGGACGGTTGAAACTCTGGAATCCGTCTTTTGCGGCTCTGTGGGGCTTATATCCCGAAGATCTTGACGGCAACCCGCACGTGACCAGACTGGTCGATAAAATGAAGCCTTTTTTCGATGCCGGGTTCTGGCCGCAATATTACGATCAGCTTATCAGTCTGGGGCTGGAGCGGGAGGAGCGCAACGGACGCCTGTCACGCTCTGACGATCATGTGATTGATTACGCGACCCTGCCGCTGGTGGATGGGGGCGTTCTGGTGACCTATACCGATATGACAGATACGGTGCATGTGGAAAAGCACTGCGGGAGCGGAACGCAGCTCTGGAAACGGCAGAGCGCCTGAAGCTGGATTTTCTCGCGAACGTATCCTACCAGTTGCGCACGCCCCTGAACAGCATTATGGGCTTCACCGAGATGCTCGCCGGGGAGTTCTTCGGCCCCCTCAATGAGCAGCAAAAAGAATATACCAGCGATATTACCGAAGCCAGCGAGCGGCTGCTGAGCCTGATTAACGATATTCTCGACCTCTCCACCATGGAAGCCGGATATCTGGAGCTGCATAAGGAACCGGTGGATGTGTATGACCTGCTGCGCGATCTGACCAAACTGGTACAGGGATGGGCGCGGCAGCGCAAAATTGATATTCATCTGGAATGCGCACAGGATATCGGGCGTTTCCCGGCGGATACCGGGCGGTTGAAACAGATTTTGTTAAACCTGATACGCAATGCCATTGCGTTTACACCGGATGACGGGGCCGGCATGATCTCCGTCATCGCCGAGCGTGACGGAAGCCGCATATTGATGACTGTCAAAGATAACGGCATCGGCATTCCCAAGGAAGAGCAAGAGCGGATCTTTGAACCGTTTGAACGTACGCCTGTCTCGATGGACGCGCCGCCGTCGATCTATCGCGGAGCTGGTCTGGGATTGTCGATTGTCAAAAATATTACAGAGCTTCACAACGGGTCTGTTCATCTGGAAAGCGAACCGCATGTCGGCACGGAAATCACCCTGATTTTCCCGGCGGAGGATTATACCCAGAGACTCAGCAAAGACGAAGCGGCGTAGGGTAAGGCTGCGACGTCTCTCCCCTCCCTCAGGCCGCCTGTTCGTCCAGATCCGTGTACAGAAACATGGCGCGAACCGTATCAAGATCGTTAATCTGGCGCAGGCGGTCACAGAGTGTCCGATCGCGCATCAGGCGGGAAATGCGCGACAGGCGGCGCAAATGCAGGGAATTCTCATTGAGCGGAGACAGCAATACAAACACCAGAGTGACGTGCTCGTCCCCGGTGGAGCTTTTCATATCCAGTCCTTCCGGGATTTTGTACAGCATGTGAACCGGGTGATCGATGCCGTCCATCATGACATTGGCAATCATCACACCGTCTTCAAAAATGAACTCATTGCGGGCGGCACTTTCAGACAGGGCAAACTGGATGGTATCGAACAGGTCCGGATTTTCCCACTGCAGTGAAACCTGACGGGCGATATCGGCATAAAGTTTGCCGGCTGACTGGGCAGGAAAGTGGGCCTTGAAGAAATCCAGATCACAAGAATAGGTCGTCATGAAAACCTCCTGTCCGATTCGTACTCGTATGCGTGAGTGTTCGATATAGGGTATAAAGGTTAATAAATCTATAAAAAAATATGACTCACTGCACAAGAAAAGACTGTGATGGCAGCAAATGTGCGTGGTCTGAACTGTGCGGTTTTTGTCGCTTGCGTCGGACGGCGGGACGGACTAGATTTGCGCTATGCAGGATTTTCTTCTCGAATATTACTTTTATCTCAAAGCATTTCATATCATCAGCGTGATTGCCTGGATGGCCGGATTGCTTTATTTGCCGCGGCTATTTGTCTATCATTGTGACGTTCCCGCCGAGTCCAAAACCTCGGAAATCTTCAAGCTCATGGAATACCGGCTGGCACGCTATATCATGGGCCCGGCCATGCATGCGGCCTGGACGTTTGCCCTGCTGATGCTTTACGCCAATCCATCTTTGTTTCAGGACGGATGGATGCATGCAAAACTGACCTGCGTTATTTTGCTGACGGTCGTACATGTGCTGCTGACACGCTGGCGCAAAGCTTTTGCCGAAGACCGTAATACGAAAAGCGCGAAATTTTACCGCATCTGGAATGAAGTCCCAACGGTTCTGATGGTTTTGATCGTGATTCTGGCAGTAACCAAACCGTTTTAGAGCTACTATAATCGCGCCAAAAACTTTAAGACAAGCTCTCAAGCCGTCATCACACGGCTCCGTCCGTGTGATCCATAGTATACCCTGCACTCTCTGTGTCTCTTGCGGTTAAAAATCAGGAGTGCACTAAACTTCTTGCACTTTACCGGCTTTTTTCCTAAGAATAGAGCACAAAACACAGGATACCCTTTCCCATGATGATTGACCTGATTATTGGTGCCGTTATTCTTATTTCCGCTTTGGTCGCGTTTTTTCGTGGCTTTATCCGCGAAGTTCTGACCATCCTCGGCGTGATTGGCGGTCTGGTCGCCGCTTATATGTACGGGGCGACTCTTGCTCCGTTCTATAACGGGTTGCTGGAAGGAGATAAACCCGCCGCCGAAGGAGCGGAAACTCCGCATTTTATGGGGATTATTCCCTATCCTCTCCTATCGGAAATTCTGGGATATGCCACGGTATTTCTGGGCGTGGTGATTATCCTCAGCATCCTGAGTTACTTCCTGAGCAAATTTGTTGAAAATGTCGGAATGGGGATGCTGGACCGCACCCTTGGAGTGGCCTTCGGGATTGCCCGCGGGGTGATCCTGCTGGGAGTTTTGTACATGCCGATTCACATGTTCGCCGATGAAGAGGAAAAGAAAAACTGGTTTAAAGACAGTCACCTGCAAGTTTACATCGAAGCCACCTCTGAATGGCTGAGCGAATTCCTGCCGGAAGATTTCCTGAAAGATACCGGACAGGAAAAACTCGACCAGACGCGGGAAACCCTCAAAGCACTTGATATTCTGCCGGAAGTGGCTCCCTTCTCGCAACCATCTGCCGATCCAAAGGGTCAAAATGCTGCTCCACCCGCCTCAGCGACGCCGCTGGAGCCAGCTGCCCCGGCCGAGGGATATGACCAGCCGCAACGCCAGTCCATGGAAGATCTGATTGAACAACAGGAAAAACCCGTCAATGACTAATTTCGCCCCGGCTGACGCTGCAATTGAGAAGGATGACAAATTCCATGATGAATGCGGTGTGTTCGGAATTTTTGGTCATGATGATGCTTCCGCTCTGACCGCCCTGGGCCTGCATGCCCTGCAACACCGGGGGCAGGAAGCCTGCGGGATCGTCACCTATGACGGGAGTGCGTTCCACACCAAACGCGCCCTGGGTCTGGTCGATCAGGTTTTTGGCAAGCAGGACACCATTGAGCGGCTTGCCGGACGGGCCGCGATTGGCCACAATCGTTACGCAACCTCCGGCGGCACCGCGCTGCGGAATGTCCAGCCTCTTTATGCCGATCTGGCATTTGGCGGATTTGCTCTGGCCCATAACGGCAATCTGACCAACGCCCAGACCCTGCGCCGCCAGCTGGTCGAAGACGGTGCTATTTTCCAGTCTTCCAGCGATACGGAAACCATTATTCACCTGATGGCAACACAGAAGGGCCAGCGGGTCGTCGACCGGCTGACCTATGCCTTGCAACACATCAAGGGCGGATTTGCTCTGGTTGCTCTGGCCGAGGACAAACTGATCGGCCTGCGGGACCCGCACGGCATCCGGCCTCTTTTGCTGGGAAAATACGGGGAATCGTATCTTTTGGCCTCCGAGTCCTGCGCCTTTGACATTATCGGAGCCAAGCTTATCCGCAATATCGAGCCGGGCGAAATGGTGATTATCAACGAGCACGGCCTGCAAAGCTTCCGGCCGTTTTCCGGCCCTGCCGTCAGTGGACGGTTCTGCATCTTTGAATATGTTTATTTCGCCCGCCCGGATTCCATTCTGGAGACGCATTCCGTCTATGAGAAACGCAAGCAGATCGGGGTGGAGCTGGCGCGGGAAGCGCCCTGCCCGGACGCCGACGTCATCATCCCGGTTCCGGATGGCGGCGTGCCCAGCGCCATTGGTTTTGCCCAGGAAAGCGGCGTGCCGTTCGAGCTGGGGATTATCCGCAATCATTATGTCGGGCGCACATTTATCCAGCCGGGACAGAAAATTCGCAATCTCGGCGTGCGCCTCAAACATAACGCCAACCGCCCGATCATCGAGGGGAAAAATGTCGTACTGGTCGATGATTCGATTGTCCGGGGCACGACTTCCCGCAAAATTGTCGAAATGGTACGGGCGGCCGGGGCAAAATCCGTTCATATGCGCGTGTCCTCTCCGCCGACCAAATATCCCTGTTTTTACGGCATTGATACCCCCTCTTACGAAGAGCTTCTGGCCCATAATACCGATGTGAACGGCATTGCCGCACAGATCGGGGTTGATTCTCTGGCCTATGTCTCTCTTGACGGGCTGTACCGCGCCATGAACCTGCCGCAAGGACGCAATGCCGAGGCTCCCGCCTATTGCGACGCCTGTTTCTCCGGCGACTATCCGGTGGAGCTGGTGGATCAGGATATCAAAGCAGGATGCAAATAATGACAGAACATGCTCTTTCCGATACATCGTCTGACAAGAAAATCGCCCTGATTACCGGAGCATCCCGCGGGATTGGCCGGGCGACGGCGTTGCAGCTGGCTAAAAAAGGCTACCATATTATAGCGCTGGCGCGGACGGTCGGCGCACTGGAGGAGCTGGATGATCTGATCACCGCCGCCGGAGGAACCTGTACACTTGTTCCACAGGACCTGATTCAATTCGATAAAGTCGAGCTTCTGGGTCCCGCCCTGCTGCAAAAATTCGGGCGGCTGGATTTGCTGGTTGCCAATGCCGGAGTTCTGGGGACGTTGGGGCCGGTGGCGCATACTTCCCCCAAAGATTTTGAGAAAGTATTCAAAATTAATGTAGAGGCGAATTTCCGGCTGATCCGCACGCTCGATCCGCTGCTCAAGCAATCCGACGCTCCGCAGGTCGTGTTTTTAACCACCAGCGACAGTGTCATGGATGGACGGGCCTATTGGGGCGCTTATGGCGCAAGTAAAGCTGCCCTGCAATCTCTGGCCCGCACCTATGAGGCGGAAAATCAGCAGAATAACCTGCGGGTTCATCTGTTTAACCCCGGCGCCACACGTACAGCCATGCGCGCCGCAGCCATGCCGGGCGAAGATCCGGAGACTCTGCCAACCCCGGAACATGTCGCCGGACGGCTGGTGGAATTGTTGCTCCCCACCGCATAAGCCGCCAAACTTTCCCCGCCAGTCCGGAAAAATCCGCAAACCATACATGACGCAAACGGGTTTGACATAGTTGTAAACTGCGTGTTAGCCTTCGAGTAATTTTTTTGAGGGAGAATAAAAAAATGGATAACCAGACATTAAGAGATCATTTAAATTTTGCTACCTTTATTGGTGTTGGTGCGGGCCTTGGGGGAGCCCTCGCAGTCTCGCTTGCTGCCGCTCTTGCAGATAGTCGTGAAACCCAACAAATATCGCCGGAACCAACCATCACGGTCGCCGATCTGAACCCTGCGGTTGAAGGATTTTCTGATGCCTGCAAAAGTATGACCGTTGTGCGCGCAAAAGAAGGATATATCCTGACCGTGCCAAGAAGCGGTGGCTTTATAAGAGATGGCTTTATAAGCTGTGACTTCCAGCCGTCACTCGATAAAGTATGAGTATTTTGGTCATTCCTCCGTGTTTAAGAAGGTTTAAACCGCAAAGTAAAACAAAGTTCTTTCGGGTTTTGTGAAAAACCTCTGTGCTCTGCGGTGAAAAATCAACATGGATCACACGGACGGAGCCGTGTGATGACGGCATCGAGAAGCGTCCCAAAATTAAACAAAAGCACTATAAAAATATAAATGCTCTTTGCTCCAGGAATTGGCGTAAATCTTTCTTTACTTTTTTGCGTTAGGGTGAAGGGAAAGACACCCTGTTCCGGATGATACCCCCACATGTCCAGAGAAGAATTCCTTGAAGTCCCCGATGAATCAGAGCTTCCCGCTCTGACACAGGAGGAGTTTGGCAAAATCATGAGCCTGCATAAGGACTTTCTCAAAGGGCGGCATGGCGGGGCCAGAGCCGTGATAAAATTCAAGGATTTATCCGGGCTTAATTTAAGTGATTGTACCCTGTCGCAGGCGGATTTTACTGGTTCCCGCCTCGCAGGGACCGACCTGTCTTTCAGCGCTCTGGAAGGAGCCTGTTTTTTCGCCTGCGACCTGCGCAATGCCAATCTCCGCCATGCCAATTTGAAGCGGTGCGATTTCCGCGGCGCTTATTTGTCGGGAACGGATCTGACCGGGGCCAATCTGGCGGAAGCGGATCTGCGCGAGGGAAAAATCATGAAGCGCGATCAGAACGGCGTTCTGATGGACCGAAAACGCGGACCAACCTCCGGAACAAAAACCATTCTCTCCGGCGCACGTCTGCGCAATACCAATCTCAGCGATGTGAATGCTGCCGGGGCGGATTTCTCGGACGTTGACCTGTCCGGGGCGCTGATCCAAAAAGCCAATTGCGACGGTGCCAAGTTTACCAATGCCAATCTGACAGATTCCGATCTGAGCAATTCCGTTTTTAACCGGGCTGATTTATCCGGCGCGATTATGGCAAATGCATTGTTCCGGGCCGCGGATCTTTACGGTGCGACTCAAAACGATACCCGCCATAATGAGGATATGGGATATAAGCTGGAAACGCTGGGAAAATCTCTGGAAGAGCTTCTGGAAGATCATCATATCTGGGTCTCTCATGCCGGCGCTGCGGGTAAACAGCTGGATCTCGGCGGATATGACCTGCGCGATGTTCTTGACATGAACAGGTATGAATTAACCGCCGTCCGGGCCATCGGAGCCAATTTTATCAATCAGGATTTGCGCGGCGCGCACTTGCAGCATACGCATCTGGATAAATCTGATTTTCGCGACAGTAAAATGCAAAAGGCGGATTGCCGGGCGGCCTCGATCAAATATGCTCTGTTTGTCCGGGCCAATTTACAGGACGCCGACTTTTCACCCCTGTACTTCAAAAATGCCGATGGATCAAGACGGACCCGTCCGGCAGATTTATCCGGCGCTGATTTTCGCTATGCCGATCTGCGCGGCACGAATTTCGCACAGGCTAACCTGTCCGGCGCTGATTTCTCCCATGCCCTCCTCGACCGGGCCAATCTGGAGGGCGCCAACCTGACCGGTGTGCTGCTGACAGGAACCTGTCTGGAAGACAGAAAAGTCCTTTAGAGCTCTTCTGTCTGTATCAGGTACGACGATCCACGAGATACAGCCGGAAAGAATTGGCAATCACCAGTAGGGATGACCCCGACATGGCCAGAGCGGCAATCAGCGGGGTGACAACCCCGGCAAATGCCAGCGGGATTGCAATCGCATTGTAAATGACCGCCAGTGCAAAGTTACTTTTCACCAGTTGTTGTGTGCGGGTGGCAATGTCATAGGCCTGTAGCACCGGTTTGAACTGATCACCCATAAAGACGATATCTGCGGCATTCTGAGCCATGTCGATGGCAGTCCCCGGAGCCATCGACACATCGGCCCCCGCCAGAGCCGGGGCATCATTCAGCCCGTCTCCGATCATCAGAACGTGGTGCCCCTGCGCCTTTAAAGCCTGTAAATAGGCATATTTCTGCGGCGGAGTCTGATCTCCTTTTACGTCGTCGATATGGCAGGCCGCCGCAATCCGTTCCGCAACATGAGTCCGGTCTCCGGAAAGCAGAACCGGACGGATACCCTTTTTCTGCAAAACCGCTATGGTTTCCACAGCATCTGTGCGCAGGTGATCTTCAAAAATGAACCGTACAGGTTTTTGCCCATTCCCCGGGGCCAGCCATAATTCCAGATCATTCTGCTGGGCAGCGGCGGGATCTCCGCACCAGTTTCGGCTGCCGAGGCGGATTTCATGGCCCTGATACAGCGCAGACAGACCTTTTCCCTGATGTTCCTGCACAGCCTCCACCGGAACTAAATTGCCATCCCAGGCGGACACAATCGCCCGCGCCAGCGGATGTCGACTCTGTGTTGCAAGAGAGGCTGCCAATTGCAGTATTTCCGGGAGGTAATCTCCCTGTAGCTGCGGCCGGCCCAGAGTTAACGTTCCGGTTTTATCTACAATGACCGTATCAATCCCCGCCAGACGTTCCAGAGCATCGCCGGATTTCAACATAATTCCTTTTTTCATCAAGCGTCCACTGGCCAGAACCTGTACAACCGGAACCGCCAGCCCCAGCGCGCACGGGCAGGTGATAATCAAAACCGTGACCGCAATCATCAGCGCGTCCTGCCAGGCGGCCCCCAAAACGCCCCACCACAGCACAAATGCGGCCGCCGCCAGCGTATGAACCACGGGGGTATAAAGACGGGCGGCGCGATCTGCGAGACGCACATATTTTGCCTGTCCCTGCTCTGCTTTTTCCATCAGACGAACGATATCCGCCAGCAAGGAATCCTGCGCAGCTTTGGCAACCGTCACCAGAACCGGGGCGGACAGATTGAGCGTTCCGGCGTAGACGTCCGTCCCTTCCGCAACCGTGCGCGGAACGGTTTCCCCGGTCACCAGAGAGGTATCCACCGTGCTGTGCCCTGATGTGACCACACCATCGACCGGAAATTTTTCCCCGACCGCCACAGAAACCACCATGCCTTCCCGCAGATCACGAATAGGAACCCGGCGACTTTTCCCCTGCTCCAGAATATTTGCAAATCCGGACAAGGTGCTCATCAGATCCAGCGCTGCACTTTTCGCCGTGCGGCGCGCCCGGAAATCAAGATAACGCCCTACCAGCAGGAAAAAGGTCAGCATCACCGCCGAGTCAAAATAGACATGCTCGCCGTCATGAAGCATTTCAAATATACTCATCCCCGTTGCCAGAAGCAGCGCCAGAGAAATTGGCACATCCATATTTGTCTGGCGATTTTTTAAGGCTCCCCAGGCGGAGCGAAAGAAGGGGCGTCCGGAAAATGCAATGGTGGGAATGCCGATCAGGGCCGACACCCAGTTCATCAGCTCGCGTGTGGCCAGCCCCATCGTCTCGGTTGAGGTGCTCCATAACCCCACCGATAGCAGCATGATATTACCCATCGCAAAGCCCGCAACTCCCAGACAAAGCAGGAGAAACCGGTCTTCGCGCTCGGCCTCCCCCTTTTCAGACTCCGTGCTGTAAGGCGCGACCGTATAGCCCAGATTTGCCACCTGCGCCGCAAAATGCCCTGCCGCCGCGGCCGGTCCTGTCCAGATAATCTGAAGGCGGCCGGTCGTGAAATTCAGACGGGCCTGTTCAATCCGCGGGTCCTGTAAAAGGGTCGATTCAATTTTCTGGATGCAGGCGGCGCAATGCACACCGCCGATCAACAGAGACAGGGCATACCGCCCCTCCCCCGCCGGCTTGACCAGACCTTCATAGCCGGAAAAATCAACGCTTTCCCGCGCCTCTAACGACTGAGAAAGTTCATCGCGGTTTGGTATTCCAGAGGAGATGTGGTGTTCTGTTCCGTCCATGTTGCTTCCAGATTAGCGGTCCAGCGCCCATGAAACGGCAGATCCAAAGGCGCGCTGTAAACTCCGTCCCCCCGGTAGCCGAGAGAGACCTCAAAATCGGAGCCTCCCTGTATCCGGCGCACCAGAGCCGCAGAAATACGAGCATTTTCAATCGGACGCCCGGCTTTATCGGTAAACGTTACGATTAAGCTATTATTTTCAAAGCGCGGGTCAAGTCGGACGCCCAAAGAGTCCTGGGCCCGCGCTTTTTCTGCAAAAGCGTCATAGGCCAGACCGTCTTCATAGGCACGATCGTCAATCACCCCGGTATGGGTTGAAACCGCCGTGTAAACGTAATACGCATCCACGCTGGCAAAAACGATAAAAAATGCAATCAGGCTCCAGAGGAACCGGAACCCGTCGCGGCGGCTCTGAGCAGAAGCGGAAGGAGAAGACGCCGCGGAGGAAGAGGAGGAAGAAATTTTGTCCGCCATCCTTAGCGCGCTCCCGGCCGTTTGCTCATGAACACGCTTTCATGCTCGACGGCATGACCATTGGCTTTGTCAACCAGACGGAACATGATGTTGACCGGCTTTTGTGGCTCCAGCGGCGCTTCGACCAGCACGTGGAAATGCCCGACCTTGTCCGCTTCCACATAAAGCTGGTCAGGCGTCACATCGCCTGCGCTCTTGATGCTGAGTTTTGCCTGCTCCAACCCTTCAACCTCCAGAGCGTAATTGCGGTGCTCATGGGTTTTGTTCAGGATTTTGATATCATAGCCATTCCGGATTTCTCCTCCCGTCAGGTGGACAAACAACGGATTGCGGTCATGCAGGACGTTCAGCTCCAGCGGCGTTCTGGTCACCAGAGCATATAACATCAGCCCCCCGACCACACACAAAATCGCCATATAGTAAAGTGTACGCGGACGGATAAAGTGCAGCTTGTCCGGTTTTTTGCCATCATGACAGGCCTCCAGACGGTTTTCCGTGTCATAGCGGATCAGCCCTTTCGGCAAATCCAGCTTGGTCATCACGTCATCGCAGGCATCAATACACAACCCGCAGGCGATGCATTCCATCTGCAATCCGTGCCGGATATCAATTCCCATCGGGCAAACCTGAACACAGGCCGTACAATCAATACAATGACCGCGCCCATCCCAGCTATCGCCTTTTTTGTGCTTTCCACGCGGCTCCCCCCGATCCACATCATAACCGATAATCAGGGTATCTTTATCGAACATTGCCGACTGGAACCGGGCATAGGGGCACATGAAAGTGCAGACCTGTTCCCGCGCAAATCCGGCCATAATGTAAGTGGACAAGGTCAATCCTATGACAAACATCATAACCGTTGACGACACATTGAAAGTCAGGAAATCATGCACCAGAGTCGGCGCATCATTGAAATACAGCACGAATGATCCGGCGGTAAACCAGCCGATTGCCAGCCACAGAATATGAGTGATAATCATTTTATAGATTTTTTCAAATGTCCAGGGGCCTTCCCGCAGCTTTTTACGTTTATTGCGGTCGCCCTGAACAATCCGTTCCACCCATATGTACAGATCGGTCCAGACGGTCTGGAAACAAAAATAACCGCACCAGACCCGCCCCAGCAAGCTGGTCACCAGAAACAGGCCGATAGCGGCAGTAATCAGAACGCCGGTCAGAATATAAATTTCCTGCGGCCAGATTTCAAACCAGAACCAATAGGCCCGCCCCCGCGACAAATCAATCAGAACCGCCTGATCCGGCGCATTCGGCCCCCGGTCCCAGCGGATAAACGGCGTCGTATAATAAATTCCCAGACAGACAATCATCGCAATCCATTTCAGATTGCGATAAATACCGGAGACACGCCGCGGATAAATCCGTTCCTGCTTTTTGAAGAGCTGGATATCCTGTTCCGGTGCGCCTGCAGTCATTATTTTAGTCTTTCTGTTTATTCAGCAGCAGGTGCCTCCGGCAGGTGAGCCGCCGGAGTTTCGTCACCTGCCGGATTCAAAATATCTTCTGGAATCAGAGGCTGAGGAGTCTCGATCTCCTCTTCCACGATCACACGATCCGTCTCCACCGGAAGAGGTTGTTCGACATCTTCAATGACGCCCCCCTCCGGCGTTTCTTCTACTTCGATCACATTCAGAACCGGCACAACGTCTTCTACGGCAACTTCTGCCACAGGAGTATCTTCCTCGCCGCCTCCAAGCTCATGCACATAGATGGCCAACTGGCGGATCGTATTTTTGTCCAGACGTTCTCCCCAGGCTGGCATGACCCCCGCATGAGCATTATAAACCGTCTCATACACAGCTTCTTTCGTGCCACCATACAGCCAGATCGAATCTGTCAGATTCGGAGCTCCTACCTCCCGTCCTCCGGTTCCTTTTTCCCCGTGACAGGCCGCACAGTTTTCCTGAAAGACGGTATATCCCGGCATGGAAGCCTGCGCCTCGCCCTTAGACAGAGCCAGAACGTACTCGACGACCTCGTTAATCTCTTCCTTGTTCAGCAGCCCGTCTTTTCCAAAAGCCGGCATCTGAGAAACACGCGTATCGTCGTTCCCCGCCCGAATTCCGTATTGCAGAGTGGTATGGATATCGTCGATCTTGCCACCCCATAACCAGTCATCATCATTCAGGTTCGGGTACCCAAATCCGCCTTCTGCACCGGTTCCATGGCACATCGCGCAATTATCCTTAAAGGCCGCACGTCCCCCGGCCACGGCAAAGGCATACAGCTCCGGATCATCCAGAACTTCTTTGAAAGACGCCTGTTCAAATTTTCCCAGATAGACGGCCTGCCTCTGATGAATTTCATTCTGGCTTTCCGAGAGTTCCTTATACTGACTGTAACCGGACGTCCCCTCGGTTGCGCCTCCCGGAACCGGCCAGGCCGGGTAGACAACAAAGTACCATATCGACCAGATAATGCTCACCAGCCAGACCCAGACCCACCAGCGCGGCAGGGGGTTATTAAGTTCTTTTAGTCCATCCCACTCATGCCCCGTTGTCTCAACTCCGGAAATATGGTCAACATCTTTTTTGTGTTCATTCGTCATCTTGTCCCTCCTTTAAGGGCATATCAGCATAGGATTTATAGAGCTTCCCGGCCCCCGGACGGAAAAGCCAGATCAACATGACCAGAAAAAAGCCCATAAAGAAAAACAGGCCAATCATACCCGCATTATCGGAAATAAAATCAATCACTGAGCGACCTCCTCTTTGGATAACTGGATTCCCTTGATGGTATCAAAATCAACCATTGTCCCCAAAACCTGTAAATAGGCGACAAGCGCATCCATCTCGGAAACCATCTCCGGCTGACCATCAAAATCACGCGCATTGACTCTCTCGCCATAACGTTCCTGCAGTCCGGCGATGTCTGCGCCGCCAGCTTCCCCGGTGGCCTGCACCAGCGCGTCTTTTTCAGCATTGGCAATCATTTCATCCGTATAGGGAACGCCCATCAGGCGCAGCGTCTTCAGGTGTTTGTCCAGATCATACAATTTAGCGCCGTTTTTCCGCAGAAAGCTGTAAGACGGCATAATGGATTCCGGCACCACGGAGCGCGGACGGATCAGGTGGGCCACATGCCATTCATCAGAATATTTTGCCCCGACCCGCGCCAGATCTGGCCCGGTCCGTTTGGACCCCCACTGGAACGGGTGGTCATACATGCTTTCCGCTGCCAGAGAATAGTGCCCATAACGCTCCACCTCATCCCGCAGCGGACGGATTTGCTGGGAATGGCAGTTATAGCACCCCTCGCGAACATAAATATTATACCCTGCCAGTTCCAGAGGCGTATAGGGACGCATTCCTTCCACAGACTCAATCACTGTTTCCTGACGGAAAAGAGGGATAATCTCGATAATCCCACCAATTAAGACCGTCACGATGATTGCAATAAGCAGAACGATGGAGTGCTTCTCCAAAAATTCGTGTTTTTTTAATGGATTCATATTTTTTCTCCTTAAATTCTGCTTATTCTGCCGGTTGAGGCTGAGCAATCATACCGCGCGGTGCAATTCGGCCTTCTCTGGCATTTCCATCTTTATCCACTTCCCCGGCACGAACATCTCCCTTGATGGTGCGGTAGAAATTGTAGCACATGATGAGTGCACCGCTGAGATAGAGTAGTCCCCCCGTCGCCCGAATCACATAGAAGATATGCATCTCGACTACGGTTTCCACAAAGGAATAAGTCAGGAAGCCCATATCGTCATAGGTCCGCCACATCAGGCCCTGCATAATCCCGGAAACCCACATCGCCGTGATGTACAGAACAATCCCGAAGGTTGCAACCCACAGGTGCAGGTTGACAAGTTTCAGAGAATAAACCTCTTTTTGTCCCCACAGGCGCGGCACCAGATAATACAAAGATCCAAAGGTAATGAAGCCAACCCAGCCCAATGCGCCGGAGTGAACGTGTCCAATTGTCCAGTCAGTATAGTGGGACAATGAGTTCACGTAACGGATCGCCATCAGAGGCCCTTCGAAGGTACTCATCCCGTAGAACGCCACCCCGATAATCATAAACCGCAGAACCGGGTCGCTGCGCAGCTTGTGCCAGGCCCCCGACAGGGTCATCATTCCGTTAATCATCCCGCCCCAGCTCGGCATCCACAGGATAATCGAGAAGGTCATTCCCAAAGTCTGGGTCCAGTCCGGCAGCGCCGTATAGTGCAGGTGGTGCGGACCCGCCCAGATATAGATAAAAATCAGCGACCAGAAGTGAACGATCGACAGACGGTAAGAATAAACCGGGCGTTCGGCACGCTTGGGAATGAAGTAGTACATCATGCCCAGAAATCCGGCGGTCAGGAAGAACCCCACCGCATTGTGACCGTACCACCACTGGATCATCGCGCTTTGCACACCGGCGGGAACGGAATAGCTTTTCGCGCCCAGCCACTCAACCGGAATATGAACGTTATTGCCCAGATGCAACACCGCTACAGTAATGATAAAAGACAGATAAAACCAGTTCGCCACGTAGAGATGCGGCTCTTTGCGTTTGATAATGGTCATCATGTAAACCAGCAAATACGCGACCCAGACAACGGTCAGCCACAGATCGGCATACCATTCCGGCTCGGCATATTCTTTACTCTGGGTAACTCCGAGGAGGTATCCGACGGCCGCCATAACGATAAAGGCCTGATAGCCCCAGAAGGTAAACAGAGGGAGCTTGTCTCCCCACAATCTGACCCGGCAGGTTCTTTGCACAACATAATAGCTGGTAGCGAACAGCGCATTCCCGCCAAAGGCAAAAATCACCGCAGAAGTATGAAGCGGCCGCAACCGTCCGAAATTGAAATACGGTTCAAAATTCAGGTCCGGAAAGGCCAACTGAAGCGCAATCAGAACGCCTCCGGACATTCCCACCACGCCCCAGAAACAGGTCGCAATCACAAACATCCGGACAATATCGTAATTGTACTCCGGATGAGCCTGTGTATTAGAAACGGTTGTTGTACTCATTTGTTTTCCTTTATCTCAAGACATCAACATCATTCCGGCCAGAGCGAACAGCCACAGACCGCTCCAGACCATAAATACCTGTGTAACACGCTGCATAGTAACAGGAAATTTCGTTTTCAGAAATCCCCCGCCAAGGCCGGTGGCCATCAGTGCCGGCATGGTTCCAACCCCGAATGCCGCCATCGCCAGACCTGCAGACAACCCGTTTTCTGCGGTTGAGGCTGCCATCAGCGCGGACAATACCAGCCCGCAGGGCATAAATCCAAGAATAATTCCCATCAAAAATTTTTTTATCCCCGACGGATTTTGCGACAAAAATGCAACAGACCTGGCCATGCTCTGATACGGGATCAGGGCCCGTCCGCCCAGCCGCGTTGCCCATGGAAACAGGCGCATCAAAGAAGGAAAGGCACTCACGATAAACAAGATTCCCGCCAGACACAGAATTGGCACCACAATCAATGTGCGAACCGGCAAAAACAGAAACGCGGCATTTAGGACAGACCCTAGCAGAACCGCCAGAATCGTATAGGTCGTCAGGCGTCCCAGATGATAGGGGAGCAAAAAAGCCTGTCCGATTTTTTCAACTTTTCCGGTCTGGGACAACACAAACGGCCCGCACATGGCAACACAATGCGTCATTCCTCCGACCAGCCCGGCAAGAAACAGACTCAGGGGTAATCCGTACGATAAAGAAATATCGTGCAGACATCCCGAAACTGATTGTAATATTTCCGCAGGGGCCATTCTGTTGTTTTATTTTCCGCTCATTAGCGAGCCCTTCCCGACTCAGTGTGAATAATCGAGCAAACCATATGGCGATACCTTGACTATTGTCAATTGCCCTTATGAGATGCTATGAATTTTATCCTGAATTAAGCAAAAACGAAACCCGTGCATACATATGACTTCTTCCGACTTTCAGGAACGTCTTTCCCGGCAACTTGCCCGGATACCGCTCTTTCACACGGCGCGTCCGGACTTTCTTCACGCTCTGAGCGCGCAGGCGCAGCTTATTTCTCTTGAAAAAAATCAGATTCTTTTTCTCCACGAAGACCCCGCCAGTCGATTTTATCTGGTGGATCGCGGCAGGATAAAGCTGTTTCGCGAAACACGGAATGGGGAGCAGGCCGTTATCGATATCGTCATGAACTCTCACCTGTTCGGAGAAACCAGCCTGTTTGAAAATGATCTGTACCCCTATAGCGCCGAAGCCGCGGAGCCTTCCTGTGTTTTTTCCCTACCACTATCTGTTTTAAAGGCTGAAATTGAAACCACCCCCAAGACCGCCATGGCGATGCTGTCCTCCATGGCCCATACCAGGCGGCAACAGGATCAGGAACTGGAACACCGCACCCTGCAAAACGCTCCGCAGCGCCTTGGCTGCTTTTTGCTGCGGCTACTCGACCAGCAAACAGACGGCCCCGGAAGTCTCGAACTTCCCTATGACAAAACCCTGATTGCCGCCCGTCTTGGCATGCAGCCGGAAACCTTTTCCCGCGCTCTGAGCAAACTCAAAGCCGAAACCGGCCTACAGGTCACAAGGGGGCGCGTTGAACTTAACTCTGTGCAGCAGCTTGCAGATTATTCCTGCACGGCCTGCTCCTCCGAATTTCCCTGCAAGGATTTGTGCGGAAAGAAATTTTGAAAAAGCGCCGGTCGCCGGGGGGATTGCGGGACCACCCCCTTTTCGTATATAATAGAGCTCATACTGATAACCAGAGCAAAATGATGGAAAAGCTGATCTTTGACTTGATAAAGATCAATTTAAATCATCCCGGCAGGAACCAGAATGACTGAAATGAAAAATTTGTCCCGTTTCCGGAAACTGTTCAAGAAGCCCGCAAAAAACATGTTCTGGGCGTGGATTGCCTATCAATCCATCAAAGGGACGCTGACCCTTTCCTTTATATGGATTCCGTTGATCTATGCCTGGTTCCACCACCATTCCTGATGATCGACTTTCCCCTGAACTCAAAGTTTAGGGGGTTCTCGTAACACCGCAGAAGACTATATACATAAATGATTGTCTGCAAACAGAAGCTTCAAGATGACTCATCCAAAGAACTGCATCACCAATAAAACCTACGATGAAATACAGATCGGGGATTCGGAAACGCTCACGCGGACCCTCACCAGACAGGATATCCAACTGTTTGCCACGGTGACAGGTGACATGAACCCCGCGCATCTGGATGAGTCTTACGCCAAAACAGATATTTTTCACCAAATCGTCGGTCACGGAATGTGGACAGCTTCGATGTTTTCGGTGCTTCTGGGCATGCAATTGCCGGGGCCGGGCACATTATATCTGGAACAAACTTTGAAGTTTTTAAAGCCGGTGCATCTGGGAGATACCATCACGGCGTCGATCAAAGTCATCAAAAAAGACGACACCCACAAGCATATTACCTTTCAGACACTTTGCGCCAATGAAGCCGGTGAGCACGTGCTGGAAGGGGAAGCCATCGTTCTCGCCCCCGCAAATCAGATATGCTGGAAAGCATTACCCCTGCCGGAAATACAGATTAAAACTCCGGCGCATAACTACGAGCAGTGGCTTCTTGATAAAGCGTCAAATTTTGCCCCTCTGCGTGTCGCCGTGGTCCATCCGGTGGATATTTACTCTCTTGCGGGAGCGGTGGAAGCTGCCAGAGCAGGGATTATAGAGCCTGTACTGGTGGGATCAGAGGATAAAATCCGGCGGGTTGCGGAAAATGCCCATATTGATCTCAACCATTATGAAATCATCTCTACCCCGCACAGTCATGCCGCGGCGGCGATGGCAGCTCAAATGGCTGCCAGAGGGGACGTCGAAGCCTTAATGAAGGGCAAGCTGCATACGGATGAGCTCATGGAAGCCGTAGTTGAGAAAGAAAACGGTCTGCGCACCGGCAGGCGTATGAGCCACGTTTTTGTGCTGGATGTGCCAAGTTATCCCAAACCACTCTTTCTGACAGATGCTGCGATCAATATCAGACCGACCCTGATGGAGAAAAAAGATATTGTGCAAAATGCCATTGATCTGTTCACGGCTTTAGAACTTGGTATTCCCAAGGTTGCGATCCTATCGGCAGTTGAAATGGTCAGCGAGAAAATTCCTTCGACCCTTGATGCCACCGCCCTTTGCAAAATGGCCGAGCGTGGACAGATCCGGAATGGTATCATTGACGGCCCGTTGGCTTTTGACAATGCTATTTCAAAAGAATCGGCCGAAATTAAAGGTATTGCCTCTGCCGTCGCCGGAGATGCCGATATTCTGGTTGTCCCCGATGTTGAGTCCGGTAACATGCTTTACAAGGAATTGCGGTATTTCTCCGGCGCGCAGGGGGCCGGGATCGTGCTGGGTGCCAAGGTTCCCATCATACTGACCAGCCGCGCAGGGGACGCCGAAAGCCGGGTGATCTCCTCGGCTCTGGCGCTTCTGTTTGCACGAAAAGAGGCCACATGACTCCCGGCCTGATCCTCACCTGTAATGCCGGATCGAATAATACCAAACTGGCCGCATTCGACGCGGACACACTGGAACGGATCGACCACGTCTCCGTTCATAATGCTGATGAAGCGGCAGCGTGGCTCCGGCACCATCAAAACATTGTGGCGGTAGGACATCGCGTGGTCCATGGCGGCCGGTCCTTTACACATCCTGAACGCCTGACGGATTCTACGATTGAAAAACTAGCCGGGTATATTCCACTGGCCCCGCTGCACCAGCCCGCAGCCCTTCATCTGATTGCCACCGCCCGCAGCATTCACCCAGATATACCGCAGGTTGCCTGCTTTGATACAGCGTTTCACCACACCATGTCTGACCTGACCCGCCGTCTGCCCTTACCGGATTCCTACTATAGGGACGGCGTGTTACGTTACGGATTCCATGGCCTGTCCTATCAGCATATTGCGGACGTACTGCCGGACTATGCCCCAAAGAGCGCAGCTGGCCGTGTTATTGTTGCCCATCTGGGTGGCGGCTCTTCCGCCTGTGCAATGAAGAACCTCGCAAGCGTTGACAGCACCATGGGATTTTCGACGCTGGACGGACTGATGATGAATACACGCTGCGGCGCTCTTGACCCCGGCGTCCTGCTGTATTTGCTGGAGACAAAAGGCATGACCCTATCCACCCTGAATGACCTGCTCTATCACAATGCAGGTCTGAAGGGTGTCTCCGGCCTCAGTGAGGATATGCGGGATTTGCTGCAGCAGAATATCCCTGCTGCCCTCGACGCCATCGAGCTTTATTGCACCCTTGCCGCAAAACACATTGCCGGGCTTGTTCCGGCGATCGGCGGGCTGGAAGCTCTTGTATTCACGGGTGGGATAGGCGAAAATGCGGCCCCTGTGCGGGAAAAAATTATAAAACTATTGCACTGGATCGGCCCGTTTGAGGTCTATATTATTCCTGCGAATGAAGAGCTGGTCATCGCACAGGCCTGCCAGAAACTGGCTTCCTCAACAACTGAAAGGAAAGCATGATGAAATACATTGTAGATACGACCAAAACAATTGATCAGGTGTCACAAGACCTTCAGGATGCAGTAAAAGCGCACAATTTCGGGGTCCTTCATACCTATGATTTAAAAGAAACTCTGAAAACAAAAGGCATAGACCTGCCAAATGAATGCCGCATATTTGAAATCTGCAATCCCGGACAGGCAGCGGCCGTTCTGGCAGAAGATATGGCTCTGAATATGGCGCTGCCTTGCCGGCTGTCCGTGTGGGAAACCGGAGATAACCACGTCAAAATCGGGATGATTTCCCCCGTGGACATGCTCGGACATCTGTCTGATTCGTCTGTGCTGAAGAAAATTGCAGCAGAGGTCGAAGACACAATGAAAACAATCATTCAAACCGCAAAATAACCCTGATTAACAGGTCCGGCCTCGGACCGAAAAGGATAAAAAATGTCAGCAGATGAAAAAATTACCGCGCATATCGTGGAAACAGGCGAAAGCGATTATGCTGTCTCGATCGACGTATCCGGACACCATCTCAAGGGCGACGAACCTGTAGACGCAGGCGGCGGAAATCTTGGCCCGGCTCCCTATGATTTACTACTTGCCGCGCTGGGAGAATGCACAGCCATGACCGTCCGCTGGTATGCGATCCAGAAAGACTGGCCTCTGGAGAAGGTTGAGGTGGACCTGACCTTCCAAAAAATCGACAAGGTCGGAGTCTTTGAAAAACAGGTGCGCGTCTATGGCCCAGACCTCAGCGAGGAACAGCGCCAAAAGCTGATTGACGTCGCCGCCAAATGCCCGGTCCAAAGAACTCTGGAAGGCAAGGTCGAGATCAGGACACTCTGAGCACACGTCAAGCCCGGGAAAGAAGAATACTCTCTGCGCACTCTGTGTCCGAAAAATTAGTTTTTATTTGGCACAATCGATATAATGTAGGAGATATTTACAGATTCAGGAATAAGAATGCCGCTCTCTTCATTTGCAGAAAGCTTAAAAGGCTCAGGCTCCAGCGTGATCCTGACCGCCGCCTTAACAATTGGCGGCCCCTTTGCTCATGCCGGCGGACTGCCTGAAGGTACGCAGCCACCAGCGCCTGTCGAGCATGTGGTTTTTTATCCGGCCTCTAATTTTGGAAATTTATCCGGCACCCCCAACAGAGCAAAAACCGAAATTGTAAAGGATGGGAACTATAACCCCTCCGCTCCGTCATATGACCCGGCTCAATTGATGGACCCTGATTGGGAAGTCCTGAAACCCATCGCTCAGGAGATCGTTGAGTATCAGGAGCGGGAACGCGGCCTTTGGGATAGATTGTTTTCTCCTCCAAAAGAGCATGTCTCACTTGAAGACCTGATGGATTTCGGTAAGAATGCGCCGAACGGCTCGGAGGCATGGGAGCTTAGAAGCCGTTTCCTGCTTGCATTTAATTTTACCGCCCGCCCCGCTTATCTGGGTACTCATTGCTATAGTTACTCTACTCAGGTTTATCATAACCCGGAAGGGCCGCTTGATCCGGGGGAGGCCGCAGGTTTTCCCTCCTTGAAACCGGAGGACATGACCGCAGAGGAAATTACACGCCGTGTTCTGGCTGATGGGAAAGATCAGGGTGTTACGCTTGTTACGGGAGACGATCTACAGCAAAAGAAAGAGGGATTTTACAAAGTCCTCCTGTTCCTCGACCAAGGAGGTGACTACCATTTTGTACAGGAAAATCAGACCGGATTCTCTTACCAGACATCAAGATCAGATGGCAGTTCTATTAAAAGAGTAGAAGATTCTTCGCAACCGGACGGAGTCCTGCGGGATGCAAACGCGTTGAAATCCGTTGTGTTTACATATGGAGATCTGGAATACACCTACTCAGGAAACGCTTTCTGGATTCCAGAAGGAGGGCTAAAGCTCAGCCGGAAAAGCCCTGACTCCACGCTGGATTTGAAAACATCCTTATCGCCCCAGCAACGCCCTTTGCTCTAACAGTTTGCTGAAAAAGTGGAGCGAAAAATCTTTTGTTTCAGAAAGTTTTGAACCGCAGAGGACGCAGGGTACACAGAGAATGCTTTACGCTCATCGCGTGGACGATAAAACGATAAATTTTGAACCGCAAAATACATTTTTCTGCGTCGTTCACACTATGGAAGCCTCTGCAACCCCATAGATCAGCTATTTTTGGCTTTTTCGATGGCGCGGCGAAATTTAACCGGGTCCGCGATCGGGGGCAAAACCACCTCGCCGACACCCATCCCGCGCACGACAACCCGGCCATAGTTGAGCAACCGTCCCATAATGCCTTGCAGAAAATTAACTCCTTCGATCCGGTCGATGGCAATTTCCCCGACATAGCGGGCAACAAGGCCACGCTTGTAAATCAGGCGGGAATTCGTCACGGCAATTTCGGTTGTGATTTTGACAATCATCATACGGGCAAAGCCCAGCAGGCCATAGATAATCATGAAAAAGGCCAGCAGGCGCACCCCGACATGAGAATGCTGGACTGCGGAGATAAATCCGTCATCCGGCTCGCCAAAAACCCGGACCTGTATGATATAGGAGCCGATCAGAACCATGATGCACAGAACAACGCCCCAGAAAATCTGTATGATCGCGCCTAGCGTATACATCCAGTGAAACTGCCCGACATGGATCAGCTCCTCATTTTTTCCCAGTGATTGCTGTACATAATACATTCAAAAATCCTGCGTCTGCTCTATTCGTCTCCCAGACAGATGCCAAGCGCCCGGGCGGTCTGGACCAGTGTATCAGTTAAATCGACCTGTTGATAGGCGGCAATTGCGTCTTCAATAGCGACATCAACGATTTGCCGTTTTTGCCAGGCCACCATCCGGTTGAATTTCCCCTGATCGATCAGCTCAACCGCTTTGACCCCAAACGCCGTGGCCAGCAGGCGATCATTATAGGTGGGCGGAGAGCCGCGCTGAACGTGACCGAGAACCGTTACCCGGGTTTCGGAGTTGGTCAGGTCCGCAATGCGGGAGGCAATATACTGACCGATTCCCCCATAGCGTCTTTCGCCGCCATGATAGGTCATTTCGAATTTTTCGCCGGTTTCCGTCTTAATCGCTTCGGACACCACTACCAGCGCAAAATTGCGTCCGGAGTCTTTGACTCGCTGGATTTTTGCAGCAATTTTTTGCAGATCATATTTGATCTCCGGAATCAGGATCACATCTGCCCCGCCCGCAATGCCGCTATTCAGGGCAATATGCCCGGCATCACGGCCCATAACTTCCAGAACCATCACGCGGTCATGAGACGCCGCGGTTGGTTGCAGGCGGTCCAGCGCTTCGGTGGCGACCGACACGGCCGTGTCAAACCCGACAGAGGTTTCTGTCTGGCCAATGTCATTATCAATGGTTTTCGGAATCCCGACCATATTGATTCCGCCCTGCTTGGTCAGCTTGCTCAGAATGGCGAAAGAGCCATCGCCGCCAATCCCGACCACGGCGTCCAGCCCCAGCTTGTGAAAGCTGTCAACAATTTCGCCGGAACGGTCCTTGGTGCTGCCATCCGGCATAGGGAAGGAAAACGGGTTGCCGCGGTTGGTCGTACCCAGAATGGTGCCTCCCTGACGCAGAACATTCCCGTCAAAATCATTCGGATGCAGGCTGCGCACCTGGGGCGGATCATAAAGAAGCCCCGCGGTTCCATCCAGAATTCCAATCGTTTCCCAGCCTTTGCGGTGGGCACTATGAACAACGGCACGAATGACTGCATTTAGCCCGGCGCAGTCACCACCACTTGTCAAAATGCCAATACGTCTTATCATTTTTGCACCCGATCTTTGAAATGAATTAAGCCCACAGTGAACAAAAGTTTCAGGCATTTGTAAAGGCCTAAGTGGTGAGCTCCACCTTTTCTTCGCGCTCCAGAATCGTTACAAAGTTTTCTGCGGCGCCCTGAAATGACAACTCCCCGGAGATGCCGACGGCTTTCACAGCTTGGGCATAGGAGTGCCGCAGCATTTTTTTCATGCCGTCACTCAACGGGGCTTCTGTGCGCAGCATAACCTCCAGCCGCGGGACCTGCTCAAAGGAATTGAACAGCCCGTCAATCTGCACAGAGCCCATGCGGCTGAGGTCCATATCGAAAATAAACCGGGTCTGTTTCTTTCCGGGATGGTCCTGCGACGCGTGTTCATCCTGTTTGTAGAACACCGCAATCATTTGCAGGGACAGATCTCCGGAAAACGGGAATAACATCCCGCGCCAGTCCTGTCCGAACGTGTCAGAGGAGAGGCGCGAGAGTGTGGAAAAATCGGAGGATAACCGGTTTATAAGATCGGTCTTTCCCAGTCGTTTCAGGGCATCAAGAGGCCGCTCCCCGATCCAGCCTGATAAATCCCCGCCTTTTACCGCCATGAAGAACAACAGGAGCGCCGGAGGAATTTGTGCCGGGGTGCGGGCCGAGGGAATAAGCTGCATCATCGGCGCAGCAAGATCCGGAAATCCGGATGTTTTTAATGTCTCCAGCGCCATTTCCAGATCCGGCCATTCTCCGGGCAATGGCATAGACGGAACAGGCCGCCCGGAGAGCCGCACCCCAAGCGCAGCATCAGAAATATCTGTAACGGGCAGAGTGAATGTTGCACCAATATCTGCTGCAACATTTTGCAAGACCAGCAAGGCAGGCAGAGTGGATGGGGAAAAGCCACGCAGAGCAATAACCACCTGCCCCACGGCAGTACGGGCAACCACCTGCGCAAACATATGATCCGGTTTTGCGACGGTGCCGTGCACCATATCCGGCAATGCTGCGAGCATTTGATGCAGGGTGGGTTTTACCCCCGTCGGCAGCAGGGACGGCGGCGCAGCAAAAGTAAAAACAGGAGTGCTTTTTTGCAGCAATAACGGAGGAGATGAAAACGAAATGGATCGCGGCAAAATCTCCACCGCATCTGTAGAAAATGATTGCAGCAAGGTCGCGGCAGATTCTTTTATCGGAGCCGAAGGCATGACAAAGACCGGATTACGCAGGGCGGCCGGCAGAGAAAATTTCTGCAACACTTCCTGCAATCCGTCAGCTCCCTCCGATGGGAGCAAAGAACCAGGCGGGAAGGAGGACGCTGCCGGAAAAAAAGAAATCTGGGACCGCAGAAAAGATGAGGGAGAGGTTATCAGACTTCCCGAAGCCGGAAAGGGAAGAATTTGCTGCAACATTTGCGCAATATTTTGCATCGACCCGATGGAAAGAGCCGTTCCGGGCAAAAGAGCAAATTGCAAGGAAGACATCTGGGCGGGGGACAAAGGCGCAAAGCGAAGACTTTGTCCCACCTGCAAGGCAGGTTGGTAAAAAGCTCCGAGGTCCTGTGCAGAGAGTTGCTGCGGCGCAGGCGTATAGGCCGCAGGAATTTTTTGCGGCGTATTTAATGCAATAGAATCGGAAGACAGAGATACCGGGGATGCCGCAGAGGGAGACTGAGAAGTAAGGCTCAAAGACTGGCCGGAAACGGGACGGGCGGGCAGCTTCAGCTCAACAGGTGTTCCGGGGGCCGGCAAGGGCGCATCTTTGGGATATTGTACCTCAATTTGCCCCCTGTCAGTGCGGAGAATAACTTGCTGCGTTTGGGAATCGGCACGCACCACACGCCCGGTAACAGAAGAAGCCCGTGCGTCTGCCTCTGCCTGTGCATTTTTTTGCCCCTGTTCCAGCACTTTAATCAATTCGACTGTTTGTCGTCCGGTTTCTGCGGGAGGGGGGGATGGGGGGGACTCCCCACTGCCCGCTGGCGGGGTGTGGGGAGAAACAGGCGGGGACGGAAGAATGCGGTCGGTCATGATCCACGAAGCCAGCAGGAGGATAGGATAAAAAGTAAGTGTATAGAACTCTTTGCAAAAGTCAAAAATTTGTCATTTTGCACAGGCCTTCAGGTTACCAAAAATATAGCCCTTCGTCTTACTTTGCGGTTCAGAATTTAGATGGACTACACGGACGCAGGCGTGCGTGGAGGCCGTAACAGAGAGTATCTTTACCTCTTTTTCATCCTTTTCAGGCAAATTACACGAACATCTCTGTTTCTTTTTTCGCCTGAACTCTATATTAAAGCCGTATGCGTACCTCTTATCTGATTTCTGCCGTCATTGCCCTGCTGGCAACCCTTTGGGTTTTTTCAGCTGTTGTGTTTCCGGCGCAAAAAGATCCGGTTTCTTCCGCCGCTGCGGCGTCCTCATCCCCTGCACAGGCAGAAGCAGAGCCGTCTCAGTCTCAGGAGGCAAAAACCCCGCCATCCGTCCGCGTGCAGGCCTCAACGGCCGTCCCCGTCACAGATGTTGCGGTGATCACCGGGCGGACGCAGGCCAATCGCACCGTCACACTGGCCGCAGAATTAAATGCGCGGCTGGAGGACATTCTGGTTGAAGAAGGCCGGGTCGTCAAACAGGGAGATCTTCTGGCCACCCTCGCCGTCGAAGACCGGGCGGTGCGCGTTCAGGAAGCAAAATACCTTCTGAACCAGCGGCAGATTGAATATAATGCGGCCAAATCTCTGGAAAAACAGGGCTTCAACTCGCAAATCCGGCTGGCGGAAGCTCTGGCACAGCTGGAAAGTGCCCGCGCCGATTTAAAACTGGCTGAAAAAAATCTAAAAAACACGGAAATAACCGCTCCCTTCGACAGCATTATCAACATCCAGCATCTGGAGGCCGGGGATTATGTCCGCGAAGGCGATGCCGTCTTTACGCTGGTGGATCTTGATCCTCTGGAAATGGTCGGATATCTTTCGGAAAACGATGTCATCCACGTGCAAAAAGACGTGCCGGTGACCGCAAAATTCCTGAATGGAACGGAAGTCGCCGGGCAATTGACCTTTGTTGCCCCCGCCGCCGATCCTCAGACCAGAACCTTCCGGATTATTGCTACCCTCGCCAATCCCGACGGAGCCTTTCCTGATGGCCTGACCGCAGAGATGCATATTCCGATGGCAGATGTGCAGGCGCACCGGCTGCCCACATCGAATCTGACCCTGAACGATCAGGGCTCACTGGGGATCAAGGTCGTGGATGAACGCAATACCGTGCGCTTCTATCCGATTCATGTCGTTTCCTCTCAGAACGGCGCGGCGTATGTGTCGGGACTTCCGGCACAGGCGCAGATTATTACAGTGGGTGCAGAATTTGTCGCAGATGGTACGGTGGTCACGCCGGTTGCCGCCCCCGCCGCGGAGGCTCGCCTAAAATGATGGTGCCGCTGATTGATGCTTCGCTGTCACATGTCCGCACGGTTCTGAGTGTTCTTGTGCTCATACTGATAAGCGGAACATACGCTTATCTTGCCATTCCCAAAGAGTCTGATCCTGATGTTAATATTCCGATCGTTTATGTCTCAATGGGAATTGAGGGTATCTCCCCTGATGATTCCGAGCGCCTGCTACTGCGCCCGGTCGAGCAGCAGCTTTCAACGATTGAAGGTGTCAAGGAAATGCGCTCCACCGCCTATCAGGGCGGCGGAAACGTTATTCTGGAATTTACTGCCGGATTTGACATTGACAAGGCATTGCAAGATGTCCGGGAAAAAATGGACGATGCCCGCCCGGATTTGCCGGATTCCATGGATAGCGAGCCCAGCGTCCATGAGGTGAACTTTTCCCTGTTCCCGGTTCTGGTCGTCACCCTGTCCGGTGATGTGCCGGAACGCACCCTGCTGAAACTGGCGCGGGATTTACAGGAAGAAATCGAAGGTATATCAACGGTTCTAGAAGCTCCCATCGCCGGTAACCGCGATGAATTACTGGAAATTATCGTCGATCCTGAACAACTGGAAAGCTATCGTCTGGATGGCCCCGCCATCATTGAGTTTTTCAACCGTTCTAACCGGCTGGTCGCCGCCGGAAACCTGAATACGGCGGAAGGAAGCTTTGCCGTCAAGGTCCCCGGATTGTTTGAAAGCCTGCTGGATGTCATGAATATGCCTCTGCAGACCAGCGGCGATTCCGCAATTACCGTCAAGGATATCGCGGAAATCCGCCGGACCTTCAAAGATCCGGAAAACTTCGCCCGCCTGAACGGAGAGCGGGCGATTGCGATTGAAGTGGTCAAACGCAGCGGGGAAAACATTATTGACACGATCGAAGCGGTGAAAACGGTGGTCGCCCGCGAAAGCCTGAACTGGCCGAAATCCGTACAGATTTCTTTTACGCAGGATCGCAGCAGTGACATCCGGAACATGCTGGCGGACCTGCAAAATAACATGATCTCTGCAGTTCTTCTGGTGATGATCGTCATTATCGCCGCATTGGGATTGCGGGCATCCGGACTGGTGGGCGTGGCCATTCCGGGAGCTTTCCTCAGCGGTATTCTGTTCCTTTATATTTCCGGGCTGACCGTAAATATCGTGGTCCTGTTCTCCCTGATTTTATCCGTCGGCATGCTGGTAGATGGGGCGATCGTAGTCACAGAATATGCCGACCGGAAAATGACCGAAGGACTAAACCGCAAAGATGCCTATGCCGAAGCCGCCAAGCGGATGGCCTGGCCGATTACCGCCTCTACCGCGACCACACTGGCGGCGTTTGCTCCGCTTCTGTTCTGGCCGGGCATGGTGGGAGAATTTATGAAATACATGCCTATCACCTTGCTGGCTGTTCTGGGGTCGTCTCTGGCGATGGCGCTGATCTTTGTTCCGGCGTTGGGATCTCTGATCGGCAAACCCGGCGCCGTAGATGCAAAATCCCTGCAAAATCTGAGAGCGGCGGAAGATGGCAACCTTGATGAAATTACCGGATTCACAGGCTGGTATCTGCGCCGTCTGCGCACAGCGCTCCGCCGTCCGGCTCTGGTTATTCTGGCAGCCTTTCTCATGCTGGCGGGAACCATTGCCGTTTATGCGACCTACGGCAAGGGAGTTGAATTCTTTCCGACCATCGAACCGGACGCTGCCAATATCCTTGTCCATGCCCGCGGGAATCTGTCCATCTATGAACAGGATGCGCTCATACGCGAAGTCGAATCCCGGATCAAAGATGTGCAGGGAATCGAAAACACCTATACCCGCGCCGGAAAAGCTGCACAGCAGGGAGCAGATCTGGCGGCGGATGTGATCGGGCAAATCCAGATTGAATTCACTCATTGGGATACACGCAAACCCGCCAATGAAATTCTGGAGGAGATACGCCGCAGAACCGCAAATTTATCCGGTATTCATGTGGAAACACAAAAGCAGGAGGCCGGACCTCCGGGCGGAAAAGCCGTTCAGATTGATGTGGCCTCCCGCTATCCGGAAAAGCTGGATGCGATGACAGATCTGGTTTTAGGTCTGTTGCGGCAAGACCCGGATTTTATTGATATTGAGGATTCACGTCCTCTGCCCGGAATCGACTGGGAACTGCAGGTTGATCGGGTGCAGGCCGCCAAATTCGGGCTGGATCTTTCCACTATCGGGCAATATGTCCGGCTGGTGACCAATGGTCTGATTATCGGAGAATACCGCCCCAATGACAGTGACGAAGAAATTGATATCGTCATTCGCCATGATGCCGATACCCGCAATCTGGATCAGCTCGACCGTATCCGTATTCAGTCCGGCAATGGTTCAGTTCCGATCAGCAGTTTTGTCGGCCGTATTGCCCAGCCCGCCGTTGGCACCATCCACCGCACCGACCAGCGGCGCGTTGTGACCATCAAGGCCGATCTGCCCCCCGGACTTAACATCAATGACAAGGTCACCGGCCTTAAAAACTGGCTGGAAACTCATGCCGACCAGCTTGATCCGGCGGTGGAGTTCAATTTCAAAGGCGAAGATGAAGACCAGCGGGAGTCGGAAACATTTCTGGTGAATGCCTTCGGAGTCGCTCTGTTTATTATGGCCGTCATTCTGGTTACGCAGTTCAACAGCTTTTACAGTGCGTTACTGATTTTATCCGCCGTGATTATGTCGACCATCGGCGTTCTTCTGGGGCTGTTACTCACCGGACAACCTTTCGGGATTGTCATGAGCGGGGTCGGCGTCATTGCGCTGGCGGGAATTATCGTCAATAATAATATTGTCCTGATTGATACGTATGACTATATCCGCAAGACCTGTAGCGGGATGGACGCCGTGTTACGCACCGGCGCCCAGCGCCTGCGTCCCGTTTTATTAACGACTATCACAACCATTCTGGGATTGCTGCCGATGGTCTTCCAGATCAATATCGACTTTATCGGCCGGGAAGTCTCCATCGGCGCGCCGTCGACTCAATGGTGGGTGCAGCTCTCTACTGCGATTGCTTTTGGCCTGACCTTCTCCACCATCCTGACCCTGATTATCACGCCCTGCGCCCTGATGCTGCGGGAAAATTTTCAGGTCTGGCGGACAACCCGGCGAGAGAAGAAGGCCTCTGTACCGGACCCCGATCCTGTGCATGACTGACACATGCCGCTGCACGAAAGACGGCGGCTTGTCCTCTGTTATTCCGCGGCGGCGCGGGCGGTGGAGGAGCGTTCCAGCAAGGGTTTCAGATAGCGTCCGGTATAACTTTTTTCAACTGTGCAGAGGTCTTCCGGTGTTCCGGTCGCAATGACCTCGCCGCCGCCAAAGCCACCTTCCGGGCCGATATCCACCACATAATCGGCGGTTTTTATCACATCCAGATTATGCTCGATCACCACAACCGTATTGCCCTGATCGACCAGCGCGTGGAGAACTTCCAGCAATTTACGCACGTCTTCAAAGTGCAGCCCCGTCGTTGGTTCATCGAGAATGTACAGGGTTTTTCCCGTGGCGCGTTTTGACAGCTCCTTGGAGAGTTTGACCCGCTGCGCTTCGCCTCCGGACAGAGTATTGGCGGGTTGTCCGACCTTGATATAACTCAGCCCGACCGCCATCAGGGTTTGCATTTTATCGCGGATCGTCGGAACAGCTTTGAAAAAGTCCGCAGCATCTTCGATCGTCATATTCAGCACATCGGCAATCGAGTGCCCGCGATATTTGATATCCAGCGTTTCGCGGTTATAGCGCTGCCCCTGACAGGCTTCACACTCCACATACACATCCGGCAGGAAATGCATCTCGATTTTAATCATGCCGTCCCCCTGACAGGCTTCGCAGCGGCCGCCCTTGACGTTGAAGGAGAAGCGACCGGCCTTATAGCCCCGCGCTTTGGCCTCCGGTAATCCGGCAAACCAGTCGCGGATCGGGGTAAACGCGCCGGTATAGGTCGCCGGATTGGAGCGCGGAGTCCGTCCGATCGGGGACTGGTCGATATCAATAATTTTATCCAGAAACTCCAGCCCGCTGATGCTGGTATGCGGGGCGGGTTGCTCGCGGCTGTTCATCAGCTTTTTCGCCGCCGCTTTATACAGGGTCTCGATGGTAAAGGTCGATTTACCGGAGCCGGAAACCCCGGTCACACAGGTAAATGTCCCGATAGGAATGTGCACATCTATGTTTTTCAGGTTATGTCCCGTACATCCCAGAACGGAAAGAGTCTGTTTCTTTTTACCTGTACGTCTTTTGGCGGGAATGGCAATTTCCCGCTCGCCCCGCATATATTGGGCGGTCAGGCTGTCCCGGTGCTGGAATACCTGCTCCGGCGGACCATAGGCCTGTATATGCCCGCCGTGGACGCCCGCGCCGGGGCCGATATCAATCAGAAAATCGGCCATGCGGATGGCATCTTCGTCATGCTCGACCACCAGAACCGTATTCCCCAGATCGCGCAGGCGTTTCAGGGTTTCCAGCAAGCGGTGATTATCGCGCTGGTGCAACCCGATGGACGGCTCATCCAACACGTACAGCACGCCAGTTAATCCTGATCCAATCTGCGAGGCCAGCCGGATGCGTTGCGACTCCCCGCCGGACAGGGTCCCGGAGGCCCGGGACAGGCTGAGATACTCCAGCCCGACATTTTGCAGGAACGTCAGGCGCTCATTGATTTCTTTCAGAATTTTTTCGGCGATTTGCGCCTGCTGCGCGGTTAAGTGCTGGTGCAGCCCGGAAAACCACGCCAGAGCCTCCCCGATACTATAGGTCGTCACCTCGGAAATCGTTTTCCGGTCGATTTTAACCGCCAGAGCTTCGGGCTTCAGACGCTGTCCGCCGCAATTTTCGCACGGAGCAGAAGATTGATATTTCGACAGCTCCTCCCGCACCGAGTCTTTATCCGTTTCCAGCAAGCGGCGGGCAAGATTGGGGATAACTCCTTCAAATGGTTTATTGCTTTTCCAGGTGCTCTCCGTCCGGGTTTCATAGGTGATCGGAATAATATCCCGCCCCGACCCGAACAGAATTTTGTCTTTCTGTTTCTGGGACAGGTCTTTCCAAGGGGTCCGCACATCAATCTCGTAAAATGCAGCGACGGCTTCCATCGCCTGCATGTAAAATGTGGAAAATGATTTTGACCATGGCTCAACCGCGCCATCCGCAATCGACAGGCGGTCATCCGGAACAACCAGATTGGGATCAAAGTACTGATGAACCCCCAGACCGTCACAATTGGGGCAGGCTCCGTGCGGCGAGTTAAACGAGAAAAGCCGCGGTTCAATCTCCGGAATGGTAAATCCGGAAACCGGACAGGCAAATTTTTCGCTGAACAAGGTTTGCACTCCCGTATTGGCGTCTTCGGCAATGCATAACCCGTCCGCCAGTTTCAGAGCCATTTCCACGGAATCGGCCAGACGGTTGCCCAGATCCGACCGGATGACCAACCGGTCAACAACGACCTCGATATCGTGCTTGATCTGCTTGTCAAGGACCGGGACTTCGTCAATTTCATAAAGTGTGCCGTCAACCTTGACCCGCTGGAATCCCTGCGCCCTCAAATCGGTAAACTCTTTCTGATAAATCCCTTTGCGCCCGCGGACAATCGGTGCGAGCAGGTACAGCTTTGTTCCCTCCCCCATGGCATTGATCCGGTCAACAATATCACTGACGGTCTGGCTTTCAATCGGCGCGCCGGTTGCCGGGGAATAGGGAATCCCGACCCGCGCCCAGAGCAGACGCATATAATCGTAAATTTCTGTCACCGTTCCGACGGTTGAGCGCGGATTCCGGCTGGTTGTTTTTTGCTCGATCGAAATGGCGGGGGATAATCCCTCGATTGAATCGACATCCGGTTTCTGCATCATTTCCAGAAACTGTCGTGCATACGCGGATAGGCTTTCCACATAGCGGCGCTGTCCCTCGGCATAGATGGTGTCAAACGCCAGAGACGATTTACCGGACCCGGACAGACCGGTGATGACCGTCAACTGATCCCGCGGAATGTCTATATTGACGTTCTTCAGGTTGTGTTCACGGGCACCCCGGACGGAGATTGATTTCAGCATACCACTATATATGGCAAGGCCGCTGTTAAAAGGCAAAAACTATTTTCAGGAAAAAACTATTCGAAAGCAATTATTTACATGCTATAGTTGCAGACAACTTTTCGGAGGTTTTTCCATGTCTTCTCAGGATATTTCCCATCAGCTCGATCTATTCCAGATCTCTCCCGCAACACAGGACTACCTCAAAAATCATCAGGAGTCCTTTGGTACTGCGATGTCTGACGCGCTGGGAGAATTCTATACTCATATTTCCCGCTATCAGAATCTGGTCAGTCTGTTCCAGGGAGCAAGCGGCATGGAACATGCCAAACAAAAACAGATCGTTCACTGGCAAAACATGCTCCAGCAACCTCTGGATGATAAATATGTTGACCGGGTCCGCCGGATTGGACAAACACACTACCGTCTGGGGCTGGAGCCGCATATTTATATCGGAGGGTACAGCTTTCTGGCGACCGGGGTTCTGCGCAAGATTTATCAAGTGTTCCACGCAAAAAAGCGTGGGCTTTTTCGCCGCAAGAAATCCTCTGAGGCAGAGTTTTTACGGGTGGCCGAAAGCTTTCTAAAAATTGCCATGCTGGATATGGCCAACTCCATCACGCTTTATCTGGATGAAGAAAAAGCCGAGCGTGACCGCATGCTGGAAGATATTTTGCGCTCAGTGGACCAGACCAGCCATAATGTCGATACCATTGCCGCCGCCGCCGAAGAAATGACCCGCAATATGGAAGTCATCACCTCGCAGGTCTGTAATGTTTCGAATGATACGAATACCTCCAGCAATAAAGCACAAGAGGCAGAAAAAACTGTTCACGAGCTGGAAGCCTCCAGCAAGGAAATCAACAAGGTCATGTCGCTGATCCGCGACATTGCCGACCAGACTCATATGCTGTCCCTGAACGCGACCATCGAAGCCAGCCGCTCCGGAGAGGCTGGGAAAGGCTTTGCGGTGGTTGCCAGCGAAGTTAAAAATCTGGCAAACCAGACTCATGAAGCCATCAGCGGGATTGCTAAAAATGTTGATCTGATGATGAACAGGATCGAAATGACGGTCAGCTCGATTCGGGACATCACCCAGAACATCTCTAAAGCCAGCAACAGCGCCGAAGAAATGCAATCGAATATCACCGAACAGATTCAGGCGATTAACGACGTTAATCAGAGCATTAACAGTGTCTCTCAATCCGCCCGCGAGGTCACCGAACGGGTCCGCCGGATGCGCGGACAGGCCGGAGAGCAGGCTCAGGCCGCGTGATAGCATGAGAATTCCGCGGAAATTATTTTGAAACATCAGGGCCCAATTTTTATTTAGAGCCGGTAAAAATCCTGTTTGAAATGCCGAAAAAACAGCGTATACTTAATTTCAGCATCAAATTCTTTGATGTTCGCCGCAGTCGCTCAAGACCGCATTTCTCTTCGGAGGCCAACATGGCTGACACAAAAAAGAAACCTACTCCCAAGAAATAATCGACACTTATTTTTAATGTCTTTCGTTATAATAATCGAAATGATCCCGCCGACGCTTTTATGCCGACGGGATTTTTTAATCTATAGCCCCCTCTACAAAAGCCCAAAGTCGTCATCCTGAGCCGTAGGTGAAGGATCTTATTATTTTAAGTAAAAATGGGACATTCGTCATTCCCCGGATCTTCGAAGAAAATCCGGGGGAAATCCGTAAGTATCAAAAGATTCTTCGCTCAGCTCAGAATGACGACCCTGTAAAATTACAGACTTTTGCAGAGGTTCCTATTGTATGTGACTAAGATGATTTCTGCATAAGAGGCTCCGTTCGGAATAAAGTTATGCGCAGGCCGCCATGCTGAACCGGAGCACCGGTCGGCAAGAAAGGCAAGTCAGTTGCCTTCGCCAAAGTTGCATCGGCTGTAATGATCCCCACACGCCAGCCTGAAAAACGGGTTCGCAAGACGTGTCCTAAGGTTTGATAAAGCGGCAGAAGTTTTCTTTTATCTCCGATACGGGTGCCATAGGGCGGATTTAACATGACAAGACCGGGCACATCGGTCGGCGGGGTTATATCGCTGATCTTTTGTTGTTTGAATTCCGTATATGGCCCTACACCTGCGCGCACCGCATTCTCAATACTCATTTTGATGGCGCCGGCATCCCGGTCGCTACCAAAACAATGAATACCTTCAGAAGCCTGACGCCGGACACTGCGCATTGCCTCCCATGCTTCCGCGTCGAACGACACCAACTGCTCGAATGCAAAATGCCGCGCCCGTCCCGGATTAAGTTTTGCTGCGATTTCTGCGGCTTCGATCACAAAAGTGCCGGACCCGCACATCGGATCATAGACAGGCTCGGTGCCCTTATAACCGCATTGCTGCAGAAAAAGAGACGCCATATTTTCGCGCAGGGGGGCAATATTCACCTGCTCCTTAAAGCCTCGCTTATGCAGCAACTCGCCGGATGTATCAACGCTGATGGTGCAGATATCACTCTCAATCCGTGCCATGATGGTGATGTCCGCATCCGGAGAGTGCGGGGCTTGCAATGTTCCGGTGATCGCCTTCTTAATCCGCTCGGCGGCGGCATCTGAATGATAGATGCGGGATTTGGAGCAACTTACCTCGACGCGAAAAGGCAGGTCAGGATGAAGAATATCACCCCACGGCAGTTTGTAGGCAAGTGCGTCCAGTTGTGCAAGATGTGTTACCTTAAATGAGGCAATGCGAGCCAGGACACGAGATGCGCCACGGACCCATAAATTAGCCCGCCAGACTTCCGGCCATTCCCCCTTGATGGTTACGCCGCCCTTGATTGCTTTTGCGCATTTAAACCCTTTGCCACGAACTTCGTCATAGAGCGCGTCTTCAAGACCCGGTGCGGTCGCAAGAAAAATTTCAAAACTCATGAGGAGTTATTCCCCCCTACTTTCACTATCTTTTGAGGGTTACTTTTTATTATGAAACTCAACATAAAGGAAGAAAAATGGTGCCGCAACACGGACTCGAACCGCGGACCTGATGATTACAAATCAATGGATATAAATTCTCCTGAATAGCATATACCAACATAAGCAACTGTTTATATTAAATTTACAAATTATTTTCTTGCATGTTTTATCATAGAGTGCGAAGAGTTTCTATGTATTTTGGTCACTTAATGGTCACTTTTTTGTGGGAAGAAAAATGAATAAGAAACTGACAAAGAGAGATATTGATAGTTTTTTATATTCTGGTGGATGGGATGTTCGATGGGACAGCGCAATTTCTGGCTTTGGCGTCCGTCTTTATCCTTCAGGAAAGAAATCTTACGTTTTGTCCTACCGTAATGAGAAACGGCAGAAACGTCTCATGGTATTGGGACAGGTTAATAAAATAACACTCGATCAAGCTCGTAAGATTGCTCTAAAAAATCTTTATACTTTGGCCAATAAAGTTGATCCTGCAGAGGAGAAACGCAAACAAAAGCAATCACAAAATTTTGAGGTCATTTATAATGATTATCTGGAACGCTACATGAAGCCTCATAACAAATCTTGGCAGTGGAGCCATAATATTTTCAAAAGAGATATTTTGCCTCTATTCGGTTCCAAATCTGTACAGAATATAGAAAAACAAGACGTCCTGAAATTATTAGATAAGGTTGTTGATCGCGGCTCCCCGACAATGGCTAATCGCGTTTTGGCGGTTCTTAGAAAGTTTATGAATTGGTGTGTTGAGCGAGGGATTATAGAGATATCTCCTATTGAGAAAATCTCAAAACCTGCACCAGAAAAATCCAGAGATCGCGTTCTCACATTGGATGAGATAGAGTGGATATGGAGCGCCTGTGAGCAAACAGGCTATCCATTTGGTCCCTATATTCAATTTTTACTTTTAACAGCCCAGAGAAAGGGAGAGGTTTCCATGATGAGATGGGCCGACATTAATTTTTATGAGGGAATTTGGGTTATTCCAAAAGAAAATACAAAAAATGGCAAAGAGCATTGTGTTCCTTTAGCTGAACAAGCGGTTTCTTTGTTACAAGGAATACGGGCTTTGGCTTTAGGAGATGCACACTATGTCTTCACAACTCTTGGAGACAGACCCTTTTCCGGCTTCTCTAAAGCCAAAGCCCGATTGGATAAACTTATTTCAGATCAGCAAACTACAGAAGAATTCACAAATAAATTAAAACCTTGGCGCATTCACGATCTCCGCCGTACAGCCGCCAGCGGAATGGCTGAATTGGGAATTTCCCCTCACGTTGTAGAAAGGGTCCTTAACCATTCTTCCGGTATCATCAGCGGTGTCGCCGCAGTTTATAACCGATACGATTACCGGAAAGAAATGTTCGAAGCACTAGAGACTTGGTCAACTTATTTACAAAAACAAATTATCCTTA
>JACKIP010000020.1 GCA_020638395.1 Rhodospirillales bacterium
TTTACATACAACAAAAAAACGGTTTTGCAAAATTTTTTTTGTAAAAAACTTCTCTGAATCTCCGCGGCTTCGTGGTAATGAACCATCCATGGCTCAACCGCTTCTCCTTTCTGTCAAAGACGCCATGGTGCGCTATAGCGAGCACCCGGTCTTTGAGAACCTATCCTTTAACATCCATCAGGGCAGCCGCATTGCGCTGGTGGGCAAAAACGGGGCGGGCAAATCGACGCTGATGAACATCATTACCGGACGGCAGGTGCTGGATGACGGCGAGCGCTGGGAATCTCCCGGCACCACGATCGGCTACCTGCATCAGGATATCGTTCCCCGCGAGGGCGAAACCGTTTTTGACTTTATCTTCAGCGAGATTAAGCACGAGGAACGGGAGCTTCATAAATACAAGGTCGATATTGTCGCCGAAGCGCTGGAGCTGGACGTTCTGGCGCAAATGACCAAACTCTCCGGCGGGCAGATCCGACGGGCGGGGCTGGCGCGCGCGCTGGTCGAGGAACCAGATATCCTGCTGCTGGATGAACCGACCAACCACCTTGACCTCGGCGCGATTGAGTGGCTGGAGACGTACCTGAACGGCTATCGCGGGACACTCCTGTGCATTTCTCACGACCGGACGTTTCTGGGCAATATCACCAATCAGGTTTTCTGGCTGGATCGCGGCACCCTCAAGGTTAGCCCGCAAGGATTCAAATATTTCGAAGATTGGTCCGAGGCTTTGCTGGATCAGGAAGCCCGCGAGCTGCAAAACCGTAAACAGATCGTCGCCCAGGAAGTCGAATGGGCCAGCCGCGGCGTCAAAGCCCGGCGCAAACGCAATGTCCGCCGTCTGGCGCTGGTCAAGGAAATGCGCGACAAGCTGAAGTCCGATGAATCTTCCTACCGCCGTGCTACCTCCAAAATGTCGATTGAGGCGCCGAAAACGATTGAGAACAGCTCGAAAATCGTCGCTGAATTCTATAATACCTGCAAAGCGTTCGAGGAAGATCACAAAAAAATTACCATTCTGGATAAGTTTTCTTTCCGCATTCAGCGCGGCGACCGGATCGGCATTCTGGGGAAAAACGGCTCCGGTAAAACCACCTTCCTGAAGCTGCTGATCGGCGCGCTGGAGCCGGATCAAGGCTCGGTCAAGGTGCGGAAAGAGATGGAATTTTCCTACTTCGATCAAAAGCGCAGTGATCTGAAACCGACCGACTCTCTCAAGAAAACACTCTGCCCCGCTGGCGGCGATTACATTGATGTGATGGGAAAGCACCGCCATGTCTGCGGCTATCTGAAAGACTTCATGTTCGACCCGTCACGCGCCGAAGACAAAGTCATGCACCTGTCCGGCGGGCAGAAAAACCGCCTGATGCTCGCGAAAGTCCTCGCCAACCCGAAAACCTGTCTTATTCTGGATGAACCGACCAATGATCTCGACATGGAAACACTGGATATGCTGGCGGAAATTCTCAGCGCCTATCAAGGCACCCTGATTATTGTCTCACACGACCGGGACTTTCTGGATCAGACCGTCACCCGCATTCTGGCCTTCGAAGGGGACGGGCAGATTGAAAGCTGCGTCGGCGGCTATAGTGACTATCTGGAGAAAAAGCAGAAGAGCCAGACACCGGGCGCAGAAACTTCTGCTGCGTCCAAATCCAAAGCCTCCAAAGAAACGCCTCCGCCAGAACCAGAGAAAAAAGCGCCGAAAAAGCTATCCTATAAGCTGGAATATGAGCTGCAAAACCTGCCGGATAAAATCAAGAAGCTGGAAGAACGGATCGCCTTCCTGACAAAGGAATTAACCAATCCCGACCTCTACCGGAATGATAAAGACACCTTTTTTCAATATAGCGAAGAGCTGGAACAGGTGAAAAAAGACCTTGATACAGCCGAAATCCGCTGGCTGGAACTCGAAGAGCTGGCGCAGCCGCCGCAATAGAGCTTTGATCGTTTCGCCCGCCCCTTCCGTCTACAAGGTCTTTAACTTTTTGTAGAAGGTGGATTTTGCAATCCCCAGAGCTTTTGCGGCCTGCGTGATATTATGATCAAAATGCGCCATCGCGTGACGGATTGCAGCTTTTTCAATCTCTTCGAACGAGGTTAAAACCCCCTGCTCATCCATGAAGGGCAGAACATCATGCCCCGAAATCTTTTGCGGGTCCGGAAATTGCGCGGGCGGAGGCGGTGCCTGCAACGTTGTGGCAAAATCTTTGACGTCGAGTTTTGGCCCGTCCCCGATCACGATGGCGCGGTGTAATACATTTTCCAGCTGCCGAACATTGCCCGGCCAGTCATAGTGCTTCAGGAACGCCATTGCCTGATCGGTTATGTCCTTAGGGGCCCGGTTGCTCCCCGCGGCAAAGCGCTCGATAAAATGCAAGGCCAGCATCGGAATATCTTCTCTGCGTCCCCGCAGATCCGGCAGTTTGATTTGCAGCACATTCAGGCGAAAGAATAAATCTTCGCGAAACCGCCCGTCTTTGACCTCCTGCTCCAGATTGCGGTTGGTCGCGGAAATAATGCGGACGTCCACAGCAACAGACTTGCCCGCCCCCACCGGCTCGACTTCTTTTTGCTGCAACACACGCAGCAGTTTCACCTGTGTTTCCAGAGGTAATTCCCCGACCTCATCCAGGAAAATAGTCCCGCCTTCCGCCTCGCGGAACTTACCGATAACGCGCTCGACAGCGCCGGTGAAGGAGCCTTTTTCATGACCAAACAGCGTACTTTCCACCAATTGAGACGGAATAGCGCCGCAGTTCACCGCAACAAACGGCTTCCCCGCGCGCAAGGACTCCCCATGAATGGCTTTGGCAAAAACTTCCTTGCCGGTGCCGGTTTCGCCGTTAATCAGAACGGGAATGTCAGACGCCGCCGCTTTACGCCCGGTGTAAACCTCATCCCGCAGCCCGGTTTCATAGCCGATCAGATCCCGGAATGTAAAGCGCCCTTCCTGTTCGCTTTTAATGCGGTTAATTTCTTTGGATAATGTATTGAGTTTAATGGCGTTTCTGACCGTCACCATCATGCGCCCCCCTTCATAGGGTTTGGTCAAAAAATCAATAGCTCCAAGTTTCATACAATCAACCGCATCGTCGATATCCTTGCTTCCCGTCAGCATAATCACCGGGATTGAGGGATATTGCTGCTTTAGAATCTGCAATGTCTCTTTCCCGCCCATAACCGGCATATCCAGATCCATAATAATCAGCCTGATATCGCTATTTCTTTGCCCTGAGAGAAAATCCAGAGCCGCACGCCCATGGTCGCAGCATACAGAGCTATAGTCCAGTTTGCGCTCGATCATCGCCGCCAGCATTTTTTGCTGCAACGGGTCATCCTCAACAATCAATATGCGGGAGCTCATACTTTCTTTATACCAAGAAACCTTTAAGAAAGCGTATGAATACGAGAAAAATACACAGGTATTCTCGAAATTAACCGTTTGAATTTGAGAAATTGGATTTGAGCAAAAATATAACTAATTGTTTTTAAATAATAAATAATTGGCATACGACTTGCGATAGTTTTATCAGGAAACAAAACCTAAGGAAATAAAGATGAACAAATTCAAAAACCCGTATGGAGATTGCCAGATTATGGATCTGAATTTGGTAGGTGTTTCAGATTATAGCCGCCTGAAATTGTCAGGGGCCGTTGCTTTAACCCTAATGGCCCCTCTTGGCCTGATCGGACTGGCGGTTATGGCTGTATTTATGCCCGAATTTGGATTTCTGGCGGAATGTCAAAACGTTCCCGGCGGAGACATTTGTTCAATCTCGTTTAAATAAAGGGGGAGAGAGATCGTGAAACTTATAAATCATAAATGTGAAGAGCTTCTGTTAGAGACCTTCAGAACGTACTGGGAAACAGAACCGACAAAACGCTGCCTCTATATGCGAACGTCCCTTCTGGAGCAACCAAAGGAAGAATGGCTCCCACACCTCAAGATCTTTTTACAGCAGGAACTGGATGACGATATTAAAGAGATTTACCTGTGTCATGATGGCGATATTTTTATTCTTTCCCGTTCTTTGACACATAGACGCGTGAACAAGTTTCTATCTCACCTCATCCCCTCCTTCTCGCCAGCCCCACCCCCCGGGCTGGCGAGCCTTTTTGAGCTGGGAATTCACTGGGGAAAGTTACGAATACTTCTGGAAAAGAAAATAGAACACCGGGAAGAAACTTCGGCACAGACGCCTGCAAAAAACAGTCTTCCTGACAGCGAAAGCCTCAGCCGGAAAGATTTGCTGGAGCGCATTGATCCAAACCTTATTCGCTCGCTGTCAGATCGCCGCGTTGAACGCATGCATCCGGAAATTCTGATTGTGGAAGACGATCCTTTCTCTGAAAAACTGGTCAGCAATGCCTTGAAAACAAATTACTCTCTCAGCTCAACGAAAGACGGACAAGGGGCGATCCTGAGCTATGTCAACAAAGCCCCGGACGTCATGTTTCTGGATATCGGCCTGCCGGACATCACAGGACATCAGGTCTTGGAGAAGATTTTCGACCTGGACCCCACCGCCTATGTCGTAATGTTCAGCGGCAACGGAGACCGGGACAATATTATGCGAGCTATTGAACTCGGCGCAAAAGGATTTGTCGGCAAGCCGTTCAGCAAGGACAAGCTGGTGCAATACATTGAAAAATCACCATTTATTCAGGCAAAAACAAGGGAGAAAAGCCATGAACATCGAATTCACTAATCCGGAGAAAAAACTTGTCAGCCTCGTTTCGGCAATCGGCCGGGACCCTGTCAGCTGGCGCGGCTGGAAAAGCCTTATGATTAACCTGGATAACATTGCCCCGGACTATGAGCAGGACATGTTTATCTGGGCGCGGGCCGTCTTCGAATCCTCATTGAAAGATACCAGTGCGCGTGTTTTTTTATCCTCAAAAATGGGCATTCACGTGATCTGCAAGAATATGTCAAAAGAAATCCTGGCTGAAATTGGACGGCAAATCAGTGACATGGCAACAGATGAAAGCGGGCATGACTTGTCGTACAAAGTCTATGATCTGCTGCACCATGCCGATGCCTACATTCAGGAAACACTGAGCAAGGCATCGGAAAGCCCTGTTCTCATTGTTGAGAATGCCATTCGGAAAGTGGACGGCGATATCATGGATTTCACCGGTCAACAGGAAATGTATCAGGCTCAGAACATCCGGAACTATCACGATTATACGAAAGTTCTGCTGGTGGAGGATGACCCGGTCACGCGCTGGATGGTGCGCAACGCCCTGAAAAAGTGCTGCACCCTGACCACCGCACCCACCGCTCATAAAGCCTATGATCTTTATATAAACTTTCAACCTGACATTGTTTTTCTTGATATCGGCTTGCCCGATGAAAGCGGGAAAAATGTTCTGGAATGGATCTTACGGAATGACCCCGGTGCATGCGTGGTTATGTTCTCCAGCAACGATGATCTGGACAATATAGCAGAAACACTGGAAGATGGAGCATCAGGGTTTATCCCCAAACCCTTCCTGAAGGATCAATTGCTGCACTACATTAACTATTACGAAAAGATTGCCTCTTAATATAGCAATCTAAAGAGGAGAAAGGACATTCTATGAAAGGAATCGTATTCACCGAATTTATAGATATGGTTGAAAACAGTTTCGGGGAACGTGTTATGGATGACATCTTTGACGCCTGCACTCTGGAATCGGGGGGAGCTTACACCACAGTCGGAACCTACGACCATCGCGAACTGATCCAGATTGTAACCGCCCTCAGCAACCACACGGATTTATCTGTCAGAGATCTGGTCATTTCGTTTGGGAAACACCTGTTTCCGCGCTTTCATGCAATGATGCCGCAATTTTTTGAAAAACCCCGGAATGCGTTTGAATTCCTGAAAACCGTCCACGGAACCGTTCATGTGGAGGTTAAAAAACTTTATCCCGATGCCTCCCTGCCGGATTTTGTCATCGACGAAAAAGATGAGCGAACGCTTCTCATGACCTATTCCTCGCACTGCCCGTTTGCCGACTTTGCCGAAGGGCTGATCCGCGGGTGCATCGCTTTTTACGATGAGGATATTACGATAGAAACCGAAGACCGCAACACGCCGGAACGGTTTGTGCGCCTTTTTACGATGACAACATGATAGCAGATGAAGACACCCTGAAGGACCTGATAGCCCGACTGG
>JACKIP010000021.1 GCA_020638395.1 Rhodospirillales bacterium
GATATGCAATTTTGCATCTTAAAAATGGGAATTATAAGAAAAAACTATATAGGATTTTTGTTTATGATTGCCCACCATTTACGGGTGTACAAATGCATCCTCTGACTCGCCGGCAGATCCATTTTGGAAAAACGGAAGTCGCAGAATTTAAAAATAATTTTCATGATGAGCTAAAGAAAAAAAGACTGGTGGCTCTTCGGTACGGTCATATTCAAAGCTCTAAAGAATGGAAGACCTCTCCACAAATTTTGAAAGACGTTCTTTCCGGAAAGAGAGATTTATCAACTTTATCAGAACAGGAAATTGTGCCTGATTTTAGACAAAAGGGCGTTGATATTAAAATAGGGATTGATATAGCGTCTCTGGCTTTTAAAAAACTTGTAGATCAAATTGTTCTTATTTCAGGCGATAGCGATTTTGTCCCGGCTGCCAAATTGGCACGTCGCGAAGGTATTGATTTTATTCTTGATCCCATGTGGAATCCTATTATGCAAGATTTACATGAACACATAGATGGCCTGCGCACAATTGCTCCTAAACCAGAAATAAATAAAGAATGACCACCTATATTTTGCGCCGCTTGCTGTTAATGATCCCGACCTTGTTCGGCATTCTTCTGGTCAGTTTTGCCGTCGTCCAGTTTGTGCCGGGAGGGCCCGTGGACAAAATGATTGCGGAACTGCAAGGGCAAGGTACAGGCGGAGGGCTGCAGATCGGTGGCAGCGGCGGGAAAAGCGGTGATTTTTCAACCAGCAGCGCGGCCATTGCCGCCGGGCAGGGAAACCAGTATCGCGGGGCGCAGGGGCTTGATCCCGAATTTATCAAAGAGCTGGAAAAAATGTACGGCTTCGATAAGCCTGCCTATGAGCGCTTTGGCCTGATGGTCTGGAATTACCTGCATTTTAATCTGGGAGACAGCTATTACCGCGATATCAGCGTGGTGGATCTGGTTCTGGAAAAAATGCCGGTGTCGATTTCTTTGGGGCTGTGGTCCACTCTGATTATCTACCTGATCTCCATTCCTTTAGGAATTCGCAAGGCGGTCCGGGACGGGGAAAGTTTTGATGTCTGGACCAGCGCCGCGATTTTTATCGGCTATGCCATCCCGGCCTTCATGTTTGCGATTTTGCTGATTATTCTGTTTGCCGGAGGGCGGTATTTCGATATTTTTCCCTTGCGGGGACTTCATTCCGAAGAGTATCAGGATTTCGGATTCTGGGCCTGTAGCCTGTCTTTGCCCTGCGTTCGGGATTATGCCATGCATATGGTTCTGCCCATTTCCGCAATGGTCATTAGCGGCTTTGCCAGCCTGACCATGCTGACCAAAAATTCTTTTCTGGATGAAATCAACAAGCAATATGTTCTGACCGCCCGCGCCAAGGGGCTATCCGAGCGGCGGGTTCTGTACGGGCATATCTTCCGCAACGCAATGTTGATTGTCATTGCCGGGTTTCCATCGGCCTTTTTGTCGATTTTTTTCACCGGAGCCCTGCTGATTGAATGGATTTTTTCGCTGGACGGATTAGGATTGCTCAGTTTCCAGAGCATCATGGACCGCGATTATCCAGTGGTGCTGGGCACGCTGTATATTTTCTCGCTGATGGGATTGGTGATGACGCTGGTCCGGGATGTTGTCTATGTTATGGTTGATCCCAGGATTGACTTTGAAGCAAGAGGCGCCTAACATCACTTTCTATAAATAAGTCTAAGAAAAAATGGAAAGGAGTGTAATATGACCTACATATTGTCTGGCACCGAAGAAAAGAGAAAATTCATAAAAACGATAGGTGATGCCTTCGCGGCATGCCCTCCGGGAAACGGGGGATGCTGTAGCCGGATCCTAATAGATATGGCTGAAATTGCTCGAGATAATGGAATCCCTCCTAGCGCTTACCTGCCACAGAACTCCGATGATTCAAGCCAGCATGGTTTGGAACTTAAGTCGTAAGAGGACTATAGTCGCTCTGCAAAAGGTTGCAATTTTACAAAACCGTCATTCTGAGCGGAGCGAAGAATCTGTTGTTTCAACAGGGTAAGATCCTTCGCCTACGGCTCAGGATGACGATTCTCGGCTTTTGCAAAGGTTTCTATAGTCGCTAAAATACGGCAAGTCTATCCCCCTACCGCAGATCCCAGATCAGATCAAACATACGCTCATGCTCCTTGATGGCGTAACGGTCGGTCATGCCGGCAATATAGTCCACCACAATCCGGCTGCGCGCAACCAGATCGTCCATGCCGCCGGATTCTGCTAGTTTTTCCTGCCAGTTCTCCGGAAAAACGCCCGGCTCCTCCATAAATGACCTGTAAAGATCTTCGACAATCCGGGACACCTTCTTCCGCATGCGGTTCAACGTGTAGTGCGTATACATGTGCGCCCAGAGAAACCGCCGCAGCGCCTCGACCTTCTCAAACATATCTTCGGAAAAAGCCACTACCTGATGCCCTGCCGCGCGGACACTCTCCACCGACTGCGGTGCCAGATCATGCAGCCGCGCCCGGCTTTCCGCCAGAACATCCGTCACCATCGCCCCGATCATATCGCGAATAACCTCCTGAATCAGGATTTCTTCCGAAACATCCGGCCAGCGTTTTTGCGCATTATAGAGCATTTCCCCCAGCAACGGCACATCGTCCAGATCCGCCAACGTAAAAAATCCGGCGCGCAGGCCGTCCTCGACATCATGATTATTATAGGCGATATCATCCGAAATGGCGGCGATCTGAGCTTCAACCGACGCATAGCCGGAAAGCTGCAAATCTGTAAGACCCTGTACCTGCGCCAAGGTTTCGCTGACCTTCTTTTTATACGGCCCGTTATGTTTGACAACGCCTTCGAGCGTTTCCCACGTCAAATTCAAGCCTTTAAAGCGCGGATATTTATCTTCCAAAACGGTCAGAACCCGCAAGGACTGATCATTATGATCGAACCCGCCATAGAGATCATTAACGGCTTTCAACGCATCCTCTCCCAGATGCGCAAAAGGGGGATGTCCCAGATCATGAGCCAGTGCAACAGTTTCCGCGAGGTCTTCATTCACATACAATGCCCGCGCAAGACTGCGGGTGATCTGCGCGACCTCCAGCGTATGAGTCAGCCGGGTCCGGTAATGATCGCCCTCATGATAGACAAACACCTGCGTTTTATACTTCAGGCGGCGAAAGGCCGAAGCATGAATAATCCGGTCGCGGTCCCGCTGGAACGGCGTGCGGTTCGCGCTATCCGGCTCTTCATATAAGCGCCCCCTTGACTGATCGGGGCGGCAGGCATAAACGGCCAGCGGTAACGCACAATAATTATAAGCAGGTTCAGACATGACAAATTCACTATAGCGGTCTATATTACTGATGTCATGCCCGAATTGCTCATAGATCCGACTGCCCTCGACCGCCTCCGGCACCTGCGCGCCCTGCGCGGAGATGAGGCTCTGAAGTTGCGCATCACGGTTCAGGGGGGCGGATGCTCCGGCTTTCAATACCGGATGTCTCTGGACCCGGCCCCCGCCAGCGATGAAGACCTGATCTATGAAGACTGCGTTGTGACTGATTCTGTTTCTCTGCCCTTCCTGAAAGGCGCCACCATCCTGTTCGAAGAAACCCTCTCCGGCGCAGAATTTAAAATCAAGAATCCGAATGCCGTATCCGGTTGCGGTTGCGGGTCCAGCTTTACCGTTTAGAGTAATTTTCATTAATTTCAGGATATTTTTCGGTGCCACCCTCACACGGCTCCGTCCGTGTGGTTCCTATTGATTTTTTACCGCAGAGACGCAGGGTTACACAGAGAATGCTTTGCGTCCATTGCGCTTCCTGTGCGTCCATCGCGTGAACGATAAAACAATAAATTTCGTCCATCGCGCGAACACCATGAAGACGCAAAGCCGGAAATGCCCCTTTGTCTACGGCAGAATCTGCGTTATAAACACCTATGAAACTCGCAACATGGAATGTGAACTCGATCAAGGCGCGGCAGGAGCTCGTATTGCGCTGGATCGGCGAGGTTCAGCCGGATGTCCTGATGATTCAGGAACTCAAAGGTCTGGACTTCCCGGCGACCGAGCAGTTTCAGACTGCCGGATATCACATTGAAACCGTTCCGCAGAAAACCTATAACGGCGTTGCAACCTTATCTAAAGAGCCAGTGACATGCCTTCACCGGAGTCTTCCCGGCTTTACAGAAGACGAGCAGGCCCGCTATCAGGAATCAGATCTGGACGGGTTGCGGCTCATTAACATCTATGCGCCAAACGGCAATCCGGTCGATAGTGAAAAATTTCCCTATAAACTCAAATGGCTGCACCACCTGTATGACAGGCTGTGTACCCTCAGAGAGGATAATATTCCCTTCCTGCTGACCGGTGATTTCAATATTATGCCGGAAGATATTGATTGCTATAACCCTGACGGCTGGAAGGAAGACGCTCTGTTCCGGCCTGAAAGCCGGGCGCTGTTTCGTCAATTCTGTAATCTTGGACTGACGGATGCCTGGCGGGTTCTGCATCCCCGCGAGAGCGCTTACACCTTTTGGGACTATCAGGGCGGCGCGTTTCCCGCCAATAAGGGGCTCCGCATCGACCATTTCCTGCTCTCGCCATCCGTGGCAGACCGCCTGATTTCCTGCGAAATTGACGTCACGCCCCGCGGCTGGGACAGGCCCTCCGATCACACGCCGGTGATTATTCATATAAAATAATCGAAAAAAAGATGATCTTCTTTTTTTCTCGTGCTAAGCTTACGAAAATTAACGACAAAAAGAAGTGGTAACATGATTTCTGCATTAAAAAAGACCTTGCTCACTGCGGTTGCGATAGGCACCCTGTCCGGATGCTCGACTTTAATGGAAAGCCGCGAAGTCACGGCTGACCGGATTGCCCGTCCCGCATTTATGATGGAACGGCAAATTCCTGCCGGTGATTTTAATCTGATCGCGTGGGAGCGCGTTCGCAAGGAGGGACAGCCCGCAAATATTTACATCGAAGGCGACGGTTTGGCTTGGATTTCACCGCAACAAGCCTCCCTTGATCCAACCCCGCAAAACCCGGTTGCACTGAATCTGGCGGCGATGGATAAAAGCCCGAATGTGATTTACCTTGCACGCCCCTGCCAGTTCAGCGGGAACAAGGTTTGGGGAAATGCCAAGCCAAAATGGAACGGTGGCAAGGCTTGCCCATCCAAATACTGGACCGATGCGCGATTTGCCCCGGAAGTGATCGACTCCATGTCTCTGGCACTGGATGAGATCAAGCAGCGCTATAAAATTTCCGAATTTAACCTGATCGGATATTCCGGAGGAGCCACCGTCGCCGCCTTGCTGGCGGCCGATCGTGAAGACGTCAAATCATTCCGCACGGTAGCCGGAAACCTGAATCATGCCACCTTTACAACCCTTCACGGGGTCACGCCGATGGAGGCCTCCCTGAATGCGGTTGACCGCGCTGCCGATCTGCGCTTTATCCCGCAGCACCACTATGTCGGCGGAGAAGATCAGGTTGTCCCGCCACAGGTTTTCAGCAGCTATGAACAGGCGTTATCTCCCAGCCAGTGTGTTGCCTATACGCTGGTTCCGGATGCCGGTCATGAATATGGCTGGGTCGATAAGTGGCCGGAACTGATGAAAAAGCCGCTGGGATGCTCTGACCGCCCGCAGCCGGTGGACCCATCGCAATTCACCCCTCCGCCGCAGGAATTCATTGACGCCGGCAAAGGGAAAGTCTTTTAGACGCTGAATTTCTTTTATCTGTTATCTAAAAAACGCAGCTTCGGGTGCGTTTTTTTGTGCAAAACATAAAATAAAAGCAGGCTTGAGCTCTAAAAATCGTGTAGTCTGGAGGCATGAATGAACAACCTGTCCAAAACATGCCCGAAAAATCCGCCCTCACGCCCGAGCTTATTCTTGATTTCCTGAAAAACCATCCAAAGTTTTTAAAAGACTATCCGCAGGCGATGGATTACCTCATTCCGCCAAAAGCTCAAAAAGAAAAAGGCATTGCCGATTTTCAGGCGTATATGATAGACCGCCTGAAAGCCGATAAAGACTATATTATCGGAACTGCGCAGGAACTGGTGGAAACTGCCCGCAACAACATGAATAATCAGCAACGCATCCATAATGCG
>JACKIP010000022.1 GCA_020638395.1 Rhodospirillales bacterium
GTACCGTGCAATAGCCGCTTGAAATATTATGGTATAGGTCATCTCTGGTTTTAAACCGCAAGGGATCGCGAGCGAGCGCGAAGGGTTTTTCCATCATCATTGACTGAATTTCCTCAGAATTTTCTGCTCAAATTTAGTCAATGACGGGGGACGTAGTGTTTCTATCCTCTGCACTCTCTGCGGTTAGAAGCCGGACAGACACTCCTTCTACAAATGTTTTTTGTTAACCTGAGTACGGAGCCGTGGCAAGGCAGAAAAATATTTGACATTCCCGGAAAAATCGGACATAAACACGTTTCATAAGAATTTAGGAATAAAAAGATGGCTAAAAAAGGCGTTGCACAAAAAGTAAGACTGGAAAGCTCTGCTGGAACCGGATACCGTTACTATACCCGTCACAATCCGCGCAGCGAGAACAAGCTGGAACTGAAAAAGTATGATCCGTGGGCTGTAAATCCGGAGACTGGTAAGCGCGGCATGCATGTGTCCTTTGTTCAGAAAAAGATGCCCCCTCACAAGAAAAACTAGTTGATTTCGAAAAAAGCGCCGGAAGGCGCTTTTTTGTTACTCGATCATTTCCCGCGGCGCTTCGCGGTATTTCTCCGGATGGATAAATCCGGCCTTTTCAAAAAATGTCCGGTTTCGCCCGTTTTCCTTGGCTTCATACAGGCACTTATCCGCCCGTTCCAGAACGGATTCGACGCTGTGCCCGCCATTATGCACAATCATCCCGCCCACCGATGTGGTGATGGAAAGATAGCCAGTGTCGGTGCCGCAGGAGATCGGCTCTTCTGCAATCGAAGCGCGCAGACGTTCTGCGATGAAATGCGCCTTTTCTTCGGTGACATCCGGCAAAATCACGACGAATTCTTCCCCGCCCAGACGCGCCACAAGGTCAAAGCTCCGCAGAGAATCAGACACCCGGCGGGAAAATTCTTTCAGAACTTCATCGCCCACATGGTGACCGTAGGTATCATTGACCTTCTTAAAGTGGTCAATATCCAGCAGCAGGATCCCCAGCGGCTTCTTGTGTGCTTCCTGACGGGAGAGAAGCTGGCTCAGGTGCGTTTCCATGTAGCGGCGGTTATACAATCCGGTCAGAGGATCTGTCACCGCCATTGACAGATTATTCTCATAATTCGAGCGCAGCCGGTCCTGAAAGCGTTTGCGGCGGATTTGCGTCCGGGCACGGGCAAGAAACTCATTCCGGTCAACCGGGCGCAGGATATAATCATGCACCCCCATTTCCAGTCCGCGGGCAATTTTATCCATCCCGTCTTCCAGCCCGATCATGATAATCGGGGTCGCCCGTGTTTTTTCATTGGACCGCAAATGTGAACAGAGCCGCAATCCGTCTTCTTCCTCCAGATTCAGACTGACAATCACCAGATCAAACGGCTCGGCCTGAATATGCCTCATGGCCTCAGCTCCTCCGGCGGCAGCGATGCAGTCATCCCGATCCCGTTGTAAAACCCCGGATAATTTCTCGACCTCGAAATCCTGATCTTCAATAATCAGAACTCTGGCATGCTCAACCGGCTCCTTCATTGCCGTGACCTGATCGTTGGCAACCCCCAGCTGATTGGCGGTGTTTTCACGAACCCGCCATTCATCCACCGTAATTTTCAAACGAATCAGGGAGCGCACCCGTGCCATCAGGGCGGTATCATTGATCGGCTTACTCAGGAAATCATCTGCCCCCGCTTCCAGTCCGCGCACCCGGTCCTCGGCTTCGGTCAAAGCCGTGACCATCACAACCGGGATATGTGCTGTTCTTGGATTTTCTTTAATCTTGCGACACACTTCGAATCCGTCCATGCCCGGCATCATAATATCCAGCAGGACCATGTCCGGGCTGTCGCTGGCGACTTTTTCCAAAGCCTCCGCGCCGCTGGTCGCCGTCAAAACATCATAGTATTCACTATTCAGACGGGCTTCGAGCAATTTTATATTTGGCAGGATGTCATCAACAACCAGGATACGCGCAGACATGAAATTCTAAACTTTTTTGTTACAATTATATGATAGTTCTTTTTACAGGTATTTTTGTATTGTCCCAATCAGTTTATTCACTGTGACCGGTTTCGCAAGATAATCTTCACATCCTCCACTACGAATCTTGTGCTCATCACCTTTCATTGCGAAAGCGGTCACGGCCACCACCGGAATTGCCTTTAGATCTGCGTCTTCTTTCAGCATCCTTGTTACGTCCAGACCAGAGATCTGGGGCAGCTGGATGTCCATCAGAATCAAGTCCGGGCGGTGATCACGTGCCAGATCAAGGACTTTCAGCCCGTCGCGGGTCTCAATCGTATCCAGATCGTGCGCCCGCAACAGATCACGAAACAGTTTCATGTTTAGTTCATTATCTTCGACGATCAAAACGGTTTTACGTGTCATTTTCTATCCTATGACTCAGACACAGTCATTTAGAACGCCCTGCAAAAGCTCAGATTCGTCATCCTGAGCCACAGGCGAAGGATCTTAATCTATGAAGATAAAAGATTCTTCGCTACACTCAGAAAGACGATTTTGTAATATCACAAACTCTTGCAGAGCATTCCTTTATATTACTTAAAGTAAATATAAAGTGTTACCGCTTTATTAATTCGCGTCGCAGTTTAAATCTATTTTGGTTTTTTCCAGAGCGATCAGTTTCTGGTGAATGCTGAATTCGTGATAGTCGATCATCATATCGCTGATAACTCCGTTATCATGAAATACCGCATTCATTTCATAATCTGACGACTCTGTTTCCTGATCGAGCAGAGGGAAAAAAGCCATCCGGATGTCCCGCGCCGGCGCATTCAGCAACGACACGTCAAGCTCCGCATTCACCGGAAGCCGGGCCATCGCATTGACACTTTTGCCAATAAACGCATTCACCTCGATCGGGCCTTCGGTATCGCTGCCATCAAACAGAACCCGGTTGACAAAGGGGCTATTGCTTTTGTCAATGACCGATAAAATATCGAGCGTATGCTGCATGGGAAGCACAAAGCCTTTCGGCAGATCAAAACTCAGATTTTCCGGCAGACTGTAAACAGCTTTGCCGCTGCCATCCTCCAGACGGTCCACATGTCCGCGCAGTTCCTCATATAATTCGCCGTCCCGGCTGCGGCGGGAGGAAAAATCAAAGCTTTTCCCATCCCGGCTTTCCCATGTTGAAAAATCAGAGGTAATCTGCATTGCCGGGCTGTCAGCATATTCATAGGTCAGATTAAAGCGGTGGTCGGTCGTCCAGGCATCGCAGGTCGGCTTCCATTCGAAAAACATGTTGCCGCTGATATTGACGACCTGTGATCCGCTCGCCGCAGACACCATCGTAATTTCGTATAAGGCTTTATGCGGCACCATTGCGCCGTCCAGAGACGCCGGAGTTTTTGTCTGTGCTTTTTTGGCAGGAGCAGAGCTGGCGGCCTGACTTTGCTCCGGCACAGCTTTCAGCTCCGCCTGCGGCCAGAAAAATGCACTCCAGCCAAGTCCGAGAACCAGTACAATTGCCGCGCCAATGCCAATCTGCTTTTTCATGCTCCCTATCATAAAGCATTGCCTCTCAGGAGCAAGGGAAATCCTTACCCGGCTCACCCGGTAATTTTTGCCGGGCGGCTATTTTGACCTTGTCCCCGCTTCAGCCCAAACCGCTAAATACTGCCCTTTTTCCGGAGTGCCCCTCTGGCACAAAATCTGCAACTATTTTCTCAGGAAAAATGTTGAAGTTTGTACAAGTTTTCGTCTGCGGTTATCTCTGACCGTGAACCCTGACCTAACCCACTCTGAGGAGGAGGCGCAGACGGAATCCCCAATGAAAGGCCCGGTATTTGTTCATAGAAAATGAACGTGCCGGGCTTTTCTACAAAATCAGTGATGAGCAAAAATGTCTGTTTCCCGCCAGCCGAGACGGTCAAGGTCGGCGCGATAGGGAAGGAAGTTATTAATTGCTTTCAGTAATTCCGTCCGGCCTTCGCGGCGAATTCTTTGATCCAGCAACGCCCGGGCCTGATGCAGATATAAAACGTCATTGGCGGCATAAGCCTGCTGTTCTTCGGTCAGATCCTTAGCGCCCCAGTCAGAGGACTGCTTTTCCTTATCCAATTCAATCCCCAGCAGCTCTGCAACCAGATCGCGCAGACCATGCTTATCGGTGTAGGTCCGGCACAGCTTCGAGGCCATTTTTGTACAATAAACCGGCGTACAATCAACCCCCAGATAATATTTGATAACCTGCAGGTCAAACCGCGCAAAATGAAATATTTTCTCAATTGAGGGGTTGGCGAATAACGCTTTCAGGTTGGGAGCGTCGTAATGATCCTTGTCAAACTGAACGAGGTGCGCTTCACCGTCTCCGCCAGAGAGCTGGATCAGGCACAGGCGGTCCCGGTACGGCTTTAGTCCCATGGTTTCGGAATCAACAGCCACCGCATCCTTGAATACCACATGATCGGGCAGGTCATTTTTATAAAGATGAATTTTGGTCATTCCTTATTTAGGGGCCGGACGGGATATTTGTCCAGAAAAAATGATACGGCATCGCGGTGATATTCGTCATGACGGGAAAACCATACAAAAATGAAACAATGATAAATATTCCGTTTTTTTCTGGCTCCGTCCCGTTATAATGACGGAATCATGCGCATTCTTTTTCTTGACTGTACCAAAACCGCTTTTAACGGAGACACATTGCGGACCGCGCCTCTCGGAGGCATTGAAAGCGTCACCGTCAATCTGGCAGAAGCCTGCGCCCGGCGAGGGCATGAGGTCTGCGTGGTTAATAACGCGCCGGAGCATATGAGCGGCTGTATATCCGGCGTTCACTGGTCGAATTACGATCAGTTTTTCACCCGTCTCCCCGCCTTTCATCCGGATGTTATCATCGCCAATCACGATGCGCGGCTGCTGGACTTTGCCCGGCCGTTCAAAGCCGCAAACCCTCTTCCGGTCGTCTGGATGCATAACCGGATGTTGCTGGAAAAAACCATCCGCAAAGGCAATATGGGCGCTCTGCTGCGCTGGCGGCCCATTGGGGTTTTTCTGGGGGAAAAACACCGCAAGGAATGTCATTTCCTGCATCCGTTCCGGCGGCGGGAGATCATGCCGCACGGCCTGAGCGCGGAATATCTGGGGATGCTTCCCCGTACCGATCTCCCCACCCCGCCCCGGGCGATTTTCTTTTCGCAGGCCTATCGCGGTCTGGCCACGGTCATAGAAAGCTGGATGCGTTATGTGCATCCCGTCGTGGCGGACGCCCAGTTCCACGCCTATACCGAGCCGCAAACCCTGCCCACGCCGGACATTCCCTATACCGCCGGGCAGCTTGCCGCGTCCGGCATTTTTCTTCATGACAAGGTTCCCAAAGCTGTTCTGCGGGACCGCCTGCGGGAGTCGCGGGTGATGATTTATCCCGGTTACAAGGATGAAACATTTTGCTGTGCCGCCACCGAAGCGCAGGCGCTGGGGGTTCCGGTTGTGACATTCGGGATCGGCGCGCTGTCCGAACGAGTCACGCATGGCCGGACCGGGTTCATCGCCCCGCACGGCAATCTTGAGGCTCTGGCAAACTATACGATTGACCTGCTCACCCGAGAGGCTCTCTGGCGAACATTGTCGCAGGCCGCAATCGAGGATGTTCAATCCCTGAACTGGGATCTTCTGGCCGCAGAATGGGAGCAAAAAATCTGGAACCACAACCGCCCGCCCGTATTATAATCCAAATAAAATCGGCAAGCCTCAAGATTGTGGCGTAATTGGGGCGAAAAGAGCTTGAATTTTTCGGCTGAAAAAGTGTATGCTAAGAAAACATAGAGGGAGAATATAAAAATGATAAGAGTGAAAGAAACCCATCAGATCATAGGCGCTTTTCAAAGAGGGACAAATTCTTCAGAGACTCAATCAGAATTGTCTGCTATTGGTATTCGAGGGGCACTGGTTGTTGCGCTGGCTCCCGAGATGGCTGGGCGCGTAAAACCAGGTGCTCAGAGTATAACTTTGAAAGATGGAACTGACTGCGACACGACGGAGCGGGTAGAAGGGTTTTCAGG
>JACKIP010000023.1 GCA_020638395.1 Rhodospirillales bacterium
TGCGCGGGTGCAGGCTGCCAGAAATGTTGATTTACCCGCATTGGGAAGCCCCACAAGGCCAATATCCGCAATCAGCTTCAGGCGCAGCCATACGGCCATCTCCTGCCCCGGCCATCCGGGAGTGGTCCGGCGCGGGGCCTGATTGGTGGAGGATTTGTAATGCGTATTCCCAAACCCGCCATCGCCGCCTTTGAGAAACAGAATTTCCTGCCCGTCTTCGGTCATATCGGCCAGAACGGTTTCTTTGTCTTCTGCAATGACCTCGGTCCCGATGGGAACGGTAATAATGCAATCTTTACCGCCGGCCCCGGTTTTATTGCGCCCTTCGCCGTTATGGCCGCTTTCCGCCTTAAAATGCTGGGTATAACGAAAATCAATCAGGGTATTAAGATTTTTTGCGGCCCGAAAAATAACATCGCCGCCTTTGCCACCATTTCCACCGTCTGGACCGCCGAATTCAACAAATTTTTCCCGACGAAAAGACAGGCACCCGGGGCCGCCATTTCCGGATTTTAAGTAGATTTTTGCCTGATCGAGAAACTTCATTTTGCAAAAAAAGCCCGCAAGGCGGGCTCTTCCTTTTCATTCTTGTAAAAAAGTTATTCAGCCGCTTGTGGCATCTCATCGTTTGCAGCAACAACATTCACGATCGAGCGATCATTGCGACCGCGTGTAAATTTGACCATTCCGTCGATCAGCGCGAAAATTGTGTGGTCTTTGCCCAAACCAACTCCTTTTCCAGGGTGCCATTTAGTACCGCGCTGGCGGATGATAATATTTCCAGCCAGAATTTCTTCGCCGCCATATCTTTTCACGCCAAGACGTCTGCCTTCGGAATCGCGGCCGTTTCTGGAACTCCCGCCTGCCTTTTTATGTGCCATTTTATTACTCCGTAATACCTAACAATTAAACTTACAATTACGCCGCTTTGATATCGGTGATTTGAATCACGGTCAGATCCTGACGGTGTCCTTTTTTACGCCGGTAATTCTGGCGACGCTTTTTCTTGAAAATTGTCACTTTATCACCACGTGTCTGTCTGACGATTTTTGCGGTGATCTTTGCGCCTTTTACCTCCGGCTCTCCGACCGTGGCTTTGGAGCCATCAAACAAAAACAATACATTTTCAAGCGTTACAGCTTTGCCTTCATCCCCTTCGATTTTTTCGACGGTGATCTTGTCATCTTTTGAAACTTTGTATTGCTTGCCGCCTGTTTTTACGACTGCGAACATTTTTTTATCTCCATAAATAGTCACGAGGTGTGTTTATAATCGGAAACCGTATAATCTGTCAAGTGTTGTCTTGCCTGATAATTGAAACTATACGGCCTTTTTACAAGAAACCGCCCGGAAGGGCGGTTTCTCTGTGTATAATTCTTATCCGGCCGCTTCTTTTTTCTCTTTCGGCTCTTTATCGTCTTTTTTCTTTTTCGCGTAGATAACTTCCGGGTGCGAATCGGGATTATTGATATTTTCTGCGGTCACAATAACCTTGGAGGCTTCTTCGGCATCCGGGATTTCGTACATGGTATCCAGCAGAACCGATTCGAGGATAGAGCGCAAGCCGCGGGCACCAGTTTTGCGCTCGATGGCTTTTTTCGCAATCGCACTCATAGCGTCCTTGTCAAATTCCAGCTCTACGTTTTCAATCTCAAACAGCTTCTTATACTGTTTAATCAGTGCATTCTTTGGTTCAGTCAGGATGGTGATCAGAGCCTCTTCATCCAGATCTTCCAGAGTGGCGATCAACGGCAGACGCCCGACAAATTCCGGGATCAGGCCGAATTTGAGCAAATCTTCCGGTTCTAGGTTATGCAGGAGTTCCCCGGTTTTCCGCTCGTCCGGAGCCTGAACATCCGCGCCGAATCCGATCGTGGTCCCGCGTCCTTTATTGGCCAGTATTTTCTCAATTCCGGCAAACGCCCCGCCGCAGATAAACAGCATGTTCGAGGTATCCACCTGCAAAAATTCCTGCTGCGGATGTTTGCGCCCGCCCTGCGGTGGCACAGACGCAACGGTGCCTTCCATCAGTTTCAGCAAGGCCTGCTGCACGCCTTCCCCGGACACATCGCGGGTGATGGACGGATTGTCAGACTTACGGGAGATCTTGTCGATCTCATCAATATAAACAATCCCTTTTTGTGCCCGCTCAACATTATAGTCAGAGGCCTGCAACAGTTTCAGGACAATATTTTCAACATCTTCCCCGACATATCCGGCCTCGGTCAGAGTCGTTGCATCGGCCATCGTAAACGGCACGTCAATAATTTTAGCCAAAGTCTGGGCCAGAAGCGTCTTTCCGCACCCGGTCGGTCCCACCAGCAAAATATTTGACTTTGAAATCTCGATATCCGCGCCAGAGCCGGTTCCGCCATGCTCCAGACGTTTGTAGTGGTTATGCACCGCCACAGACAGAATCCGTTTCGCCCGGGTCTGTCCGATGACGTAATCATCCAGAACTTTTTTAATTTCCGACGGAGTCGGAATGCCGTCTTCCTCTGAACGCACAAGCTGCGTTTTGTCTTCTTCCCGGATAATATCGACGCACAACTCAACGCATTCGTTACAGATAAACACGTTGGGGCCCGCAATCAGCTTCTTGACCTCGTGCTGGCTTTTGCCGCAGAACGAGCAGTAGAGGGTGTTTTTGTTATCGTCTTCGGGCGTATCTTTGCTCATAAAATTTATTCCGATTTGTGAATCATTTCTTCCACTTTGCCAAGTGGCGTCTGGCTCTGCAAGTCTTATTATTAAGATATGGGGTGTCTGTGTTAATTCTGCCAGTCATATCTCTATTTGACATGGAACCGGTTAAAAAATAGATAAGGTAAATGCAAACGCACGTTCAAAACCTGATTGACGATTTTTCCCTGTTTGACGACTGGGAGGGGCGCTATGCCTATCTGATTGATCTGGGCAAGAAATTACCGCCGATGCCGGAAGATTTAAAGACCGATCAAACGCTGGTGCCGGGCTGTACCAGCCGTGTATGGATGGTGGCGGGGATTCACGACGGGAGATTACAGATCATGGCGGAGAGTGATGCCCATATTGTGCAGGGGCTGGTGGCCCTCCTGCTGGAAATTTACAATAACCGCCCGGTCGGGCTTTTACGGGAGATTGATATCAAAGATGTCTTCCGGGCGCTGGGACTGGAAAGCCATCTGTCCCCCAATCGCCGCAACGGGTTTTTTAGCATGGTTGCGCGGATACAGGACGCCGTTAGGAATGCTTAGAGCAAAGAGCGTTTAGGTTGAGAATCAGGCGCAAGCGACGAAGCGCAGACAAACCCACGTGAGGAGCGCAGCAACGCAATTCAGGCTCAACGCTCAACGCTCTGAGACGTTGTGGTCTGCGCGACACTGCGCATGATGGTAATAAATTGCTCTTCGGTTTTTTCATCGGTTTCCAGATCCATCTCTCCTTCAATTGTCATCACCGAATGCGGGTTGACCCATATCTGGGATAAAAAGATTTTGTCGGAGAATCCGGCGCGCTTCAGGCCGCTGCTGCTGGCGATTTTGAGACCGTCTTCCTGCGCGTCAAAATCAACCGGGGGAACTTCTCCCAGATGATGCTTTTCCGTCATTTTTACGACCAGAGATTCAAGATTATCCTTGGTATAGCTCTGATAGACCTCCTCAGAAATTCCCTGACAGCTCATTTCAACTTCGAACGTCTGGTGGGCTTCTTCGCCGCGACTGGTAAAGCGGGCAACTTCCAGACAGGGGAGGGTCGGGTCCGAAGGGCAGCGCCGGGTGAAATGCGGCTCCGACGGAAAGGACGCTGTAAACCCGCATCCTTCCGGCGTGTAGGTATAACTTCCCGGATCTGCCGCATGGGACAGAGGGCTGAGACACAGCAGCGCCAGAGTGAGTGCGAGCGTTTTACCGGATTTTCTGCCACCTGCAAGGGGAACGGCGCACCTGTTCAGGATTTTGTCCATCTTTCCACCTCTGCTTTGGATTGTTCGCCGGTTGTCATGTTTTTCACTTCTCCCAGTTCCGGGAACCAGACATAGGGAATGCCTTTTTTCTCCGCATAGGAGAGTTGCCGGCTGATTTTCTGCGGCGCGTGATAGGTTTCGACGTTATAACCCTGTGCCCGGAGGCTCCGGGCCGTTTCCATGGCAAGGGGCCGGTGTGCCTCATCTGCGAGCACGACCAGAATGTCCGTGGGGGTTTTTGCGCCGGTCTTGATATAGCCGTGGTGCCGCAACACGTCGAACAGACGGGTAAATCCGATGGAAATTCCCACGCCGGGCAGGTGTTTGTTGATAAAGGTTCCGGCCAGATCATCATACCGCCCACCGGAGCAGACCGAGCCAGTGAACTCCGGAATATCGAGCAGGCGGGTTTCATAGACGGTTCCGGTATAGTAATCCAGACCGCGGACGATGGAGAGATCCGCGATAACGGAGCCTTCCGGCAGGTGAGCGAGGGAAAATAATACCTGCCCTAGCTCATCTAATCCGTCTTGAAGTAATTTATTGCTACTGTCTATAAGTTCATCATTGGTAATTTCGTCAAGTAGAGTATCAAAGTTTCCAGAAAATTCACAAGAAAAGTAAAGAATTAGTCTTGCTTTCTTAATTGCTTCTTCTTCATTGAAAGATAGCAACTCAACAATATTTTTGTGTACCTGAACAGCTCCTAGTTTATCTAATTTGTCTATTTGTCTGAAAATATGTGTAATGGTATCGCTACTTTCTATGCTTAGACTTTCCATCAGCCCCAACAATATCTTTCTGTTCGAAATCCGTAACTGGACGCGTCCGATCTCCAGACCGCACAGGATTTCATAAATAATCGCGGCCATTTCCGCATCGAAATGCAGGGGGAGGTGATCGACGTTAATGACATCAATATCGCACTGGAGGAATTCCCGCATCCGCCCCAGTTGCGGACGTTCGCCGCGCCAGACTTTCTGCATCTGGTACCGCTTAAACGGAAAGGTCAGGTCGTTGAAATGCTGCGCGGTGTAGCGGGCAAAAGGAACGGTCTGGTCAAAGTGCAACCCCAGCCGGGTTTCGGAATTTTCTTCCTCGCTTTGTTGCAGGCGTGTGAGGGTGTAAATTTCCTTATCGGTCTCGCCTTTGGCCAGCAGAACGTTCAGCTCTTCCACTGCCGGAGTTTCAATGGAGGTAAAGCCATAGGATTCGAATATTCTGCGAATATGGTCCAGCCACTTTTGTTCCACGAGGCGCTCTTCGGGCAGCCATTCGGGAAACCCTTTGATCTTGCCGGGCTTGTAAATCTGTTTCTTGGGAGAGGATATTTTTTCTGCGCTCATCGTATCTGTGACTAAACCGGATATTCCCGGAGAGATCAAGAAATTTCAAGATGTGAGGCTGTATTTAACGCTCAGCGGATAACCACCTGCCGGGGGTGGCCCTGATGGTTAAACGTAATCTGCCAGGCTTTTTTGGGAGCAGATTCTGCGCGCAAAACATCCTGCAGGTCTTTCACCGTCAATATTTTTTTGCCATTTACGTTGAGGATGACATCTCCGACCGTAACCATCTGGAAAAAAGACGGGTCATCGGAAATGCCTGAAATAACAACGCCGGACTCTTCCTGTAATCCAAGCTCAGCCTCCACCGCGGGGTTGATTTGGGAGACTTCAACCCCATTCAGCGGATGGGAGCCTGTCAGGACTGTCCGGTTA
>JACKIP010000024.1 GCA_020638395.1 Rhodospirillales bacterium
CTTCCCCTGCGTCACCACTAAAAAGCTTCACCTGCGCTCGATCATCCATGAATTGCTGTGGTTCCTGTCCGGCGATACAAATATCCGCTACCTGAAAGAAAACGGAGTCTCTATCTGGGATGAATGGGCCGATGAAAACGGCGACCTCGGCCCCGTCTATGGGTATCAATGGCGTCACTGGCCGACCGCAGATGGCCGCAAGATTGACCAGATTTCAAATCTGATCCACTCTATCAAGACCAATCCGCACGGCACGCGCCACATTGTCAATGCCTGGAATGTGGCAGATATCGGCAAGATGGCCCTGCCCCCGTGCCATACAATGTTTCACTTCTTTGTGATTAACGACACGCTGTCCTGCCAGCTTTATCAGCGCAGCGCCGATATTTTCCTTGGCGTGCCGTTCAATATCGCCTCCTACGCCCTGCTGACCATGATGGTGGCGCAGGTCTGCGGCCTGAAACCCGGCGAATTTGTGCATACCTTTGGCGATGCCCACCTTTACCTGAATCATATGGAACAGGCCAAGGAGCAAATGTCCCGCACGCCGAAGCCTCTGCCGGAAATGCACTTGAACCCGCATGTCGATAATATCTTTGACTTTAAGTTCGAGGATTTCGAGCTGGTCGGCTACGAACACCACCCCCACATCAAAGCCCCGATTGCCGTATAACTCAGATGCACATGCCGGTTAAGATTTCCGCCATCGTCGCGCTTTCCGATAATAACTGCATCGGTCGCGGCAATGATTTGCCGTGGCATTTGCCGGATGATCTCAAACGGACAAAAGAGATCACGATGGGCAAACCGCTGATTATGGGGCGCAACACCTATGACAGCATCGCCGCCCGCCGCGGGGGAAAACCACTCCCCGGACGGGACAGCCTCGTCATCAGCCGCTCGATGGTCCAACCTGACTTTGACAATGTGTTTGTGCATGCCACCCTGGAAGACGCACTCCGGCACGCGCAGGAAATTGCGGCAAAAAAATCCCTGGAAGAGCTCATTATTTTCGGCGGGTCACAAATTTACCGGCAAGCTTTACCACTCACAGACCGCCTGTACCTGACTCGTGTTCATATAGACATCCCGGACGGAGACGCCTTTTTTCCGGATATCAATCCGCAAGAATGGCGGGAAACCGCCAAAGAATCCCATATCACACCGGATCAGATCGCTTACGATTACCTTACTCTGGAACGCCGTTCGTGACCCGTTCATTCTGGCATACATATTGCAACCCGATAAGCAATACGTAAAATACGAACAAACCAGTAACAGGAGTGTGTAATATGGGACAATTTATCAATGGAGCAATCTGGAGCAGCGTACTGATTACAATGGTCAACGTTCTCGATCAGAATGTGCCAAATTCGTTGGGCTATTGGCTCGATTTGTATTCCCCTTTTTAAATAACACGTTTCAAAGGGTATTTTTCTCTCCGGCCACCCATCCCAACCCTTGGAGCAAAGAGCGTTTAGGGTGACTCAGGCTAAACGATCAACGCTCTATCCCTCGTGGCAGATACCCTTCCCTCTGGTGGTTCTTTCCAACGAAAGAGCCACCTCTTTTCTTTGTGCAACGCACAGAGAAAAGGATGACAATTCATGCAACACGCGCTATATTTAGGGGAAATTTACGCAACCTGAACCAAACGAAACATCATGTCAGCAGAAAACCTTTCTTTCCTTTCCGGTGTCAATGCCGAATATATTGCTCATTTATATGCGCAGTACCTGAAATCTCCCGCAAGTGTTGACCCTAGCTGGCAAAGTTTCTTCAAAGACCTAAACGACACGGAAGTCAGCTTGTTGAAGGAGCTGCACGGGGCGAGCTGGACGCCGATGGAAAACCGCAAAAGCGTGAACGGGTTTGACCAGACCTCTCAGATGGCGGCGGGGGCTTCCCCGGCTTCGGCACGGGTTGTTCCGTTTACCGTTCACACCTCCCCCGCGGCCGCGCAACCGCAAGCCCCTGTTGCAACCGGAGATATCAAGCAAGCCGCGCAGGATTCCATCCGCGCTCTGATGCTGATCCGTGCGTTTCGGGCACGCGGGCATCTGGAATCTGATCTTGATCCTTTGTCCCTGCGCGAGAATACAACCCATCCGGAACTCGATCCGGCTCACTATGGCTTTACCTCGGCTGATTACGCCCGCCCGATCTATATCGGCGGTGTTCTGGGGCTGGAATACACCACCCTGCCGGAAATCGTCAAAATCCTGCGGGAGACTTATTGCGGCAAGATCGGGGTGGAATTTATGCACCTCAGCTCCCCCGAAGAAAAAGCGTGGATTCAACAGAGGATCGAAGAGCCTCATAATAAAACGGAATTCACCAGCAATGGAAAGAAAGCCATTCTGCAACGTTTGACTGCGGCTGAGGGCTTCGAGCAATATCTGCACAAAAAATATACCGGCACCAAACGCTTCGGCATTGATGGGGGTGAGGCTCTGATTCCGGCGATCGAGCAGATTATGAAACGCGGCGGGCAGATGGGTCTGAAAGAAATCGTGATCGGCATGGCACACCGTGGCCGTTTGAATGTTCTGGGCAACGTGATGGGGAAACCTTTTTCAACCATTTTTGCCGAATTTCAGGGGATGTCGTCCATTCCCGAAGATATTCTTGGCTCCGGAGATGTGAAATATCACATGGGAACCTCCAGCGACAGGGATTTTGACGGCAACACGATCCACCTGTCCCTGACCGCGAACCCGTCTCATCTGGAATTCGTGAATCCGGTCGTCATCGGGAAAGTTCGCGCAAAGCAGGTCCAGCGGAAAGACCGCGAGGCCGAGCAGGTAATGCCGCTTTTGCTGCACGGTGATGCTGCATTCGCAGGACAAGGTATTACCGCCGAAACACTGATGATTTCAGAGCTTGCCGGCTACCGCGTCGGAGGAACAATCCATATCGTTATCAACAACCAGATTGGCTTTACCACAATGCCGAAATATGGTCGCAGCGGTCCCTATTGCACCGATGTTGCAAAAATGCTGGCCGCGCCAATCTTCCACGTGAACGGAGATGATCCGGAATCTGTTGTTCATGTCTCGCGGATTGCCACGGAATTCCGCCAGACCTTCAAGAAAGATATCGTGATCGACATGTTCTGCTACCGTCGTTACGGTCACAATGAAGGGGATGAGCCCGCCTTTACCCAACCGCTCATGTACCAGAAAATCGCGACGCAGGACTCAACCCGCACAAAATATGCTGCACAACTGATCGCGGAAAATATTCTGACAGA
>JACKIP010000025.1 GCA_020638395.1 Rhodospirillales bacterium
GGCCGTATCGGGATTCAGATAACTGCGAATAGCGTGCGCGGCCTGCGCTGCCTCGGCAAATCCGGTCAGAATCAATTTTAATTTGTGCGGATATGTTGCAGCATCCCCAATAGCATACAGGCCGGGCAGGTTGGTGGCGCAAGTCGCCGGATCAACCCGGATATGAGGTCCGTCCAGCTCCAGCCCCCAGCTTTTGATCGGCCCCAGATCTGCGCTCAGACCAAAAAACGGCAGCAACACATCCGCCTCTATCCTTTTTTCATGCCCCTCCAGATCTGCAACATGAACCGCTTTCAGATCTCCCGCCGCTCCCTCCAGCGCCGCAAGCTGATACGGAATACACAGGGAAATTTTTCCGATTTCCACCATCATTTCCAGTTGCCGCAAACTTTCCGGAGCCGCCCGGAATACCTCGCGGCGATGGATCAGCGTCACACTTTCCGCCAAAGCAGACAAAGAGAGTGCCCAATCAACAGCACTGTCTCCGCCCCCTGCAATCACAACCTTTTTATCGCGAAAATCTTCCCGCCGCCGCACCATGTAAAAGACCGAAATTCCTTCATAGTCTGCCAGATGTTCCAAAGGCGGACGATGTGGCCCAAACGCACCGCCCCCCGCAGCAATAATTATGCTGCGCGCCTGCAATACCTCATCAGAAGAGGTGGTAATCTGCCATCCACGCTCATTTTTCTGCACAAAGTTAGCAGATTGCCCCAGGTAATAATGAGGCTGAAACGGGGTCGCCTGCGCCTCCAGCTGATGAATAAGCGCCCCGGCGGCAATGGTGGGGTAGCCCGGAATATCGTAAATTGGTTTTTCCGGATAAAGAGCTGTGCACTGACCACCCACCTCCGGCAGACTGTCAATCACCGCGGTGCGCAATCCCAGCATGCCGCACTGATGCACGGCAAACAGCCCGACCGGCCCCGCCCCGATGATCGCAACATCAATTTCTTTTACCATTTCATTCATCTTACTTGTTCATAAAGTTTCTTTGAATATAGAAATCCCTACAAAAGTCCGAACTCATCATCCTGAGCCGCAGGCGAAGGATCTTAAGTTTTTGATAAAGAAATATCCTTCGCTACGCTCAGAATGACGGTTTTGTAAAATTATAACCTTTTGCAGGGGCTTCTACACTATACTTTTCACCACGAATAAACACGAATGCATACCAATATTTTTCTATTCGTGTCTATTTGTGTTCATTCGTGGTTCATGATGCCTTGTTTGTTTTTTCTGCCGCCGCGTGAACGATAAAACGATAAATCTTAAACCGCAAAGTAAGACAAAGTAAAACAAAGTTTTTTTGTCCTTTGTAAGAAACCTCTGCGCCCTCTGTGCCTCTGTGGTTAAAAATCCGAGCAAATTGGGACCACTATAAGATTCTTCGCCTGCGGCTCAGAATGACGGTCGGGGCTTTTGTGGAGGCTTCTATACTTTTCACCACAAATAAACACGACTGCACACCAATATTTTCCTATTCGTGTCTATTTGTGTTCATTCGTGGTTTATTATTTTTAAACGCTCTCGTGGATCACACGCACAAGGCGTGTGATGACGATGAAAAAGGGTAGAAAAACTTTGCCTTACTTTGCGGTTCAGAATCTATCGCTTCATCGTTCACGCAAAGACCGCTAGTGCATCATTCCCATCATCTGGGTCATATCGGTTCCGTTCATCTGGACCGTGCCTTCCGGAGCGACCGTTATCACATAGCTGCGATAGTCACGATTTTGATCGTCTTTCTTTTGCTGCCCAAACATCTGCAGCATTCCCAGTCCGCCAGCCACCTGCTGAACAGCCTGTGCAGCAATTGGAGATGTTTCAGGATTTTTCAATCTCTGATCCAAAGCCTGCATCAGATAATCCAGACCATAAAAACGAATTTCCGTCTGACCTTCCGCTTTATAAACGGCATCCTTATTGAT
>JACKIP010000026.1 GCA_020638395.1 Rhodospirillales bacterium
CCGTCTGGGGCCGTGGGTATGTTCTGCGCGATCCGCAAGAGGTTAAAGAAAAAGCGGTCGCCGCAGGATAATTCTTGCTGCACAGACAACGAAGCCCCTCCGATCTCGAAGGGGCTTTTTATTTTGTCCAAAATCCCGCATAACAAAGACATGCTTAAAAATCAAAAACACCAGACTCTTAAAAGCTACATGGAAATACTTGCCCTGCTGTTGACCGTCGCATTCGGACTTTCCCAGTTTGCCGCCTATCACTGGTTTTGCGATTTGTTTGTCAATTTTACCCTTCAATATGCGATTGGCGGGCTGGTTCTTGCGGCCGTTTTCTTATGCTATAGGGATCGCCGCTGGCTGGTTCTGCCAATGCTGGCAATTGGCCTGTCCAGTGCGTATTTCGTCCGGACCAGCTATTCCGATCCCTGGCAAATGACTCCACCGCACGCAGAGCGCCCAAACCTCACACTCGTGCAATATAATAAGCTGTTTGGCAATCCGCATTGGGATCAGATTGACGAATGGGTCCGCGAACATCATCAGGATATTGACATCATGTTCGTTCAGGAAAGCGGTGTAACCACGCTGTACAAACTACGGGAACTCAAAAAATACTTCCCTTACCAATTTCCGACCGACCCAAAAGAGCGCTTTAATGATATTTCGATTATGAGCCGCTACCCGTTTGAAGCCGAAGAAATTCCCAGCCTGAATATCAATGCTCATATGCCGGGCGTTAAAGTCACCCTGCAAACGCCGACCATGCCTGCGCCGGTTCATTTATATTCCATCCATACCCAGGTTCCATTGGGAGAGGCAAATTATAAAGAGCGCAGCGAAGATATCTTCATTATGCAAGAAGCAATCAAACAGGATCCCTATCCCTACAAAACCTTCTCAGGAGATTTTAACCTAACGCCTTACTCCCCTGTTTTTAAAACCTTACTCAAAGAAACAAGCCTGCAGTATAACGATTATAAGTGGTTTCCGAATACCACCTGGAACAGCGTTTTTTACTTTCCCTTCCTGCGTATACCAATTGACCACACACTGTATACGCCGCAGATGAAGCTTATTTCGCGTGACGTTGGCCCCTCTCTCGGCTCGGATCACCATCTGGTTATGGCCAAATTTTATATCGCACCGCTGGAGGCTGAATAACATGACCAGATCCAACCACCTCCGATTCTGAATTTAAGGTCCTTCCGAATGAAATTGTGGACAGACCTCATCCAAGGAGTGACGACGGTGGCTTTCGCGTAGCACGGCCATCCGGAATGCATCTGAAATATAGCGAGCAATGCGATAGTTTTTGTTACCCATTCCAGAATCTAGATAATTTTCAAATTTCCCTCCCATTTTGCGCCCGAACCACGTAAACGGATAGCGCAATAACTGCAGTTCCTGTGGCGGATCACGTTCCGGACTTATGTCCGGTGGACACCGGTCATCCACAAATTGCGTTAACACCCCATATACTAAATCTCCCAGATCGTCCGGATCTATCGGCTCACGCATTATCTCACACCCTGTTTTTGTTTAATGGATACACATAATTACTGTGTAAAATTTTTATCGAAGCCTCTGCAAAAGCCCAGACTCGTCATCCTGAGCCGCAGGCGAATGATCTTAACTCGTCGAAACAAAAGATTCTTCGCTCCGCTCAGAATGACGGTTTT
>JACKIP010000003.1 GCA_020638395.1 Rhodospirillales bacterium
AATTTTTGTAACCTTTCCTCGACAGGCGACGAATAAATTTCTAAATTGAATGATATGATACCTATGCAGCGGCTACACCTCTTTTTATTCCTTGTTTTGTTTTCTTTTTCGCTTCCGGCTCTGGCGTCTGATCCAGAAGCTGAGGGGCAGAGAGTCTATGAGCACACCCACCAGCATCACTATGACTGGGACACCGCCAAACAGAACGTTTTTATCGAGGTCACCCCGCAGAAAAACATGGTACAGGGTGGAGAGACCATTCCGGTTGTCATTGAACAGATCATCCGTCCGGGTTGGCATACCTATTGGAAAAACCCCGGAGATTCAGGCGAGCCGATGCATGCAAAATGGGATGCTCCGGAAGGATTTTCATTTTCGGATATTTCATGGCCGACCCCTGTAAAACTGCCTTTTGATCCTCTGGTCAATTACGGATATCACGGCGATACCCTTCTGATACAGTATCTGACGTTGCCCCCGAAATTACCGGCAGGACCGATCACGATTCCGGTCCGTTTTGATATTCTGGTCTGTCAGGATATCTGCATTCCGGAGCAGGCCACAGCCTCGATTCACCTCAATCCCAAAGACGGAAAAGAGGAGCATAACGACCTGATCCTGAATGATGCCGGAATGTTTATGCCCATCGCGCAAAAAGATCATAACTGGTCCGCTCAATGGCAGGTTGACGGGGATCAGATGCTCCTGAGCGTTCAAACTGATATGGATGCGGATAGCCTGAAACAGCATAAAATCGAATTTTTCCCGAATGAGTACGGAATCATTCAAAATTCCGCCCTGCCTCAAGTGGAAATTGACGGCGGCAAGATTTTACTGCGGCAGGCAAAAGAGAGCTTCCCCATAGATAAAGTCAAAGATAAAGGCGGCGTTCTGGTGCTTGAATATCCTCAAACAAAGGATCGCTTTGGCTATGATCTGCATATTGATACCGTCGAAACAGGCCCGGTGGCGGCTGCGTCTCCCAGTCCGCCGCCCTCCTTTTCAAATACGACCTCCCAGACCCCAGGAACCGCCGCCGGGGTCAATTTGTTTCAGGCTCTTGTATTTGCCGTGATCGGAGGGCTGATCCTGAATTTGATGCCCTGTGTATTTCCCGTCTTATCCATGAAGGTGTTAAGCCTTGCCAAACTCTCTGAAAAAGATAAAAAACAGGCCCGGCATTACGGTCTGGCCTATACCGCTGGTATTATCCTGTCCTTTCTGGCAATAGCGGGGTTGCTGATTATTCTTAAATCCGGAGGGAGCGCCATTGGCTGGGGCTTTCACCTGCAAAACCCCGTTGTTATTCTGCTTCTGATTTATCTGTTTTTCCTGATTGCCCTGAACCTGTCCGGATTTTTTGAAATCGGCAACCGCCTGATGTCTCTTGGCAGTCGTGTCGAATCTCACGGCCTGCGCGGTTCATTCCTGACCGGCATTCTCGCCACAATTGTCGCAACGCCGTGCACAGCACCCTATATGGCGGCGGCCCTGGGATATGCGCTTGTTCAGCCTGCGTTTGTTGCGTTGCTGATTTTTGCAGCATTGGGATTGGGACTCGCCCTGCCCTACCTGCTGATCTGCTTTATGCCTCCGCTGCAAAAACTTATGCCGCGCCCCGGCGCATGGATGGTCACGTTCAAGGAATTCCTTTCTTTTCCGATGTTTGGCGCAGTCATCTGGTTAATCTGGGTTCTGGCGCAGCCTTTCGGCCTAAACGGTGTTCTGGTTCCTCTGATCGGCTTGCTGGGCCTCGGATTTGCGATCTGGCTGCTCAAACATCTTCGGACGGAGGCTCCCACTCGAAATTTTGTCTATGCGGCTCTGTCTGCCCTGATTGTGTTTAGTACACTGATTGGGTCGATTTATAAAATCCAGTCGCTTGATATGCGCCGCGAGCATCCGGCTCCGGCCTTTGGGCAAACCTATAGCGAGGATGGTTTGACGCAGGCGCTCGCAACGCAGCACCCGGTCTTCGTTGAAATGACGGCGGCGTGGTGCGTCACCTGCAAAGTCAATCATTACCGTGCGATTGACACGCAGCAAACCAGAGACATCCTCAAAAAGCGCGACATTATTTATCTGATTGGCGACTGGACAAACTACGAGGAACATATTACCGCTTATCTGAACAGATATGGACGAAACGGCGTTCCGATCTACGTCTATTATGGACGCCCCGACCCAAAGACAGGACAACGCCCGGAGCCGCAGCTTCTGCCGCAACTCCTTAGCCCGTCTCTGGTGGCAGAGGTTCTGGACCGGTAGCCCGGAAAGTTTTTAACACAACGCAACCAAGAAGGAGATTTTTCCATGTTAAAGCAAACCTTATTCGCAGCCGCGCTTTTGTTTATGCCGATTGCGGCGCAGGCGAGTGTGGAGATCGGTGCCCCTGCGCCGGATTTCACAACAACCGATGTTTACGGTCACGAGATTAAACTCAGTGACTATCATGGCAAGAACGTGGTTCTGGAATGGTCGAATAATGAGTGCCCTTACGTTATGAAGCACTATGATTCCAAGAACATGCAGACGGCGCAGAAAACAGCCACAGATAACGGTGCCATCTGGCTGACCATTGTGTCTTCTGCCGAAGGCAAGCAGGGAAGCGTTTCCAATGAAGAAGCGCAAAAAATTATGGAAGAGGTTGGATCACACGCCACGACCCGGATTATGGACCCTTCCGGAGAAATCGGTCAACTTTACGGGGCCAAAACCACGCCGCACATGTTCGTGATTGATGCAGCCGGAAATCTTGCCTATAGCGGCGCGATTGATGATAATCCGTCCCCTCGCCCGGAAACAGTTGAAGGCGCGAAAAATTACGTCCTAGCCGCTCTGGACAGTCTGACTGCCGGAACTCCGGTTGAGCCGGCACAAACAGCGCCATACGGCTGCTCGGTCAAGTATTGACCTCTCTCGAAAAGAACGAAAAAAAACCAGAGTGCAAGGGCGGCCTACTTAGAGCCGCCCTTTTACCAGATCCTCAACCACGCCGGGATCGGCAAGGGTTGACGTATCCCCCAGACTATCCAGCTCGTTTGCGGCAATTTTCCGCAAAATGCGCCGCATAATTTTGCCGGAACGGGTTTTCGGAAGGCCCGGCGCCCACTGGATTTTGTCGGCTCTGGCAATCGGGCCGATCATCTCGCGAAGGGTGGCGTTAATGTCTTCTTTCACCTGATCTGACGGCGCAAATCCTGTTTTGAGGGTTACAAATGCATAGACCCCCTGCCCTTTAATGTCATGCGGATACCCTACAACGGCAGATTCCGCCACGGCAGGATGCTCATCAATCGCGCTTTCAATCTCGGCCGTTCCCAAACGGTGCCCGGAGACGTTAATCACATCATCCACCCGACCTGTAATCCAGTAATACCCGTCAGAATCGCGCTTCACACCGTCTCCGGTAAAATACTTGCCTTTGAAGGTCGAAAAGTAGGTCTGCTCGAAGCGTTCATGATCGCCGTACAAAGTCCGCATCTGTCCGGGCCAGCTATCAATGATACAAAGATTTCCTTCGGTTTCTCCGTCCAGAACCAGTCCTTCATTATCAACGATCTGTGGTCTGATCCCAAAAAACGGCTTTGCCGCAGATCCGGCTTTTAGCGCTGTTGCATAAGGCAGCGGGGTAATCAAATGCCCCCCGGTTTCCGTTTGCCACCAGGTATCCACAATCGGGCAGCGTCCTTCTCCCACAACATGATAGTACCATTCCCATGCTTCGTGGTTGATCGGCTCGCCGACCGTTCCGAGAACCCGCAAAGAACTGCGGCTGGTCTTTTTAACAAACTCATCCCCGGCCTTCAGGAGTGAGCGGATCGCCGTTGGCGCGGTATAGAAACTATTGACCTTGTGCTTATCCACAACCCGCCAGAAACGGGACCAGTCCGGGTAATTCGGCACCCCTTCAAACATAAGCGTCGTCGCCCGGTTCGCCAGAGGCCCATAAACGATATAGGTATGACCGGTGACCCAGCCGACATCGGCGGTACACCAGTAAACATCGCCTTCCTGATAGTCAAAGGTGTATTCGTGTGTCATCGCGGCAAAAACCAGATATCCCCCGGTTGTATGCAGCACACCCTTTGGCTTGCCGGTTGAGCCGGAGGTATAGAGAATAAATAAGGGATCTTCAGCATTCATCGGTTCCGGATCACAGATATCAGATTGCCCCTCTACCAGATCATGCCACCAGATATCAATTTTTGTATTCCAACTGGTCGCGCCACCAGTCCGGCGTAAGGTCAGGACCGTTTCAACCATCGGACATTCCGCCACGGCTTTGTCCGCATTGGACTTGAGGGGCACTGTTTTTCCACCACGAAGACCTTCGTCTGCGGTCAGAACGATTTTTGAGCCGCAATCCAGAATACGATCTCGCAGAGAATCTGGGGAGAATCCGCCAAACACCACCGAGTGGATCGCTCCGATTCGTGCGCAGGCGAGCATCGCATACGTGGCCTCTGGCACCATGGGCATGTAGATGGTAACCGTGTCGCCTTTTTTAACTCCGCGGGATTTTAAAGCATTCGCCAGTTTACAAACGTGGGAATGAAGCTCCCGATAGGTAATGTGTTTTGACTCGGACGGGTCATCGCCTTCCCAGATAATTGCAACCTGATCGCCATGTTTTGCGAGGTGGCGGTCGATACAGTTGGTACTCACATTCAAAATGCCATCTTCGTACCACTTGATCGAAACCGGGATATCAAAGGTTGTATTTTTAATGATGGTCGGCTTTTTGATCCAGTCCAGCCGCTCGGCCTGAACTTTCCAGAAGATATCCGGAGACTCGATTGATCCCCGATACATAGCATCATATTTTTCCGGTGTGATATGAGGCGGCTTTTTTGAAGTCTTAGGGGCGGGGTAGATTTTTGTATCCATCCGATGATCTCCTGATTTTAAAAAAGGCACACTATGCCTTCCTTTTATTATTTTACATATGCATATATTATAGCATATCAGGACATGATCTTCCACGCCGGATCAAAACAATTTGTTGTGCAGAGCGGAAAAAAAATCTCGCCTCTCGGCCTGCGACTTACTGCAAAAATCCTTTTAAAACGTCTTTCACAACATCTTCAGGCTCAATCTTTTTAGGCTGTGGGGCCGGAGCCGGAGGAGCTGCCTGCGGTTCCTCCGGAACGGTTGCAGTGTTATCATTCGCAGGAGCAGAAGACGTCGTGCCTCCCTCCTCCACCGGCTGTTGCTGCGTTTGAGGTTGGGTCTGGGTCTGAGGCTGAACTCCCAGAATGCCGCCGATAACCCCGCCTAATTGACCATCCAGCTTATCGCCGAGTTTTTTCTCAATCAGCTTGTTCACTTTGGCCGAAACTTTGCGGTTCAGATAGCCTTCAATGGCATTCTGAGCAAAGCTGCTACCCGGATTTGACAAAGATCCACGGTAGGAAATCTCCAGAGGCGGGGGAATCTCGACGCCTTCCGCCACATGCAACTGCACAGAACTTTTCATATCAATGGTCCATGCCGGCAGGGAAACATTCCCGGTTGTGGCAATATCCGCATCGGCTCCGGCCAGATCAAGTTTTGAGAAATTAACCAGCCCATTCTGAATTTTAAACAAGCCGTCCAGAGTTTCAAATTTCGAAGCTCCCCCCTTAATCCCGGTCCCAAACAACGCTTTGGCCTGCGAGCCGATACTATCCGTACTGCTTAAGGCTCTGGCCATATCTGCCACATTGATACCGCGGACGGTGATATCCGATCCTTTTACATCTCCGTCTCCATTCAGGGTCGAAATCAGCTCCGCCACGCTGCTTCCTCTGGTGGTTACGGTTGTATTAAAATCCGCAGTTCCGTTGGACTGCACAATCGGCGACCCGGCCAGTGCCACGACCAAAGGCTGTAGGGCGACATTGTTCAGAGCCAGAGCCGACGTTGCATTCAATCCGCTATCGCCCGATAATTCCAGATTAAGCTTGCTGCGTCCTCCAAATAACCCGGCACTCCAGTCATTCAGCCGCAATGTTCCGTCTTTCATCACGAACCCAAAGGACGGATTTTCAAATCGCCAGCCACCATAGGTAATTTCAGCCGCTTTTATCTCCAGATCGACATTGGCACTGTTCAGCCAGGTCGTATCAATCGGGTCCTTTGACCACATCCCACCACCCGCACCGGAAGCCCCTGCCCCGCCGGCACCCGTCTTCGCAGGTGTTTTTGCGGAGCCTATAAAAGCCTCCAGCGGTAATTTTCCGGCATCAATATTTCCCTTGATATGAGGAATTTTAGCCTGCAAATTTGCAATCACACTTCCGCTCAACCGGACTGGTCCGAAAGATCCCTGCAAATTATTCAGGGTATAGATGTTATCTTTTAAATCAATTTCACTCGACAAATCCACCGGGCTCGCCAGAGCGGCGTTTTTCTCGCTCCCCGGCGTTAATTTTTGCAATAACGCCGCCAGATCAGGGTGTTTCAGGCCAAAAGACATCCCGTAAAATGACGGAGTCCCCAGCACATCCTTGATCGTTCCTTTGGCCGTCGTTTCAGCCTGCAGCGCTTTGATATTGGTTTTAAATGCCAGATTATCAAGAACACCGCTCAGATCGGCCTGCACATCCAGAGGCCCGACCTTGGTCGGGACTGATGATAACACCTTCTCCTGCCCCAGAGATGTCAGGACCTCCTCAATATCTTTTGTCTTTGCGCTCATCTGCAAATCAATACCGCTCAGAGCGTTAAGGTTTGCAATACTTCCTTTAACCGAGGCAGACAGCCCGGACAGGTTATTGATACTGACATTTGAAAGTCCTAACCTCTGCCCGGAAACACCCCCGACCAACGCAATTCCGTGATAGGATTTCTGGCCATATATCACCTTGTCCAACCCAACATCTACCGCCAGATTGAACGGAAGCGAAAAGTTCTTCAGCGTTTTGGGAAGATCCTGCGCCGCGGCTCCGCCGCCGGATGATTTTGCGCCTGTGCTTCCACCAAGTGCGGCCATCAGCTCATCTATATTCAAATTCCGGGAGTTGCCTGTAACAGACAAAGACGGGCGGTTACCCGACTTTTGAGGAAATGACCAGACAATATGAGACCGGAAATCAGAGGTTCCATAAGACACCGTCAGATCTCTTGCATCCAATTCCTCTTTTGTGATTCTCAGGTCACCTTTTATCTGCGCCTGATGATCTCCCTCCAAATTCACAGAAACTTCCAGAACTCCTCTGTCCGGATAATTATCCAGACCTTTTGCTTCCAGGCTCCCTTTCATCTGTACATTGCCCAGCCCCATCTGCAAATTCTGGTAGCTGGCATTTTCAGAAGATGCTGTCAGCATCCCCGCCATTTTAACCGGAAAGCTCAGATGGTCCGGTTGGGGAGTCCCATTTAACGCGAATAGAAAATCCTGAAGATTTGCAATCGTCAAAGAGGTTTCCCCTTGCAGATCAGGAGTTTCTCCAAACCCAACCACCCCGGAAAACTGCGCCTCAGCGCCCTTGATCCCGGCCTTGATATTCATCGCCGCGTTTTTAAGGTTCAGATCGACCTTTTCTGATTTCGCATTGATATTAAAAGGAAATCCTGCAAAATCAAAAGAGGCGGCCACATCGTAAGGTCCCTGCAGGGATTTCATAGAAAACGTACCGTTCAAATTACTGATTTCCTGCGCACTTCCGGTTCTCAGATCAGTATAGGACAGCAAGCCATCCCGAATATCCAGTCGGTCAACCGCAACATCTCCGGATCCACTGCTTCCGTCATCCTGTTTTATTCCGTCAGCTCCGGCGGCGTCTTCCGTCATTTTTGGAGACACCCAGTTCTGCGATCCGTCTTTCATCACCCGCAACGAAATTTCCGGCTTTGTCAATGTAATGCTGGTCAGGGAAACTTTTCCACTCAGAAGCGGAAAAATATCAAAATACACATCCGCCTGATCCAGAGACATCAAGGGCTGAACTTCAGCGGGATGCGTCAACACGACCTGATTCACGACGACATGCGGCGTGGGAAGGACGGCAAGATCCAGATCTCCCTTGATATCCACCTGAAATCCCGTCGCCGCTTCTATTTGCGATAAAATCTGTTTTTTATATTTGTTCCAGTCAATGAATTGCGGTGTTATCAGGAGCGCCGCCCCAACCAGTACGATTAGACTCAATATTATTCCCAAAATACGCATACAGATTCTCCAGCCCTATCGTTTCGATTATCACTATGGAACGCCTTGCCCTCCATCATGAATAGATTTAACACTCCCGCCTGCAAAAGAGAACACCTCATCTGAAATTCTTTTTCATGTATTTGAGCGTGCCATTCCGATTTTTTTTCAGTATCATAAAAGTAAATTAACCAATCTCGGGAATATTATACTTTATGTGTGCGGCAGAAGTCATGGAACGAAGCGTGATCCACGCGGGGAAAGTTTTCATCAAGGAATTTGAAGAAAACATGCGGGCCTATGTGATTCAAACCGGGAAGGTCCGCGCCTTCAAGATGGTCGATGACAATAAAGTGGTGGTGCAGGAATATGGCCCGAACACCATTATCGGAGAAACCTGCCTGTTGCTGGATGATCCTATTACCATGAGCTATGAAGCCATGTGCGACACAACGGTGGTCACCATCACCCGGCAGGACTTTGAAAAGCGGCTGCATAAGTGCGACAAAACAATCCAGACGATTCTGCAACATCTGATGACCAAGCTGCAAACGCAGGCGCAAACTTCCCAGAATGAGGCCGTCAGCGCCTCTGAAATTGATGAAACAGCTTTCCAGCTTGTCCAGGGAATGATCCGCGGCATGCCCGACGACAAAAAACGCCAGTATGAGCTGGCCATGCTGCCGCATATTAACGGGCTGATTAAATCCATCAAACGCCTGAAAGTGGTAGCAAAAGACAATAAAGGGCAGTAAAAACCCGAAAAACCTCTGGCGTATCGTTTTGTCCCGCCTCATGCCCCCTTCATACTTTTTTCTAAAACAGAAGAGTCTGCGGATTTATTCATTTTTTGTTTGACAAAAGAGGATAAATCCGTAATATTCCGGCATTCTAACGTATACATACCGGCGTCTATCCTTTATTCGGGATAAGATTTTACGGTTTGGCTTGAAATGAAAGGACGAAAACATGGCACGTATTGCCGGGGTCAATGTACCCGACAAAAAACGCGTTCCGATTGCGCTGACTTATATTCACGGCATTGGACGCACATCTGCTTTTAAAATTTGCGCACAACTGGATATCGATGTTCAGACCCGCATGTCGGATCTGAGTGAGGACGATCTGAACCGCGTTCGTCAAGTGATTGACAGCGAATATATGATTGAAGGGGATTTGCGCCGGACTGTTTCTTTGAACATTAAACGCCTGACAGACATGGCATGCTACCGCGGCCTGCGTCACAGAAAAGGCCTGCCTGTTCGCGGACAGAAAACAAAAACAAATGCGCGCACGCGCAAAGGTCCGGCAAAACCGATCGCCGGCAAGAAGAAGTAAGGAGTAAATGATGGCTACACCACAGAAAAAGACACTCCGTAAAAAGGAAAAAAAGAACATCCACGCTGGCGTGGCGACTGTTCTGTCCACATTTAACAACACAATTGTGACCATTACCGATATGCAGGGAAATACGATTTCCTGGTCAACGGCAGGGGTCATGGGGTTCAAAGGATCTCGTAAATCTACGCCTTATGCGGCTCAGATTGCGGCAGAAGACGCCGCCCGCAAAGCGCAGGAACACGGGATGAAAGAACTGGAAGTCAAGGTAAAAGGCCCTGGCTCAGGACGCGAATCGGCTTTGCGCGGGTTGCAGTCTGTTGGATTTACGATTAAATCCATTAAGGATGTAACACCTATTCCGCACAATGGGTGCCGCCCGCCGAAACAACGCCGCGTCTAAGCCTCACTCCAAGGAAGGAAAACACCATGACACAAGTACAAAAAAACTGGATGGAACTGATCAAACCTTCAAAAGTTGATCTGAAACAAAAAAAGAATCCGAACATCAAGGATATCGTTGTTGAGCCTCTGGAGCGCGGTTTTGGTCTGACTCTGGGGAATGCCCTGCGCCGGGTGATGCTGTCTTCTCTGCAAGGAGCTGCCGTCACTGCCGTTCATTTCGACAATGTTTTGCACGAATTCTCTTCAATTGAAGGTGTTCGTGAAGATGTAACGGATATCATCCTGAACATCAAAGCCATTCCGGTCTCACTGCATAGTGACGGACCGAAAAAAATGCGTCTGTCTGCCGAAGGTCCTTGCATCGTGACCGCCGGCATGATCGAAGCCGGAGCGGATATCGAAATTATGGACCCGGGTCTGGAGATTTGTACTCTGGACAAGGGCGCAAAAATCAACATGGAACTGACGGTCAATACCGGCAAAGGGTATCGCCCGGCAGCCGGAAACCGTCCGGAAGAATGCCCGGTTGGACTGATCCCGGTTGACAGCGTGTTCTCGCCGGTTCGTAAAGTCAGCTACAATGTTGAAGACACCCGCGTTGGTCAGATTACAGATTATGATAAACTGACAATGACCGTCGAAACCAACGGAACTCTGACACCTGAAGATGCCGTGGCATATGCCGCCCGTATTCTGCAGGATCAACTACAAATCTTCATTAACTTTGAAGAGCCATCCCAGCATGTAGAAACACACGAAGAGGAAGTTCTGCCATTCAACCGCAATCTGCTGAAAAAAGTGGAGGAGCTGGAACTGTCTGTCCGGAGCGCAAACTGCCTGAAAAACGACAACATCACCTATATCGGAGATCTGGTTGTCAAGAGCGAAGGCGATATGCTGCGGACTCCGAACTTCGGACGAAAATCTTTGAACGAAATCAAAGAGGTTTTGGCTCCGATGGGTCTGCATTTGGGAATGGACGTGCCAGAGTGGCCGCCTGAAAACATCGAAGACCTGATTAAACGGGTTGAAGATCAACCCTATTAATTCATGTGTTGAAAAGGACATAAAAAATGAAACACGGTATTAAACAAAGAAAACTGGGGCGCACCACCCCACACCGTAAGCAGATGCTGGCAAATATGGCGGCGGCTTTGGTGAAGCATGAGCAGATTGTTACAACTCTGCCCAAAGCAAAAGAACTGAAACCTTTTGTTGAAAAGCTGATTACTCTTGGAAAAAAAGGCCGCCTGGCAGATCGCCGGATTGCAATTTCCCGCATGCGTGATGAAACACAGGTGAGAAAGCTGTTCGACACACTGGCGGATCGTTACAAAGAACGTCAGGGCGGATATACCCGCGTTCTGAAAGCCGGATTCCGTTATGGCGACAATGCGCCAATGGCTGTCATTGAACTCGTGGATCGTGATCCGGAAGCCAAAGGACTGGACAGCGGTCCGGTTCAGTTTTCCGAAGATGACATGATGGAACAAGACGAAAAAGTCGCAGCGGCAGGATAGTCTGCTTGTATTGCCGAAGAATAACAAAAGAGCCAGAATTTTTATATTCTGGCTCTTTTCGTTATATAGGCGTTCTAAATAATTTTGAGGCAAATTTTCAAGTCGTCATCGCTTGAATTATCGAAAGAAATTCCAAGGCAATCCATATAAACTTATTTCTTTAATCTTGGGCATGATTCAAAACAGTCTTAGGACTAAGATAATCAAACACTGTTGCGCTATGTGTTTTATTCACAGGCCCCCCGGACACAATAGGGGCATCACGCAATCTTTCATTTTGAAATACTAGGCTAACCGTGTAATTATACCCATGCTCCTTTGTTCTGATCCGAATAGGAGAAGAAAAACCATGCTCACTCTGGACGACTTTATATGTAAATCTGTAACCGTTAATTTTACTCAAATCAATGTTATCATTTTTTACATAAAAATAAATCTCTGAATTTTTACCCCCATACAAAAGATTTAAGATATCCTCGCGATCAAGAACGCTCAAATCTTCCTTTTTTCTTCCAAGTATCAGAAAAACATCTTCTTCTTCCATTCCAATGTTTAATCGTTTTAACGCAGAAAGAAACTCATCTTCTGTTTTATAAAATCCTTCATTACAGGTTTCATTCCCGCCAGGAACCGGCAAAACAGATGAACACCCCTGCAACAGCAGGCCAACAAAAAAAATCAAAGACATGGATGAGCGCCTCATATCCGTTATATATACACATCTTTTGTCACCGTTAAAAAAAATAATTCAGCGACAGATAGAGATCGCGTGATTATAATCAAAAAATGACTCATTCATTTCTGGGCGTGGAAAAATCCTTGGGAGGGGCGAGATGGCTTGCCCCAACGGGAGACGATCACCATGTTACGCGCATGATGCAAACGCAGGGCTTGCCGGAAATTGTTGCGCGACTGCTCGTCAACCGCAATGTCCGCCCCGAAGAGGCCGACATGTTTTTAAATCCGGCCTTGAAACACCTGCCTGATCCGCTGGTCCTGAAGGATATGGAGGGGGCTGCGGCTCTGCTGGCGGATGCAATTATCACCAAAAAAGCCGTCGGTATTTTCGGAGATTTTGATGTCGATGGCGCGACCTCCTCGGCTATTTTGCACCGCTTTTTTCGCCAGTTTGGCCTGATCGCGCCGATTACGATCCCTGATCGCTTGCAGGAAGGCTACGGCCCGAATATCGGTGCGTTTGCCCGAATGAAGCAGGACGGTATTCAGATCGCAGTTATCACCGATTGTGGTGTTACCTCACATGACATCATGAAAGCGGCCCGTGATATGGGGCTGGAGCTTATCATTCTCGACCACCACGAACCGGAAAAGGAAAAACCTTTGCCGGAGGCGCACTTTATCATTGATCCCAAACGGGCGGATGACAAAAGCGGGCTGGATGATTTATGTGCGGCCGGACTAAGCTGGATGGCCTGTTATGCGACGGGGAAAGAATTACTGCGGCGAGGGTTTGTCTCGGATAAGAAGGAGCTGGGGTTATCTGCGCTACTGGATCTGGTCGCACTGGGGACGACCTGCGACATGGTGCCGTTGCGCGGCATTAACCGCATTTTGATGGATGCGGGCATGCGCGCTCTGCAACTGCGCAGCACGCCGGGCATTCAGGCCTTGTGTCAGGTTGGCAAAATCCCGGAGGGCAAGCCGATCACCACATTCCATCTTGGCTTTGCCTTTGGGCCGCGAATCAATGCCGGATCGCGTATGTTGGACTCCTCACTGGGCGCGCGGCTTCTTTCTACGGACAATCCCCGCGAGGCCCTTGAAATTGCGCAGGTTCTGGATGAACTCAACGAACGGCGGAAGCTGCTGAGTAAGGAACTGCAACAGCACGCACTGGAAAATCTTAAATCCAACAGTAATTACGATCCGCGTGTTATTATTGCCACCTTGCCCGAAGCAGACGGCGATGTGAAAGGGTTGGTCGCCACAGACCTGTGCCAGCGCTTTGACCGTCCTGCCCTTGCCCTGATGCCAAAGACCGGAGAAAAGGGAGAGATGCTATTAACGGGCTCGGCGCGCTCGGTCAAAGGGTTTGATATTGCCAGCATGATGTTTGCTGCCAGAGATCAGGGACTTCTGCTCAAAGGCGGCGGGCATGCCATGGCTGGCGGGTGTACACTGGAAGAACGTCGCCTGCCGGAATTTATGGAGTGGTTGCCGTCTTATCTCGATTCCGTTGCCGCTCCGCAGGAATTTACCAAAGAGCTGGATATTGACGGCCTGATGACCGCACAAGGTGCCACCGTCAGCGCGGCAAAGCTTCTAACCCGTGTTGGTCCCTATGGACAAGGCAACAAACCGCCCCGCTTTGCCATGGCCGAGGTCCAGATTTATGAGGCAAAACCAGTGGGGGACGGTTCTCATATTTCCTGCCGGGTGTCTGATAAAGAAGGCGGCGCGAGTATCAAGGCCATTGCATTTCGGGCGACGGAAAAACCTTTGGGAGCCGCTCTTCTAACAAGCGCCAAAGATCAGACATCCTTACATCTGGCCGGAGAACTTGATATCAACGAATGGCAGGGCCGCGAATCTGCCCAGCTCAAGATCGAAGACGGGGCGCTTGCATAAAACCGGATTGTCAGAAGCGATGACTTCTCTTATAACTAAAGCATGAAAAAGAAATTCGATCTGACCGCGCCCTATCAACCCGCCAGCTTTGCCTTTAAGGATAAAAAGAAGGTTGCGGAGATTATCGCCCGCTATCCAAAGGGGCAACAACAATCCGCCGTCATGCCCCTGCTTGACTGGGCACAGCGGCAGATCGCCGCAGAAGGCCTGAAACAAAAACCTCCGGTGGGGGGATGGATTCCCCGCGCCGCCATGGATCATATTGCGGAGGTTCTGGATATGCCTCCGATGAAAGTTTATGAGGTCGCAACCTTTTATTCCATGTATAATCTGCAACCGGTGGGGAAATATCTTTTGCAGGTTTGCACAACGACCCCGTGCTGGCTGTGCAATTCCAATGATGTTATGAAAGCCATCAAAGATACCGTGGGCCTGTCTCATAATTATGAAACAACTGCGGATGGTTATTTTACTTTGCTGGAGGTTGAGTGTCTGGGAGCCTGTGCCAATGCGCCCATGATCCAGATCAATGATGATTTCTACGAAGACCTGACCTATGACAGCATGGTTGCGGTTCTTCAGGCGCTGCAAAAAGACGAGATTCCACCCAAAGGCCCGCAAAACGGCCGGAAGAACTCGATGGCACTCGGCGATCCGACCACCCTTCTGGATCAGGCCAAAAAAGCCGGCATCAAAGCAGCGTAAGAATTAGATTTCAGCAGACGGCAAAATCATTTTAGCTCCATGCCCTGCCAGAGGAGATGGTCTGATGATCCCCTCGATGAAGCTTGTTCCTGTCGCGGGATTGTTTATCAGATTTAAATGTGAATCTAGATCTACAAAATCCAGCATCCCCGTCAGGTGACATGCTGCTGATATTCCTATTTGACTTTCGCTCATGCAGCCAATCATTGTTTTTAGGTTATGTGCTTTTGCTGTGCAAATAATTCTAAATGCCTCTGTTATTCCACCACATTTCATCAGCTTCAGATTTACCCCATCTACATGATCCGCATAAACAGGAATGTCTTTCGAAAAAGATATGCTCTCGTCCAGAAAGATAGGCAGCTGTCTCCGCTTAAAAAGGAATGGTAATCCGTCTATTTCATCCTCACACAAAGGCTGTTCAATGTAATCACATGACTTCTGAGATAACCATTGATCCATGTGTATTGCATCTTTTAAAGACCACCCTCCATTTGCATCAACTCGCAAGGTGATATTTTGTCCCCGTATAGTCTCCTGAGCCGCAGAAAAAAGCTCCTTGTCATTATCAACGCCGCCCGGCAACCCCAGCTTTATTTTTAAATAGTATGGTTTATGATGGGCCAGAATATAGCCTATTCTTTCTTTGACAAGCTCTGAAGTATCCGCGCCTACAGTAACAGACGTTGCATGACACGGCAGTGGAGCTTCCCATAATTTGTATAGTGGTAAATTTAGTTCTTGCCCCACCAGGTCCCATAGCGCCATATCAACGGCAGCCATGGCAGGAGGGGAAACATTCCTGTCAAATAAATCCTGCCATGTTTCCTGTATGCTGCTTATGTTTCTATGTTCATCAAAGTAATTATTCAATGCAGATATAGCATCTTCCGTGTACCATCCCTTCTCTGAGGAAGAAACCATTTCACCGATTCCAGTTTTATCTCCACGAGATAAAAAAACGATCAGGTTTTCGGAAATATGGCGCACTCCTCTAGAAATTGTCAGAGAGAATTTCTTTTGCAAGGCAAATACACGGGAAGAAAATACAATATCAGACATGAAAGATCTCCAAATAATTTTGGAACAATTATAGTCAGAACAAACAAAATATGTTACTGATATTCCTCCTTCATCACGTCAAAGACAGGCCCGGCTGAATATGGTTCACGTAAAAAATATGCCCAAGCTTATCCTGCCCTCCGTGATTGGCCATCGCGGCTGCGCGGCGTATGCCCCGGAAAATACTCTGGTGGGAATTCACGCCGCGGCAGATCTTGGATGCACCTGGATCGAGCTGGATGTCAAACTGACCAAAGACTCCGTCCCGGTGATCTTTCACGATGACACGCTGGAGCGCACCACAAACGGAGCGGGCAAGGTCGCAGATATCACACTTGCCGCCCTCAAGGATCTGGAGGCTGGCAGCTGGTTTGGGGAAAGTTTTTCGGGGGAACCGGTTCCAACGCTCGAAGAAGCTCTGGAGGTTATTATCGAGCGGGATCTTGGGTTTAATCTGGAACTGAAGCCCTGCCCGTCCCGGGAAATCGAAACAACCGAAGCCGCTCTGGATATCCTGTCCCATTACTGGGATGAGCCTGAAAAACTGCTCCTATCGTCTTTCCAGATTCAATGTCTGGAAGCTTGCCTCGATGCCGCGCCGGAATGGGCACGCGGGTTGTTGCTGGACGAAGAGTTTGCCGAGAACTGGCAGGATATTGCCCGGCATCTGCAGGTCTCAACAGTCAATATTGACGGGAATGCTGTAACGGATGAGCAACTGGAATACTTTTTATCCTACGGAAAACCGGTCTTGAGCTACACCATCAATGACGAAGAGAGGTACGATTACCTCCGCGCCCGTGGCGTTAAATCTGTCTTCTCAGATATGCCTGATCTTTTTTTGTAAAAAAGAGATCTTTTTGATAACGGCGTAGCAGTTCAGAATCTGTGTGAATGACTGTAATAGCTGTTCCCAAAGAAATGTTTCGGGTAGGATCTCTTTTTTAAAATCCCTGTTTTTATCTTTGCCAATAACCGAATGAATACTGATAACCAGCTCCCCTCTTCTCCCTTCCCTGCGATGCTGTATTGCGGTTTGGATGAGGTCGGGCGCGGATGTCTTGCCGGTCCGGTGATGGCGGCGTGCGTTCATATTCCGGAGAAATTCCGCGGCCTTCCTTTCTGGGCGGGGGTGACGGATAGCAAAAAACTGAGTGCAAAAAAACGCGAACACCTGTTTCCTCTGATCCAGCAGCATACAGTGCACGGAATTGCCTCCTGCTCCGTTGAAGAAATAGATCGTCTGAACATCCTGCAAGCCAGCCTGCTTGCCATGGAACTAGCCTATGCAGAGATGATACGCCACGCACCCTCCCCGCTACCCCTTCTGACCTGTCTGGTTGATGGCATACACATTCCAAAAAATTTGCCCGGCCCCGCTCAGGCCATCGTGAAGGGAGATCTTAAACATCTTGAAATTGCGGCAGCCTCTATTCTGGCAAAAGTTACCCGCGACCGGTTGATGCAGGCTCTTCACGAAGAATTTCCCGTTTATGGGTGGAACCGGAATGCCGGATATGGCGCGCAGAAACATCTAGACGCCTTGATAACTCACGGTCCAACCCTGCACCATCGCCGCTCCTTTGCTCCCATCAGAAAAGTTTTGGCCGCGTAAAAGACTCTTTTAAGAGTCTTTTTAACTTGACAAGGAGTCCCTCCTCGTTTTTAGTGATTCGCTAACAGACAAAAACTGAAAGTGGAAAAATGTCGAGTCAAAAACAAAAAGTATCCGCAAAAAAATCAAATCTGAATACCATTATGATCGGGGATTGTATCGCCTCACTGAGATCTCTGGCGGATAAATCTGTTGATCTGGTTTTTGCCGACCCCCCTTATAACCTCCAGTTGGGAGGAGATCTGCACCGCCCAGACAACACACGGGTCAATGGTGTGGATGATGACTGGGATAAATTTGCGGACATGAAAACCTATGATGCCTTCACGAAAGAATGGCTCACCGAATGTCGTCGTGTCATGAAAGATGACGCCAGTATCTGGGTCATTGGCAGCTATCACAATATTTTTCGTCTCGGATATATTTTGCAGGATTTAGGGTTCTGGATTTTGAACGACATTATCTGGCGCAAGGCAAACCCTATGCCGAATTTTCGTGGGACCCGCTTTACCAATGCCCATGAAACTTTGATCTGGGCGTCGAAATCGGAAAAATCTAAATACACCTTCAACTATGATTCCATGAAAACGCTGAATGATGATCTGCAAATGCGCAGCGACTGGTTTTTTCCGTTATGTACCGGCGAAGAGCGTCTGAAGGATTCCTCCGGGAAGAAAATTCATCCGACGCAAAAGCCGGAAGCTCTATTGCAGCGCATTATTATGGCCTCGACAAAACCGGAAGATGTCATTCTTGATCCCTTTTTTGGAACCGGAACAACCGGAGCCGTCGCTAAAAAGCTGGGACGGCATTTTATTGGTCTTGAACGGGATGAAACATATGCTTTTGCTGCGGATGAACGCATCGCAAACGTTCAAATGGGGATTGACAAAGACATCATTCAGCCAGTCTCTAAAAAGACAGAGACTCGGATTCCATTCGGTAGTCTGGTTGAAAGCGGTATTCTGAAAGCTGGCGCGGTTCTCACAGATTCAAAAGGAGAGCATCAAGCCATTATTTGTGCCGATGGCAGCCTGAAGGTGAATAAATTCAGAGGCTCCATTCACAAGGTTGGCGCAGCTCTGCAAGAAGCCCCCAGCTGCAATGGCTGGACTTACTGGCACTATAAGGAAAAGAATAATTTCAAACCGATTGATGAACTCAGGTCACAATTGCGCCGGGCCATGGATAACGAAATGCTCTAAAAAGGAAGGTTTCGGACGCTCAGTTACGGAGTTTGAGCCTCTGTTTCTGAATCTTCCGGCACGTCCGTCTGGCTTGCCGGACGCTTTTTTCTAAAAACCTTTGTAAGAATTGGCACATCCATCGTGTCTTCAATAAAAATCTGGTACCCGTCAATCATTGACATATATACTGGCAGAGATTTATAGGGAGAGTTTTGAGGGCCGTCATACTCAAGGAAACTATCGATCGTTAGGTAAAGCCTCATATACACATCACGGTTTCCATTATTTTTTTGTTTCCAGAGATTTACAATTGTTCGCGCCGAATCTTTGTCAACCTTCAAATAAGGCAAAGACATTGGACGGACAAAACGAAATAACACCTCCGTTGGGTAGGCTTTCAGCCAGAACTCTTTTAGCGAGTTAGGTAAGTCATAAACCATATCAGTATAACCACAGCTGGTATCCTTGAGATTTTCCATCAGATTTGGATAGAAATTCCGCATTCCCTTTTTTAATTGCTCCGCCTCAACCACAAAAATTTCTTTTTGTAAATTATACGCCCCTAATGCAACCGGAAAATCGAAATAAACCCGGTGAGGAAATGTTTTTTTGTTTTCAACAAGGTATTTTTTCATGGCATCCCTGAGAGGGGGCCACTCAAACTCATCGTTGCGATATTGAAGATACATATCGCATTCATTCAGACGAATAAACATATCCACATGACCTTCTTGTTCCGGATCAGCAAGACCGGACCACCAGGAGAGTTTGGATAAAAACTGCCAGTCCGAACGATGATAGACATTTTCCTCGAACGTAACTTCTTTCGGAATTTTGATAACTGAATTATCCGTGGTCTGTTCGGCCCATCCCGGACTGTTCCCAAAGAATACAGCCCCCCCGATCACAAAACAAACCACACATAGTTGAAAAAACTGTCTGAAACTCATTTTACCTGACGATACTTCATATATTGTTGAAACGCTTTTTTATACAAACTCGGTAGTCCAATAGTATCACACTCGGAAATATTATGCCAAAAACAATTCGCAGCAAGATCTGTTGCCAGGCTTTCATAGGGCACAATATACCCCTGCAAAGATAAATGAAAATGCGTGAAGGTGTGGCGCACCTCGAATCCGGGAATAGGGGCTCCCGGAAAATCTTCAATCCGGGGAGAAGACACCTCCCACAGGCTCCCCGGAAAGCCAACCATTCCGGCCAGAAGCCCTTTATGCGGGCGACGCTCCAGCAATAATTCCTTCTGGTCTTTTTTCTTCCTTTCAATGAAAAATATCGCTCCGTAACGCTGCGGCTTTGGCGTTTTTAAAGCTTTGATGGGAATTTGATCCTGACGGCCCGTTGCCGCCGATTTGCAATAATTGCGGACCGGGCAGAGACCGCATTGAGGCGATGTGGGAGTACAGATCAGCGCCCCCAGCTCCATCATTGCCTGCGCAAATTCAGCGTGATGATCGCTTTGAGGTGTGGTCAGAGATGCCGTGTACGCGTATAACGCCTTCTTGCTTTCCTTTTCCTTCAAAGGCGCTTCATGCGCAAACAGCCGGGCGACCACCCGCTCAACATTCCCGTCCATCACGACCGCCGGGTTTCCAAACGCAATCGCCGAAATTGCCGCCGCCGTATAGGGGCCAATGCCAGGAAGCGTTTTGAGCTCTTTTTCATCCTGAGGAAACAGGCCATCATGCTGCGCGGTGACAACCTGCGCACATTTATGGAGGTTCCGGGCTCTGGCATAATATCCTAACCCGGCCCACTCCTTCATAACATACTCCAAAGGCGCCGCTGCAAGATCTTCAATACCGGGCCAGATCTCTGTAAATCTATGAAAGTATGGAATAACCGCTTTTACAACGGTTTGCTGCAACATGATCTCGGAGAGCCACTCATGATAAGGATTTGGAAACTCTCCAAATTTTGCACGCCAGGGCAGAATGCGGGCGTGATGTTTATACCACCCCAACATTAACGTGCGAAACTCCGGCACATCAATCGTGTGCATAATCTTCCTCTTGTGTCCTTCCAATTGAAGCGTCATAGTACGGACATGCCCCCGCAGCTTCTTTCCAAAAACATTATGTCTCTGACGAAACCCGTCTTCCAGAGAAAGTATATGAAACTCGGACGGATTTACAGCTATTGGGCACAAATTATCGGGGAAGATTTCGCCGCGACAACATTACCTATCTCCCTGCAGACAAAAGCTGTTAAAAATAAAACCGGAAAATCCGTAAAAGAGGATGGCCCCTACAAGATCGAAGCAACGCTGCATATCATGACAGATGGCGCAAGTGCCCTTGCCCTTTCCTACCAGAAAGATCTGATTCTCGGACGGCTGGAACATTTTTTTGGCGAAAGACTTGTCACTGATCTACGGATTATCCAGAATCATATCAAACAAAAAGCTCCTGCGTCAAAACCACATAAATTATCGTCTCAGGAGAAAGAAGAGCTGGTGGCAATGATTGATCGTGTGGAAGACCCTGACCTGAAACAAAGATTATCACAATTTGCAACCAGTCTGCTTCAGTCCGGGCGCGCCTGAAATAATAATTCTCTGCCTTTTCTGACAATATCTCCTTGAAAAAAGAACCAGAACCAAGTAAGACACTGGCATGGCTGCTGTTCAATCCCCACACATAACAATCATGACGCGCGCTGCGGAAAAAGCGGCACGTTCCCTCGTCCGCGATTTTGGCGAAGTTGAAAATCTTCAGGTCTCCCGCAAAGGCCCTGCTGATTTTGTCTCTGCTGCGGATCGCCGTGCGGAAGAAATTATCTATGAAAATCTGCTGAGAGACCGTCCGGACTATGCTTTCCTGATGGAAGAAAGCGGGGAAAAAGGCGCTGATGATTACCAGTACCGCTGGATTATCGACCCTTTGGACGGTACAACCAATTTTCTGCATGGCGTGCCGCACTGGTCTATTTCTATTGCGCTGGAAGAACGCAAAAACGGTAAAAGCGAAATCATCGCAGCATTGATCGCTGATCCGGTCAAAGATGAGTGGTTTACGGCTGAAAAAGGTCAGGGGGCGTTCTCAAGACGCAAACGGCTGAGAGTGTCCGGGCGTACCGATATTTCTACCTGCCTGATTGCAGGCGGAGCGCCCTTCTCCGGAAATAAAGACGTTCCTTTATATCAGAAAGAAGTTCTCCCCATTTATCTGCAAACCTCCGGATTCCGCCGGTTTGGCTCTGCAGCGCTGGATCTGGCGTACGTTGCCGCCGGGCGTTATGATGGCTACTGGGAACGCTCGCTCCATCCATGGGATGTTGCGGCCGGATTTCTGTTGGTCAAAGAATCAGGAGGATTCGTGGAGCCGATTAACCGCGGCAAAGATCCCGTTTTCGATGGCAATCTGGTCGCGGGAAATCAGGGGATCAGAGAATTCTTGATGAAATTACCTCAATAGGCGTATAGTGGCCTCTACGATGCGTATTTCTGTTCTTGCCTTAACTTTTTTGCTGGTTGCTCCGATGTGGTCCCTGCCGTCACGTGCAGAGGAACCCAATAGAGGCCTGAGCCTCTCAAAGATTTTTAAAATCAATAAAGCGCAAGAATCGGACACAACCGGAGCGCCGGAAGAAGCTCCGTCACAGAATGAAGAAGATCAGAGCGGCATTGTCCTGACAGGAGGGGCTGGCCCCAGAATGCCCGCAGTCCCCCCCGGCGACATCAAAAAGGAAATTATTATTGATGCAAAAGCTTCGGTTGGCGATCAATCCGGTTCTGATGTAGAGGTCGCGCCGCCGCTTGTCCCACTTGTATTTAATCCAAAAATCCCCTTCGCCACGTTGTTTTTTCAAAATGGCCACCAGCAAAGTCTGGAGACAGCGCACCGCCAGTTGATCGAACTGACCGTCCAGAAAGTAAAGCAAGGCCATTATGACGGCAAAATAAGAATACAGTCCTATTCTGACGCCGGACATCAAACAGCTATGGAGCGTGCACAAAAAATCCGGAGCTTGCTTATTCTATATGGAATAACTCCGGCAAATCTTGAAGTTCAGGCATTGCCGGGATTGAAAAAAGATAACCTGATCCATATCTTTCTTCTGGGAGATCCTGCCTGAATCTGAATAAAAATGACCCGTCCACAGGAAAAACAGATGGATTGTTTTATTTCTATGGCTATCGGCAAAAAATGATCTTATGCTCATGTAAAGTCGTTATAGAGAGAGGATGTAAATTATGGATTCGCTAACAAAAGTTGTCGTTATACTGGCCGCGATAGGTGTTTTAGGCGCCGCGCTATTCTTTTTCCCCAAAAGCCCTATGTATTTCGACAAGGTCCGGACAATTATTATAACAAAGACCGTTCCGGCTACTGACGAACAAACAACCCAGAGTCCGGACGTCGAGGCTGTCCCGCCTTCTGATTCAGTGATAGAGGAGAATGCACCTGACACTGAAGGTGAGGGTGCAGAGCAGCCCCATTAACCTAAAAAAAGAGAAAAGAAAATGAACTCATTCGGTAAAATTGTTATTTTTTTGGTACTTCTTGGCCTGATTGGGGGGGGCGTTTTTTTCTATAAAAACACACCTCTTAAACAGCACGCCGAGATTCCAGCCTCGCCCGCCATGGAAACAGAGAACGGCTCCACAGATGAGCCTTCGCCGGATGAGGACATCACAAGCGATGCATCGCAGACTGCTAATTCTGAGGACTCAGCCGCTCAGACAGATCAGGCAAAAGAGGCCGTGTCGTCGGCCCCGGAGTCGACCTATGATCTCGGTGAGCGGTCAATCGGTGCGGCGGATGCCCCCATTACAATGGTCGAATTCAGCTCCCTGTCCTGTGGACATTGTGGGGCCTTTCATAAAGATGTTCTGCCGAAAATAAAAGAGTCCTACATTGATACCGGCAAAGTCAGACTGGTTATTATTGACTTCCCGCTGAACCTCCCGGCGTTACAGGGCGCTATGCTGGCGCATTGCCTGCCGGAAGATCAGTATTTTAACTTTCTGCAACTTCTGTTTGCGACGCAGGATGTCTGGCTGAACGGGGACTATCTGGCAAAATTGAAGCAGAACGCCCAACTGGCGGGACTGTCTCCGGATGATGTGCAGACTTGTCTGGACAATAAAAGCCTTGAAGACGCGATCATTTCCCGGATGGGAGAGGCTCAGACCAAGTGGGGAATTACCAGTACGCCGTCCTTTATTTTTAACGAAGGTGTTGAGAAAGTAACCGGCAATGCGCCTCTGGAAGAGTTTGAAAAAACAATCGGACGCGTTCTGATGGAAGCTCCTGCGGCGGCTCCGGACTCCGCAGACTCCCCGCCTCAAGAATAGATAAAGGGAATGAATGCTACATTTCAAATCCCTGCGGCTGAGTGGCTTCAAGTCTTTCGTTGAAAAAACCGATCTGGATATAGGAAGCGGCCTGACGGGAATTGTCGGGCCCAATGGCTGCGGAAAGTCTAATCTGGTAGAAGCTTTGCGCTGGACGATGGGGGAAAGCTCTGCGAAAAAAATGCGCGGAGATGGCATGGAAGATGTGATTTTTGCCGGGACAGAAAAACGTCCTTCCCGCAATTTCGCCGAAGTTATTCTGACTCTGGATAACACGGCCCGCACCGCTCCGGCGGCTTATAATAATAGCGAAGAAATCCATATCAGCCGCAAAATTGTGCGAGATCAGGGATCTGCTTACCGGATTAACGGCCGCCCCGCCCGCGCCCGCGATGTCCAGTTGCTCTTTGCGGATACCCTGAGTGGCGCAAATTCCCCGGCTCTGGTGTCTCAGGGAAAAGTTGCCAGCATTATCAATGCAAAACCTTTGCAACGCCGCCTTATTCTGGAAGAATCTGCCGGGATTAGTGGTCTGTATGCACGACGGCACGAAGCGGAGCAACGACTGAAACAGGCCGAACAAAATCTGCTGCGCATCGAAGACACCACGGGCGGCATGGAAACCCGTCTCAATACTCTGAAGCGGCAGGCCCGGCAGGCCGCACGTTATAAAAACCTGTCGCAGGATATCCGGATACTGGATTTACTGATTGCCTATCTGGAATGGAAAGCCGGAGAAGACCAGATGATCTCCTATAAACGGGATTTTCAAACCTACGAAACGGCGGTTGCCGAGCAAATGACAACCGTCGGGCAACTGAACAAAACCTACCTCACACAAACGCAGGACGTGCCGAAATTACGGGAGGAAGAATCCCGGATTTCCGCCAGCCTGCAAAAACACCGGCTGGATCTGCAAAGAATTGAAGATCAGGAAGAACGCCGCAGGCAGGATTTGAAAGTTACAACCCAGCAGCAGGAGCAAACAACAAACGACCTGCGACACACCGAAAAAGAACTGGTCGAACATAAAGACAGCCTGATCCGGACGGACTCCGAGCAAAAAAGAATTATTGAGGAGGATAAAAACAGCGACGCCGCCCTTGAGGACCGCCGCAAACATCTTGAAATCAGCACGACCGACGTCAGGGAAAAAGAGGAGGCTTACAATCAGGCTATGGCAGGAGCGGCCACCCGCAACGAGCAGAAAAAAAACCTGACCCGTCAGGTGGAACAGGAAGAACAGCGCCTTAAACGCCTTGAGGAACGCCTTGCCTCTCAGATGACACGCCAGAAAACCCTTGAAGAAGAAATGGGAAAGTTTTCCTCTCTGCAAGAAGATACACACCGGCTGGAGACATTGATTGAGCAGCTCAACACTCTCACACAGGATTTGCAGAAAGAAGAAGACACCAAAGCCCAACTGGAAGAACAGCAACAGGAGGTAAAAGCGGCGGCGCAGGAAACCGCTCTTTCCAAATCAAGATTAGATAGTGAAATCAAAACCCTTGAAGGGTTTATTGAGTCATTTTCTGATGAAGGCAGCGCGCCGGTTCTGAATACACTCAGCACAACCCCCGGATTTGAAGCGGCCCTGTCCCGCGCTCTGGGAGATTCTTTGCAGGCCTCTTTGGATGATTCGTCGCTGAGTTATTGGAAGAACAATAATCTTCCCGAAACTCTTTCCCTGCCGGATCAGATTCAATGCCTGAAAGATGTTGTAAAAGCGCCGGAGGTCCTGCACGCCGCCTTGTCCCAGATTGGCGTGGTGGAAGATGAACCCGCCGGACACAGACTGCACTCCCAACTGAAGCAGGGACAAAGTCTGGTCTCCAGAGAAGGGCATTACTGGCGCTGGGATGGATTTTGCATCAAGGCGGACGCGCCGGACAAACAATCAATTTTTCTCAAGCAAAAGAACCGTCTGGCAGAGTTAAAAGGCCAGTGCCCCGCCATCGAAGAAAAAACGACCCGGTTTGAAAAAGAACTTTCAGACGTCGCAGAGCGCTTACAGACCTGCAAACAAACTCTTGCCGCAAAAACGCAGGACCGCCGGACTCGGGAGGCGGAGCGCCAGAAACTGGATAAAGATCTGTCCCTGCGGACCGCCAGACAGGAGTCTCTGGTCAAAGAAATCGACGCGCTGAAAGTAACACTGCAGGACATGCGCGAGGAAGAATCTCAGGTTCGGGCCGCGTTAGAGCGGGCACGGCAAAATCTTGCCCCCCTGTCGGATGAAACCTCCACAGCCGAAGAAGAATCAGCCTTGCAAAAGCTGAAAGAATTGCTGCAGGAAGCCCGGCTGACGCATCAGGAGAACATCAGCGCGCAGGAGCGCCTGAAACAACAACAAAATGCCCGAAAAGCCCGCCTTCACGCGCTGGCAGATGAAAAAATCACTCTGCAAAACCGGATCATCCGCGGAGAAGAGCATCTGAAGAATTTGAGCAAACGACAGACAGATATTGCAAAGAAACTCGAAGATCTCCGCCGTCCGCCACAGGACAACCTGCCCGACAAAGATAGTTTTTTGAGCCGCATTCAGACCCTTGAAACCGACCGGCAAAAAGTCGCCGATGATCTCGCCGTGAAAGAAAGCGAAGCCGCAGAAACCGCCCGCGCTTTGAAAGAGGCAGAAACCGCTCTGTCCGAAGCCCGCGAAAACCGCGCCCGCGTGCAGGCTTTGTACGGAGCGGCGCAGGATACTCAAAACCATCTGGTTGACACCATCCGGGAAACATTTGAATTGAACCCTACGGAGCTTCTGGGCCAGATTCCGCAAGTTGAAAATTATACTGCGGCCTCTCTCAGCGAAAAACGCAGCGCACGTCAGCAATTACTGCGTGACCGGGAGGCCTTGGGAGCGGTGAACCTGCAGGCGGAAATGGAGGCGGAAACTCTGGAAAGAGAACTGGGCGGGTTGCTGCACGAAAAAAATGACCTGATATCCGCCATCGAAGAATTACGAGGAGGTATTCGCAAACTTAACAGTGAAGCGCGGGAACGACTAAACGCCGCCTTCGGGCATGTGAATGCTCATTTCCAAAACCTGTTCAAACGCCTGTTCGTTGGTGGAAATGCCCATCTCTCCCTGATCGAATCGGATGATCCTTTGGAGGCCGGCGTCGAAATTTTCGCCCAACCGCCAGGGAAAGCGCTGCAAGCCCTCTCCCTGATGTCCGGAGGTGAGCAGACCATGGCCTCGATTGCCCTGATTTTCGCCATGTTCCTGACCAATCCCGCGCCGATCTGCGTGCTGGATGAAATTGACGCCCCACTGGATGACGCCAATGTGGATAAGGTCTGTGATCTGATCGAAGAAATTTCAGAAACCACAAAAACGCGATTCCTCGTGGTGACCCACCATCGTCTGACCATGGCGCGCATGCACCGGATTTACGGGGTGACCATGGCAGAAAAAGGCGTTTCTCAACTCGTGTCTCTTGATATGCAACAACGCTTCGCCTTCCTTGAAGAGGCCGCCTGACCCATGACTGACGATAAACTCAAAGACCTGCAAGATAAAATCGACGCTGCACAGAAAGCGCAGGAAACGCCCCCTGCCCCGCAGAAATCCGCCGAAGATATGAATAAAGGCATGCAAATCCTGACCGAAATGATCGGAATCATGATTGCCAGTGGCGGCTTGGGATACTTTCTGGATTATGTCTTTGGAACAGCCCCTGCTCTGCTTCTCATTTTTTTGTGTCTGGGCATCATTACCTTTTTTACCAAGCTCGTCCGGATGATCCAAAAAAAATAGAAAATTTTACAAATCCGGCATTGCAAAAAGCCACGAAAGACGATACAAGGTCTTCGAAACAATTATAACTGTGAGAGTTGACGCGTGGCTGACCCACTTCATCAATTTGTTATCCAGCCCTGGATCCCCTTTGAAATCGGGAGTTTGAATCTATCCTACACCAACTCGGCTTTTTGGATGACGGTTGGCGTGGTCGGTTCTCTTCTTTTGTTTTCTGCCGCATCCGGCAAGCAATCTATGGTTCCCGGTCGCCTGCAAATGTTTGGAGAGCTGTTTTACGGCTTTGTCGCGAGCATGATCCGAACTAATCTGGGGCCTAAGGGACAAGAGTTTTTCGGGTTCGTCTTTACCGTTTTTGTACTGGTTCTGGCGGGAAACCTTCTCGGATTGCTGCCATATGCCTTCACCTACACCAGCCATCTGGCGGTGACCGGAACGCTGGCCCTGATGATTTTCTGTATCGTCATCGGACTCGGACTTGCCCGTCATGGCCTGAAATTTTTCAGCCTGTTCTGCCCGGCGGGAACTCCCTGGTGGATTACCCCCCTGATTATCCCGATTGAAATTATTTCATTTATCAGCCGTCCGGTAACCCTGTCCTTGCGTTTGTTCATCAACATGATGGTGGGACACCTGATGCTGAAAGTGATCGCCGGTTTTTCGGTGATGATGATCGGAGCGGGACTGGGAGGCTTTCTCGGCGCTCTGTTCCCGATGGCATTCAATGTGATTATGATCGGATTTGAAACCTTTATCGCATTGATCCAAGCCTATGTGTTTGCTCTACTGACGTGTATTTATTTGAAAGACACCATAGAGTTGCATCACTAAGAGAGTTACACAAACGAAAATTAACAACAACTATCCATCAATCAACAAGAAAACAAAGGAGATTATAAATGGAAATTGAAGCAGCAAGATTGATCGCAGCCGCTATTGCTCTGATCCCGATTTTTGGGGTTGGCATTGGTCTGGGGCATATTTTCGGTGCCTACCAGAACGCGATTGCCCGTAACCCTGAAGCAGAAGGCAAACTATCCGGCACGCTTCTGTTCGGATTTGCGGTGACAGAAGCTTTGGCGATTTTCTGCCTTGGTTTGTCCGTTATTATCCTTCTGGGTGTTTTGGGCTAAGAAGCCTGTAAATCCAGTTTATTAAGAGAGGTCATTTTATGCGTGCATACCCGGTTTTCCTGTTGACAGGTCTGGTCACGGCGTCTTCTTTTGCTTTGGCAGAAGACGCTATTCATCACGGGGATGCACATCATGCGGCCGCGGGCGATCATGCAACCGTCGGATTACCGCAGCTGGATCTGACATGGTTTCCGAGCCAGATGTTCTGGCTCGGTATTGCCTTTATTATCCTTTACACCAGCTTTTCAGGTAAAATTTTGCCTGCGTTTTCCGCCGGACTTCAGGACCGGGAACAAACGATCCGCAATGATATTGAAACAGCCGATGATTTGACAAAAGAAGCTGCAAACTTCCAGAAAACCTATGAAGAAGGTCTTCAGGGCGCGCGCACAGAAGCTGCAAAAATGATGGCAGAACTTGATCTGGAGTTGCGCAAAAAGCAGGAAGAAAATCACGCAAAATTTCTCAAAAAAACGGAAACGATGATCGGAGAAACCAAAGCGCATCTCGATCAGATAACAAAAACCTCCATGACGGACATTGAATCCCATATTGAGGACGCGGCACAATTAGCGGCAAAAAATATTGCAGGTATTTCCTCAGACGGAAAAGCAGTGAAAGCTGCTCTGAAATCTGCAAATACCAACATTAAAACAAAGGCAGCGTGATATATCATGATGGATTTTTTACAAGACGCGCAAAGTTGGGTTTTTCTTTCTTTTGTCCTGTTTGCTTTCCTTGCTTACACCAAAGGGAAAGGGGTTGTTGCCGCCCTTCTGGACAAAAAAATTGATGTCATTCGCAAAGAAATAGAGGCTGCCGAAAATATGCGGGTCGAGGCACAGGAATTACTGGCCCAGTATCAACGCAAAAACCGCGAAGCTGAGAAACAGGCCGCAGAAATTATCGACGCTGCAAAACAGCGCGTCACTGAGATCAAAAAAGAAGCTCAAAAGCAACTTCAGGAGGATATGAAACGCCGCGAAGAGCAATTGGCGCAACGGATTGTTCTGATGGAAGAAAAAGCTCTGGCAGATATTCAGGAACACGCGGCGATGTTGACGCTGGCGGCAACAAAAGAAATTATTCACGGCGCAATGTCACAAAAAGAAAATGAGCGCCTGAATAAGGACGTTTTGCAAGAGTTATCTTCCCAAACCTTTCATTAATCATTATGCTGGCCCTATGTCGGATATGATTTTTCACCTTGCAACCGCCGCAGCCTCTGCGGCGAAAGTTTTGTCGGCAACCTCTGAAAAAACACTGAATGCGGTTCTGGAGGATCTTGCCAAATTGATGATAGAGGACGCGGAAGCCCTGCTCGCTGCAAATCAGACAGACCTCCGTGCTGCCCGGAAAAATGGGAAACCAGAGGCGTTTCTTGATCGCCTGTCTTTGTCGATGGAGCGCCTGAAAGGCATTATTGATGGCGTGCGGACGGTCAAATCTTTGAAAGATCCGGTCGGGGAGATCATTCAGGAAACAGAGCGTCCGAATGGGTTGCTGATCCGGCGTGTCCGTGTGCCATTGGGAGTCATTGGCATGATCTATGAGTCCCGGCCAAATGTAACGATAGACGCGGCCTGCCTGTGCCTGAAATCGCATAATGCCGTCATTTTGCGTGGTGGCTCAGAGGCGCTGCAAACGAACAAAGAGTTCCATAGATTGATCGAACGTGCGCTGGAAAAGAATAACCTGCCCAAGGACTGCGTCTGCCTGGTTCCCTCCAGTGATCGCGCATTGGTTGATGATATGTTGCAGGCGGTTGGGCTGATTGACGTTATCATCCCGCGCGGCGGAAAAAGCCTGACGGATAAAGTCATCAAGAACTCTAAAATCCCTGTCTTTTCACATCTGGATGGTATTTGCCATGTCTATGTACATCCCAGCGCAAAGCCGGATATCGCCCGCAAAGTCGTTTTGAATGCTAAAATGCGCCGGACGGGAATATGCGGGGCCGCAGAAACGCTTCTGCTGGATAAAGCAGTGGCACAACCTCTCAAAAAAGACATTATCAATTTACTGTTGAAATCAGGATGCGAAGTCCGGGGAGATGAGGTGGTGCAGGCGCTTGATACACGCGTCCTGCCAGCAACCGAAGATGACTGGAAAACGGAATATCTTGCCCCGATTATCAGCATCAAAGTTGTTGAAACACTGGAGGACGCCATTGCGCATGTCAATACATACGGCTCGCATCACACAGACAGCATTATGGCCGAAGATCAAAAAGCCGTTGATACCTTCCTGACCGCAGTCGATAGCGGGATCGTCATGCATAACGCCTCCACCCAGTTCGCCGATGGCGGAGAATTTGGCATGGGGGCAGAGATCGGTATCGCAACCGGAAAGCTGCATGCCCGCGGCCCGGTGGGACTGGAACAACTGACAACCTACAAATATCACGTTCTGGGAACCGGGCAGATCAGAGAGCCTTAAGATCTCTCTGCAAAAGATTAAAAATCGTCATCCTGAGCCACCGGCGAAGATTTGAAAACCGGGTGATGACGGAATTGAGGGAGAAAGCATAGATGATATCCTTTCTTTTTAAAGGTACGCTGATATAATCTTTTTATGCCCTTCACGCCGCCGCATCTACTGGGGAAACAATGGAGCCACCTGCGAATTGGGATTTTTGGCGGAACGTTTAACCCTCCCCACTCCGGGCATTTGCATGTTTGTGACGTTGCGTTCAAGACCGGAAAATTTGATTTTATCTGGTGGATGGTGACGCCGGGGAACCCTCTGAAACGCCATAAAACGGCCTCGTCCTTTGAGCAACGGTTGCTCTGGTCGCAAAATATCGTAACCCACCCGCGCATGCTTGTAACCGATATCGAGCAACAATTAAACACCCGCAAAAGCATTGATACGATCCGCGCCCTCAAAAGGCATTTCCCCCTCACCCACTTTACCTTTATCGCCGGAACAGATAACGCCCTGAGTCTGCATAAATGGGAGGAGTGGCGCACCTTGTTGCAGGAAATTCCGTTTCTGTTTATCGGGCGTCCTCCGGCACTGGACCTGATCCGAAAAGCTCCTGTCAAGCTATTGAAAAATAGAGATATTGAATTGATTTTGGAGACAAAACTGGTTCATCAGTCCTCGACACTTATTCGCACCCAACAAACAACCACCCCTTTTTGTTGAAATACAGCGTCAGGAGTTGTATAATGGGGGTATGATGATGTTTTTACAGAGAGGGATCAGCCATTGATCTGGCGCGGTTCCTGTCATCACCGAATGCAACTACCCCAAAATGGATGGTCCTTTTTGCATGATGGTCTTGCGCCGCATGGATGGGTGTTGTATTCGAACACAAACAAAGGAGTAAGGAATCATTCCTCCATCAGACCCCCATCCCGATCTGGGTAATCCGATCGGTTTAAAATCGGCGATCGTGCAATGGCTCGACGACGATAAGGCGGAAGACATCGACGTCATAGATCTGCGAGGTCAGACATCCATCGCGGATTTCATGGTGATAGCCTCCGGACGATCCTCCCGCCAGACCGTTGCCTTGACCGAAAAACTTGTGGAACGCCTGAATACTTATGGCCTCAAAGGCCTGAAAACCGAAGGCGAGAAAACCGGAGACTGGGTTATTTTGGATGCCGGAGATGTGATCGTCCACGTTTTCCGCCCCGAAGTCCGGGAATTCTATAATATCGAGCAAATGTGGCGGATGGGAACTCCGTTGGAGGTTGTTCACACCGGCAAGGGATTGCGCGTCTAGGCCAAAGAGTGTTTAGGGTGAGTCAAGCGCGCAGCAACGTAACTCATCCTGAACGATCCGCGCTCTAAAAGAATGAAGTGAGGCTTTTGCCTTGTGTTTCCGGTCTGTTTCAGGCATGAATAGCTTATGCTTTCACTGGATCTTATTACCGTTGGAAAACTCAAGAAAGGCCCCTTGTTTGATCTGCAGGAAGAATACCAAAAACGGATTCGCTGGCCGTTGACTCTGCACCAGATCGAAAGCCGCTATAGCGACCCTCAGAATATGAATGACGATGAAAACAGGAAAATCATCGACCACCTTTCCCCCAATTCCTTTGTGATTGTTCTGGATGAGCGCGGAGATGGCCTGCGCTCGCTTGATTTTGCGGAAACAATCCAGAAAATGCAGAATAATGGGGAAGAACATCTGCAGTTTGTCATTGGCGGGGCCGACGGATTAAATGAAACCGTGCGGGATCGTGCTGGATTTCTGCTCAGCTTTGGCCGCCAGACCTGGCCTCACATGATGGCCAGAATTATGCTGCTGGAGCAAATTTACCGGGCGCAGCAAATTCTGTCTGGTCATCCCTATCATAGAGAATAACAGACGCAAAGACGACATGCTAGAGATACGGGAAATCATAACGGGTGCGTTGATTGGGATTGGAATTATCCTGTGCATCTGTGCGGCACTTTATGGTCCTGATTATATCCGGGAGATTTCCTATCCCAGCAGGCAAAAAGTCCAGTTGATCGCTGTCGGAAAATATTCTTTCCGGGACTGGGCCTTTCGCCTGAGAGATGAAAATATCAAAAATCCGCATCTTGGGTATATTCGCACCCCTGTTTTTAGCCTGCCAGTCAAATTGCTGGATATCAAATATGTCGATCAGGGAGGAACCCGCCGTGTTTATGGGCAGTTTGAAAGTCAGGCAAGCCAGGTTGATTTTTTTGGGAAGTTCGAAGCAACGGTCAAGGAAAAAGGCCCCAGCCGCATCGAAGCAGACATCCTGAGCGGCAAAAACAGTAATGACATCGCCAGTTTAAGCCGCATCAGCGGGAAAATTTCTTTCATTGAAAATATCAATACCGGATTGATTGAAGGGGATCTGCAAATCGGCTCGGCAAATTATGGAGGACTGCCCTTCGGCGGAACGCAGCTTCGCATCAAGGGAGACCGCAAGCTGGTCGGAGCCGAAATATTAACCCATGTCTCCGGGCATCAGGGAACGACGTTTAAAATTATCGGAGGATTTGAAGATGGAACCCTTAAAGATCTGTCCGGTGATGTCGAAATTGATAATCTGCAAGGTCTGATAGAAACGATCAACATGCTGGCCAGTGGCGAAACCTTTACCCTTCCGGACTACTTTAAATCTTTCCGGGCGTTTCATATCGGCTTTCATCAGAAAAACCCGGAAGCGGGGTCCTATGACAGAAAAGAGTTCGAGCTGACCTCTAAAACACTTGGGAAAAAATTCAATGGCATCGCGCAGTTCCAATCCCGTAACAATGTGCTGAAACTTGCCGGACGCATGGTGGATGTCTGGCCGCAGGCCTATCCCTCCGGCCTGACACAAACTGCGGGACATACCCTGACACAGGGAGTTCTGGAGCTCTCCCTGAACCAGAAAAATGACGATGTGTTCGGTCCTTATATGACGGTGTTTCACGATGTCACACTGGAAAAAGGCCCTCTGAAATTAAAAGGACTGAATGGCAGCCTCACATATGACACTCTTTTTCCCGTCGAAGGGCGCAGCACTGATTTCCAACTACAGGAATTGGATCTTGGCCCGGATACTTTAAAAAATATAAAAATAAAACAACTTGCACTGGTTGACGGCATTCTTGAAATCGGGCCTGCTGTAACGGTGGAATGGCGTGAATTAAAATTCCCGCTCAGTATGGAATATCATCCGGAAGATGATGTCATGGAGTTTAAGCTGAAAGAAAATTTCCAGAACACCTCCAGGCTTTCCGATATCCTGCGGTTTGATTTTTCTTTTTCCGGAGCGCTTGGTCTGGAAAAAATCTGGTCTTTACAAAAAGACAAGCTGATCTCTCATGACATGATTTTAAAAAATACCACGCCCGGCATATTGACCCTGAATGAAAGTGTGCCGGAATTATCGAATATTTTTGTAAAAAATCTCTCGATTGATCTTGAAAGCGATAAAATCGCCCGCCTGAAAGTCAAAGGCCGGCACCCCACGGTCTATGGCGCAAGCCCGGTTACGCTCAACACCAGCATAGAGCGTTTCGTTGAAGAGTAACTTTAAAGTTTTTTCTACTATCTGACTTTTATATCCCCAGCCTGTCGGAGATGGTGCGGTAATACTCTTCCAGCCAGGCCATTTCTTTGGCATTTAGCTTGTGAAAATCAATCAGGCTGTTTTCGAAAGGGGCGAATGTTACGGTCTCAAAATACAGCATGTCCCGTCCCAGAATATCCTTCTCCCCGGTTTTTTGAACCAGCATAAGATTTTCCAGCCGAATGCCATACTGACCCGGAAAATATAAACCCGGCTCATTAGAGACCAGCATACCGGGTTCCAGTTTTTGAAAACCTCGGGGAGACATATAAGCCGCGTACTCGTGTACACTTAAGAAGCACCCAACGCCATGCCCCGCAAAGTTATAATCAAGGCTTTCTCCCCATAAAGCGACCCGCCCTAATGTGTCAACTTGTGCTGCAACTGTTCCAGAAGGAAACTTTACTCTGGCAACCGCGATATGCGCTTTCAACACAAGCGTATAGTGGTGCATTTGTTCCGGCGTTGGCTCGCCGATGGCGTAAACACGGGCGACGTCCGTTGTTCCGGCGAATTCATCGCAAAAATACTGCCCGCCGCTATCCATCAATAGCAGGTTATTCTCCACCAGCTTTCGGTTGGTTTTCGGCGTTGCCCGGTAATGGATGATTGCGCCGTTTTCGCCTGCGCCGGCGATGGTGTCAAATGATGGCGTGCGATAGGCGGGATCTTTCCGGCGAAACTCTTCCAGCTTTTTTTCCACGGTTAATTCATCCAGTTTTTTATAATCGGCATCCTTCAACCATCTGTGAAACTCGGTTAAGGCCCGCCCGTCGCGAATATGGGCTTCCCGGATCGCCTTTTGTTCCTGCGGTGTTTTGCAGGCTTTGAATATCAGGCAGGGATCTTCGATTTCACAGGGAGTCTCCAGAAGGTGAAAGAAATAGAGGCTGCTACGCTGCGCATCCAGACCAATGTTCCCCGTCAAAGCTTTTAAGTAATCCTCCATATCGGCAGGGGGAAGAATACTCACACGCCCCTGCAAGCGCTGCCTGACCGTATCCGGCACTTTTTGCGGATCAATAAACCAGATAAAGGAACCGTCCTGCTTCAAAAGGCCGTAAGAGAGCGGCACTGGCGTATGCGGCATGTCTCCGCCGCGAATATTCAGCATCCACGCAATTGAATCCGGCATGGTGAAAAAGAATCCCTCCAGAGCGTCTTTTTTCAATTTTTCCGTCACCAGATCAAGGGCTTCTTCAAACCTGCGCCCGGCGATAGCCTCAGGAAACAGGTAGACGCCTGCGCAGGGCGGGGCCGGACGCCCCTCCTCTTCGGTCCAGAGCGAATCAATCGGATTTTGCGTAACAGGAACCAGATGAATATCTTTTTCGTGTAAAAGTTTTTCCCATGCCGCGATCTCTGTTTTGGTGTGCAGGCGCGGGTCATAGCCTATTTTATCTCCGGGAGAGGCATGCTCCTGTAACCACTCCGCCGGGGAAACATCGCGGATATTGCCGCTTTGCCAGTCTTTGCCGTCAATCTGCAGCGTGACCTGCAGGACATAACGTCCATCCGTCAGGACAACCGCTTCATCGGCAAGGACAACCGCACAGCCATTTGATCCGCTAAATCCTGAGATCCATTCGAGACGTTCCGAATGTTTTGATACAAACTCTCCCGGCCAGGCATCTGCCCGCGGGATTAAAAATCCGTTCAATCCATTTGATTCTAAAAGAAAACGTAATGATTTCAATTTGTTGTTAGTCATAATATCTCATAAAGGGCTTGCAGAACGGTGCTTTTTGTGGCATTGCAACACACATAACCAACGCATTTGTTTTATATCAGGAGGGTATCTCTATTATGACTGCGCATCAAGATTTTAAACCCGTTCGCAAAGCCGTTTTTCCGGTCGCCGGATTGGGCACCCGCTTTCTTCCCGTGACGAAAGTTCTTCCGAAAGAGATGCTGCCGATCAATGATCGCCCCCTGATTCAGCATGTCGTCGAAGAAGCCAGACAGGCGGGAATTGAAGAATTTATTTTTGTAACAGGCCGTCACAAGGAAATGCTGGAGGAGCACTTTGACTACCAGCCAGAACTGATGGAAACCCTGAAACAGCGCAACAAAGAAGATGAGCTGCAAAAAGTCCGTGACAGCCAGATGCCGGAAGGGCGCTTCTTTCTGACACGGCAGGCAAAACCTTTGGGACTCGGTCACGCGGTCTGGTGCGCGCGCCAACTGGTGGGCAACGAACCCTTTGCGGTCCTGCTGCCGGATGAGCTGATCCAGAATGAGGTCGGATGTCTGGCTCAAATGGTGGAAGTCTATAATCAAAGAGGCGGAAATATCGTCGCCGTGGAAGAAGTTTCCAAAGAGGAAACCCAAAACTACGGAATCGTGGATACGGCAGATGACACGAAACAGGCGATTGTCTCTGTCAAAGGTCTGGTCGAAAAGCCAAAACCTGAAAACGCGCCATCTAACTTGTCTATTATCGGACGCTATATCCTGCAACCCGAAGTTTTCGAAAGCCTGTCCGCTTTCGAAACCGGTGCGGGAGGGGAAATCCAGCTGACAGACAGCATGGCGAAACTGATCGGAGATCAGCCCTTCCACGCGATGAAATTCAAAGGATTCCGCCATGATGCCGGGCGACGCGCTGGATTTATCAAAGCAAATATGGCTTATGGGCTGGCGGATCCAAAAATTGGTCGCATGGTCCGTAATGAAATTTTAAAACTGGCCGATCAAATTCGGGAAAATGAAAAACTAAGAGGGGTTGCCTGAGCAATGACTATGACCGGATACACTTTTAATCCTGATATTATTCGGGAGTACGATATTCGCGGGACGGTGGGAGAAGATCTCACCGGACAGGATGCTTATTATATCGGACGGGCCTTCGGAACAAAAATTATTCGCAGCGGCGGAGATACAGTCTGCGTCGGCTATGATGGCCGCCACAGCTCGCCGGCTTTTGAAACAGAACTGATTAAAGGTCTGGTTGATTGCGGTATTACCGTCGAACGTGTAGGAATGGGGCCAACCCCCCTGCTCTACTTTGCGGTCAAAGACCATATGGCCGACGGCGGAATTATGATTACCGGCTCTCACAACCCGTCTCATATGAACGGGTTCAAGATGACCCTCCTCAGCAGCCCGGTCTATGGAGCTGCAATTAAAGAACTCGCGGAGCTTGCCGCTGCCGGAGATTTTGAGACCGGTACGGGGAGTATCCGCGATGTGGACATGGCCGATACTTATATTGAACGCCTGCTGCGGGATGTTAAAATTGACCGGCCCTTAAAAGTTGCATGGGACGCCGGAAACGGTGCCGGCGGAGCGGTCTTGCACAAGCTGGTGTCCAAACTGCCGGGCGAGCATATTCTGCTCTATGCCGATGTTGATGGTGACTTTCCCAACCATCACCCGGACCCGACGGTTGATAAAAACGTCGAAGATTTGAAGCGTGCGGTCATTGAACAGAAATGCGATATCGGTATTGCATTTGACGGAGACGCCGACCGGATTGGTGTGATTGATGATAAGGGCCGAATTATCCGCTGCGATATGCTGCTGGCTGTCTATGCCCGTGAAGTTTTGAAAAACCGCCCCGGCGCTCCGATCATTGCCGATGTGAAATGCAGCAATGCTCTCTTCCGAGAAATTAAAAATATGGGCGGAAAACCGGTCATGTGGAAAACCGGACACTCCCTGATTAAATCCAAAATGGGAGAGTTAAACGCACCTCTGGCCGGAGAGCTGAGCGGTCACATCTTTTTTGCCGACAAATATTACGGCTACGATGATGCTCTTTATTGCTCCGTGCGCCTGCTGGATCAGCTTTGCCACGGGCAGGAGGGCGATCAGCCGATCAAACTATCGGCACTCATGGAAAACATGCCCCGCCCGGTCAATACACCGGAAATTCGTCTGGATGTTGACGAGTCAGAAAAATTTAAACTGGTAGCAAAAGTTCAGGCGCATCTGAAAGAGACCCTGCCGGATATCTCTATGCTGGACGAAACGGACGGCGCACGCGTGACGCTGGCGGAGGGCTGGTGGCTGCTGCGTGCCTCCAACACACAGGCCTGCATCGTCGCCCGCGCCGAAGCCAATAGCAAAGAAGATCTGGAAACCGTCAAGGTCAACCTGCAAACGGTCCTGCGCGCCTGCGGATTTGAGCTGGATCTATAAAAGCCCTTTTGCGGCGCATCCCATAGAAGCCTATAAAATCAGGCTTCTTCGTCAACCGTATTGCCGCGAGTCTGCGACTTCAGAACGACATCTTCCCGATCAACATTTAGTTTGGAACGTAGGGCTAAAATCTGTTTTGACAGATTTAATTCGGCATCTTCGGTTTGGTAGTAAAGCGTATTGAACAGAGTTGTTGCATTATTCAAAAACTCAGACGTCAACTCCCGCGAGCGCGCAGACAGGCCGATGCCATAGTTTGGGAAATTATTGCGCGCAGCCGCTAAAAAATCCACGCCATTTGATAGTATATTCACGCTCATGTTCCCATTATACCTTTTTTATGATGAAATTTCAAGGTGTTCTATACCTCCCGCAAATACAGAACCGTCTCTTCTGCTTGCAGAATTTGCCGGGACTGCGCAGAAAGAATATACCGGTCCGGCAAAAGGATTTCAGCGGCCCGGCCGTCCCCCAGCGGAACATGGAGGGAAATCTGCGTTGCCCCCCGCCCTTCTGCCTCCAGAAATTCTTTCAGCTTCCGCACCGGCGCTGCGGACGACACCCCGACATGAATTTCATCCGTGCGCTTTTCCAGTGTCTCATTCAATTTTTGCACAGACTGCGCCGTCAGGCGAATTTGATCCTCGCGGGATTCGGCGGCAACATTGAGCAGCAGCGCCTCCCCCGGCTCCAGAAATGACCGTGCCGCCGCCAGCGTTTCCGAAAACAACGTCACTTCATACACGCCCGAAGAATCCGAGAGTTGCAAGAAGGCGTACTTATTACCTTTCTGCGAAACCCGCTCCATCTTTTTCAGCAACACGCCCGCCATTTTCACACCCACACCCGGCTGGTTTTGCAGCATGTCCTCGACCTGCGCACAGGTTTTAATTTTCAGGCGCTCCAGCTGCTCGGCCTTCGTATCCAGCGGATGTGCCGACAGGAAAAACCCAACGGCCTCAAACTCTTTTTCCAGCCGTTCCAGCGGGGTCCAGTCCCGCACCTGCGGCAATGGCGGTAAATCCTCCGCCCCTCCGGACTCTCCACCAAACAGACTGACTTGTCCGCTTTCTTTTTCCTGCAATAATTTTGCAGCATGGCGAAGGATCATTTCTGCCGCATGGTGAACCTGTGCTCGGTTTTTATTGATGGATTCAAAAGCACCCGCCGCAGCCATATGCTCTAGCTGCCGCCGGTTCAGAGATTTCGGATCGCAGCGCGCGGCAAAATCATCCAGTGTTTTGAACACGCCGTTTTGATCGCGCTCCGCCACCAGAATATCCATCGCGCCCTCGCCCACGCCTTTCAGCGCAGCAAGAGCATAGCGCACCGCCTGATTCTCAACAGTAAATTCAGCCCACGAACAATTAACATCCGGTGAGAGCAAAGCAATACCCTGCTTATCCAGATCTTGCTTGAACACAGAGAGCTTATCGGTGTTGCCGGAATCAAGCGTCATCGAGGCCGCCATAAACTCCACCGGATAATTTGCTTTCAGATAGGCCGTCCAATAGGCGATCAGGGCATAGGCCGCCGCATGCGATTTGTTAAAGCCGTAGCCCGCGAATTTATTAATCTGCTCAAATATTTCTTCGGATTTTTCCCTGGGTACCTGATTATGCTGCTCCGCCCCTTCGATGAATAACGCCCGCTGCTTATCCATCTCCTCCTTGATCTTTTTCCCCATCGCCCGCCGTAACAAGTCCGCACTGCCCAGTGAGTAGCCAGAAAGTGCCTGCGCCGCCTGCATGACCTGTTCTTGATAGATCATAATCCCGTAAGTTTCCTCCAGATAGGGCTGGAGCAAGGGGTGCATGTAATCCGGCTCTTCCTTTCCGGCTTTCCGGTCGCAATAGGTGGGGATGTTATCCATCGGCCCCGGACGGTACAGAGACACCAGCGCGATAATATCTTCGAACCGGTCCGGCACCATCCGCCTGATCGCATCGCGCATCCCTGCACTTTCCAACTGGAAGACACCAACCGTATTGCCCCTGGCCATCAAGTCGAACGACTTTTTGTCATCCAGCGGGATTTGCAGATAATCCAGAGGCTCTTCCAGACGTTGATTGACCAGATCAACCGCCTTTTGAATGACGGTCATGGTTTTCAGCCCCAGAAAGTCAAACTTGACCAGCCCCGTCGATTCCACATATTTCATATTGAATTGCGTCACCGGCATATCCGAGCGCGGATCGCGGTAAAGCGGCAAAAGCTCCGTCAGCGGACGATCGCCAATCACCACCCCCGCCGCGTGTGTGGAGGCATGCCGGTAAAGCCCCTCCAACTGCTTGGCAATTTCAATTAATTTCTGGCTGGTTTCTTCCTTGGCAATCTCGGCGCGCAAGTCGGCATCCTGCTCCAGAGCTTCTGCCAGTGTGATCGGATTGGCGGGATTGTTCGGGATCATTTTTGCCAGACGGTCAACCTGCCCATAAGGCATTTGTAGAACCCGCCCGACATCGCGCACCGTATTTCGCGCTTGTAGCTTACCAAAGGTAATGATCTGCGCCACGCGGTCCCGCCCGTATTTTTCCTGCACATACTTAATCACTTCATCGCGGCGTTCCTGACAGAAGTCCACGTCAAAGTCCGGCATAGAAACCCGCTCTGGATTCAGGAATCGTTCGAACAGCAAGCCAAAACGTAGCGGGTCAAGGTCGGTAATTTTCAGCGCCCAGGCCACCACCGAGCCCGCTCCCGATCCCCGCCCTGGCCCTACCGGAATGTTATGCGCCTTTGCCCACTTGATAAAGTCCGACACGATCAGGAAGTAGCCGGGAAATCCCATCTGCTCAATCACCGAGAGTTCATAGTCAAGGCGTTCAATATAGGACATCGCTATCCTCTCCCTTGAGGGAGAGGATAGAAACTCTTTCCAGTCCTGTGTTAGCAGGGCTGGATTAGAGTTTTCTGGTGAGGGGTTAGAATCTTCTTTCCCCGCGCCCTCAGGGAGAGGGATTTCATCTTGAAACACGAAATTTTCCAGCCTCCATTTCAGCCCCTCTTTGGACTGATGGCGCAATTCTTCGACCTCGTTCCGGCCTTCGCCGGTATCAAAGCGCGGCAGCAACGGATTGATTGCCTGCAACAGAAACGAACACCTCTCGGCAATTTTAGAAGTATTCTCAATAGCTTCCGGCAGATCCTTAAACAACTCCGTCATATCTGCCGCTGTTTTAAAATAATGCTCCTGCGTGACCTTGCGGCGATTGTCTTCGGAAATGTAGCGCCCTTCGGCAATACACAACAGAGCATCGTGCGCTTCGTACATATCCCGGTTTAAAAAATAACAGTCATTGGTCGCAACGAGAGGAATATTTTCCGCATACGCCAGGTCAATCAGGCGCGCCTCAACCTGATCTTCGTCGGGCCATCCGTGCCGCTGAAGCTCAAGATAAAAGCGCCCTTTGAATATATCGCGAAGAGCAACCAGTGCCGGGTGATCCGCCCCCTGCCCTTCCAGAAACAGGTTGTTAAAAACGCCCTTATAGCCACCGCTTAAACAGATTATTCCCTCGGCATAGTGCCGGAGCTGATCCACAGAGGCCTGCGGCTGCGCCATTTCATCCGTTTCCAGATGCGCCGAACTGACCAGCGCGCACAGATTACGATAGCCGGTTTCATTTTGCACCAACAGGACTAAATGCCCATAGCTTTCAATCTGGAGCTGGCACCCGATAATCGGCTGAATGCCTTCCTTCGCCGCCGTCGATGCGAACTCCATCGCTCCGAACAGATTATTCGTATCGGTAATCGCCACCGCAGGCGTGTCCATTACCCTGCACCGCTTAATCAGGTCTTTGACCTTGATTGCGCCTTCTGCCAGCGAATAGGCGGAATGGGTGTGCAGGTGGATAAACATAGTGTTAAGTTATAAAGAGCATGTTACAAGGTGCAAGCCTTTCTTGTAACTTATATTTGAACCCGACTTTCTATGGATCCCACGCACAAGGGGCGTGTGATGACGAAAGAGTGCTGCGAGGTCTCAAATTTTCCGTCAGGAAACCCCCTTAATTTTTAGTCGGTTTGTGGTAACATAGACCTATGAATAATTCCAAAATGACACGTAGTGACTCTGGTGTCGCGATTTTTTACATCCTCCTTGCGGTGGCGCTGTTTGCGGCGCTGGGATTTGCGTTTTCCAACGGAATGCAGGACGGCGCGCAAAACATGACGGATGAAGAAGGAAAGGTTTTTGCGCAGGATCTGATTAGCTATGCCAGCCGCCTTGACCGTGGGGTGCAGCGGGTTTTGGCGCGCGGCAGCTGCTCGGAAAATGATCTGAGTTTTTACCTCTCCACCAACACGGCCTTGGCGGCCTATCAGCATACGCCGGAAGTCGCCGATGCATGCAAAGTATTCCACAGTGACGGGGGCAGTATTACCTGGCTGGCCCCGGTGACGGATGTTAATGATGGTACGGATTGGGTTTTTACCGGAGCCAACCGGATCGCAGAGGTTGAAAATGACACGGCCGGGGCCGGGAATGATCTGGTCGCTTTTTTGCCGAATATAGACCGGGCGGTCTGCATCAAGGTGAATGAGTTGCTGGACATTCCCAATACCGGAAACCGCCCGCCAATTGAAAATGACGATGTTCTCTACACGGTGTTTACCGGCAGCTTTCCATCGGCGACTTACCTGCAAACAGCTTCCGGAGAATTAGATGGAAAACTAACCGGCTGCTTTGAAGCAAACAAAATAGACGGGGCCGGCGCGTCCAGCACCTATCATTTTTTCCATGTTTTAATTGCGCGGTAGCTGGATGATGTTTCCTATACGGACGGGGACATCGGTGGGAATATCCTCTGGTAAAATCTGGCGCAGCTTGTTTCGGGCGCGCAGGTTTTGCTTCAGCAGACGCTCTGACTGACGGCGGATGACTTCTTCGAACAGATTGCGCACGCCGCGGGCATTGGGAAATTCGGATTCCTGACGACGTTTAAGAGTCCGCAGAACATTCCGCACTTTTTGTTCTGCGTCCTCCGACAGATCGTAATCGTAAGTTTCGCAAAGGTCCCGGAAGATATCTCCCAGATGATCCTCACCCATATTTTCGAAGTGGAAGTGATGGGGGAAACGGGATTTCAGGCCCGGATTACTGTTCAGGAAATGGGCCATATGATCCGGATATCCGGCGACAATCACCACCAGATCTTCGCGTTGATCTTCCATAACTTTAATCAGAGCGTTAATGACATCCTGACCAAAATCATTGGGAGAGTCCGATTTATACAGGCTGGGAGCTTCGTCGATGAACAAAATCCCGCCGGACGCCTGCTCCAGAATTTTTTTCGTAATATGTTCCGTTTGCCCAATATATTCGCCGATCAGATCGCTGCGCGTGACCTCAACCAGATGACCACGGCTCAGAATACCGCTATCCCTGTAAACTTTTCCGAGTAGCCGGGCCAGTGATGTCTTTCCGGTTCCGGGGTTACCTGTGAAAACGGTGTGGTGTGTGCTGTTGGTGACCGTTTTGAGATCTGCTTTTTTCCGGCGCTCCTCAATGATCCGGGTCTCCAGGATTTGCCGGATCTGTTGCTTGATTTTCCCCAGTCCGACCAGTGGATCCAGATGTGCCATCAGCCGGTCAATTTCTTTGAGGGTCAGTGGATTTACATCCCCGGTTTCTTGCAATCCGGGTGAGGATTTTTTCTGTGCAGCAGAGGCCGGGCCGGATTTTCCGGACGATTTTTTAGGTTTGATAAAATAAGACATCGGCGACGGCATAGTGTCGTCCGGAAGGATTTCTTCGATCTCATGCATGTTTAGCCAGACCTTCGCGGCGTCATCCCCGATATTGGCGCGCTTCTTCGCGTAACGGTAAAATTCCCGTTCAATCGACGTCAGGTCCTCTTTCTTCTTAAGCTGAGAAAGCGTCTGATAGCAGGCGAGGGCGTCCTGAAATGGAAGATTTATCGTAAACATGGCAGTAAGGCTATCTTTATTAATCTTTTAAAATGGAGTATAAACTTAAAAGAAAATACAGGCAAATTTGTGGCAAATATTCCTTATATTGAGGGCGCGCGAGTCTGTTGTAAGTAAGTGAAATAAATGTCCGAACAAAAATCCCTGAAAGATCTGGAAGAAAAAATCGCCGCCGCCGATGCGGCGAATCAGATGAAATCGAATTTTCTGGCGACGATGAGCCATGAAATGCGGACCCCCATGCAGACAATCTATGGATTTCTGGAGCTGATCGAACTTGAAAAACCGGCACCGAATATTCAAGAGCTTGTCACGGTCGCCAAAAATTCCGCCAGCTCTTTGCTGGAAATTCTGGATGATATTCTCGATTTTGCCAAGATGGACGCCGACAAAATGGAGCTGGACATCTTTGAGGTGCCAGTGCGGACGCTGGTCATGGGCACGCTGGAGGCTCTGTCTGTCAAAGTGCAATCCAATCAGATCCATCTGAGCGGAGACGTTACGTCTGATGTGCCATTTGTGGTGCTGGGAGACCCGAAACGCTTGCGGCAGATCTTGATGAATCTGGTTGGAAATGCCCTGAAATTCACCAAAAAAGGGACGATCACCGTCACGGTTTCAACGAATGTCAAAGTGTTGCCACCGTCAAAAGGCGATGTCACTCTTCGTTTTGAAGTTAGCGATACCGGCATTGGCATGCCGCCAGAAGTCTGCGAAAAACTGTTTTCTCCGTTCACGCAAGCTGATAGCTCGACGGCGCGGAAGTTCGGCGGGACTGGACTGGGGCTCTCTATTTGTAAAAAACTTGTCGAGTTGATGCAGGGAGAAATCGGGGTGAGCAGTCAGGAAGGGCAAGGTTCTACTTTCTGGTTCGAGATCCCCACACGGGAAGTCAGCACCAATCAAACGACGGTTGTATTGCCTGATCTGGAGGGCGTTTCCATCCTGTCAGTCGAGGATCATCCGCAGGGCGCCAAAGAAATCAAACGCTCTCTGGAATCCATGGGGGCTGTGGTCGAAAGTTGCCGGACGGTGACGGAGGGGCGGACCTTGATTAAGCGGCGTCCGTTTGATGTCGCCGTGGTGGATCAGGGGTTGCCGGATGGATTGGGAATTGATTTGATCCGCGATATCATGCAGGTGCGCCCCCGCACCGGTCTGGTCATGTATACGGTGCGCGATGATCTGGGGTTGCAGCATACCTGCCAGTCTTTAGGCGTGACCTATCTGTCCAAACCGGCCAGCCGTCTGGGACTGGGGGAAGCGGTAAAAGGCGCAACGCAAAACCGGGTTGCTCTGGATCTGTCCGGGCCCCGCAAACTTTTGATCGCCGAAGATACGGAATCTGTGCGCGATGTGTTCAGGCGGCAGCTTAAATCCTTAAAAGTTGAGGCGGAGTTTGTTGAAAACGGAGTTGAAGCCCTGAAAGCCTATGAAACCGGAGCCTATGGCATTCTGTTTACCGATCTGCACATGCCGGAAATTGACGGCTACGAAGTCACGCGCCGCATCCGTGCACAGGAAGAAGCCTCCGGAAAAAAAGAAGAGGATCATTTTCCAATCATCGTTTTGACCGCGGATGTACAAATGTCTCAACGCCAAACCTATATGAGCCACGGATTTGATGAGTGCCTTTTGAAACCGGTTTCATTGGGGCAGTTTAAACGCCTGCTATATCGTTGGGGGCTGATCGAAGACGACATCGCACCGGACCTGCCGGAGACACCCAAAGAGGTGCAATCCTCTGCCATTCCGTCGGGAAAAGCCATAGATCTGGCGGCTTTGATGGCATTGATGGGTTCGGATGAAGCGGACGCCAAAGAAATGCTGAAGATTTTCCCCACAATGGCGGAAAAGATTGTCCAGCAGATCCAGCAAGCCTGGGATACAAAAAACATGCCGTCATTGCGTGATGCAGCCCATTCATTAAAGGGCGCAGCTAAATCTGCCTGTTGCATGCCTTTGGGGGAAGCAGCAGGAGCGTTGCAGGACGCCGCCGATGCCGGTCAGGCCAGCATGCAGCATGTCGGGGCCGTATGGAAACGGTTTTCCGAAGTGGAGAACGCGATTAAGAATTTGTCATGAGCAGGTGTAGCGCAAAAGCCCCTGCAACCGGAAACAGTCCGGATGCAGGGGGCTTCCGTTAATCAGCGATCTGATCTTTTTGTTCAATTTCAGCGTTATAGCCGCTGAGTTGTTCCTCACTGAGGCGACCACGAACGTTTCCTGAGAACATTTCTTCTGCGAAAACCTGCTCCCATGTTCCTTGCGTTGCGGCGCGGGAATATTCTGTTGCACGGTTTTCAAAGAAATTCGTGTGCTCGGCCCCGTTCATCATTTCATCCATCCAGGGCAGTGGATTTTTATCAATCCCGTAAACCGCCTGCAGGTTCAGCTGTTGCAGGCGACGGTCGCCAATATAGCGGATGTAATTTTTGACCTCTTCGGCTTTCAGGCCTTCAACGCGGCCCATTTCGAAGGCCAGATCAATAAAAGCATCTTCATATCCAACGATTTTAATCAGCGAGTCTGTGATTTCCTTTTGCAGCTCAGGAGTCCAGATATCCGGATTTTCTTTTACAAAGGTATTAAACAGGCGAATGATCGACAGGCAGTGAAGAGTTTCATCCCGCACAGACCAGGCGATGATCTGCCCCATCCCCTTCATTTTGTTGAAGCGCGGGAAATTCATCAGAATGGCAAAGGACGCAAAAAGTTGTAATCCTTCGGTAAACGCACCAAACAGAGCCATGGTCCAGGCAATATCACGCCGGGATTTCATGGAAGCATTCTGCATATAGTCGAATTTGTCTTTCATTTCCTTATATTCCATGAAAGCAGAATATTCGACTTCGGGCATTCCAATCGTATCCAGCAGGTGAGAATAAGCCGCAATGTGAATGGTTTCGATATTAGAAAAGGCAGATAGCATCATTTGAACTTCTACAGGACCAAAAACCTGAGAGTAATGCTTCATGTAGCAATTATTTACCTCAACGTCCGATTGCGTAAAGAAACGGAAAATCTGGGTCATCAGATTTCTTTCGGATTCTGTGAGTTTATGTTTCCAATCACGCACATCCTCCGCCAGAGGAACTTCTTCCGGAAGCCAGTGCAGCCGCTGCTGGGTTTGCCAGGCATCGAAACACCACGGATAAAGAAACGGCTTGTAAACATGGCGTTCCTGTAACAGAGGGGAGGTGGATTGGTCCAGATCCTGGACGAGCAGACGTTCAGCAGACATTGCTTTCTCCTTATAAGATAGAGTGAATTGTGTTTTAGATATCTGATTTCTGCGCCCCTGTCTATTTCAGACGGCAAAAAAAATGGAAATTCTTCCCGATCATCAGAGCGAAGTGAGTAAACCAGAACCATCAGAGTCGATGGCAAATCTAATATATAGTTATTTTTTAAAAATGTGAATACTATATATTGTGTTTTTGTTGGCCATCTGAAAAAGTCGAAAAACGACCAAAACGTCATTCTGAGCGGAGCCGAGAATCTTTTGTTTCAGCAAATTATAGTACTTTTTGCTTAATTTTAGGACGCTTTGTGCCTCCGTCATTGCACGCTTTTTTCTGTCCATAAGGATACAGAAAAAATGCGTGTAATCCACTATTTATCGACATATGGATTACACGGACTTTCTTCGAAAGCCGTGTAATGACGAAATTGAGGGGGCAATCCATCCCTGTGATGACGGGGCCCAAGGGGCGTCTTAAAATTAAACCAGAGCACTATAAGATCCTTCGCCTATGGCTCAGGATGACGAGTTTTGACTTTTTCAGCAGACCGTTAGATTTTACCGGGACGGCGCGGGATTTTCTTCAAAATAAGCCGCAACGAATTTTTGCGCCGGTGGATATCCGTCCAGAGCCATATCCTGCATCATGTCATGACCCGCCTCATAATAGGCGCGATCAAACAGACCATTCTGGACCAGTTTTTTGGCAATTGTGTAGCGATCTTCGTCCCCCGACCAATAGGCCCGGGTCTGATACAGGTAAATATCGGTTGCGAAAGCGACGGGAGCAATGTCCTCATGAGCAATTGTCCCGCGTTTCATGCCAATATAAAAATAACTCATCGTAGCGGAGAATAAAAAGGACACGCCTGCCAAGGCATATAAAAACAGGCGCAGTTTACGACGCAAAGGATGGATGGGCTTTTTTACTCTCATCCCCCATTATAACAGGAAAGACATGATAATAGGAAAAATACATACGGTATGAGGGGGGATGTTTAGTTCCGCTGATATCACTTAGATGGCGACAAGCCCGGAAAAAGCAGGCTTGTTAAGGTTTATTAACAAATTTACATAAATTTAAGATTTATACTGCTGTGCAACGCGCAGAAAACGTGCATTGGCCATAATTCTGTGATATGATGTTAATAATGGTTAAGAAATGGGTAATTTTTTTGAGTGTTTATTTACCCGCTCTCCTACTGATGGCGGGGTGCAGTCACACTCGTTTTTCTGAAAATGCCAGACTGGATACACTTTCTTTGGTAACACCGCCGGGGCAGCAATTGACGGCCCCGTCTTATCTGACAGAATCTCCGGCTTTAATATCCGCGGTTACAACGCATCCTGATTTACAGCGGGCCGGGTACGGAACGCGGGTTTTTTATTCTTCCGATGAACCGTCCGGAAAGAAAGGATGTCATACGCAGGATCGCTTCGACAGCAAAAGTACGCTGGCCTATTATTCCGAAGACCACAAGAAACGCCTGTCCCTGCATACCGGAGGCTTGAGCGAGGCGGTTGTCCGGTTCAGCGTCAAGCTGCCCAGCGGGAACAAGGTGGAGAAGGAAGATCCTGCGGTGGCGTGTCTGTATCCGTCTCGCGTTCAGGGGTTTATTGGCTCCGTCTATAACGAGATGTATCGCCGCGATGGTAAAAATGCCCTTGATGAAGCGGCGGATCGCTACATTCCCTGGCGCTGATATTTACAATGATAAATTTTCTCTCGCGATCTTTTTGTCTTTCCTGTAGATAAACCCGGAAAGACAGGTTAAAAGATTTTATGATTGCCTCACTTCTTGAAATTCAAAATCTGGAAAAAACCTTTACGCAGGGTGGGAATAAGCTCACGGTTCTGCACGATGTGAATGTTTCTATCGAGCCGGGGGAGATCGTCGCGCTCGTCGGGCCCAGCGGAGCCGGAAAGTCAACATTTCTGCAAATGGCGGGCCTGCTTGATACACCGACATCCGGAAAGATTTATATCGGGGAAGAAGACATGACCCGTGCGGATGATGCGAAACGCACGCATTTCCGGCGGGAGCTGATAGGCTTTGTGTACCAGTTTCACTATCTGCAACCGGAATTCAGCGCGTTAGAAAATGTTGTCATTCCGCAGATGATCGGGGGCACGGATAAAAAGACAGCCATCGAGCGGGGGAGCAAAATTTTAAAACGTCTGGGGCTGGGGCACCGACTTAACCATCGTCCGGCGACCCTGTCCGGAGGGGAGCAGCAAAGGGTAGCTATATCGCGGGCGCTGGCGAATGGGCCAAGCCTGCTTCTGGCGGATGAACCGACGGGAAACCTGGACCCCGAAACGGCAGAGATTGTTTTTAATGAAATGTTGCGTCTGGTGAAAAATGTCGGAATCGGGGCGATCATCGCCACACATAACCTTGACCTTGCCTCAAAGATGGATCGGGTCCTGATTTTGCAAAACGGGACAATCACGCAGTAAAGTGAGTATTGATGAAAAAGATATTAGACGAGCCTCTTTCGAGTTAGAAGTGTAAGGGTGTGAAGAACCTAATATTGTGCCGCAAACCTCAATATAGTTTTATACCGTATTGTGATGTCAGAACGTTCATATTCCCATTTCCCAAGCCAATCTTCTATTTTCGCTGATCCAACCCGTTTTAGGTCAATGGCTGGATATGAACGCGTTTGAAACGATTGAGGCGGCGCAAATGACAGCAACGAGGTGGCTCTGGACTTATAATAATGAACGTCCGAATAGGCCATAGGCGGCATCACTCCAGCTATGAAGCTGGAACAAGATGCCAACTTAAAACTGTCTACTCAAAACCCCAACTAAATTTGGGGGATTACCCGTTTGTGGGATATATATGGGACAATGGGGATGAGAAAATACAACAATCCAACATAGTCCGTAAAAAATGATTTGGAGTATCATTCTGATTTTATTATTGCTTTTTATCGTACAGTTTTGCAGAGTGTCAAAAAGCAGGGATTCAAAATCCGTTGGGCGTAAGCCCGTGGGGGTTCAAGTCCCCCTGCTCGCACCATCTTTTTTGTTTATCACGGCAAAAATGATTGGAAATGTCCTTGTTATTAGGACGCTTCTGTAGCATCCTTTTGGGAGTTTTTGACAAAGGACATAATGTGATGAAATATTTGATTTTAAGTTTATGGAGTATTTTTATGATGACAACAACTGCAACCGCCGCCGAGACGGCTCCTGCTGAAACACTGGAAATGACGTTATCGACCGGGGGTCCTGTTGTAATCCAGCTATTGCCGGATCTTGCGCCTCAACATGTGGAGCGCGTGAAAACTCTGGCAAAAGAAGGGTTTTACGATGGTCTGGTCTTTCACCGGGTGATTGACGGGTTTATGGCTCAGACCGGAGACCCGACCGGAACAGGTGGTGGCGGATCCAAGTTACCGGACCTTCCGGCAGAGTTTTCTGACTATCAATATAAGCGCGGGACGGTTGGCGCGGCCCGGACGATGATGCCCAATACGGCAAATTCCCAGTTTTTCATTTGTTTTGATGATGAGGGCTGTTCGTTCCTGACTGGACAATACACAGTCTGGGGACAGGTCGTTTCCGGTATGGAATATGTTGATGCGGTAGCAAGAGGCGAGCCGCCAAGATCTCCGGATAAAATGGTTTCTGTCAAAGTGGTAGATACCCCGGTTGAATAAGACGGAAGAAAATCTATCTCAAAAAGCGCCGTAACCCGGCGCTTTTTTTGTGGAAAAAATTTTAAGTTATGTCTATAAGAACGCTGAAGCAAAGAGCGTTTAGATTGAATTAAGCGCAAGCGACGAAGCGTAGATAATCACTACGTGAGGAGCGCGGCAACATATAGAGGATTAAACATGATAAATTATAAAAATATACTTCCGTCCTGTCTTGTGGTGTTTGCGCTCGCGGGATGTGTTCAGGCGAAAAAGGCTCAAGAGCCTGCGGAAGCGCCTGATGTGGCGGAGGATGCCGCCGTTCGCTTTACCGGAAATGTTCTTATTGGCCGCCCCTCCCATGAGTTTCTTAAAGAGGTTCAAAGGTATACGGGGGCCGTTCTGGAGGGAGATATTCCTCTGGCTGAAATGCGGAGTCGCGCGACAGATCAAATTCTTTTAAAAGACCGCTTCGACGTTTTTGCAGGGATGCATTCCCTTGGTAATAGCGATAGCGGAGCCGCCTATCGTCAGGCCTGGGGCGTGCTGCAGCAAATCCCTTGTACAGAGACAGAGCAAAACTGGTTGCGAATCTCGGTTGATGCCGAGCGCACGGAGGGGGAAGCTCTGGTCCGGGAACTGTGCCCGAACTAGGTTCAGAACTCATTAAATCCACCATATGACGATAACCGCGATAGTGATAGCGGATTTGAAGGTATGGGCGCATCGCGCCATCAGTGAATCACAAATTAACAACCTTGTGAATCCATAATCATCCATCAAACTCATTATGGGTTTTTGTCTCTGATCTTCAATAGATTAAAGATTAACATCAAGAATGCATCATTCAACATTTTACGTAGATCATTCATCTTTCTTCAAAATGAACGCAATTTGCTTTGCAACCTCGTCGGAAGACTGTGAGGTTATGAGTAACTTCAAGATATAAACCGCCGCCATCAAATAACTTATAGGCTTTACCTGTGTAATCATTACATAATCTTTGAGGATCAGGATGCTTTCCCGGTTCTGACAGTTTCATCTTGCCCCAAAAACCTTAAATGTAAACACTCACATGGGAGTGAAAATGAATACATATGAAATGAGATTCCTTTAAATATAAAGGATGCAGGGTCGCGGGCGATGTTAAATGAGTATTGGTGAAAAAGATATTGGAGACGGGCCTCTATCGAATTGAGCGGATAACCGTTTGAACCTATAGGCAAAGCCTCAATTCGATATTGGTTTGTACCCGCAAAAATACCAACAAAATCGAAAATGAGGGTATTTTTCGTCCGTCTTTGTACGGGGCTAAATATGCCCGTTTTTTATAAAAAAGGCAATGTCTCAAATTTCCCCTGTCAATTTTGATTTGTCGGGGCCAGGTATTTTCCGAGCCAGCGCTCATGAAAATCATCGATGCTGAAAACAAATCGCTCGGCTTGGTTGGCGCTGCTGTAATTTGTCTGTTTGGCAAAACGCTGGGGCGTAACACGCTGCATCCGGTTCAGGTTTTCAGGGTGATTTACGGCAATAAACGCTGCTTTCGGCGTTAAAGGCAGCACCCATGCTCCGCCAGGATGATCGTATCCACGAATACGGATCAAAGGCCGGTCGGCCAGAACAAGAGAGCCGTCATGCTTGCCCAGATGCTTTACATACCAGTGCGCGTTAATAAGTTGCCCTCCGATTTTCGGATTATCGACAAGCCTCTGGATAGTCGCTACTCCTATATCCTCAAAAGAAGCGCCTGTTTGCTGCTCGTAATATGATGACGGCGTTTCTTCTATCCCCGCATCTGACATAGCCGCCAGAATTTCAGGGTCATTATCAAGAGTGGCCCTATATGATTTTGTCCCCGCATTCCGCAATTTTTCCACAATGACAGGCCGCCGCACATCCAGAGACAAGAGAAGACGGGAAAAATCGCAGCGTTGTTCTCCTGTCAGAGACTGCGGGCCTGATTGCAGCAAAAGGTCGCGGGCTATTGCGCCTTTGGTATCCACTTCACCAAAGAAAATACGTTCAATCGCGTCTCGCCCAAGATTGTGCGATTTCAGCGTTAGCAAATCGAGTTGGGAGCAGAAACCGTCCAGCCCTTTAGATTTCTTATCCATCTGACCATGCCACTCATTCCAATAATGCCCGCAAAGGACATTTTGATTGCTGGCGTTTGGCTGTACCCAAGGACGTAGCAACAGTTTAGGGACAAAATGATGTTTCCGCGCTTCATTTGCCATTCCATTACGCTTTCTTTGCTTTCGCCCTCACTCTCGCCCTGAGATCATCCAGTTTTGTTTTCTTGCCCTTGGACGGCGGAATGCTGGATTTGGGTTGCTTCACAGGTTGGGAGGTTTTGGCGGCGGGCCTTGTATCTGGCTCCTGCTTTGGCGTGGGCTTTATTTTCGGCTCGGATTTTTTCTTTTCAGAAACAGGCTGTGTCTGTGTGGCTGGCTTTGCCTCCGGCTCCGGTGTAACAAATTTTCCTGAGCCTTTTTGTTCCATAAAGCCATTTAGCGCTACTGCCGAAATCGCAGGCTGTGCCGGAAACGGGTCATACGTCAAACCTTGTATTATTGCACCGGATACGGCTTCCTTATGTCCGCACTTTCCTTTGTTTTTACCGTAGCTATTTGTGCAGGAGTAGATATATCCCTCCCTCCAGTCATGATTTAGGCGTAAGTCTCCGGTTTTGCATTGAGGACATTTTCCTTTCTTCTGCCCCATAGGTATGCCCTTCATGAGCTTGGGGAAGTGAAATTTAGGAGCATTCCAGCCACATTTGTTTTCGCACTGGAGAAACGGTTGTCCCTTTCTGCCTGTTCTCAATTCAGACTGTGAGCCGCAATCAGGGCATACAGGCAGTTGCGCTGCCAAAAGATCATTGGCTCGCTTTAAATCATGCCGCGCCAGCATGGAGAGCATTTCCTTGGCGAAGCTGCTGGATGTTGTCCGCGTCATAACTTCATTGGATTTATTCTGAGAAAGCATGTTCAACGATCCGTGCCAAACGATTTCATCGTCGATCACAATGACTTTTTCGTGAGGCAGGGGGCGCATTTCAAATACAATGCCGGATTGTCTGAGCAGGGGCAAAAGGCCGACAAGCTCATCCTTATTGGCTTCGGAGCCGGTCTGATTATCCAGGGTGCGGGTGACAATTCTGATCTTTACGCCTTTCTGCAAACACTCAGAAAACAAAGGAAACCATCGATAAAGACCGTCTGGAGTGGCAAAGGCACTGAAAATCACGATAGAGCTTGTAGCTTTTTTTAAGTCTGCCGCCAGCGCAGGGTAGAAACTTTGTTCGGAATGCAGTGTATTCGGCTCATGAACATCAAAAACTCTACCGACAGACAATTTGCGGGCCTGTTCAAAAAACTCCGTCTGATCGAGGAACATACGAGCGTCCAGTTTTTCTCCCTCGTTCATAATCGTTTTAAAAAATGATTTCATAAAAGGGCTTGCCCTGCCAAGAAAAGGGCGGCTGTCAAAAATGATGATGAGGTATTGTTTGGCCCGGCTCAGCGCCACATTCAAAAGACATCCGGCCTGATCGTCGGATTGCTCGGCATTGATAAAGCGGCTTGGCGTTTTCGTTTTTGTTCCCGTCAAAACATAATCGAATATGATTATATCCCGTTCGCTCCCTTGGAATTTATGCGCGGTTCCGATGGAGGAAGGATCGATATATTCCGCCTTATCCTCCAGCAATTTTTTTACAAGCTCGCATTGCGCCGCGTAGGGAGAAACAAATCCAAGGCCATGCGCCTTGTTTTTCTGGTCTAAAATACCATCGGCGATAAGCTGATCGACGATAGCGCCGACAATGGCGGCGTGTGTCACATTGAAAAGGCTGCTCTCGCCGTAGCGGTGTGCCGACCACGCGCCAAGCTCGGACGTATCAATCCAGAAAATCCTTTTCCCTTTTTTGCTAAAAGCAGGGGTTGGGAGCGGCGGAGCGTTATGGGCGCGTTGCCCGGTACTTAACTGGCGCTCTTTGTAGAATTTCTTGCTGATTAAATCGCTAATTTCCTCTTTCATGCGGTTTTGTTCCCGCAATCCTACAAGGCATTCCGGCAACTCCCCCTTTATCAAGGCTTCCGGTATGCGGTACTTGTGAAACGGTGTTTTGAAAAGCCATTCTTTCACAAGGTCGGTTTCGGCCTGCGTGATTGCCGGAAGCTGCTTAAAATCCCCGACAATGACAATCTGGCTCTTTGCGCGGCCAGCGGCGTAATAGGTCATCGGCAAGACAACCATCGACGCTTCATCGATGATAACGACATCATAGGTTCTGTCCGAGATTTCAGGTTTGGAAAAAACGCCGTAAACCGTGGTGGCTATCAAATCCGCCTTTTCAATAAGCTCTTTCCTGAGATTTCTGAGCTTTGCCTCTATTTCTGCCATATCCGCTTCGATACCGGCCAGAGTTTCCGCAACCTCATCGGCGGCCTTTTTCAATGGATCATAAGGCTCCAGCGCCTTCGTTTGCGATGACAGGGAGCTATGACGCTGTTTTGCATCCCGCAAATCCGTTTCCTTGATTTTTGCGCCGTCGATCAAGGTTTGCACTTGTGAGGCAATATTCTCCCGCTCGGCTTCTTTACCCTGAATTTCCCGTGCAATCTCCGGTCTGGATTTTTTAAAGCCGAGGCGCGTTGTAATGGTTTCGCCTTCTGGCGCTCTTTGGAAATCCTCTTTCAGGATTTGGATTGCAGGGGTGATTTCCTGTAGCCGCCTGTTATTCGTTTCAATAGCCTGAGCGTCTTTCGCCAGACCTGTTTTCAAATCATCAATTTTCTTTTCCGTAGCAAAGAAGTCATCCCAGACCCTGATTTTTTTATTAAGCGCATGAAGCCTGTTTCCGGTCTTTTCATGGTCGGCTTTTAGGCTGTCATACTGCTCTTGCAGTTCCTTTTGCCGGTCTTCGAGAATTTCTTCCGGTGTTATTTTCTTTGCCCATTCGGGAATTTTATTATCGGTCTTTATTGTATCGGTTATGCCGCTTCCAAGGCGCAACAGGGTTTTCTCGCCTTCTTTAAAGCTTGGGACTGTCGTATAGGCTTCAATGACGGATCGAAATGCCTGATCGACGGCTTTATTTGTGTTTGATGCCAGCAAAACCGACTTTCCCTGCGACAAATACCCCAAAACCATCAATCCTAGAGCAAATGTTTTTCCCGTTCCTGGTGGCCCCCACAATAAAAGGCACTGACTGGAAACGGATTTTTGCAAAGCCTCTTTTTGCTCAGGGTTTAAGATTTTTTTCTGGGCGGCAAGGCAGTCTTCAACAGCTTTGGGCATATCGGACATAACCGTTTTAGGCGTCCCCGCGCCGATGGAAATATCGGCAAGCTCCTGATTTATGCTTTTTTCTTTATCGTGAACCTTTTTAAGCTGGCTCCGCAATATCGCCAGTTGAGCGCCTTCGCTGCTTGTGATCGTGATTTTATCGATTTTTTCTCCGAGATTGTCCTCAAAGCTGATTTGCGCGGTGTTGAGGGAAACCTGAGATACGGTTCCCCGGATTACATCCCGCCCTTCGGCCTCGACATAAACATCCTCGTTTTCGTCAAAATCGAAATCTTGGATGAGAAGAAATTCATATACGTGATAATCGCCAACCTTGCCGACATAGGTTCCGTCTTTCAGCGTGGCCTTTTTTGCGTTGTCCTGCACAAGGTCGATTTCATCGGAAAGTGCGAGGATAATCTTGCCGATATTTGTATCGGCACGAATGCTTTCCCTGTCAAAAGACTGTTTGTTTTGTTTCTTCTTCGCCGCCATTAATACAGGTCTTTGCCCCAATAGGTGTTTTCGAGTTCATCGCCAAGACGAGCCGTTTTAAGGACAAGCTCTTTCATGAGCGGGAGGTTTTCAGAGGTCAGAGACGCTCCAGAAATACACCCGACAAAGGGGATACCGTTCCTGTCCATGACAGCAATTTTTATCGGTGAAATTTCATCGTTTCTTTTGAAAATAGGAACAAGGGACGTATCGACTTCCTCAATCGGGCCGCTGATCGTTTCAATGCGTAGCAGGCCGTCCGTTTCCCTGCGGATATAAACCTGTTGCGTCCGGTTTTGAGCGAGGCTGATCGTGACGATGATTTCCTGCGAAGGGTGAAAGCTGGCCTGAAAATTATTGCCCTTCAAAAAATCCAGTACGCCGCTCGGCCACAGCTTTCCGTCATCATTGGCCGGTCTTTCATCCGGCTCCGCCAGCGAGGAAAATAAATCCATACTTTCCTCCTGTTCCTGCGGCTTTGTGCCGGAAGGGGCGCGGCTCTCATGAATTTGCTCCGGCCTGCGCTTGGTATGTTTGAACCTTACGAATTTTCCATCCTCAATATCGGGATTTTTCTGCGCTACGACGAAAGCTACAATCGGCTCCACAACAGAATGGGAAACCTCTACACCGGCATCCTCCTGATAAAGTTTTCTGACCTTGGATACGATTGTCGAAATCTGGCTGTCCGCCCGCATTTCTTCCTGCAAGAGTTCGGCATATTGGGCCAGGATTTCTAAGGTTTCCGTGTCCTGTTCCCAAACTTTTTTGTTGAGGGCAAGACGATAGCCGCCAGCGGATTTCTTTTCATGCAACAGGTCAAATTCCAGAAATTTCAGGCAGAGCCGCCCGAAATGCGAATACGGACTGCGGGCGGCGGTTTTACCGACAGTCTTGTAATATTCTTTTTCCAGCAAATCTTCGCGCTTGGAATAGCCCTGCATCCCGGAGAGGATTTCTATGAGCGCCTGAGCGGTTGGGGCTTTCAAGCCCAAGGCAACACATTTTTTCTTAATATCTTTAATGCTCATGGCGTATCCTTGGGTTTTGTGCAGATTTAAAGGCTCCAGTGACAGGTTTTAGCCACTTCCTCCAGATGCGGCCTTAAACCGCGCAGATCAAACTCCACCGTGGCGGGATTGGAATTGAACGGGTTAAATTCGATCCTCAGCATTTCCGCGTCCTTCATCTGACGGAGCAGACTGATTGCATTGGGTGCAAAAGCGGCGTCATTGTCCGTGCTTTCTCCCCAATACTGAGAAACAGCCTTTTTATCGTCGATCCGGTAACGGATGCTGGCTTTATCGTACTCCCCGTAAACAGGCGTAAAACTCGATTGGGCATTGAAGATAACATCCGTGGTGTTCTCTCTGCACCGGATAACCAAAACGGGCGTAACCTGTTTCAGCCAAGCCTGAACAGAGTTTTTCGCTTCTTTCGCCACGCTGATACTGGCGGTATCGTCCATTTTTGATTGGCTTCTGTTTACAGACCAGCTATTCACCAACCGCGCTTTCTCTGCGGCCTTTTGCCGCTCGGCTTCCTGTTTCCGCTTTTCTTCTTCCTGTTTAGCCAGCTCTGCCACAGCCTGATCGTGGAGCTTTTTGATTTCTGGATGATCCGTGCCTAACAGCAGCTCCGTTTTCGTTTTTACCATCCACCAGTTCTTATTTTCCGCATAGGTTGAAATATCTTGCAGAACCTTATCAGGGTTTTCGGCAAAGGTTTTTTCCGCCTCTTCCTTTAAATCGGCCTGTTTTGCCTGCGCCTGCGCTGCATTTTCCTGTAGGTTGGCCATCTTGCGGCTTGGGCTATCTGAAGTCCCGATATAGGTCAGAAGGCCAATAATACCCACCACGGCAACAATTTTTATGGCAGGCTTGTTAAAGTTTTTCTCTGCCATTGCCTGCTTGATTTGTGGCAAGAATATTAATCCCAGAAGGGTGAAGCCAATACCCAAGACAGCCGAACCTGAAGACAGCAATGCAAGACCGATCAGAAAACATACGGCAAACACGGCATAACGGACTAAAGTCTCAAAGCCGGTTTTGAGTTTTGTACTCCAGTCATCGCTGCCGGAAGGTTGTGTCTCTGCCTGTTTCTGTACGGCCTCCTGAGAAATATGAACGCTGTCCTGGCTGGCCGGTGTTGGCGTCGATCCCTCCGGCGTTTCCTCAATCTCAACCCTTTTGCCTTTTGTCAAAAGTACGGGAATGCCCAGCACAATGGCCCCAAGAACCCAGATCATCAGGATCATTCCCGTGCCTATGGTAGAACCGATAGCCGCGCCAGCCTGCGCCGCGCTGGAACCATCGTTCATCATGGGAGCAATATCCCCCCAATAGCTGAATAACCAGAATACCATCAACAGGTTAAAACCGATAAACAGCCATTTGACGATTTTGCCGACCGGCCCCCGTATATGCTTTACAGTTCTTATAGTTTTGGCCATATCCCTACCATCCAACTTGCATTTATTAGTGAAAATCCCTGTAAAAATTACCTTTTCTTCCGAAAGAGTCAAAGGCTAATTTCTCTGGCGGCTCTGATAGTTAGTTGCATTTTTCCTATATCAGGGCTACAAAAAGGACGGTCTGTCCTTTTGGGCGGGCTGGGGCTTTTCATCCCCGATCAAGTGCGGCTCCGACACTGCCGCGAGTGTGTCGCTACTCAGCTATGGCTGGGTGGCGATTGCCATGTCCAAGGCGCAAGCCCAAAAGCATCGCGCATGGCGATTGCATTTGGATTATTGAGAGATGATTTTGTGTAGGTAGTCGTTGTTCCATCCAGCTTTTTTGCGTTTAGCTTTGATGCCGATTTTTGAGGATGTGTCTTTGTTCAGCATATTGAGAGCGATACGTTTGATGATGGAGAGATTTTCCTGTGCATTGCCAGTTCGACTGCGGTTATGATCATCGGCAAAGCTGACGTCGAGCGACCAATGGAGGTTAATCTCAATATGCCAGTGGTTACGCACCCCGCGCATGAACTCGGCCATTTGCCTGTAAGTGAGCGATGTAACAAAGAAGCGCACTGACTTTGTTGTTTCATAATTGACGGTGCGTTTGACTTCAACCATTCCAATACTTTGAAGACCCGGCCACTGGGCGCGCCTTAGAACAGAGGGGGTGCATGATAACAAGGTATAACGCCTTGTTTCCTGTCTACCATGGTCTTTGACTTTCTCAATCTGGCGCAGATAAGGTGTGCCTTCAAAGGTTTTGTCCTCTGCAGCTTTCATCACCTTCTTGGCCAGCCATGCGAGCGTTGGGTGATTATCTTTGAGGGTGAGGATGTAATCTGCTTTTTGCCGTCTGATCTGTATGGCAATGTCCTTCTGGCATCCCATGGCATCAATCGTGACGATACTGTTCTCAATGCTGATCATATTGAGCAGTCTTGGAATGGCTTCAATCTCATTAGACTTGGCTTTGGTTGCGACTTGACCTAAAACCAGCCCCTGATCACTTGCCCATGCACTCACAAGATGAAGCGGGTTCTGGCCTTTACGCCTGTTATGAGAACCGCGTGATGTTTTACCATCAATGGCAATCACCTCACGGCGCAGGCCACCTTGTAACAACACAGGCAAGGATTGCGCCCAGCTTGTAAAGCACTCTTCAAACACATGCGCATCCAACGATGCGAACACTCGCCCCAATGTATCGTGGCTCGGAATACCATGCGGCAGTTCTAAAAACTCTTGAAGCCAGTCTTTGCGTGCATCAGCAAACTCAACAATTTCCACCCAATTATCAGCTCCACAAATCGTCGCCAAAATTACAATCGCAAAAATGTCATCTAACCTGTGACGCTTGTTACGATCCTCCACACGTGGATCTTCAAGATCAGAAAAATACGATAAAAAATCAGGCGATAAAGGCATGAGAATAGCTCCGAATAAATGATGAGAATAAAAAAAAGGCGATAAGCCCCTCTCATCATAAATTATTCGAACCTAAAAAGATTCCTCTAAATCACTGCCAAACCAATACAATTACATATTCCAAATGCAATCGCCATGAAGCATCGCGCCGTTTCACTTGATACGGATGAAAACACCCAGTCACCAGAGCAGGACAAGCTCTGGTGGCAGTTTTTCAAGGGAGTTTTCGCCATGCACAAAAAATTGATAATTTTCTCTGTGGCCGTCTTGCTGGCCGGTTGCGCCAGCCCGATTGAAAGCATGACGCCGCAACAGATTTCATCCCTGAGCGACAGCCAGCTTTGTTATTCCGATGGAATACACCGCAGAGGTGACAAAGCCAGACAGGAAATTCAGCGCCGTAATCTCAACTGCGATCCCGATTACAGATATTGCGTTGAAAGCGGCTTTGCCCCCGGCACAAGCCAATTTTTGGGGTGTCTGCAAATGCGGGCGCAACAGGAATATCAGGAAGCGCTCATAGAACAACAGCGGCAGGAGCAAGATAAGGTTGAACCGTATAAAATTGAGCCTTACATCATGCAGTCGCCGAAACCGTCCGCGCCTCCGGTACAGACGCATTGCAGTACCTACGACAATGGCCCGTTCGGGAGCGGAGTGGATTGCGCCACATACTGACTCTGGAGAGTCGCTGGAGTCGATGAAAACTTTTTGTGCTGTCAGGGTAGGATAAAAATTTAAGACTCCTCAGCGGGCATTTATGGGGCAAATAGGGCCGCAATCTTGTTTTTAGTATTATGGAAGTGCTAAACAGGCCCATGAGCCGGAAAAAAGATCAAAAAAAGCCTCGTTCTGAATATATTTATGGCACGACGAAAGGCGAAGTCACGGAAATAGGTCTTTCTATAGACCCTGCAACCGGCGACATTCGCTTTGAGCAGGATATGATAAATGTCCGTCATGAGCGCAGTTATGAACGAGAAGGGAAAGCACCTAAAACAGTATCCTCTGTTCCCATGTCCGGCGTTGATCTCCAGTTTTGCTCGAATGAAGCGCTTCGAGATCATTATGACCATGTTTTTGCCATTGATACCGGAACCAAGGAAATAAATGGCATTTCTGTTTCCGTATCTGGAATTATTTCTACAAAAAAACGGACAGCACAGGGAGAGGAGTGTTTAGAGTATGGCGTTCCATGTCTGTTTTATTTCACAGACCAGGCAGAGAAACCGGAAAATTTGGCTTGGGTTTTGCTGATACAGGAAATACAGGCATCCGAGAAATATAAGAAGGCTCGGAAGATCGGGATTGTTGTGGACTCTGATCTTGGGAATTTGAAATTCTACAATGACAGAAGCCAGCCCGTTTACGGCAACTTTTATCTGCCAGAGACAATGCAGCTTTTGTACGCCAGCGCAGATAATAAAAACGACAATATTGTTTGCCAGATGATCGACGCCGCTGACCAGTCTGCGCTGTTGGTACGGCAGGAAATTGAGAAAGGGAGCATTCCGCTCGGAAGAAAAGAGGTCACAGGCCCACCCTACAAGGGATATACGAGAATTAAACCTCGATCAGCGTATGAATTTTGAAACCCTTTTTATAGTTCCGTTCATGTAAAAAATAGGGCTGGCGCAGAACGGCCTGAATTGCTAATTCTTAAACCATTATGGAACCGGCAGTAAAACAGAGTGAAAGTTTTTCCGAAAGGCTTATCGACAAGCGCGAAGTCAAGATAGGCGGGCTTGCGGGCAGTTTAGGGCTGGCCGGTTTAATCCTGACTGGCGGATGGGGGCTGATAGGCGGAGCCATTCTTGGAACCGCGCTGGGAGCATCCAGCTTTCCAAAAGGTGAGAAACCGTGGCGCAGTATTGCCGACCTTCTCGCGGAAGGCGAGCATGGCAAGCTCGAATATAAAGAGAAAATCTATGAAAACGGCGGCAACAAGATTTCTCCTAAAATAAGCCAAGTCGTAACGTCATTTGCCAATGCTAAGGGCGGAGAGATTATCTTGGGGGTCACGGATAATGCCGAAATCGTCGGCATTGACGATGAAATCAACATGGCGGGAAGCCGTGATAAGCTGACCCTGCAAATTCAGAACCATTTCAATGATTGTCTCAGCGCGAATATGCGGCATTTATACCGGGTAAAATTTGAAAAACTGGAAGGCGGAACGATCTTACGGATAGAAATTTTGCCCTCCAAAAATGAGGTTTTCTGTAAGGGACATTTTTATCTGCGGCACGGGCCACAGACGAAACTGTATAGCAATCAGGAATTTCACGAATACCAGAAAAACAGGGAAGAATAGGCTTGCCGCTTATGGCTCCGTCCGTTTGGCTGTGTATCTTTGATATTTCCGTTCATGGGGCTGGATTTGATCCGGCAAGTTTTCATCCGGTACGACAAACTGTTTGAGCCATTCATCCGTTGCCGGAAGCTGTCTGACTTCAACCGGCTCTCCCTCCGGCCCGCTGACCTCCTGCTGTATAGGGATTAACCGCGCATACAGCTTAAAAAATTCCGTTTGGTTTTTCTGCGCCCAGGCTGTCAGGGCGGTAACGCCGCCGATCCCCTCAAAAGCAAGCTGCATAGCCTCTTTCGCCGTTGCTGTTACGCGGTTCGGCGTTCCTTTTTGTCTTCCTCCTGTTTTTTGGCCCTTCGCCATTTTTATCTACTTTCGTTTATTTTGGCATAAAGAAAAAAGTGTGATGCTGATTATGACCAATACAATAGATATTGGATAGCTTTTTTCTTTCTGTGTTGTTTCAACCCACGGTGTATTTTGATTTTTTCCTTGAGGTGGGCGAAAGAGCCTTCGAGGTGATTGGTAGTATTGGGGATGTTGGCGGCGGGGATGTCATCGCAGACGAACAGATAGGGCAGGTTGGTTTTGAGGGATCTGAAGGCTGAGCGCAGTCTTTTGTGCGTGAACTCTCCCCGTTCATTCTTTTCAGCGAGAAAGTCTTTGTGTTTGTCGCGGCAGGCAAACAGATCAAAGATCCATTCTTGCGGGTCTTGTATTCCGAAGCGGGTCATAAGCTCTTTCAGATCCTGTCCGCAGGCCGTTTTGGGATTGTTTGTGACGTAGCGGCGGATGATAGCTTTCTGATGGAACTGGCACATCTGAATGGGAGTGTGGGGATAGAGGCTTTGCAACGTCTGGATAAAGCCGCGTTTGCCGTCCAGCGTGAAACTTTTGAAGCGGTATCCGGCTCCATTCAAAATCTGCAAGCCGGCGTGTAAGGCTGCGATGCTTTCGACTTTGATCTCCCGAAAATAAATCACCCGGCGCGTGTCTGAAAAACACAAATAGCCGTAGGCGCGGCCAAAGAATGTCGCGTCAATGACCAGATTGATCGCATGATACGGAGCGGGTGCACACGGCTCAGGCAAGGGCAGCGCGTCAAAATGCATCCGTAAGGTCGGAACCGACATCCCCAGATCAGTCGCAATCTCCGGCAATATACGCCGCGCAAGCAGCCAATCCTGATAATAGCGCACATAATCGCGTCTTCGTCCGCCGCCAGAAACCCATTGATACCCGCATAAATTGCACCTGTATCTTTGCCGACCATGGATGGATCCGTTCTTTTTAACCCATAATCCGCCACACCCAGCACAGCTTTTTAACCATTCCTAAAAATCCTTTTTAGATAACATAACTAACATTTTGTTATTAAAGGAAAAAATACCATAATCAGCATCACACTTTTTTCTTTATGCCTTTATTTTAGATAACGGTTCGAGTATAACACAGGCAGGATCAAGAGTGCGGAGCAAGAATAAAAAGACGGCTTCGCTCCGCTTTGCTGCTTGGGGGCAGCTACGCTACGCCGCCTTTTTATTCCATCCCTATGGTATTATATAAGGTACTCAGATTTTGAAGGGGGTGTTTGCGCTTGCTTGGCGGTTTTACGGATGTTTGAAAAGCCGTTTTTGGAAAAAACTATTCATAACTTCCGCTCAACCTTTAAATTTTGAAGGGGTCACCTGTAATTTTTAAAGGCGGATTTTTATTTTTCATTCATCCTGTTTGACGGTGATTGCTTTCCAATCATCGGTAGGTTCGCGCCCGTTACATGCCTCATAGGTAAGTCGCCATTCGCGGGCATTTCCTTTTGTATAATCTGCCTCTAAACTGCGCTCTATAAAGCCCATCTTCTCCAGCTCCCGGAAGGCGTGGCTTGCTGTGTTGTAGCTTTTTCCCAGAGCAGACATGGCATTTTCAACGCTAAAGACAATCCGTCCATTACGGCTGGGCATGTGCAGGTTTTGGAGTTCATCCAATACGCAGCGGGCAGCAAGGCTCAAACTTTTATACTGAGGGCTATTGAAAACACGGCGGGGCAGGCCAACAAAACCGCCTTCGTGCTGAAATTGTTTATATAGCGCTGTTTTCTTCCTTTTGCTCATTTTTTAATGCTTTCTTTAGCCTGGACAGCGCTATCTGTCTGCCGTTCGGAGTGCCGGTAATACCGTCTTCGGTAATTTCCAGCACAACGCGAGCCGTTGGTTCCCCTGGTCTGGCTTTTAGGATTTTGATGATTTTCGCTTGGCGGGCAGCAATCCGTTTTTCCGCCCAAGCGCACAACTCCCCCAATGCACCACATTTTGCAAGAGAGCCGGATACGGCAAAAAAGACATGCACGGTCATGCTCCAGAGGAAAAACCGCTGCCGGAAACAGCGGATTTTCTTTGTCCAGTGGTCATGTTTATGCTCCCCGTGTGTCGGGGGCGTAGCTTTCAAGATTGCGGAGAAATTCCTCCAGATCGCTTTTCAGGATGAGCGTCCGTTTGCCGAATTTGCGGGCTTTCAAAGCGCCGGAGTTAATAGCGGCGTAGAGCGATGTGCGCCCAATTCCCGTGATGGTTTGGGCTTCTTCGATTGAATATCCAAGCTGTGTCATGTTTTACCTCCATGAGTACGTGTGAATGCGCTAGGCGCTGACAGGACGATCATGGAAGAATAAGGATATGTGCGGCCAGCAATTACAAGCTACAGGAATAGCCGGGAAATGTTGTCACCAGCGCAGAAAATCAGGGTTTTCAGGCGGTGGATTTTTTGCGTTTTTTCTCTACGATACCCATAATTTCGGGATCGGGATCGGTAACAACCGGATAAGAGCCAGGTTTGAGGATTTGACGATTTAATCCGTCACTGAGCCACGCCAGCGCTTTTTCCGCTTCTGTTAGTTGTATCGCGGGCGGCGTTCCTTCCAGTGGAATGCCGTGCTTTTTATGCTCCTGTATGGCGCTGTATTCCTCATAATCTATGTTTTCGTCGTTCAAAATATCGTGCAGTGAATTTCCGTTTTCGATTTTAGCGTTGATCCGTGCGGCCATTTCTTTTCTTTCTCGAAATTCTTTTTGACTGCCCTCGTTCAACCGCTCAATCAATAATGAAATTATGGCCTCATCTTCTCCGGCGGCTATATCGCGGTACGGATTGGAAGAGCCGTGTTCTTTGGCCAAGTCCATGACACGGGCTTTTAGAGGAAGGGTTGCTTTCCCTTGGCTCTGAGCGATTTCATGGAGGATTTTTTGTCTGGCCATTTCTATTTGCCGCGTTTTGACGGCAGAGCCTGAGCGAGCGCCGCTTTGATCGAATTTTAATACAGTTTTCAGGTGTTCCTGCCAATGCACAGGCAAAGGCAGGGAGCCTCCGTTAAGAGACTGTATCGCGCCCGCAAAAAGATCAATCAATGCAAAAGCGTATTGGTCGTTTTCAGATAATTCAGCAGGCTCTTTTTTGTTGGAAGCCATGTTTTACGCCCGCTTTCTTTTGAAATTCACGACTTTTCCGTGAGCGGCAGCATTATCCAGATAATCCGCCCAGGCTTGCATCATAACTTTGCGCTGTTCGAGGAATTGAGCGCGGTTATAGGCTTCGCCCAGCGGCCCGGCGGCTTTGTGGGCAAGCTGGCATTCGATAATATCCGGCTCATAATTGAGTTTTTCGCGGATCGTCGTGCGGGCAAGGGCGCGGAAACCGTGAGCGGTCATACGGCCTTTGAACCCCAGCTTTTGCAGGGCGATCCGTACCGTGCCGTCTGACATCGGTTCTCTGGGCTTTATCTGGCTGGGAAATACGAGGTCAGTTTTGATATGGCCGGTTTCTTCCTTCTGCTCTTTCAAAATGGCGATAGCTTGGCGGGAGAGGGGAACGATATGGGCGCGGCGCATTTTCATCCGCTCGGCGGGAATAACCCATTCCTTGGCCTCAAAGTCGATTTCTTCCCAGCGGGCCTGCCGGAGTTCGCCGGGGCGCACGAAGGTCAGCATGGATAATTTTATGGCGCGGCGGGTGCGGGCATACAGGCGGGCGTCATTTTTCTCCAGCGCCGTCAGCAATTCAGGGATTTCTTTTGTGTCGATAGCGGCGAAATGTTCCGTCTTGCGGGTTTTCAGAGCGCCTTTGAGGTCGGCGGAAGGATCGCGCTTGCAGCGGCCCGTCTGGATGCCGTACCGGAAAACCTGTCCGCATATCTGGCGTGTCCGTCCGGCAATATCCAGCGCCCCGCGTTTTTCCACCCGCCGCAGAACGTCCAGCAAATCGGGTGCGTCAAGGTCGGCAATCGGCTCCGCGCCGATATAGGGAAAAATATCCCGCTCCATCCGGTGCAGGACGTTATTGGCATGGTTATCGCTCCAGCGGCCTTTCTGGTTTTCATGCCATTCGAGGGCCACGGATTTAAAGGTGTTGCTGGCATTGATATACGCCTTGCGTTTCTTGGCCTGTTTATCTCTGGAGGGATCAATCCCCTGATCTATCAGTTTTCTGGCCTCACGGCGCTTTTCCCGCGCCGCTTTCAGGGAGATTTCTGGATAGACGCCAAGGGCCAACAGCTTTTGTTTGCCGTGTATCCTGTAGGCCATGCGCCAGTATTTTGAGCCGTTGGGCCTGATTTCAAGGTACATACCCTGTCCATCGGCCATTTTATAAGGCTTTTCCTTGGGTTTGGCGGCATCGCAGGCGGTGTTTGTCAGCTTCATTTTGTTGGTATCTCCCCTGTGAGGGTGTTGGTATATCAACAAATGTACCAACAAAATTTGCGGCTGTAAACGAACGGCCCTGAATGCAGAAAGCCGCAGACAAAATAAAACCCGCTGTTTTCTGCGGGTTTTAAAGATAATCACGAACGTATGTGAATGTGGATAAATAGTAAAATGGAGGCACGAGCCGGAATCGAACCGGCATTGGAGGATTTGCAGTCCTCTGCATCACCATTCTGCCATCGCGCCATTCAAAAGTCTGTAAGACATAGCACGGCTACATTGCTAAATCCAGTCGATTATTCAAAATAGCGGCATAAAGAAAAAAGTGTGATGCTGATTATGGTATTTTTTCCTTTAATAACAAAATGTTAGTTATGTTATCTAAAAAGGATTTTTAGGAATGGTTAAAAAGCTGTGCTGGGTGTGGCGGATTATGGGTTAAAAAGAACGGATCCATCCATGGTCGGCAAAGATACAGGTGCAATTTATGCGGGTATCAATGGGTTTCTGGCGGCGGACGAAGACGCGATTATGTGCGCTATTATCAGGATTGGCTGCTTGCGCGGCGTATATTGCCGGAGATTGCGACTGATCTGGGGATGTCGGTTCCGACCTTACGGATGCATTTTGACGCGCTGCCCTTGCCTGAGCCGTGTGCACCCGCTCCGTATCATGCGATCAATCTGGTCATTGACGCGACATTCTTTGGCCGCGCCTACGGCTATTTGTGTTTTTCAGACACGCGCCGGGTGATTTATTTTCGGGAGATCAAAGTCGAAAGCATCGCAGCCTTACACGCCGGCTTGCAGATTTTGAATGGAGCCGGATACCGCTTCAAAAGTTTCACGCTGGACGGCAAACGCGGCTTTATCCAGACGTTGCAAAGCCTCTATCCCCACACTCCCATTCAGATGTGCCAGTTCCATCAGAAAGCTATCATCCGCCGCTACGTCACAAACAATCCCAAAACGGCCTGCGGACAGGATCTGAAAGAGCTTATGACCCGCTTCGGAATACAAGACCCGCAAGAATGGATCTTTGATCTGTTTGCCTGCCGCGACAAACACAAAGACTTTCTCGCTGAAAAGAATGAACGGGGAGAGTTCACGCACAAAAGACTGCGCTCAGCCTTCAGATCCCTCAAAACCAACCTGCCCTATCTGTTCGTCTGCGATGACATCCCCGCCGCCAACATCCCCAATACTACCAATCACCTCGAAGGCTCTTTCGCCCACCTCAAGGAAAAAATCAAAATACACCGTGGGTTGAAACAACACAGAAAGAAAAAAGCTATCCAATATCTATTGTATTGGTCATAATCAGCATCACACTTTTTTCTTTATGCCAAAATAGCAGATAAATTTTTGCAGAGTAAAAAAGGAGCTGGACCTGTTAAATATGCAGCGGACGTCCATCCACAGCCAAAGCTGCTTCCTTAACGACCTCTTCAAGCGTGGGGTGCGCATGGCAGGTCCGGGCGATATCTTCAGCAGAGCCTCTAAATTCCATCACCGCCGCAATTTCCGCAATCAGGGTCCCCGCTTCCGGGCCAATGATATGAGCGCCCAGAACCTGATCGGTGCGGGCATCAGCCAGAATCTTGACGAACCCTTCTGTCGCGCCCATTGCACGGGCACGCCCATTGGCAGAGAAAGGAAATTTTCCTTTTTTATAGGCAATGCCTGCCTGCTTCAGCTGCTCTTCCGTCTGTCCGATATTTGCCACTTCCGGCCAGGTGTAAACAACTCCGGGAACCAGATTATAATCAAGGTGTCCGGATTGTCCCGCCAGAATTTCCGCAAGGACAACGCCTTCTTCCTCTGCTTTATGCGCCAGCATCGGCCCTGCGATCACGTCCCCGATGGCGTATATTCCGTCAATATTGGTTTTGAAATGCGCATCGGTCTTGATCCGTCCGCGCTCATCGGTTTTGACTCCGACCTCATCCAGTCCCAGCGCGTCAGTATAAGGCTTCCGTCCGACCGCCACCAGCACGATATCTGCGGATAGTTTTTCCGCCTTAGCGTCTCCGGTAGCGGCTTCCAGCGTTAACTCCACCCCGGACTTTCCAGCCTTTGCGCTTGTGACCTTGGTTGAGGTTTTAAATTTAACACCTTGTTTTTCAAATATTTTTCTAGATTCTTTTCTGATTTCTCCGTCCATTCCCGGCAAAATCTCATCCAGAAATTCAATCACGGTCACGTCGGCTCCCAGACGGCTCCAGACGCACCCTAACTCCAGTCCGATTACGCCGCCACCGATCACGACCAGTTTTTTGGGAACGGCCGGCAATTCCAGCGCTCCGGTCGAGGAGACAATCTGCTTTTCGTCAATGGTGATCCCCGGTAAAGACACCACATCCGATCCGGTCGCAATAACAATGTGTTTTGCTTTATACTTTTTCTCAGCGACGGTGACTTCTCCTTTGGCAGAAATAACCCCGGCGCCCTTCAGCCAGTCAATTTTGTTTTTCTTGAACAGGTATTCAATGCCCGCCGTATTTGCAGAAACAACATCGGTTTTGTGTTTCATCATCGCTTTAAGATTGACGGATAGTCCCTTGATATCTATTCCAAATCCTTTGAACGAATGATTGGCCTCTTCATATTTTTCTGATGTGCTGAGTAAAGCTTTCGAGGGAATACATCCCACATTCAGGCAAGTTCCCCCCAGTGTTGCGCGCTTTTCCACAACGGCCGTTTTCATGCCCAGTTGCGCACACCGAATGGCGCAGACATATCCGCCCGGCCCGGCACCAATAATCACGACATCATAAGTTTCTTGAGAAGACATAAACAGGTCCATTGCAGTAAGAGTGAATCTTTTAAGTACTATAGGACACAGACTTGAAAAAACAAGATGCTTTGTCAGATCAGCCGGCAAGATTTCTATACTTCAAGGGCCATTTCACTTTGAGCTGGTATCTTTGCCGGGCCCCCTCCTCTTTCATTGAGACAACGGTGAATAATCGCCCTGACCTGCTTGGGAGCATTGGCGAAATGAACATTTTCAGCGCGTCTGATTAAATTTCTACTGCTTCGGGGCATGCCGGCATATTCCGCCTGTCTGAAATCATAGTATCCAATATCTCTGGTCCCCGATGGAACCATTGAATTCATGTACGTAATGGGCCGGGCCTCCCTGTTCAGATCAAACCCCGGAAAGAACCCTTCGCCCGTAAGATGGACCCTCAGATTATGGTACCTGGCGGTAAGATCTTCGCTCCATGTTCCAATGCCTCCCGCCAGTATTGCATACTGATCGGCCAGTGCCATGATGGCATGTTGGCGCTCACACATGTGATCCTTCGTCATGACGTGGATTTGCCCCCCTAACGAGAAATTTCCGCCGGCCATTTCTTTCTGTGTTGGAAGCACAATATAACTTTCGCCGGTATGTCCGGCAAACATTGTGTTCACGTTTCCCTCCCGCTTGGATGCGATGGGAACCCGGACCCTTATAAGTTTCAGATCTTCATTTCCTCCTAAAATGGCTCTTACATAATGATCTGCGGCGCTATGAACCGCACCTTTTGTGCACCCACCGTCAGCCACAGAATATCCAGCCCGGGCAAACTCAGCAGCGATACCTTGTGCATCTGTATTCGGCGATGGCAGGCGTGTGGTCGCCGATCCCAGAACTCCAATAACCGGGCCAAGCTGACTTAACGAAACTCCCAAAGTCCTTTCTATATCAATCTGGGTCATTTGGTGAAATTCCGGAACAGACTCACTCCGGCGGAATTCATTCATATCCCAGGCCGTTTTTTGCAACTCCCCCAATTCCTTGTGAGAGCGGAAAGAAATAAAAAGATCTTCCGGCTTATGCCCAAGGGTTCTCAGATTATAAAAATGCCCAAGTGTTTTTTCTATATAGGGCGCTAAAGACTCATGCACAAAAATTGGTTTCCCGGCCAGAGCCGGATGCCCCAAAGAGCGCAACATGGCATGATGACAAAACAGCAACAGAGCTTCGGTCTGAAGAAAGCGGTCCAGAAGAATATCCCCGGTTGGATGGATTTTATCCAGAACGAGCGCGTCATTTGTGTATAAGGTTCGCTCTACATCTGCCAGACTGTTAAATGCGGGGGCAATATCCGTTCTTCTATCGACCCCAAGAGAATTTAAATACGCACTCTCCGTTGCGGATGTCCGCACCGTCTGGATGCGATTGCGGCGTAAAATATCAGGGTTTTCCGGTTGTCCGGGGATAGGTTCAATCGGACACTTAAGTTTTGGAACCTGATAGAATTCAGTAAACTCCCGGAATGCAAGCGCTGTCGGTGTGTTTTTTCTCAAATACTCCGGATTGTTCCTTTTGAGTTCCGCAATGGTCAATCCGCTCTCATTCTCGTAAAGCGGGATATCAAAATCATCACTGTTATATACGCGTCCGTGTGCTTTATTTACAAAATCGGCCGCAGTGATCCGGCGCGTTTTCCTCTGTTCAGCCACCTGAATAAAAACGCCACCTTCCGGCAGCAACCCAGCCTTTTCTGTTCTTAAGTGAAGACAGACATAAGAGGTATGCTCATCCGAGATATTTTCCGCGCCGTGTCGAATCAGATCATCGCGAACATCCTGAACGGTTGCGGCAAAAACGAGAGACCCTCCCATAAAGTCTGTGATTTCTTTAAATCTGCGCCCCGGAAAGGCAGAGAGGTCTTCAAAGGCTTCCAAAACCTGTTTGGCGTCATGGGCCTGTGCCCCTCTGGCATCCAAAAGACTCTGTGCACGATCTTTTACGCTTTGGAAAATTGGATGAGACGGAATTCTTGGGTCATTAAAAGAGCACCCGCGATCATCTACAACATAAATGCAGTCCTTTTCCAGATTATCAATCTTGAGAGTTTCCGCCATATTGCGCCGCTCTGCCGGTGTTTTTCCCTCAAGCTCTGCCTCAATAGAAACCGTATATTTATGGGCGGTAATCCCCTGATATGTTTCTTGCTCCTCAAGAGAATCTGCCACGACACCAAAGATTTTATCCGCTGGAATATATCTGAAGTGCCGTCTCGCTGCCTGCGCAACCTCCGCCAGCTTATCAATATTAGTCGATGCCACACACAAGGGAGGGATGGTTCCGGACGAAAGAGACGAAAAATTTTTTTCTCCGTATCTAAAATTATGAGAAACTGTGATATATGGATTTTCTTGTTTAGTCCCTGTGTGAGCCTGCATAATCCCTGTACCCTGTTTTTATGTTATTATTTTTATAGCTTTATTTTTTCATAATATAAATCAATTCTAAGATCAACCCTTTTGGCAATATTTATACTTAATCAATTTTTTTCGCGTAATAAATAGATATGACCTTTATTTTTCAAGCCATGCAATCCGCAGTTGATTTCGTCAAAGCATCAGATCATCCGGAAAACAAGATTTCCGCCTGTATTTTTTACCCGGAAGAGGGCTGGCACGACACCGCCACAAATTTCTGGCCATCGCTTATTGAGACGGAGATTGGCCGCGATCAGAAAATTGGAAATTCTTCCGGAACCATCCATGCCGAAACAGCCTGTATTTTTCACGCCGCATTTGAAAAAGGACATGCCGTAAAAAATTCATCCATCGCCGTCACGGACCCGCCCTGCCCCAATTGCGTAAAAAACATGGCAGAGGCCGGAATTCAAAGCATTTATATAGATCACAAAGGCTTTCATAAGGATTTTGCCCTTAGGCGACTCGAAGAATTCAAAACCATGTCTTTGCGACTCGCACAAAAGGCCGGAATTGGAATCTATGAAGTCAATCGCAGAGAACAGACGGTTATCCCGCTGATTTCTCCCGATCCGCATTACACCCCGGTCAATGAAAATCCGGTGAGGATAATCTCCGCGGAAGAAGGATTTTTGCCGTTTAATCCAGATCCCTCACAAAACCTGGCGATGGCATTTTGCCGTTCTGAATCGTCTGAAATCGTCCAGATCATTGCCGAATCGCACCCGGCGCTGGGATTCGGACATCTGAAAGATGCGTATGAAATCAAGCATCCTAAAACCAAATACTCTTACTATCAGGACAGCTGTAACCGGTTGCTCATGCACACCGCACGACATGGTTTGCTGATTGCGCATTCTGAAATCTGGTCATCCATGATCCCGTCCAGCCGGGAACAGGTTAATCTGGTGGGGGCCGGGATCACAAAGCTTCATCTGCCAGAGGATGCCCAAACAAAGGACCCGGCCGCGCTGGTGGCAAAACATCTTTTGGAAGAGAAAAAAATCATCCAGTTTCAAACAGAAAATTCTGTTTCGAACACAGATTGCGCTATACTATAGCCAGAATGAAGATGAATATCCACATTATTGCCCTGACACTCCTGCTCTGGCTTGTTTTGGTCCCGACGGTTTCTTCTGCGCAGGAATTCAGAGAGAAGCCGTTTACCCTGAACACAGATCAGACATTTAATTTGCCTCCGTTTGATCAAATAGAGCGGCGGCATCTGGATGAGATGAACGCCGTCTATCACCAATGCCTGTCCGATAGCTTTGCGTTTGGGCACCGTGACTGTAAATGCTATGCCATGGCATTTCTCGAAGAGCGCCTGAAGATTCCAACCGTGGACCGGGAAGTTGTGGAAACTGCCGTCGAAAATGTCTGCTACGACCCAAAAAGAATGGCGGGCTACTACTTCCAGCAGTGCGTCAATAGTATGAATCTGAATGTGATTAATTCAAAGAAGGACCCGGTTAGTCTTTGCGAATGCTTTGGCAAAGCCATTTCCAGAAATTTTACCACACTCAATAACACCTCTTTCACAGCCTTACAAAGCCTCCGTGCCAATGCCTATGGCGAGTGCCACTTCTATGATTAACAACTCCTTCCTTTTTTATTTGGAAATGGTACGGAAGAGTGCATAAAGTTTCTTGACTTTTGAAACGATAAACGCGATAACCATACATCCCGAAGATGGCGGAGTAGCTCAGCCGGTTAGAGCAGTGGAATCATAATCCATGTGTCGGGGGTTCGAGTCCCTCCTCCGCTACCATATTTTGAAACACTCCATGAAAATCATAGGTTTTTATATTATTTGCTCCCACGCTATAACGGAGTGCTCTCTGCACCCGTTTGTCAACTCTCAAAAAAGACAGGCTTTTGTGCGTCTGATGAAATAGTTCTTGTAACTTGCAAGTTTATTCTTGTAACTAGGGGCTATGAAACCTTCGGCCCGTATACAAACTTCGATTGACCTTCTGGAACGCATTTATCAGGGGCGAGTCCCGATGGACACCACGTGCGGCGATTATTTTCGCGTCCGCCGGTATATCGGCTCCAAAGACCGCGCCGCGATTGTCGAGCGAGTCTATGAAATCATGAGGCTGCACGCCCGCCTCGGCTATATTCTGGCGCAGACCGGGCTGGAGGATACGCCGCGTGCGCGCGTGATTGCCCATTTGGCTCTGGCGGGAAATCCTCAGCGGATCAAGGATCTGTTTGACGGGGAAAAATATGCGCCGCCCATCCTGTCCTCTGAAGAAGAACAGTTTTTGCACGCCTTTAAAGAACCTTCCTACCCGGAGGGGATAGCCGCAGAATGTCCGACAGAATACGAAGCGCCTCTGCGTGCACTCTTCGCCGCGAATTTTCTACCGGAGATGCAGGCCATGCTGTCCACGGCAACTCTGGACCTGCGGGTTAATCTGGCAAAATGTACCCGCGAAAAAGCCAAAGCCTATCTGGAAGCCGATGGAGTTAAAACGGCGGAAACCCCCTACTCCCCGTGGGGACTGCGCTGCGAAAACAAAGCGTACCTGTCCCATACCAAAGCTTTCGGCAAAGGCTGGGTGGAAATACAGGATGAAGGCTCGCAGCTCATCGGCTACCTCTGCGCGGCGCAACCCGGCATGCAGGTTCTTGATTATTGCGCCGGAGCCGGAGGGAAAACTCTGGTCCTTGCCGCCGCCATGCAGAATAAAGGCCGGATCGTTGCGATGGATCTGGAAGAGCGCCGCCTGATGAAATCGAAAGAACGTCTAAAAAAAGCAGGCGTGGCCGATATTGTCGAGGTACGGCCTCTCTCTGACGAAAAACACAAAAAATGGCTCAAGCGGCAAAAGGGAACGTTTGATCTGGTGCTCTGTGATGTGCCGTGCAGCGGCACGGGAACCTGGCGGCGCAACCCGGATATGCGCTGGCACACCTATGGCCCCTCCGTTGCGGAACTCAATGCGATTCAAGCAGACATTCTGGACAAGGTCGTTCACACCGTCAAAGAGGGGGGACGCCTGGTTTATGCGACCTGCTCCCTGTTGAGAGAAGAAAACGAAGATCAGATCACTGCATTTTTGGAACGTCATCCGGAATTCGAGATTACACCGGTCCCCACCGAACTTTCCCGCCCGGACAGTCCCTTTATGCGTCTGTCACCTTACAAACATGGAACGGATGGATTTTTCACCGCAATTTTGCAGAAGAAAAAGAGCGAATCTTAACTTAAGCGGTCTTACCAGTTTTCCTGAAACCAAAGCCTGAGGCGTTCATATAGCGACATATCATTAGAGGACGCTGAAATATTCGCGGGAATTTCATAGGCCCGCTCGGACAGATAGGTCAGAAGCCCTGTTGTTGTGGCAAAATCGGGGCCTTGCATGGTCTCCGGCAATCCGCTGGTCCGGATAGGACGCCCGAGACGAACCTGCTTATCAAGAATATGCTGGGAAATATCACGAAGGCCGGGAATTTGGCTCGCGCCGCCGGTCAAAACGATCCGCCGTCCCGCCAGCGTTCCCAGACCGCTATCATTCAACTTTGCCCGCACCATTTCGAAAATTTCTTCCAGCCGCGGCTGGATAATTCCCACCAGCAAAGAACGCGGAATATGACGATGTGTGGCGACCTGATCTTCCCCGATCTGGGGAACATCTATCAGCTCATTATCATCGCTCATGGTTGCCATGGCGCTTCCATACAGGGTTTTTAGGCGCTCCGCGCTGCTGAGGGAGGTCGTCAGTCCGCGGGCAATATCCGAGGTCACATGCTTGCCCCCAATCGGCAGAGAGGCAATATAGATCAACTTTTTCCCTGCAAAAACAGCAATGGAAGTGGTCCCTCCTCCCATATCAATGATGGTGCTGCCAAGTTCCATTTCATCTTCAACCAGAGAGGATAATCCGGCGGCATAGGCACTATGGCAATATCCGATGATGTCGAGGTGGCTGCGCTCGATACAGGTACTCAGATTCTTAACCGCCATTTGCTCTGCGGAAATAATATTCACATCCAGATGAAGCGACTCTCCGACCATCCCGATCGGCTCCTGTATGCCGCTGTGCCCGTCGATAGAACAGGACGCTGCAATGCTGTGAATCTGTGTATCTTCGGGATGTTTTGCAGCCGCTTTATGCTGTGCACGGGCCAGCGCGCGGTACATATCGGTTTCGGTCACATCATGGCCAGAGATATTTACGTCAATCTGTTCAATGAACTGGTGCGCATGAACAGACGGCAGATTCACGATGACTTCACGCAGAGGATACCCCTTCAGGGTCCGCGCCGCCATATTTTCAGCCGTATGAACCGTATGGCGAATCACATTCTCAACCGCCTTAAGATCGGTGATCGTGCCGCTTTTAAGGCCGAAAGATGCCTGATGCCCGACCCCGACGACCTCGAGCGAGCCCTGATCGTCCATGACCTGCGCAATCAGGCAGGCGACCTTGGAGCTGCCGATATCAAGTGCGGCAACCGTAGATCCTTTGGCGAGATGTTTTTGCTTAGGTTTCATGAATAGTTTTTACCTTTTAAAACAAATTGTGCCGCAAAGAAAGCATTTCTCATATCCGTTCAAAAATTTGAAAGATCGTTCCAATTAAGTTATAGTAGGATAACATGTAAAAGATGGATGAATAAAGAATGAGCGCACCACTTCCACAAATTGTTTTCCTGGGTGTTGTAAACGGCGTGGTTCCGTCAGCCCAGCAACCGGACGCGCTTGAAGAAGGCCCCGTTGCCGCGATAGAAATTCGGGAAGGGGGCCAAAAACCTGCCACGTTATTTCTGGATTGTTCTGCTTTGAGAGGAATGGAAGGCAGCCTTGCGAATCCCGTATTCGCAGCCGCCGCCTCACCAGAAAATCAGGAGGCTCAGGACCGTCTCAACGATCTACGGAAAGAGCTGGGACTCGCAGCGGCTTCTCTGGAGTGCCCCCTGCCATCATCCTGGGGGCCAGGTGCCAAGGGTTGGTAAATTTATCTCTAAACAGAAAACGTACATGCAGAACCTCTTACAGAAACCTGTCATATGCGAATCTGGTCAATACATCATCATCTGGACATCAGATTAAATGTTTCCTCAGAAAAACCTCTCAACATATTCTGCGTATTTTTGCGTAAAGAAACTTCGTGCCTGTTTGCTGATTTCTGCGTTGGGAGCCAGACTGTCAAACGCATGAAATCCTCCCTCGAACACTTTAAATTCAACAGACACGCCAGCCTTTTTCAATTGCTCTACGTAGACCACCGTTTCATCCAGAAACGGGTCGGCGCTCCCAACATAGGTTATCGTTGGAGGTAAATTTGAAAAATCGTTACAGCGAGCAGGAGCTGCGTAACGTTTGCTCGTGCTTTGGGCAAATTGAATGAACCATCGCTTACGAAGCAAATTGCTCATTAGTTTCCCTGGAAAATATATATATCTCAGGCTTTTATCTATCTGGTTCTTTTTAATTTTCATTTTTTGCCCCTCTTGTCCCTGTTCCCGCTTACTGCTCCTGCGTCAGGATTTCATCGTAAAGAACGCTTTGCACCTCGACCGGAGCGGCGGCGGCATTAACCCGGTTCAGCAGTTCGGCTTTCAGGCGATACGCTCCGGCAGAACCGCGCAGATCCTGAATTCTCAATTCCCGCAAATAAGTCTGGAACTGGTCAATTACACGCGGCATAACGGCCTCGACCTTATGCATATCTTCTTCGGATTTTAACTCCAGTTGAATTCTGAGCTGCAGATAAACCGACGTTCCTTCATCAGAATTCAGATTAACGCGCAGATCCGGAACGGCCAGAAAGAACGGACCATCTCCCCCCCCGCCATGTCCTCCGGCTGCCGCTTCCCCATGGCCGCCCGCTGCTTTTCCCCCGCCGCCATGATCAGCCGCCGCGGCGTCTCCATGATCGCCCTCGGCAGTTTGTTCTTCCCCACCGCCCAGAAGCGAATCAAGGGCTCCGGTGAAATAGGCTGCGGCCCCTCCGCCAAGAAGCAAAAGAGGTACGACAATCATAATCAAAAGCTTTTTGGAAGACTTTTTCCCGCCCTCTTCTTCCTGCACCTCGCCGTCGGTTTCCCCAGTTTCTTTTTCTTCTTCCTGATCGTCAGCCATGCCTTGAAACCTTTTTGAGTTTTCGAATTTTGTGATAATTTACAGACATTAAGTATAGCGAAACAATGATCTGGCGTCTAACCCCCAATTTATTTTTTATCCGAATGCTCCCCGTCTTTGTGGTGTTGCTTGCCATCTGCGGGCAGGGGCAGGCATGGGCGGCAGAAGCCCCTCCGCAGCATGAAAAAGCATACAAGGATCTGCAGGAAGACCTGAAAAAAGAAAAAAACAGGTTATCCAGACTGGAGCAGCAGGAAGCACTGGCAACACAGGAAATCCAGACTCTTCAGGAACGGACCATCCCTCTGGGCACGATGATACAAACGGCAGAATCTAATCTCACTGACCTGAAAACACGGATTGATGTCAATGAAGCGCAGAAAAATTTTCTGGCAAAAAAACTGAAAGAAAACCAGAGGCAACTTTCGGATGGCTTGCTGGCAGCCCTGCGGCTGCGGCGTATTCCGTCTGAAACGCTGTTCATACAAACCGCGACACCGCTGGAAACGGCACGGACGGCTCTGTTACTGGAGCACAGCATGCCCGGCCTCAAGGCGCATCTGGATAAAGTTTCCCTGACGGCGAATGCTTTGGCAGAGCTACAGCAGGAGCTAACCCGGCAACATGAGGAGCAGGCACAAATTCTGGCGCGCATGAAACAGGAACAGGACGCTCTGGGGCATCTGATCGCCAATCGGCAGGCCTTGATTAAGGAGACCCACTATAATTACAGAGAGACAGAGAAAAAAGCAGAAACTCTGGCAAAGGAAGCGGCGGATCTGCAGGAGTTAATGAAAAAGATTCAGCTCCAGAATAAAATGGCAGCCCTGCGCCCTCGTCCGAAACCGGTACGCCGCGCGGTTTTACAGAAGGAAGAAAAACCGTCCCTTGTCGCATCCGCCAAGGCACCAACATCCCCTCCTCCCTCCGGCCCCCAGAGCGGCTGGCCGGTCGCCGGACGAATAGAGGCGGCCTATGGCACCCCGGATCAGTTCGGCGCAAAATCCGAAGGTATCCGGATTGCAACCCGCCCCGGCGCACTTGTGACCAGCCCGATGGATGGACGCATCCGATTCGCCGGGCCGTTTAAAAATTACAAAAAAATTATCATTATTGAGCATCGCAATGATTGGCACAGCCTGATCGCGGGGCTGGATAAAATTGACGTTCTGGTCGGGCAATCGGTAAAAGCCGGGGAACCGGTCGGGATAATGTCTTCTCAAATTCCTTCAGAGGGGCTACTGTTATATTACGAATTACGCTATAAAGGGGAGCCGGTGAATCCCGCCCAAAAAATTAAAAATCTTGGTTAACACACGAAAGACTCTGTATGCAAAAAAATATCCTCCTTATTCTGTTATTTATTAGCATGAATATCCTTCCTTCCTGTGTCACCGCGCAGGAAAAGCGTATGGCGGGAACTCCTCCGGCAGAAAAGGAACAGGGCAAAAGCGAGGAAGAAGATGTCTATGAATATCTCAACCTGTTTGGGGACGTCTTTGAACGGGTGCGCGCCCAGTATGTTGACGAAGTGAGCGACAAGGAACTGATTGAAAAAGCGATTAACGGCATGCTGTCCAGCCTTGATCCGCACTCGTCCTACCTCAATGCAGAAGACTTCAAGGAAATGCGGGAATCGACCAATGGAGAATTTGGCGGGCTGGGAATGGAAGTCACGATGGAAGATGGCTTTGTCAAAGTAGTGTCTCCCATTGATGACACCCCCGCATTTGATGCCGGAATCAAAGCCGGGGATATCATTACGCACCTCGACGGGAAAGTTGTTCTGGGATTGTCTTTGCAGGAAGCCGTCGAGATTATGCGGGGAAAACCGGGAACCGACATCGAGCTGACCATCGCCCGTGAAGGAGAAATCGAGCCTATATATATGTCGATCACCCGTGCGATTATCCGCATTCACCCGGTGAAAGATAATATCTTCAAAGATCATGTCGGGTATGTCCGCATTACCACCTTTAACCGCAACACAACAGAGGATGCGGAAAAAGCGATTAAGGACATTCGGAAAAAACTGGGGCCGCAACTCTCCGGGTTTGTCATTGATCTGCGGAATAATCCCGGAGGTCTTCTGGATCAGGCAATTGGCGTGGCCGATCTGTTCCTTGATAAGGGCGAAATCGTCTCGACACGCGGCCGCCATAGAATTGATAATAAACGGGATAATGCCTATTCAGGAGATGTTGCAGAAGGTCTGCCGCTTGTCGTGCTGGTCAATGGCGGGTCTGCCTCGGCCTCGGAAATTGTCGCCGGCGCACTGCAGGATCACCGCCGCGCGATCATCATGGGCACACAAACCTTCGGGAAAGGCTCGGTGCAAACGGTTATTCCTCTGAGTGCGACTGCGGCCATGCGTCTGACAACCGCCCGTTACTACACGCCGTCCGGGCGATCTATTCAGGCGAAAGGAATTACCCCGGATATCGAAGTTGAGGTCGCCAAGGTTGAAAAAATTGACCTGCACCGTACGCGGGAAGCTGATCTGCAAGGCGCTTTGGATAATGGCGACAGTAAAAAATCCTCTCTGCTTCCCAAAAAAGAAGATCAGGAAACCCTGACGGAAGAAGAGAAAAAAGCCAAAGACAATGAAGAGCTTCTCGGAAAAGACTATCAACTGAGCCGGGCCGTCGATCTGATCCGCGGATTATCAATGTATAATGGTCAGGTTAATCTGGAGCTGCCTTCTTCCGGGGATGCGGCAAATGATAACCCTGCGCCTCCTGCCAAAAAAGGAAAGTAACAACATCGGATTATGATACAACTGCTCCGCCCCGTCCTGTCTGCGGCTTTTGTGAAAGCCTTTTCAAAAGGCCTGATTCCGTCGGGATTTTTGGTGGGCGGGTTTTGTCTGTGGGCATCTATGGGAGGAAATTCCTATCAGGAGCATTTGAAAGAGCAACAACCGTTTGTCGTCATTCCGATTACATACACAAATCCAGAGTCTCATACTGCGCCGGACAGTCAGGAAAAAACGCCTCCTCCACATCATCAGGAGCAGGAGCAGGAGCAGGAGCAGAATCACGCCACAGCCTCCGCACATCCATCTGATGAAATGCATGAGACACAGACTCATAATGAGCAGCCGCATACACAGACGCACGACACGCCGGCGCATGATGCCCCCCCTCATGCACCGTCTCACACGTCCCCGGCTGCTCATGACGGAACGTCCGAACCGCATGCTCAGGACCCGCACGCCCCCACTGCGGCAATTCCTCATGTTAAATTACATGAAGAGGAACTGGTCGAGCACAGCAAGTATGGCTTGCTCCCGCATCCTCGAGTAACCGACGGCGTAACGCCTTTTGACAGTTACAGAAAAAAAGGCGCCTATGCCTCTACCAGCCGGGGAAAAGCGGTCCTCCAGATTTTGCTCGGCCCCGTCGGTCTGTCAGTGGATCTGGCTCAAAAAATTGCAAAAACCCTCCCGCCCGAAGTTTCGATTCTGCTATCTCCCTATGCGGCGTCTCCGGATGAGATCATGGCGATTTTCAAAGAAAGCGGTCATGAGGTATGGCTGTACGTGCCGACAGAAACGGCCCCGGTTGCCACATATGATACGGGTCCTTTATCCCTGCGCGCCGATTTTTCCGCCGATAAAAATCTGGAAATGCTGAAAAAAGTCATGGCAAGCACAACCGGCTATACCGGCCTGTTTCTCATGAATGCCGATCAGACCACGCTCAGCCTGTCCAGCGCCCGCATGCAGGATATTCTTTCAGATCCGCTGCGGCGCGGGGTGGGACTGGCCTATAGCGCGGCAGAACCTTTACCCGCCCTGACCTCTTTGGGAGGAAGTCCCTCCGTCAACCTCAGATGGCTGGAGAGCCGCCGCACCCCCCTGCCCGCTTTGATGAAAGATCTGGATGCTCAGTTATCCCCGGACCATCCGCTCCTGATTCAACTGCGTCCTTACCCGGCTGAAATTGAGACGCTGGCGGCATGGCTGAAAACGCTGCAAAGCGGAAATGTCAGCCTTGCCCCGATCTCATTTGATTCGCAAAATCAGGTGAAATAGACGAAATTCTTGCGTCTTTTTGTGCAACGCCGTATAACCATCGCCATGATAGATTCGAAACATAGCAGCGTCCTCCCCTACCGCCCCTGTGTCGGGCTTGTTCTTTTTAATAAAGAAGGAAAAGTTTTTGTGGGGGAACGCCTTGATAGCCCGGGAGGGTGGCAGTTGCCACAAGGCGGAATTGAAATGGGCGAGAATATCGAACATGCCGCGCTTCGCGAACTGTCGGAAGAGGTCGGCACCACATCCGCCACCATTCTGGAAATCATGGATCACACGATTCGCTATGACCTTCCGGAAGGATTGCGCAGCACCCTGTGGGGCGGACAATATCGCGGGCAGGAGCAATACTGGATGGCCCTTCAATTCACAGGAAAAGACTCCGATATTGACCTTGAAACGCACGAACACCCGGAGTTTTCCCGCTGGAAATGGGTTGCCTTGGAAGAAATTATCGACCTGATTGTTCCGTTTAAACGAGAGGTCTATAAACAAGTGGCCTGTACATTCAGACCACTTGCCGCCGAGATCAGTTCTCGTTCAAAGGACTCCAGGCCGGATCGGATGCATCTTGCGGAGTTTGTAACTGACGCTCGTTAAACCCGGTCAGATCAATCGTATACAGCTTTGCACTACGCCCTTTTGCACCAGGTGTCTCCTTGAAATAAATCAGGACGCGACCATTCGGAGACCAGCTTGGCCCTTCAACGTGATAGGCCCGTGTGATTAACCGCTCGCCAGAGCCATCAGGACGCATCACTCCGATAAAGAATTGTCCCTCATGCATTTTTGTGAACGCGATCAGATCTCCGCGAGGCGACCAGACCGGATTGCCGTAGCGTCCGTCACCAAACGAAATCCGCTCGACACCGCTGCCATCTACATTCATCACGTATAATTCCTGCGATCCGCTGCGATCCGACTCAAACGCCACTTTTTTCCCATCGGGAGAAAAACTGGGGGCCGTATCAATGCCCGGATTGTTTGTCAGGCGGCGCGGCTGCTTGGAGGCAATATCCATCAGATAAATGTCGCTATTGCCATCCTCGGCATAACTCATAATTACTTTGCGTCCGTCAGGCGAGAAGCGCGGGGCAAAAGTCATGCCCGGAAAATTCCCCAGAACTTCCTGTTTTCCCGTATTGATATCATACAGATACACCCGCGGGCGGTTGTTATAATAGGACAGATAGGTAATCAACTGCTGGCTGGGAGAAAAGCGCGGGGTTAGTACCAGATAGCTGCCATCTGTCAGGTATTTATGATTAAACCCGTCCTGATCCATAATCGCCAGCCGCTTCACACGCTTGGTGGCACCGCCGCTTTCTGAAACATATACAATCCGGCTGTCAAAATAAGCATCTTCGCCCGTAATTCTTTTGTAAATTTCATCCGAGATAATATGGGCAATTCGCCGCCAGTTACTATCATTGGTCGTATAGGCCACCCCCAAAATTTGCCGCTCAGAGAATACATCATACAGCCGGAACTCGACACGGGTCTGGTTATCCGCGGTGCGGCTGGCTGTCCCGCTGACCAAAGCCTGTGCATTGATCGCCCGCCACTCCGGAAAGCGGGGACCGTTGACATTGATTGAGCGTAAATCCTGAATGAATGCCTGTGGGTTCAGAGGATCAAACAACCCCGTACGGCGCAAATTCGCGGTCACAACATCGGCGATATCACGCCCCAGCTTCTGACGCTCCGCATCATCACTGTAAAAAGGAGTAATCGCAATCGGCATCGGTTGCAGGGTCCCCTGCGTAATATCAATGCGCAGCTCGGCACGTGCGGGAAGCGCGAATAACAGGATCAGCAGGGAAAAAAGAATGTGTTTCATAAGAGCTCTTATTTTTTGTTGGTTACTATAACATATCTTTCGGATCAAAGTTAAGAATAAGCGTTTTCCATTCGCTATACTTTGCCGGAGGCAAATTCAAAGGAGAGCAACGCGGGTTGCGGACGGCTCTCATTGCAGCATCCGCCGCAGCACGGAAAGCCGGGTCGCGGTTATATCTTGCCTGATCGACAATTTTTGCACTCACCACTGTGCGCTCTGTGCTCATGACCAGAGAAATTTCAACCGCAAGATTTTCGGCATATTTGGCCCCGGCCTGAATATTCCAGCATCCCGCCAGTTGCGCCCGGACCGCGTTCATCTCTCCCAGACTAAGTTGCCCGGCGCTTATGGATTTTGCAGCCGCAGCGTCAGCTTTGCTGTTCTGTGCCGGTTGAGGCTGATCTTCTGATTTTGCAAGGTTTTTCAGCAGCGCATCAAACGACTTTTTCGGTTTTTCGTCGTCCTTTTTCTTTACAGCCTGAGGCGGCGGCGTGGGCTTGCGCACCGGCACCGGCATTGGCTTCCGCGTCTGTTTCTCTTCTTCCACCTTGGAATCCGGAGTTTCAATCGGCGGCGGAGGTGGGGAAGGCATTTGCACAACCTCTTCAACGAATTTATCCACCTCCGGCGCGGGAGGCGCTTCTTCTTCCATCGTGGGAGCCTGCTTTTTCAAAGGCGGAGGTTCGGGTTTTTCTTGCGCCGGCGCGGCGGCTTCCTTCTCCAGCTTCTCCAAATCCCCGGTGGACAGGACTTCAACCGTGATCGGCTCATACAGAATTTCCGGATTTTTGACCACATACGGAATGCCGAAAATAATCAGGAACAGAATAATAACATGCCCGATCAAGGACGCAACCACAGGCCCGTTCAGCGGCTTGTTCAGGGTCGAATAGCTGCTGCGCATATCAAACGGTGATGTGTAGGGCATGGTTGTCATTTTCGCGATGGAGTATAGCAGGAACGGTGGATTTCTCAACTTTTTCCGGCAGCCGGAGCTGGTTTCGACGGGTAGACCTTGACCATGGTAATCTGGTTACGGTAGCGGCGGGTCACATCAAAACGGAAATCATGGAACATAAAGACCTGCCCGGTTTCAGGAATACTTTTTGATTCATGAATCACCAGCCCTGCCAGCGTTGCATAATCCTCATCCGGCAAATTCCATTCAAAGGCTCGGTTCAAGTCGCGGATGGTCACATCTCCATCCACCAGATAACTGCCATCCGGCAATGCGCGCACCCCGGCCACCGGCACGTCATGTTCATCGTCAATCTCGCCAACGATTTCTTCGAGAATATCTTCCAGTGTGACAATTCCCTGCAAATCCCCATACTCATCAACGATCAGGGCGAAATGCTCCTTACGCTCCCGAAACGCCTGCAACTGGTCATATAGCGCCGTGGTATCGGGAATAAACCACGGGTCCGACGCGATATCCGGCAAGCTGATCTGGGTGACATCCCCCTTATGAGCATGCATCTCCCGCAACAACTGCTTGACGTGCAACACTCCGATAATATTATCCGGGCTATCAATGTAAAGCGGCAGACGGGTATAAGAGCCATTCAGAACGTCTTTGATAATCTCCTCAATCGGCTGGCTGGCATCCACCATTTCCACATTCTTTCTGTGTGTCATGATTTCGGAGATTTCCACATCCGCCAGATCAAGAATCGAGCGCAGCATGGCGCGCTGTTCAACCACTTCTTTTTCCTCGCCGTCATGCATTTCAATAACGCCGCGCAGCAATTCCATATGAGAGCCTTGCTGCACCAAAGAAATGTCCACGCCAAAAAGCTTAAGAACCTGCCGCACAATCCACGTAACCATATCCACGACAGGTGCCAACACAATAATAACAAGATTAAGGATTGGCGCAATTCTGGTACTCATGGTGTTGGCATGATGGAGGGCATAGGTTTTTGGCAGCACCTCTGCAAAAATCAATACCAACATCGTCATCACCAGCGTTGCGTAAACCACGCCCGCTTCACCAAGTAATTTTATCAGCACCGAAGTCGCCAGAGCCGACGCCAGAATATTAACAAGGTTGTTCCCTAGCAATAGCGCCCCGATCATCCGATCTTTTTTCTCGCGGATACGGTTCACCAGAGCGGCACGTTTATCCCCCTCCTTCTCACGGTTTTGCATCCGGATACTGGACGCCGCCGTCAGAGCCGTCTCTGAACCGGAAAAAAAGGCTGAAAGGCTTAGCAACAAAAAAATAATCGCAATCGAAATCAGAAGTTCCATAGCTTATTCTTAGCGTGAACTGACGCATTTGCGAAGAGATTTATTGAGTGAGCACCTGAATTACGTCGTCTTTTGCAACATCTCCGGTTAGAAATGCCTGCCCAATCCCACGCATCAGAATAAAGTTGATGCTGCCCTCCGCTGCTTTCTTATCGCCGCGCATGATCTCCAAAAGGGTTTCGGCCTGAACATCGGCAGGGAGCCGCAGATCTTTGAGATGAGCTTTCAGACCAAGTCTGGACAAATGCTGAACCACGCGCTCGACCTGCTGCGCGGACATCAGGTTTTTTCGAACAGATAGCTCCATGGCACAGACCATGCCGACCGCGACCGCCTCTCCGTGCAGCAACCGTCCGTCATATCCCATAACGGCTTCGAAGGCGTGCGCGAAGGTATGCCCCAGATTAAGCAGTGCCCGTCGCCCGGAAGTCTCTTTTTCATCCGCCACCACAATGTCTCTTTTCATCTCGCATGAGCGTTTTACCGCATAGGACACGGCCTCCGGGTTTAAATCCAAAACCTCCTGCCCATGCGTTTCCAGCCAGTCAAAAAAGGCCGAATCGCCCAGCAGGGCATATTTCAGAATCTCCGCATATCCGGCCTTTAGTTCGCGCTCCGGCAGGGTCTTCAGGACCTCCAGGTCACAGATCACCATAGAAGGCTGGTGAAACGCGCCCACCAGATTTTTCCCCTGCGGCATGTTAATGCCTGTCTTGCCCCCGACCGAGCTATCAACCATGGCCAGCAGCGAGGTGGGAACCTGCACAACCGGCACGCCGCGCATGACGCTGGCAGCGGCAAATCCGGCGAGATCTCCGACGACACCGCCCCCAACCGCAACGATGAGAGAATGCCGGTCAACCTGATGATCCAATAACCAGGATAAAACATCCTGAAAGACCGAAAACGATTTTGACTGCTCCCCCGCACTCACAGAGAATACTGGAGACTCTCCGGCAATCCGCCGGGCGTAAAGCTCCGTATTGGAATCGCAAATAAAAAATTTCCGGCTTTTTGACAAAGACGGCGGGAGCATCGCGGCAAACCGGTCCAGAAGAGACTCTCCGATCAGGATGTCATAGGGGCTGTGCGGCAGTGCCACGTGCAGAGTTGTATAATGTGTTGTCATCACCCTCTTTCTACCTCAGTTTTTATTAAATCCACAACTTTATCCACAGGCATTTTATCGCTGCTTATAATGAGATGGGAGCGGATATAAACCGGATGACGGGCATCCAGCAGGTTTTTCAGTTTTTCCCGCGCCTGTTCAGGATCTCCCTGTAATAACGGACGTCTGGTTGTGCTGCTCTCCAGACGTTCCCACAGTGTTTCCGGGCTGGCACTGATATAAATCATAATAGTTTTGTCATACAGAGCGTCATGAATCTCCGGAGTCATCACCGCGCCGCCGCCTGTTGATAAAATATACGGGTCCGCATCGCTCCCGTTCACCAGCCCCAGAATAACCTCCCGCTCTATCTGGCGAAACCACGGCTCCCCCTTTTGCGCAAAAATCTCCGGAATTGTCATGCCGGTTTTTTCCTCAATCATCTGATCGGAATCATAGAATCGGTATCCGAGGCTCTCGGCCACAGACCTCCCAATAGTCGTCTTACCACAACCAGACATACCAACGAATGCAGCGGGGCGCTTTGGATATATTTTCTTTTCGCTCTTGTCCATCAGATCATTCCCCTATATTCTGGTTTCATGTCACTTATACGTATCTTGCTTTTGCTTTCAGCAGTTCTTGCCATCAGTATCTTTCTTTATTTCGGGTTTGTCGACATTCCTATTTCCCAAGAGAAAGTTACTGAAACAATAACCGCCTCTTAACCCTTCGTAAATATCAATTTTCATACAAGTTATGTTAACTTTTCCATTGACAAAGTGTTAAGATTATGTAATGAAGAAGCTGTTTGTGAGGTATTCATTTTAATGTGGGTCTTCTTCAATAGAAAATATAATAACAACAACCAGCGAATATAATTTAACAGACATAGGAGAAACTAAAAAATGGCAAGACCAGGCCGTCCGGCCCTTCCAAAACCTGACCTCCACCCTTCGGTGGACGCCTTTCTCGACATGCTAACTACGGAGCGCGGCGCGGCTTTGAATACACGCCATGCTTACTGGCGCGATCTGGCGGATGTCAGTCTGTACCTGAAAAATAACCGTAATGCCGATGTTCACAATGCCAAGACTGAAGACATCAAAGCTTACCTTAAAGATCTGGGCGAAAAAAAGCACACAAAAGGAACGAATGAGAGTACGATTGCCGTCCGTACGGTTGCCCGTCGTCTGTCTGCCCTGCGCCAGTTCTACCGGTTTGTAATCTCGGAAAATATGCGTGAAGATGATCCAACCTCAACAATTGAAAGCCCGAAACAATCCAGAACTCTTCCAAAAACACTCAGCGAATCAGAAGTTAGCAAGCTGATTGAGACCGCTATGGAAGGCGGCGGCGCAGATAGTATGCGCCTGGTCTGTCTGATTGAGATGCTATATGCAACCGGGCTGCGGGTCTCTGAGCTGGTCGGACTGCCAATCTCCTCCATCTCCGAAGATAACCAGTTCCTGATGGTCTCCGGAAAAGGCGGACGCGACCGGATTGTTCCCTTGACAGAAGGGGCGCAAAAAGCAATCACCAGCTATCTTGATGTCCGTCAACAGTTTGTTGGCCCGGAAGATCAGGTCAAGCAGGAAAAATGGCTGTTCCCGTCCCGAACCTCGGACAGTGGACACCTGACCCGTCAGCGTTTTGCGCAGCTTCTGAAAGATCTTGCACATACCGCAAAGATAGATTCAGACCGAGTCAGCCCGCACGTCCTGCGTCACGCATTTGCAACGCACCTGCTGAGCAATGGCGCGGATTTGCGCTCTGTGCAAAAAATGCTCGGGCACGCTGATATTGCAACAACACAGGTCTACACACAAATTATCGGTGAAAACCTCAAAAACACCGTTGAGGAAAAACACCCTATGTCCAAAAAGCAGGCGAAATAATCCTGTCTCATTTTTAACCACAACAGGGACAGACGTTTATTGTGATCGTCTGTCTTTTTTGTTATAAGACATCCTCATGGCACTAGACTTTGAAAAACCGGTTCTGGAACTGGAACAGAAAATCGCAGAACTCACGAAGGTTGAGAAAAGCAAAGATCTCAATATGGATACAGAGATCGAGCAAATGCGGCAGAAGGCAAACGCCCTGCTGGAGCAGCTCTATACCAAACTGACTCCGCAGCAAAAAATTCAGGTGGCCCGCCACCCTGAGCGCCCCCATTGCAAGAACTACATCAAAGCGCTGATTGAGGATTTTACCCCGCTGGCCGGAGACCGCCTGTTTTCGCAAGATGAAGCGATGGTATCCGGTATCGGCCGCTTTGAAGGGCAAAGCTGCATTATTCTGGGGCAGGAAAAAGGCTCCGACACGGAAAGCCGCCTGAAACATAATTTCGGCATGGCACGTCCGGAAGGATACCGCAAAGCACAACGCCTGATTTCCATGGCGAATCAGTTTCACCTTCCGATTCTGACTTTTGTGGACACCTCCGGAGCTTATCCAGGGGTTGGCGCCGAGGAACGCGGCCAGAGTGAAGCCATTGCAAAATCCATCGAGGCTTGTGTTCGTGCGAGAGTCCCGATTATCAGCACCATCATCGGCGAAGGTGGTTCCGGCGGAGCCATTGCGATTGCTACGGCAGACCGGGTCCTGATGCTGCAACATGCGATTTATTCGGTTATTTCACCCGAAGGGTGCGCCTCGATCCTCTGGCGCAGCGGCGATTTTGCTGAGGAAGCCGCACGAGCTCTGAAAATCACAGCCCGCGATCTGCTCAGACTGGGAATTATCGACGAAATGGTCGAAGAACCAATCGGAGGCGCACATCGCAATCCAGCCGCTACGTTTGAAGCCGTGCGCAGCGCGATTGCCAAAAACCTGAAGGAACTTCAAATTAAGCCCGAAGAAACCCTGAAGGCAGAGCGCCGCGAGAAATACCTCGCCATGACCCGCTAGTAATCTACTGAAAAAGCCGAAAAAACGACAAAACCGTCATTCCGAGCGAAGAGAATAATCTTTTGTTTCAACGGGTTAAGATCCTTCGCCTACGGCTCAGGATGACGAATTCTGGCTTTTTCAGAGCGTCCTAAAGATAGATGAAAATATCCATAAACCCGTCATCACACGCCTTGTGCGTGTGATCCATGGATTACACGGACTTTCTTCGAAAGCCGTGTAATGACGAAATTGAGGGATGGTAAGAGAACTTTGTTTTACTTTGTCTTACTTTGCGGTTCAAAACTTATCGTGTCATTGTTCACGCGATGAACAATGACGTTGGAACCACTATATCACCTGATTCGTAAGACTTTTAGATCGTCATCGGTCATCCGCGCACGTTTTTTCATGATCTCGAAACTGCCGTGACCGGCGCGGGAATGCCCTTCTTCGGTCGCAGAGGCTCGAAAATAAAGCATCAGAAAAACCCGTATCGCGGCGGTTAGTGAGGTTTGTGTATTTTTTCGCAGATAAATCAGAGAGCAAATTTCATGAATGGAGCAGCCTTCGCGCAAGGCAATATCTTTTAGCGCAATCCACATTTCCGGCTCCAGCCGGACAGAGGTCCGTTTCCCCAGAACCGTGACATTACGACTGACCAGAGAGCCTTTCTGACACTTAAGACACAAGGACATCCCGGCCCCGGGGTCTTCACTGCCGTTACAAAAATCTTCGTCCATGATCGTCATTTTTTATTCCTGTATGTTTCCTGTTTTACATTCTACACACAAAAAAAACGCTGACAATACACCAACACCACCTCTGATTGCATTTAATTCAAAAAAATCTATATAAAATAGCTCTCATAAAATTTTTATGGAGAGGGCATGCGTGGTGCTCACAATATCTTTCCCAATAATATCAATGACTTTCCTGTGGTTTTCAAGGCGGGTTCCTAGCTTGAGATCTGGAGATTTAATTGTGACAAAAATATGGCTTTCCCCGGAACCATCATCCCCGGCATGACCTTTATGCAATGCACTCTGATTCTCAACCGATAATAATTCAATGCTCAATGCCTGTTTTAATCTGGCTTCAATGTCTGATATTTTGGAAATAATAGCCTCCCTCAGGATTTGCCTGTGATGATTATTGAAAAATCTTGTTTTCCGACAAGAAGATCCTTTAAAATAGTATAAGAAATGCCAAAGATCCAGCTTAAGCCCAACTCCCCCGAATATGAGGACTTCCGTCCCCGTAAGAAGGCACGCACCTGCGATATGCCGGACTGCCACCACACGGCGGAATTCAAAGCCCCAAAGGACCGGACTTTAAAGGACTACTATCATCTCTGCCAGGAACATATCACGGCCTACAACAAAGCCTGGAATTTTTTTGCAGAAATGAGCGAAGACGAAATCCAGTCTCACATGCGCGAGAGCGTCTATGGACACCGCCCCACGTGGAAATATGGGGCGTCACCTGATTATGCCGAGGAGCTATACCGCAAAGCGCAACAGACTTATAGTTACAGAGACTCGCCGCCGCCCGGAGGGCATGATCGTTACCGCAAAGACTCGGAGGGGAAAAGAATCCCCGCAGAACGGACCCCGGAAACCGATGCGATGCGAATCATGGAGTTATCCGCCCCCCTTACCTTGCAGGGCATAAAGGCCCGCTATAAAGAGCTTGCCAAAAAATATCATCCGGACCTGAATTCCAATAATAAAGAAGCAGAAGAAAAACTGAAAGAGGTCAATATGGCCTATACCATCCTCAAAATTGCCTATGAAAAATTCGAGAAACTCGAACAAAATCCGGAATGAACGGAACACATGGTGGTTATCAGAAACTACTGCGCCGGAAGTTCCGGCAGTTTTTTCTGTTCGGCCAGCATGATGGTCACGGTACGGGCGCGTTCCGGATTCATGGCGGCCAGAATGGGAGAGACTTTGCGCTCTGACATCCGCGAAATCACCTCCACCAGAATATCAAGATCGAGCGTATTGAAAATACCCGCCGCCTCTTTGGCTTTCATGCCTTCATATATTTTGACGAGACTATCAATTCGCTCATCTTCCTCTTTGGATTGTTTTCCCAGCAAATCCTCAATATCCGTCCGCAGAGCCAGCATTTCCTGATATTTCCGGTCCAGCGCCTGTTCCGCAGCACTCAGCAGTGCTTCTTTTTGCACAAGAGCAGTCTCCCGCTCTTCCAGCCGTTTGCGCTGTTTGAGCAAATCGGCGACCAATTCTTTCTGCACATCAGAAATATCATAATTATCAAATGCCGCCGGAAGCGTGATCTCATCGCTCCCTGCTGCGATGTTTTTTTCGGCGCCCCCCCCGTCTCCTCCAGATTCATCAGCGCCATGCGCTTTATCAGATAGGCTCCCGTCTGCATTTGTTGACTCTGTCGCAGTTTCCGGGTGTTCCGGCATCGGAGGCGGTTCCTCATGACTTTTTTCAACCGCAAACGCTTCTCCGCTCAGGCTTTTTACGCCGCTCCAGACCTCAAGCCCGCGCAGCAGGAACGAGGCCAGACAAACCATCACAAGAACCGGGAGAATATTCTTTACGGAAGAGAGAAACATGACGTGTGGTTATCCTTTTTTATTTTTTGTCTGACGTTGCAGGGCCAAAATCAGGTCTCGCTCTGCCTGTGACGTCAGATCTTCCGGTACATCCAGATCCGCCGAATTTTCATCAAACTCATCCGGAGAGCGCGACCGGGACGGCGCATCAAATTCGCGGTCTATGATATTAAACATGGGACGCGGCGGCGTGACCTGTCTTTTTTTCTCTTCTTTATCTTTTGATTTGCGCGACGCGGCGGGTGCCGATGGCTCCTCTTCCAGCTCGAACTGCGGACGCAATTCCGATTGTTTCTCAACAGCTTTTTCCAGCCGGTTTGCCAGCCGGTCCCCGGTTTCCTGAATAAACTGTAACTCCTCGGATAAAGCCCGCGCTTTGGTAATCATGAAATGAAGATCATCCGCGCTGGTATCGGTTTCCTTGCGCATGGATTTGATCGCCGCTTCAGCTTTATCGACATTTCGGGAGAGATCCTTAATCAGAAGCTCCATATCTTTTCGGCTGTTCCGAAAAATAGAAATGCTGTCAGACAGCCGTCGTGCATAGAAAATCATCGCACCCAACAGAATCATGAGAATGATGTTTAACCCAATGGAGAGAAAAGATACGTCCATTCCCTAGTCCTTAATCCTCATCATTTCGTTCCGGCGGAATATAACGCTCGATCCGCAGGGCCAGATTATCCTGTTTTTGCCCGACCGGCCCGCGGAACATGGGAAAGTCGCCGCAGCGCAATTCCAGCTCGTCATCGATATGAGTGGGGAACATAATCGTCGTCCCTACTTTCCATCCGAGCAGATCGCCCAGCGGCACCGGTTTTTCTCCCAGAATAGCCTGCAGGTAAACATCTGTTTTGTAGAGCTCTTTGGTCAGGTGATTTTCCCAGATGGAGTCCCGTCCGAACTTTTCCCCCATAAACATTTGCAGGAGCAATTCTCGAATCGGCTCCAGAGTCGCATACGGGATCAAAATTTCAATCCGTCCGCCCCGCTCTCCCATATCGACCCGCAACCGGGCCAGAACGCAGGCATTCCCGCTCTGGGTAATCGTGGCAAAGCGCGGATTGGTTTCGATCCGGTCCAGACCAAAGCTCACCGGTGATAAAGGGTCGAATGCAGAGGACAGGTCGCTAAAGGTCACGTTGACCATTTTTTCAACCAGTTTGGTTTCGATGGTGGTATAAGGACGGCCTTCAATCCGGATTGCCGGGGTTCCTTTGCGTCCGCCCAGCAACACATCGACGATCGAATAAATCAAAGCGCTGTCCGTGACCATCAGGCCGTTATTATCCCACTCCTCGGCCTTAAAGACGGACAACATCGCCGGAAGAGGAATGGAGTTCAGGTAATCCCCGAACCGTACCGTGGAGATCTGGTCAAGAGAGACCTCGACGTTATCGGACGTCAAATTCCGCAGTGACGTTGACATCAGGCGCACCAGACGGTCAAAGACGATATCCAGCATCGGCAGACGTTCATAATTGACCATCGCCGAATTTATCAGAGCCATAACGCCGGAGGTTTCTCCGTCCAGCCCACCATCATCATCAAATCCCAGCAAACTATCGATTTCATCCTGATTGAGGATGCGGGTATTGGCCTCATCATCCATCGCGGAGGCCATATCGAGATCTTCGCTGCCCTCCGAGTCAGCCCCTTCATCGGCCATGGACTCCCATTCATCCATCATGGCTTGCTCTTCGGCGCTCATTTCTTTTGTTTCGGTATCGCTCATTCTTCTTATCTTAAAGCAAGTATCAGGCCATTCAACGGAACGGGTTTTCTATAGATATAGTATACGCTAATATGATTTTTTTATAAATGCCCTGATTTTTTTGCAAATGTAACTTTCATCTCAAGGAGGTGCTCAGGATTGCCGCCTCAAATCGTTTCATCCAGAACTGGATATCCTTCTGAAGGACCTTTGAGGCCGTGCGGTTGATGACCAGATAGGTCGACACATCCATAATCGTTTCAATTTCTTCCAGATTATTTGCCTGCAAGGTTTTTCCGCTTTCCACCAGATCGACGATTCGGCGGCACAGCCCCAGAGACGGGGCGATTTCCATTGCTCCATTCAGTTTGATGCATTCTGCCTGAATACCTTTTGTGGCATAATACTGGCGGGTCAGGTGAGGGTATTTCGTCGCCACATTGATATGAGACCAGCTTTTCGGAGCGGTTCGTTCCGGATCATCTTTCAGCATGGCAACCGACAGGCGACATTTGCCAATTTTAAGGTCCAGCGGAGCACAAAGTTCATCATACTGGAATTCTTCGATTACATCCGAACCGACAATCCCGATTTGCGCAGCGCCAAATGCAACGAATGTTGCCACATCAAAGGCCCTGACCCGAATAATATCAAGATTTGGATGGTTGGTTGTAAAGCGCAAGCCCCGGTTATATTCATCGTTAAATCCGGGGTCCGGAATAATGTCACATCGGGTCAAAATCGGCTCAACCTGATCGAGAATGCGCCCCTTGGGAAGGGCTAAAATAAGTTTCTTTGCCATGGGTTTATTTTTTAGCATAGTTGGGTCAGTGCAGGCAGCATAAATTTAATGAATGCTCCTTCTCACCATCAACACACACCTCTGTGTTTGATCCATTTATCCAGATATACAAATACAATCGCCGGCATTGAGAGGATGTGGTTCAATCCTACTCATTGGGCAATTATAAGCCTTTCCTCACATATACATGTGCAGATCCGTAAATCGCGGACCGGTCCGCGTCCGTCACCGCTCTGGCCAGATCGGCATCATACGTCCATTGCGCCAAAATTTCCTGCGGCAGAGCAGATTCCAGCGGGCTGTCAAAATCGGCGGTACGGAACACAACGCGCGCGCCGGGCTGCGCTACACGAGAGACTTCTATCCACAGAGCTGTCAGAACCTCTGGTGACATCCAGTCCTGCGCATCCAGAAACAGGAATGCATTCCGGTCGCCATCCGGCATGGATTTCAGCAAATCAATAATATTGGAATGGTGAACATCGGCCTTCGCGGCTTGTTCTTTCAGGATTTCAAATGAGCTGGGCTTTAAATAGGTCGGAACCGCCAGGCGATTTTCCGAGTCATATTTGCGCAGAAAGGCCTGCCATGCGAAATAATTTGTACGAGGATCAAACCCGATTGCCAGTTTTTCAGTCCGGTCGCGCAGGGTTTTCATGATATCCCCCTGCCCGGAGCGCATCAAGGCCTCATATTGCGCCGGAGGAATTCCCAACCCGTACAAAGATGCAGGCATTTGCCCCAACCAGCGGATCAGGCCCTTATTGAACAGGACACCAATTTCTTTATCGAAGATTTTCTGGCGGATTTCCCGATTATCTGTCTTCAGAATATCCTCAAATGCCTTGCGAGGACTTTTTCCGTAGGTCGCCGCGACTTTATGGACAAAGCCGATCAGCGTCCCTAGCAAACCATAGCGGTAAAAGTTTTTCTGGAATGCGTAAATCCGGCGAACGCCTGTAAATTTCCGCCCACTCCAGTATCCGCGGGTTTCCAGCTCCAGATGCGGCGCGATGTAGCGGTCGTAATTTTCTATATTTTCTTTCAGATTGGCACAGCCAAACATTTTAAAGAAGGACTCATAATCCGGCATATGCTGTGCACAAGCTAGTTTCAGGCGGTTCAGAGCCACATGGTGGCGGTTCAAATCTACCGCATCAATTTTTTCCGGCTTGCGGGTCAGATAAGTCATCATGTTACATCCGCCGGAGGCGATGCACAGAATACGGCTTTTTTCATTCAGATTAAGCGCCAGCATATCGGATTCGGGATCTTCCCAGATCTGGGGATACACCAGCCCCTCAAATGCTTTAACAAAAAGCCGATCCCAAAAAGTACGTTTCTTATCGGCAGGTGTGTTTTGAACAGCGCGCTTCAGAAGTTCGACCTGTTCTTTTTTGATGTGTTTTGCTGACATTGATTTTTTTCAATTGTTAAAACGTGCCTCTATATACCTATAATTCTTCGCAGAATTCAAGTTTAAAATATTTAATTATGGTAAAAAATATTAGTGGATGACCTCTCCCCCCCAGATATGCTAAGACTCAGCTGTAAAAAAAATGAAGGGATCATCATGAGACGTGTCGTCATTACCGGAATTGGGATCGTGTCCTCCATCGGGAATAATCAGCAGGAAGTTCTGGCGAGCCTGAAAACTGGAAAATCCGGAATTATCTTTGCACCGGATTATGCGGATCTGGGGTTTCGGTCTCAAGTCTATGGCAAGCCTCAAATTAACCTGGAAGAGCACATTGATAAGCGCCTGTTTCGGTTTATGGGAGAGGCGGCCGGCTACGCACACCTGTCCATGGAGCAGGCCATTGCAGATTCAGGACTGGAAGACACGGATATTTCCAATGAACGTACCGGAATTATTATCGGTTCCGGCGGCCCGTCAACATCGGTTCAGGTTGCCGCCGCCGATACGGTGCGCGACAAGGGAGGGCCAAAACGGATCGGCCCGTTCGCTGTGCCGAAATGCATGAGCTCGACCTGTTCAGCCACCGTTGCCACGAATTTCAAAATCAAAGGCGTGAACTATTCTATTTCCTCCGCCTGCTCCACCTCGGCACATTGCATTGGCAATGCGGCGGAGCAAATCCAGTTCGGAAAACAGGATGTGATGTTTGCCGGTGGCGGCGAAGACCTGCACTGGACACTGTCTGCTCTGTTTGATGCCATGGGGGCTATGAGCTCCAAATATAACGACACCCCGGCAAAAGCCGCCCGTGCCTATGATGCCAACCGCGACGGATTTGTGATTGCCGGCGGCGGCGGGATTGTTGTTCTTGAAGAGCTGGAGCACGCCAAAGCCCGCGGCGCGAAAATTTATGCAGAAATCACCGGATACGGAGCGACATCTGACGGACATGACATGGTCGCACCCAGTGGGGAAGGCGGCATGCGGGCCATGAAACTGGCAATGTCCACCATCAAAACCCCGGTGACCTATATCAATACACACGGCACGTCGACACCGGTCGGAGATATCTGCGAATTGAATGCGATCAAGGATGCTTTTTCCGGACGGGAGCAGAGCCTTCCTCATATCTCCGCGACAAAATCCATGACGGGACACTCTCTCGGAGCCGCTGGCGCGCAGGAGACCATCTATTGCCTGCTGATGATGAACCACAACTTTGTGGCGCCCAGCATTAACATCGAAACCATGGATGACGGCGCAAAAGATTTCCCTATTGCTACAAAAACCATTGAAAATGTAACGCACCAAACCGTCCTGTCCAATTCTTTCGGATTTGGCGGAACAAATTGCACACTGGCGATAAGTAAGTACGAGGATTAGAAATCATGGATTTAAGCATACCTACTCCCAAACTGATACCTGAGCTATGTTGCTCTGATTACAATAAAAGCCTTTCCTTTTACACGGATGTCCTTGGGTTTAACATTGATTACAAAAGGGAAGAAGAAGGCTTTGCCATGCTGGAGAAGGAAGGTGCCTTCCTTATGATTGACCTTTTGCATGCGGGGAGCACATGGACAACGGGCGCCATGGAAAAACCGTTCGGACGAGGCATCAATCTCCAGATAGAGGTCGAAGATGTCGACGCTCTCTACGAAAATGTTAAAAAGCACAATCACCCTATTTTTATTGAAATGGAAGAAAAATGGTATCGTGCCGATAATATATATGTTGGAAACAGGCAATTTTTAGTGCAAGACCCTGATGGATATTTACTCAGATTCTTTGAAAATTTGGGTTCCCGCGAGAAAATATAAGCCCCTCACCCGGCTTCACTTCGTTCAGCCCCCTCTTCCTCTGGGAGAGAGAAAGGAAGTAAAAAAAGTAGTATGAAACAAGGTATACGTACCGCAAGCAACTTGAGAAAGAATATGCCGCATGCAGAGCGGCTTTTGTGGACTGTTTTACGGAACAGGCAGTTCCACGGAGTTAAATTCAGGAGACAGTATCCTATGGATGGCTATGTCGCGGATTTTATCTGCCTCGATAGAAAATTGATTATTGAACTGGATGGGCCTTTTCATGAAGATAATGAGGCATATGACAAAAATAGAGACAGGATATTGGAAAATAACGGATTTAAAGTTTTGAGATTTAAGAACGACCACTTTATAGATAATTTTGATTTTGTTTTGGAGAAAATTGAACATGCGCTCAGTCCCAATAAAGCCCCTCTCCTTTTGGGAGAGGGGTTGGGGTGAGGGGCAGGATGTTTTCTTTCTTCCTGAATTATAACCCCTCACCCGGCCACGTCTTTGACGTGTCCACCCTCTCCCGCAAGGAGAGGGTAAAAAAAGAAAAAAACATGACATTAGTTTGTTTTGACTGGGATGGAACGATAGCGGATAGCTGGCCTGTTTATAAGAAGGCCGCAATTAAATATTGTGATGACAACAACTTACATCTTCCAGATGATGAAGAATTACGCCGTTCGTTTGGAAACACCTCATGGAAAGGATTTTCACAATGGAAAGAAAATTATGAAGATCAGGATAGGCACCGTTATCTAATGTACGATCTTTTTTATGAATTACTGGAAGTTCCTGAGAATCGTCTGATTATCCCCGGCCTTGACAAAGTTTTTGATTTTTGTGTCAGAAAAGACGTTTCTCTTGCGATTGCAACATCCCGTCCCCGTCAACCTCTTGAAGCAGCATTAGCGTATCATGGATGGTCAGAAATTTTTCAGTCTATCTTGACCGGAGATTGTGTCGATAAATTAGAATACCAGCATAAACCGGCACCTGATACACTTCGCCATTTAATGAATGAATTAAACACAGAACCATCTCACACGATTATGGTTGGTGATACCTTCATGGATGTAGAAATGGCAAAAAATGCGAAATGTTGCAGCATTGCCGTTACCTGGGGCATGGGGACAGAGAAGGAATTAAGATCTTTATCACCGGATAAGTTGGCACATTCTACGGATGATCTTTTATCTGCGCTACAAGATCTTTCTCTGGAACATTGATAGTTAAATAGAAAAAGAAGAAGAAAAAAACATGACACATCTAATGAATAATAAAAAAGGCCTGATTATGGGCGTGGCGAATGATAAATCCATCGCGTGGGGCATTGCGAAAACCCTGCACGCACATGGCGCAGAGATGGCCTTTACCTATCAGGGGGACGCATTTGAGAAACGGGTCCGCCCTCTGGCAGAGGGGTTGGGAGCCGACATCCTTCTTGATTGCGACGTCAGTAATGAAGCCGATCTGGACCGTGTATTCGGAGCTCTCAAAGACAAATGGGGAGCTCTGGATTTTATCGTTCATGCCGTGGCATATTCCGACAAGGAAGAGCTGAAAGGACGTTATGCCGATACAACATTGTCAAACTTCCTGAATTCCATGCATATTTCCTGCTATTCCTTCACATCCATCATGCGGCGGGCCGCGGACATGATGCCGGAAGGTGGAAGTGCTCTTAGCCTATCCTACCTCGGCGCGGAACGTGTTGTGCCGAACTACAATGTCATGGGAGTTGCCAAGGCTGCTCTGGAAGCCTCCGTCCGTTATCTGGCAAATGATTTTGGCCCGCAAGGCATTCGGGTCAATGCCATCTCTGCCGGCCCAATGAAAACACTGGCAGGCTCCGCCATCGGCAGCGCCCGCCACACATTCCGTTATAATCAGGAAAACGCCCCTCTGAAACGTACGCCAGAGCTGGAAGATATCGGCGGATCGGCCCTCTATTTGCTCTCCGACCTGTCTGCCGCCGTAACGGGGGAAATTCACTACGTTGATTGCGGATATAACATTATCGGAGTCCCGTCCCGCCAAACCGTCGAGAAGGTAAACGATAATCCGTGAGGGATTTTTTAAAAGACACTGCCATATTGATCCAAATCTCCAGGATATTCAAATCCCGTCAAAGCATGTATAAATAAGTATGGATTCATTGGCAGACCTTCTGCACGGCATTTTCTTGCATTGGCATTTTCTTCCTCCGGAACGCTTTGTCCTTGCGGCGGAGGCTCTGCTTCTGGCGCTGGTTGCCGGATTCATCACCGGGCCGCAGACTCATTCCGCAACGCCCTTATTCTGGCGACTGATGGATGCAACCTTTGGACGCCTTGGCATGCGGTTGGATAACATGAACCGCAATCCGTCGGATCTGATTTCCCGCGGCTTAATTCTGGTGATTTTTCTCATTTTATTTACCGGGGCGATGGGATTATGGCTGGAAACGAATCTACCGCTCCTGCTGCCGGTTCCATCCCTTTTTGAAGTCCTGATAATCTCCTGCTGCCTCAGCACCGGAGCCGTTATTCACCACGACATGCGTCTGCATCAGGTCCTCAAAGGCGCCCGTATGAGTGATGGAACCTATCTTACCCTCGCCCGCACCAGCCGTATTAACTTTATGAACCGGGATGATAGTACCCTCACCCGAACCGGGATCGAGATTTTAGTCAGGCTGTTTGACAAAGCCTGCGTGGCCCCCCTGCTTTGGTATGTCCTTGCCGGATTGCCGGGCCTGCTCATCTATAGTGCCCTCTCCGCGTTTGCATGGCAGCATGGCTATGACGGGAACTACCGGGGAATCGGCAGTGCGGCACTGGCTTTGGAAAAGCTGATGGGGTTCGTTCCCACTCTCTTTTCCGCCTCCCTGATTGGACTGACGCCGTTTATCGTGCCGGGAACCAACCCGGTTCAGGCAATGAAAGGATTTACCAATCCCAAAGACACGCATCCTTATGATGAAGGGGGAACCCCTGTGTCCGTAGCAGCCGGAGCCTTGAATATCACTCTCGGCGGGGCTGTCACGCATCTAAACGGGCGCATGATGAAGCGCGCATGGACCGGTCCCAAAAGCGCCACGGCCCAGATACAGGCAGATCATCTGAAACGCGCCTTATATATGATCTTTATCGCAGAGATTTACTTTGTCGCAGCATTGCTGTGCGCCAGTTTGTGGGGACAGCTTTAGAGGCCCCCTCCTCTCATCACATATTCCATGCGTACGCAGCTCGGAATTTATATGGACTTGTCCTTTTGGTGCAAATGAACTTCCCGGTGCGGGTATGGAATTTCGATCCCGTTCTCTTTGAAAGCATCCCAGACCGCCAGCATCACATCCCCTTTGGTATTGGTAACCCCCTTCTCTGCATCATTAATCCAGTACCGCAAAACAAAATTCAAAGAGCTTTCTCCAAATTCCACCAGATGACACACCGGAGCGGGATCTTCCTGAACACGCGGGACGTTTTTGATGGCCTCAACGGCAATACGCCGCACCTCGTGTGGATCGGATTTATAATGAACTCCGAAAGAAATCTCGATGCGGATCAATCTATTTGTGTAGGACCAGTTAATCACCGGTTGCGTGATAAAATCTTCATTCGGAACCAGATATTCCTTATTATCCCGCGTGACAATCGAGACATACCGGGCATTAAGCTGACCAATCCAGCCGAAAACCCCGTCCGGCATCTCAATAATGTCTCCCGGCTTGATCGAATGGTCTGCCAACAGCAAAATTCCAGAAAAAAGGTTGGAGATCACTTTTTGCAACCCGAATCCAATCCCCAATCCCAAAGCACCACCAAAAATCGCAAATGCCGACAGATCAATCCCCGCCATCGTCACGCCAAACAGTAGGGCAAAGGTAATCAAAGTAATCTTTATGACTTTGCCGATCAAAACCTGTGCCGACGGGGTCAGGCTGGTTGAAGAGCGAATGCGCTGTTCGGCAACCTTGCTCAGAAACTGGGCAACTGCCAGCAGCAAGGTGAGCAGCATCACAGCCTTTCCAACTGCCAGCAGAGTAATATGCGTTCCCCCGATGGTCAGACCGATGCTATCGAGCGTTGACAGCGTCATTTCCAGCCCGCCCACAATACTTAACGCCGCAACGATCCAGGCAAAAGAGGCGATAATATTGCGCAAAAACCCATTCACAATGATCTGGGCAATGGCCCGGATAAAGATCCAGGCGGTTAGAAGCTTGGTAACCGCCGTCAGGATTTTAATGCTCCATTGCGGCATAATCGAGACAAGAATTACCGTCGAAAGTAACAGGACAACGACCGCCGTAATATGCAGGCTGAGCTTAATCAGATTTCGCATCACACGTTTCATGGCATACGGCACACTGACAGCGCTCACCATTTTTTCCAGATGCGGACGAAACACTTTTCGCATTAACCAGCCGAAACAAATCGCTCCGGCGATAATCGTCAGCTCAATGATGACATTCCAGGTAAATATATGCAGTGCGAATTTTTCGACCGTTGAAAAAATCGTGTCCAGCGTCTCCGGATTTTGGACCACATCAATGATGTCTTCCATTTTCGGCCCATCCATCACCGCGGGTATGTCGTCCGGCACAGACTGTGATTCGGCATTATTGATTGATAAATCAATCGTTTGGTCCCCGGCAGAAACGGTAGAAGTGATATCGTTTGTCATGAATATCAGTGTATCCGAGGCGCTTCCATAAAAAAAGCCCGCATTTTCAGCGGGCTTTTCAGATTCTTAAATCAGAAAACTGATCTTATTTCAGGATTTTGGACACAACGCCCGCACCAACTGTCCGGCCACCTTCGCGGATCGCGAAGCGCAGACCTTCGTCCATCGCGATCGGAGCAATCAGCTCAACATTCATTTTAATGTTGTCGCCTGGCATAACCATTTCTGTGCCTTCCGGCAGTTTCACGTTTCCGGTCACGTCAGTTGTACGGAAGTAGAACTGAGGACGGTAGTTCGTGAAGAATGGTGTGTGACGGCCACCTTCGTCTTTAGACAGAATATAAGCTTCTGCTTCGAACTGTGTGTGCGGAGTAATAGAACCTGGCTTACACAGAACCTGACCACGCTCGATATCTTCGCGTTTTGTACCACGCAGCAGCGCTCCAACGTTATCACCAGCTTCTCCTTGATCCAGAAGCTTACGGAACATTTCAACGCCGGTTACAGTTGTTTTCTGAGTATCACGGATACCAACGATCTCAACTTCTTCACCAACTTTGATGATTCCCTGCTCGATACGGCCTGTGCAAACAGTTCCACGACCGGAGATCGAGAACACGTCTTCAACCGGCATCAGGAATGGTTTGTCTTTCGGACGGTCCGGAGTCGGAATATATTTATCAACAGCATCCATCAGGGCTTCGATTTTTTTCTCACCAATCTCAGGATCGCGGCCTTCAACAGCGGCCAGAGCAGAACCGGAAATAATCGGGATTTCGTCGCCTGGGAACTCATAAGCTGACAGCAGCTCACGGATTTCCATTTCAACCAGCTCCAGAAGCTCAGGATCATCAACCTGATCCACTTTGTTCAGGAACACAACCAGAGCCGGAACGCCAACCTGACGCGCCAGAAGAATGTGCTCACGAGTTTGTGGCATAGGACCATCCGCAGCGTTCACAACCAGAATCGCTCCGTCCATCTGTGCCGCACCTGTAATCATGTTTTTCACATAGTCAGCGTGCCCTGGGCAGTCAACGTGTGCGTAGTGACGAGCTCCTGTTTCATACTCAACGTGTGCAGTTGAAATTGTAATACCACGGGCTTTTTCTTCCGGAGCCGCATCAATCTGGTCGTAAGCTTTTGCTTCCCCACCAAATTTTTTCGACTGAACGATTGTAATCGCCGCGGTCAGTGTTGTTTTACCATGGTCAACGTGGCCGATTGTGCCGATGTTGACGTGTGGTTTATTACGTTCAAATTTTGCTTTTGCCATTTTTAACCCTTTCGTTTTTGCAATTCAAATTATCCGACCTTTACGCCAAAACATCAGGGCATGATTTGCATAGAGATATGCACTCATGCCTTCGCATAAAGGCAAGGATGGACTTTGATTTAATAAAGATTCCCGCATGAGTCAACGGATTTTTTGCTTTTATAAGAATTTGTTTTCACAGGACTCTGAGGCCGGACACACAATATTGTACTAAAATACAAATCCTGCAACGCATAACACCTTGTAAATGAATAGGATATAAAATCTTTTGAGAGAAAAATTCGATAATGGATCATACGTGCAGAGGTACAAAGGCCTCCAAAGAACCATTCTTTGCGTTTTGTTGTGCAACCTCCAGACCCAGCAAAGCTTTTTTCCGTGGAGAGCCCCAGCCGTAATTCTCAACAATTCCGGATTGTTGAATAACCCGATGGCAGGGAATAATAAATGACACCGGGTTTGCTCCGACAGCGCTGCCGACGGCGCGACAGGCTTTTGGCGTACCGATGAACTCTGCGACCGCACCGTAGCTGACGCAGGCACCGTGTGGAATGCGCAACAAGGCTTGCCAGACCTGCAGTTGAAAATTCGTACCATACAGATTGAGCCGTATTTTTTCCTGCGGAGTTCCCCGCCATAAAGAGCCGATCTGAATCGCTGTATTTCGAACATGATCTGGTTCTACGGAAATTTGTGCGTATGGAAAAAATTGCTGCAACCGCTCTTCGGCATAACTCCGCCCGCCTTCGAATTCGAAAGCCAGCCAACAAATACCCCGCGCCGTTTCCCCGATCAACACGGCGCCGAACGGCGTATCCTGCCATCCGCAAATAATCGTCATCCCCCGCCCTTTGGCTTTGATTTCACCCGGAGTGGCGGCCTCGATCGTGACGCAAGTCTCATGCAGGCGTCCATTGCCTGACAATCCAGCCGCATAGGCAGCTTCCAGCGTTGAATACCCTTCCAGCAAAAACTCCCGTGCCTGCCGCTGCATCAGGAAACGTTGCAGTTGTTTGGGAGAGACACCAACATAGGATTGAAATTGTTTCTGAAATACCGTTGGATCGAGATGAAACATGCTCGCCAATTGGGTTAAATCCGTTTTTTCGTCGGGATGGGCAACCAGATAATCAACCGCACAGGCCATAGTGTCATAACGTTTCATTGCTCCAAAATGACCCATTTTTGCATATCTGCCAATCCGTTTCTTGCCGCAAGATTTCTGTTCATTCCAAAACCCTCCTGGTTTACACTCCTTCCTATGAAAAAATCCGATATCTATGAATTTTTCCGCAGGCTACAGGAACAAAACCCGGAGCCAAAGGGAGAGCTATTCTGGACCAATCCGTTTACCCTGCTGGTGGCGGTGGTTCTGTCGGCTCAGGCCACGGATAAAGGCGTTAATAAAGCGACCCCTGCTTTGTTTTCCGTGGCAGATACGCCACAAAAAATGGTTGATCTTGGGGTTGATAACATTCGTGAACACATCAAAACGATTGGTCTGTTTAATAGCAAAGCGAATAATGTCTATGCCCTGTCTCAAATTCTGGCGACCCGCTATGGCGGCACCATTCCGCAAACGCGTGAAGAGCTGGTGCAGCTACCGGGGGTTGGACGAAAAACGGCCAATGTGGTCTTGAACATTGCATTCGAACACCCCACCATTGCCGTGGACACTCATATTTTCAGGGTTTCAAATCGGACAGGCCTCGCCCCCGGTAAAACACCGGATGCCGTAGAGCAACAGCTTGAAAAGGTTGTTCCGGAAGAATTTAAGCTACACGCCCACCATTGGCTGATCCTTCACGGCCGTTACACCTGCAAAGCCCGCAGTCCGGAATGCCAAAAATGCGCAGTTTTCGATCTCTGCGCATTCAAGGAAAAAGTATTGGGGTAAGCTCAACTTGTGGGTAGACTTAAAGGGTCTGCAAAATCTCACGCAGACAATCCGGGGCCGTGTTGCCCTCCAGCTGGCGAATTTCATAATGTGTGATTTTATTATTATCGCCGGACAGATAATAAAAATCCGCAGCACAATGGTTTGACACATACTGCACCATCCGCGCCTCTCCATCCTGCCGGGACAATCCCGGTGCGCCAAACAATGTACCCAAATCATCGACAGAAAGGGTGTAAAACTCTGACGGATTCTTTTCAAGCTGTACACGTAAAGCCCCATTCGGGCGGGCATCAAAAAACGACGCTCCCAAAAAATTATGCCCCAGAATAGACGCCTCCGCCCTGTTCTCAAGCATTCCGGGTAAAAACGACCCCATACGGAGCATCATCACCACAAAGACAAAAACGGCCACAGGAAGTATGGACGTTTTTGTTTGAAAATATTTTAAATGTATCATTTTACTTCACTGATATTATTCAGCGGCAATAACCTTTTTCTCTTCAGAGAAAGGCAGCTCGCCTCCTTTTACCTGATCCTGTGCAACCTTCTGCATTTGTTGCTGATAGTTCTTAACAGATCCTGCGCCCGGACGCATCATGCCTTTTTTATCTTTCTGGACTGCGTTCAAAGGCCGCAGACTTCCATCCAGAACGGCACCTGCTTCGATTGCAAGCTCTCCGTAAGAAATTTCTCCTGTAATAGAACCGCCTGCTTTCACAGTCAAACGGCCTTTTACAGTCAGGTCTCCTTCGAAAACGCCAGCAACATTTGCCTCTTCAATTTCGACCGTTCCAAAGAATGTACCATTTTCCGTAATATCAAGCAACTTTGCGCCGCGCAGAGCTGCCTCAACTTTTCCTTCTACGATCAAATGATCGCAGGACTCAATCTCACCGGACATGCTGATCCCCTGACCAACGATCAGTTTCCGTCCGCTGTCAAACTGTGGAACGGTGCTTGGGCTTACACCTGTTGCCGGTGTAAAAGACGGGCTGCCCATATATCCTGGATACGTACCCGGAGTAGCAGAGCGTTGCATCGTTGCCCCCATCCGTGACAAGCCTGACCCCGGTATCCCGATCGAGCGCTCGGTTGAATTTTGTGCATTTTCCTGTGTGTTTTCTGACATAATTTTTCCTTCTGCCGGGGGTTGGATCATAGATTCATTTTGAGGTTGGTCTTCAGACTTTGGGCGATGAAACATAGATAAATCTCTTCCTTAACTCTCAGTTTGTGCCTTCAATTTTGATTGGATGAGAGGACCATATCATGACTTGAAAAAAAACTGCAAGCGTGAAATGAGTTGTTCACAGAGTTATACACCGGAAATGAAAAATCCGGAGTGTTTCCAAAATTTTTACTTATCTGTAAACTATTTAGAAAATCGACTGTTGCTCAAAAAACAAGCTATAGATAAGAAGAAAGCCATAAAGAAGCACTATAAAAATAAGCCCCTTGACAATTTCTTTTCTGAGAGGATTACCTCGTTTGTATAAACGACGCCCTTTTAAAAAGAACAAACCGAACATAACGACACAGGCAACGTATGAAGCCAGCTGATTAAAACTATACCAAGCCATCTCATACAACCCCACAACAACAGCGACGGGCACAAGAAAAAGCCCTGTTATCATAAAACAGGCATAAACAAAGCCATACGTGTTTTGAGAGTAATTCATTGACAGCCAAAAAACGTCTAAAAATCATCCAGACTGGATAATCCGGTAAACTGGGTCTGATGCTCCCAGAATCGTTCAAGAAGCCCCAGAGTTTTATTCATCTCAAGGAACAACTCGCGCGTCAGGTTGGTTTCTGCAATTTTTTCCTTATGACGGTCGAACATATCGTCAATCATTTTACGGATGGCGACTCCTTTATCAGCGAGTTTGACCCGAATGGAGCGCTTATCATGGACCGAGCGTTCCTGCTCCAGATATTCATTCTCGACCATCTTTTTGACGTTATAGGACACATTGGAGCCGAGATAATATCCTCGCAATGTTAATTCCCCAACCGTGATTTCTTCATTGCCGATATTGTACAGGATCATCGCCTGAACGTTGTTAATGTCCTGTATCCCCTGTCGATCCAACTCGACCTTGAGCACATCCAGAAACCGACGGTGCAGGCGCTCTATCAACTGGATCGAATCATAGTAGGGAATATTCACGTTAATCTCCGGTTTTTTATATTTTCAGATTATTTAATAATAATACTATCTTATTTAGTGTAAAGCCCGTGTTAAATTTAGTTATATTTTTAGGCGGTTTTGAAACTGCGGACTAGCTCAATGAAATTTAATCATGTAAATTTAATATATCCTTAAGATGCTTCCGGCATTTTATAATTAGTTCCTGCTGTTATCATTAAAACCAAAGGATTTGGGTTTATTCTATGAAGTTTGTCGGCCTAGCCCTCATTTTTGTGTGTACGTTCGGTGGTCTTTTGATCGCCATGCACTTTGATTTCGGGCACTTCACGCATCTTTTATTGATGATTCTAGGGGCGATGCCGGGGGAATTCGTTATCATCTTCGGGTGTGCCGTGGCGGCCTTTCTGACAGCCAATAGTATGGAAGTCATCAAAGGGACCATGAAGTATTTCAGCGCTCTGGCCAAGCCTTCAGCGTATAACAAGGCTGATTATGTCGAGCTGCTGAGCTTTATGTTTACCTGCTTTAAACTGGCGCGAAGCAAGGGATGGCTGGCGATGGAATCCCATATCGAAAATCCGCATGACAGCGAAATGTTTAACCGCTTCCCCAAAGTTGCCCACGATCATCATGTCATTACGTTCTTTTGTGATTATTTCCGCCTGATTTCTTTGGGGAATGACAATCCGCATGAAATCGGCGATCTGATGGATGAGGAGCTCGAAGGCATCAATCACCACGAACACCATGCCGGGCATGCGGTCCAGACCATGGCGGATGGTATTCCGGCGCTGGGGATTGTTGCGGCGGTGCTGGGCGTGATTAAAACCATGGCCTCAATTTCCGAACCGCCGGAAATTCTCGGTAAAATGATCGGCGGCGCGCTGGTGGGAACCTTCCTTGGGGTCTGGATTGCCTATGGAATGGTGGCGCCGATTGCCGGGGCCATGACCGCCAAAGCAGACACAAAAGTGATGTATTACCGCTGCATCAAGGTCGGAATTCTGTCATTCCTGAACGGATCCGCGCCTCAGATTGCTGTGGAATTTGCGCGAAAAATGCTGCCGCATGATGTTCAGCCCAGCTTCCAGGAGCTGGAGGAACATCTGAACAGCTTGCCGCCCCCATAACTCCGAATACTGACGTAACCTGTGATATAACCCTGTAGAGTTTGAGTATGGCCGAGACTGAAGGCGAAAAACAACCGATCATCATCAAGAAGATCAAAAAAGGCGGCGGCGGGCACCATGGCGGAGCCTGGAAGGTCGCCTATGCCGACTTCGTTACGGCGATGATGGCTTTTTTCCTGTTGCTCTGGCTTCTGAATGTGACAACGGAAGAGCAAAAAAATGCTATTTCCAACTATTTTGATCCAACGCACCCCAAGATATCAGAGGTTAATAGCGGTGCGGGGGGGATTCTGGCCGGAACAAGCATGGCAGAAAGCGGGGCGATGTCTTCGACGCAGGCGCCTCCGGTGCCCAAACAGGATACCGGGCAACGCAAAAATAAATCTGCCCGCGAAAAATTCGTTGAAAAGCTGAAAGCGCAAGAACAGGCGCGGTTTAAATCCATAGAAGAACAAATCAAACAGGCCATCCAGAGCAATCCTGAGATGGCAAAGCTGGCGCAAAACATCATCATAGACATGACGTCAGAAGGTCTTCGCATTCAGATGGTCGATCAGGAGGGGGCCTCGATGTTCCCCAGCGGCAGCGCCCGCATGTTTCAGAAAACTGAGGGGCTTCTGGGCATGGTCGCAGATATTATTCGGACAGTTCCCAATGATATTTCTGTGCGCGGGCATACAGACAGCCAGAAATACAGCCCCGGCGCAGAATATACCAACTGGGAACTTTCCGCCGACCGCGCCAATTCCAGCCGCCGGGTGTTGTTGGAGCACAGCATTCCCGAAGAAAAAGTTGCCAATGTGCAGGGAAAAGCCGATACGGAACACCTGTTCCCGGACACCCCTCTTGACCCGCGTAACCGGCGCGTAAGTATTATCCTGCTGAATGAAGATTTCTCGAAGATTCCTCTCCCCCCCGGCATGGAAGATGACCCGGCCCCTGAGGAGGAAAACGGCGTAACCTTCTCCGAAGAGGCACCGGAACCGACGACGACGGCACCGCCCCTAAACCCGGCTCCGCGCTATAACAAATCCTCGGGTAATGTTCATTTTCCTTAGGAAAAATAGCACCATGCCCCTATAGAAGAACACTCTTCAGAAGTTCAACATCGTCATTGCCTGAATTGCTGAAGGCAACTCTAAGGCAATCCATTGATATTTATTGATATTTGTGGATTCCCCTAGGATTTTCTGCGAAAATCCGGGGAATGACGAATGTCCTATTTTTAAACGGAATTACTATATTTTGACTTCTTTTAATTTGCCCTATTTATCAGACATGGTTTGCAGCAGAGTGGCGGTTTCGCCGGCACTGTCGACCGCGACCATCCCGACCGTATGATATCCGGCATCGACGTGCAGGACTTCCCCGGTGACCCCGGCTCCTAACGGAGATAACAGGAACAGCCCTGCGGAGCCAACATCTTCGATCGTGACGTTACGGCGTAGTGGCGCATTTAATTCATTCCATTTCAGGATAAAGCGAAAATCTCCGATTCCGCTGGCCGCCAGTGTTTTGATCGGCCCCGCAGAGATAGCATTCACAGTAATATTTTGCGGCCCCAGATCCGCCGCCAGATAGCGAACGGACGCCTCCAGAGCAGCCTTGGCAACCCCCATCACATTATAATGCGGCATCACGCGCTCGGCACCGTAATAGGTCAGGGTCAACAGGCTACCGCCCTCTTTCATCAAGGGCACCGCCCGTTGGCAAACAGAGGTAAAGGAATAGACAGAAATATCCATCGTCCGCAGAAAATTATCGCGGGTGGTATTCAGGTACAGCCCGTCCAGCTCGTTTTTATCTGAGAACGCAATGCCGTGCACCAGAAAATCAAGCTGGCCAAATTCTTCCGCAACCGTCGAAAATGCGCGGTCAATACTTGCTTCATCGGTCACATCGCATGGCACCAGAACTTTTGCCCCGATGCTCTCCGCCAAAGGGCGAACCCGTTTTTCCAGTGCATCCCCCTGATACGTAAAGGCCAGCTCAGCCCCTTGCTCTGCCAGTGCTTTTGCAATCCCCCACGCGATTGACCGGTCGTTCGCAACGCCCATAATCAACCCTTTTTTTCCGTCCATCAGCTCTTTCATACTCTTATTCCTTTTGGCTCCTATCCTACATATTATTCGGGTTTCGTCCAGATTATAAATATATTTCGAATTTATCTAAAATTTTAGACAAATTTTATGAAAATAAAATTCTTCTTTAAGATCCTTTTTATATAATTGAGATACAGTATTGCCGAAAGGGAAAATTATGCCGATCAGCCTTGCGGATATCAATAACAGCATAGAAGTCATTGAAAAACAGTTTTCGGTGTTCAATGATGCTATTGAGATCATATGTATCCCTCACAAAACCGGCGGGCGGAAGCAGGCCTGCCTGTCTTTTAAAAAGGGACATGATGAGGAAGAATTATCTTTGGCACTGGGCAAGCTGTTTTCCTTCTGGATCCATGAAAGCCCGCAAGATACCCAGTCAGAATTTTTAGGAACCATTCAAACCTACAAAAAAACATTCGGAGGCCTGTTCCGGAAAAAAGTTTATCTGAACCTGATTGCCATCAATACAGACACTTATGAATCTGTCACGGATTTTGAGCTGGATCTTTACCGTTTATGCTGGAACGCCTGTCATGCGCTGAAGATATCAGAGGCACATGACAAAAAAGACGGACAAAAGCCTCTCATGAATAAACTTTTAATTCCAAAACAGAATAACCTGCGTGTCTTGGAACATAATTTACAGGCCGACATTTTTGCCGCCCTTATTTATAGCGCGCTGAGTGAACACAATTATATTTTAGAGCTTGCAAAAACACGTTCACTGGAAACCCTTGTAACCTGCGAGAATTATTTGCCTGAAAAGTATCCTTACCTGATGGCACTCGATCAGACAAAATATATATATAAAGAATTTATCAGCCGGAAAAAAGGCGGCGCCCGCCTGCTGGATCAGGCCTGGAGCGCAGCAAAACTGGTTGCAAAAGGCATTTCTCAGGAAAAATATACCATCTGGCAGAATTTTGCCGATAAAACACAAAGCATGGCATGGCGGGGTCTGTCTCCAGAAATTATTCTCTCAATCACCATTGATGGAAACGATGACATTGAAACAAAAAAACTTGGCGTTCAGATTTCTGCTCTGACAGGGATTCCTCCCATCGCCCGCAGTGAAAGTGCCGGCTATTATAACCCGTTCAAAAGCGATCAGGAAAACGAACAGACCTTTAGCCAATTGACCGGCGAACTGTTTGAAACGCTTCTGACCCGCGCTATTTTTGAGAATTCCTCTCTTCTGTTCCTGAAGACCGCAGAAGAACAAAATAAAAAACTTCAAAAAGGACAGTTTATGGGCTGGTGTGCCCATGCGCTGCAGGAATCTGCCGATGTCTTTGACAAATGTCTTAAAACGGGACAACTTCCGGCTCAAATGACCCGGGATGTCTTTAAAGCTAATTTGGCCAAAGTAAGCTGGGACCAGATCCGAACATTAGGGGAAAGTATTTTGTCGCACCGACGCAGTCACAAAAACTTTTCCATCCGCGACTTTATCGACTTTCTGGGGATTGCTTATAATACGCAGCTTATCAAAGCCTCGGTCATAAGAAGCGCGCGCAAAAGCCAAGAGCTAGCCCCCGTGCAGAACGTCTCAAACTCCGATAAAGCAGGCTTCGATCTCGAAGACCGGTTTTCGACAAAATCTCCGCCCTATAAGGAAACTCTGCATTAAGTGCTTGCCGTGTGCTTGTCGGCTGCGCTACTCATAAAGTTATGAGCGCAGAACTGCTGGAACAATCCTCAAAAACCGTTGAAGACTTCATCGCCGAGGGGCACACTCCGATGATGGCGCAGTATCATGCGACCAAAGACTCTTATCCGGATTGCCTGCTGTTTTACCGCATGGGGGATTTTTACGAGTTGTTCTATGACGATGCGATCAAGGCGTCCGAGGCTCTTGACATTACCCTGACCAGACGCGGCAAAAATCAGGGGGATGACATCCCGATGTGCGGCGTTCCCTGGCATGCGCATGAAAGCTATCTGGCCAAATTGATTAAGGCCGGATTTAAGGTCGCCATTTGCGAACAGGTTGAAACGCCGGAAGAGGCAAAAGCCAGAGGCGGGCACAAAGCGCTTGTCCGGCGGGATGTTGTCCGGGTTGTGACCAGCGGCACCCTGACCGAGGATAATCTTCTGGACTCCCATGAAAATAATTATATGGCCGCGATTTCCTATATGGGCGGGGAGGTCGGCGTGGCATGGCTGGAGCTGTCAACCGGGACTTTTCAGGTCCAGACCTGCGAGCCGGGAAACCTGCCCTCTGTTCTGGAGCGTCTCAATCCCAGTGAAATTTTGATCGGAGAGCATTTGCTCGATAATGATACTCTGGATAGTGCCTGGGATACGTACGGCGATAAATTTACCGTCAAGCCGGAATATCTGTTCGACTTTCAGGCCAATGACCGCCGTCTGAAAGACTTTTTCAAAATCGACGCGCTGGATGTTCAGGGAATTCACCGCCGCAGCGAGATTTCCGCCGCCGGAGCCTTGATTGATTACGTCCGGCAAACCCAGATCGCACAGATTCCGCATATTTCCAAACCTCAGGTGATGACCGACACCGAGATCATGGAGATTGATGCCGCCACACGGCGTAATCTGGAGCTGACACGGACCCTCGCTGGAGAGCGTAAAGGCTCCCTCCTCCATACCATTGACCGGACCATCAGCGGGGCCGGAGCTCGATTGCTGCAAATATGGCTGTCCAACCCTCTGTGCAATGTGGCGGCGATTCACCATCGGCAGGCGCAGATAACACTCTTTTTTGAAGATTTCTATTTGCGCGAAGATGTGCGTCGCCTGTTGAAATCAGTTCCGGATATGGAGCGGGCGCTGTCCCGCCTGACCGCACAACGCGGCGGCCCCCGTGATTTATTGATGATCCGGCAAGGATTACATTCCGCGACCCGGATGAGGATTCTCCTGCGATCGAAACCCAGTGAGGTGCTCGACACTCTGTTAGCAGATCTGAGCGTCAGCACAGACACTGCTGCTTTTCTGGAGACTTTGCAGAGCGCCCTGCTCGACGAACCGCCGGCCCTGCTGCGCGATGGGAATTTCATTCGGGAGGGGTTTGATCCGGCGCTGGATCATTTAAAAACACTCAAATCCGGAAACCGGAAAAATATTGCAGAGCTACAGGCCAGATATAAAAACATGACGGGACTTGACCGTTTAAAAATAAGTTTTAACAACGTGTTAGGATATTTTATTGAAGTACCATCTAAAAATGGGGAAAGCCTCCTGAACTTCAAAGCCGAAAATGACAATCCCAACCCGTTCATTCACCGCCAGACCATGGCAAATGCAGTCCGCTTCACGACAACCGAACTGGCGGATCTGGAGCGGGATTTATCGCAGGCGGAAGAGCGCGCATTGGCTCTGGAACTGGAGCATTTCCAGAATTTCCTGAACGTGCTGCGCGATCTGGCAGAAGATATCCGTACGTGTGCCAGAGCACTGGCCTCGCTTGATGTTTTGGCCGGACTGGCAGAGCTGGCGGCGCAGGAAACCTACATTTGCCCGAAGATTGATGACAGCACAGCGTTCAGATTGGAGGGAGTGCGTCACCCGGTAGTCGAAAAAGCGTTGCAGGAAAGCAAAAACACTTTCGTTCCGAATGATTGCGATCTGTCAAAAGCACAAAATCTCTGGCTGTTAACCGGTCCCAATATGGCGGGAAAATCGACCTTTTTACGCCAGAATGCCCTGATGGCAATATTAGCCCAGATGGGGGCGTACGTGCCGGCACGTACAGCGCATATCGGAATAATTGACCGGGTTTTCAGCCGGGTGGGAGCCTCCGATGATCTGGCACGCGGACGCTCGACCTTTATGGTTGAGATGGTCGAAACCGCAACGATCCTGACGCGGGCAACAGAGCGCAGCCTTGTTATTCTGGATGAAATCGGACGGGGAACCGCAACCTTTGATGGTCTATCGATTGCCTGGGCCTGTGTGGAGCATTTGCACCATCACAATCAATGCCGTGCCTTATTCGCAACACACTACCACGAATTGACCCAACTCACCGGAACATTACCGCGCCTGTCCTGTCACTCAATGCAGGTGAGAGAGTGGAAAGGCGATATTATCTTCCTGCATAGTGTTGGGGATGGCGCGGCGGATCGCTCTTATGGCATACATGTCGCAAAACTTGCCGGATTGCCGGAAGGCGTTATCAAGCGCGCCGGACAAATTCTAAAGACTCTCGAATCAAAAGACCGCACCTCTGCGCTAACCAGCCTGAGCGAAAGCCTCCCGCTGTTTTCAGCTCACATTCCGGAAGAGCGCGCCAGCTCGGCAGCCGAAAAAATGCTGGAAGAGATCAATCCGGACACTCTTTCGCCGAAGGAGGCTTTGGATTTTCTATACCGCCTAAAGGACTCCCTCCCCCGGCCCCGATGATCCTTCTTCCCCGACCCCGACCTCTTCTGTTCTCAAGGCATCCGCAAGACGAATTTTCGCAGATCCGGGGCGGAGTGGCTGAGGTTGCGCCGCATGGGGCGCCCAGCCGATCATAAAAATCATCTCGAAAGTTGCCTCCAATCGACCGCTGGATTCTGCGAAATGCTCGGCATAATACATCTCGGCCAGCTTAAAAAGATGGCGGTTGTGGAATGATTTATTCCGGTTGGAAATCATATTGGTTTCAGACAATCCTCTTAGATCTTTTATCAGATCAGGCAGGCTTTGATAGGTGACGGTTATCTTTTCAGAATCGACGACCGGCAGCGCAAATCCTGCCCGCTGGAGCAACGCTCCCATTTGCTGTTTGTCGGCAAACGGGTGAACACGCGGGCTGATTCCACCGGATAAATGCTGTTCCGCAAAGCTCAGAGAATCGCGCAATTGCCACAGGGTTTCTCCGCCCAACATGGCAGCAAGAAATAACCCGTCCGGTCTAAGAGCCCGGCGAATTTGGATCAGGGTCCCCGGCAAATCATTGGTCTGGTGCAGGTTTAAATTGGAAATTGCCAGATCGAGAACCTCCGAGCCAAAAGGAAAAAATTCCTCATCTCCCTGCAAGGTCGTTATGAAATCAGCCTGTGCCACCATTGGCAATACATCGAGTTGCGCCATAAATTCAATTTCAGCGGCCTGTTGAAAAGAGATAAAATCTTCCCGCCGGAGGGGCGCACCGCAATAGGCAGTCACTGGAAAGCTGCGTTTTATGTCCCGCAGCCGCTCCCCCATCAGAGTGGCAGCATGCCGGTGCAAAAAGTCATAGGTGCGAAACAGAGGCGCCGCCCGTTGCCGCCTGATTTTGAGGAGAGATCTGTCAAAAATCGTATGGGCCGGCGTGAAGGCTGGTGCTGACATCCCGCAAAGCTCCGGACTAACGGTCAAAGGACGGACCGGGGGGAGGTTCCGGAATATAATACTCCTGTGATTGCGCAGGAGGTGTTTTATCCTTTTTGCCTTTTTTATCGTTCGTATTCTCTTCGTGCGAAGCTTCCGCCTCTTGCGAGGGGGTAGCGTCTTCGACGACCTCAATCACCGGCGCAACCGGCACGATCACCGGATCTATACGCGGTTTTTGTCCCTGAGATGTGCGAGACGGTGGCGGACGTAAAAGAGAAATCACCTGAGCGCTTTTCTTTTTCTCCTTTTCGGCCTTGCCCTGTGGGGAGGAGTCCGGCCTGTCTCCGTCAATATCGCTATAGTCTATATTTTCAAACATGCTATTTTTCGTACGCAGGCGCTGATCGATTTTTTTCTTTCCGCCCGAATTTTTATTATCCTGATCCTGTTGCTTGCTTTCAGGCCCCCCTCCGCCGGACCCACCGGAAGAAGAAGAGGAAGAGGAAGAGGAAGAACCCTCGTCCCCGCTGCCGCCGCCCGAGGAGGCACCGCCGACGGATCTATGATCTCCAATCATGGGCAGCACAGAAGAATCTCCATGGAATTCCGCGGAAATAATGTGAAATTCTTCCGGAGACGACGGAATCGGCATGCCAATCGGCGGAGGAACGGACCATAGCGCGTTTTCCTGTCCCATATCCCAGCCGATACTTTTATCTATCCCGTAATCAATATCAACATGCATCCGCTCCATGGTTTTCTTGATTGTCAGGGCAAAGCTGTCTTCGTATAAATGCCAGATCAGCATCCACAACCAGCGAACGGGTGCATAATTAGTAAAAGTTCCCCATGGTCCTGATGATCCCTGAATATTGGATGTTACCGCAAAAGGAAAAATCCGCTGGGGAGTCACGCCGTTATGAATAAAATAGCTCTCCCCCAGTTGCACAACCCGATCAGGGTTTACATCAAATTGCTGGGCGATATAGGCCCGCGCCATCGTCATATCCTTAACTTCCGGCGGCAAATTGAAACTAGGGGCTCGCAGTGTCTTGTTCGTCCGTCCCATGCGTTCCGGTACCGGCAGGTAATCTTCAATATAGCCGGCAAGGACTTCCCCATTCATATTTTTAACCAGAGGAAGAACAACCGCCGTGTTAATCGTTCGGTTTTCCTTGATAACAAATTCAATATCCCGTGCGGCCAATCCGCGGACGACTCCGTTTTCGACCCCTTCATCAATGAAATAGGAGTGCAGGCTGCGGATGGTTCCGGCGAGTTTTTCGCTTTTTTCAAAACGCTGCTTGTCTCCTTTGAGCGCTTTAATCAAATCCTGAAAGCTTGCGCCCTGAATGTCCACTTCATCCAGATGGAGCGGCGTGTCTGCCCAGTTATCGGCCGCTACTCCCAGCAATGAAAACAGAGCCAGAATTTGCCGCTCCAGACGCGTATTCGGGATCACGCCGATACTGATGGCATTTAAAACCTGCTGCGCATCAAATTCCCTGATTTTTCCGCGATCTGTATAGGTTTTGGTAATCTGGCTCACCCAGCGGGGGGTCAGGGAGCGTTGTGCTTTTTGTACATTGAGGAACTTGGTCTCAATTCGCTCATCAATCATTGACGGGTCAGGATAAAACTCCGGTCCCTGCTCCATAATTGCATTCGGAGCCGGCTTTAACCCCAGATGCGCGAGAGAAAATTCCCGAGTGTCGTCTGGCGTCCAGTATTCGCTATATTCGGACAAAATTTCACGGTCGATCGCCACGGCTTCGATCATATGACCGGACCAGCGTTTACCATCCAGATTCCGCCCGCTCCGCGGCACCGCATTCGTCACCGCCCGCGGCAATCCATCATGCAGAAAAATGCAGACCCGTCCATTGTCGTTCACCCGGTAGGGAAGGAATTCAACCACTTCGGTATCTCGCCGGACAAGATCCATAATCCCACCGGTTGCAATATTTCGGACGGCTTCAATCCGAAGATGCTGCATCGGCTCCCGGGAGGGACGCCGCTCCTGCAGGGTTAGACTCTCCCCTTCTCCAACCTTACGCGCCACAAACACATGACTGGTTGCCGGGAATCCGAGATTAAGGCCATCATCATCATACAGCCGGAAGTGCCCCTCATAGTGCTTTTGAATTGTGGCAAAGTCCCAGTGCGGCGCGGTATAAATAACGCGGGACCCCAGCGCACGGAGCGTTTTCCGCAGCTCTCTGGCAGTCATAAATGTGTACTCTTTGGTGAGTTCCTCCGCCCACTCTGTCCGGTTATCTTTCCTCAGAATGAACTCATAGGCCCATTTATAGGGCAGGCGAAACAAGCGCGTTCCCGGCGAATAAGGCTCCAGCTCCTCCATAAAAAAGCCGCGGCTTATCCCATCGCCGACCCGCGCCTCTTCGGAAAACAGAAGAAGTAAATCTGCCTCAGACAAATCTTCCGGGCTGTCACCACTTGACTCGACATCGGGAAATTCCATCAGGACATATTCCCCCGGCGGCGGATGCATGTAATCCCGCAAAAATAAAAATCCATTTTGCTTCAGAAGTGCAAAGTGGCTTTCCAGCATTTCCTGAACCCGGCTTTCACTATATCCCTGACGCGAATAAATCTCGTGCAATGTAAATGCATCAACGACGGCATCCAGAGAATTATTAGGAAAAGACGGTTTGGAAACTTTTGAAACGATAAATTCCAGATTGGTAAGCTGCCAGTTTTTCTTGGCTTTCATGATCGCCGCACGATCAGAATCAAGGCCGATAATATGAAGTTCGGGATTCATTACGGCCATAGCATATGCCAAGGTCCCATCTTTACACCCCATCACCGCAACCATAGATCCCGGCTCCAGCAACAGGTGCGACACAGTGAACCAAGCGCTGCGAATCATATTCAGGGAAATATCCCGTAAACAGGCCACCTGATACCCGGTTAAAGACGTCTGAGACAAAATCGCCTCCCGACGCTCCCTCAGAACGTCTGCATCCTTGTTTTGCCTGTCTTTTTTTGTGATGGCTTTTGCTGTGATACTTAAGTCTTTTGACAACACACCATCACGGTCATTTTCACCCATAGAATCCACGCCTGAAAACCGTTACTATATACCATTACATATAGTATAAGCGTTATGGAACTGCAACAACTTAAAGAAATTCAAAGCGATAGAGACGGTTTTTTATGCTATCTCAAACCTTTTAAGCCGTTTTTTCAACAGATTATTGATCTGATCCTGCCGCCGCGCTGCGCTTTTTCCGGCAGAATTGTGTCACAGCAAGGAGCTATTCAACCGGAAGAATGGACAAAACTGCATTTTATCTCAGATCCGCTATGCGGTTGCTGCGGATATCCGTTCGAGTTCAAAATTGAGGCAGAGATGCTCTGCCCCTCCTGCCTTTCAGATCCGCCGGAATTTTCAAAAGCGCGGGCCCCGCTGCTTTATGAAGATCAAAGCCGTAACCTGATTCTTCGTTTTAAACACGCCGACCAGATCCATACACTCGATACATTTATGCCGTGGATGCTGAAAGCAGGAGCACCGTTGCTGGAGGGGGCTGATTTGATTCTGCCAGTGCCCCTGCATCGCTGGCGACTGATAAAACGGCGCTATAACCAGGCTGCTCTGATCGCGTCCCGGATCTCAAAAAAAGCAAATCTGCCCTGGCATCACGATCTGTTACTGCGAGTACGGGCAACTCCTACTCAGGGACACAAAAAGGCTATTGATCGCAAAAAGAACGTCAAGGATGCCTTTACCGTTCTCGCCCGGAAGAAAAACCTGTTGACCGGGAAAACTGTTTTATTGATTGATGATGTGTATACGACCGGCGCAACCGTTCGTGAATGTAGCCGTACCCTTCTGAACGCAGGGGCCGCAGAAGTGCGCGTCCTGACACTGGCGCGGGTTGTCAAACGCTAGAAATGCACAGGCATCAACTCTGTTTTTTCTGTGGCTTGCCAGACACATCACTCTCATCACCTTTGACAACCGCAGGTTTACGACGGACATGCTTTTTGTGAATTTTGTGTTTCCGGTCCGGTAAGGATTTTCCCCACATCAGGCGATCCACCAGATAGCGCGGACGAATATGATTATAGTGCGTAATCAGAATATCCAGAGTCCGGTCAACCTCTGCGGGCGTGGTACAGTTCTTAAACACCCCGGCGTGAATGCCGGTTTTGACCAGACAGGTATCAATATTTACATAGTGCGCCCCCATGATATCATGCGCCATGGTATCTCCGACCATCACGGTCTGGGCCGGAAATACGTCATGTGACTGGAGCAGCTCGATACACCGGCGAAAGATCGGAGCATGCGGCTTGCCAATATATTGAACCACCCCGCCAATTTCTTCATATTTCCGGGCAATCAGGCCGGGACCGATCAAATAACTAGCCCCCAGAAGTGCGTGGGAATCGGGGTTAATGCAAATGGCTTTCAACCCTTTGCGCACCGCCTCTTTTAATAATGGCAGATAGTCCTCCAGACCTTTCAGTTCGGCCTCAACGCCTGCGATGAGTAAAAAATCCGCCTCAGAAACCGTCTCACAGACAGTGATCTTTGTTCCGTCAAACACATCTTTAGCTTCCTTATGTCCAAACACATAACAGGATTTACCATAGTGTTTAAACAATCCTTTTTCCTGATGAATCACACCGTCATGCACCATTTCACCGGAGGTCACGATATGATCGTACATCTCTGGAGCGATTCCGATTTGAAGAAGCTTGTCGCGGGTTTGTGCCTCCGGAAGAGGGGAATTGGACAGAATAACCACGGTTTTATGGCGTTTTTTCAGCTCCTGAAGGCAATCCACCACGCCGTCATACGGGGTCTGACCATCGTGGAGCACGCCCCACTGATCGATAATAAACCCCATGTATGTATCCGAGATATCGGAGATCCCCTGGCAAAATTTTGTCGTCGCCATAATTTATGTTCTACCCTTCACTAAGTAGGATATTGAAGAATAACCAAAAAAAATCAACAAAGGATTACCAAAAAAAAGATTTTTACGCATTTTATCCCGAATTTTACTGCTTTTACGGGAAAATTATAGTCATTTCAATAAGATTCGAACGGGAGCCCCTCATGCACGAGATCTATTTGCCCGTTTTTATTGAGAGCCGCGACGCACCTTGTTCCAGTAGTCTTTCAGATCCCGCTTCACCTCTGGTGCAAATACGTAAAGACCGATAATATTGGGAATCGCCATCGCAAAAACCATGGAGTCCGTGAAATTGACCACATTTTCCAGCTCAACCATCACGCTTCCAACCACGATAAATGCGCAGTAGAAAATTTTATAGGCGGTCACAATTCTGTCACGCTCCCCGATCAGATAGGTCAGGCACTTTTCCCCGTAATAATACCAGCTAATCATCGTAGAGTACGCAAACAGCAGAACAACGAGCGTGAGAATGTACTGCCCGCCCCAGATGCCGCTTTCCAGTGCCCGGGATGTCAGCTCTACCCCGGCCACTCCGGTTTCCTGATGGTGAACACCGGACACCACGATCACCAGCGCCGTCGTAAGACAAATGACCACCGTATCAATAAACGGCCCCAGCATTCCGACAAATCCCTGAGAAACCGGCTGATCTGTTTTGACCGCGGAGTGTGCGATGGCAGCAGAGCCAAGTCCTGCCTCATTCGAGAAAGAGGCTCGTTGCACCCCCACCAGCAAGGCCCCTAAAATCCCACCATATGCAGAATGCGGATCGAAGGCCAGCGTAAAAATTTCCACAACCGCGGCAGGGATATGCTGCCAGTTCATCAGAATTACAATCAGGCCGGTTGCAAGGTATAATATCCCCATAAACGGCACAATTCTTGACGCGGTTTTGGCAATGGATTTAATGCCGCCAAGAATGACCATGCCCACCAGCACCGCAAGTATCAGCCCAAATATCCAGCGTTTATCCCCCCAAAATCCACTTTCACCGCCCATGACATTCATCACCTGCGCGAAGGACTGGTTTGATTGGAACATCGGCCCGGCCCCAAGAACTCCGGCCATGCCGCACAGCGCAAACAAGCCTCCCATCAGGATCCCCAAACGAGGCCATCCACGATCGGCGAACCCTTGCCGCAGGTAATACATCGGCCCTCCGGAGACCTTATCCGGATGCGCTGCACTTCCATGTACGCGGTATTTTACCCCTAACATGACCTCGACAAACTTGGTTGACATCCCGAGGAAGCCCATCAGGACCATCCAGAAAACAGCGCCCGGGCCGCCCAGAGACACCGCCACCGCCACACCGGCAATGTTCCCCAGTCCGACCGTTCCCGACAAGGATGTGGACAGCGCCTGAAACCGACTGATCTGACCGGCATCGCCTTCCTTGTCAAATTTCCCGCGCACGAGATCTACCGCATGCTTAAATCCGCGCAGATTGATAAACCCCAGATACAGGGTAAAGAACACAGCTGCAACCACTAGCCACAACAGAATAGGTTTGATTTCAAGACCGGTGAAAGGTTCCGCATAAAACACAACCCCGGCGGCAGCCGTTCCAATCGGGGCAAAAGAATCATTTAAAATTTGATCGACAGAGGCCATGCGTCAGCGTAACGCGAAGGCCTCTGTTCGCAAAGCGAAAATTTCTACTGGTCGCAAATCGGATGAGAGACCGGATGGGTTTCATAGAATGTTGTCGCCCATTTCCTGATCTTTTGGTTATCCATACGCTGAGCTTTTTCGATTCGCTCCATATAGCGGGAACAAAAAACATCCGGGCGCATCTTTGCCGCATTTTGGGAAATTTTATTGGCAAAACTTGTCCGCAGGTCATTCAGAGCCCCCACCGGATTTGATTGTCCGGTCCGCTTGAAATAGGCAATCAGACGATCTTCATAATTTTTGAACAAAGCCTGATGAAGCGCCGTGAACTGACGATACTGGGCATAATAGTTTTCATGCCCGGCCGGAGTCATGTGCTGGCAGTTAAGGCCAATGACCATCAGCTCACTATGAATACGAATTCCCTGCTCCGCCTCTGCCTCCGCCATGGAATAGCAGGATTTCGCAGACGCTGGCAAACTGAAGCACATTGCGACAAGACACACACCGAAAAATTTTCTCATGTTTCACCCATTAGGAGTTTCTGATTGTGCCCTGATTATAGCAACATTAGACCACTCTTGTCAAAGTTTCTCCATGCTCAAACCAGCCGAGAATATTTGCAACGACCAACTGCCCCATTTCCGTGCGGGTTTCATAGGTCGCGGTACCAATATGCGGGAGCAACACCACATTATCCATGGTTTTCAAAGCATCCGGTACGTGCGGCTCTTCGGCAAATACATCCAGCCCCGCCCCGGCGATGGCTTTATTCGCCAGAGCAATCAGCAGATCATCCTCATTCACGATGCTGCCCCGGGCGACGTTAATCAGATAGCCATGCGGCCCCAGAGCCTTGAGAATATCCAGAGTCACCATCCCCTTTGTTTCCGGTGTGGCGGAGCAGGAAAGCACAAGAAAATCAGACTCTTCCGCCAGCTTTTTTAAATCAGACTCATAGGTATAGGGGACATCTTTTTTGCTGCGGGCGGTATAGTGAATATTACAGCCAAACGCTTCCGCACGCCGGGCGATGGCCTGCCCGATCCGTCCCAATCCGACGATCCCGACCGTCTTTCCGCCCAAACGGTGGCTCAGAAAGTTATGAGAACCATGGGTCGCCCACTTGCCAACCCGCACATAGGCATCCGCTTCCACAAACCGGCGGGAGACATTCAGCATCAATCCCAGAGCCGTATCGGCCGTATCATTCGTCACCAGATCCGGCGTATTGCACACGACTACGCCCCGTTCTTTTGCGGCCTGCACATCTATGTTGTCATACCCTACCCCGAACTGAGCAATGATCTCCAGATTGGGCAGTGCTTCGATAATTTTGCGGGAAACGCGGAGATTGGATGGCCAGCTAACAATTGCGACAGCGTCTTCTCTGTGACGCATGATCGTCGCTTCCGGGTCATCCTCCTGCCAAAGCTTCACAACATTGAAATGCCGCTCCAGTGGTTCCAGCCCCATTGGGGCAAGGTTATAAAGTGCCAGAAGTGTTTTTGCCATGAAATACTATCCTGTTTCTGTTATAATACAAATATGACTAAACGAAATATCACATTTGTCAAACGCGTCAAATTGCAGGACGTCCAAAATCTCTGTGATGAAGAGATTATCGAGTGGCATAAGCTTCCCCTCATTGAGCGGTTAAACCACATTCTACAACACAATGAAATGTGTTATGCCTTAAGCCATGAAACCAATCATTAACAAAGATATTAAAGAACTTATACTAACCCTTAACAAGCATAATACCGAATACCTGATCATCGGTGGCTTTGCTTATGGAATGCATGTAGAAATGCGTGCCACCAAAGATTTTGACGTTTGGATTTCCACAAGCGAAGAAAATGCAAAGAAAGTTTTTCAGGCCTTAGCTGAGTTTGGAGCCCCTGTGTCCGGACTATCCGAAAAAGATTTTCAAGACGAAGAAACGTTGTTTATGTTTGGAATTCCGCCAAACCGGATTGACATCATCCCCAAAATTGACGGCCTGACATTTGAAGAAGCATGGAAAAACAGGATTTCACAAAAAGCAGGCGATCTGGAGATAAACTTGATTTCTCTCGACGATCTGATTAAAAACAAGCAGGCGTCAGGGCGTGACCAGGATTTGGTAGACGTGAAAGCCCTCAAACGCGTGAAAAAATTATTGGAAGAACACCGTGACCAAAGCAACTAAAAAACTTTACATCAAAACCTGGGGTTGCCAGATGAATGTCTATGACAGCCGCCGGATGGCTGACGTGTTGCGCCCGCTGGGATATGCCGAGGTGGACACACCGGAGGATGCGGATATGATGATCCTTAATACCTGTCACATCCGCGAGAAAGCCACCGACAAGGTGTTTTCGGAAATTGGCCGCCTGCGCGAGCACAAGAAAGAAAAGGAAGCCAGAGGCGGGAAAATGATTATGGCCGTTGCGGGATGTGTTGCGCAGGCCGAGGGAAAGTTCATTATGGAGCGCGCGCCGGATATTGATATGGTTTTCGGCCCGCAGACCTACCATGAGCTGCCGGAAATGGTGTTAAAGGTCACCGGCATGATTGGCCGCCCCCGGATTGTCAACACAGACTTCCCGCCGGAGAGCAAGTTTGACCGCCTGCCCGAAGAAAACAGCTCGCAAGGGGTCAGCGCCTATCTTTCGGTACAGGAAGGATGCGATAAATTCTGCACATTCTGCGTTGTTCCCTACACGCGCGGCGCGGAATTTTCCCGCCCGGTGCAGGATGTCATTGACGAAGCAAAAAAACTGATTGAGGCCGGAGCCAAAGAAATAACGCTTCTGGGTCAAAACGTTAACGCCTATCACGGAACGGGTCATAACGGGTCACAGGCGGATCTTGCCGATGTCATCCATGAAATTGCCCAACTCCCGGAGATCGAACGCATTCGTTACTCTACCTCGCATCCCCGTGATATGAGCGCGCATCTGATCGAGGCGCATGGCACAGTTCAAAAGCTCATGCCATTCCTGCATTTGCCGGTGCAAAGCGGGTCAGATAAAATCCTGAAAGCGATGAACCGCAAACATGGCCGTGATCTGTTTTTTGAGATCATTGACCAATTGCGCGCCCTGCGCAAAGACATTGTTTTTTCGTCGGATTTTATCGTGGGGTTCCCCGGAGAAACGGAGCAGGATCACGAAGACACACTGGATCTGATCCGGCGCGTAGGCTTTGCGTCGGCCTATTCCTTCAAATATTCTGCGCGCCCCGGCACTCCGGCCGCCAATATGACCGGCCTGCTACGCGAGGAGGTCAAAGCGCAGAGATTACAGGAACTACAGGATTTGATTAACGCGCAGCAATATGCGTATAACCTGACGTTTCAAAATCAGGTCATTCCGGTTCTGTTTGACCGCAAAGGCCATAAAGACGGCCAGCTTTTGGGACGCAGCGCGTTCATGCACTCGGTTCATGTGAACGCGCCCGACAGCTTTCTTGGCCAAATCGCACCGGTTCACATTACCCGCCCCGCCCCCAATTCTCTGAGCGGGGACCTCGTTCTGAGCGAACCCCTTCCACAAGCGGCGGAGTAAAATTTGACACCGGAAATCCGATTCTGTTACAAATAACTCCAATATCAACCGTAATAGAGGATTACACTAGGACCTAAAAACAATCTTAGCCGCAGCCCCTTCGGTCACATTTGCAAATGAACTGCCAGCGAACGAAGGAGAAACCCCTACATGCCTTAGCATTGTGCAGGCAGGAAATGAAAGAGAAAAACATATCTATGAAAACCTGAGCCCAGCCACGTCAGGACCTCTCAAAAGCCTCGCAATAGTGATGAACCGGGTGGATGTAGCAGATCAATTAGCCTCGCACGGATGTATAAGTTATAGCGCAGCGAAAGAAATGGGCGATTCTGCCAGTAAACAATTCTCCATCATTATGCAAATACCAACTGGTGAGACATATGAACACCCCACAGCTAAGAAAGTAACGTCGGAGCCTCCTGCCCCAGCACAATAAGCAGTGCCGGAATTTTACTCGCCATTCTGAGCCTCAGGCAAAGAATAACCGTCATCGCACGCCTTGTGCGTGTGATGACGGTGATATAAGGGTTTGAACGCTTATCATCTATGTTTGGTTACCAATACCAGACTTTGAACCGCAAAGTAAGACAAAGTAAAACAAAGTTCTTTCTGTTTTTATAAAAGTCTCTGCGCCCTCTGTGCCTCTGTGGTTAAAGGCAGTACAGATCACACGGACGATGCCGTGTAATGACGATGAAAAAACTTTGCCTTACTTTGCGGTTCAAAACCGTTTGAGCACAAAGTAATGTTCGAAAGTTATTTCTGGTGACTATATCAAAGTGTGTGCCCCCCCTATCGCAGAGGTCAGAATATTAAGTTTTTCGGAATAACTTTTGTGATATAATGTCCCTACATGACCAAACAGATCACTCACTCCCTCAAATATAATAACAACCTGTTTTTATCCCAGTTATGCGGGCCGAGAAATGCACATATCCTAAAGCTGGAAAAGCTGCTGGATGTTGAGATTGCAATCAAGGGAAACCAGCTGGACATCACCGGGCATCAGGCAGACGTCGCCAGCTGCGCCCATATTCTTGATGCCCTTTGGGTCAAGCTGGAAAATGGCGAAGAGGTTGACATCACCGACGTTGAGTCCGCCATTCGTTTTGTGCATCATGGAGACAGCGAGCAAAAAGACCTGAAAAACGCACAAGGAACGATTAAAACCAAGAAAAAAGCGATTGAGCCGCGCTCTCCGGTGCAGGCCGACTATATGAAAGCCATGCGCGACTATGACATGATTTTCGGTCTTGGTCCGGCCGGAACCGGAAAGACCTATCTGGCGGTAGCGATGGGAATTGAAATGTACCTGAATGGCGAGGTGGAGCGGCTGATCTTCACGCGCCCCGCGGTTGAGGCCGGCGAAAATCTTGGCTTCCTTCCCGGCGATATGAAAGAAAAGGTCGATCCTTACCTGCGCCCGATCTATGACGCGCTGCATGATATGCTGCCGATAGACAAGGTCGAGAAAAAAATGGAAACCGGCGATATCGAGGTTGCGCCGCTGGCTTTTATGCGGGGGCGTACGTTGAAAAATGCTTTTGTCATTCTGGATGAGGCGCAAAACACGACTCCGGCCCAGATGAAAATGTTTCTGACGCGAATGGGAAATGGCTCCCGCATGGTGATTACCGGTGACCCGACCCAGAGCGACCTGCCCAAACATCAACAATCCGGCCTGACCGAAGCGATGGCATATTTAAGAGATATTAACGAGATTAAGTTTATTATGTTCTCGGAAAAGGATGTCGTCCGGCATCATCTCGTTGCAAAAATTATTGAAGCCTATGAACACAGAAATACTTGAACGCCCCTTTACCGTAGATATCCAGATCGCCGATCCGGAGTGGACGCAGGTAGGATTTGATGTCAGCGAGCTGGCGGAAATTGCCGTGCGGGAAACGCTGTTCTGCACCCAGTTTTCAAAGGATTGCGGCTGTGAGGTCAGCATTTTACTGGCGCATAATGACCTTGTTCAAACCCTGAACCGCGAATATCGCGGAAAGGACAAGCCCACCAATGTCCTGTCGTTCGAAAGCGACGAACCGGGACCGCATATGCCACTTGGCGATATTATTCTGGCCCGGGAAACCCTTATCAAAGAATCCGAAGAACAGCTCAAACCTCTGAAAGAGCATTTTATTCACCTGATTGTGCATGGCACGCTCCATTTGCTGGGCTTCGATCATGAAGACGAAGAAGAAGCTGAAAATATGGAAACCATGGAAATATGGATTCTCCAGCGGCTGGGCATAAAAAACCCCTATCTTGGGCAACAGGCTTTATGATAGGCTATGAGGCAAGGTGTAAGATAAGAGAGATGTACTATATATTAACGACTACGGACCCGTGGGATGGGTATATTCCACGCGTTGAGTACAGAGACGATGACCCGTTCCGCTTCTGGAATATCGGGGAACACTTTGAAGAAGATCCACCAACACCGCTGCGCGCGCGCGTTCTCACAGATAGCAAAACCATTCTACCCGACATGTGGCAAACTCCCTTACCGATGATGAGCCTCCAGCTTTACGATGTTCTGCGCGATCTGGGAATATCGGCCCTTGACACGTACCCCGTTGAATTGACCGATAGCCGCACCGGAGATGCCATAGAAGGCTATGTAGCGTTCAATCTGACTTCTGCCGTTGCCGCCGTTAACTCTGAAAAATCGCGACGTGCGCCCGATCCGGATAATACCGGGCTATCATGGTATGACTATCTGGAACTGGACCCTCAAAAAGCTCAAAACGCCCACATGTTTATTCTGGCAGAATCTGTCGGCACCATCATTGTCGATCAGATGGTCCGGGACAGATTGGAAGCGGAAAATTTTCCGACTCTATCGTTCTACGAACCAAAAGACTGGGTGGGAGCGTAGGAAGGATGAGCTGGTTGTTAAAAATAAATCTCTCTGTGATGGATGCATACCGGGTATTTTTTAATATTTATGATGATAGAATTCGCCGGACGCGTTCCGATTCTTCAGCCGCACTTTATTTTTAAGGATATACTATATATAAAATGACACGAAAGACTGCCCCGACCCCCATGGAACAAGATTCTCCCCCGCCTCCTCCCGCCTCTCCCGCTTCGGCCAAGGTGCCTCCCCAACCCGCATCGGGAACGATGGCATGGCTGAAGACACTGCTCAAATCAAAATCTCCGCAGGACACATCCCTGCGGGAAGCGTTGGAAGAGGTTATCGAGGAATTCGAAGATCACCCGGAACACCACATTGCCGTGCATGAGCGTATTCTCATCTCGAACGTTCTGAAACTGCGGGATATGACCGTGTTTGACGTGATGGTCCCACGCGCAGATATCGTGGCCATTTCACTGGATACGGAGAATAAGGATCTTCTGGCACTGCTGTCGGAAAAGCAATATAGCCGCCTCCCCGTTTACCGGGACAATCTGGATGACGTGATCGGCACGATCCATATCAAGGATATTCTGGCGGAGCTGGCGCAAGGGCATCAAAATTTTAAACTCAAAGATCTGATCCGCTCCGTCCCGATTGTCTCCCCCGCGATGCCGGTGCTGGATTTAATGCTCCAGATGCAACAATCCACCAAGCACCTGGCTCTGGTTGTTGATGAATATGGCGGGATTGACGGTCTGGTAACCATCGGAGATCTGGTGGAAAGCATCGTCGGGGAAATTGATGATGAATTCCAGAATGAAACGCAACCTGCATTGATCCGCAATGCCGACGGCACTCTGATCGTTGATGCCCGCTATGATCTGGATGAATTTGAGGAAGAGTTCGGAAAAATTTTGCCCGATGATGAGCGGGAAGATATCGACACGCTCGGCGGGCTGGCCTTTGCACTGGCCGGGAGAATTCCTGCACGCGGGGAAATCCTGACTCATGAACAAAGTGGCCTGAGGCTGGAAATTCTGGATGCCGACCCCCGGCGCGTCAATCGCCTTAAAATCCGCGACTTACCCTCTGGCGCTTCCTGACGGCACGTGCTAATAAAGCACTTATGAAATACGGTTATGTTTTGGCAGCCCTGAGTTTTGTCGCGGGAATCGTTGCCCATTTTTCGATGGCACCTTATAACTTCCCTCCGGCCCTGTTTGTCAGCTTTCCGACTCTTTATTACGTTCTGAAACATACCGAAACCAACCGCCTGAAGTTTCTGTTCACCTGGCTGTTTTCTTTTGGTTATTTTGTAACCAGCCTGAGCTGGATTTCAAATGCCCTCCTTGTTCCCGGCAATGAAGCCTTTTACTGGGCCTATCCTCTGGCAATTGGCGGCCTGCCTGCAACTCTGGCGCTATTTCCTGCGATCTGTGTCACTTTCGTGACCAGAAAATTTGATCTGGAGCATGTGAGTGGCTGGCTGGCATTCGTGTTTGCCTTTTCGCTGAGCGAAGTTGCGCGAGGGTTTCTGTTTACCGGATTCCCGTGGAATAATGTCGGATATACCTGGATTTCCGTTCTTCCTATCGCGCAGGTTACAGCCTTTGGCGGAATCTATTTCCTAAGCATTCTGACGATTTTCTGGGCCAGCCTGCCGGCCCTTTTCCTGCTTCACAGACGGGAAAAAGCATTTGTCTTCATGATGATGCTAGGCGTTTTATCTCTGTCCGGCAGCGCTCTGTGGGGATGGAACAGAATGCACCGCATGCCGACGGGATCGTCCCCCTCCATAATGGTACACGTCATCCAGCCCAATATTCCACAGGATCTCAAATGGCATCCCGATAAGATGCAGTCGAACTTTGAGACCCTCTTGTCCCTCACACAAGACGTCATTGAACGCAATAAAACCGCGATGAATCTTGTGGTCTGGCCGGAAACCGCCACGGTCAATAATGTTCTTTACGCTCCGGAAAATGCGACGCGCCTGAGAGCGCTATTTCCGGCAACACAGAAAAATTACCTGCTTACCGGCATTCTGCGGGCGCAAAAAGACAAGGGCAAACTCGCCTATTTCAACAGCTTTAATATTTTTGGCCCCGGATTACAGCTGATTGGGATGTATGACAAACATCACCTTGTGCCATTTGGAGAATATATCCCGTTTCAGGAGCATATCCCGCTGGAACCAGTTGCTAATTTCTCCGGCCTCACGGCGGGAACAGGTCCTCAGAAATTGCATATCACAGATGCAATCTCCGTATCTCCACAGATTTGTTATGAAATTATATTTCCCGGCGCGGCCATTGCAGATGCCCGGCTCTTACCGAATTTAATTGTAAATGTCACAAATGATGGTTGGTACGGAGATAGCTCCGGTCCACGTCAACACTTGGTTCAGACACAAGTCCGCGCAATCGAGACGGGTATTCCGGTTGCTCGCGCGGCCAACACAGGAATCTCAGCCATTATCACACCTGACGGTCACATTTCCGGACAAGCCTCCTACGGGGAACAAGGGGCTGTTTCAATATCCTTACCTTTTTCATTGCAAAATGGAACGATTTTTGCGAAATTGAAACATAAGTTTGCTATCGGATTGTTGTTTGTATTATTGTGCAGTGCATATATTTCAAGACGAATCAGATAGTATGGCGCATTATAAGTCAACGCAATACATAAGATTTGCAAACCCTATACTTAAGTGCAAAATGCGCGCATTTATTTTATAGATAAAATGCTTTATGAATAAGATTGATTTTTCACACTAAATTACTGAGAGCGTATGATAACGAAATCAAAAACCAAGGGACGCGTGGCAGATTACGATAAAGAAATCGGCATACGATTGCGTGCGCTTCGCAAGCTGAATAATCACACACAGGAAAGCCTTGCCCGGCAACTGGACATCACATTCCAGCAAGTTCAAAAGTATGAGCAAGGTACAAACCGGATCAGCGCCAGCAAATTAAAACAGATCATTGATTTTTTTGAAATCCCGGCCTCCTATTTTTTCGAAGCGAACAAGCAGGCGCAAAAGATCGGATTCGCAGAATCAGCACAAGAACCTTTCTCTGGATCGGAAGAAGACACCACCGACACGGAAGCGTCCAAAACTGATATTTTTCAGACACCGGAAACGATTAACCTGCTCAAGGCTTATTACAGCATCAAAGACGCAAAAGCCCGCAAAGGTCTTCTCCGCATGGTCAAAACATATGCAGAAAATGTTGCAGATGCCCAAAAAACGGATTGAAAAAAATATTCTTGTCGGTAAACTTGCTTAAATTTACCGAAAGTATTATTCCATGAATTCACAAAAAGATTACCTCTTTACCAGCGAGTCTGTCTCCGAAGGTCACCCGGATAAAATATGCGATCAGATTTCTGATGCTCTGGTGGACCATTTTCTCGGCATTGACCCGTTCGCCCGCACGGCGATTGAAACCGTCGCCACAACGAACTATGTCGGACTGATCGGAGAAATCCGCTGTGCCGGGGCCGTTTCAAACGATGAGATCGAGCAGGTCGTGCGTGCCCAGATCAAAAAAATTGGCTATGAGCAGGAAGAATTTCACTGGAAAAATGTTCAAATTGATATGCGCCTGCATGAACAATCCGCCGATATTGCGGTTGGCGTTGACTCCGCCGGCGACAAAGACGAAGGAGCTGGAGATCAGGGGATTATGTTTGGCTATGCCTGCGACGAAACCGACAGTTTGATGCCCGCGCCGATTTACTATGCACACCGCATTCTGCGTAAACTCGCACAGGACCGCCGCGCCGGAATCCTGACGGATCTGGAACCGGATGCTAAATCACAGATCACACTGGAATATAAAAATGACCGCCCGGTACGAGCGCATTCAATCGTGCTCTCAACCCAGCACAAAGACGGTCTGACACAACATGATGTCTGCGACATCGTGAAACCCTACATCGAACGCGAGCTGCCAGATGGCTGGATGTGTGCAAATGAGGAGTTGTACGTCAATCCGACCGGTCGCTTTGTGATTGGAGGCCCCGTCGGAGATGCCGGACTGACAGGCCGTAAAATCATTGTGGATACCTATGGCGGCGCCGCCCCGCACGGAGGGGGTGCTTTTTCAGGGAAAGACCCAACCAAAGTAGACCGCTCTGCCGCCTATGCTGCACGTTATCTTGCGAAAAATATCGTCGGAGCCGGACTGGCAACGAAATGTACCATCCAGCTCTCTTATGCCATTGGCGTATCAAAGCCTCTCTCCGTCTATGTGAATACGCATAATACCGGCAAAGCCCCGGAATCCGTTCTGGTAAAAGCAATTACCAGCCTGGTTGATCTCAGCCCGCGGGGTATTCGGGAACATTTGAAGATGAATCGTCCGATCTATGAACGCACGGCGGCCTATGGTCACTTTGGCGGGAAACCCGCAGAAGACGGCGGATTTTCATGGGAAAAACTGGACTTAATAGACGCCCTGCAAAAAGCCGTTGGATAACACACGCCCCGCACAAACAGACACACGTCGCCTCTACGGACGCCGCCTTGGGCGCCCGTTATCGGGAGCGCGCCTGCACGCGCTGGAAACCCTGTTACCCCGCTGTCAGTTTCCAATTCCGGAAAAGGGGCACAGTGATCCCCGCACCGCGTTTCCGGCGCAAATTGACCACCTGATCTGCGAGATCGGGTTTGGTGATGGCGATCATCTGGCGGAAATGATGAAACGCACCCCCCGGCATGGTTATATCGGGGCCGAGCCTTTCATCAATGGTATGTCAGCCCTCCTGAAACAGATCCTTGACGAGGGCATTGATCCGGATCATTTGCGCGTCTGGATGGATGATGCCATCGCATTGTTGGAAACCTTCACGGATCAGTCTTTGGATGAGATCTATATTCTGAATCCGGACCCCTGGCCCAAGGTGCGGCATCACAAGCGCCGGATTGTAAATCAGGATAACCTTGATTTATTTGCCCGGCTGCTAAAACCCGGCAGCCCTCTAATTATGACGACCGATCTGGATGATCTCGCAGAATGGATGGTAACCGAAGCCTCCAACCATCCGGAGTTTGCCTGGACCGCCTCCAGCCAGCAGGACTGGAAAACCCCGCCGGAAAACTGGATTGAGACAAAATACGAAAGAAAAGGGAAAATGGCAGGCCGTAGCCAGACGTACCTGCTGTTCAGGCGTCGTTAATCTTCTGCCACGACCTCATCGTCGCCCCCTTCAATATCTTCCCTGAAGCTGATTGGTCCGTTCGGCATAATTGTCGAAATTGCGTGCTTGTAAACAAGCTGGGCATGTGTTTCACGTCTTAGAAGAATACTGAAATTGTCAAACCATGTGACGATTCCTTGCAACTTAACCCCATTCACAAGAAAAACGGTGACCGTCTTCTTTTCTTTACGGATTTTATTAAGAAACAAATCCTGAATATTTTGTTTATCTGACATAGAAGTTATTCACCTTATTTTTTTATCTCTATAGATTTAGGCGAGAATTGTATAAAGTGCAAGGGACTTTATACCCAAACGCTCATTTTATAGTAATTTTCATCACACAGCTCCGTCCGTGTGATTCCTATTGATTTTTCACCACAAAGGCACGGAGGCACAGAGTTTTTTTACAAAGAACGAACTTGCCGCCCCTCAATTTCGTCATTACACGGCGTTCGAAGAAAGTCCGTGTAATCCATATGTCGACAAATAGTGGATTACACGCATTTTTTCTGTATCCTTACGGACAGAAAAAAGCGTGCAATGACGGGGCACAAGGTGTCCTAAAATTAAACAAAAGCACTATAAGATCTTTCGCCTGCGGTTCAAAACCTGCGGCGCAGCTTAGGATGGCGATCCCGGACTTTTGCAGAGGCTCTTATAAAAAATCAAATTTAAACGAAAATAGTTTTTCAACCAGCGACACAGAGGCGTGAATGGCAAAGATCACCAGCACATCATTTGGTTTGACCGTGGAACGTTTGTCCGGAATAAAAATTTCATGATCGCGCTGAATAAGGGCGATGAATACACCGTTTGGTAAATGCAAATCCTGAATTGGTGTGTTAATAATCTGACAGGCCTCGGAAGCCCGCACCTCAATAATTTCGGCAAATCCATCCTTGATCGGATGAGTTGCGTTAATCCGCCCGCGCCGGACATGCTTCATAATCGTAGCCGCCGTAATCATCCGCGGAGACACAATGGCGTTGATATTCAAGACAGAGGTCAGAGATCCGTAAACTTCTTTATTGACCAGCGTAATGCACCGGGCCGAGCCGTATTCGGAGGCCAGAAGAGCACTCAGGATATTGACCTCATCATCATTGGTAACAGAAATCACCGTCTCAACCGTTTGGACCCCTGCTTCTTCCAGAATTTTTTTATCCAGCCCGTCGCCCTGTATCACCAGACTGCGTGGAAAAGTCTGGCTGAAGTCTCTGGCACGGGCAGCACTATTTTCAATCACGCGCAAATCAACTGTGCCATACTCTTCTTTCAGAATGTGGCACAGTTGCGTGCCGATATTTCCCCCGCCGATCAGCAGTATGCTTTTGGCTTCTTTTCCTTCATATCCAAACGTATTCAATGCCCGTTGGACATGCTCCCGCTTGACAATAAACATTACTTCATCCCCGGCGAGAAGCTGACTCTGAACGTCCGGGATAATCAGTTTTCCAGAACGGTTAATCAGGATAATCCGGGCGGCAAGATCCGGGAACAGCTTCAACAACTGTTTAAAGGGGGTATTCAAAATAGGACAACTTTGCGTACAAAGGATGCTCAGGCAATAGGCTTGCTCGTTCAGCAAAGAGATCGTATCCGTGGTTCCCGGCGTTTTGAGCCGCTCGAAAATATTATAGGCAACCTCGCGCTCCGGAGAAATAATCACATCAATCGGCATGTGAGAGCGGCTGAAAAGGTTGGCCCATGCCGGGTCGAGATATCCCTGGAACCGGATACGCGCAATTTTTTTAGGGATATTAAACAGGGAATGCGCGATCTGGCACGCCACCATATTCACTTCATCGCTGTGCGTGACGGCAATAATCATATCCGCGTCATCCGCGCCCGCCGCATGCAAGACGTCCGGGTCCGACGCATGCCCGACAATGCCTTTGACATCCTGCTCGTCATTGATTTTGGCGATCAGCTCACTTTTCAGATCAATCACCGTAATATCGTTATTTTCGCGGGCCAGATGGGTCGCAATATTATACCCGACCTGCCCGGCTCCACATATAATCATCCGCATCAGATCACCTGCCTTTGTTGTGCGCCGGCCGAAATATCCTCCACCGCGTCAGAATTTTCATCGTTTGTCTCTATTGTGTTTGAGACTTGCAACAGTTTAAGCTTCCGGTGTAAGGCCGAGCGTTCCATTCCCACGAACCGGGCCGTTTTTGAAATATTTCCCTCAAATTTTTGTATCTGTGATAGCAGATATTGACGCTCGAATTCTTCCCGCGCTTCCCGCAAAGGCTTGGACATCACATCAAACGACATCTGCTGTTCCGCAGAATATCCGCCGCCGGACAGAGGAGATGTCATCTTTCCCCCCAGATTCGGCGGGAGGAGATCGACACACAGGTCGCCGCGGTTTGGCCCCGCCATAATCATCATCCATTCCACCGTGTTTCGAAGCTGGCGCACATTTCCCGGCCACTCATAGCTCTGCAATGTTTCCAGAAGTCTGACCGAGACCTTTTTTTCTTTCACGCCCGATTGCTGCGCCATTTCCCGGACAAACAGGAGCACCAGCTCCGGAATATCCTGCACCCGGTCTTTCAGGCGCGGCATATAGAGCGGTACGACATTCAAACGGTAATACAAATCTTTCCGGAAAAGCCCCTGCTCGACCAGATCCTCCAGATTTTTATTGGTTGACGCCAGAAAGCGAACGTCCACACTCACGGGGCTTGTTCCCCCGACCCGCAGAAACACAGGGTCCTGCAACACGCGAACGATTTTTCCCTGCGTTTCCAGAGGCATATCGGCGATTTCATCAAACAGCAAAGATCCACCATCGGCCTGCTCCAGCAACCCTGAACGGATCTCTCCGCCCGCCTCTTCCCGCCCGAATAATTCACACTCCATGCGCTCTGGCTGCATAATGGCGCAGTTCATCACCACCAAAGCATGAGAATCCCGCCCGGATTGTTTATGGATGGCCCGTGCGGCCGTTTCCTTTCCGGTTCCCGGTTCTCCGGTAATCAGCACCCGGCTGTTTCCCTGTGCAATCTTATCAATCAGTTGCCGGGTTCCCTGAATAACCGGAGAGTGTCCGGTCAGGACTGTGCTGGCTTTCTGGGAGGCCAGTTGTTTCAGAGAGTTATTTTCCCTGCGCAGCGCGGCGGCCTCCAGAGCGCGATAAATCATCAAAATCAGCCGGTCGGACTTAAACGGTTTTTCAATAAAATCATAAGCACCCTGCTTAATCGAAGACACCGCCGTTTCGATGGTCCCATGACCGCTAATCATGATCACCGGCAAGCCGGGATGCTTTTGCCGCAGATTCTTTAGAATCTCGATGCCGTCATGTTCACTATTTTGCAACCAGATATCCAGCACTACCAGATCGGGCGTTTTTTTAGCAAAGAGCTGATAAACGTCGGTGGAATTAGCCGCCGTCAGAATATGATAGCCCTCATCCTCCAAAATCCCTTTGATAAGGGAGCGGATGTCGGCTTCGTCATCTACGATCAATATTGTTTTATCGTGCTCTTTGGTCATAATGATATTGAGTACCTTTTATTTATCCATGCATCCGATACAGAGTGTCATCCGCAACCTGTTCCGGCATTTTTTCGTAACAGGCGACAGGGAATTTCAGAGATATGACTGCGCCGGAACCCAGAGAGTAATCCTCCCACAAGGAAATATCCTGTGACACCCCGATGACAAGGCGTCCTTTATGATCTTCCATAATTTTCTTCACAATGGCAAGCCCCAGCCCGGTCCCTTTTTCCTTGAAGGTCACATAAGGCTCGGTCAGTTTTGCGACGTCAATGCCTTCTGGCAGGCCTTTGCCGTTATCATTCAGGCATAGAATCAGATGATCCGCCTCGCGCCATAAAAACACGCGCAAACATCCGCGGCTCACGGCAGATTCCTCAATAGAATCAAGCGCATTCCGAATCAGATTGGTTAAAGCCTGCCGCACCTGCTGTGCATCACACGGGACCATCAGGTCCTGCGTCCGGATTTGCGGATGAATATGCACCTCATAGATCACGTCAGGGTGGGCCTGTTTGTGCAAAAATATGCATTCCTCCAGAAGTTTATGAAGGTTTTCCATTTTCAGGATTGGCTCCGGCATCCGGGCAAATGAAGAAAATTCATTGACCATTCGCCCAATATCCGAAACCTGCCGTATGATTGTTTCGATACACTGCTCAAAGACTTCCGGCTTGTCCGTGATTTGCCCGGCATAGCGGCGGCGCAGACGTTCCGCCGACAATTGAATCGGAGTCAGGGGGTTTTTGATCTCATGTGCAATCCGGCGCGCCACATCCGACCACGCCGCCTTGCGCTGCGCAGATTGCAATTCCGTAATATCATCAAAGGTAATCACCGCCCGCACATCCTGTTCCCCGACAAATTCAAAGGCAATTCTAACCAGCAGGTTCCGCCGGATCTGTGCAGGATTAATATATGGTAATTCATATTGTGCCACCTGATTTGGTTTTTGGTGTGCCGCTTCCAGCAGCTCCGGCAATCCGGGAACAATTTCCCCGATCAGCCGCCCCACCAGACTTTTTGGATCGGATTCTGCGACCAGAAACAATGCCGTTGCGGGCTGATTGGCGATGGTAATCCGTCCCGCAGGATCAACCCCCATAACACCAACAGACACCCCAGCCAGAATGGTCTCTGTAAATCGGCGACGGTGATCGAGCTGGCGATTTGCGCCCATCAACTCGTCCCGCTGTGCCGAAATCTGGCTGGTCATCCGGTTAAAGGCCCGCGCCAGATAATCCAGCTCGTCCAGACTTTCATATTCCGGTACCCGAACACTCAAATCCCCGCTGCGCACGCGCTCCGCCGCGTTAATCAATGACGTCACCGGCACCGTCATTTGCTGGGCCAGAACCAGCCCCGCCCAGACGGCCGCCAGAATCAAAATCGTCGCCACCACAATAAACAGCATCAAAGACCGGATTTGCAGCTCTGAATGCCGCTGCTCCAGATCATTATAGTGTGCCGCCGCCGCACGCGTCATATTGACCCGCGACAACACTGTCGGATCGGCCGCCCGTGCAACGTAAAGATAGGAATTATCAAAGCCTTCCAGCTCGACCAATGCCCGGACACGGTCTTCGTGCGGAGCGGTCATCAGGACAACCTTTCCCCGTTCGGCCTCTTTCAAAACCTCCTCTGGAGACAGATTCACCGGGAGCCCCTCCGGCCCGGCCTGCACGTAAAGATTCTGGCCTTTATTAAACACCACGGCTTCGGTAAAGTTACGAAACTGCACTTGCGTTTTCATATAACGCTGAAACCCCTGCGGATTGGCTTTTAATTTTTCGGCATTGCGATTCAGATCCTGCGCCATAGCGAGGATATCCGAGCGGATGACCTGCTGATGCTCATTCAGGTACGCCTCAGCCACGGCCTGCGACTCAATGACTGCGGTTCTGACCCGGTCACTGAACCATGTCTGAATTCCATAGTGGAAGAAATAAGCGGAAAATATCGTCATGATAATAGCGGGAACCGCCGCTAATACCGCAAAAATCAAGACCAGACGGGTTTGTAGCTGGGACCCGGCGACCCCTTTCCGGCGGTTGTACCACAGGGTCATGATCCGGCTGGCCGTCAAAGACAGCAGCAGCAGCAAGATCACCAGATCAAAGTTCAACAGCCAGATAATGACTTCCGAATTATTTTCAACCGGCAGAACCTCGGTCATCGCAGCATAGGTCGCGGCTCCGAATAACACCGCAATCCCCACGAGAAAAAACGCGGCATAGCGCTCCCATGACGCCCGCCCCTTACGGCTGCGTAAGGAAGAGGAACGAAACGGGCTGCGAAAGCGAAAAGAAAAGAGCGTCATGCCATCGACATTATGTGTTGATTTTTTGCCACAGTCATAATATCAGCATATTTTCTCTTTTTTGCAAGGGGGACATGTGCCAAAATCGAATCCTTCATGAAACTATCCACGCCTTTTCACGTCCTGTTTTTAGCCGCTGGCTCCGGAGAACGCTTCGGCAGTGCCAGACCAAAACAGTATGAGTCCCTGTGCGGACTCCCTGTCATGCGCCATGCCCTTAATATTTTTTTGACGCATCCGGCCCTGAAAAGCCTGCATGTGATTATAAACCCGGCCCACACATCCCTGTATCAGGCGGCGGTTCATGATCTGAATATACCCGATCCCGTTTCGGGCGGAAAAGACAGAAAAGAAAGCAGTTTCAACGGATTAAAACACCTTTGCGACCTAGGCATTGCCGCGCCTGATGACCCGGTTCTGATCCATGATGCCGCCCGCCCGTTTCTGTCACATCAGGATATTGACCATCTGCTGGAGGCCTTGCACACGCACACCTCTGCGACCTTGGGAAAGCCCATTGCGGAAACGCTGCGCCGGGCGAATTCCGCCCACATCCTGACCGACCGGATTGACCGGACCCACTGCTGGGCGCTGCAAACTCCGCAGGCCTTTCGATTCGGAGATTTGCTGGCGGCACATCAGGCGTTAGAGCATGACCGGCAATTTACCGATGATTGCGGGGTCATGGAAGCCGCGGGTCATGACACGAAAGTGGTCCGGCGCAGCAGCTCCAATATTAAAATCACTTGGCCGGAAGATCTGGTCGAAGCGGAAAAACTCATCATGTCTTCATATATTCCTCTCGTCGGGCAAGGCTTCGACGTGCATGCCTTCAGCGACACGCCGACCCGGTATATCCGGCTCGGCGGGATCGACGTACCCCACTCCCGCAAGCTGAGCGCCCATTCCGATGGCGACGTGGTGTTGCACGCTCTGACCGATGCCTTGCTCGGCGCGATCGGGGACGGTGATATCGGCCTGCACTTCCCCCCCTCCGATCCACAGTGGAAAGATAAAGACAGCGCCGTTTTTCTGGAGAAAGCCCTTGAGCTGTTACAGCAAAAAGGCGGGCGGTTGAATAATGTCGATATCACGATGATCTGCGAATCGCCTAAATTAACCCCTGTGCGGGACGCCATGCGCCACAGACTGTCCACTCTGTTACGCCTGCCTGAATCACGGGTGAACCTGAAAGCCACAACCACTGAAAAACTTGGCTTTACCGGGCGGGAAGAAGGCATTGCCTGTCAGGCCATTGTTAGTGTAAGTTTAACTCCATGCTGACCTCTCTCAATAATGCGTTTGCAACATGGTTTTATCTGGGAAAAATTCCAAAAGCTCCCGGAACATGGGGCAGTCTGGGCGGACTGGCATTTATTTATCTGTTGTCATTCGACTGGTATTACTTTTTTGGCCACTACATTACCCTGACCCACTTTGTTTGTTTCACCATCTTTATCACCATTGTCGGGGCCTATTCCGCCGCGAAATATGACCGGGACCACGGCACGCACGATTCCAAAAAAATTGTGATTGATGAAGTCGCCGGAATGATGATTACCTGCCTGCCGATGGTCTGGCTTTCGACAAAATATAACGCACCTCTTGCGTTTGGCAGTCTGCTCCAGCCGGCCATCGCGTTTGCGTTATTCCGGTTTTTCGATATCCTGAAACCCTGGCCCATCTCATGGATCGACCGAAGGGTCACCGGAGGCTGGGGCGTCATGCTGGATGATGTGGTCGCCGGGATTTTTGCCGCCATTGTGTTTACCTTGATAGGACTTGCCGTTCATGCCTTTATCTGACGAGCGATCTGATCTGTCCGATCTGGTGGAACAGGTGTCCGACGCGCTGACACGCACCGGCAGATCTCTGGTAACGGCAGAATCCTGCACCGGCGGGTTAATCGCCAAGCTGATGACCGACCGGGCGGGCTCTTCCACAATCTTTGACCGCGGCTTTGTCACCTACTCCAATGACTCAAAAATCGAGCTGCTGGACGTCAGTCCGGAAACCCTCGCAACTTACGGAGCGGTCAGCGCCCAAACCGCCGAAGAAATGGCACGCGGCGCCCTCAAAAACTCGAACGCAACCCTTGCCGTCAGCATCACCGGCATTGCCGGTCCGGACGGTGGCTCAGCGCAAAAGCCGGTGGGGCTGGTCTATATTGGCATCGCAGATGCGGGTCATATTGCAGCAAAAGAGTGTCATTTTTCCGGCTCCCGCGCAGAAATTCGCATACAAAGCGCCGCCACAGCCCTGAGCCTCATTCTGTCCCACATAAGTTTATAGCCTTGCGTGCCATAACGTCACTCAAGCTAAAAAATCAAAGCTCTAAATGAAATTTTCATTCGACCCGCCCTTATATTCTATGGTAAGAAGCATTCCATGGAGAGTTGCCGGAGCGGTCGAACGGGGCGGTCTCGAAAACCGTTGTGCGTGCAAACGCACCGAGGGTTCGAATCCCTCATTCTCCGCCACATAGAAATACCATGTCAACTTTCAGACAAAAGAATATGCGGACAGCATCACCGGAACGATCTCCCCATCACAACCTGGAACGTCCTTGATACGAATAAAATGCTCGGTGTGTCCGGTCCCGTCTTTTTCAATCAAAACCTGTCGCGTTTGACCAATCTCCGTTTCCAGAAACCGGTTGAGCTGCACCTGTCCCTGTGTCCGTAAGATAGCGGCGCGGGCCTTTACCTCATCGCGGGGAAGCTGCGGCATTTTTGCAGCGGGTGTCCCGGGGCGCGGAGAATAGGGAAAAATGTGATTGTGAATAATGTCGCATTCCTCAATAATCCGCCGCGTGTTTTCAAACATCGCCTCCGTTTCCGTCGGAAAGCCGGCAATGATATCTGCGCCGAAAACGATATCCGGACGCAACGCCCGCGCTCTTTGGACCATCGTGACGATATCCGCCCGTAAATGACGCCGCTTCATGCGCTTTAGAATCATGTCATCGCCCGCTTGCAAAGAAATATGCAAGTGCGGCATTAAGCGCGGCTCTTCGGCAATCAAATCCCACAAATCTGCATCAATTTCAACCGGGTCCAGAGAGGATAGGCGCAGGCGTTTCAAATCCGGAACCAACGCCAGCACCCGCTTAATCATCTGCCCAAAGGTGGGAGCCCCCGGTAAATCTTTACCGTAATCAGTCACATCCACTCCGGTCAGAACGACTTCCTGATATCCCTGCGCCACCACATTTTGCACCTGCCGGTAAATTTCTCCCATCGGGACAGACCGGGAATTTCCCCGCCCAAACGGAATAATACAAAACGTACACCGATGATCGCAGCCATTTTGTACCTGCAAAAACGCCCGCGCCCGACCATCAAACCCATCCACCAGATGCGAGGCCGTTTCCCGCACGCTCATAATGTCGTTTATCTGGATACGCTCTGTGCCAAGTCCTTGCCATGTCTCGGCCTTTAACTTCAGATCATTGCCAATAAGCCAGTCAACTTCCGGCATTTTTTCAAAACTGCCCGGATCAATTTGCGCCGCACAGCCAGTGACAATAATTTTTTTATCCGGATGATCGCGACGGGCTTTACGGATCGCTTGCCGGGCCTGCCGCTCTGCCTCTTTGGTCACCGAGCAGGTGTTAAAAATAATAGCGTCCCTGATCCCCGCCGCCGCCGCATGCTCTTTCATAACGGCACTTTCATAGGTATTCAAACGGCAGCCAAACGTCACCAGTTCCGGAGCAGAATTACTTCCGTCATAATCTTCTTTTTTAATAACTATATCAATGGTATGCGTCATTTATTTTATATTCGGGTTTAACCTTCCTTTTTCAGGAAGTCCGCTTGGACGGAACCGTACAGATAACATATCCTGAGGGAAAAAAGGTAGTAAAAACATTCGCGGGAGATTTTCCTTACCGAAGAATCTCCCGCGTCACAAACCTATTTTTAACAAGCCCAGCCCCTAAGAGGACCGGTCCTAATATTTAATCGAACCCGATGAGCCTTCAATCACCCATCCGCCATCTTTATAATTAATATCCTTAACGGCCCCCAGCCCCGGAACATCATCTCCGACAGAAATACTGAGCGTTTCATCCTTGCCTTTTTGAGCGATCACAGCACTGCCGACCTGAATAGCCCGAATTTCCCAAGACGACGCAGAAACTTTCCCCATCGTGGGTTTCGGTACAGCAATAGCTGGCTCCGTCTTCGGAGCGACGGCAACCGCCGCAGATGCGTCATTTGCAGGAGGCGGCGTGGCTTCTTTTTTAGGCTTCTGTGCAGTCGAAAGAGTTTTGACCGCAGAATTGGTTTCGCTCATTTTTTTCTCAAGAGAATCAAGCCGTTTTGCAAGATCTGCTATTTTTTTATCCAGCCGCCCAAGATTTCCTTCCAGAGCAGACAAGTCTGTCTTTCCTTTTTGCGCCGACTCAATCTGAGATAATTTACTTGTCATCTCATTTCTGGAAGAGGTAATACGGCCTTCCAGATCTTCCAGACGACTAAGGACTACCTCGATCTGTGGAGATAAAGAAGCCGGATCTTCAGCAGGCGCGCTGGATGACGTTACAGGAGACAGAGGAGGTTCCGCCTTTGCAAATTGTTGTGCGAGCGCGTTCGGCTCATCAATATTGTCAATCGCAGCATTCACACCCACAGATTCCTGAGGGTATCCGGAAACCTCATCCAGAGAAAAAATATCCGTCTCAGGGCTTTGCGCCGGAGATTGGTCTGAATCCAGGACCGCCGGCATCTGATCCTGCGGCATTAAAGACTCCACAGATGCTTGCAACGCCGGATCCTGAGTGACTTCTTCAGGAAGAGTTCCCGATTGAGCCTCTTCATGAAGTCCCGGAGCCTGATAGGGACGAGATATCTTTGATTGATCTCCCCCGCCCAGTATTCCACTAAAATACATGCCGGCCCCGCCGAGACCCACAAGCCCCAACAGAACCATAAATATTCCAAAAAACGATTTGCGGCGCTCCTCTGTCGGGAGGGAGGTGTCAGAGGCCTGTCCAGAGGGAGGCGAATCGAGGTCTTCCTGATAAAGATCAAACTCATTTTCCACATCGGAAAGACTTATTTCATCATCAGCATCGGCCGCATGAGAGTCATCAGAGCCATACTCCTCTGAAGTATAAGCATCGTCAAACCCGTCAAAATCCTCAACCAAATAATCTTCATCGTCAGGCTGAAATGCCGCATCATCTCTTTTATTCATAAAATGCACCCTTATCTATTAGTAGGCCCCGGTATTAAGCGTAGCGGTTGGGGGAACCTCTGACCCTTTCAGGGGCTCCGTGAACAGAATACCAATGGGAGTTCCCGCGGCAACCTTAACCTGGATTTTTGTTCTACTTGCTTCCTCATCAACAAACTCGGAGACCCGGTCCCCAGCGGTTTCAATTCCGGCCGCAATCTCTTCTTCCAGACTAAGATCCTGATTATCAATAACAACCACATCTCCGGTTACGTTTGTTGTTGTCTGGGTTTGAGCAACTGCACCAGCCAGACCGGAAATAAATTCAGCCGCTACCGGTAAAACCAGCCGTTTGAAGTAACGATGATTAACATCGGTAACAACCCCTGTCAAATTTGTATCCGGATCGACCGCAATAGCGGAAATGGAAACGCTCTGACCATCAATGACAACCGACTTAAATTCAATAACAAGATACTCATCTTCTGTACTAAAAGACCCGATAATTCGGGAGCCTGCCAAAGGTCCGGTCACAATTTGAGCCAGAACAGGTCCTGGAATATCCGAGTTTGCCTGTATCAGCATTTGCGCATATTCAATTGTTCCTTCAGGCACAATAACCGGACCAAACTGGTCATCAACGGCAGCTCCGTTTGCATTCGCAGCCTGAAGCTCCGGATCAATCTCCAGCAATTCATTCTTTTTATCGAGGTATTCTTTCCGCCGTTCAAGCGCTCTGATTTCCCGCTGATTTTTCTCATCCATCAAAGTTTCGTAGTAGGTCTTATCATCCGTAACGTTATTGACCTGCATTTGTCTGACATTCGAAAACCCGGTTAACTGCTGCATGGATCCCAACATTGATTGGGATAATCTCTGCACAACTTCCTGACGCTTCTGTTCCTGAGGACTCAATTCTCCAGCCTGAAGAGCATCTGTTTTAGCCGCAGTGACCTGATCTTGCTGCTGGCGCGCACGCTCTTCCTGCAAAAGCCGCCATCTTTCAAGAGGATCTTCCTGAACTTCTTCTGCCTCCGGAACGACAATACCCGTATTCGTAGCGGGTCCAACTGGGACCGGAATAAAACTTTGCTGAGTTTGGTTTGCTTCTTCCAAGCCAGCCTCATTAAACTGGTCGATCGCATCTTTATAGACATCTGTTACTTCACTGGACGTCGGAGCTTCACGGACATCCCCCCCCGTCGCCTCAATGGATGATTTATCACCCTTATCTTCTTTAGAGCCCCCTCCAAACAGAAGGAATCCACCCACAATAAAGACAAAAGCTGCCGCTATAATGCCAATTTTGAGAACAGGATTGCTTTGAATCGTGTGAGCTAAAGATTGTTGTTTGTTAAAATCATTAAACTCATCACCACCGTCAAATCCAAAATCTGTTTCCTGATTTTCTTTGTCGAGATCATCTGCCATTTATAAAAATCCTTACCGGTTTCAATTACATACTACTTTCTTTTTCTTTCAGGAAGACCCGAAGGATCTTCCCTTTCTCGGACAAAAGAACCACAGGTGTCTTTTTAATCACGTACACATTCGTTCCATCCGCAGAGGTCGCAGACTCGGACCAGGCCGGGGAAATAAGCGTATACGGCGTCCGTAGATATACAAGACCACTTGATTCGTAAGCACGGGTCCGCCCATCAACGCCTTCTACCAGCATGGCTGAACTTCCTTGCGGAGCACTTCCATCGAGAACAGCAACAGTCTGTACGGATCCGGAGGTCGTCGTAACAGCAGGAGCTCCCCCAATCAGAGAGGGGGTCGCAAACGGCCCCGGTTGTGGGATAATGGCATCATACCGAACATAAGCAACATCGCGTTGCGCCTGAAGCGTAAAGATAACCGGAGTTTTTAACATGCTCATAGTCACAATCATGTTTCCATACGCGAAGTCAGACAGCGGTGTCACACGAATGCTATACCCGCCTTCCTCCGGTGGCGAAATCTCAAAATCACCGGCCCAGGTCATGTTTACAATCGGCCACTGAGCCCCTGTTGCATCCATAAAAGACACCATACTGACATGCCCCGTCGCCAGTTTTATAACTTTAGGCGGATCAGCCGGATCAAGGGAAATTTCCTCCACTTTCATTTCCTGCTTCGGGTAAGGAAAAAGAGGTGTATTTGAAGCCTGTTTTACCTCATCATATATTTCCAAAAAGCGTCTGATTTCCTCAGGCTTAAGAGGAAGCATCCCGTTAATAGCCGCATCAAAGGCTTCCCTGCGAATCTCAGTCTGGAGATCTTCCGGTGTTTCCTGCCCGGGAGCCGGCGGACCATCCATATTATTTGATAAAATCTGATCGAACGGGTCATTTCCACCGTCCATACTCTGTCTGTAAGCATCAAATGCCGAATCATTCAAACCGGTAGACGGTACGGCATCCTGAAGGACAGGGCTCGTATCAATTGCACCGGTTCGCCCTGAAATAATCTTCGGCCCTTCTTCAGGAACTTCCTGAGCCCCCGCACCGAAAACCTGAAAAACGAATAAAAAACAGAGAGCCCCCGCCAGGAATATAGAAAGATTTTGTTTTTTCATCTGCAACACATTTAAGCCTTTATGGTTATTTTTCCGTATATCTCATTTTTCGCATAGAATGCAATTTTTTTAAGTCGCACTCGCCAGCCATTGCTCAATTCCAATTCCGTATTGGCTCTCCAGTCGTGGCACTCGCACGATCACAAGCTGCACAACCAGATTATCAGACCGCCGTTTCGATCCTGCTTCATAAGTAATCGTGACCGGGATCTCAACACGCCAAAAGTAGCGCCCGGTATTATCATTCCCCTCCTCCAGCAAAACAGGCGCTCCACTAGGAACCGCTGTCAAAACCTGCCTGTTTTCCCGAACAGAATCAAGAATACCGGATTGATCGAGCGCCTTGGTAAAGCTTTCCCATCCCCTCTTGGTAAAATTCCGTGATGCTTCCTGCAGCCTGCGGCGGTAATCACTAAACCCAAAGGTCATAACCTCCGAAACGGATTGCGCCACCCAGGACATCAGAGCTGGTTTACTCAGGTTTGCCTGATTCATAGACACCATGGGAACAAGACGCCCATCTTCGGTCGTCGCAAAATAGCGGTTTTCCGGCTGATGGATGTGAATGACGTAAAAAATAGCACAGACCAGCAGAATAATCACCATGGACTGCGCGACAACCACGCGCAGCATATTGCGATACCCATCGCGATAAAACTCATTACGAACGACAACGGCTCCCAACCCACGTACCTGCCCGTCAGCCTCTCCGCCACCTGTCGCCCCAGCAGAAGCTCCGCCAACAGGCGCAGGCTTCTTCGCTTGGGACGGCACAGCAGACGATTGAGGACGAGGCGCTCCGGCCGCCTGCGGCTGAGTGCCTCGCACGGGCCTAAAACTTCTGGGATTTGCTTTTATATCGTTCATTGGCGCTGACAAAAGAGGTTACTACTAATCTGTTCCAAGATTCAGGTTATAATAACCTATCTTAAAACAAAGAATTAAAAAAGAAAAGAATTGCCTGACAATGATATCAGACCTTCCGGGGATTATGCGGCTGTTTTGATGTTTTTTTCAGAAAACAGGCTTTGCAATTCGCCGTTCATATACATTTCCCGGACAATATCGCATCCACCAATAAATTCCCGCTTTACATAAAGCTGCGGAATGGTTGGCCAGTCACTGAATTCCTTGATTGTCTGACGAATTTCTTCATCCTCCAGAACATTCACAGCCTGAAATGGCACCCCCATCTGTGTCAAGACCTGCACAACAGCAGCAGAAAACCCACATAACGGCATATCCGCATCGCCTTTCATAAATAAAACGACATCCGCATTGTCAATGATGGATTGAATTTCTTTAGTAAGATTACGGCTCATTTTTTTCCTTATAATCTGGGTAAAAGTTTAATGGTTTGGTTCTTTATATATCATGAAAAAATCAGGGGCAACCTGCATCCTGATGAAGCGCCGTAGATTTCAGAATAATCCATACTCGAAAGCAGGTCGAACCGGATGCACAACTAAAGCTGTTCCCGCCCGTGTCACTGACCATATCAACCGCCCCGGAGGTCGCGTCAATCACATCCGCTTCACATTCGCCAAATTCATCATCCAGTTTTTCAAGCGCGCTTGTGATAAACGAATCCGTGTTCGTTGTGCTCGTCCAGAAAAAAACGCCGTCCAGACCATTATACCACTGCCAGTCTGAAAACAGGTCCGGCGCCGGCGGCAAAAACTTGGCGGATAATCCTGAAAAAATCAGAGCATGATTATTGTCATCGCCAGGATTTCCCGGACACCGGATATGACGAACCAGACGATCCGCTGCGGCTCCAACCGTTGCCCCGGTAAAGTGATCCGAATCAGGACGAATGGGATATCGCTTATTTGCCCCCTCGTCCATCGCCCCACCGCCGGAGTCAATTCCGGAATCCCCTCGGTGATTGACCAGAATACATTCGTCCACCGCGGCGCGAATGAGGTTGATCTGCGATTTCATATCCGCCAGCGTTTTCATACGGTTCTGGCTTTGGGTCTGCTGGGACGGAGAATCGAGCAGACTGGCGGTTAATGCCCCCAGCAGCGCAATAGCAATCAAAATATAAATGATTGCGCTGCCAGATTGAGAGTTAAACGTTTTTTTCATCTCCTGCGCCACGAGCTCTTAACGCTCCAGAAGAACGTGGTAATAGGTATATGGCCCGGCCGATCCGTTCCGGAAACATCCATATGGCTTACCATCCAAAGCAGCAAGAGTGGCATTCAAAGTTGTTCCCAAGGCGTTGGCCGCCGGGTTTGCAGTAGAGATCGTATCCCCTTGCTCCAGATTATCAGCAATCGTCACAGCGGATGCCAGAGTCGGCGTGGAAGAGATCCCCAGCTCGGTGTTAATACGGGAGCAAATGCTGGAGGTTAAATCCGGTAAGAATGCAATAATTTCATTTCCGTCAATTCCGTTTGCCGTGGAACCGATATTCACCACTTCAAAGTCCATATTAAATAACCAGTCTCCGGTTGCGCCGCTGGTCAAAACACCATTGATCGCCTGCACATAGCTCGCAGAGCCTCCCCTTGGATGAAAAACAACCCTGTACTCATCCGCCGTCGCAATACCTGTAAAGGGTGGCTTGTCAAAAAGAAATCCGGAGGCTCCCGCCGCAAGATCCGAAGAGGCCGTTGGAGTTGCCACTCCTTTAGAAACTGACTGACGAATAATCGCCGTTTTAATTGACGCGGGATATTGCGTCACAGCAGCACTATTCACAAGATTGGACTCATCATTTGCATCTCCTCCGCCCGTATTCGTCGAGGACATCACGGCATAAGACAGGGCTGCAAACAACGCAACCGCAATCAAAATAAGGAAGAGCACATTTCCTGATTCTGGATTTTTTGACATTTTTCTCACTTCATCTACCTTTCATTTGCCTTATTAACTTGCCGCCTCAATAGAGACTCTATTGACTTTTAGCTTTATCGACAAGGGTTTCTGCGGACATTCCCGTCCCACACATAATTCTTCAATATTAACCCGCCAGCCACGCCCCCCATTCTGGACATGCCCGATTGCCTCCCGGAACTCCGGAAAAAACCGGGTATCATTGGCCGTGATGGTCACGGAAGAGCCATTGGCATTCATATCCAGATCCGGGTAGGATTTGGCCGCAAGCTCGGTAAAAGCGTCTACCTGCTTTGCATCTTCAGCAACATTGGTGACTTTGGGAACAGTTGGCTTTACTGCCTCCATTTCGAACAACTGGCCCCGCAACTCAGCCAAAGACCGCGACTGAATGACCGTATAGAGCCCCAGCCCCCCGGCAACAGACCAAATCACCGCCGCAACGACCAGAATCGTATTTCCGGCATTCTGAGGCATCGCCTCAAGAAAGCGATTGAGGTCTTGAGTCGCCTGTGCACTCAGATACCTCTTAAAAATTCGCCAATCCAGATTCCTTTTGCTCAAAACGAGACCCTATAATCCTTGTAATATAATTAAAATTTTAAGTTAAAAACCTTAAAATCATTTTAAATTAGCCGTAACAGAATGCAAGTCTTTCGTATAGGAAGGACCATAGTATCTTAATTCCTTGTTAACGGGTTCCACTGATTCGGACACGCCCATCCGGTTCAATTTCCGGCTGCACCGTTCCGCGAATAATACCAACGCCGCTACTATAGGCCTGCGGAACCAGGGCTTCCCATTCTGCACGATTTCCGCCTTTAATTTCATATCGAATCAACGTCCCGTCAATTTTAACAAGCGCATCCAGCAGTTCCTGAACATTCACCATGTGCTGAATGGAGGTGTTCTGCATCGTTGACGCAGCGCTCTGCATCAGTTCAGTCACCGCATTTTGCGTATCCATCTGCACCTGTGACAAATCGCGTTGCACAGAATGGGTGAGCAAAAGCTGCACAGCCAATACCAGCATGATAATAAAATTCACAGCCAACCCTGATAACACAAGAAGTCTGGCTGTTGCCCGGGAGAGTTTTTCCGTACGAATCGCCCGGTTTTTCCAGGGAACCACATCCGCGACATCCGGATTTATGGTTACGAAGTTGGCATCCATCGTCTGGATTCGCGGCAGAATCGTCCGGGCCGCCCCCAGATAGACCTGCATACGACCTGTTTCCGGATCCCAGCGCAGCGCAGATGCAACCCCTTCCTGCTCATAAAGATAAACCGTTTCCTTGTCCCAATATTCGCTGTTTCCCGGCAAAGCAGCGGCAAGAGGGCACCAGCTGTCCGGATTCGATGCAAGCTGCGACGATGGGCAGGCCAGGTACCAGATTCGCCCCTCATCAATAGAATAGCAAAAATGAACCCGCTCCGTCGAACAGGCCTGAGATGCCGCATTCCAGACAGATTCTTCCTCCGCTCCGGGAATATGAGGCAGTGCTCCCCCGACCAGTTCTTGTGGAAGAAAGGGTTTCAAATCGCGCATGACCTCCCGCTTCTCTCCCGCCAGAAAATCGAGAACTCCCGGCTTTTGAGACCGGACAGGAGCACCCTCACGCCTGGAACCTCGCGCAGCGTCTCCCCGTTCATTCTGAATATCCATATTCATTTGACCTGCCTGCTGAAACACCACGTTACATGGCTCCTTCCATTAATCCGCCCATAATACTGTCCATACTCATATTCATAACGGTCAACGCATAGATCGCGCTGCCCATGGCCAGAGCCAGATAAACACCGGTTAGCGCAAAAGCCAGCCAGACAATCAAGGAGTGCTTTGTCTTTGCGGCGGCCGCACGCATATCGGCAATCGACTCCATTACTGTAGCAACTTGATCCAGATCCGACAAGCTCGCAAGTTCCAATCTTTCCGCACGGGTTAATGGTTCGTGATCCAGTGCCGATCCCAAATGAATTCCGCGGTTCAGATCGTAGTTCGCACGCTCCCAGTAAGACACCACGTCGGGAGAATTCGTGGCTTCGGACGCTTGCTCCAGAGCTTCATTGATCGGCACCAGCCCGCGGATCATCCGAGCGCAAGCCACTGTTGAATCAGAAAATCCCAGATCCCGCAAATATCCCCCGACAAGTGGGATTTTCCGCACAATCCGCGCCGTCGGCCAGTCTTTTTTCCCCCGATTCAACCAGAAGGACACCATACACCAGCCCAGAAAAGCCCCGGAGGCCACCGCCGTCCAGATCAAAACATCCCATGTCAATTCCAGATTACCGACCACGCGCTCAAATTTATCCAGTTCATCAGGATCCGTCGGCGGATTTTCCCGGAACCACTTCATCACCATCGGTTTTCCCGCAAATAATGACGACACAATCGAAAACACATCAAAGACCAGCCAGGACATCGTCCCTGCCACAGCCCGCGCGTTCTTTCGTTTCTGGGTAATTGACTGGATCGCATGCGGAATACCTTCGGCCAGACGATTGGCCCGCTCGCTTGCCGATAAAATGGCCAAGGTTCCACGATCAAAAATCTGCAAGGCTTTCAGGGCATCAATCACGCCAAGCCCTCTGGCAAGCGCCTCCCGCGCCGGAGTCAGGATATTTTGCCGCCTGGGATTGGTTTCCGCCTGAATAATTTTCCACAACGCCACCCCCGGAGAGGCCGAATGCGCCCGGAACTGTATCCCGCGCAGTAATTGCACCTGCCACCAGCTCGACCGTGCCAGCAGGCGCTCCATAGGAGAGCGCTCATGAGGCCGTATAGAAATCACATAGCCGCCTTTTTTCGAAATAGCATTCCGCACATCGTCCACCGTCGGCAGAAAAAACGCCTCAGAGGCCCGTTTGGGACCTGACGTTGTTTCATAAGCAATTTCTGCAATCCACTGGCGCATATTATTATATTGTTTTTACTTGCCTAAAGACGTTTGAAAGAATGAATAAGTCTTCACAAACTCAAGTATAACAAAAAAATATGAAAAAAGTATTTAAAAACAACTGGTTATATTTACATAACCTATTCTTCCAGATAGCCTATGGCAGATTTTGGATCAACAAGACCGCTGACCACCAGATCAATCAGCCCTTCCTGCCTTGTATGCATAATAATCCCCTCCTGCCCCTTCAACTGGTTGACGTTTTGCAGGAGCGCTTCATAAATTTTGTTCCGCTGCGCTGGCCCCAGATCAATCAGCAACGCATCCAGAAGCAACGTTCGCCCCGATATCCCGGTCCGGTTACACAGATCACACCCATGCGTATTATGAGTCCGCACCGGTGTTTTGGGATCAATGGTCAATAATTCAATTTCCAAAGGTGTCAGGTATTCATGAGCATGCGCCCGGTGTGCGCACCCCTGACACAAGGTCCGGACCAGACGCTGGTTCAAAACCGCCTTGACCTGCTGTGACAAGGTATAAGTCGAGGCGCGTTCCCGGTCAGACGGCATCAGGGAGCGCAGGCGCTCGAATGTCTGTAACGCCGTATCCGCGTGAATGGTCGATATCACGGTGTGCCCGGATTCCGCGGCCTTCAAGGCCGTTTCCACCGTATCGCCATCCCGCATCTCCCCGATGACAATATAATCCGGGTCATGACGCATGGAGGCCCGGATCAGGTCCGCAAACCCGCCCCCCGGCATACCGGGGCGGACCTGCCATTGCGTCGCATATCTCAGCTCATATTCAATCGGATCTTCAATCGTCAGAACATGTTTGCGCCGCCGGTCGATCTGCTGAACACAGGCATACATGGTCGTGGTTTTACCGGAACCGGTCGGACCTGATAAAATAATCAATCCGCCGCCGCCCTTGATTTCCGGCGCGAGAAGTCTTGCCAGATGGTCGCCCACATCCTCGTGGCGCTGGAATAACTCGTCAAAGCCCTTCAGAGCCGCCCGGTCTAGCAGACGGAGGGTCAGCTTCTCCCCATCCTGCGCCTGCGGGCCGGCCGCCACCCGGATATCAATCCCCCGCCCTTGCCAGGTAAATCCGAATCGCCCGTCCTTGGGAGTGGTACGATCCCCGAAGTTTAATCCGGCTTCACGCTTCAGGAGGGTTGTCACCCGCGCCATCGCTTCGGCAGGCAACAAATGCATAGGAATTAAATCCCCGTCAATCCGGTATTTAATCCAGTTTGGCGCATCAGGATTATTATCCTGCACCAGATGGATATCAGACGCTCTCATCTGCAGCGCTTCCGCCAGCATATCCCGCTCGAACTGGTTTAGAAGCAGCCCGTTATCAATATCATCCAGCCACTGCGCCAGTGTTTTTTCGCACCGGTCTGCCGACAGATCATGCACCGAGCGCAGAGTTTTAATCAGCTCTGCACGGTCCCAGATTTCGGCATCAACTTTTTCAACATGAAACCCGCTTCGGTTAACCGTTGAAATCAGGGTCTCAATCTGGCGCTGATTTAGTTCATACAGAGGCGCAATCTTCAGAACGCCATCCGCCAGATTAATCAGGTGAATACTTAAAGGAAGCCAGGACTGAACCGGCAGGATCGAGCGCAGTAAATCACCGGACGCCCGGTCTTTGACCCGCTCGTCATCCACATCTGACAACGCGACCGCTCCGGCCATATCCAGTAATTGTTCCGTCGATCTGGCCAGTCCCTGCTCCAGCAACATGGAGCGTTCCCGCTGCACCATATCCAGATACCGCTCCCGCCCTTCGGCAAAGCGTATTTTGCGGCGCTCTCCTTTCCGGCGGCGCTCCTGCCCCACAGGGGAGCCAAGGTCAATCTCGCGCCGGTCGCCCTCAATAGCGCGGCGCTCCTGCGCACTTCTCTCTTCAGGAGAAAGTCCGCTCTGGTTTTCAGTCTGTTCCGGATCACTCATATAAAAGGACAACTAACTAGCGTAAACGGTTATTCTGACGACGCCCCAGCGGTATCGCCACTCTTAGATTGTGCCGAAGAGGGGTTAAAAGAAGATAAAGATCGGTCAAAAAGCATCAAAACTTTATCCGCGCCACTATGGAATTCAACGCCGCCATACTGAATATAAGGCACCCAGCTCACCCCTGCGATGGTTAGAGGTTCCTTGTTGAATATGACACGGCTGCCGCGCGGGCTGGTAATAATGGCGCGGTCCGCCGCCAAAGAGGTAATCGAATAGCCATCAAAAACCTTGGCTTTATTCACCATCAGAGGCTCAGACGGAGCCGCCTCCAGATCGTAATTTGTTCTTGCCCCTGCTTTGGGGGGCGTCTCCTCCGACGTCTCATCGGAACGATCCAGAGAGAACCCCGGAGAGGACGAATCGATAACCGTTGCCGTATTTAAAATGATGGATTGCGAATCTTTGCTGACGGCAGAAACCGCTGCCCCACGCACAGGAATAACCAACACGCCGCGGGCCCCGCTATGTTTGATCTTCACATCATCCAGCAACGCGCCAGCCCGCACCGGAGCCCAGCTTAAAGTCAAAGGACAGGCATCCAAAGGCTCCAGAACCGTACCATTACCGCATCCGGCTGTTTCAATCGACAACCCGTTTTCTGACCCGGACAAGGTAATATCATCAATCGTCAAATCAGCATCGCCGGAATTAACCAGAGAGGTTGTGATTGCTGAGATGGTATCAATATCGCTTCCAAAATCAATTTCAGACAAAGATGAAATCATCAGTCCTTTTCCCGGCACCGCATCCGGGAAGATATCCGCCTCCGCGCTGGCTTCCGGGGTATATTCTCCGTTAATATCAACCGTCGCCACCCCGGTCGGCCCATCATGCTTGATCACCAGAACGCCGGAGGCCGGGCCTTTTTGCTGGGGAGACCATTTCGTCGCGACCACGCAAGCTTCCCCGGCTTTCAGAATCTCGCAATCCGTCTCATAAGACAGCCCCGCCGACGGTTCGGCCTTCAAAAAGATATCCAGAATTTTAATCGGGTTCGAGGTAATATTCCGCAGGGTCACCGATTTCAACTGAGCCCGGCTGGCAGACAGGCTACCATATTCCAGAGCCGCCGGCACCGCTTCCAGATCGCTGATAACCTGATTTGCTCCATCGGCAGAGGATTCAACAACCCCGCTCAGAACCGCGCTCACCAACCGGGAGCGCCCATCATGACGCATCAGCATTGCCACACGCCATGGTCCCGCCTGCAACCCTTTTACCGACACTGCAATCGCACAATCAGCGCCCCCTGCCAGAGGCTCCTGCCCGCACTGATTCATCGTCACCGACGCCGTGGCATTCGAAGACGGATAAAGATTGATGGCTCCCATATTGACCGGGCTGCCGCTCTCATTGCGAAATAACACGACGACCTGCGCCGTCGAGCCGATTGAAATGGTGCCCCCGTCAACCTGATCGTCCACCGGAACAAGCCCTCCCCCTCCGACCCCACGAGTTCCCGGATTCTCAAATCCAGACTGTGCAAACGAAACGGAAATCCCGCCAACAGACAGGAGCATCGCGACACAAACCATCCCCACAAAGTATGTCACTTGTCGAATGATCCTGTTTGTTCTCTGCAATTGCTCCAAGGCCATAATGTCCTATTTATCTCATAAAGTTAGTTAGGATTCAGTAAATCAAGCGGTAACGTTCCGATCGTTGGTTTGAGATCCTGCGTCGATTCCTCTTCTTTACCAACAACGCCCGTTTCCTGCTGTTTCGGGGCAGGAGGATTGTTTGGCACAGGGGTCGGTGCGTCGACTTTTGATGAAACCGGGCCACTATCCTGATCGGTGGTATAAATCACCACGCGCGGTTTCATAAGAAATACCAGTTCAACATTCGAACTTTGTGCACTCCGCGAGGTTGGGAAGAGCGGCCCTCTAAAGCCCGGTCCTTCTTTGGCATACTGGTCAGTTTCACGAACAAGCCCGGCCAGGAGCAAAGAATCCCCCGGACGTATCCGCACCTGAGTTGTCACCTCCCGCTCCGTGGTTTCCGGCAGTTGCAACTCGGTTTCCGTTCCTTCCCCGAAGGTTTCGAATCGTTTAAATTCCTGCAACTGAATAGAAATATCACTATACACCGTTGAATGGTCCCAATTGGCCGAAATCTCAAGCGTAAAACCGGTATCAACCGAATCTGTCTCTGTTGAGACGGACACTTCGCCGTTATCAACCGTACGCTGCAAGGAGGAAACATAGTTAATCGTATCCGCCGCACGTAATGTCGCATCAGACCCGGACAACATGGTAATTTGCGGCTGGGAAATCGTTTTCACCGCCCCAAACTCAGAGATAAACCGGACGATATCATTGGGATCAACATCCCCCGCCGTCGGTAATCCGATGCTGATCGGAGAAAAATCGGCCGGTATGCTTGACGGAATAGTCACATTGGAAGAAAACTTTCCGTACTCCATCAATTTATCCCACTGAACCCCGGTCGCATTACCATTATCCAGAGAGACCTCCCAGATATACATCTCAAAGATCACAAGTGCCGTACTGCGGCGCATCCGCTGGAAATAACGCTCGACCAAATCGGCGCTTCTTTGTGTGGCTTCATAAATAATTGTGCGGGTCCCAAGATCTGTAATCGTGTTCAGTCCGGTAATTCCCTGAATGCCGGAGGCTACAGCATCAATAATATCGGCATCGCTTGAACTGACCGGCGGCACGCTCACGGTAAAGGTTTGGGTATCTTTGACAATCAACGCGCCCTCTTCATAGGAGCAATATAAATCCGCAAGAGAACATACCCGATTGACAACCGTTCCCATCGGCCCCTTCATATTGGACACCGTGACCTTGCGGGTCAAAGCCTCTTCACTCTCAAACGCCATCGGGATGTTAAAATCCGACGTAATCAATTGCAACGCCCCCGCTAAAGTTTCCCCGCGCAGCTCAAACGGTCCCACGATACGTCCCGGCAATTTATCACTCGCGGGCACTTCGGGAATCAGAACATCTTTGCCTAATGGCAGGTACATCACGGCATCCGGACGCTCATTGATCGCAGTTTTACGCTCCCCGGCCTGTGTCGGCTGGGGTATTTTCAGATTGCGGGGACCCGGAACATCCACCTGAGCACAAGACCCAAGGTAGAGAAGCGCCGTCAACAGGAGGGTTATTTTTCTCGTGAACATCTACCCTCCCTTCTTTTTCTGCAATGTTTTTTCAACAGTTTTCAGGAGGCGATCTTTCTGGACGGGTTTAATCAGGACAGCCCCCACGCCCAGCCGGGACGCGTCACTCAACAAATCCGGGTCCTGATCTCCGGTCACCAAAATAACCGGAGTAGAAATCCCCTCACCTTTCATAGCCTTGATAAAATCGAATCCGCCCATCGGCTCCATACGAACGTCCACAATCGCCAGATCATAGCTATCCCCAATCACCGACACCGCATTCAGAGCAGAATCAAAATCATCGACCTGATAGCCGGCATCACTCAGAAACTTCACGATCTGCATGCGAACAAAATCATTATCCTCTGCAATCAGGATTCTATATGTGTGAGACAATTCTGGCATGATTTTGATTTTGGTAATAAAAAAAGGATAACTAAAAAGAGGTTAAAGAATTTGATTCTTTATAAATTTAAAGCATTTTCGTAGATCTTACAATTGAATGCGCGGATTTTAAATAAAATGTTTCCCGCGCCTTTGAAAAAAACTTCCTGAATCTTATTGTTTATACCACGGAAACCTTTATATGATAAGGCAACCTCAATCTGAAAAGTATTCAAATGTTTTATATCTCTACACGCAGTAATGATTCGCAGAAATCCAACACATTTGAAGGTGCTCTCATGGCTGGTATGGCCCCGGACGGAGGTTTATTTGTCCCGCGGGAGTGGCCCTCTCTGGAGATGAACAGATTCCCGAAATTAAAGGGGCATCACTATGCCCACATCGCAGCGTATGTTCTGAATAAATTCAGTGACGAATCAATTCCGGAAGAAGATCTCGCCACCATCATTCATAAGACCTATGGACTGAATACGTTTGACCACTCCGACATTGCACCACTGGTTCAGGTTGCCGATAATTTCTGGATTATGGAGCTGTTCCACGGTCCTACTTTTGCCTTCAAAGACTATGCCCTGCAACTCCTCGGCCATCTGTTTGATTATGTCTTACAAAAAAAGAACCAGAAGCTGACCATTATCGGCGCGACCTCCGGAGATACCGGATCGGCCGCAATTGAGGCCTGCCGACACTCTCCTCACATTAAAATTTTTATTCTGCACCCCAAGGGCCGGACCTCAGACGTTCAGCGCAAGCAAATGACAACGGTGAATGCGCCGAATGTCTGCAATATTGCGTTGGAGGGAACGTTTGACGATTGTCAGGCCATCGTTAAAGCCCTGTTTGCAGATCAGGCGTTTCGGGAACAGGTGAATCTGTCCGCAGTCAACTCCATCAACTGGGCACGCATCTGTGCCCAGATCGTTTATTACACCACGGCGTGGTTACAGGTCGGCAGCACGAATACCCCCGTCAATTTCTCCGTTCCGACCGGGAACTTTGGCAATGTTTATGCGGCCCACTCCGCCCGCATGATGGGCCTGCCGGTTGACCGCCTGATTATCGGAACCAACCGCAATGATATTATCACCCGCTTTTTTGAAACCGGCGAAATGAAAAAAGGGGAGGTCAAACAGACCTGCAGCCCCTCGATGGACATCCAGATTTCCAGCAATTTCGAGCGCTATCTGTTCGATCTGGTGGACCGGGATGCCGGGATGCTGACCGGACTCATGAAAACTTTTTCCCAATCCGGACGCATGGCGGTGTCTCCGCAGCGGCGGCAACGGGCCCAGGAAGATTTTCTCGCCTATCGCTGCGGCGAAGAAAATACCTTAAAAACCATCGGCGATATCTATAAACAAACCGGATACATTCTTGATCCGCACAGCGCGGTTGGCGCCTATGCCGCGCTTAAAGCAAAAGCAGACCACCATCTGGAGACCCCGATTGTCTCTCTGGCCTGCGCGCACCCGGCGAAATTCCCCGAAGCCGTTGAACAAGCTATCGGCAAAAAACCGGAAATGCCGGAGCGGCTGGCAGCCATTCTTGAAAAACCGGAATTCATGACTGCCCTGCCCAATGATGTCCAGCGCGTCAAAAAATTTGTACTGGGGAACCTCTAAGATGAGCCTGACCTTTTCGACCCTGCCCAATGGCCTGCGGATCATCACCGATCATGTCCCGGAAATGCATTCTGTGGCATTTGGTGTCTGGTATAATGTGGGCACCCGAAACGAACAACCGCACCAGAATGGCATCGCGCATCTGGTCGAACATATGATGTTTAAAGGCACAAAAAACCGCAGCGCCCTGCAAATTTCAGAAGAAATTGAGAGTGTCGGCGGCCAGATGAATGCCTATACCAGCCGCGAACATACCGCCTATTTTGTCCATCTGTTAAAGGATGATCTGCCGCGCGCCATAGAAGTTCTGGCCGATCAGCTACAAAATACCACGTTTCCGGAAAAAGAACTTGAGAAAGAGCGGCAGGTCATTCTTCAGGAAATTGGTATGACCAACGACACTCCGGACGATATCGTTTTTGATCTCTATCAGGCAACAGCCTATCCGGACCAGCCCTTCGGATCGCCGATTTTGGGAACGGCAGACATCGTATCAAGAATTCCACGGGAAGATCTGTTTTCTTATATCAATACCTTCTACACCCCGAAAACGCTGGTAATTTCTGCGGCCGGATGCGTCAAACACGAAGAATTTGCCGCACAGGTTGCCCGGCACTTCACAGAAATTCCGCAGATGTCTGTCACGCCGCCCGTCGCATCCTCCGCCATGTATCGCGGCGGACAAGAGATCCGGCAGAGCAAAAATCTGGAACAAGCGCATATTGTCCTCGGGTTCCAAGGCGTTTCGCGCATATCGCCTGATTACGACGCGGCCCTTTTGCTCTCGACCATTCTCGGCGGCGGAACCAGCTCCCGCCTGTTTCATCAGATTCGATTTGAACGCGGACTGGTCTATGATATTTTCAGCCACCACACGGCATATCAGGATGAAGGGCAATTCGAGATTTATGCAGGCACCGATCCGGAACGACTGGGAGAATTTATGCCTGCCGTCTGTGATGAGTTAAACAAAATCCGTACAGAGTCCGTCACGCCCGCCGAACTGAGCCGGGCCAAGGCACAAATCCGGGCCGGACTTCTTATGAGTCGGGAATCCATGAGTTCCCGCGCCGACCGGCAGGCAAAACACCTGCTGCATTTTAAGACTCTTCCGGATATAGAGGCCCGTATCGCACGCCTGAACGCCGTCACTTCTGCGGATGTACATCGCATTGCCGAAACAATCCTGAAAAGTCCCCCGACTCTCGCGGCGCTCGGCCCGCTCAAAAAGCTGGAAAGCCTTGAGGCAATTCACTCGCGCCTGAGCTGAAAGTACGCGCGGCCAGCCACCATTGCCCGGATTTTTACCACAGAGCACACAGAGAATGTCGTGTGTCCTTTGCGCCCTTTGCACCTCCTGTGCGTCCATCGCGTGAACGATAAAACAATAAATTTTGAACCGCAAAGTAAGGCAAAGTAAAACAAAGTTTTTTCGTCTCTTGTGCGCTCCCTGCGTCTCCGCGGTCAAAAATCAGTATGGATCACACGGACGGAGCCGTGTGATGACGACACTGAGAAAAATGAAAATTACTATACGTTGGTCACAACAAAAAACCTCCGACCGAGAGGTGGAGGTTTGTTTTTCTTCAATGAGACGTAAATAAGTTTGAACTAACACTGTATAACCTTTGAAGATCTGGCAACGACCTACTCTCCCGTGCCTTAAGACAAAGTACCATCGGCGCTGCAGGGTTTCACGATCCAGTTCGGAATGGGATGGGGTGTTTCACCTGCGCCATAATCACCAGATCATCAAAGATTATACAGTATTCAAATATATAGTATCCAATATCAAATCATTAACCAGCTATCACACGACAAGCAGTAAACTTACCGCTACGCGCATATGATTTAAATTCAAGCCGATCGAGCAATTAGTATCAGTTAGCTTCATGCGTTACCGCACTTCCACATCTGACCTATCAACGTCGTGGTCTACGACGGCTCTGATAGGGAGTCCTTGTTTTGAAGGAGGCTTCACGCTTAGATGCTTTCAGCGTTTATCCCGTCCGTACATAGCTACCCAGCGGTGCTCCTGGCGGAACAACTGGTACACCAGAGGTACGTCCATCCCGGTCCTCTCGTACTAGGGACAGCTCTTCTCAAGACTCCAACTCCCACGGCAGATAGGGACCGAACTGTCTCACGACGTTCTGAACCCAGCTCGCGTACCTCTTTAAATGGCGAACAGCCATACCCTTGGGACCTGCTCCAGCCCCAGGATGAGATGAGCCGACATCGAGGTGCCAAACAGCGCCGTCGCTGTGGACGCTTGGGCGCTATCAGCCTGTTATCCCTAGAGTACCTTTTATCCGTTGAGCGATGTCCCTTCCATACAGAGACACCGGATCACTATGACCGTGTTTCCACTCTGCTCGACTTGTCAGTCTCGCAGTCAGGCAAGCTTATGCCATTGCACTCACTGACCGATTTCCAACCGGCCTGAGCTTACCATCGCGCGCCTCCGTTACACTTTAGGAGGCGACCGCCCCAGTCAAACTACCCACCATACATTGTCCCTGACCCGGATGACGGGCCTAGGTTAGACATAACAAAGGATCAGGGTGGTATTTCAAGGATGGCTCCATAGTGGCTGGCGCCACTACTTCAAAGCCTCCCACCTATCCTACACAGATCAATCATCATGCCAATGTAAAGCTATAGTAAAGGTTCATAGGGTCTTTCCGTCTAACCGCGGGAACCCCGCATCTTCACGGGGAATTCAATTTCGCTGAGTCTGCTCTGGAGACAGTGTGGAAGTCGTTACGCCATTCGTGCAGGTCGGAACTTACCCGACAAGGAATTTCGCTACCTTAGGACCGTTATAGTTACGGCCGCCGTTTACTGGGGCTTCAATTCAGTGCTTGCACACCTCCTCTTAACCTTCCAGCACCGGGCAGGCGTCAGACCCTATACGTCCTCTTGCGAGTTCGCAGAGCCCTGTGTTTTTGGTAAACAGTCGCCACCACCTAGTCTGTGCCACCCCCCCGAAGTTGCCTTTAGAGGGGTCACCCTTCTTCCGAAGTTACGGGTGTAATTTGCCGAGTTCCTTCAGAACAGTTCTCTCAAGCGCCTTGGTCTACTCGACCTGTCCACCTGTGTCGGTTTGGGGTACGGTCTTATGGTGGAGCTATTTCCTGGATGTCCTACCTCGCCCTCTCAATCCAATTAGAGAGAACAAGTTTCGGCCACCGTCACTACCACCCGGCCCACGAATATTAACGTGGTTCCCATCGACTACGCATTTCTGCCTCGCCTTAGGGGCCGGCTTACCCTGCGTGGATTAACCTTGCGCAGGAACCCTTGGACTTTCGGCGAGAGTGTTTCTCACACTCTTTGTCGCTACTCATGTCAGCATTCTCACTTCCGATACCTCCAGCATACCTCGCGGTACACCTTCGCAGGCTTACGGAACGCTCCGCTACCACTTGCACAAAGTGCAAGTCCTAAGCTTCGGTAGATAGTTTGAGTCCCGGTACATCTTCGGCGCGGGAAGTCTTATTTAGACCAGTGAGCTATTACGCTTTCTTTAAAGGATGGCTGCTTCTAAGCCAACCTCCTGGTTGTCATGGACTTCCTACATCCTTTCGCACTTAACTATCATTTGGGGACCTTAGCTGTAGGTCTGGGTTGTTTCCCTCTTGACCCCGGACGTTATCACCCGAGGTCTGTCTGCCGTGAATGTACTCTTCGGTATTCGGAGTTTGGTTAGGTTTGGTAAGGCTCGCGCCCCCCTAGCCCATCCAGTGCTCTACCCCCGAAGGTATAACACGACGCTCTACCTAAATAGATTTCGCGGAGAACCAGCTATTGCCCGGTTTGATTGGCCTTTCACCCCTAGCCACAGCTCATCCCCGTCTATTGCAACAGACGTGGGTTCGGTCCTCCATGTGGTGTTACCCACACTTCAACCTGGCCATGGCTAGATCACCGGGCTTCGGGTCTAATGCATCATACTAAACGCCCTATTCAGACTCGCTTTCGCTGCGCCTTCGCCTATCGGCTTAAGCTTGCATGATACACTAAGTCGCTGACCCATTATACAAAAGGTACGCCGTCACAGCATAAAGCTGCTCCGACTGTTTGTAGGCATCCGGTTTCAGGTCTATTTCACCCCCCTTATCGGGGTACTTTTCACCTTTCCCTCACGGTACTAGTTCGCTATCGGTCGATCAGGAGTACTTAGCCTTGGAGGATGGGCCCCCCATATTCAAACAGGATTACACGTGTCCCGCCTTACTCGAAGACTTAAAGAATTTTTACCTATACAGGACTATCACCTACTTTGGTGTGACTTTCCAGACACTTCTAGTTATTAACTCTAAGCCATTGGGCTGATCCGCGTTCGCTCGCCACTACTAACGGAGTCTCGGTTGATTTCCTTTCCTACGGGTACTAAGATGTTTCAATTCCCCGCGTTTGCTTTATTTTCCTATGAATTCAGAAAATAATACCTTTATATACAGATATCTCTTGAGCTGACTTTACAATCAACTCAATAAGATATCTGAAAGGTGGGTTTCCCCATTCGGACATCTTCGGGTCACAGGTTGTTCGCACCTTACCGAAGCTTTTCGCAGCGTACCACGTCCTTCATCGCCTCTGATCGCCAAGGCATCCACCAGATGCCCTTCAAAACGCTTGAATTTAAATCACGCGTAGGGATAAATCCACTACTCGTGATCACTCAGTTTTTTGTTAGACATTGGATGTCTTGACTTGTCTGTTGAGTTGTCTGCACCTTAAACAGCCGGGCTAACGGCTGCCGAGAACAGGTACAGACCAGACAAATCAATACAGTAGTTCCTGCTGGTTCTATATGTGCGGTGTATAAAGCCGCACGGGCAGGAACATACTATATATTCATTTCAAACTTATTTACGATGTCAAAGAAAAGAGGAGTATTTCCTCTTGCAAATACCCTGTGGATACTTGCAGGAAGAAATGGTGGAGCCTATCGGACTCGAACCGACCACCTCCTGAATGCAAATCAGGCGCTCTACCAGATGAGCTAAGGCCCCTTGAAAAAATGGTGGGCCTGAGTGGACTTGAACCACTGACCTCACCCTTATCAGGGGTGCGCTCTAACCACCTGAGCTACAGGCCCTTATGCATATCCGGCCAGTCTCTTGGCGACCTTAATCGCCGCAAGCTTACCGGTATGTAATCAGACAGGACCCGGAACTATAAACTAAAAAGAAGAGACACGGAGACAGCAAGGCCTTTTATTTTCTCACTGCTTTTGACTTACGCCTCAAGCAATCAGAAATACATATGCCAAATACAACCTTAGAAAGGAGGTGATCCAGGCGCAGGTTCCCCTACGCCTACCTTGTTACGACTTCGTCCCAGTTACTGATCCTACCGTGGCTGGCTGCCTCCAAAAGGTTAGCACACCATCTTCGGGTAGAACCAACTCCCATGACGTGACGGGCGGTGTGTACAAGACCCGGGAACGTATTCACCGTGGCATGCTGATCCACGATTACTAGCGATTCCGACTTCATGCACTCGAGTTGCAGAGTACAATCCGAACTGAGAGCACTTTTAGGGATTTGCTTGGCCTCGCGACCTCGCTGCCCATTGTAGTGCCCATTGTAGCACGTTTCTAGCCCTACACGTAAGGGCCATGATGACTTGACGTCGTCCCCGCCTTCCTCCGGTTTATCACCGGCAGTCTCCTGTGAGTGCCCAACTGAATGATGGCAACACAGAATAGGGGTTGCGCTCGTTGCGGGACTTAACCCAACATCTCACGACACGAGCTGACGACAGCCATGCAGCACCTGTCACCGGTCCAGCCGAACTGAAGGAAACCATCTCTGGTAACCGCGACCGGGATGTCAAGTGTAGGTAAGGTTCTTCGCGTTGCATCGAATTAAAGAACATGCTCCACCGCTTGTGCGGGTCCCCGTCAATTCCTTTGAGTTTTAATCTTGCGACCGTACTCCCCAGGCGGTGTGCTTAATACGTTAGCTCCGTCACTGAACCCAAAGGGCCCAACAACTAGCACACATCGTTTAGGGCGTGGACTACCAGGGTATCTAATCCTGTTTGCTCCCCACGCTTTCGTATCTCAGCGTCAGTATCTGTCCAGCAAGGCGCCTACGCCACTGGTGTTCCTCCGAATATCTGCGCATTTCACTGCTACACTCGGAATTCCCCTTGCCTCTCCAGAACTCTAGATAGGAAGTTTCAAAAGCAATTCCCGGGTTGAGCCCAGGGCTTTCACTTCTGACTTTCCTATCCGCCTACATACGCTTTACGCCCAGTGATTCCGAACAACGCTCGCCCCATTCGTATTACCGCGGCTGCTGGCACGAATTTAGCCGGGGCTTCTTCTGATGTTACTGTCATTATCCTCACATCTGAAAGAGCTTTACAACCCTAAGGCCTTCTTCACTCACGCGGCATGGCTGGATCAGGCTTTCGCCCATTGTCCAATATTCCTAACTGCTGCCTCCCGTAGGAGTCTGGGCCGTGTCTCAGTCCCAGTGTGGCTGATCATCCTCTCAAACCAGCTATAGATCGTCGACTTGGTAGGCCATTACCCCACCAACTATCTAATCTAACGCGGGCTGATCTCTAGGCAATAAATCTTTGGTCCGTAGACATTATATGGCATTAGCGTTCGTTTCCAAACGTTGTTCCATACCTAGAGGTACATTCCCACGCGTTACTCACCCGTGCGCCGCTAACCCGAAGGTCCGCTCGACTTGCATGTTTTAGGCCTGCCGCCAGCGTTCGTTCTGAGCCAGGATCAAACTCTCAAGTTTGATCTCATCTCAAAAAATCACTCAAAAAATTGAAGTATCCTAAGACACTCCAACCTGAGTAACTCAGAGAAGTGCAAAGGACCTGCTGTATATGCGTCATAGTAGTGATACGCTACACATCAGGTCTATATATATTAAGTGTACTCAACATATCAGCCCTGCTGCCTGCGTATCTCTTCTTTTTAATCAACGATGTTCAAGAACCGTTTTCTTCCTCGCAAGAAGAAGAGGAGCACATGATCTAAACCACATGACCTTGTTTTATTTTCTGCTTTTTGAAAGCTTGAAGAAGCTATCCTATCAGCATTTCGTCGTCAAGTAAAATTTTAAAGTTTTTTTAATTTTTTTCTTGCCGCCCGCCGCTTCGTTTCCGTCTTTGTGACCTCATCTCTGCGCCGAGGAATGGGTTATACGAACTCCCCCAAACATTGTCAAACACATTTTTAAACTTTTTTTCATTTTTTTAAAAAAAACATTAAATACCGAAAATTTGCATGAAAAAATCTTAACCTCTACAATCAGATAGCAAAAAAATAAGAGGGTAAAAAATGTTGATCAACAAACAAAGTTTACTAAGCCGCCTAAAAGAAAGCACCGGCCTTCAAACCGCCTATCAAGGCATATCAGAAATTTTTTCTTCCCTCCGAAAAACACTAACAACGCAAGATACAACTAATATAGCAATTGGCGCATCGCTTTTTGTTGGCGCACTCACGCAACTGCCACCTGATATGGTGGGCAATGCATTCAGCCATATCCACAATACCTTTCTTGATATATCACGCAGCCCCACAGGAAGTATAAGCAACCTAATACATGGTCTCATCCCGCAAATATCGGCTATTGCAGGCATGGCCCCAGCCATATCGACTGAAGTCAAGGATGCCACAGATTTCCCGCTACAAAAAGCCGGAGAAACGCCCGTATCAAATATGCAGACGTCCCTTGGCCTCATTTCCGCTTACTGGTTTTCAGAAAAATGGGCCAGCGCATGGAGCCTCACGGGAGCGACCGCCGGATTACGCGTCTTAAAAAGCGGCATCCAAGTCGGCATTGCCCTCTCTGGTGCTGAATTCATAGGAAACACACTCCCGAATACAGTTGTCGCCGATCATTTTAGCCCGGACAGTCTAGACAATTTAAAGGACCTTGCTTTTCTGGGAACAGCCTGGCTTGGTACACATCTGGCAGAACAAAAAAGCATGCTGCGCTTGATTAGAGGCAGCACGAGATGGGATAGCGAACAATTCCATCAAGCTACGACAGAAGGCGGCGTTCTTACGGCCTTATCACGCGGAACATTTAATACACTGGACGGCGAAAAACTCAACATTCCTGCCCACATTCCACAGATTGTCAATGATCAGCTCGCAGGATTAAAAGGCAGTACAATCGCTTCTGCAACCCGGTTATTAGGCGGAATCGCAACAATTGGCTTTTCCGCAAAAGCGGTCATTGAGCATTCCACTCAAATTGATTTCCTGGATCAATGGGCCCAAAATACGCTCGGAATCGCTCCTGGTGAATATGGGACGGCTATTCTGGCTGGTGCCGCCGCTGCTCTTTACATCCCCGCCATCACCTACGGTGCCTATCGTCTCGGTCGTCATATCACTCAAAACATGAAAGACTTAAGTGATTCATGCGGAGAGATGCGCGAAAACCTGCAGGATGGATTAAGTAACGCCGAAAAGATTACCGCTCGGTCCCATGAAAGCATTCACTTAGAAGTCCTGAAAGACACCTATGAACGACTCGACCAACATTGGGCTAAAGGTGAGAAACTCTCACAAGTCTGGAGCCTTTACGAAGAAGTTTTCCGCAATAACGGCCTGAAAGGACTCGCCTACGCCTCCGCCTTCCCGCCCTTATATACTAGCGCTATAAATGTCGAGCAGTTTGTGATTAATGGCGCTCTCAGCGCCCAGTTTCTGGGGTCTGCCGCCATCATGTCCGATATGGTGCCCTATTTGACTGACTTGAAAGCAAAAGCAGATCAAATCACCGACCTCGCACATGTTATCCATGAAGCGGCACACCAGGATACTTACTATAGTCGTAGCGGCATCCGTGATTTTAACTACATCCAGCAGAGTGCTGACGACGGATTACGAATCGTCAATTTGGAACTCATGCACCCAGGCCATGATCAAAAAGCCTTCTTGAAGATTGAGGATGTCACCTTCTTGCCCGGCTCTACAACACGCATTGTTGGAGAAAATGGATGCGGAAAAACTACACTAATGAACACAATTTTTGGCAGGGGCCTTCAAAAACATGGTCAGGGAACGATTCTCTCCCCCGAAGATCAAACATTTTTTTATGCCCCACAGGAGCCTTACATCCCTAAACATGCAACGCTTAGAGAGCTCGTCACAAATTTCCAAGCACATTCCGATAATGACGATCATCAGATACTGACGCTTCTCGGCAAAGTAGGTCTTATAAAAGAGCAGGACCTTCTGTCACAATCTGAACAAATTGAAAAACTCAATAGTGACAATGACGGAAAAGGCTGGAAATTTTCCGGTGGCGAAAAGAACAAGCTCGTTCTTGCGCAAATACTGTACGCACGCCCTGATATACTCCTTCTCGATGAAGCAACCGCCGCCATGGATCCTCAAGCCACACAAAATTTCCATCAGCGTATTCATGAAGAGCTTCCATATACAACCATCATAGCGATTGATCACGCACAAGCCCCTCCAACGCTTCAGGACGGATCGCCAGTATACCGCCAAACCCTTTTGATTGATAAGAATGGAGAGGGAAAATTAGTCCCGTTCAATGCCGACCCTGCCATTCCGCCCTCCACACATTCTATGGAAGGCCTGATCGGGGAGGCACCCTCTGCTCAAAGGAAAACCCTCCACTAATTTAAGCTCGGTAATTTAGCTGGATCTTTTACCCTTGCTCTTGTTTGCAAGCACCCCTATGATGGACGCATTCAATCTCACTTTATATAGCCCTCCTGATAAACACATGGCAAATGCACTTAATTCTATTGATATCTCCCGTAAATATCGCCTGATTACACGTAGCGATATGGATGGTCTGGTCTGCGCCCTCCTCCTGAAAGAACTGGACCTGATTGATGATGTGATCTTTGCGCATCCAAAAGATATGCAGGACGGCATTATCAATGTCAGCGAGACAGACATTACCACCAACCTCCCCTTTGTTCCGGGCGTTTATATGGCGTTTGACCATCACGCCAGCGAAACCAAACGCCTTGAAGATAAAACAACCAATCACATTATTGACGCACACGCGCCCTCTGCCGCCCGCGTGGTCTATAATTATTTTGGTGGCGCGGAAAGCTTTCCCAATGTATCGCAGGAAATCATGGCGGCCGTAGACAAAGCCGATTCGGCACAGTTTTCAAAAGAAGAGATCCTGAATCCGGAGGGATGGACTCTTTTGAATTTCATGATGGATGCGCGGACAGGACTGGGACGCTTTAGAAACTTCAACATTTCAAACTACCAGCTCATGATGAAGCTGATTGATACCTGCCGCGAGCATCAGAATATCGACGATATCCTGCAAATTCCGGATGTCAGGGAGCGCGTCGATCTTTATTTTGAACATCAGCTTAAATTCAGAGAGCAGATTCAGCGCTGCGCCACCATACATAAAAACCTGATCGTTCTGGACTATAGAAAAGAAGACACGATCTGGGCCGGGAATCGCTTTGTTGTTTACGCCCTGTTTCCCCAGATCAACATCTCCATTCATGTATTATGGGGAAAGAACAAGCAAAACACAGTTTTTGCCGTTGGAAAATCCATTCTCAGCAGAACCTGCAAAACAGATATCGGTTCTCTGATGCTGGGATATGGCGGCGGCGGACACGAAGCTGCCGGAACCTGCCAGACCCCGAATCTCCGCGCCGAAGACCTGCTGGAAGAGCTGATTGAAAAAATAACGTCGGAAAATTAGCATTGACCGCCCGTTTCATGTATAAACATAAAACTTTACATCAAACGCTGTTTGTGTATAGTGCCCGTTTAGTATATATATGACTTAGATTAAAACCTTGAATGAGGAGAAAGAATATGAATAAATTCAAAGGGATCGCCCTGAGTATGGCCGCCGTTTGCACACTCGGAGCCTGTTCCTACGATAGTTTCAGCGAAGTAGAAGCGCTGAATAGCTCTCAGGCAGTTGGTAGCCCGTTTACGCAACGCCTAGCATCAGAATACAGAGATTTTTCCAATATCGAACAAAACGAAATGTTCGACTATCCCGACTCACTGCACTTCGCCCGTAAAGGCCTGGCTGCAGCCGCAGGAGAAGCCGTTCTTCCTGAGCCGATTTCCGACTGGAACCTGTCTCCGGAGCATGTCAAGGAACTGGGAACCGCCCGTGCGCGCCTGATTGGAGTGCTGGATATGGGAGCCCGTGAAATGATGCCGGATCAGGCCGCCGTTGCACAAGCCCGCTTTGATTGCTGGATTGAACAACAGGAAGAAAACTGGCAGAAAGACGATATTTCCACTTGCAAAAATGACTTCTACGGCGCTTTGAAAGGCATCGAAGATCAACTGGCTGCGGTTGCCACTCCGGCAGAGCCTCCGGTTACAATCGAAGCCGAGCCGGCAGAACCGATGAAAATCGAAAATGCAGTCTATCTGGTCTTCTTCGACTTCGACAAGGCCTCTCTGACAGAGGAAGCCAACAGTATTGTTGACGCCGTTGTCACAGAACTTGGAAATCGTGGTGACGTGAAAACCATTAGCGTTGTTGGTCACACAGACACCGCCGGTTCAAACGCTTACAACCAGCGTCTGGCAATGAAACGGGCACAAGCCCTGATGGATGTTCTGGTGGCCCGCGGAGTTAACCCGGCTCTGATTCGCATGGAAAGCCGTGGCGAGACAGATCTGATCGTGAAAACAGCCGATGGCATTCGCGAACCAGCTAACCGTCGCGTGAGCATCTCTTTTGAGTAATCCGCAACAGAACCAAATTTAATCAAAAAGGGACATAGGCTTATGTCCCTTTTTTTTATATGATGATGTCATGAATGTGAAACCCGTCTTTTATGTCATCGGTATTCTGCTATGCATATTGGCTGGCAGCATGGTCTTTCCGATGCTGACGGACCTGTATGCCTACCACTCTGACTGGAAAGTATTTCTGGGATGTTTGATTGCAACCTTCTTTTTCGGAGGGCTGCTGATCCTGACCAACAAAACCGAAAAGCTCACGATTCGTATCCGGGAAGGATTCCTGCTGACCTCGTTAAGCTGGGTTAGTCTGGGACTATTCGGCGCCCTGCCCTTCTGGTTTTCCGAGTTACAACTTGATTTCACGGATGCCGTATTCGAATCAGTCTCCGGAATTACCACCACCGGCGCAACGATTATTGCCGGATTAGACGAATCACCTCCCGGATTATTACTCTGGAGGGCAATCCTGCAATGGTTGGGCGGTATTGGAATTATTGTGATGGCCCTCTCTCTCCTTCCATTTTTGGGAATCGGAGGGATGCAACTGTTCAGAACCGAATCATCTGAAAGTGAAAAGGCCCTGCCCCGCACCACAGAACTGGCGAAAAATATTTCGCTCATCTATATAGGCCTCACAATTGCCTGCATGGTTTTCTATATGTTCACCGGTCTGGGGCTATTCGAAGCTGTATGCCATGCCCTGACCACCATCTCGACAGGTGGATTCTCAACGCACGACACCTCTTTTATGGATATGGGGCGAATCGACCGGGAAATTGTGTGTACCCTGTTCATGTTGTCCGGCAGTATTCCCTTCGTTCTGTACCTGAAATTCCTAAGAGGCGACCGCAACGCTATTTTGCAGGATGAGCAGGTCAGATGGTACTTAATCTTCCTGGCCGCCTCCATTCTGGTTTTAAGTGTCTGGCTTGTTATTTTTAACGCGTATACCCCGCTTCAGGCGTTACGCTATACGAGCTTCAATATTATTTCTCTGGTAACCACGACCGGTTTTGCCAGCATTGATTACTCCCTGTGGGGACTGTTTCCCATTATGTTTGTGTTCTTCCTGATGTTTGTCGGCGGATGTAACGGCTCAACCAGCGGCGGCATAAAGTTTTTCCGGTTCCAGATTGCCTATACCGTCACCATTGCCCAGCTCAAGAAACTCATTACCCCCCACGCCTACATCACCCCACTCTATAATAACAAGCCAATTCCCACTGACGTCCCGATTTCCGTGATGAGTTTTTTCTTCATTTACGCCATGACCATGGCCGTTTTGGGGTGCATTTTGGCGATGACCGGTCTGGATTTCATAACCGCTATGTCCGCCGCTGTGACCTCCATCTCTAATGTCGGCCCAGGCCTTGGCCCTATCATTGGTCCCTCAGGCAATTATGCCTCGCTTAACGATACCGCAAAATGGATTCTAAGCTTTGGAATGATCTCTGGACGGCTGGAACTTTTCACCATTATGGTCATGTTCCTGCCGCGCTATTGGAAACCGTAACCGCCCGAATCGATATGTTACCCTCCGGGGCCAGATAATCCCGGTGTTTGATCGCGATCCTGGATAATTTCTTTGACCTGTGCAATGGCACACCTCGCAATTTCAGTAACGGTTGCTGTCAATTCTCGTTCATCTCTGGGACTGACACAAACCAGAGAACGATTTGCAGACAAGTGAAATTGCACCGGAACATGCCGATTGCTCGCCAGAGTAATTTCCTGCAAAGGATCGACCTCCAACCGCAAGCGATCCATAACCTGAAACGAACACACTCCGGGAGACTCCCCATCATAAGGAAGGCGTATGCGGCGGGCTTTGGGGTGCAGATCCAGACGAATAAGAGGCCGCCCGCCCACATCGATTCGCCACCCATGCCCAGCTTCATTATCCGGACCGGCCTCCAGATTAAACGGCGTATCGCTGGAAAAATAAGATGTTTCTCCAAAAATCCGCATGACAATATCCGCCAATACTTTTTCTTGCGCCTCCTGAATAGGAAACACCGTAAAATCGGGCAGTAAATCCTGCACACAAGATCTGAAATGTTCCGCATTGGTTTTTGTGCGCAGTGGAACGGGTATCTCATTTTTCCAGATCGTTTCCAGCCACGACCGCGACGGCTCACAAAAAAATGAATCCTGATAGCTAAACCCCGTCCCCTGAATAAGAGCGTCCAGAATCTCTGAAAACGTTTTCTTTTTTTGCACGCCGGATTTATCGCCAAATTCTTCAGCAATACGGGAAAGTGCCATGGTACAAACCTCCCACCTTTAAATCGAAAGGACCCTTCGTCCGTGCCAGAGACAATAGAACAGAATTCTGCGGATTCAATACCCGAAAGTCCTTTTTCTGCACGGACAGATTTTATTGCCGATTATACACAAAATGCGCAGGTGGCTCAACCGCTAACATCTCACAGATCTCTTCCGATAATTCCCGAAGAGCCTCCTCAAAACAGGAAATATTATTATTGTCTTCTTCGCAAACTTTTCCTGATATTTCAAAAATAATATAGGAAATCTGATTGGAATTCAACCCGTCGCGCTGAAAAGGTCTGATTTCCAGCTTTCCAACGGAATCGAAAGGCACGACTTCCTGATTATTCAGAGGTAACCCCCGCGATTCGGCCACCGTACTCGTGATAAATTGAAATCTGTGGGAAAGCACTCCATCAAAATTCAAAGTTAAAAGTTGCTCCACGGCGGAAAAGTCCGGCACTCCGGCAAATGCTTCATCCCATAGGCACGCGCCGTCCTGTATGGCATGCATCACGGGCAGCGCACTCTTATTCGTCACACAGTCCATCTGGAGAGTATATTCCGGAATATTTTGCCCGCTCTGCTCACAAAGAGTACTAATTTTAGACATCAATTGTTCCGAAAAGCAGGTTAAAAGAGTCTTTTTGCACACCAAAAAATCAAACGAGGACACAGCAGGCCGGACGGATTTGATCCGTTCAATAAAAAGCCGGGCATTCTCCCGTGTTTTATAATTTTCGGGCTGCGCCTGCCAACAAGCCTCAAACCATCCATGAAAAGGCTCTGAAAAATACGAATCCTGATGCCGATCAAATCCGCATGCTGCCATTTGAGCGTTGAGATGCCCGACTACAGAACCATCGGGAAGGTGTGTATGAAGACATCTTGGTTCAAAAATTTTTGCCAAAACCATGGGAATAATAAACACGCAAACGCCCTTCTCTTTTCTTGCTATCCTTTTATTTCAGTTATAACCGTCAGAATCGGTCATGACATCCTCTTTTTGACGTCGTTTTGTAAAGATAGATAAATTGCCACGCCCTCATCATTACACGGGCACGCCGTGTAATGATCGCAAAGTGTAGAGTTACAGCACATACTATCTATCTTAAAGCGGCAATTGCCTTTGTAGTTGTTCAAGGTCGCCCGCGCCACCGGTCCGTCCAGAGGGTTTGAGGAAAGTTTTTGGATCGTAAAAACAAGATGGCGCGGTCTAGTGGGCAGTCTGCGAACCGATCCGGAGATGCGCGCGCTGATTATTTCCAATTTTTCTATACATAAGAAGCGGGGATCGCAACTGTCCGTCCTTTAAACCTTTAAATTAA
>JACKIP010000004.1 GCA_020638395.1 Rhodospirillales bacterium
GAAATTTTTACCTTTCCCGTTAAGTGCCCCATATGCCAGTCCGACGTGATTCAGAATGACGGCGAAGTTGCCCGGCGCTGTACGGGAGGGCTGATTTGCCCGGCGCAGGCCGTCGAACGCCTAAAGCATTTTGTCTCCAAAGGCGCTTTCGATATTGACGGAATTGGGAGCAAAGTGATCGAAGCGTTCTATGAAGACGGTCTGATACGCAATCCTGTTGATATTTTCACACTGGAAGAGCGCAATAACGACCTGAAGGAACGGGCTGCTCCTCAGGGAGATCTTCTCGCAACTTATTCTCTCTCGCAAAATCATCCTCTGGAAAGCCGCGAAGGCTGGGGAGTTCAGTCCACTCAAAATTTGTTTCAGGCAATTAACCGGAAAAAGGTTATTTCTCTGGAGCGGTTCATTTATGCTCTGGGCATTCCACAGGTCGGAACCGCAACAGCCAAACGGCTGGCCGGACATTATGGAGATATCCAGAGCTTGACGGAGGCCCTGACATCCGCCGGAAACAAGGACAGAGACGCCTATGCCGATCTGTTATCAATCGAGGATATCGGCCCCAGCGTTGCAGAAGACCTGATTGGCTTTTTCGGAGAATCTCATAATCAGGAGATTGTAAGTGCCCTGCGGCAGATCATTACAATAGAACCCTATCAAAGACCCAACGTAACGGGCAGCCCGATTGCCGGGAAAACCGTGGTCTTTACCGGCACTCTGATAACCCAGACCCGCGCGGAAGCAAAGGCAAAAGCCGAAGCCCTGGGCGCAAAGGTCGCCGGCTCAGTCTCTGCGAAAACGGATTATGTCGTCGCAGGGGAAGAGGCCGGTTCGAAACTTAAAAAGGCGCAGGACCTTGGCCTCGCCATCCTGAATGAACAGGAATGGGCCGCCTTGATTCAATGACCTTTCCTGAGATAGGATATGTTATCTGAATTTCTTAAATTATTCTGCTTTAAATAAAGCACTGGAAAGTTTGAACAATGTCCGGACCAAAACGCCTTCTTATTTTAGCCAATGCCGTCTCCGGAGCACACCCCGCGAGATGCTGGGTTCTGGCACAGGAGCTTGTAGATCTTGGGTATCAGGTTTATTTCGCCACTTCAAAAGGCTATGAAAAGTATCTAAGTCCAGACATAAAAGGCATCAAGCACTGTTCTATCTCCTGCATGTCGGTCGACGACTTTAACCGGAGGCTTTTTAACGGTCAATTTATCTTTTCAGAAGACGAGCTTGTTCGAAATTTGCAGGAAGACGAACGTTTAATTGACGAAATCAAACCTGATATAATTCTTTCGGACATGCGCTACAGCGCTCTTGTCGCGGCGAGAGTGCGTGGCATTCCGTTCTTTAATATCAATCAGTATCACTGGTCCAAAGAATATAAATACCCCATACTTATTCCCACGTTCAAGCTTGTTGCCTTATTTGGGCGAACGTTCAGCTCTCTGGCTGATCCCGTTGTTCGTCCCTTCATTCTTCACAATATGCTCCGGCAGATCAACCGTTTCTTTCATAGCCACCCGCTTGTAAAAGAAGCCAATCTTCCCAAATTTAAGGATTTATTCGATTTCTACCTGTGCGGTGATGAAGTTCTGTTCGTTGATCTGCCGGAACTCTATCCGGATGCGACCGTCACGTCACACCAGCACTTTCTGGGGCCGCTTATATGGCGCGGAGGGCAGAGTGGATGGCCGGAAGGCTGGCCTGAGGACTTTGGACAAAAACCCGTTGCGCTGGTCTCCATGGGAGGGACGGGCGCACACCAGATTATTCCTGAAATACTGGAGGGCCTGCGCGCCCTTAATTATCAAATCATGCTATCAACTGTGGGACAGGACTATGCTCATCTTGATTTAAGAGACGTTTGGGCGGCACCGTTTGTCCCGTTTGACAAAGCGTTACAGCATGCCGATCTCCTTATTTGTAATGGAGGAAGTGCCACAACCTATCATGCCTTATCGTACGGCATCCCGATCATCGCCCTTCCGTTGAATTATGAACAATGCCTGCATGACTACCAGCTCCAGAAAGCCGGGGTCGCAAAAATGATTCACTCTGACGTTGCGACCTCCGAAGCCATTTCACAGGCAATTCTGGATCTGACCGCAAAAACAGAACAAACAAAAACACTCCAGACCATGAAAACTGCAATTTCTACGGTGGATTATAAATCGACCCTGTCCAAGGTATTACAAGCCTGGTAATAGAAGGCAGACGAGGACGGAGGGAAAGGATTGGAGCGGGTGAGGGGAATCGAACCCCCGTATGCAGCTTGGAAGGCTGCCGTTCTACCATTGAACTACACCCGCGTCTCAAAGCTGACCCTATATATAATGAAAGAGGATCAGCTTTGCAAGATCATATTTTATCTTTATGCGGCTTCTTCTGCCGGTTTGGTTTTCAGGCGTTTGACCATGAGTTTATTCAGGGCGTGAACATACGCCCGCGCAGAGGCAACCAGCGTATCGGCGTCCGCCCCCTGCCCGTTCACAGTTTTACCTTCTTCCTCCAGACGCACCGTCACTTCAGCCTGCGCATCCGTTCCGCCGGTAATTGCGTGCACCTGATAGAGTTGCAGGTGCGCGTTCGGATGCGGGCAGATCTCGCGGATGGCTTTAAAGATCGCATCGACCGGACCATTTCCTTCGGTGTGCACGCCTTTTTTCTCTCCATCAATCGAGAGGATCAGGTCTGCCACTTGCGGCCCTTCCGTTCCGGCTTTGATTTGCAGGGACACAAACTGGATGCGGTCATGTTCGCTGGCGACCTCATCTTCGATCAGCGCGATAATATCGTCATCGTGCAGCTCTTTTTTCTGATCGGCCAGTTTTTTAAACCGGGCAAACAAGTCCTGAAACGCATTATCGCCCAGCTCATATCCCAGATCTTTCAGCTTGTCTTTCAGAGCGTGGCGTCCGGAGTGTTTGCCCAATACCAGACTGGATTTGGTCAGCCCCACAGATTCCGGAGTCATGATTTCGTACGTTCCCGCATGCTTCAGAACGCCGTCCTGATGAATCCCGCTTTCATGAGCAAACGCATTCGCCCCGACAATAGCTTTATTCGGCTGGACGTTAAACCCGATTGTTGTTGAGAGCGTCCGCGACATTTTGATGATCTGCGTCGTGTCGATATTGGTTTTGAAAGGCAGAATATCCTCACGGACTTTCAGAGCCATGACGATTTCTTCCAGCGCGGCATTCCCCGCCCGCTCTCCGATCCCGTTAATCGTACATTCAATCTGACGTGCGCCCGCCTTGACCCCTGCCAAAGAATTCGCAACCGCCAGCCCCAGATCGTTGTGGCAGTGCGTTGACAGAATGGCTTTGTCAATATTCGGCACGCGGTTCAGGATATTACGAATCAGAGTCCCGTATTCTTCCGGCTCGGCGAATCCAACCGTATCCGGAATATTGATCGTCGTTGCGCCGCAGGTAATGGCCGCCTCGATACACCGGCATAAGAAATCCAGATCCGAGCGCGTGGCATCCATTCCCGACCACTCCACATTGTCCGTATAGCCACGGGCGCGGGTCACACTCTCCCGCACAGACTCCAGAACCGCTTCGGGTGGCATTTGCAGTTGATAGCGCATATGGCTTTCAGAGGTGGAAATAAAGGTATGAATACGCGAGCGTTGCGCCGGTTTCAAGGCTTCGGCTGCCGCATCAATATCGGCGGCTTTGGCCCGCGACAATCCACAGACGACGGCATTTTTAATAGTTTTAGCAATCTCCTGCACCGCTTCAAAGTCCCCCGGCGATGCAATCGGAAATCCGGCCTCAATCACGTCAACGCCCATCCCGTCCAGCAACCGGGCGATTTTCAGCTTTTCGTCCAGATTCATGGAACATCCGGGTGATTGCTCTCCATCCCGCAAGGTTGTGTCAAAAATAATAATTTGATTATCCGTCATAACAATTCTCTCTTTAATCATTCCATAGTTTTCAGACCGGGACACCAGGTCCTTATCACCGAATTTTCGTAGAAACCTATAAGTCAATCCATGTATTTATGTGGATTTTCCTGAAATTTGCAAGTAAATCCGAGAAATAACGGTTACGGCGAAATTCTTGTCAGAAAAATACGCGCCGGGGAAAGCGGCATCATTTATTTACCCCCGTCCCAAAGCTTCCAGTAAAAAACCGGCAATCCGCCGGGAGGGGCTGAGGGTATCGGGACCTTTGATTTGCGTCTGCACCTGCCTGAAGGCATCAATCTGAGCTTCCTGTTTGCGCGAATCGTCCCGCAGATCCAGAAGTGCTGCGGATATCCTCTCCGCAGTACACTCCTCTTGAATGAATTCCGGCACGACCGGCTTTTGCAGGATAATATTCCCCAGATGGGCATACCGAGTTGTCACCAGACGCTTGCCAATCTGATAGGTTAATGGATTCATTTTATAGCCAATGACATGTGGCACTCCCAGAACCGATAGCTCCAGACCGACCGTGCCGGAGGTTGCAACCGCAAGATCGCAGGCCACCATTGCCTGATATTTTTCCGCCGGATCGGTGATAATGATTTTCTCTCCCTCAATCCCCCGAATCAGATCTTCGACTTTGTCTTTCAGATGTGGCAGCGTCGGACAAATCAATAGCTTCGACGTGTTTTTCTTTGCAGAAACAGACGCAGAGTCACAGGCCGAAAAGAACCGGTTGATCGCCTCGGCAAATACCGGCCCCATGCGGGTCACTTCACTGTCACGACTGCCAAACAGCACCCCCGCTTTCAAGGCATCCGGCGGAAGATCATATTTTTTCAAAAAAGGTGCGGAGCTGACATCCTTTAACAGGTGACTCATGGGGTGGCCTGTAAAAAGGGCTTTCATTCCTTCCCGCTCAAAATAAGGCGGCTCAAACGGAAATAGGCACAAAATTGCGTCATACAAAGCCGCGACCTTTTTGGCTCGGCCCGGACGCCAGGCCCAGACCGTTGGCGCAACGTAATGAACCTTAAATGGAACGTTCATGCACCGTTTTTGCACCTCTTTTGCCACACGAAAGCAAAAATCAGGAGAATCAATGGTGAGAAGAATATCCGGCTGAAATACCTCTATCGCATCCGCTGTTTGCCGAATCCGGCCGAGAAGATGCGGCACCTTTGGCAGAATTTCGGCGATCCCCATCAGAGATAATTCCCGCATGGGAAACAGACTGACGAGCCCCTGCGCCTCCATGCGGCTGCCCCCGACCCCCCGAAAGGTAAAATCCGTTGCCTGATCGGCTCTTTTTAAGGCCTCCATGAGATCCGCGCCGAGGATATCCCCGGATTCTTCGCCTGCGATTAAAAAGATTTTCATGAGAAAGAGTTTAACAACTTGACCTTGGACGCGCACCTGTTTTAATAGCGGATGTGACTTCCACTGTAAAAAACCCTCCTGATCGTGACTCGGCCTCTGACGCTTCGTCCGTCGCCTCTTCATCTTTCCATCTGAGCGATCCTGTGGCTCTGGCGCACGCCTTGCAGCCCGTCTGGCAGAAAGCAGGGCCTCTGCTGTCGAAAATTTATGAGCTGGTTCAGGAACACTTGCATGACGGGGAAGAACCAATTGATCCGCTCAATCTGCGCGAAGCATGGTCTGAATACCTCAATTATGCTCTGGCTCAACCGGAAAAAACCATGGCGCGCCAGTTTCTCTGGTGGGGGCAGTTTATGTCCCTCTGGCAGGATTATGCCTTCCGCAGTCTGGGAGATGCCGCGAAAGCCACAACGAATGTCCCATCAGAACGGGAAGACCGGCGGTTCAGCTCCGAAGACTGGAACCATCCTTTATTTGATTTCCTGCGTCAGGCCTATTTGCTGACCGGACGGCATATTCTGGAATCCCTGAATGATTTTGATGATCTGGATCAGGAAGCCCGGCAACGTCTGGACTTCGCCCTGCGCCAGTATATCAGCGCCCTCTCTCCCACCAATTTTTTATTCACCAACCCGGAAGTGCTGCGAAAAACCATTGAAACCGGCGGACAAAACCTGATTAAAGGCCTGGAAAATCTGGTGCATGATCTGGAGCGCGGGCATGGAGAGCTGCGGATCAGCATGACCGACTACGGGGCTTTTAAAATCGGAGAAAATCTGGCCGCCAGCAAAGGATCGGTCGTCTTTCGCAATGATCTGATTGAGCTGCTGCAATATACCCCGACGACCGCAAGCGTGGCAAAAGAGCCGCTATTGATTATTCCACCGTGGATCAACAAATATTACATCCTTGATCTGGGACAGGAAAAATCTTTTGTAAAATGGCTGGTAGATCAAGGTCACACCGTTTTTATGATTTCCTGGGTTAATCCGGACAAAACATCCGGACAAATCACGTTTGAAGACTATGTGACCAAAGGATTCCTGTCGGCCTTAGAGCAGGTCGAGCACCTTACCGGCGAAAAAAGCACGAATGTGATAGGATACTGCATCGGCGGCACGATGGTATCCATGGGATTATCCTATCTCCAGTCTGTGGGAGAGGCAAAACGGGTCAAAACCGTGACATTCCTCACAACGCTTCTTGATTTTTCCGATTCCGGAGAATTAAAGCTGTTCACGACAGAGCCTCAGATCGAGCTGATCGAGCATCAGATGAAACTGGCAGGCGGCATTCTGCCGGCGGCAACCCTCCGATCGACTTTTTCCATGCTGCGGGCGAATGATCTGATCTGGAATTTTGTGATTAACAACTATCTGATCGGCAAAGATCCCTTTCCGTTTGACCTGTTGTACTGGAACGATGATTCAACCAACCTGCCCGCCGCAATGCATAGCTATTACCTGCGCAATATGTATCTGAAAAATTGCCTGAAAACGCCGGGCGCTCTGGAGGTTCTGGAAAAACCGGTCAATTTGGGCGGCATTCGAACTCCGGCTTATTTTTTATCCTGCAAGGAAGACCACATCGCTCCGTGGAAAGCCACCTATGCCAGCATGCGTTTGCTGTCCGGGGAGAAGCGGTTTGTTCTGTCGGGGTCCGGGCATATTGCCGGAGTGGTCAATCCTCCCACCAAAAAGAAATATTGCTACTGGACCTCGGATAAAAAAGTTCCCAATGCGGAAGTCTGGCTCAGAGGCACAAAAGAAACGCAGGGGTCCTGGTGGCCGGACTGGCAAAAATGGATAGAGTCCTACTCCGAAGGACAAACCAAGGCGCGTGCGATCGAAAAATCTCTCTGCGCAGCCCCCGGAACCTATATTCTAAGTCACGAACAGCCGGATTAAGGCATTTCGGCAAGGTATTCCGTCACATGTCGGGCATAATTCTCGGCGGAAACCGGGATAAAATCGCGCTCTTCCTGCGTTAAATCCCGCCAGTATTTCGCCGGACGTCCCGCCCAGAGCTGCCCGGATAAAACCCTTCTACCGGGGGTCAGCATCGCCCCCGCCGCCAGCATCCCGTAAGTTTCAACAACCGCTTCATCCATCACAATGGCCCCCATCCCGATAAAGGCCCGGTCTTCGATGGTGCAGGCATGCAGAAGGGCCATATGGCCAATTGTCACCTCATCCCCGATATAGGTTCCCTGCACGTTACGGGTGACGTGAATCACGCTTCCATCCTGAATATTGGTTCGCTTGCCAATCCGGATGTCGTTCACATCTCCGCGCACGCTACATCCAAACCACACGCCGGTTCCCTCCCCAATATCCACATCTCCGATGATCGCCGCCGTCGGGGCAATAAAGGCTTTGTCTGAAATTTTGGGACGGATATTTTTATAAGGCAGTATAAACGACATCGTCAAAGTATGCGCCAACCCTTTCAAAAAAGAAACGCTTTAATCCTCACCACCCCTCAATTTCGTCATCACACGGCTTTCACAGAAAGTCCGTGTGATCCCAACATTTTTAAACGCGAAGTTACGAAGATACGAAGGTTTTTTTCGAGTACTTCGTTCCTTCGTAACTTCGTTCTTATATAAAGAAGGATCTTTGTTTAGATTCTTCGCTGCGCTCAGAATGACGAGGGAGGAAGAGTATAGTAATTCCGTTTAAAAATAAGACATTCGTCATTCCCCGGATTTTCGCAGAAAATCCTAGGGGAATCCATAAACACACATAAACATCAATGGATTGCCTTAGAATTTTCTCTGAAAATTCAGGCAATGACGGTGTTATAAAATGTCTTAAAATTAAACCAAAGAACTATATCTTGATTTTTTCCGGAAAGATACGCTACACTGCCTCCATAACAAATATAAAAAGGGTGATGTCATGACCGTTTCCTCCTCTCCAATTACTTATGATCCGACGAATTCGAAAGACAGTAACTTTCCGGAAGCATTAGCCGCCATCATTGCCGAAGCGGCGAACGGGAAATGCCTCCGCGTTGTTGCGACATCGCCCAGATCTTATGAAGATCCTGCCACCGATGCCAGAAACCAGTTCGCCGCAGCCCTCTCTCCCCATGAGAATATCTCGGTTGAAACGGTTCGTGAAGATCAATTGCCTCGAATAGCACCTCCGGACTTGACCGTTTCTTTTTCCAGAGCAGCCAACAATGGCCCTCATATGACAATTATAGTCGAAACGCACAGCCCTTCTCTTGAAAACCCTATTTTGGACCTCGACATCCGTACTTTACAGGCAGTTACAGCAGGAATGGCTCATAGCAATCCGGCTTTTTCTTAATCTCACGCACCCGCCGCCATGAGTCAGAATACGACCTCCTCGACCTTGTTTACGGCCGCTATATCTCAAAGAGCAGAGCTGATTGCCCTCTCACAGCTTATTGCGGAACACCTCGGCGAAGAAACACTCCGGCAACAGGAGCCGGTGATTATCACATTATATGGAGAACCGAATTCCGGAAAAAGCCTGATCCCCACCGCGATGCGCGCGCAAAAACTGGGGACAGCGACCATTGAACCGGGGATTATGACCGAACACCTTTGGGCTGCAAGACAGGCCCCGTCCGGAGCATATCTCACGATCCAGTTCAAGAATTGTAACTTTAATAATAATCCGGAGTCTCCTTCAGCGGCATTATTAACATTTAATCCGCTGACAAAACGCAATCTTAAATCCGAAGGAGATCTGATTTTTGTGCAGAATCCCGCCCCCGCTTATCGACATCTTTCGGATATGAGCCTGACGGTTACGCCAACTGAGGACACCCCTCCCTACCGGACGTGGGAGCGTGTCATAGAGATTGAAATATTAGACCCCCGCCTTCTGGAGGATAAAACCTTCCTGACATTCTGGAACAATCTCAGTATGGAACAGGTGAGAGACGCCGCACAGCAGGTTCCGGAGGATTACTTAAAAACTCCGGGCCAGACCTATCCGGCTATTGATTATGCAGGGGTTACCTCCTCAGAATCTCATCAGGACAGAGCCCCAGGTCATCCCTCCCCCTAAAGCTTCGAACAGAACGACCTGTCCCCGCTTGATATTGCCGCTGGATACGGCTTCGTGAAACGCAAGAGGGATTGAAGCCGCAGAAGTATTGCCATGACGATCCACCGTCACCACGACCTGATCCATAGACATTTTGAGTTTTCTGGCCGTTGCTTCGATAATCCGGATATTGGCCTGATGCGGAACCAGCCAGTCAATATCTGCGGCCTCCAACCCTGTCGACTCCAACGTTTCCGCCACAATCCCGCTCATGGAATTTACCGCGAATTTAAAGACTTCGGGGCCATCCATCTCAATAAATCCGGTTTCAGACGGAACATGCAACAGGCCCTGATACTGACCGTCTGCGTGCAGATGTGCCGATAAAATGCCTTGATCTGCGCTGGTTCCCTGCCCGTCACAGGCTTCCAGAATGACCGCCCCGGCACCATCTCCAAACAGGACACAGGTCCGGCGATCTGACCAGTCAAGCAGAGAGGAAAATTTTTCTGCGCCGATCACCAGCAATCTTCTGGCAATACCGTTCTTAATCAGGGAATCGGCGGTACTAAGTGCGTAGACAAACCCGCAACACGCGGCCTGCATATCAAAGCTCGGTCCTTTGCCAATCGCCAGAGCATCCTGTACCGCCACGGCAACAGACGGGAATGGACGATCAGCCGTCGCCGTCGCCACGATCACGCCATCAATATCGGCCCCGCTCAATCCTGAATGGGCCAAAGCCTGCCGTGCCGCTACCACCGCCATATCCGATGTCTGTTCATCCTCCGCGGCGATATGACGCTCCCGAATCCCTGTGCGCTGGACAATCCATTCATCAGTTGTCTCAACAATAGACTCAAGATCCTTATTCGTCAGGATTTTCTGCGGAAGATAACTCCCCGTGCCGGCAATACGTGTACGCTTCATACTCTATACTTTATAATTGGTTATATGTCCGTGACTTGTGATACGTCATCATCCATCAAAGATTCCAGTTCCCGTGCAACTTTGCGGTTGTAATCATTGCCGACCAGATCACACGCCAGTAATAACGCCCGGGAAAATCCGTAAGAATCACTACCGCCATGACTTTTGACACAAATTCCGTTTAATCCCAAGAACATTCCACCGTTATAGAACCGCGGGTCCGCCCGTCTTTTCAGGTTTTTCATCGCACCAGAGGCCAGAAGCATTCCCAACATCGCCAAGGGAGATGATTTGACGCTTTGTTTCAGGAAATGGGTAATCAGTTCGCTGGTGCCCTCGGCAACCTTCAAAGCCACATTACCGGTAAAGCCATCTGTAACGACAACATCTGTTGTTCCCCGCGGGATGTCGTTGCCTTCGACATTGCCGTAGTACGTTCCGGGGATCGTGTGAGTGCGGAGAATCTCTCCGGTCAATTTGACCTGATCCGTCCCCTTCATGTCTTCCGAGCCGACATTCAACAGGCCGATCGTCGGATTTGCAATTCCTTTAATCACCCGCGCAAACACCGCGCCAAGAATAGCGAACTGCACCAGATTTTCAGAATCACAAGAACTATTGGCCCCCAGATCCAGCATAATCACTTCGCCACGCATGGTCGGCAAGACGCTGGCAATCGCCGGGCGTCTGATTTGCGGTAAAGTCTTTAGGATCATTTTGGAAATGGCCATCAACGCACCGGTATTTCCGGAAGACACAACGGCCTGCGCCCGTCCTGTAGCAACAGCATCAATTGCAAGACGCATACTGGAATTTTTAGCTTGCCGCAAGGCAACGGAGGGTTTTTCATGCCCGGAGATGACCTGATCCGTGTGGACGATCTCACTCACACCCCGCAAGGAGGCATGATGTGCCATCGCTTTTTCAATTTCGTCCTGATGTCCAAAAAAGATAAACCGGCACTCCGGGTGCTGCTTCAGACACAAAGCCGCCCCGGCAACCGAGGCGCTGACGCCGTGATCGCCCCCCATTGCATCAATAGCCAGTGAGAGTGTCATATGAGCAGAATACTAGATGATTCCATATCCCCATGAAAGGGAAATAATACCTTGTCCACACCCCGTCGCAAGACCATGTCCGGGATGCGGTATGTCATGATAATGCGCTTACGCTTCGTCCAGAACCTGACGTCCCTTATACATTCCTGTTTTCAGGTCAATATGGTGACGGCGCTTTGCTTCACCTGTGTGTGAGTCTTCGACCCAGTTCACAGACTTCAGGGCATCATGAGCGCGACGTTGACCGCGCTTCATTGGGGTTGTTTTTCTCTTGGGAACAGCCATGTCTCAAATCCTTATCTTAAAAGAATGTTATCTTTAACGAAGCTCGCGGAAAAATTCAAGGAAAAAGTTTAACGCTCCCACACCCCCTCAATTTCGTCATTACACGGCTTTCGAAGAAAGTCCGTGTGATCCATATTTTTAACCGCAGAGACGCAGGGCGCGCAGAGAGTATTTTCCTTCCCTCTGCGTTTTCCTTGTGACCAGGACGTGAACGAAATGGAAAGGATAAACTTTGAACCGCAAAGTAAGACAAAGAATCAATATGGATCACACGCACAAAGCCGTGTGATGACGGCACCGGGAAATGTCCTAAAATAAATGAAAATTACTATAATTATGTCATCCCTGCGCAGGCAGGGATCCAGACTTTGTCTTACTTTATCTTACTTTGTATTACTTTGCGGTTCAAACCTGTTTAAGCAGCCTCTACCCCTCGTCCTTCAATGCTTTCAGAGCGGCAAACGGATTTTCTCTCCGGGGGGCGCTATCCGATTCTCCGGATGCCTCCAGGCCGCTCACCTCTTCGCTGCGCGGAAACGGGTTGAGGGACAGGGATAAATATTGCGTGACCAGTTCCCCCAGATCAATCTTGCCGTCAATGACCGGCTCCGGGTCTTCCGCTTCCTCAAGAACAGGAAATTCATGATCTGATTTCATTTTATCACGTTCATGCCGTGCCCGCGCAAAAGAAACAGCCTGCTGCGGGTCGGCGAACCATCCCTCCAAGGTTTCCTCAATCTGGTCGGGAACAGGCTTCAACGTCGCAATGCACTCCTGCACCACGCGTGCCTTGAATGTTCCGCCAACCTTTATCACCCGCTTGTCCCGGCGTTTTACTTTTAACTTTGCCACCAGATCCGACACTTCGAGAAGATTCAACCGCCGTGCCATATTTTTGCGGGCCTCCGCATCCGGAGAAATCGTCAGCCGCACCTCAGCCTCCCCAACATCCTCAACGGGCAATAAATACGACCATTCAGGAATAATCACATTTGCATGATCCACTGTTTCCGCCATAATTTTAATCCTCATTCGTTTTTCCCCTCTATAAAGAGATTTTCCGCATTTTGGAAGCTTTTCAAGTCAAGTTCGCAGAGATGAGCCCATTGCACCCGAATATACCCCGCCATTTTCTGACAAAGTTCATCGGATATATGCGGAAGTGTTCCGTAGATATTTCGCCGGATTGCGCCTGCCAGAGCGTCCTCCTGCACCTCCGCCAAAGCCTGCTTATAGCTTTGCGCCCGACCGTTAAACCCGTTCAGCATACGCTTCATGTGTCTGGGAACGCTCAGATCTCCGATGCCCATTTCCCGCAAGGAGCGATCCATATCAAGGAACATCTGGTCAAAAAGAGCCTGAGACAGAATGCGTGCGTCCTCGCTCCCAATGGTTTCCAGACGTAAAATCAGCAGGGAAATATGCAGGGAAATCATTTCAAACCGACCGTCAACCGTATCCGGCACCTGCCATTCCGCATAAAACCGTGGCTGCCGCGCCATACTCACCGCTTTTTCATACAAAGCTTCGGCCTGCTGTTCTTCGGGGCGGTGTTTTTTTCTAAAAAATGCAAACATATCTCATCCGTTGAGTCTTTCTCCTAAACAGGATATATCATAAGGTAGGAAAAAAGATGGAGTCGTCGCATGATTTTTAAAGTTATGAACAAAAAAAGAGCAGTCCTTCTTTCTACGCTTGCGATCGTGCCGATAATGCTCACCGCCTGCGCCCCTATGACCGCCACACGCGGCAACCTGCTGGAAGAAAGCCGGACCGAACAAATCAAGGAAGGCGTTTCCACGCGGGATGATGTGTTCAAGGCTCTGGGATCTCCGACAACGGTGTCCCCGTTTAACAATAATGTCTGGTATTATATGGGGCAAAAAACCGAAAAGCGGGGTATTTTTGATCCGGATGTTGTCGAGGAAAAAATCGTTGTGGTCAAATTCGATGACAATCAGATCGTCCAGAGCATCGAAGAAATGAATGATGCCCGGATAGATGTGCCGATTGATGCGCACAAAACCCCGACCTATGGCAATGACGTTACGGTGATCCAGCAGCTTCTGGGTAATCTGGGAAAATTCAATCCCAAAGACCCGGAATAGACCGGCATCGTTCGTGTAATCTACGGAAGTGAATGACCCGGACAAGCCGGGTCATGACGAAGATGGAAAAGCAGAAGCTTTCCCACTAGTTCCTGCATCACGCAGCGTTTTTAGTCTTGTTCAGGCGGGCGATCCCTTCCTGAATCAATTCACGGGCGCGGTCGGCATTGGCCCATCCGGAAACCTTGACCCATTTGCTTTTTTCCAGATCCTTGTAATGCGTGAAGAAATGCTCGATCTGCTCCCGCAAAATCGGCTGGATATCCATATAATCATGGATGTTCGCATGGTATGGAAACAACTTATCGATCGGACGTGCCACGATTTTTTCATCCTGCCCGCCTTCATCTTCCATCAACAGGACCCCCACTGGACGAACAGCCATCACCGCACCGGGAATCACCGGCAGTTGTCCGATTGCAATTACGTCCACCGGGTCGCCGTCATCGGACAATGTGTGCGGAATAAATCCGTAATTCCCCGGATAAAACATCGGGGTATGAATAAAACGGTCAACTTCCAGAGCGCCGCTATCTTTATCCAGTTCATACTTCACCGGCAACCCACCCATCGGGTTTTCGACGATCATGTTGACTTCTTCGGGCGCTTTTTTCCCAATTGAAATTTTGCTGATATCCATGTTATTCACCTTTCAAAAATTTGAAAGATTAATATCACAGCCGGGCGTCCGGTGACAAGACAGAAGTCAGAAAATTCTAGATTGGCCGTTGTTGTACGACTTGCAGAAGAACATCATGAATGACGTCCTCTCCCACGACCTGAGCGCTGACTTTATTCAGGCGCGCTTTGAGTTTATCCACCTGCACGACGCCACCTTTCAGCGAGGCCTGCTTATTCAACGCCCCATACATATCCTGAATATAGGCATCTTTTAACCGGGGTTTCATTTTGTTAATTTTTTCCGCAGCCGCCGCATCAGCGACCTCAATAGAAACAACCAGAGAAATCACCTGGCTGATGCCATATTCATCTATGATCGGTAAAATCAGAGGGTCAAGTTCCACATATTCGTAATGACCAGCCTCCTCGCCTTCACCATGCCCGCCTCCGGATTTTCCATGATCGGCTTCGGCTTGTGCCCCGGCTTCCGCCTCAACCGACGCCGCTTCGGCTTCTCCGCCCATAAAATACATGTAAGCGCCGCCTCCGCCACCGCCGAGCACCGCCAAAGCAACCACTGCCATAATTATCTTTTTCATATACGGAAACCCTGTCACGACGCGCTAAAACTACAAGTAACAGTTTACAAAAAATATCTTAATTTTCCGTTATGCAGCAAATCTTTAGATTAACGGTCCAGAGTTGTTTTCAGGCTATCAAGAATGCCATTGACCAGTTTTGATTCTGCCCCCTCATAGAAAGAGCGCGTGACATGAATATAATCGGAAATAATCAAAGGCGGGTCAATATCCAGATGCGCCATAAGCTCATATCCGCCGCAATACAAAATAGATAAAACCAAAAGATCTTTTTTAACATCAATGGCTTCGTCTTTTTTGATCATATGCTGGTTTATAATGTCTTTCAAATCCGTGAACCGAGTCTGCACCCCTTGCAAAATATCGGATAACAAGGCCTGATCGGGAGGTAACAACTCCTCATCCTCAACCTGAAACCCGGTAAAATGGTCATGATAATAGGTGAGAATATCTTTTGCACTGGCACGGGCCTGCAACCACTGATAAACGCACTGCACAGCCGCCAGCCGGGCCATTGACAGGCGGGCGTGCTTTGATCCTTTTTTCTTGAGCTTTGTATCCATGAGAAGGGTTATACAGAAGCCCGCAGCCAAAGTCTAGAAACGAACATCAGCTCTGCCGATTATTTCTTCATTACGCCGCCTTTTTAAGACGGGCCCCCTGCATGGAGAGCATCATATCAGCAGCCCCGGCCGCTTCGCGGCCTTTTGTCACCATATGATCGGCAAAAAAGCGGATGTTTTCCGGGCTGTGCTCCTGAAACGCCTGCGGCGTGAGGACAACCGACAGGAACGGCTTTCCAGTTTTCAGTGACACCTCCACGATCCCCCGAACGACTTCCTGCCCGACGAATTCATGCCTGTAAATCAATCCGTTAACAACAAATCCGATTCCAACTGCCAGATCATATCCCTCTTGTAAACACTGTTGTCCGACCAGTGGAATTTCGAGGCTCCCCGGTACTTTTATGATGTCAATCTGAGATCTCGCATATCCTTTCTCCTGCATCGCCTGGATAAAGGCATGTTCCGCAGAGTCCACGATGTCCGTGTGCCAACTGGCGGAAATAACAGCAATTTTATGAGTCATGGTTTTATGTCCTTTCTGTTTTGTTTCAAAAACCAAAACTCAAGGCAAGAGCGTCCTGCAGAGCGCGATGTACACCACGCAGCCCACCCACCGAAGAGCTACGCTCCGGAGATGACACGCGCAGAAACAGGCCTCTGCAACAGCTCATTCTCTTCCATCCGGACTATCACCGTCGGCTCTGGAATTTCACCAGATCTGCTTGACCCTGCCCCGGTGAAAAGGCAGGCGCTCGCGGGCTGTACCGCCGGTAGGGAGTTTCACCCTGCCCTGAGAATATGTTACACCTGTCATACCTCTTTTTGCAGCACAGGTCAAAGAAAGAGATGATCTCACGACCCGCTGCCTTTTTATTTTTTACTTGCTTTTCCTGCGGATACGGACTAAATACTATCTAAATCCTAAATATGAAATTCAGGGTGGGTCCGAAAGGTCCCGCCTTTTTTGTTAGAAAAATGAGATTAAGCCCGCTGGAAGAACGCATCGCAGACATTGTCACCCCGGTCCTTGAGGATATGGGGTACGCGCTGGTGCAGGCCAAAATGACGTCGGCAGAAAAGCGGAACATCCTGCAAATTCTGGCAGAAAATCCAGAAACTCATAATCTGGGCGTTGATGAATGCGCAAAGCTGAGCCGGGCTGTATCTGCTGTGCTGGACGTCGAGGACCCGATTGCCGGGGCTTATGATCTGGAGCTCAGCTCTCCCGGCATTGACCGCCCCCTCACCCGCCCCGAAGATTTTCAAATCTGGCAGGGATTCGAGGCAAAAATTGAGCTGGACATTCCCACTGATAATGGCCAGAAAAAATTCCGCGGTTTTTTAAAAGGACTTTCACCGGAGGGAGAAATTTCTTTGGAAACAGACCAGGGAATGGTTGCGTTTTCCGTCAATTCGGTGCATAAAGCTAAACTGGTTCTGACGGATGCGCTGATTGAGAAATCTAAACAGATGCAAACGACATATCAAAACAAGGACGTAAAAGAATGATGGAACTGATACAGGTCGCGGACACAGTCGCAAGAGAGAAAAACATTGATCGCAATGTTGTTCTGGAGGCTATGGAAGAAGCAATCCAGAAAGCGGGCCGTTCAAAGTACGGGCACGACCATGATATCCGCGCCCACATCGACCGCAAGAACGGAACAATCGACCTGAAGCGTTACCGCGAAGTTGTCGAAGAGATTGATCCGGAACTTGAGATCCAGCAGCTGACTCTGGAAGAAGCAAAACGTATCAAACCGGATGCTGCGATCGGGGATTTTGTGGTTGATGACATGCCGCCGCTGGATTTCGGCCGGATTGCCGCGCAGACCGCCAAGCAGGTGATTATGCAGAAGGTGCGTCAGGCAGAGCGTCAAAAACAATATGAAGAATTTAAAGACCGCGCCGGAGAAATGATTAGCGGAATTGTCAAGCGGGTTGAATATGGCAATGCGTTTATTGATCTGGGCAAAGCCGAAGCGATCATGCCGCGTGATGAAATTATTCCGCGTGAAAATATCAAGGTCGGTGACCGCATTCTTTCCTACATCTATGATGTGCGCGAAGAAATGCGCGGCCCGCAGATTTTCCTGTCCCGGACTCACCCGCAATTTTTGGCCAAGCTTTTCGAACAGGAAGTGCCGGAAATTTACGAAGGAACCATTGAAATTCGTCAGGTCGCCCGAGACCCCGGCTCCCGTGCAAAAATCACCGTTTACTCGCATGACAGCGGCATGGACCCGGTCGGGGCCTGCGTCGGGATGCGCGGGTCACGGGTACAGGCGGTTGTCAGTGAACTTCAGGGAGAAAAAATTGACATTATCCCTTACACAGAAGATATCGCATCCCTGATCGTTCAGGCTCTGCAACCGGCAATCGTGTCAAAGGTTGTTGTCGATGAAGAAAAACATAAACTGGAAGTCGCAGTCGGCGAAGACCAGTTGTCTCTGGCAATTGGTCGCCGCGGACAAAACGTTCGTCTGGCCTCAATGCTGGCGGGCTGGGATGTTGACATCATGACGGAAGAGGAAGAAGCCCGCCGTCGCGCCGAAGAATTCATCACCCGCTCTGCCCGCTTTATCGAAGCGCTGGATATCGACGATGTGATTGCCCACCTGCTGCTGGCGGAAGGCTTTGTCCACGTCGAAGAAATTGCGGAAACTCCGGTTGAAGAACTGGCACAAATCGAGGGATTTGATACGGATGTCGCCGAAGAGTTGAGAAGCCGCGCTATCAACTGGATCGACGCGCAACGCAAGGAGCTTGAGGAAAAGAGATCTGAACTTGGCATTGCCGATGACCTGATGGCTTTGCCGGGACTGGCACCGAATGTCATCCTGAAACTGGGAGAACACGGCGTTAAAACCCTGGATGATCTGGCGGATCTGGCCGGAGATGAACTGGTTGAAATGCTGGGAACCGGAGTCATGACCGAGGGGGATGCAAATGCGATTATCATGCGCGCCCGCGCCCACTGGTTTGAAGACGAAAATAACAACGACACTGCCGGCGCAAACGCCGCTCAACAAGAGGAAGCCACTATGGCGAAAGCTGGTTAAGCGGTTATGAGAACCGTGTGTCACAGACTTGAAAGGACCTTCGCACGTGCTGATGGATACCCGTCACACAGAACAGGACGTACTTTCTCTGCCCCATGAAGCAACGGGGGCGGAGCCCGCCCCCGTGCACCCTTCCTCTCCCGCATCTGCGAAAAAAACAACGCAGGAACGAACCTGCCTCGTCGATAGGACAACTCATGCCAAGGCGGACCTGTTCCGTTTTGTCTGCGGCCCGGATCAAAAACTCTACTTCGATTTTCACCAAAAGCTCCCCGGACGAGGCTTGTATGTGCGCCCCGACCGGAAAGCTCTTGAAACCGCGATACAAAAAAACCTGTTCAGCAAAGCGGCAAAGAAAACCCTGACGGTTCCGGATCACTTTATGACCCAGATTGAAACGATTCTGCACCAGTCTGCACTGGATCAGATCGGACTGGCCCGCCGTGCCGGAGATCTGATTATTTCTGCGGAAAAAATTGAAAAATACCTTAAAGCCAATCCACTGGGCGTGTATCTCACCACCTCCCTTCCCGAGGCTGATACCCGCCGCACGATTGAACGGCGCTGCCGGACAACCCCGACCGTGACCTGCTTTTCACAAGATGACCTGTCCCACACGCTGAATTTAGAAAACCCCGTACATCTCGCCCTGAAACCCGGCAAGATCTGCAAAAAATTTTTACATCTGGTAGAAACCCTTAACAACCTGAAGGAAACGAAAGACTGACTATGGCTGAAGCAAAAGAAGACGGACAAGAGAAAAAAACCCTGAGCCTGGGCGCTGGTAAAAAAACCCTGAGCCTGGGCGGCGCGCAGGCGGCGAAAATCCGTCAGCAGATGGAAGGGACCCGCCCCGGCGGTGGCATCGCCGTGGAAGTCCGGCGCAAGCGGATCTCTGTCGAAGAAAAACCGCAGGATGTGAATAATAACGATAATGCGCAGCAAGCCGCTATCCGCAACATGACAACGGCGGAACGGGAAAATCGCGCCCAGATGATCCGGGATGCGATTGCCGCCGAAGAAAAACGCAAAGCCGAGCAGCTGGAAAAAGAAAAAGCGGCGGAAGAGCAAAAACAGCAGGACGCAGCACCAAAGGAAACGCCGGAAGAGGCTGCGCGCCGGATTGAGCTGGAAGAGATCGAGCGGATCGACGCTGAAGAGCAGGCAAAAGTGAGCGAAGCAGAGCTTCTGCGTCAGAAAAATCTGGAACGCATGAGAACCACGCCGCCGTCCAGCCTGCCGTCAACCCGCCGCGAAGATGAAGATGACAGCACCATGCGGGAACGCCTGAAACGCGGGGCAAAACCTCCCAAAGCGCGGGAGGGGGATGAGCGCCGCCGGAGCGGTAAAATTACCGTCACACAGGTTTTGAATGACGATTTCGATAAAGATGGTGGCCGCTCTCTGGCGGCACAGCGCCGGGCACAGGCCAAAGCGCGTAAAGCCGCGCTGGGTCCAAAAGAACCAGCCCAGAAGATCTACCGTGAAGTCATTGTGCCGGAAGCCATTACCGTACAGGAACTGGCAAACCGGATGAGTGAGCGCAGTGCCGACCTGATTAAATCCCTGATGAAAATGGGGGTCATGGCGACCATTAACCAGACCATTGACGCCGACACCGCCGAATTGATTATCGGAGAGTTTGGCCATACGATCAAACGCGTCTCCGAAGCAGATGTCGAAGAAGGTCTGGAAGGCATCATGGACACGCCGGAACATCTGCAACCGCGCCCGCCGGTTGTGACCATCATGGGGCATGTCGATCACGGCAAGACCTCCCTGCTGGACGCGCTGCGTGCTACGGACGTCGTCGCCGGGGAAGCCGGAGGAATTACCCAGCATATCGGGGCCTATCAGGTTACTCTGGCAAATGGAAACAAGATCACATTCCTCGATACACCCGGACACGCGGCCTTTACACAGATGCGGGCACGGGGAGCCAATGTCACAGATATTGTGGTGCTGGTTGTGTCTGCCGATGACAGTGTTATGCCCCAGACGATTGAAGCGATCCGACATGCCAAGGCCGCCGGAGTGCCGATGATTGTTGCTATCAACAAGATAGACAAGCCGGATGCCAATCCCACGAAGATCAAACAGGACCTGCTGCAATATGGGGTCGTTGTTGAGGAAATGGGCGGCGACGTGCAGTGTATTGAAATTTCTGCCAAGAAAAAGATCAATCTCGACAAGCTGGAAGAAGCAATCCTCCTGCAGGCGGAAATTCTTGAGCTGAAGGCAAATCCGGATCGTGAAGCGGTCGGAACAGTCATCGAATCCAAACAGGAAATCGGGCGCGGCTCGGTCTCTACGATCCTGATTGAAACCGGCACCCTGAAAATTGGGGATATTTTCGTGGTCGGAACCGAATTCGGCAAAGTCCGGGCCTTGATTAACGATAAAAATGAGCATATCAAGCTGGCGACCCCCGGTATGCCGGTCGAAGTTCTGGGATTGAATGGCACCCCTGACGCCGGAGACCGCTTCGTTGTCGTTGAAAGCGAAGCCAAAGCCCGGGAAGTTGCCGATTACCGTGCCCGTAAAAAACGTGAAAAAGAAACCATTGCCGGAGCCGTTCAGGGGCAAACCTTTGAAGATATCATTTCCGCAGCCAAGGCGCAGGGACAGAAACAAATTCTGCCTGTGGTCATCAAGGCTGATGTTCATGGCTCTGTCGAAGCGATTGTCGGGTCTCTGAACAAAATGACCGAAGATAACGACGAAATCGGGATTAACGTCCTGATGGCGGGTGTTGGTGGCATTACGGAATCGGACATCACTCTGGCCAAAGCATCGAATGCGATGGTGATCGGGTTTAATGTCCGAGCGAACCCGCAGGCCCGCGAGCTGGCGCACCGCGAAAACATTGAACTGAATTACTATAACGTGATCTACAATGTCATCGACGATGCCAAGAGCATCCTGTCCGGCATGCTATCGCCTGAAAAACGCGAAGAGCATATTGGTAATGCTCAGATCCGTGAAGTCTTTAACATTACCAAAGTCGGCAAAATTGCGGGCTGTATGATTACAAACGGCTTTGTGAAGCGCGGGGCTGGCGTGCGCCTGCTGCGTGATGATGTGGTCATTCACGAAGGCAAACTGAAAACCCTTAAACGCTTCAAGGACGAAGTCAAAGAAGTCAAAGAGGGCATGGAATGCGGGATGGCCTTCGAAAACTACGAAGACATCAAAGAAGGCGATATTATCGAATGCTTTGAAGTCGTGGAAACCGCACGGACGCTGGCATAGAAGGATAAGAAGAAGACAGGAAGGCAGCAAAAATGAAAAATGCAATGCCGTCACAGCGGCAGCTCCGTATGGGAGAGCAGGTCCGGCATATCTTGTCGGAAACGTTGCGGCGTGGAAAATTTCATGACCCGATTTTGATGGATACCTCCCTTCTTTCGGTAAATGAAGTGCGGATGACCCCTGATTTGCGGCATGCGAAAGCTTATGTTTCCCTCCTTCACGGAGAGAATCTACCGGAAATTCTGGAAGCACTGAATCGGGCCGCCGCCTATTTTCAAAGCGAATTGAACCGTAAAATTGACGTGAAATTCACGCCAAAGGTCAGCTTTGTGGAGGATATTATCCAGGGAGAGGTCAACCGTCTGGAGGAGATTTTCCACAACCTCCCCAAAGCCGCCCCCGAAGACGACTAGAGCGCCGGTCAAACGTTAAGCCGGAATGAAGAATCTTTTGCCTCATTGAATTTTTGCAGAGAATTCTATATTTTTCCAGCGTAACCCCCGCTTCCGGCTTGCATAATTCCGGCATTTTTGCCATAGATTGTTCATGACAAACCGTACTGATTTCAAAGCATATCCCCACCAATCCGGCCTGCCGGATTACCCGAAACTGGAAGAAGACATTCTGGCTTTTTGGAAAGAGAAAAATATTTTTCAAAAATCCATCGATACGCGCCCGGCGGATAATGAATTTGTCTTCTATGACGGACCGCCCTTTGCCAATGGCCTGCCGCATTACGGGCATATGGTCACGGGTTTTATAAAAGACATCATTCCGCGCTATCAAACCATGAAAGGCAAAAGGGTTGAGCGACGGTTTGGCTGGGACTGCCACGGCCTGCCCGCGGAATTACAGGCGGAAAAAGAACTGGGTATTTCCGGTCGTTATGAGATTATCAATTACGGCATTGATAAGTTTAATCATTATTGCCATGACCTTGTCACCGGGGTGAATGATGCGTGGGACTATTACGTTGAACGGCAGGCCCGCTGGGTCGATATGGAGAACTCCTACCGCACGATGGATCTCTCTTTCATGGAATCTGTCATGTGGGCATTCAAGACCCTGCATGATAAAGGTCTGATCTATGAAGATTACCGCATCGTGCCCTATAGCTGGGCGGTAGAAACGCCTCTGTCCAACTTTGAAACCAAACTGGATGATGCCTACCGCATGCGGCAAGATCCCGCTGTGACGGTCAAGTTTAAGCTGGATAAAGATATTGACGGCAAACCAACCTATATCCTCGCCTGGACAACCACGCCGTGGACATTGCCATCGAATTTGGCGCTCGCAGTGCACCCTGATCTGGAATATGCGGTGATCGAAAAGGACGGCGAGAATTATATTGTTGCTACTGACAGAATTGATGCTTACAAAAAAGAGTTTGGAAACTCTCCTTCATTAATAGAAGAACATGTATCCAAGCTTTCAAGAAATATAGATCACTTGGACGAAGATAATGCTTATTCTGCGAATGCACCTCTTGGAAAAAAAGGCGTAGATGCCCTCTTTTTTATGGGACATGAATTAAAAGACCTGACCTACGAACCGCTCTTCCCGTATTTCGCGCATCTGAAAGAAGAAGAAAACGCGTTCCGCGTGCTGGTGGCAGAATACGTCTCTGCCGAAGACGGAACCGGGATTGTGCATCAGGCCCCCGGTTTCGGGGAGGAGGATCTGGCTAACTGCCGTGCGGCGGGTATCTCCGTGGTCGTCCCGATTGACTCTACAGGTAAATTTACCTCCGAGGTCAAGGATTATGAAGGCATGCTGTGGATGGATGCCAATAAGCCGATCATGCAACGCCTGAAAGAAGAAGGTAAGATGTTCCGGCAGGAAACCATCGACCACAACTATCCGCATTGCTGGCGGACGGACACCCCGCTGATCTATAAAGCGATCAATAGCTGGTATGTAAAAGTCACGGCCTTTAAAGACCGGATGGTCGAGTTGAACCAAGGGATTAGCTGGGTGCCGGAGCATATCCGCGACGGAGCGTTCGGCAAATGGCTGGAAAATGCGCGGGACTGGAATATCGGGCGGAACCGTTTCTGGGGCTCGCCTGTGCCGGTGTGGAAATCCGACAATCCCGATTATCCGCGTCTGGATGTCTATGGCTCGATTGAAGACCTCCAAAAAGATTTCGGCACAGACGTGACTGATTTGCACCGCCCCGCGATTGATAATCTGACCCGCCCGAATCCGGATGATCCGACCGGGAAGTCCACCATGCGCCGCGTCGAAGACGTTCTGGACTGCTGGTTCGAGAGCGGCTCGATGCCGTTTGCACAGGTCCATTACCCGTTTGAAAATAAAGACTGGTTCGATAACCACTTCCCCGGCGATTTCATCGTGGAATATATCGCCCAGACCCGCGGCTGGTTTTATACACTGATGGTCATGTCCACCGCCCTGTTTGACCGTGCGCCGTTCCAGAACTGTATCTGTCATGGCGTGGTGCTGGACGAAAACAAGCAAAAGCTTTCCAAGCGCCTGAAAAACTATCCCGATCCGGTGGAGGTTTTCAATACGTTTGGCGCGGATGCGCTGCGCTGGTACATGGTTTCAACGCCGCTGATGACGGGCGGAGATCTCGCCATTCCAAAAGACGGCGCGGCCATCGGACAAATCCGCAACCAGATTATGAACCCGATCTGGAATGCCTATTCCTTCTATGCGCTCTACGCCAATGCCGATCAGATTCGCGGAGAGATCATCACGAAGGCGGGAGAAAACGTCCTCGACCGCTATATTCTGGCTAAAACGCATGAAATGGTCGAAAAGGTAACGATTGCAATGGACTCTTATATCATTCCGGATGCGTGCGAAGCCATCCGGGGGTATCTGGATGCGTTGAACAACTGGTATATCCGCCGCTCCCGCGACCGCTTCTGGGGCGCAGAAAAGACACAGGATAAACTCGATGCCTATAACACGCTTTATACGGTGCTTGTGACCCTGTGCAAAACAGCGGCCCCTTTCCTGCCAATGCTGAGTGAGAAAATATATCAGAATTTGACCGGAGAAGAATCCGTTCACCTTTCTGACTGGATCAAGACCTCTGCCCTGCCCGCCGACGAACCTCTGGTCGCCGCGATGGACCGCGTGCGGGAAGTTTGCTCATTGACACTTGGCATTCGTGAAGTGGCAAAACTGCGCGTGCGTCTGCCGCTGAATGAGCTGGTTATTGCCGCAAATGATGCGGCGGCCCTGCGCCCCTATACAGACCTGATTGCCGATGAAGTCAATGTGAAACAAGTCATTCTTTCAGATGAGCTATCAAAATTCGGCAAGCTGGAGCTTAAGGTTAATCCTGCCATCGGAAAAAAGGTGGGCGGCGCAATGAAGGACATCATGCCTGCGGCAAAATCCGGAAGCTGGACCGATCACGGCGATGGCACGATTACGGTTGCCGGTCATACCCTCTCCGCGGCAGAGAATGATTACACGATGCAACTGGTCACCGGGGAAGGCACAACCGCGCAGCAGCTCTCTGGTCAGGGAGCCGTCATCCTCGATACCACGGTCACGCCGGAACTGGAAGCCGAAGGATTGGCCCGCGACCTGATCCGCATGATTCAGCAAACGCGGAAAGAGGCCGATTTGCACGTCTCTGACCGGATTTCCCTGTCGATACAGGCGTCGGACAGAATCATCGCAACTGCAAAAACCTATACAGATTTCATTAAAACGGAAACTCTGGCGGATAATCTGCAATTTGATACCGGTGAACCCTCCGGCGGGTTCTCATCGACACAGGAACTGCAGGGAGATACAGTGAAAGTATCGCTGTTGAGGCTCAAAGCTGCGTGAGAAACGCCGCAACGCGGCTTAGATTAAACGATTAAAGCTCTACCCAAGTGCTTTGATCCGGGTATAATGGCGCTATGTCCCTGACCAAACAAGATTTGCGAGATCAAGCCAGAAAGCACCGTGAGCGCCTGCGCCCGAATATGGATGATGCGGAAAAGGTTTGTGACCTGTTTTTTGAAACCTGCGCCCCGCAACCCGGCCAGTCTGTGGCGCTGTATTGGCCCAAAAAAGACGAATTTTCAACTCAGTTGATTCTGGAACGTCTGCTGGCAACCGATATTTCCTGCGGGTTGCCCATCACACAAAAAGAGGAGCGCGCCTTGAAATTTGCCCGCTGGCGCAAGGATGACCCGCTGCAAAAAGGCGCATATGGCATTCATGAACCGGTCATTACAGACCAGACCGAATGGCTGGAGCCGGATATTATAATCGTTCCCCTGATTGCTTTTGACCGGCGCGGGCATCGTCTGGGCTATGGCGCGGGTCATTATGACGCGACTTTGGAACCCCTGCGCCGGAAAAAGGATGTTCTCGCAGTGGGGATTGCTTTTGCGGAGCAATTGGTTCTGTTTCCCCTCCCCGCCGAAGAGCATGACCAGCCTTTGGATCTTGTGATTACGCCGGAAAAAGTTTATAGCTTTGGAGCATGAAACTTATTTTTATCGGTGATGTCTATGGACGCAGCGGACGGGATGCTCTGATCGAGCACCTTCCGCCCCTGATTAAGCAGCATGACGTCGATTTTGTGATTGTGAACGGCGAAAATGCGGCGCACGGGCGCGGCATTACAAAAGATATCTGCAAGGAAATGTTTGATGCCGGGGCCGACTGCATCACGTCCGGCGACCATATCTGGGACCAGCGAGAGATGATCGCCCAGATCAATAACTATAAAAACGTTCTGCGCCCGGTCAACCTCCCGGACGGAGCGCCCGGTAACGGGATCTATAAAGGCATGACCAAAAACGGTAAATCAATTCTGATTGTCAATGCCATGGGACGGACCTTTATGGAACCGATTGAATGCCCCTTCCGCCGCATGGATCTGGAGCTGAAAAATTATCGTCTGGGGCAGAATATTGATGCGATTTTTGTCGATTTCCATGCCGAGGCGACCAGTGAAAAAGTTGCGTTCGGGCATTATCTGGATGGGCGGGTCTCGGCGGTGGTCGGAACACATACGCACATTCCGACGGCGGATGCACATATTCTGGAGCACGGAACCGCCTATCAAACCGATGCGGGAATGACCGGAGATTATGACAGCGTCATCGGACGGCGCAAAGATATCTCGATCTATGGATTCCTCCGCAAAATGCCGGGAGAAAAGCCTCAACCGGCCACCGGCCCCGGAACGCTTTGCGGCGCGCTCATTACGATTGATGACCAGACCGGACTGGCCCGCGCCATCGACAGCTTTAAAGTCGGCGGCTGTCTGGCGGTGTGAAAAATGGGGAACAAATAAAAATAGTTTTAAGTCTTACGAGGAACCTTATCGGAACTTTATTAGCAACAAAAAAGTATAATCAATGCGCTTAATTGAAACACATATTGAAGTCATAAACGTAGAAAAATCATTGGCTCTTTATCAAAAACTCATACCCCATAGGAACTGTCTCAGATGGGCTGACGGTAATGTTGGCGCTCTTGTGCTTGAAGACGGATCTGCATTTGGCATTTGGAAAAAAGGGCATCGCGGCATTCATGATGGACAAGGTGGCAACCATGTTCATTTCGCTTTCCAGATAAAATTAGAAGACTATACAAATTACAAGAATAAAATTCTTGATGCTGGCCTAACCCCTTTGGAATATGAATGGGATACAGGATATAAAAGTGTTTATTTTTTCGATTATGATGGTCATCAAGGTGAATTTATTACCGCAGATTGGATAGCGTTAAACAACCTCTAAAATTACCCGAAATAACTTTCGAAATCTCTGCAAAAAAAGCCTGGACTCGTCATCCGGAGCCGCAGGAAAAGGACCTTAACCCGTTGAAACAAAATGTTCTTCGCTCCGCTCAGAATGACAGGGGGAGAAAGAGAACGCTCTACCCCCCGCGCCTTTGTCCCTCTGTGGTGAAAAATCAAGAAGCTGACGCCTGACTTGATACAAGTTAGGTGCCCCCAGAAAAAGTGCGTTTTATGTTTACTGCGTGGTTGCTGCTATTAATTTTAATTTAAAATGGTCATATTCATTTTCTTTGATGTCCACAGGGGTCTGAAGTCTAAATTTCAGAGATTTCCCAGCAGAAAAAACTCCATAGTCGCGAAGCTGCATTGTATCCATCAACTCGTCATTTGCATTATACAACGAAAGCTCAAACGAAACGCCTTTCCATGTATAAGGGGTGTTGTTAGTTAAATTCCCTATCACGACTGCGTACACACCATAGTTATCAGTTTTAAAACGAATGGAACTGTCTGATATAGAAATATCATCCAGATAGGGCGCAGAATCTACGTTTGAAAAATAGTATCTTATTTCTGGGGAGAACGCGAAAAGCAGTAATACAGCGAAAAGAGACAAAAGAACCCCACTTTTGTGCCTTTCAAAAAAAGTTTGATCGGATCGACAATAAGGGCATTTTTTAGCCTCATCAGCAATCTCTTTTGTACACATTATGCATTTTTTTACCATATAAAATGGTACGATTTTTTTAAAATTTCGTCAAATAATTTATAGCATCCTCTGCAAGGTTATAATTTTACAAAACCGTCATTCTGAGCGGAGCGAAGAATTTTTTGCTTCAACGAGTTAAGATCCTTCGCCTATCGCGCAGGATGATAAATCCGGGCTTTTGCAGAGGTTTCTATAATAACTTTCATTAATTTTAGGCCATTTCTCGGTGCTGTCATTACCTGAATTGCTGCGGGCAATGACAGCCATTGACGGATGTTCGAAAGTTGTTCCGAGCGACGATAACAATCGCCCCCTAACGGTGCTTCCGGCAATAACGGTCGCAGGCCTCGCAGATCGCCAGATAGAGGTTCTCCCCTTCCTTTCCGCCATCGCCCTTTAGATTGCTTTGCAGAATGGCCGTAATCGTCGTGTAGTAGGCCTGAATGATTTCCTGCGCATCCTTATCCGGCGTAGCAAGGTTTTCCAGAAATATAATCATCCGATCAGAGATCCGGGAGACCAGAGAATAATGAAACATGCCGCCATTGGCTTTTAGCTGCATAATCGGGTTTAATAACCCCTCCAGAAGCTTTTCTTTCCGGACATTGGCGGGAGGGTTATAGGCGAGTTCCAATCCTGCATGCAGGGCGTCCATATAGGTATAGGCAATCGGTTTGAAATCAATCTTGTTTTCTTCCAGAAGCCGCTGGGCTTTTTCAAGAATATCTTTGCCCAGCCCTCCTGAGCCGACTTTTTGTTTCAGAAGATTCGGAGGATTATAAAAGCGGGCTTTTCCATTAGACTCATCTGTCATCATCATCCTCCTCAAAATCAATGACCAGTGGGTCATGATACGTTCTGGCGCGTTCTTCTTCTATTTTTTGCTGGCGTATAATTTCTTTATACAGATTATCCTCACTATGAACCATTTGTTCCTTACGGCTTCGCTCTTCCTCGTCACGTTCACGCCGGAACGGCCCGTTATAGTCGGACACCTTTTTGCGGCGGCGATCCGGACCGAAAAACTCGGTCGCGTCCACGAACTGGCGCGGCACCTCGACGATATTTTCAATCCGCCGGTAGAGGTGATGCACCTTGAACGGCTTGACGATAAATTCGGTAATCCCGCGGTCCCGCGCTTCAATGACCCGCTTTTTCTGGCTATAACCTGTCAGAAGAATGATGGGAACAAATTTATTCGGAGAACTGGGATGCTGGCGAATCTTGTGCGCCATTTCAATTCCGTTCGTGGGAGTCATCATCCAGTCTGAAATCACCAGATCGGGATTAAACCGGCAAAAAGTCTCGAATCCCTCATCCCCGTCACGAGCGACATGGATTTCCCGGAAACCAAACGTGTTGACGACAGAGCGAATAAGCTCAATCATCGGCTGGTTATCCTCAACAATCAAAACCGACGCTTTACGAAAGTCATAAGCCATACTATAAAACCAAAAGAGAAATAACGCTTGAAACCTTCTTTTATTTATTAATATTTTAAGCAGAATTAACAAGGAAAAAATTATGGCCGGACATTCCAAATGGGCAAATATACAACACCGTAAAGGCGCGCAGGATAAAAAGCGCGGCAAAATGTTCTCAAAGCTTAGCAAAGAAATCACCGTTGCGGCAAAAATGGGAGGTGGAGACCCGGATATGAACCCCCGCCTGCGCCTTGCCATTGCCAATGCCAGAGGACAATCCATGCCGAAAAACAATATTGAAACCGCCATTCAAAAAGGAGTCGGCGGCGGCGAAGGCGATAACTACGAAGAAATTCGTTACGAAGGATACGGGCCCGGTGGCGTTGCGGTCATTGTCGAAGTCCTGACAGACAATCGTAACCGGGCCGCCACGGATATGCGGACCCTCTTCTCGAAAAACGGCGGAAATCTGGGAGAAACCGGCTCAGTAGGCTTTATGTTTGACCGCACAGGTGAACTTTTTTATCCCGTAGCGACAGGTTCTGCCGATTCCATGTTTGAATCTGCCGTAGAAGCCGGTGCTGATAATGTCGAAAGCGATGAGGAAGGGCACTATATTTACACAGCCCCCGAAGACTTCGCCGCAGTACGCGATGCGCTGGAAAAGACGCTGGGAGATCCTGAGCGCGCAGCTCTGATCTGGAAGCCAAATATCATGGCGGAAGTAAATGAGGAACAAGCGGCAGGAGTCCTGAAACTTGTTGATGCGCTGGAAGATAATGATGACGTGCAGAATGTGACAACTAATTTTGATGTCAGCGAAGATGTCATGGAGAAGCTGCTTGCATCCTGAGGCGACCAGACTCATCGGGATAGACCCCGGCCTGCAAAAAACCGGATGGGGCATCATTGACATCTCTGGAACGTCCTTGCGCCTCGTTGACTCCGGACGAATAAAACCAAATCCGAACAGGCCGATAGCGGAAAGATTAAAGTTTCTATCACAGGAGCTTGACGCGATTCTGCTCCAATATGAACCACATGACGCCGCTATCGAAGAAACCTTTGTCAATCAAAACCCGACTACATCCCTGAAGCTTGGCATGGCACGGGGAGCGGCGATTCTGACACTGGCTAATCGCAACCTGTCTGTCGCGGAATACGCCCCGAATAAAATCAAAAAATCTGTCACCGGGCAAGGTCACGCCACCAAGCAGCAGATCGGCATGATGGTAAAGGTTCTGCTTCCCGCCTGTGGAGAACTTGGTGAAGATGAAGCAGATGCGCTTGCTATTGCGATCACGCACGCGCATTATCATAAATAAGATGATTGGTAAACTTTCAGGCATAATCGATTCGTTCCATGACGGGCATTTACTTCTGGATGTCGGGGGGGTCGGCTATCTGATCTTTGCCAGCAGCCGCACACTAGCGCAAATCGGACAAACCGGGGACCCTGCGAGCCTTTTAATTGATACGCACGTCCGTGAAGACCACATTCATCTTTATGGTTTTCAAACTGCCGAGGAGCAACGCTGGTTTCGCCTTCTGACCTCTGTGCAGGGCGTCGGGGTCAAGGCGGGGCTGGCGATTTTATCTGTTTGCTCCCCCCAGGAGCTTTCCCTTGCAATTGCGGCGCAAGACAAAGCCTCCCTCACACGGGCGGACGGCGTCGGCCCCAAACTGGCCAGCCGTATCCTTCTGGAATTAAAGAATAAAGTCGGAGCCCCCGACCTCACACCCCGCGCGATGCAGATTGGGTCACAGACCCAAAATGACCCAAAAAATGACCCTGATGTGACGCAAGATGCCATACAGGCCCTGATCGGCCTCGGCTATGGGCGGGGGGAGGCCTATAATGCCGTCCAGCAAGCCCGCCTGAAAGCAAATGATAACAGCAACCTGCAGGACCTTATTAAATTCTCACTAAAGGAGCTGGCATCTTCTGACTAGCGAGGTGTTACAACCGGAACAGCACACTCTTTTGTTCCACTTTCAGCGCAAAGTTTTGCTTGCTGAGATCCTAGGTGTAACTGGTCAAGATTTGCATAAAATTGCCCCATGGCGGCAGGATTCGCCAGAAGCTCTTCGGGAGCATTCATAAACTGATTATAACGCGATTGTGCCGGATCAACCCCCAGTTTTTCAGTAAGATCATCATTCATTCCCGGCGTATAAGCGTAATTCCTAATACTTGATATTTCTGCTCTGAATTCTGAAGGAATCTTTAACCCAGCATAATGGGCCAAAGAAAACGCCGCCCCGTTTGAATTTGACTCTTGTTTATTATTCGCATCAGGAAGTTTATAGTATTCAATCTTGGAGTTGCTCGCTGTTGCTGCCAGCTCCGCCATTTTCGCCAATGGCACAATAATGGCCGCCCCCGTCCCTGAAGCCAAGGTCGCCCGTGCGTTCTCGTTCCATGCCCCTTTTCCGTTTACAACCATGTTATCTGCAAAACAATCATCAAGAACCGGACCAAATTTCTCACCACTTGCATAGAAAGTCGCCGCCCCAGTCTTCTTATCAAGACTCCAGAGATCGAAAGTTGTTATCATCTTTCCGTCTTTCAGGATCTCTATGTTGGTGTGAATATAGGGAGAGCCAAAAATATTGTACGCCGCCATGTCAATCTGCCAGCCGTTTTCCTTAAAGCCGGGGGATTCAATCAGGGATTTGAGTTTTTTGCTGTGATACTGGGGATCATGAGGATCAAGCCCACCGGAGACAGCACATTCTGTACCATCATAACCTACCGTTTTATTCCAGTCTCCTGACAAATCCAAACCTGCCGCTGCGGACTGCCCTGCCAAAACCGAAGAAGCGAGCAGCGTAGCCACCATCGCCTGACGAAAATCACGTCCCATACCACATTATCCCTCTAAAAAATACCATCTAACCTGATAGTATATAAAGTTATGTATAGTGTCAAAAATAATTTATTTTTATACCATTTCATTGCTATTGTTATTTTGATGCAAAATATAAATCTACAATCGACGCCCCTTGAGGAAGAACAACCTCTGGAAAAAGCGCTCCGCCCGTCTTTGCTGGATGACTTTGTCGGGCAGGAACAATTAAAAGGCAACCTGAAAGTCTTTATTGAGGCGGCACGGGCCCGCGGAACTGCAATGGATCACGTTTTATTTTTTGGGCCTCCGGGGCTGGGGAAAACGACCCTTGCGCAGATTGTTGCCAAAGAACTGGGAGTCGGGTTTCGCTCAACATCCGGCCCGGTGATTGCCCGCGCCGGAGATCTGGCGGCAATTTTAACCAACCTGCAACCGCATGATGTTCTGTTTATTGACGAAATTCACCGACTGAATCCGGCGGTTGAAGAAATCCTTTATCCGGCGATGGAAGACGGCAAGCTGGATCTGATGATCGGTGAAGGCCCCGCCGCCCGCTCTATCCAGATTGAACTGCCGGAGTTTACACTGGTCGGCGCGACCACTCGCAGTGGATTACTGACCGGTCCGTTGCGGGACCGTTTTGGTATCCCGCTCAGGCTGGAATTTTACGCCCCGCCCGAACTGCAAAAAATTGTGCTGCGCTCTGCCCGCCTTCTGGGGATGAATATGGATGCCGCCGGGGCACTGGAGATCGCCGGACGCTCGCGTGGTACTCCGCGCATTGCCGGACGCCTGACCCGGCGCGTGCGCGACTTTGCCGATGTTTTAAAAGCTGCGGTCATTGACCGGACTCTGGCAGATCAGGCGTTGCGCCGACTCGATGTAGATCTGGCTGGGCTGGACGGCATGGACCGGCGCTACTTGACGACGATCATCGAGAACTATCAGGGTGGTCCGGTGGGGATTGATACGCTGGCAGCGGTCCTCTCCGAGCAACGGGACGTGATCGAAGATGTCATCGAACCCTATCTGCTTCAGCAGGGATTTTTGCAGCGCACCCCGCGTGGCCGTGTACTCACAGGCAAAGCCTATGTACATCTGGGGCTGAGCGATAGCCGCCCCCCCTCCTCCACAGCCCCACAGGAACAGGACGATCTGTTCCGTGCATAAAAGGCTCTACCCCAAACCAACGGACGTTACCTCCGGCTTTCTGGATGTCGGAAATGGGCACCGCCTTTATTATGAAGTCTCCGGTCCGCCCGACGGCTTTCCTGTTCTTTACCTGCATGGAGGCCCCGGCGCGGGATGCTCCGGTCAGGAACACCGCTATTTTGACCCGTCTTTTTACAGAGTGATTCTGATGGATCAGCGCGGCGCGGGAAAAAGCACTCCTTATGCCGAGACCGCGCATAATTCCCCGGAATTCCTGTTACAGGATATAGAAACCCTACGCAAACATTTGCATATTCAAAAATGGGCCATTGCCGGAGGTTCCTGGGGAACGTGTCTGGCGTTATTATATGCGGTAAAACATCCACAGCACGTCCTGCGCCTCCTGCTAAGAGGCCTCTTTTTCGGAGATCCGGCCGGGGCGCGGCACCTTGCCGAAGAAGGCGGAGCCTCCGCCATTCAGCCAAAATATTTCGAACAATATGCGCACGCCCCGTTCATCCCGCCCGAAGCCCGCCATAACCTTATTATGGCCTATCATGATATCCTGACCTTTGGTGACGCCCCGACCCGTCTGGAGGCCGCAAAACGCTTTGATCTGTGGGATACGTCCATTGCGTTCGCCCATTTGAATGAACCGGTTTTAAAGACGATTGAAAATAATCCGGAAGGCAGTCTGGCGCTGGCGACGTTATTTTTTCACTATGCGCGGCACTATTACACCGATAGTCATTTAAAGGGTAAAATTTTTGCCGGGAAACACGCGCTGGATGATATGCTGATTGACGTGATCCACGGGGAATGCGACTGGATCTGTCCGGTTGAAAATGCCTATGAATTTAAAAAATATGTGCCGCATGCGAATTTAACCGTTATATTGGCGGGCGGGCACAGTATGGGAGATCCCCTCATTCGGGATGCCTTTGTGACAACTTTAAACAGATGGCAGGACGAAGATGTCTGATGTGATAATGATGTATGTGACGGCGAAAGATGCTGCAGAAGCAAAAACACTTGCAGCAGGGTTGTTGGAACAGCAATTGATCGCCTGCGCCAATGTCTTTCCGCCGCATCAGGCAATCTACCGATGGGACGGGAAAGTCTGTGAGGAAACGGAAGTTGCCATGATTCTAAAAACGCCGTGCCACTTATTTGACGATGTAGAGTCTTATATTAAAGAACATCATAGTTATAGCTGTCCTTGTATTGTGAGTTGGGGAATTAAAGCAGGGCATCCGCCTTTTTTGGAATGGATTCAAAATCAGGTGCAGAAAGACAGGTAATAACGATTGTTTTTTGTTGACAAGCACATGCAGCTTCACAGCTCTTGGATTAACCCAACCTGACAGGGGTGGGCATATAAGCACGGAGTCACGAAGGAACGAAGGTTTTCTCGAGTACTTCGTTCCTTCGTGCTTCAATCATTTTCACCACAGAGGTCGCAGGGTATACAGAGGACTTTTTAAAACACCAGACTCATCCTCCTGAGCCACAAACGAAGGATCTTATAGTGCTTTGGTTTAATTTTAAGACATTCTATAACACCGTCATTGCCTGAATTTTCAGAGAAAATTCTAAGGCAATCCATTGGTATTTATGGATTCCCCTAGGATTTTCTGCGAAAATCCGGGGAATGACGAATGTCTTATTTTTAAATGGAATTACTATAGCTTACTGAAACAAAAGATTCTTCGCTGCGCTCAGAATGACGGTTTTTGTCGTTTTCCGGCTTTTTCAGCAAACGGCTAAACATTAAAGCGGAACAGGATGATATCCCCGTCTTTGACCAGATAGTCTTTCCCTTCGGAGCGCATTTTTCCGGCTTCCTTGGCCCCGACTTCGCCGTTACAGGCCACATAATCCTCAAATGCGATGGTTTCCGCACGGATAAATCCTTTTTGAAAATCCGTATGGATTACGCCGGCGGCTTCCGGAGCGCTCGCCCCCACCGGAATGGTCCATGCCCGTGTTTCTTTTGGCCCTGCCGTGAAATACGTCTGCAATTTCAACAATTTATATGCTGATTTAATGATTTTATCCAGGCCAGATTCCTCTAACCCCAAAGAGGACAAAAACTCTTCTTTTTCCTCCTGCGAGTCCATTTGTGCGATTTCGGATTCAATTGCCGCCGAAATCGTGACCACCTCGGCCCCCTGCTCCGCCGCCATTTCAGCCACTTTGGCCGTCCAGTCATTTCCTCCGGCGGCGTCCTCTTCATTGACGTTGCACACATAAAGCACCGGCTTTGAGCTCAAAAGCTGTAACATCTGAAAAGCTTTTTGCTCGTCTTTATCGACCTGAACCGTTCGGGCCGGCTCTCCCGCTTCAAGCGCCATTTTGACCCGGTTCATCAGGTTCAGTTGCGCAACGAGCGTTTTATCCCCGGATTTGGCTTTGCGCGACAGGTTATCAACCTGCTTTTCCAAAGACTCCAGATCGGCCAGCATCAGCTCGGTTTCAACGGTTTTTGCATCGCGCAACGGGTCAACCGCGCCATCAACATGTGTAATATCATCATTTTCGAAGCAGCGCAGAACATGCAAAATCGCATCTGTCTCCCGGATATTGGCAAGAAACTTGTTCCCCAGCCCCTCTCCTTTGCTGGCGCCTTTGACCAGCCCGGCGATATCGACGAATTCCAGCTGCGTCGGGATAATATTAGCAGAGCCCACAACCCGCGCAATTTGTACCTGCCGCTGATCCGGAACCGCGACCCGCCCGACATTCGGTTCGATCGTGCAAAACGGAAAATTCGCGGCCTGCGCCGCGGCGGTTGCTGTTAACGCATTGAATAATGTTGATTTTCCGACATTCGGCAGGCCAACAATTCCACAATTTACACTCATTTTTATTTCCTATTCATCCGTGTTAAAAAAGATCCCTCGCGGCGCGCAGGATCACAAGCGCCTATGCTTGCCCCTGTATATCCTTTGCCACCTTACTCATATACTCTTCGCTTTGCCCGTCAAGTAAAAGTGGCAGATGATCGGACAATGCGCGCAGCTCCGACTCCAGCCAAACCTGATCGGCTTTGGCGAAATTGCTCAGAACGTGAGCGTGGACTTTGTCTTTGTGTCCCGGATGACCAATTCCCAGACGAATGCGGTGGAACTCTGCGGCGCCCAGATGCGCCTGAATAGATTTCAGCCCGTTATGCCCGGCATTTCCACCACCTGTTTTAAACCGCACCTTTCCCGGCTCCAGATCCAGTTCATCATGGAAGACAAAAATTTGGGAGGGAGGTATCTTATAAAACTTTGACAGCGCCTGCACAGCCTGCCCGGATTCATTCATAAAGGTCAGCGGTTTTTGAAGAATGACTTTCACCCCGTTAAGACTGGCTTCGGACATATCACTCTGGAATTTATTGCGGAAAGAGGGGGCGCGATGTTCCTGCGCTATTTGGTCAATCGCCATAAACCCGATATTATGCCGGTTTTTTTCGTATTTCTGTCCGGGGTTTCCCAGTCCGACAAGGAGGATCACAGACGATGCAGACACAGGATTCTTCTTAAAAAAAGACAACATGATATAGTGGTTCCAATTAAAAATAGGGCGTTTCTTGATGCCGTCATTGCCTGAATTTTCAGAGAAAATTCTAAGGAAATCCATAAATCATAAATGGATTCCCCTAGGATTTGCAAAGCAAATCCGGGGAATGACAGATGTCTTAAAATTAAACCAAAGCGCTATATTTTTCACCACGAATAAACACGAATGCACACCAATATTTTCCTATTCGTGTCTATTTGTGTCCATTCGTGGTTCATGATGCTTTGTTTGTTTTTGGTACCACTTTCTCCGTGCCTCTGCGGTTAAAAATCAAGGGGCTGACACCTGACTTTAGATAAGTTAGGAGTCTGTTATGTACGTAAAGCATTGTAAACTAAGCAGATATGAGCAACTACGACTGATGGAGCACTTCGTTGCAGGTACACCGGCACGAACAGCAGCCGATCTAGTGGGGGTTCATCGTAATTCCCAATCGTTTTTCCACAAATTGCGCGCGAAGATTGCCATCAACAGCAAAATCACGCAATTTTTGGAAAATAAGTTGATGGAGTTATTTCGGCGGTGTCGAAAGGAAAACGAAGCGGTCGCCGGAAAACGATTGCTTCGCCTGCTAAACGCGGCGGTAAGTTTACACTGTGCCGTCGCCGATGGAAACAAAAGACCTTAATCCCGTTATCCGCCAGAAATAACGCCCGACAGCATCGTTATACAGATGGTCATACCGCCTACAATGCTCTGGACGTCTCTGAGTTTTCTCATTTCCGCATTAATCATTCTCAGGAGTTCGTCAATAATCGAACCCATATCAACGGGATCGAAAACTTCTGGAGCCAGGCCAAACGACACATGCGGAAATATAACGGTATCCCAAAACAGAATTTTGAATTATTCTTGAAAGAATGCGAATGGCGCTTTAATGGCGGATCGCCAAGGCAACTCCTTGATGACCTCAAATCTATCCTCAAGGAATGTTATTAGGTGTCAGCCCCTAAATCAATATGGATCACACGGACGGAGCCGTGTGATGACACGGCTCCGAGGAATGTCCTAAAATCAATGAAAATAGCTCAAAATTACTCTTCTGATGTTTCTTCAGAGGCGCCCTCTGCGGATTCACCTTCTGCGGCATCATCCCCAGCGGATGCTTTTTTCGGCGCCGCGACGGTTGCGATTGTAAAGTCGCGATCGTCAATCACCGGCTTCGTGCCTTTAGGCAGGGCAACATCGCTGATCTTGATAGCGTCCCCGATCTCGAACGGCATAAGATCAATCTCGATAGATTCCGGAATATCCGTGGCGACGCAGGTCAAACCAATTTCATGACGCACAACGTTCAGAACGCCGCCGCGTTTAGAGAATGTGGCCTCTTCTTCATTTACAAAATGAACCGGGACATTCACATCAATTTTTGTTTTCGGACCAACGCGCATAAAGTCAACGTGAAGAACGGTGTCTTTTACCGGGTGCAGCTGCACATCACGCGCCAGTGTCAGGTATTTCTCGCCGTCAACAGTCACATCAGACAAAAATGTAAACATGTGGCCTTTGTTATATTCCAGATTAGCGTCTTTTGCAGACAAGGAAATAGTAATGGCAGGCTTCCCGGCTCCGTAAATCACGGCAGGTATTTTGTTTTCACGACGCAGTGCGCGAGCGACCCCCTTACCGGCTTTGTCGCGCAATTCTGCAGAAAACTTGATATGTTTGGTACTCATAGTCGTTCTCCAGTTTCATAAGTTACGATTTCCGGCCTCCAGGGGTGCCGGTACAGAGGGAGATTAGTAGAGAAGTTTCACCTAAAATGCAAGCAAAACCCGTGCTATTTAAACAATTCCGAAATGGAACTTTCCTGGTGGGTTCGAAGGATCGCTTCCCCGATTAAATTCGCAACAGAAACCTGCGTGATTTTAGGGCTGTTTTTAATGTCATCCGTTGCCCGGATCGTATCGGAAATCACTAGCCCGGCCATTTCGGACTCGTTAATCCGATTGACGGCTTCTCCGGATAAAACCCCGTGAACGCAATAGGCGTAAACATCTTTCGCCCCATGCGCTCTCAAAGCGCTGGCCGCATTGCAAAGTGTGCCGCCGCTATCGACAATATCATCCAGCAGAATACAGGTTTCGCCCTCGACATTTCCGATCACATGCATCACTTCAGACACCCCGGCTTTTTCCCGCCGTTTGTCAATGATTGCCAGATTCGCATCAATCCGTTTAGCAAAGGCCCGTGCCCGCACAACACCGCCAACATCCGGTGACACCACACAAAGCTTTTTCCCTTTGAATTGTTCGTCAATATGCGGTTTGAAAATCGGGCCGACCTGCAAATCATCCAGCGGAATATCAAAAAATCCCTGAATTTGCGCGGCATGTAATTCCATCGTCAGAATGCGGTCCGCCCCGGCGGTCGTAATCAGGTTAGCAATCAATTTGGCGGTAATCGGTGTCCGGGATTCGGTTTTACGATCCTGCCGCGCATAGCCAAAATACGGAATAACCGCCGTCACCCGCCGTGCAGAGGCGCGCCGGATCGCATCAATAGCAATCAGCAGCTCCATCACATTGACATTCGCCGGGTAAGACGTCGATTGGATAAAGAAAACATCTTCGCCGCGGATGTCATCAAGAATTTTGATAAAGATTTCTTTGTCTGCAAAACGTTTAATATTCGCTTCGGTGAGGGGAACACCGACATAATCGGAAATAGCCTGCGATAATTCTGGGTTGGAAGTGCCGGAGATCAGTTTCATAAGCGTGCCCTTTGATTTTTTGCACTATAGGAAATAGAGTCCTGTGAAATCAAGGCTTTTTTATTTTATTGAAATAATCGAGATTTGCCGGCCGTAATCGCGGTCTTTGCGGTGAGTGGCGCGGCGAAAACTGAAAAAATCATCCTCATGAAAAAATGTATCCAGATTTTTATGAAAGATCTGCCCCACCCCGGCGACCTGCAGGCGCATCTCGCAAAAGGCCGGAAGATCAAAGAAAATCTTGGAGCCTGCATTTGTGAAACAGGGGTGATACTGGTCGTTTTGCCGAAGAAAGGTTTCCTGAAACTCTGCGCCGACTTCATAGGATTGTGGACCAATGGCGGGGCCGACGATTGCCCGCAGTTTATCAGGAGCTGCGCCCAGACCAACCATTGTCCGGACCGTATTTTCCAGCACGCCGTCGAGCGCGCCCTTCCACCCGGCATGCGCCGCGCCGATTACGGGTTCCCCCGTCTCTTTTTCGCCGTAAAACAGAACCGGCGCGCAATCCGCAGATAATACTCCCAACGCATATCCCGGCTGATCGGTTGCCAGAGAATCGCCTTTTGCCGGGATGTCCTGAAGGAGGTCCGGGGTAATCACATGGCACTGGTCGCTGTGAATCTGATACAGCGTCACCAGCCGGGCATTGTCCAGCCCCAGAGATCCCAAAGCCCGCGCTTTATTTTCACGGACATTCTGCGGATTATCGTCCGTTGACAATCCGCAGTTCAGGGAGGAATAAAGCCCGCGGCTGGTTCCGCCCTGTGATCCGAAAAATCCATAGCGCACGGACTCGTCCTTTTTCAGAAATCTTGGATCTTCGTAATAAATGCTCATAAGAAACCTGCCGATTGTAAAGGGTGGGTTGAGACCTCCAGAACCTTAAACAGATGCCCCATTTCCTGCGGAGAGATTAGTCTGTTCAGTGCCGCGTCAATGTCTTGCCGCTGCGATTCTGTTGCCACCAGTTTTAATCGTTCTGCACGCAGGAGCAAGCCCGATTGTAAAAGAAATTGCCGTTGGGAAACGGGACCGCTGACCGTCAATCCGCCGCGGCGCAACACGTCTGCCACGGCCGCGAAATTCACATGCGCCGTCAGATCGGCCTCTCCCGGAGCTTCCAGAGGGTCGGTATAAGCATGGTGCTGCAAAGCCTGAAAACTGTCCCCGACAGAGGTCGTGTCATATCCGTAATCAATCCACAGCGCCGCCCCGCCTTTCTGGGATAGCAGTGCGGCAATGTCTTCGGTAAAGGACGTAATTGCGGGGCTATCCTCGAAGATATCGCCGATCCGGGGCGCAGAGACGGGAATAGAGGCCGGCGCGGACGGGGTCACGGCGGAGGGTATGGGGCGCTGCCCCCATATAAAGGCTCCGTCCTGCACCTCGACCGTTCGTTCGCGCCAACCATCCTCCGTAAAGATCCGCTGCCGAATAGGTAATGCGTCGAGAAATTCATTCCCGATCACAAAGACCGGCCCCGGTGCGGCGTCAAGCACCGGGTCTGTGACCCGCCCGATCCATTGTGGCTGATAGAGCCGCAGCTTTTCTTCCTGAACTGCTTTGAGTGTGTCACTGCACTCCATAAGAACAAGATGAACCTGTTCTTTTACGTCAATGTATTTACTAAGAATTCTTAGGATATCCGCCATCAGCGTGCCGCGCCCCGGCCCACATTCCAGCAAAGTGAAACGGTTCAATGACCCAAAGTGACCCAGTGCATTTAACAGCCAGACAGCCACCATCTCTCCAAACATCTGGCTGATTTCCGGCGCAGTGGTAAAATCCCCTGCCTCCCCCAAGGGATCACGGGTTCGATAATAGTGCTGATTACAGGCCTCCATAAACGCTTCCAGCCCCAGCGGTCCCTGCTGCAAAATTGTTTGAGTTAAGCTGTCCCGAAACGACATCATCCCCGCTGCTGCCGCGCATAAAGCATAATTCCGGCTCCCAGACATATCATTGGCAGGCAGAGAAGTTGCCCCATAGAGACGTAATGAAACAACAACCCCAAATGCACATCAGGCTCCCGCACATATTCGATCAGGAACCGGAACGCACCATAAAGCAACAGGAATGCACCGGTTATCATGCCCGGAACCTTGTGATGGATCTTGTATTTTATCATGATCTGCAACAGGACAAACAAAAGAGCGCCTTCCAGAACGGCTTCATAAAGCTGGGAGGGATGACGCGGTTCCGGGCCGCCGCCCGGAAAAACCATCCCCCATGGAACGGTTGTCGCCCGCCCATAGAGCTCCCCGTTAATAAAATTGGCAAGCCGTCCAAAAAACAGGCCAATCGGCGCAACCGCGCTGATAATATCGCTTAGCTGGAAGACAGGGATCTTGTGACGGGCCGCATAGATCAGCATGGCAATCGTCACACCGATCACACCCCCATGAAAAGACATCCCCCCCTTCCAGACCTGAAAGATTTCAGCCGGATGCGTACTATAGTAGGGGAAATTGTAAAACAGCACATAACCAAGCCGCCCACCCAAAATCACCGCCGGAATAGCCCAGACCAGAAAATCGTCAATATCGGTCCGGTCCGGGCGCATCTCCCGCCCCTGTCCCTGCCCTTTTTTTTGCGCAGAATCATCCCGGTAGGCCAGCATCAAAGCATATCGCCATCCCAGCAAAAACCCGGCCAGATACGCCAGCGCGTACCAACGGATTACAATGAATCCAACCTCAAATGCGACAGGATTGATATGAGGAAACTCCATCACGTTCTATCTATCTGTAGGCATCCGTCTGGGACAGGTATTTTGAGACATACTCCCGCACACCATCTTCCAGATTTTTAAAGTCTTTGGTATAGCCGACAGACCGTAATTTTTCCATATTCGCCTCGGTAAAATACTGGTATTTCGCCCGTAATTCCTGCGGCATTTCGATATAGGTAATTTTAGGCTCCAGCCCGGCCGCTGCAAAGGTTGCAATCGCGAGGTCCTTAAAGCTGCGGGCTTTTCCGGTGCCTAGGTTGAACAGGCCGTTTTTGGTGGGATTTTCATAGAACCACATCATGACATCCACGCAATCGCCGATCCAGATAAAGTCGCGCAATTGCCCGCCATCCTCATAATCCTGATGATGAGATTTAAACAGACGCGCCGAAGCTCCCGCCACAACCTGCGGATAGAGTTTGCATAAAACGCTGCGCTGATCTCCTTTATGATATTCATTCGGGCCGTAAACGTTGAAAAATTTCAACCCCACCCACTGCGGCGGGACTTTTTCCTTGCCCTTTTGCGGGCCGTTGACCAGACTTATGACCCGTTTGTCAAACAGGTGCTTGGACCAGCCATAAGGATTCAAAGGCTTTAACTTTCCAACGCCTTCCATGGTTTCATCGTCATTAAACCCGCATTCCCCATTGCCATACGTTGAAAAGGTTGACCCGTAGATGAACCGGACCTCGTGTTCTGCGCACCATTTCCACAACAGGCGGGACAAGGTAAAGTTGTTTTCCACAATCATGTCGGCATTCATTTCCGTGCTGGAAGCGATGGCTCCCAGATGGAACACAACTTTCACTTCTGCCGCATGCTCTTCCAGATAGGCAAACAGGTTTTCCGGAGCAACAATATCCCGAAGAGTCCGCTTGGAAATATTACGCCATTTGTCATCCGTCCCCAGACGATCACAGACCACCAGATCTTCGTGCGTCCGCGCTTCCAGTTCTGCCAGTAAGTTCGAGCCGATAAACCCTGCTCCGCCGGTAACAATAATCATGAGTTGGTATCCTTCAGTTATTTTCCTAGAGCTTTGATCGTTTAGCCTGCATGTCGTCGCTTGCGTCTGACTCACTCTAAACGCTCTTTGCTCTACGCTTCTAGCATAGTTTCAGCGCGGCAGAAACAAAGTGAAAAAGTTATCCACGTCTTTCTTGCCACATACAGGCGATTCTGCCTTGCCCGACTCGAATTTTTCATGATATGGCTTTTTCTGTTTTCAGGAGAAAAAATCATGTTTTCCGGACGTGTAATGGACGAACTGGCAAAGATGGCTGGCGGGACGGTGAGTGTCGCCACGCAGGTGAATGCACAGATCAGACAGGAATTAAGAAGCCGGGCCGAAGACCTTGCGGATCGTCTGGATCTTGTGCCGCGGGCCGAGTTTGACCGGGTTGAAGAGATGTTAAAAGCCTGCCGCCTGCAACAGGAGGCCCTGGAAAAACGTGTCGCAGCCCTTGAAAAATCACTTAAAAACAAGAAGTAACCCTGTTGATGTTGTCTGATCTTATCTCTCCGTCCGTTCGCGCCAATCCCCTTGATGATGTCGAGGATCTGATGATTGCCAATGACTGGGTTTACAGCCGTCAGACCAATGAGGAGCTGTCCCTTTCCCTATCCGGAAAGCTGCATGAATATTCCCTGTCCTTTCAGTGGAACGAAATAAAAGGCCTTCTGAATATTTCCTGCCGGATCAACGAAGTAATCTCAGATGATAAAATGGGAGAAGCGATCCTGATCGCGAATCAACTCAATCAATCGGTGAAAATGGGGCATTTTTTGATTGACCCGGAGCAAAAAACACTGATTTACCGGTATACCCTGCTATCCGGCGCAGATGACACGACGGCAGACCCGGAATATCTGGCCAATCTGGTTGAAATGCTGATGTGTGACTGCGAAGAAAATGTCTCTATTTTCAAATGCTTCCTGCATAAAGATCTCTGCCAGAATGACAAACAGCTTCTGGCCCTCCTGATTGTTCCCGCAGAAGGACAGGCCTGATGACTCTGTCTGTCGCCCTGATTGGGTGCGGAAAAATGGGACAGGCCTTGCTCGGAGGCTGGCGCACGCAGGGCCTCGATTTACAGATCACCGTTATACAGCCCACTCCTCTGCCCGATGACGTGCCGATGGACGGTTTTGTCTATGCTGTAGAACCGCCCAGAGGAAAAACCTACGATATTCTGGTGTTCGCCGTTAAGCCCCAGATTCTTGAGTTGGTCGCCATGACCTATCGTGACGCGGTTCATGACACGTCCTTGATTATTTCAATTGCCGCAGGAAAAAAAATTCAAAGCCTTGAAGCGCTCTTTGGCCGGGAGCGAGCCATCATCCGCGCCATGCCGAATACACCCGCCGCGATCGGACGCGGACTCACGGCTCTGGTGAAAAATGCTCCGGTTTCTGCCTCGATGCAACAGATTGGAACCAGGCTGTTTGATGCCTGCGGAAGTGTTTTATGGATCGAGGAGGAGGCTCAAATGGACGCCGTAACCGCGGTGTCCGGCTCCGGCCCGGCCTATCTGTTTTATTTTATCGAAGCTCTGTCAAAAAGCGCGGAAGCTCTTGGATTTTCTCCGGAGACGGCTGAAACTCTTGCGCGACAAACCATCATCGGTGCGGCGGCTCTGGCAGACCATGACGCAAACATCTCCGCCGCAACCCTCCGGCAAAACGTGACCTCTCCCGGCGGAACCACCGAAGCCGCGCTCAAGGTTCTAATGGCGGGAGACTGGCAGGATATTCTGACCCGGGCTCTTCAGGCTGCCGAGCTGCGGGGGAAAGATCTGAACCGCTAGAGCATTGATCGTTTAGCAGTTTACGGAGGCGTGTGATGACGGAGAAATATTTTCTTGTTTTGTCCCTTTACAATCTCTTTGCACTTCCGCATCTTAATAGAATGGATTCTTTGCTTATTATCTTAATGGCAATTGCCATGATGGCAACTCTGGTCGTTCTGATTATCGGAATGAGCGGTATGGTGATCGGCGGAGAGTTTAATAAAAAATATGGCAATAAGCTCATGAGCGCGCGGGTCATCCTGCAGGGGATATCCATCTTCCTTCTGGCCCTCGTTATTCTGACACAACACCACACCTAACCCTCCACAGCATTAAGTAGCAACCGTATGAAAATTCTTGTTCCCGTAAAGCGCGTCATTGATTACAACGTCAAGGTCCGGGTAAAATCCGACCATAGCGGCATAGATCTGGCCAATGTTAAAATGTCGCTCAACCCGTTTGATGAAATTGCCATTGAAGAGGCTGTCCGCCTGAAAGAAGCAGGCATCGCCTCTGAAATTGTCGTAGTGTCAATCGGGCCGGAAAAAGCGCAGGAGCAACTGCGAACCGCTATGGCGATCGGAGCCGACCGGGGAATTCTGATCCAGACCGATGCGCCGCTGGATATTGGCGGTGTGGAACCCTTAGCTGTCGCAAAAATTCTCAAAGCTGTCATCGGTCAGGAATCCCCGAATCTGGTTATTATGGGAAAACAATCCATTGACGATGATTCCAACCAGACCGGTCAAATGCTGGCCTCTCTGCTCGACTGGCCGCAAGCGACCTTTGCCTCCAAAATCGAGATGCAGGGACAATATGCCAGCATCACCCGCGAAATCGACGGAGGCCTCGAAGTGATAAAGATCGGCCTCCCCGGCATTATCACCACCGATTTACGCCTGAATGAGCCGCGTTACGCGTCTTTGCCGAACATTATGAAAGCCAAGAAAAAACCTCTGGATATTATCAAAATTGAAGATGTCGGGATCGACGTAACCCCGCGCCTGAAGGTTACCTCTGTATCGGAGCCCCCGACACGGAAGGGGGGCGGAAAAGTATCCAGTGTTGATGAGCTGATTGACAAACTCAAAAATGAAGCAAAGGTAATTTAGACATGACGATTTTGATTATTGCAGAACATCACGGGGCCGAACTATCAGCAAATACTGCAAATGTTGTGTCCGCCGCAAAAAAGATCGGGGGCGATATTCATATTCTGGTCAGTGGCAAAGACATTGACGCTGTGGCGACACAAGCAGCACGCATTGGCGGAGTGGCAAAAGTGCTAAAAGCCGAAAACGCCGCACTCGATCATCATCTGGCCGAAGAAATGCAATCTCTCATTATGCCGATGGCAAAGGCCTATGATGTTCTGATGGCTCCGGCCTCGACGTTTGGAAAAAACATCACGCCACGCCTTGCCGCCCAACTGGATACCCAGCAAATTTCAGATATTATTGGCATTGAAAGTCCGGATACGTTTTTGCGCCCGATTTACGGCGGACAAGCCATTGCGAAAGTGCAAAGCCGCGACGCGCAGAAAGTTATCACCGTGCGTCCGACCGCATTTGACCCAGTAACCGATGCCGGAGACGCCCCTATCGAGGATGTCTCTCATACAAAATCTTCTCTGGATAGTGCCTTTGTCACCTTGCAGGCCGCAGCCTCTGATCGCCCGGAATTAACCTCGGCCCGCGTTGTCATCTCCGGTGGACGTGGGGTCGGCTCCAAAGAGAATTTTGACCTGATCGAGGCGCTGGCGGACAAGCTGGGCGGAGCTGTGGGAGCCTCCCGCGCCGCCGTGGATGCCGGATTTGTACCGAATGACTGGCAAGTCGGGCAAACGGGCAAGGTCGTTGCGCCGGAGCTTTACATTGCAGTGGGAATTTCCGGTGCAATCCAGCATCTAGCTGGAATGAAAGAGTCAAAAGTGATTGTCGCCATCAATAAAGACGAAGAAGCCCCGATCTTTCAGGTCGCGGATTATGGTCTGGTGGCAGATTTATTTGACGCCGTTCCGGAATTGATCGAAAAGCTATAGAAGCCTCTGCAAAAGGTTGTAATTTTACAGAATCGTCATTCTGAGCAAAGCGAAAAATATTTCGTTTCAACGGGTTAAGATTCTTCGCCTGCGGCTCAGAATGATGAGTCGGGGCTTTTGTGGAGGCTTCTATATACTTTTCACCACGAATAAACACGAATGCACACCAATTTTTCCTATTCGTGTCTATTTGTGTTCATTCGTGGTTCATGATGCTTTATTATAGTAATTCCGTTTAAAAATAAGACATTCGTCATTCCCCGGATTTTCGCAGAAAATCCTAGGGGAATCCATAAATACCAATGGATTGCCTTAGAATTTTCTCTGAAAATTCAGGCAATGACGGTGTTATAAAATGTCTTAAAATTAAACCAAAACACTATATTTCAACAGGTTAAGATCCTTCACCTGCGGCTTAGGATGACGATTTTGGGCTTTTGCAGAGGGTTCTGTAGAGCTTCCTACAGCTTGTCGTCATCGCCGCGGAGGCCTTTCAGAGAAAAAACCTGGCGGTTGTTTTCACCGAAATTAACCCCACTCATATTTGACTCCTCAAATACGGCATTATCTATTTTGGCCCCCGAGAGATCAGCATCGCGCAGATCGCACCCTTTGAAATTAGCGTAGCACAAATCGGCGTCCTTAAAGACCGCACTTTTCAGATTAGCCCCTTCAAAGTTTGCATAGCGCAAAATAGCACCGTCAAAGTGACACGGACTGAACCTTTGTTGCGCCCCTTCTGCTCCAAAAAGCAACGGGTCAAAGTTGGCTCCCTTCAGGTTTGCATGCCCCATGCGCACCCCGCGCAGGCTGGAGCCGCGCATATCAGCCTGCTCCATGTCACACTGACGAAAATCGGCTCCATCTAAAACGGCGCTCTGCATTTCAACCTTATAAAGATTAAGACCGAAAAACTTGGCATCCCTGGCTTTGATTGCCGTTAGTTTTTCCATTTTCATACTTCTGAGTTCCCGCAGGTCATACCCGCTCAGATCCAGCTGCTTCCCGCGCCCACCGGATGAAACCAGCCAGTCGCGATGACTTTCAATCATGACGTGGAGCGGTTGCTCCAGCTTTTTAACCGAATGCCCGACATTCCGGTCGGTAATTGCGTCGCTTAGATCCAGCCCCATCAAAGCTTTTGCATCCAGTTTGACACCGGTCATGATCGCCGCGGTCAGAACCGCGCCCTGCATCTGACATCCATCCATATCAGCGTCGGATAAATCTGCGCCCTCGAATTTTGCCCCGCGCAAATCCGCCCCCGTAACCTTTGCCCCGGTCATGATCGCATCCGAGAAATCAGCACTGTTGGCCAGAGAGCCCATCAACTTGGCTCCACTGAGATTTGCCCCACGGAAATTCACGCTGCGGCTCGCTGCGAAATTAGTCTCCGTATGAATACCGCCAATTCGCAAATCCGCCGATTCCAGATCTGCCGACTCCAGATTGGCATTCTCAATCCGCGCCCCGCGCAAATCCGCCCGGGTGAAAATCGTCCGGTTCAGGTTGGCATTCGTCAAATCGCACGCATAAAGAGACGATTCCTGAAAATTCGCCCCCGATAAATCCATATTGCGCATGATGCATCCGGTGAAATCAGATTGCCGCAAGTCGAGGTTTTTTAAATTCAATCCGGAAATATCGGCATTTCGCAGAGTTGCCCGTCGCCCACCGATTCGTCCCGTCAAAAACCGTTCATGCAGACGAACCAGCGCATCCAGCTGATCTTGCTGCATAGGAATCGCTTTTGTTTCTGAGCCGGGAGTGGTGGCTGAAGGGTCCATGTTTATCAGTGTCGCAAAAAAATGTTAAAAAATCATGGGGAATTTTGTAATTTCTGCTGCGTTGCATAATTTTCAAAATTTTCACTTAACATATCTATCAGGGCATAATTCATCCAATCTGCTTCTCCCAAAAATTCGTAGCGGATATAGCCGTTCGGATCGACCAGAAATGTGGTTGGCATCCCTCCGATGGGATAGGAAAGAGATACGGTTTTTTCCCGGTCATGATACAGCGCAAACGGTTCAATATCGTATTTAATCAAAAAATCTACCAGATCCGCCCCGGTTTTTTCCCGGTCCAGAGACAATGCAATAACCTTGACCGGATATTTTTTTTCAGCAAAAGTCCGGCTCAGTTTCTGTAACGATGGCAACTCTTTAACGCAGGCCGGACACCAGGTCGCCCAGAAATTCAATAAGACATACCCGCCTTTATAGGTTTCTATGGTAACTTTTTTGCCTTCCGGGTCAAAAAAAGCCGCAGAAGGAAATTTGTTTTCCTGAGGGCCGTAACTGCGAAAATCAATAAACTGACTCACAGCGTATTCATACCGTTTGTCCGTCATGTCCTGAACATGATTCCCGACCAAAACCTTGACCAGAATCAAAAACATAATCAGAACGAAGACGGATATCAGAATAGCCTGTTTTGATTTTTTATGTGCCATGGCCTCAACTATAGAACGTACTGCAAAAGTCCAGAACGGCATCCTGATCCACAGACCAAGACTCTTAAATCTGTTGAGATCAAAGATTCCTAGCTCCGCTCAGAATGACGATCCTGCAGTATTACAGATTTTTGTCGAGCGTTCTATAGCCGATTATAAGAAAATGTGTTAAAAAAAGGGCCTGGTGGTGCAAAAGCCCTCTGTTAAAAGAAAGAACATGACATGCTGTCTGGAAAGATAAAACTCCTTTTTCTGCCACTGCTGGCCGGGGTATTCCTGCTCACAGGATGCGGGATCAAACCCGACCACCTGTCCCCTCCCTCCGAAAAAGGCCCTGCAAAGGAATTCCCCGCAACCTATCCGGCTGAACAGACCTTGTAAGCGCATCGTCATCGCCGCTAATGGGCAGCGGCGGCGGGTGTGGAATGAGGGTCATGATCCTGCGCTTGTATCTGCGGCTCTTCTGTGTGAGGGGCAAGAGGTTCCTTCTGACGTTCCAACGGGGTCGCGACACGCAACAGAAGTGTGGAGGCTTCCGGTGCAGACAAAGGCGGCGCGCTTGTCACTTCCTGCGAAAACTCATGCGTAGCTTCCTTTTCAAGCACCATCTCGTCCAACGGGACAACTATATCATTAGCGGTGAGGCCTTCCGCATTTTTAACCTCTACCACCAGCGCCGGCAGGACGATATCTTCAGGCGTCAGATTATAAACCATCCCTTTGAGTCGCAAAGTATGTGCATCATCTGATATGGCGGTAAAGCGCTCAAAGGCAATGTCTTCTTTTGCCGGACCGGTTGATCCCCCCAAACCGAAAAAGGCATAGACGGCCTGTGTCGAGGGCCATGTTTCCGAAATAGAGGATTTAAAAGCCACACCCCCGGCACATAAGAGGACAAATACGACCGCTGCAGCACGATATCCCCATCTTGCTGCCATCAGATCTTCTGCGCTTTTTTGTTCGCTCAGATGTGCCGTGGCCGAAACATAGACCGTTGCCGCCGGACGCTCGCTTTCCTCCAGAGAGGGATATGCCTCAGAGTCAGAGGACTCATCCTCCTCTTCCTGGGAATCTGACAAATCAACGGCGAAACCATCCTCTTCCAGCCCCTCCTCCAGATCAGATTCCAACGCGTCGTTATCATCCTCTTCTGGAGTCTGGAACCATTGATGCCGGCAGTCCCCGCAGCGGACCGTGCGCCCCTCTTCTCCAAGGGCATCCGCACTTAGTTTGAATTTGCTCAGGCAACTGGGGCAGGTTACGATCATGTCAAAAATAAAAAGAGATTGCGGAAAGAATTGTCGTTTCTAACTTTTAGTTTTATCATGTAACCCGCAATCTACAAAGAGCCAAGATATTCCGCCCATGAAAAGATCCCTTTTATTGCCTTTATTGCTGGTCCTGACCCCGCCTTTTATGTCCGTTCCGGCAACAGTGTATGCACAACCTGCGCCGCCCTCCTCCGCCACATCCCCCTGTAAGGCTGCAGATTCGGCGTGTGTGACCGAATACCTTGAAACGCTGGCGGGCCGCATTGAAAAAGAATCCTGGCGGGATCAAGCCTACCGGGAACTGGCCAAAACGCTGGCAGCCGATGGGCAGGCGCTGAAAGCCCTGCCCCTGATCGAAAAAATTCAAAATCCAGATACAAAAGCCCTGACCATCCGGGGAATCGGGATGGAAGCGGCGATGGCAGGAAAGGTTCCGGAAGAATTGTTCACGCATCTGCGTCAGGCTGCCGAAAAGATCACAGACCCGCCCTCTTACGGAATTGCGCTGACCTATATCGCTATGGGGCAGGCCTTTGCCGATGATGATGACGGTGCCATGGCAACGGCGGCGGACATGAAAAATGACGCGCTGCGCCATAAAGCTTACGGAGAAACCGCAGAAATACAGGCAGAAAAAGGGAAATTTTCCCTCGCACTGGAAAGTATTCGCCAGATCGACAGTGCGTCTTTCCGCAACAAAGCCTATAAGAATGTCTCGCGCATCTTTGCCGAACGCCAAAAGTATCAGGAATCATTCGATATGGCGGTGTTAATCGAAAACCCGGTGATGCAGGCGGAAGCGATTCAGTTTATGCTCGATGAACAACGCAGGTCACGGGAGAAAACGCGTGATTAAATTCGAAAATATCGGGCTGAGATATGGCGTCGGGCCGGAAGTCCTGAATGATGTGCATTTTACGCTGGAGCCTGGCTCCTTTCATTTTTTGTCCGGCCCCAGCGGCGCGGGAAAAACCTCCCTGATGCGCCTGCTTTATCTGGGAATTCGCCCCACCCGCGGGCAGATTTCCATGTTCGGTCAGAATGTCAATGATCTGGACCGTCATGCCATGTCGCACATCCGCCAGAAAATCGGCGTGGTGTTTCAGGATTTCCGCCTGCTGCAGCATCTGTCCACCTTTGATAATGTGGCCCTACCTCTGCGTATTTCCGGCCTCAAAGAAAAACTGATCCGGAAAAATGTCGAGGAGCTTCTGGACTGGGTTGGTCTGGGAGATCAGATGAAACGCCTTCCCAATACTCTTTCTGGCGGGCAGCAACAACGAATCGCTATCGCCCGTGCCGTGATTACCAAGCCGCGCCTGCTTCTGGCGGACGAACCAACCGGAAATCTGGACGATGAGATCGGCTTTAAACTGTTGGGAATGTTCGAGCAACTGAATAAGGGCGGCACCACGATCGTGATCGCCACCCATAATGAACTGTTAATGGAAAAATTCCGGCACCCTACTCTGGTTCTGGATCAGGGCGAGCTTCATATTGCGCCCTCCAGGACCGGGCCGCTTAAAAAGTTTCTGGACGGAGTTTTTTGATGAGAAAACTTTTCTTTCTGCTGAAAAGAAGCCGGACGCTGGGTGTTTCAGACACGCATACCTATGATATCCCGCTGGATAAGGGAAGCGGTCACCTGTTTTTAATCAGCCTGATTGGCCTGATGGTTTTTCTGGCATTTTTATCCGTCAGTGCCGCCATTATCCTGAGCCAGTTTTCCCGTCAGTGGCAAACCGGTCTGGAGGGGCACTGGACCATTGAATTGCCGGCGGTTGATTCAAAAGGAAATCTGATCCCCCGCGACAAACTGGAGCAAAAAGCCGAAAAAATCACGGAAAGTCTGAAATCATTTAAGCCGCTCCGTGACGTTAAAATTCTGCCGCAGGAAGAGATTATCAAACTGCTGGAGCCGTGGTTCCAGGTTCAAAATGCGACCGGGGATGCTCTCGATCTGCCCTTTCCATTGCTCATTTCCCTGACCACCGACTCCGCGCCTCCGTCCCTTGCCACAGAACTGCAGACGCAGATCACCCGGATCATGCCGGAGGCTCGTCTGGATACGCATGAAGAATGGTTGCGGCAGCTTTTAAAGCTCACCGGAACCCTGCATTTAACCGCCTTTCTGTTCACGGTTGTGATTTGTTCCGCCGGGGTGGTCGCTCTGGCAGGGGCGATGCAATCCCGTATGGCAGAGCATAAAGACAATATCGAGCTGCTGCATCTGATCGGCGCGGAAGATTCCTATATTACCCGCCAGTTCCAGCGCCATGCGATCATTATGGCACTGCAGGGAGCCGCCGCCGGATTGAGTGCCGCCGCTATTTTTCTATATGGATTAAGGCTTTATCTTCACGGACAGAGCGACCTTCTGCTGCCGGTTTTCGAGATGAATGCGTTATTCTGGCTGAAGCTATCGCTCATTCCCTTTCTGACAATTTTACTGTGCGGGCTGACCACCCGGTTCACAGTCTTGCGCACCCTGCATAGAATGCTGTAAAAGATAGCCTTGGTATGAAACAAGTTTTAAAGCTGACACTCTTTCTGATAATGACGTCCTTGATCTTATGGTGCGCGGGGTTTTTGTGGTTTGCAACGGTGGCAATGCCGGCAGAGCAGGCCACCGCCACACAGGCGCAGGCTGATGCCATCGTCGTTCTGACCGGCGACCGGGGGCGGATTGAAGAAGGATTTTACCTGTTCAGCACACATCGCGCACCGCGCCTTTATATCTCCGGAGTCAACCGGAGCGTTGCCCTGCAGGATTTAACCGGAAAATGGGACGGCGCGCCCCTGCCGGACTGCTGCATCGACATGGGATATGAAGCCGCCAATACCTGGGGAAATGCGCAGGAAAGCGCGGAGTGGTTCAAAAAACATCATATTTCCTCGATTTTTCTGGTCACGTCGGATTACCACATGCCGCGGGCGCGTGTGGAATTCCATTTCGCCGCCCCGGAGGTTACGGTTTACCCGCACCCGGTTTTCTCCGAGCCGGAGACCCGGCGCAAGTTCGAGTTTACAAAACTGATGGTTGGCGAGTATCACAAAACCATTCTGACCTATATCCGGAATGTGCTGTCTCTGGGTGATTTATGATTTTTTTACGCGCAAGCCTTTTTAATCTTTGCTTTTTTGGCGTCACCACAGTGATGTGCTTTGCCTGCCTGCCGGCTCTCTTACTGCCAAAATCGGGCGTTTTAGGCGTTGCCCGCTTCTATCTGCGGGTCGTTTATTTTTTCGAGCGTCATATCCTGCATCTGGATTACGAGGTCAGAGGGCTGGAGCACCTGCCAAAAGGTCAAAGTTTTCTGGTCGCCGCCAAGCATCAGTCAACCTACGAAACGTTAAAGCTGCATTTTATCTTTGATGACCCGGCGATCATCCTGAAAAAAGAGCTCCTGAATATTCCTATCTGGGGCTGGTTTCTGGCGCGCACGGAACCGATTGCGATCAACCGGAAAAAAGCGCGGGAAGCCTCAAAACAGATCATAGACGGTGCAAAACGGGTCATGACCCAAAAGCGCCCGATTATTATTTTTCCGCAAGGCACCCGGGTGCCTCTCTCCCAAACCCCACAGGAGAGGCCCTATAAAATCGGGATTGCCCGCATGCAGGACGCCACGCACCTGCCTATTATTCCGCTGGCTCTGAATACGGGAAAATTCTGGCCGCGTCATAGTTGGCTCAAATATCCCGGAATCGTTATTTTTGAGTTTCTCCCGGCGATTGAGCCCGGACAACCGCCACAGGAGGTTCTGAAAACTCTTGAAGAGACAATTGAGTCCCACAGCCAGAATCTGTTATGATTCGCCATGACACAAAAATTCTGGGGCGGGCTTGCGCTCTTACTGATTATTCTCGGCAGCGCCTATACAATGGGATGGTACTATATCGCGGGGCTGATTGACCGAGAGGCCGCCCGGTTTCTACAGGAACAAAGCGCCAAGGGCCTTCATTTTGACGGCCTCCTCAGCCCGGCGCACGGATTTCCGGGCGTATTTCAGCTCACCTATAGCGGTAGGATCGAGGCTCCAGACGGTTCCGTTACGCTCCCGCGCCTTGATATCTCCGGCCTGCCCTTTCAGGGACAACCGGTCACGGTCACAGCCCCGCAAGGGCTGGTGGCAGATTTAAAGGATCTGCCGGATTATTTTCGGGCGTTGGATTATGCCGTCCTGACCTTCATCATTCCCAAGAACCTTCCCCCGGACGCCAGCTATGCCCGGCTAAAAATCTGGCAGACAGAAGGTGATGCCCGGCTGGAAGTCCCGTCTCTGACGCTACGATGGCCGGATGCCTCGCTTTATGCGGAAATTTCACTGACATTAACCCCGGATCTGCAACCGGAGGGCACCGCGATGCTGGGCCTGACCAATCACAATTTCTTTGTCAGTGTTCTCGCAGATCATATGGGCTTACCGGATAAAAACAAGCTGCTGATCCTGACCACGTTGAACGCGCTGAATAAGGAAAACGGCGCGGTCGTGCTCCCGTTTCGAATACAGGATCAGGCCTTATATCTAAAGATACTGCGACTGGGGAGCCTTCCGGCTATTCTTTGGCCGGGGACTCCGTTTTTGGGACGGGAGCGACCGGATATTCCGCCTGCCCCGCCTCAATAATCGCCCGGCGGATGGCGCGTGTCCGCTCAAAGGTCTGGTAGAGAAACTCTCCATCCTCATAGCGGATGGCGCGCTGCAAGGCCGTCAGATCCTCGGTAAAGCGCTGGAGAACTTCAAGGGTTGCGGCTTTATTCTGGAGAAACACATCCCGCCACATCGTCGGGTTAGACGCGGCGATTCGCGTAAAATCACGAAATCCAGAGGCTGAAAATTTAATGACTTCCGATTTCAGATCCGTTTCAAGATTGGTCGCCGTCCCCACAATGGTAAAGGCAATCAGGTGCGGCAGGTGTGACGTAATTCCCAGCACCAGATCATGGTGCGCCGGGGACATGATTTCGATATTTGCACCCACCGCCTCCCACAGGGCTGTTATTTTCTCCACCGCCCGCAAGGAGGTGTCCGGCAGTGGAGTCAGAATAACCCACCGGTTTATGAACAAATCCGGGAATCCAGCCAGAGGTCCGGAATGTTCGGTCCCGGCAATCGGGTGCGCCGGAACGAACTGAGCATGCGGCGGTAGATGCGGCAACACGTCGCGCACAACCCCTTCCTTCACAGATCCGCTATCGCTGATAATGGCTCCGTCCTTCAGACAGGGCGCAATTTTCGCAACAACTGCTCCCATCGCCCCCACCGGCACGCAAAGAATGACAATATCGGCGTCTCGGGCCGCGGCACACAGATCGGTTGTGGCCTCATCTGCAAGATGATGCTCCAGCACTGTTTTGCAAACCTCCGCGGACAGATCTGCCGCCACAATTTTTTGCACAACCCCGGCGCGGCGCATGGCCTGAGCCAGAGATGACCCGATCAGGCCGAAGCCAACGATGGTAATTTTTTCAAACATCTCTCTGTGTGATCCTTTGAACCCTGTTCCCCTGCCAAAGAATATCACTTTACAGGATAAAAAACTCTTAATCTTTCCACTCATCCCCTCCAAAATTGTTGGGAACCGGCTTTTGCGGGATAAGAATACGGGCGGCAGCTTCAATCGCACTGCCCCGATCCGGTTTAATCGGCGCAAAAACCTTTTTACTCACTTCAATGATGTGCACTCCGCCAAATGTTTTGAAAAACATATATCCGATTTTTTCAAGAAACGGGCTGAGCGATAACATCAGCTTGGTTTCAAAGGGCGGCAGGAATAAAGCTTTGCGGTGCCGCTCTACACAAAAATTATGCTCCACTAGGAAATCCCGAATCTGGGCGAAAGAAAACGGAGCGCCATAGGCAAACGGACATTTTTCTGTCCGGGCCCAGATGCTCATACGGTTGGGGACGATAATCATCATCCGCCCGTTGGGTTTTAACACCCGCCAGCATTCCTGCAGGCATTCCGGCAGGTTATCGGTAAATTCCAAAGCGTGAACAATCAGAATCCGGTCAAAGGTTTCATAAGAAAACGGCAACAGGGTCGGTTTTGAGATCCCCAGTAAATTTTTCCCCTCATCCGGCCAGGCAACGGCATCCTGTGAGGGTGGACTGAGGATCACCGTTCGTTCAGATTGCCTGCAATACTCGCTCAGATAGGGCTGCGGGTAGCCCATCGCCAGCAGGCTGTGATGGCGGACATCCGACCAGATATCCCGCAAACGCATGAAAATAAACCGCGCCGCCAGACGGCCGATTCGGGTGGCATAAAATGCACGAAACGCGGAAGAAGAAAAAGGCATTCCTCCTAAAATACAAGAAAAGCACAAAACGTCAAAGAAACTTGCGTACCACTCCTCAATTTCGTCATTGCACACTTTTTTCTGTCCGTAAGGACGAAGAAAAAATGCGTGTAATCTATATTTATAGTGCTTTGGTTCAATTTTAGGACACTTTTTTAAACCGTCATTGCCTGAATTGTCGAAGGCAATTCTAAGGCAATCCATTGATATTTGTGGATTTCCCTAGGATTTCCTGCGAAAATCCGGGGAATGACAAATGTCATATTTTTAATGCGAATAACTGTATTTTTTAACCACAGAGGCACGGAGGGCACGGAGGTTTTTACAAAAACCGAAAGAACTTTGTTTTACTTTGTCTTACTTTGCGGTTCAAAATTTATCGTTTCATTGTTCACGCGATGAACACCATAAAGGCGCAAAGCATTCTCTGTGTACCTCTGCCCCCTATCCAAGGTAGGCTTCAAGAACCGGAAAGAGCGGTTGATCCGCCGGAACGAACGGCTTTTGGTACATTTCCTGCGGGCGCAGCCATTTCAGGTTTTGCTGTTCGCACGGGACGGGCGTTCCCTGCCAGAACCGGCAGGCATAAAGCGGCATTAAAAGGTGCAGTTTTTTATCTTCATAGGTATGGGACGCAAATCCGATGGGCGTAAAACAGGTCGGGCGGGTTTCAATTCCCAGTTCTTCGCGTAATTCACGCACCAGCGCATATTCCGGAGTTTCGCCCTCCTCCAGTTTGCCACCGGGAAATTCCCACTGTCCGGCCATCCATTTCCCCGCTGGTCTCTGAGCGCACAAAACACGACCATCCACATCAATCAGAGCGGCGGCCACAACCAAAAGCACCCGTTCAATGACGGGTGCTTCGGGAACAGGGTTCAGCAAGGCTTGCTCGCAGGACGACATCCGGGCTTATCCCTGATGTCCGGCAGCAGCCGCAGCCGGAGAAGTTGTCTCCTGTTTCAGAGGCTCTCCATTGATATCAAACGTTTTGATATCCAGAGTTTGCCGCCAGCTTTGCAGCTTGTCATCCAGATAGTTCCGTTTCAGCTCTGCCTCGATATAGGGGCGGGCTTCTTCGAGCGTGGCGGGCTTACTTTCCCGGCGATCTTCCGCCTTGATAACGTGATAGCCAAACTGCGTTTTAACCGGCTCCTTGGTGTAATCACCGATTTTGAGCGCAAACGCCGCCTCGGAAAATTCCGGAACCATTTGCTCTTTTGCAAAATAGCCAAGATCTCCGCCATTCGGTCCGCTTGGGCCGGTGGAATATTCTTTTGCCAATGCTTCAAAAGCAGCCCCGTCTGCAAGCTTCTGGATAATTTCCTTCGCTTCGTCTTCGGTTGCAACCAGAATATGGCGGGCGTGGGTTTCTTCTTCTCCCTTAAAGTTGGCAACGTATTTGTCATACTCTGCTTTGATGGCATCTTCTGTCACGCCATCATCAATCAACTTTTGCACATAGGCCGTGCGCACAATGTTTTTAGCTGCATCGGCAACCATCTCTTCGACCTGAGGCTCTTTTGCGATCCCGCTTCTATCTGCTTCGCGCTCCAGAATTTTTGCGTTAATTGTCTGCTCCAAAGCGATGGGGAACAGAACTTCAAATGGTTGCTGGCGCATTTGCACCGGAAGCTGCGCGATAAATTTTGCCACGTCATCCCGTGTGATTTTTTCAGCTCCCAAGGTCGCCACAACCGGGTTTCCTTCTTTCATTTCCGGTTCAGCAGCAGGCATCTCTTTCGGCGTATCTTCCGGCTCCGCAACAATCGTTTCTGTCTCCGAGATCTCTTCCACATCTGCCGGAGCTTCCGTGCCCGATGCCGTCTGAGTCTGGGCGAATTCTTCCCCGATCAGCTCCTGTTTGTCGCCGTCATTTTCCTTCTTGGTAATCACAGTGTTGGAAACAAACGCCAATGCAACAACGGCAGCAACAATCAGAATGCCGACCGTCATGTAAACCATATTTCCGCCAGCTTTTACCGGTTTTTCCGCCAGTTTTTCCGACGAAGGCTGGTCCTGTTTTTTTGAATCGCTCATGAGATATCCTATGTCCTTAAATTATTGTTGGGATGGAAAAGATCATTATTTTTTACGCCTGTGCCCCTTTTTATGCAAGAGGCAAATTGACGCTGTTCATTACATGGCTTATATCTGTTGTGGTTTATTAAAAGCATAAAGAAAAAAGACAGCATGATTCTCAGCCTCGCAACGAAACTTTTTGGCTCCAGCAATGACCGGCAGCTCAAAAAATACCAGCAAAAAATTCAGCCAATCAACGATCTTGAAGCGGCATTCGAGAAGCTGGGCGACTCTGCGCTACAGGCAAAAACGCTGGAATTCCGCCAAAAGCTGGCAAATGGAGCAGATCTGGATGATATTCTGCCGGAAGCATTTGCCACAGTCCGGGAAGCCGCAAAAAGAGTTCTGGGACAACGCCATTACGACGTCCAGCTGATTGGGGGAATGGTTCTGAATGATGGCAAGATCGCCGAAATGCGCACCGGTGAAGGAAAAACCCTGGTGGCGACTCTGCCCTCCTATCTGAATGCCGTTTCCGGAAAAGGCGTTCATGTGGTCACTGTCAATGATTACCTTGCCCGCCGTGATGCGGAATGGATGGGGCGTGTCCATAATTTTCTGGGGCTGAGCACCGGCTGTATTATTCACGATCTGAACGATCAGCAGCGCCGTGCGGCCTATGCTGCCGACGTAACCTACGGAACGAATAATGAATTCGGCTTTGATTACCTGCGCGATAATATGAAGTTCTCGCTGGAGGATATGAGCCAGCGCCCCTTTAACTACGCCATTGTTGACGAAGTCGATTCGATTCTGGTGGACGAGGCCAGAACACCTCTGATTATTTCCGGTCCGGCTGAAAGCTCCACTGAGCTGTACGGTCGGGTCGATAAAGTTATCCCGGAAATCGGCCCGCGCTATTATGATCTTGACGAAAAAATGCGGACCGTCACCCTGAATGAAGACGGGCAGGAGCTGATTGAAGATCTGCTGCGCCGGCATAATCTGCTGGAGGACGGAAACCTGTACGATCTTCACAATATCGGCACGGTTCACCATCTGAACAACGCTCTGAAAGCGCATGTGCTGTTCCACAAGGACAAAGACTATATTGTTCAGAACGGCAAAGTTATGCTGATTGATGAATTTACGGGACGTATGATGGAGGGGCGGCGTCTGTCGGATGGTCTGCATCAGGCCATTGAAGCCAAAGAAGGAGTCCCGGTTCAGAACGAGAACCAGACTCTGGCCTCCATCACCTTCCAGAATTACTTCCGTCTTTATCCGAAGCTGGCGGGTATGACCGGAACGGCTCTGACCGAAGCGGCGGAATTCCATGAGATTTATAATCTGGATGTCGTCGCGATTCCCACCAATTTGCCGGTCCAAAGAATCGATCACGAAGATAAAATCTATAAAACTTTTCAGGAAAAAGTCGCGGCGATTGTCGAGCTGGTACAGGACTGTCAGGAACGCCAGCAACCGGTTCTGGTCGGGACCGTATCTATTGAGAAATCAGAGCTTCTCTCCGAAGCTTTCAAAAAAGCCAAAATCAAGCATAATGTCCTGAATGCCCGCTATCACGCGCAGGAAGCGGCGATTGTCGCACAGGCCGGGCGGGCTGGCGCGGTCACCATTGCGACCAACATGGCCGGACGCGGAACAGACATCAAGATGGGTGGGGATGCGGACATGCGCATTGCCACGGAAATAGATCCGACCTGGCCGGAGGAGCGTCAAGAAAAACAAATCCAGAAAATAACCGAAGAAGTGCGCGCGGAAAGAGAGATCGTGAAAGCCGCGGGCGGGCTGTTCATCATTGGCACAGAACGGCATGAATCCCGCCGGATCGACAACCAGCTGCGCGGCAGAACCGGACGGCAGGGCGACCCCGGCGGCTCGGCATTCTTCCTGTCTCTCGACGATGATCTGATGCGCATTTTCGGCTCTGACAAGATGGAAATGCTACTCTCCAACAAAAATATCGGCCTGAAAGACGGCGAAGCCCTGACTCACCCCTGGATTTCAAAAGCTCTGGAACGGGCACAGGCGCGGGTCGAAGCGCAAAACTTCGAAATCCGGAAAAATATCCTGAAATTCGACGATGTGATGAATGCGCAGCGGAAAGTCATTTACGATCACCGCCGCGACGTTATGAACTCCGATCAGGTTGAGGATCTCGTCGAGGAGCTGCGCCATGATTATATCAGTATTCTGGTGGCCGAATGCATCCCGCTTGGAAGCTATGTGGATCAATGGAATATCGACCGCCTGACCTTTGAGGCAAAGGAAACACTGGGACTGGATGTCCCGATTGCCGAGTGGGCCAAAGAAGAAGGCATCGCCGATCAGGAAATAGAAGACCGGCTGGTCAATGAGTCTGACCGGAAAATGGCCGAAAAAGTCGCCAATATCGGCCCGGATTATTTCCGCCGCATGGAAAAAGCTGTAGTCCTGCAAATTCTGGATACGCAATGGAAAGAACACCTGCTGGCTCTTGACCATTTGCGGCAGGGTATTAACCTGCGGGCGTATGGTCAGCGCGATCCACTGAATGAATTTAAGACAGAAGCGTTCTCCCTGTTCGAATCTATGCAGGATGGATTCCGTGAAAATGTGACTAAAACACTGAGTCTGGTTGAACTCAATACCGAAACCGGCCTGCCGGGTTTCCTGACAAACCGCCGCAGCGTGCCTACCGTTGAAACCAGAACCGACCCGGCTTTGATGGGAACCGGTCGCGCCGATATGAATGACGGCGATACAGATGGGTTAAACCGTCATCAGCGCCGGATGAGCGGGCGGACTTCTGCCGTTGTCACACCTATTCGCTCCAACGTACCGTTTAATGAGAATGATCTGGACACCTGGGGCAAAGTTCCGCGCAATGCCCTGTGCCCCTGCGGTTCCGGCAAGAAATTCAAACAGTGCCACGGCAAAATCGCCTGAAGGCAGACCGTCCGGTTGTCACTCTGGTGAAAACGGGAATCCAGACTTTCCGATATTTGCTGGATTCCTGCCTGCGCAGGGAACGCAGAGGATATGGGATTTTTCTTCCTCTTCCGCCATTCTGAGAGCAAAGAATATAGTGCTTTGGTTTAATTTTAGGACATCTTATAACACCGTCATTGCCTGAATTTTCAGAGAAAATTCTAAGGCAATCCATTGATGTTTATGTGTGTTTATGGATTCCCCTAGGATTTTCTGCGAAAATCCGGGGAATGACGGATGTCTTATTTTTAAACGGAATTACTATACTTCGTTCCTTCGTAACTTCGTGTTTAAAAGGTTTAAACCGCAAAGTAAGACAAAGTAAAACAAAGTTCTTTCAGTTTTTGTAAAAAACCTCTGCGTGCCCTGCGCCTTTGCAGCCCAAAATTACCCTACAAAATTCGACGGACGCCCGCCCTCCTCCTATAATCCCGGAGTTACAGGGTAATTCGCTTCAGCGCTTCGCCTTCGATGCGGGAGTGTTCGATTCCCAGTTGCTCGATTGCGGCAAAGAATTTCTCTTCATTGGACGGGGACTCAAACTCAAAGCCCATCAATGCCCGCCCGAACAGTTCGCCAGTGTAAAAATAGTTGAAGTAACACACGTTTGACACTTTGGAGGTCAGCTTTAGCAGCTCCCGCAGTGCCCCTTTGCGTTCCGGGAAATTGACATTCAAAAAGACCGGGTTTTTGAACAACTGCGGATTATAGTTGATAATGCGGTACGTGATGTCCGGCGCACCGGTGACATCTTCGAAATGCACATTATTCTTTTTCAAATCCTGCAAAATCGAGTCCCAGCGATCCGCAGCGGCTTGCAACCCGATCACGGGGAACGCCATATCTTCCGAGATTTTGCCATACTGGAAGGCCGAGATCGACACATCCTGAAAACACTTATTCAAAATATCCAGCAGACTTCCGGATTTTTCCTGCAAGGTAAAACGCAGAAAGCGCAGACGATGGGCCCCGACTGCCGAATTTGCCGAAATTTGCCGCAACCGGGAGAAATCCATATTCGCACCGCAAATCGGCGTGACCAGTTTTTTACCTTTAATCTCTTTGGGATTTTCCTGCGCATATTTCATCAACCCCGCCAGCCCCATTGCCCCCGATGGTTCCGGAATAAAGCGTCCGGTTTCCCAGGTTGTTTCGATGGCGGCGCAGACTTCCTCATTGGTGACAGTCAGAATTCCGTCCAGAGTTTCCCGGCAAATTTCAAACGTCAAATTCCCCGGTGTCTTGACAGCGGTTCCGTCACAGAACGTATCAACTTCCTCCAGCGTCACCGGTTTTCCTGCCTCGATAGAGGCTTTCATACTGGCCTGATCGACGCCTTCCACTCCAAATATTTTTATATTCGGATAATGAATGCGCAACCATTTGGACATTCCCGCGGCCATCCCGCCACCACCGATCGCGATGAAGCAATAATCAAACGGCCCCTGCCCCGACAGCACCAGTTCATCGGCAATCGTTGCCTGCCCGGCGATGGTATACAGATTATCGAACGGATGGATAAAAGCCGCGCCTTTTTTATCGACTTCTTTCATAGCGGCAGCGGCGGTGTCGCTGTAAGAATCTCCAACCAGCACAATTTCAACATTTTCCCCGCCATGCTTCAAAACCGAATTTTGCTTCATTTGTGGTGTAGATAACGGCATGTAAATTTTTGCTTTCAATCCCAGCTTGCGACAGGCCAGAGCAACCCCCTGCGCATGGTTCCCGGCGGATGCCGCAATAATCGGCTTTTTTCGCTGCTCCGGGCTGAGCATGGAAATACAGTTATACGCGCCGCGCCATTTGTACGCCTTAATCGTTGAGAGATCTTCCCGTTTAAAATAGACCTGCGCATCAATATCGCGCAGGCACACTTCTTCCAGAGGAGTTGGTTTATTTACGTGATAGATACGCTCCCGTGCACGGAGGATTTCTTCAACAAGCTGATCGTGGAATTTTTTATTCATTCCGGCACTATACCGGGGAGATTTTATTTTTGAAAGACTCAATCCTCGAATAATATTTTGCGAATAATCCCCGGCGCCAGAGCAGAGAGAGGATTGATGGATACCTTTGAATCTTCAAACGGCCCTTTGATCTTGTAGGTTGCCGCGATTAAAGATCCCGTTCCACCGGTAATGACCGCCCCCAGCAGCGGAATGCCTCCGATCAGGTTATTCAGGGTCGAGACCGGCACGATGGTACCCTCCAGATTCAGAGTATTACTGGCCCGGTCGATGCTGCCTTCGAATGTCAGTCCCAGCTCGGAGCCAGAGGTGCGCCCGTCTTTCACCTGTATCATCGCCCCGCCGGGTCGGGCATTCCAGGTAAAATCCGCGGTCAGTTTTTTGAAAACCAGTCCCTGATCTCCCAGCAGACGCCCCAATCCCGGCAGACTCATCGCACTGATAAGCTTGGCCAAAGCCGGCGCCTTACGGACAGAAAAGTTTTTCATCAGGAAATTTCCCGTCATATTTCCCCGCCAGACACGATCCGCCGACGTGCCGGTCACGGTCAGATGTCCGCCCTGCACATTTTCATACAGGCCCAGAGCTTTCAATGCCGCCCCGGCATCACTCATTTCAGCCCGCAGGCTGGGGCTGCCATCCGGTCCGGGTTTATAGCGAATGTAAACCTCGCCCTCCCCGGTCCGCCCATCCATTTCAAACTGCGTGATATCGCCGTTCTGCAGCATCTCCATATAGGCCTGCGACGGAGCGATGCTATACTCTCCGTGGGTTATCAATTTCTGGACATTCACTTTGGCGCTAAGTGCCGGGCCATCATACTCCGCTTTTTTGTCTTGTTTCAAAAGAGCGCGGGCATCCAAAACTTCTCCACTCAGGTCCAGAGTCACCGCACGCGGCGCGGTATAACTCAGCGTCATTCCGAGACTACTCTCCCCAATCCGGTTATCCGGAAAGACCGCTTTTTTCAAAGAATTATTTTGAAAGTCCAAATGAGCCCCCCGAATACGAAGATCCGGCCCCGTGAGCGTCAACTGGTCCACCGACAGGATGTCGCCCTCCTTTAGCTTCGCCCCTAAAGAGACTGAGGCCGCCTGTCCAGGAGGTTTCATATATCCCAGAGGGGTGATATGAACTCCGGCAGAGGTCAGATCTCCACGGACCTGAATGTCCGCGGTTTCGTCCGGGAAGCTGGTATAATCGAGATCAATACGCGGTGATCCGCTGATATAGTCTTCAACATCCACCCCGAAATGCCGCTGCAGATTAACATCCGAGGTCAGTTGCGCCGCAACTTTCATCTTGAACGGCTTTCCCGCAGATTTGATATATTGCTGAAAATCAAAGGTGGTCGTACGTCCGGAGAGACGCCCGGTTCCGGAGGCCCGGATCAGGCCGTCCCTGATCGTAATATCGGCATGATCTCCCGCCACATCCAGTCCTTTGACCAGCTTGGGAATCAGGGCGTCTTCGAGCGTTCCGGTTATATCCATTCCAATTTTTTCCAAAGGCACGCCTTCGTCGGTCGGAATCGTCATTTTAACGTGCAGCGCCGCACGCCCCTCTACGGAATCCGGGTCAAATTCTATTTTTTCCGCCAGATGCACCGGGGGTGGTTTCAGATAATCGAGAAAATCCCTGAACGCTCCGCGGGCATTGAAATCAAGATCAACGGTGCTTTTCCGATCGGCGAAAACATCCCGAATCCCGATGGAGATGTTACTAAGATCAATATCCCCCAAATGACCGGACTCCGCACTCACGCTCATTTTATCCGGACCGGAATCAATGGTTGCATGCCCCGTAATGCCACTCAGCGGACGCATTGGCGCTTTATAATTGACGTACAAATCCTCAAACGCAAAGGTCCCCAGCAAGCTTTTCATATCTGCCGTCCACGCATCGTCCTCTCCGCGGGTCACATCCAGCACGATATCCGTCGAGAGATCTTTGATTTTTCCTTTTTCAAGGCGCTGGGTCAGCCATTTATACAAGGGCTTTTCCTGAAACGCATCGGGAAAAGCCGCACTGGCAAGAGGCGGTAAAAACGTATCCACTTTCAGCGTCAGGGGAATTTCATACTGAGCGATCCCTGCGGAGGGCAGAGGGATATCTCCTTCCAGCCGGATGATCTGGTTATACGCAGACAGAACCCCGTCACGCAGGTCAAATGTGAGGGCCTGCGGGTTAAAAAATCCGCTGAAAGACAGATTTTGGAAAGAAAACGGATCATCATACAGCCCCGGCAATGACAACGTACCATCAAGCGCGTCAAAGGTCATCTCGGCGCTGCGCATGTTAAAGCGATCATCGAATATCGCCTGAAACTCCGAATCGACCGTAACATGGGACGCGTTGGCATTGAGCTGCGGGATATCAAAAAAGCTGGCCCAGTGAAACGGGTCAAAGTTTCTAGTCTCAAACGTCGCCTGCAACTCATTGTAAAGCGTGTCATAGCGCAAGCCCAGCTTGATATAATCGGCTCCGCCATTATTGTTAATCAGATCCAGCCGCACATAGCGCATCGTCGGCATCAACTGCATATTGATATCCGGAAAGGACAATGCCAGATCCCGTTTCAAATCTTCAAATACGATCGAGGAATGGAGAACATCCAGCTTCCTCAGCCCTTTGAAAAACCCTTTCTGAAGGAGAGGCGCCAGATTTTTGTGATAAATTTCATCCAGAGAGGCATAAGAAATGCGTTCTCCGTCCATTTCATCCCGGTAAAGCAGATAACTCGGCCCGGCGACGAACCCCAGTTGCACTGATCCGTCAAGATTACGGACAAAGTGCATATCCAGCCCTTTTACGCTGATTTCACGGGGCAGGATATTCCCGGAAAAGATCTGCCCGCGGGACAGGGTCAGGGAGATTTCTTCCATGGTGAGAAGTTTTTCCCCCTGCGGATTGAGCAAATACAGATCATCAACCCGGAAGACCGGACGGTCAAAAATATTCGTCCATTCAACCCCCAGAAATTTTGTTTCTATCCGATAGGGCGCAATTTCCGCATTGATCGTTTTTTCCAGTTGCTGTTTGGCGAATGCCATATCCAGCTCGTTACGGGATAATTTGTACAGGAAAAACGCGGCGGCTCCGACCGACACCAGCAACACCACAACAAACAGTTCCAGAAAAACATGCAGGCTGAACCCGGCGACTTTCCGGGTCTTGTGTAATCTCCGCTTTGGAACGGGAGTTTCGGTGGGGTCTGGCTGAGTATCCGGCATAAAAAGTTCTGATGACTTGATTTCTAAAAAATATCGTCCAAATTTAAATAGTTGATTATAGCATAAACAGAAAGAGAAATATCATGTCCGATTTGAAAATTGGCGATAAAGCCCCGCCCTTCGACCTGCCGACAGATGGAGGCGGACGTGTAAAACAATCTGATTTGAGAGGACAAAAAATCATCCTGTATTTCTATCCCAAAGACGACACCCCCGGCTGCACCACAGAAGCCTGTAATTTCCGCGACGCTCTGCCGGACTTTCAGGCAACAGATGCCGTCATTATCGGCGTCTCCAAAGACAGCCCCGCCAAACATGATAAATTCAAAGAAAAACATGGTCTGAACTTCATTTTGGCCAGCGATGAAGATGGCACGCTTTGCGAGGCCTACGGAACCTGGATCGAAAAATCCATGTATGGAAAAGCATATATGGGCATTGACCGCGCAACGTTTTTAATTGCCCCGGACGGAACCATTGCCCACATCTGGCGCAAGGTTAAGGTACCGGGTCATGCGGAAGAAGTCCTCAGCGCCGCAAAGAATCTTTAACAGTTTGCTGAAAAAGCCAGAACTCGTCATCCTGAGCCATAGGCGAATGATCTTAACCTATTGATAGAGAAAGATTCTTCGCTGCGCTCAGAATGCCATTTTTGTCGTTTTTCGACTTTTTCAGCAGACTTTTAAAGCATTGATCGTTTAGCCCTGAACGGCCGACATTTCCAGAAGACGGCTCACCGTCCGCTCGAATTCAAAACTGTGGTGACTTCCCCGGTAGAGTTTGTCGGGTGGAGCATCTGCGGTCATATACAGGTCCGTTTTCCGGTCATACAGCACGTCAATCAGGGTCATGAACCGTTTTGCTTCATTCCGCCGGTCATATCCCAGCTTCGGCACATCCTCCAGAAGGATCGACGGATAAGCCTGCGCAATTGCCAGATAATCTTCGGCCCCCAGAGGCCGCTCACATAACTGGGAGAAAGAAAAGCGGGCACTTTTTTGTGTGGCGGCGGCGACCGGAATATCACGGCCCTTTACATGCAAAACCGAAGTCTCCGGCAGCGCCCCGGCACACAGGGTCAAAAAGACCCGGTTTGACCAGTGATGCGCCGGGTCTCCCAACGGGGTAAAATATTTTGTATGGAGGAGAGACTCTGAAAAAGATTGCCGATAGTCGGTGTCGCTATCCAGAAACAAAATAGTCATATGACGCTTTAACAACTCCACAAATGGTTCAAAGCGATCCCGCTGCAACCCGCCCTTATATAACTCTTCCGGTGGGCGGTTGCTGGTTGTGACCACCACCACGCCTTCCTGAAATAACGCCCCGAACAACCGCCCCAAAATCATCGCATCGGCAACATCACTCACATGAAATTCGTCAAAGCACAAAACGCGGCAATTTTGCGCCACCTCTGCGGCATAAAGAGGCAAAACATGATCGAGTTTTTTCCCCCGCGCCTGATGTAAAAAATTATGGGTTTCAATCATAAATTCGTGAAAATGGCAGCGGCGTTTGGGAAGAGTTGCTGGTAACTCTCCATAGAATAAATCCATCAACATGGACTTTCCCCGTCCTACTCCGCCGTAAAGATAAAGCCCTTTCAGGTATTTTTGTTTTTGAAAGAGAGACCATACGCCTTTAAGCGGCGCGGGATGAGAAAGAATTTCATCATAAAGATTTTGCAGAGCATCTACCGCCCGCGCCTGTGCCGGGTCAAAAGCAAGCGTTTGAGCCTTGAGCTGTGACTGATAGGCCGCCTGAATCATTTTTCCCCTTTATCGATCCAGAAGAACGGTAAAAATCACAGACTCTCCGGCGGCATCAGTGAAGCATCCGTAGGTTTTCCCGGCAAGATCCGCATGTGCTGCGACATCTCCCAGCGTGTCAACCAGAGTATAGCTGCCGATAAACGGGGCCGTATAGGTCGAAACAACGCCGCTTGCATCCGTATTCGCTCCAATTCCGGCTTGTGAATTTATCGCTGTACAAACTTCCGGAGAGGCCCGCACCATCAGCAGCAAATCCGGGGCCGCTGTTCCGATATCCTCGATCGCAAAAGCCGACGTGATGTAGCTTCCCTCACTCAATCCGGTTAACGTCAGATTATTCAGCTTGCTCCAGGATTGCCCGCCGCCGAATTTTTGAAAGACGAAGCAATCGAAATTTCCGCCAGCGAAAAGATTATTGGCGTTATCGTAATCGGAAGGAGTTGCCCAGCCGGAGGTGTAGAAGCTCAGATCATTCTCTGAACATCCCGCCACCAGCCGCAGATTTTGAACCGCCTGTTTCAAACTTTCCCCATAGCGCAGGATTTCACTGGAAGCGATACGGGCCTGCTCCTTGCTCATGCTGCCGCTGCTTTGATTGGCGGAACGCATAAAGGTAAAAGACAAGGCCGCAAACAACGCGACCCCGGCCAGAATGTACCAGATCACTACACCGGATTCTTTGTGTATCTTCATAGAAAACCCTTGATTTATCAGCTTATATTATCATAGATGATAAGGCGCAAATGAAAAGGTTTTAATCAATGTCAGCAGAACAAATCACCATCACCAATCCCGCCGCTGCCAAACTGGCCAAAAGACAAGAAATGGTCGAGGCCGGACTGGCCCCCTACCCGCACACCTTCAAGCGGACCGCCATGGCCTGCGGATTGCAGGAAAAATATAAGGATCTGGCAGATGGGTCCGAAACTCAGGATACCGTATCTGTGGCGGGCCGGGTCATGGCCATGCGCAATAACGGCATGTTTATCGACCTGATGGACACATCCGGACGCATCCAGATTTTCTGTCACAAGGATACAATGCCAGAAGAACAACTGGCGACGTTAAAATATCTGGATCTTGGTGATATTATCGACGCGACCGGAACCATGCGCCGCACGCCACGCGGCGAGTTGTCCGTCCGCTGCGCAGAAATAAATATCCTCACAAAATCGACCCTGCCCTTGCCGGAAAAGCATCATGGCCTGACAGATATCGAGCAACGCTACCGCCAGAGGTATCTTGACCTGATTATGAATGAAGAAAGCCGGGAAACCCTCCGCGCCCGCTCCAAAATCATTGCGTTTATCCGCAACTATATGATTGAGCGCGGCGGTCTGGAAGTGGAAACACCTATTCTGCACCCTATTATGGGTGGCGCCTCGGCGAAACCGTTTACAACACATCATAATGCCCTGAACAGCGATTTTTATCTGCGGGTTGCCCCGGAGCTGTTCCTCAAACGCCTGATTGTCGGGGGTATTGCGGACAAGGTTTTTGAAATCGGCCGTCAGTTCCGCAATGAAGGCATTTCTATCAAACATAACCCCGAATATACGATGATCGAAGCCTATGAAGCCTATGCCGATTACCACGACATGATGGACATGACCGAAGATCTGGTATCCCGGCTGGTGGTGCATCTCTATGGCACCGACACGATCAAAGTCGGCGAGAATGAGATCTGCTTTAAAACGCCGTGGAAACGGATCAGCATGGTGGATGCGGTTAAAGAAAAAACCGGCATTGACTTCCTGCAATTCGAAACCGCAGTGGAGGCGCATTCCGCCGCCAAGGATTATGGCCTGAAACTTGATCCGAAGCTCAACTGGGGACAGATTGTCGAGGAAATGTTTGACGCGTGCGTTGAGCCGACTTTGATCCAGCCCACCCATATCATGGATCACCCGTTTGAAATCTCTCCTCTGGCGAAAAATCATCGCTCCAATCCGCGACTGGTGGAACGCTTCGAAACTTTCTGCAATACTTGGGAAATCTGTAACGCTTATACAGAGTTAAACGATCCGGATATCCAGCAGGAACGATTCGAAGATCAGGTCGCCCAGAAAGAGGCCGGAGACGATGAAGCGCAAATGCTGGATGATGATTTTGTCACCGCCCTGCGCTATGGCATGCCTCCAACTGGCGGCTGGGGCATGGGTCTGGATCGTCTGACGATGATCCTGACGAATTCTGCCAATATCCGCGATGTGCTGTGCTTCCCGACGCTGAAACCGCAAAAAGGATGAGAACGGATCTGTGGATAATTCTGCATAATTTTCTTGCAATTCAAAAAGAGGCTAGATAATGTCCCCTCACTTCGTTACAGTACGGAGTTGATTCACGAATATAATAACATAAGGAAAGAACTATGAGTGATATTGCTGAACGCGTAAAACAGATCGCGGTTGACCACCTGGGGGCCGATGAAGCAAAAGTAACCGAAGATGCAAGCTTTATTGATGATCTGGGCGCAGATTCTCTGGATATCGTTGAGCTGGTTATGGCATTTGAAGAAGAATTCAATATTGAAATTCCGGATGATGCCGCCGAAAAGATTCAAACTGTTGGTGATGCTATTTCTTTCATTAAAGAAAACGCTGCCGAGTAATATGTAATGACAGGCAGGGGACTCCTCCCCTGCTCCTTTTTTAATCCTATATCATCATTATCATGCGTCGCGTTGTTGTCACAGGACTAGGTATACTATCTCCACTGGGCCATGGCGTTCAGTGGAACTGGGATCAGATTACCGCCGGAAAAAGCGGGCTGAAAAGGATCGGGCATTTCGATGTGTCCGATATCACCTGCCAGATTGCGGGAGTTATTCCGCGCACAGAGAGTGCATCGCCCGCCCCCGGTGAATATAATCCCGATCTGTTCGTGGAACCGAAAGAGCAGCGCAAGGTCGATGTTTTCATTACCTATGGACTGACGGCCGCACAGGAAGCGATTAAGGATTCCGGCTGGCAGCCGAAAAATGATGAAGAGCAATGCCGGACCGGGGTTTTGATTGGTTCCGGAATTGGCGGGCTGGACGAGATTTACAAAACATCTTTGCTGATGGCTGAGCGTGGCCCGCGTCGTGTATCCCCGTTTTTTGTGCCGGCCTGCCTGATTAACCTGATTAGCGGACATGTCTCCATCAAATACGGTTACAAAGGTCCGAATCATTCCGTTGTGACAGCCTGCGCCACGGGAACCCACGCGATTGGCGATGCGGCTCGTCTCATTGCATTGGACGACGCCGATGTAATGATTGCCGGAGGGGCGGAAAGCGCCGTTTGCCGGATCGGGATGGCTGGATTTGCCGCGGCCCGTGCGTTATCAACCGGATATAACGACCGCCCGACCGAAGGCTCCCGCCCGTGGGATAAAGACCGGGACGGATTCGTTATGGGCGAAGGGGCTGGCATTGTTGTACTTGAAGAATACGAGCATGCGAAAAAGCGCGGCGCAAAGATTTACGGCGAAGTTATCGGCTATGGCCTGTCCGGCGATGCGCACCACATCACCTCGCCGGCGGAAGACGGAAATGGCGGCTACCGCGCGATGCAGGCTGCTCTGAAACGGGCGCAGATCAACCCGGATCAGGTCGATTACATCAACGCGCACGGTACGTCCACTCCGGTTGGAGATGGAATCGAATTCGGTGCGGTCAAGCGCATGTTTGCCAATGCGTTGGATACACTGGCCATGTCGTCAACCAAATCCGCGATTGGGCACCTGTTAGGGGCCGCCGGGGCCGTCGAAGCAATTTACTCGCTCAAAGCCATGGAAACCGGCATATTGCCTCCGACCCTCAACCTTGAAAATCCTTCGGAAAATTGTCAGGGAATCAATCTGGTGCCCAAAGTTGCCCAGGAAAAAGAGGTCAATATCGCGCTGTCGAATTCCTTTGGGTTCGGCGGGACGAATGCGAGTGTTATTTTTAGGAAAGTCTAAATCAGCGGAATTGCCGTTCACGCAAAAATCTCATAGACTGATGTTATGAGAGTCCTGACAACTATTTTTACCCTTGTGATCGTTTTATCCGGCGTTTTGGGCGTCGTTGCTGTAATAGGATTAAAATCCTTTTCTGCGCCGGGACCTCTGGAGGCCGACACCACCATAGTCATTGAAAACGGCCTCAGCGCCGCTGCCATTGCCGAACAATTAAAAACCGACTCGGTCATCGCCTCCCCGTTTCTTTTTAAAACCGCTTTGAAAATTTTCGGCCACTCTCCTTTAAAAGCCGGAGAATACAGCTTTGAAAAAAATATTCCCCTGATCGCGGTCATTGAAAAACTGGAAGAAGGAAAAAGCATTTCCCGCAGTTTTACCATCCCCGAAGGCCTGACCAGCTATGAAATCGTCCAGATTTTGCAAGAAACTCCGTTTCTGGAGGGGGAAATTACCACACTCCCGCCCGAAGGAAGCCTGCTGCCCGAAACCTACAGCTATCAACGCGGCGACCTTCGGCAACTCAAAATTGATCTGATGCAGAGCAACCTGCAAAAAACTTTGCAGGAGGCCTGGGACCACCGCGCAGAGAACCTTCCGCTGAACAGCAAGGAAGAGGCCTTGATTCTGGCCTCGATCATTGAAAAAGAAACCGGAAAACCAGAGGAACGCACCCGCATCGCCGGGGTGTTTATTAACCGCCTGCGCAAGGGAATGCCGCTGCAAACCGACCCCACGGTCATTTACGCCCTGACTAATGGCAAGCCGGATAAGAGCGGCAAAGGTCCGCTGGGCCGCCGCTTGCTCAAAAAAGATCTGGAGATCGACTCTCCCTATAACACCTACAAATATACCGGCCTCCCCCCCACGCCGATTGCAAACCCCGGCAAGGACTCTCTCTTTGCCGCCGTTCAGCCGGAGGAAACGGGAGATCTGTTCTTTGTTGCGGACGGAACCGGCGGACACCTCTTTGCAAAAACACTCAAAGAGCATAATGACAATGTGGCGAACTGGCGCAAAATCCGCAAAGAAAAAGACCGTGCGCAGAATTTGCTGCAACCCCCGGAGCCATCAGAATCCGGAGACAGCCCTCTTTTTGAGAGTTTTTAGCCGTAAACGTGCGTGGACATTTCTCCGGAAAAAACCGTCACAGCATCACCGGTGATGAAAAGGCGATCGTCTTTCAGATCCAGCTTCAAGATGCCTCCACGCTGAGATGCCTGATACGCCGTCATAGCTTTCTTTCCCAGTCGTCCGGCCCAGTACGGAGCCAAGGTACAATGCGCAGATCCCGTGACAGGATCTTCAGCAATACCGTCGTCTGCGCAGAAAAAGCGGGAAATAAAATCATACTTATCTCCATTGGAGGCCGTCACGATAATGAAGTCTTTGTAAGCCGCCAGTTTATTAAAATCAGGTTGCATCTTACGAACGGCGTCAACATCCTCATAAACTAACATAAGATCACGTGCCTTATAGGCCTCCACGGGACGGTCTTCAGACAGTCCTTCCAATACAAAATCAGGCACCTCTTCAATGCCCAGTTTTTTGCCCTCCCGCACCGGAAAATCCATCCTGTAGGCGTCTCCAATCCGTTCAACAGTGAGGTCTCCGACCCATCTGGTAGAAAAAGTCACACGATCTGTTCCTGGAAAAACCTCACTTAAATAAGTATGGGCAGACGCCAAAGTTGCGTGACCACATAAATCAATTTCAAATGTAGGCGTAAACCAGCGCAAGAGAGGAGTTTGACCTTTTCTTAATAGAATGAATGCTGTTTCTGACAGATTCATTTCAATGGCAATATTCTGCATCAGCGAATCCGTCAACGCGTCTTCCAGTACAAAAACCGCCGCCGGGTTTCCTTTAAAAGGTTCTTTGGTGAATGCATCAACCTGCCAGAATTTCATTTTAAACCCTCTTTGCCTTTTTATGTTACAGAGAAACATGTAGCAAAAACATTTATCGGGATAAACAGGTAAGTTCTCTTATTCCCTCAATTTACCATTACACGACGACAAAGAAAACGCCCCCGTTGTTCTTTTACCGCAGAGACGCAGAGGGCGCAGAGGATATAGAGTAATCTTCCTCCCTCGTCATTCTGAGCGCAGCGAAGAATCTTCTATCTCATTGTCTTATAGCGCTTGACCTTAATTTTAGGACGCCTTTGCGCCTCCTGTGCGGCTATCGCGTGAACGATAAAACAATAAATTTTGAACCGCAAAGGAAGACAAAGTTTTTTTACCTTTTTTCTTCGTCATCACACGCCTTGTGCGTGTGATCCACGAGAGCGTGATATAAGAACGAAGTTACGAAGTGCTCGAAAAAAAACTTCGTATCTTCGTAACTTCGCGTTAAAAATAAATATGGATTACACGGACTTTCTTCGAAAGCCGTGTAATGACGAAATTGAGGGGTGGTGAGCTCGTTAACTTGGATTCGCAGAGCTGGACAATTATCGTCCCGCGTGATACGAAGCGGGTCACCATGCATAATTTTGATAATCCCCGTGAAATTCTTGTTTTGGCAGAGAACGGCCTATGTGCCGCGCCTCTGCTGGACACGCTCACGAGAACCTACGCCCCGTTTCCGGCTATCCACATCCGCCCGATCACAAGCGATGAATTGCGCGCCCGTCAGAATATTTCCCCGCAGGAAACCATCGCATTCTTTCTGCCCGGAGGGTGGAAAGCCAATTACGACGCCCGCCTTGGCGAGGATGGATTCCAGATTCTGAGAGACTATGTGCAAGACGGCGGAGCGTTTGTCGGAATTTGCGCCGGAGCCTTTTACGCCAGTTCGAAAATGCGGTGGCAGCCCTCTCCTGACATCCTCGTAGAAAAAAATCCGTCCCTGAGCTTCTTTAACGGCCTGTCCGCAGGCCCCGCCCGCCTGACAGATAATCCCCATAGCGACGGCAGTGGATCATGGCACGATGCCTCTATTGCGTCTGTGACCTGCTATGATACGTACGGAGCCTTTCAGGCTCATTGCCTGCACTGGGGTGGTCCGCGTTTTTACCCGGAGGCAGAAGACCGTCTGTCCCCCCTTGCCACATTCAATCAGCTGGATAACACCCCGTGCATTCTCTCCGGAACTTTTGGTGCCGGACTTGTAACACTTTCATCGGTGCATCCGGAAATCACATCGAAACAGATTGCCGCGACACTGATCCCGGAATTCACGGGTTTCGGCTTTGACCACGCCCACCGTCTGGCAGAAGAGCTGGAACCGCACGAGCGTGGACGGCAACGCTTGTGGGGGATGATGATCTCCGGAATCGCCACGCATCGCAGAAATTTGTTTTTTCCACACAGCGCACAAGAAAATAAACCGTTGCAATCCGACCCGGAATCCCTTACTAGATAGTCTCCGGCGCACCTGTTTAACAAGGCCGGTTTTTTTATGTCCGGAATCTGGAGGAATAAAGAAAATCCATGAAAAATTTGATTAAGGGATTTCTCGAATTTCGGAAGAAAGCCTATAATGGTCAGGATGCCGTGATGCCGCAACTGGTCAGAGAGGGGCAAAATCCCGAATACTTCATTATTTCCTGTATCGATTCCCGCGGCAATCCCGGTACGATTTTCAATCCGGCTCCGGGGACCTTTTTTGCACACAAAGCGATGGGCGCCATTGTCCGCCCCTATAAAAAAGGCACGGCTCTGGCGGCGGCCCTGCAATTTGCCATCAATTATAATAACGTCAAAAAAATCATCGTTCTGGGACATACGGGCTGCGGTGCGGTCAAAGCTTTGATCGAAAATATTCCAGACGAAGAAATTTCCAGCTTTGTCGAGGTCGCCCGCGAAGGCCTGAATAAAGCAAAAGAGTACGCAAATAACGACACAGATCACGACGATCTTTACCGCCATGCCGAAGAGCAGATCGCCCTGCTGAGCATTGAAAACCTGAAATCTTACCCCTCTGTGCGCGACGCGCTGACCCGCGGGACCCTCACGGTCAAAGCATGGCTGTTCGATATGACCCACGGTGACTTGCTGGAATATGATGAGGAGACTCAAAAATTTATATCTCTGCTGGATCGTTCACGCCATGATCGCAAAGAAGACGCAAAGGACGCGATGAAATGAAAAAAATATCGGAAGAAATTTTAGATAGCGCGATAAAGATTCACAGAGCTTTAGGGCCGGGACTTCTTGAATCCGTTTATCAAAATTGTCTTCTGTACGAATTGGAAAAGAAAGGAATCACCTGCCAGAAAGAAATTATTCTTCCTGTAAAATATGAAGAACTGTCATTTGATAGTGGCTTTCGTGCCGACCTTATTGCAAAGGATAAAGTTATCATCGAAATAAAATCACTGGAGCGTTTGAATAATATTCATCGCGCCCAAATACTAACCTATTTAAAACTGAGCTGTTATCCTTTAGGACTGTTGATTAACTTCGGAACGGATAAACTTGTTAACGGTTTCCACAGATTTGCGAATGGAGCAGAAGCCAATGAGTTATAATATACCTTTGCGATCATGGCGACTTCCTTGCGCCCTTTGCGTGAACGACAACATAAAAAGAGTTCACGCCATGAAGGCGCAAAGGACGCTATGAAAATGATTTTTATTTATTTGGCAATTCTCATACTAGGCGGTTATCTTAGTTATGAAATTTACATGGATAATACCCACCTAGGCTTGGCTATATTTGTAATCATTTTAATGCTTGTAACTATCATAAATTTTCTGCATCAAACTCTTGAAAATACAAAAGTAATAAAGAAACAGATTGATAGTGACAATGATTTACTACTAACACGAATTCATAATTTGCATTTACTCACAGATAAAAATAGAGAAAAGGACGATGCCTAGAACACCCTCATCGCGACCATGGCGCCTTCTTTGCGCCCCTTGCGTGAACGAACAAAATAAGGACAAGGAACATGCCTCACATCATAGTTGAATATTCAAAATCACTGGAGCCGCGCATGTCGCGTCTGCTGGGGGAAATGCACAATATGCTGGCGGAAAAAGGCATCGACAAAACCCGCATTAAAACCCGCGGCATCGCGGTCGAGCACGCCCATGTCGGGGAGCACGGTACACAGGGGCAGATGATGCACGCCACCCTCCTCCTGCTGGCAGGCCGGGATCTTGAAACGAAAAAGAAATATGGCGGTGCCCTGCACACCCTGATGAAACAAACCGCCCCCGATGATTGCGCCGTGACCCTTGAAATCCGCGACATGGACCCGGAGAGTTATTATTTATGACTGAATTTTTAAACGAATTACTCGCCAGTATCGCCGTTATCATTTTGTTAATCGGTTACGCACAGTATTTCCGCACTATTTTTTCAGGCAAAACAAAACCTCACGTTTTCACATGGATTATATGGGGAACGCTTACAGGAATCGCCTACTTTGCACAAATTTCCGATAGTGCAGGCCCGGGCGCATGGGTCACAGGGATCACAGCCCTCTTTAGCTTTATCATTGTCGGCTATGCCTTTTTTTATGGAGAAAAAGAAATCACGCGCAGCGATTGGGTAACCTTTTTAATTGCATTAAGTGCTCTGGCTATTTGGGCACTTACTGAAAATGCACTATGGGCTGTGATTATTGTGACACTTATTGATGCTTTAGCATTTTGGCCAACCTTTCGAAAATCCTGGAAAAAACCAAATGAAGAACCTGCCTTTACTTACGCTATGTCAGGGATAAAGTTTGCGCTGGCCTTAATTGCCTTAGACAACTTTACATGGGTGACCGCGCTTTATCCTGCTTCGCTTGTCTTCATGAATGGCGCCTTTGTATTGCTTCTTTTTGTACGCCGCACAACCATGAAAATAGAAAAGACCATACAGCCGAGCATAACGCTCACAACACCTGGCTCACCTCCTTTCAAAGAACAAAATAAAACCCACCAAGAATAAGAAAGAAACCCATGCCTAAACGTACCGACTTAAAATCCATCTACATCATTGGCGGGGACGCTCTCTATGGCTGAAGAAACAAAACCAAACATGTTTCTTGTATACATAGACGAATCCTATGACCGGCAAAGCTACGTCTACTCGGCTATTTTTGTTCCTGCCTTTGAATGGAATATGATTTTTCAACATGTTCTTGACTGGCGCAAAAGCCTTCACGCTGTGCACGGCATTGCGCCGGACTGCGAATTACATGCAACAGAATTTGTCGGTGGACAAGGGCAACCTCATCAAAACAGAGACAAAAACTACAGAGCCCGCCTGTTTCACGAAGCTCTTAAGATAGTTGAAACACTTCCAAATATCTCTGTTATGAATGCCATTACAGATGATAAGAAGAAGTACATGAAACTATTTGAATACATGCTAAACAGAATAAACAGAACATTGGAAGCCAAGAATGCCTATGGTGTTTTAGTTTGCGACGAAGGAAATGAAAATCAGATGGTTTCAATGACACGGGCCATGAAAAAACACAATGTCATTCCTTCAGATGGGTATCACCGCCATTTTGGGGTTTCTTCAAGGAACATTACATTAGAAAGAATTATCGAAGACCCACTTTTTAAAACCTCAAAATCTTCATACTTTATTCAATTAGCAGATTTTATTGCATTTAGTTTGCTCAGGAACGAACATCCTGTCGAAAATACAAAAGATAATGTTAAACAGGCCTTTGAAAATCTGGACAATTGCCTCATAAAAGAGGCATTCAGGAAAGATCCAAAGGGAAAAGGAATTATAAGGGTATAAAATAAATAAGCGGATGTCGGTCAACCCAGTCTTGGGAAGCGAACCATCCGCATTATCAATGTAGCATAAAGTAATAAATTTTTCAACAAGAGTAAAAACAATGCCTAAACGTACCGACTTGAAATCCATCTGCATCATTGGCGCCGGCCCCATTATCATAGGGCAGGCGTGCGAGTTTGACTATTCCGGCGCGCAGGCGTGCAAAGCGCTGCGAGAGGAAGGGTATCGCGTGATCCTGATTAACTCGAACCCTGCCACCATCATGACCGACCCGGACATGGCGGACGCCACCTATATCGAGCCGATCACGCCAGATATGGTGACCAAGGTGCTGGAGAAAGAACGTCCGGATGCCTTGCTCCCGACCATGGGCGGGCAAACCGCGCTGAATACCGCGCTCGCGCTGGCCGAGAATGGCACGCTGGACAGGCTGGGCATTGAGCTGATCGGCGCGAAAGCCGAGGTCATCGACAAAGCCGAAGACCGCCAGAAATTCCGTGACTGTATGGATGAGCTCGGCCTCATCAGCCCCAAAAGCCATGTGGTCAATACACTCTCCGAAGGAATCGAGGCCCTGAAAGATATTGGTCTGCCCTGTATTATTCGCCCGTCTTTCACGCTGGGCGGGACCGGGGGTGGCATTGCCTATAACCGGGATGAGTTTGAGCGCATCGTCCGCGAAGGGCTGGATGCGTCTCCGGTCACCGAAGTTCTGGTCGAGGAATCGGTTCTCGGCTGGAAAGAGTATGAAATGGAAGTCGTGCGCGATAAGAACGACAACTGCATTATCATTTGCTCGATTGAAAATATTGACCCGATGGGCGTCCATACCGGCGATTCGATCACGGTCGCCCCGGCCATGACCCTGACCGATAAAGAATACCAGATCATGCGCAATGCCTCCCTCGCCGTTCTGCGTGGCATTGGTGTGGAAACCGGCGGATCGAATGTGCAGTTTGCGGTGAACCCTGCCGATGGGCGGATGGTTGTTATTGAGATGAACCCGCGGGTGTCGCGCTCCTCTGCGCTGGCCTCCAAAGCCACGGGCTTCCCGATTGCCAAGGTCGCGGCAAAACTCGCGGTTGGCTATACGCTGGACGAGCTGGGGAACGACATTACCGGTGGCAAAACCCCGGCTTCCTTTGAACCGACGATTGATTATGTTGTCACCAAAATCCCCCGCTTTGCCTTCGAGAAATTCAAAGGCACGCCAGGCACGCTGACCACCTCCATGAAGTCCGTTGGCGAAGCGATGTCTTTCGGGCGCAGCTTCGAAGAGTCTTTACAAAAAGCTTTAAGATCTTTGGAGAAAGACTTGATCGGGTTCAATGATATGGCGGTAGGATCGCAGGAAGATGCCCGCGGCCCGCATGCCGATCAGATCCGCGCCTCCCTGTCACAACCGACCCCACAACGCCTGCTTTATGTGGCGCAGGCTATGCGACTGGGCTTTTCCGTCGAAGACATTCACGCGATCACCAAGTACGATCCGTGGTTCCTGGAGCGGATCAAACATATTGTCGATACCGAAGAACAGGTCAAAACTCATGGCCTGCCGACGGATGCAGAAGGCTGGACCGAGCTGAAATCCATGGGTTTTGCCGATGCGCGGCTGGCGCAACTGGTTGGCGTTCCCGAAGACCAGGTGCGGAAAGCCCGCTGGCATCACGGAGTCCATCCGGTTTACAAACGGATTGACTCCTGCGCGGCGGAAATTCCGTCTGAAACGGCGTATATGTATGGTTGTTACGAACATTTTTATGCCCCATCCGAACAGAGAGAGGGGGATGAATGCAATCCCTCTAACCGCAAAAAAGTCGTAATTCTCGGCGGCGGACCGAACCGGATTGGACAAGGGATCGAGTTTGATTATTGCTGCGTGCATGCGGCTTATGCCCTGAAAGAGGCCGGATACGAAACCATTATGATTAACTGTAATCCGGAGACTGTCTCCACAGATTACGATACCTCCGACCGTCTTTATTTTGAGCCGCTGACCCGCGAAGATGTGATCGAAATCCTGCACGCCGAACAGCAGAACGGCACCCTGCACGGCGTGATTGTGCAACTGGGCGGACAAACCCCGCTGAAACTGGCAAAATTTCTGCAAGAAGAAAATATTCCTATTCTTGGTACCTCCCCGGATGCGATTGACCTCGCCGAAGACCGCGAACGCTTTCAAAAACTGATCCATGAATTGGCTCTGAAACAGCCTCCCAATGGCATTGCAAAAACCAAAGATCAGGCGCTGGCGATTGCCGAAGATATCGGCTTTCCGCTGGTGATCCGCCCGTCTTATGTGCTGGGTGGACAGGCCATGCAGATCGTTCACTCTCTGGATGAGTTAAGTTCTTACATTAACACAGCAGTGAAAGTCTCTGGAGACAATCCGGTTTTACTGGATCGCTACCTGAAGAGCGCCATTGAAATCGACGTGGACGCGCTGTCTGACGGCAAAGACGTTTATGTCTCCGGAATCATGGAACATATCGAAGAAGCCGGAATTCACTCCGGCGATTCTGCCTGCACCCTGCCGCCCCACTCTCTCACCTATAAAACCGTGAGGGAGATTGAGCGGCAAACGATTAAGCTGGCCAAAGCCCTGAAGGTCAAAGGCCTGATGAATGTGCAATATGCGGTAAAGAAAAACAAAACCACCGGAGAATTTGATATTTACATTATCGAAGTGAACCCACGCGCCAGCCGCACCGTGCCGTTTGTCGCCAAAGCAACGGGCGTTCCGGTTGCTAAAATCGCGGCCCGCATCATGGCCGGGGAGCCTCTGGAAAAATTCCGCAGCCAGCTCACCGGCATGACGCCGGATCACACGGCGGTGAAAGCCCCCGTCTTCCCATTTAACAAATTCCCCGGCGTTGACCCGATTCTGGGGCCTGAGATGAAATCCACCGGCGAAGTCATGGGCATTGATGTCGACGTCGCCAAAGCCTTTGCCAAATCGCAGCTGGGAGCGGGCATCAACCTGCCCACCGCAGGCACCGTCTTCCTCTCCGTCAAAAACAGCGACAAGGAGGAGCTGGTTCCGATTGCCCGCGATCTGCAGGAAATGGGCTTCAGGCTGGTAGCAACCGGCGGCACACACGACTTTCTGAAACAAAATGGCCTGATAGTTGAACGAATCAATAAAGTTCTGGAGGGCCAGCCGCACGTTCTGGATGCCCTGATTAACGGCGAGATTCAACTGGTGATTAACACCACCATGAAAAACGCGCAGGCAGTGGCGGATTCAACCTCCATCCGGCGGCAAGCCCTGATGAATAAAGTCCCGTACTACACGCTGCTGACCGCTGCGCGCGCCGCTGTACAGGCCATTCATGCGATCCGGGAACACGATTTGCAAGTTTCACCGCTTCAGGAATGGCTCTCGGATGAGGGGCGAAAGGTGGCTTAAACCTCCGGGGCAGGCGACGAGGCCGGCGGCATCTCTCTTAGACGTTGGGCCAGGTATTCGAAGGAATACTTGTTAGTTTCGCTGGGTGGTACACCGTCGGCCATAGCCAATGCCTGTTTGCAGACCTCCAAGACCAGCACGCCCCTACTTCCATTTTCTTCATATTCACCAAAGGCTTTTCGTGCAATCAGCATATAAATGTCCGGGGCAACCGTCAGCGCCCCTCCGGTCTTCCGATCAGAAACACCAAGATCTTTTTGTAATTTTTCCATGCGGAGAGAGCCATCAATTGACAATATCCGCGCAAACATATCAAGGGCTGGAATTTCCCCTGCACGAATTTCTGCGATATCTCGCTTTGCCTGCTCAACCTCTATTATTCCCTTGGGACTCAGGGTTTTTCCCATTTTAGAACTCCTTCTTCGATATAGTTATCAGACGTACGCTACATGATATCCTTTCAACCTTGCAACAAAATATGTTAACCAAAAAAACCGTGCTATCCGGGTGGGAGCATGAGGACGGAAGATAACGGCTTTTATCAAAATAGCCGTCGCCGCATTGCCTTCGCTGGAAAAAAGCGATAAAAAGCAGAATGACTCTTGATCCGCACTTTCATCTGATTTCCCACGCCCTGATCGAAGACCGGTTGGGAAAAATGCGCGACAAGGCCTGTCCGCCTGCCGCGTTCCGGACGCATATGCATGACATTTCCCGCATTCTGGCTATGGAGGCCACCCGAACATTGCCGGTGCGCGATCTGACGATTGAAACTCCGCTGACAGAGACGTCCGTTCGCCGCCTGCACAACGGCCCCGCCCCGCTTATCGTGCCGATCCTGCGCGCCGGGCTGGGGCTTTCGCACGGGTTTGAAGACATCCTCCCCGAAGCAGATACCGGGCATATCGGCCTTTACCGTGACGAGGACACTCACTTCCCGGTGGAATATCTGGTGAAGCTGCCAAAAGATCTGAACCGTCCGATTTTTATCTGCGACCCGATGCTCGCCACGGGGCATTCCATGGAAAAAACCATTGATATCCTGCTTGAGCACGGCGCAAAAGCAGATGCCATAACAGCGGTTACCCTGTTATGCGTCCCGGAAGGGCTGGCCGTAATCCGACAAAAATATAAAACGATCCCGATTTATACCGCCGCACTGGACTCACACCTGAACGAAACTGCCTATATCGTCCCCGGTCTGGGCGATGCCGGCGACCGGATTTTTGGAACGGTTTGATAGCCCCCCCTCCTGCCCGTACAAAAAAAACATAAAACCATTATAGAAAATATTTGATTTTTGAGAGGTAATCAGGTTACAACAACCGAAATATAAAAACGTAATAGCAGGGCCTCCATGAACAACGTCATCCGCCTCCACCCCGGAGCCAAATCGTCCAACCGCAGTTTTGATCGTGCCGCACGACCATCGCCACCCGAAGAACGAGAACATAGCATCGTTTTTCTGATGGATGTGACTAACTCTACCAGAATTGCAGAGAACATAGGGGACGTACTTTCCCAAAAGTTCTTCGGAAGCTTTTTTTCTTCCCTTGCCGCGCAAATTCGGACAGTCTATGGCGCCAAAACAATCGGCTATGGTGGAGATAGCATGACCTATAGCCTGCCGTTCTCTGCAGAGAACGCACAAAAAGCGCAGCAAATGGCAAAAGATATGATTGAAGGATGGGACGAATTTCTGGAAAAATCTGCCCCCAGCCTGATTGGAACAAAACTCAAAATTGCGATTGAATCAGGAACTCTGTTACATCAGGATATTGACGGAATCCCCGCCCTGCTCGGCAAACCCTTGCAAAGCACAGCGAATGCCTTTAAGAACCAGCCAGACAAGGATCAAACGCACCTTATTCTTTTAGGGCCGGATCTATGCGGCACTCTGGGATACCCGCAGCCGGGACCGAGTAACACTAATTTTATAAATATATACCACCCTCCACAGCAGACCCTTGCGTCCTCTGAAAAACTGGTATTGATCCGTTAGCTTTTTGCTACTCCTGCAGCGCCCCCCGCCCTATCCGCCTGATTTCCCAACGGAGGGTAATTCCGCACGCCTCCCGTACCCGCCGCCGAACCTCCTCCCCCAGACGCTCAAGATCGGTTGCGGTAGCAGAGCCCGTATTTATCATAAAATTGCAGTGTTTTTCGCTCATCTGCGCGCCGCCCACCCGCAAGCCCCGCCCACCGACGCGGTCAATCAGTTGCCAGACTTTGGTTCCGGCGGCAAGCCCCGCCCCGTCCAGCTCTGCCTCCGACGGGTTGGCGAAGGTCGAACCTCCGGTTTTTTCCCGGATGGGCTGGCTCTCTTCGCGTTTTTGTTTGATATCGTGCAACTGACGCCGGATGGCCTCCGGATCGCCCTGCTCTCCCTGCAAAACCGCCCGCAGGAAAATCCACCCCTCTGGCAGGTCATTGTGGCGATAACTCAAATGCATGTCGTGTGGTGTTAGCTTATGGAGCGCGCCATCGGGAGAAAGAGCCTCACAGAACAGCAGAACGTCTTTTATCTCCCGCCCATAGCATCCGGCATTCATCCGCAAGGCGCCCCCAATTGTTCCGGGAATGCCGCTCAAAAATTCCAGACCGGAGATTCCGGCATCTGCCACCACTTTTGCCACATTGGCATCCAGAGCAAACGCCCCGACTGACACACAATGATCCGGTATGACCTCTATTTGCGCAAATTCACGCCCCAACCGCACCGTCAGCCCGGGCAATCCGCCATCACGAATAATGGTATTGGAGAGCGCCCCAAAAACATGACAATCCCCGGGCCATGAAGCCAATATTTCCTGCAAATCTTGCTGATCTGCCGGCTTGAATAAGCGTTCGGCGGCCCCTCCGCATTTGAACCATCCTTGCGCCCCCAGCGGGGCATTATCTGTTATTTTTCCACGGATTGCCATTGATGTTTCCCTATTTCACTCTAAGTATGCTATGTATAACACAAACTTTAAACAGATAAGGAGAGAGACAATGACAAAAATTTCTGACGTCATGACCCCGAACTGCCAATGGATATCCCCGGAGACCAGTTTGCAGGAAGCTGCCATGAAAATGCGCGATATGGATTACGGATTCATGCCAGTTGGTGAGAATGACCGTATGATTGGAATGATTACCGATCGCGATATCGCCATTCGCGCGGTTGCGGATAACATGTCCCCATCCATGCAGGTCCGTGACATTATGACCCCAAAAACCTATTACTGCTACGACGATATGGATGCTGCTGCGGTTTGCAACAACATGTCCGAGATTAAAGTCCGCCGCCTGCCGGTTGTCAATCGCGACAAGCGTCTGGTCGGGATTGTCTCAATGGGAGATCTGGCCCAATACGTCAATAATGCCGAAACCGGTGAAACTTTGAAAGACATCACAGCGCAGTTGCGCCAACATAAACAGGCCGCGTAATTCTCTACAGGCATCAGGTAGGTGGAAAAGCTTAGCTCGGGTCGTTCACCAGAAGGAGTTTTTCCGCTGCCCGCCGGGCCTCCCCGGTAATTTCAGCCCCGGAGAGCATGCGGGCGATTTCCTCCCGACGTTCCGGCGCTGTTTTCAATGGCACGATATTCGTTGTCACAGCGTTGTCATTACCTGTCTTTTGGACAATCCAGTGAAACGCTCCGCGTGCTGCGACCTGTGGAGAATGGGTGACCACCAGAATTTGTAATTGCCGGCCCAATCGCGCCAGCCGCTCGCCGACAGCGTCTGCCGTCGCTCCGCCGATCCCGGCATCCACCTCGTCAAAAATCATGGTTTCCACGCTTCCCAACTCGGCCATCACCACTTTCAGTGCCAGCATAAAACGAGACATCTCGCCACCTGAGGCAATCTTATTCAATGCCCCCGGCGCGCTGCCCGGATTGGTTGCAACCAGAAACCGCACCCGGTCCAGCCCGTTTTCGCTCCATTCAGGCTCAGGAAGAGGGTCAATCTGGGTCACAAAACGTGCGCGCTCCATCTTCAGAGGTGGCAATTCTTTGGCCACGGCCGCATCCAGATCCCCCGCAGCCCTCCGCCGAAGTTCTGATATTTCCTGTGCTTGCGCCATGTACCGAGCTTTGGCAGCCTGAACCTGTTGCGCAAGAAGGGCCAAATGCTCCTCTCCCGATACAATCAGCGCAAGGGTATCCGAAAGCTCCCGGCATTTCGCCGGCAAATCAGCAATGGCGCAATGATGTTTGCGGGCCTGCGCCTTCAGAGCAAATAACCGATCATCAATTTCCGCTAAATTTTGCTCTCCGTCAGATAAATCTCCGGAAAAAGACTGGATCAGGGAGAGCGCCTCCTGAATCTCAGCCGTGGCCCGGTCCAGCGCCGCCAACGGGTCATTCACACGATCCCCGGCTTTTTCCGCGATCCGGTCCAAAGCTCTTGCCGCAGCCTGCACCGGGTCATGCTCTCCGTTGAGGGCATAGTAGGCTGTATTTAACCCTTCCAGAATCTGCTCCCGGTTCATCAGGCGGGTGCGGATGTCTGTTAAGTCCACCTCTTCATTTTCCTGCGGATTCAGGTCTTCCAGATCCTCCACCGCCTGTCGCAAATAGGTTTCATCTGCACGCGCCTGCGCCGCTTTTTCCTGCTGTGCGGCATAATTTTTTTCCGCCGTGCGCCAGTCCTGCCACAATTTTTTCAGATCAGATACGGCAGGCTCCGCCCCCGCGAACTGATCCAGATGCAGACGGTGCGTCGCCGGATCAAGCAATCCCTGCGTTTCATGCTGCCCGTGAATTTCCACCAGATGGGCCCCGACCTCCGCCAGCAGGGAAATGCTAACAGCCTGATCATTCAGGAATGCTTTGCTCCGCCCGTCAGATTTCAAGGTCCGACGCAAGATCAATTCCGTCCCGTCGATTAAAAGCTCCCGCTCTCTGCAATAAGATAAAACCGGATGGTCTGGGGAGACCTCAAACACCGCACTCACACTGGCCTGATCCTGACCAGCGCGCACCAGACGCGCTTCGGCCCGCGCCCCGAGCGCCAGCCCTAAAGATTCGAGCAAAATTGATTTTCCGGCCCCCGTCTCTCCGGTCAGCGTGCAGAGGCCACTCTGGAATTCAATTTCCAGATGGTCAATCAGAACCACATTCTGAATCATCAGACTCGTCAGCATGGCCTATCCTAGCACGACTTTTTCATATCTGTGAATATGGAAGATGCGATCTCCGGCCCACCGTTGCGATTACGGCGTCAAAAGCGAGTTGATCGTCCGGTCCAGCAAGGAGCGGTTTTCCAGAAGCTTATCCCTCTGTGCCGGATCAAGCAATTTATAGGTTGCGGCGTACCATTCACTGCCCGGATAGTTGTGCCCCAGAACAGCGGCGACCTTATAAGCTTCGTCCTTTAGTCCCAGAGTCATATAACACTCAACCAAACGGTGCAGAGCTTCCGGCGTATGCGTTGTTGTCTGGAAATTGCGCACAACAATCAGAAACCGGTTAATCGCGGCATTGATCTGGTTCTGCTGCAGGTAATAGCGCCCGATTTCCATTTCTTTCCCGGCCAGATGGTCGAGGGTCAAATCGCGCTTGAGCATTGCGTCCCGGGCATACTGGCTCTGCGGATATCGGTTAATCAAGGCATTCAGAGCGTCCAGCGCATCCTTGGTCAGAGACTGGTCGCGGCTGACATCTGCAATCTGCTCGTAGTAACACAGAGCTTTCAGATAATACGCATAGTCGATTTCCTTATTTCCCGGATGCAGTTCGATAAACCGGTCCAGAGACAAGATCGCTTCATCATATTTTTCATCATCATACAGAGCATAGGCGGCTTTCAGCTGCGCCTGAGTCGCAAGAGACGAGTACGGATACTGCCGCTCGACTTCCTCGAATAACTGCGCGGCCTCGCTATTATTTCCATCCTCCAGAGATTTTGCCGCTTTGGCATAAATCTCTTCCGCCGTCGCCTGTGTGGGATCAAGGGCTTTATCGCTGGCGCAAGCACCCAAAGCCAATACGGTGGTCAGACATAGAAATAAAAACGGGACTCTCATATATAGATTCATAGCGTGATTAATGAGGAAAGAAAAGATGTGTTCGTGGAAAAAACCTAACGGCGTTTGACAAAAACCACCGGGGCCACAATTTCCAGATCGGATTGTTTGAGTTGTTCGTCAAGAACCGTCTCTTCGTTTTTGGATGTCGTTGCGGCGCGGCTTTGCAAATAAACCCATTGCATGTCTTCTTTGATATACTTCTTTAGAGTTGCGGTTCCTTTTGTATTTTTAACAAATACCACATCTCCCGGTTGCGGGCGTGTATTAGGAGACACATAGCAGGTAAAGTTATTCCGAATTCCCTCCCCGGCCATCAGATCATCCCCGACCAGCACCGCAAAAAATTCCGGGTCCGGCCATTCCAGCTCGGTTTTAATCCGGTATTGGAACGGCTCCTGCCATTCCTGTTTTGCCGAATCTCCAAACCCATACAGCTTTATCTTCGGCTTTCCTTCTGCCGAAATTGCCATTTTTTCTTCATCGCCATAGATCAGCCAACTCATACTGACACTGCCCGCCTTTGCCAGCCTTATCAAAGCCTGACGGGTTGGCTCCCCGCCTCTTAAATACCGCTGTATCGCCCCCAGAGACATATTCGTTGCCCGCGCCAGCGCACTTTGCCCCCCCACTTTTGACACTAAAAATTCTATACGCTGCCGAAATTTTTCATCCATCTCTCACTCTCCCAATTATTTTAATAAATTTTATTGAATTAGATTTTTATTTGTATTATTTTAAAGAAGTGGTTTTGAATTTTTAAAAATAAACACCCCTACTTCCAACTGATATAGATAGCACCGTCGAAAAATGAATACAAATAAAGAAAAAAATACCTGTGTATCCCATAGCCCCGCAATCGGTGCGGAATGCCTTGATACCCTGAAAACAGAACTTGGACAAAACATAAGGAAGTTGCGCCGGATCAAAGGGTTATCACAAAAACAGGTAGGGGATACGCTGGGAATTACCTATCAGCAGGTGCAAAAATACGAAAAAGGCCAGAACCGTATTCCGGCGGATTTTCTTATACTATTGCAAAACCTGTTCAACGTCCCGTATAGCGAGCTGCTTCCTTCCGGGAAAAAAGCGTCCTCCAATCCGCAAGAAACGCCGCCGCTGCAACAGGATATTTTGAACAGGATTGACGCAATCCGAAGCAAGAAACTTCGTCAGAAAGCGCTCGCTATTCTTGAAATTCTCGCCCGGTAGTTGTTACAGCTTTTCGTATCAGGAATTGGACATTCGCCATGCCTATAGTAATTTTCATTGATTTTAGGACACCTCTCGGTGCCTCCCTCACACGGCTCCGTCCGTGTAATTCCTATTGATTTTTAACCACGGAGGCACAGGGAGCGCAGAGGTTTCTTACAAAAGACGAAAAAACTTTGTTTTACTTTGTCTTGCTTTGCGGTTCAAAACTGTTTGAGCACAAAGTGGTGACTATATATATCACGCCAGAGGAACAAGCCTTTGCCGGTAGAGTACCGCAACGTCCCCGGTTTCACAGACAAAGCAGATCCGGCGGAGCGGCGGACCTGCAGATTCGGAAACCCCCTGTAAAATCAGCCGCACACCACGCTCCTGCGGATACCCTTTTCGTCCGCTGGCCAGCAGCGGAATGGCAAGGTCCTTTATGCCTTTTTGCCGGGCGGTCGTGACCAATCCGCGTACGGCCTCTATCAGATGCTTGTCAATGATATCCAGATCCGAGCGCCAGATCGGCACCACGGCAAATAGAACCTGCTGCGCCGGAAGATGAAATCCCGGAACGGCAAAGACATCTCCCACTTGCGGTTCCAGAACATGATCGAGAATAAAGGCATCCATCTCCGGCCCGGCTGCTGAAAAGAGCGCACGATTCAGGCGTCCGTGAATATCCAGATTGGGCGTAATGATCGTGGCCACCGCCTCAATCGGCAAATGCGTGATGTCTCCCGTATAAATTTCCACCAGAATCTTGGCGTTTGCGCCTGTGTCTGCTATGTCTTGACTCATGCGTGTTATTTTACCCGGACTTCTTTGCTTTTTGGTTAGTTTTTTCAGCCCCCCTCAAAATATTCGGGCAGAGGAGGTTTCCTTTGTCGTTCACGACTTTGGCATTGCCATGACCGGAGACCCCGCGCAAGGAAAAGACGCGGACCACCTGTCCTATGCCAATCCGGATGCGCCCAAAGGCGGAAAGCTAAACCGGTCCGAGATTGGAACCTTTGATACAGTGAACCCTTTTTCCATCAAAGGAACCGCCGCCAGCGGTCTGGGGATGATTTACGATAAGCTCACGGCCCGGTCATGGGATGAGCCGTTTACCCTCTATCCGCTGATTGCCGAAACGCTGGAGGTGCCGGAAGATCGCTCTGCGCTGATTGTCCACATCAATCCAAAGGCAAAATTTAATGACGGCACGCCGATTACAGCGGATGACCTTTTGTTTTCATTCGAAACACTGAAAGAAAAAGGCCGTCCGAATATGCGGCGCATCTATCAGCAACAGGTTGCGTCCGTTGAAAAACTGGCCCCGCTCAGCGTCAAATTCACCTTTGGCGGAGAGTATAACCGTGAAACCGTGATGATTCTGGCAATGATGCCGGTCCTGTCTCAGGCATGGTGGCACGGACGTAATTTCGATGAAACTCTGCTGGAAATGCCAAATGCAAATGGGCCTTATCTTATCAAAGACCTCCAGCCCGGCAATCGCATCACTTATGCGCGCAACCCGGATTATTGGGCCGCAGATCTGTTTGCCAATAAAGGGTTTAACAATTTTGACGAAATCTCCTTCACCTATTTCCGTGATGATACCACGGCGCTCGAAAGTTTCCTGAAAGGGGATATTGATCTGCGCTATGAATTCGATCCGCGCAAATGGAACACCCAGTATAATGCGGACGGAATTGACAAGCAGGAATTTCCCCACAGGCGCCCGCAAAAGGTCGATGCGATGATTTTCAATCTGCGGCGTCCACTTTTTAATGATCTAAACGTCCGCAAGGCTCTGTTCCTGTCATTTGACGGAGACTGGGTCCGGGATACTATTTTTCAAAACACCGTCGAACGGACCAACAGCTATTTTCCCAATTCCATCCTGAGCGCCAACCTGCCTATTTATGGGGCGGATATGGACAAGCGCACCCGCCTGCATACCGCCAAAAAGCTTCTGGAACAGGCCGGGTGGCATGTCGAGCGCAATCAGCTGGTTAAAAATGGCCAGCCATTTCGCTTTGAAATTTTGTTCAATCAGGCCAAAGATGAAAAAATCGCGCTCTCTTTTGCGCAGTCTCTCAAACGTCTGGGGATTACCGCAACCGCCCGGCGGCTGGATAGTGCCGCATTCCAGAATCGCCTGATGGATTATGACTATGATATGGTCCTGCATAACTGGCAAAACAGCCTGTCCCCCGGAACCGAACAGATGGTTTACTGGGGATGTGACGCCGCGCAACAGCCTGGACGCTTCAACTATGCCGGGATCTGTGATCCCACCATAGACGCCACTGCCAAAGCCATTGCCGATGCCCGCAGCTATGCCGCGCTGACGGAACAGGCCCACACCCTCGATCGGGAACTCATCGGGCAATTTATGTCTATTCCGCTTTTTTATAGCGGTGCAGATCGAATCGCCCTTCGGAAAAATGCTTTGGGATATCCGGAGAAAACGCCGCTCTATGGCCCCATTATCGAAACATGGTGGGCGGCAGATCAGCGATAACTGTGGATATTTGTTGTGACTAATTTGCATGGACGAGCCGGTTGAAGGAGTCCGACAACACAATTGCAAATAAAAATATTGTACTTATTCTAAGCAGTTGCTATTTTAGTAAAAAATCAAAGAGGTTTATGGATGAACAAGTTTTTTACAGGTCTTCTGATGGTATCGACAACCGCTGCCCTCTCCGCCTGCAGTTACGGATTTTCACAAGAGGATCTGAGAGAAAAAGGTCAATACTGGCAACGTACCAGCGTGTCGTCTGCCGTTTACCTGCGCGGCCCGAAGGCTCAGCAGGTTTTAAACCGAGATATTTCGACCTGTGTAGTTGAGCTGAAAGAGCTGCAACGACTGGGAACTATCAAAGAAGCCTTCCCGGCCGGCCTCGATCAAAACGGGTTTCCGATTGATCCGCAAAGCCCGGAAGGAAAAATGGCGAAGTTTGACACGCCGGAGCGCGATGGCAGTCTGATCGCAGAAGTCTTTGATTATACGGATTTTGAGACCTGTATGCGGGAAAAAGGGTGGCAACGGGCCGAGGTCCTGCCACGTCCGACCGCAGATGATGCGCGTGGCAACTACACCAAAACAATTCTGGACCCGTACAAGCCGCAGCCAAAGGATCCAAAAGCTCTGAAAAATGCGGGTCGCGTCTATAACGATTAAGTCATAGCTTCCGCATGGATAAGGATTTTTCTGATCCGGTATATGTTCCAATTCCAGATCGTGGCCTGATTCGCATATCAGGCCACGATCGTTTTCAGTTTCTGCAAGGCCTTATCACAAATGATATAACCCGCCTTCGAACCTCTCCGTCGCTTTATAGCTGCCTGCTCACCCCGAATGGAAAATTCCTGTTTGATTTTTTTGTAACAGAGGACGGTGACTCCTGCCGCCTTGAATGCGAAGGCGGTGAACGGGCGCAGGACCTCCTGCAAAAGCTGAAAATGTATCAGCTACGGGCGGATGTCACCCTGCAAATGGAAGAAGAGCGCCGCGTTATTTACGCACTCCTTTTTCCGCCGGCATCCCTCCTCCCTCAGGCTGCGGAGCATTCCGGCGTGGGAGCTGCCTATCCAGATCCGCGCCATCCGCGCATGGGCCTCCGCAGCCTGAACAAACCATTATCACTCCCCGCCGCACCGTTTGATATCTGGGACACGCACCGGATCAAACTGGGCATTCCGGATGGCAGCCGCGATATGTGTCCGGAAAAATCAACCTTGCTCGAATGCGGCATTGATATCTTCCACGGCGTCAGTTTTGATAAAGGATGCTACATGGGGCAGGAACTCACCGCCCGCATGCATCACCGCTCTCTGACCAAAAAGACGCTGGTTCCGGTGTGTTTCGACGGACCTCCCCCGGCCCCGTTTTCTGACCTGCGGGATGATGAGGGTGCTCTGATCGGAGAAATGCGTTCCTCCTGCGGCTCTTTCGGCTTGGCTCTGGTGCGCAAAGATGTAACGCTTCGGGCCAATGCTGCGAATAACGGAATGTATTTATATGTCAGCTCAGAGCCGGATTCCCCGGTCAAGGGCTGACAAAGAAAAGGAACAGCCCCATGCGTCATTTTTTTCTACTGACAACGGCTCTTGCAACCCTGACCATTGGAGGATATACCGTCATGGCCCAAACTGACCTGAAAACAACCACCAACACCGGAATGGATGCCTCGCACCTGACCGATGCGCAAAAAGCGATTACCCTGCACGACGGGACGGAGCCGCCGTTCCAGAATGAATATTGGGATAATCACGAAGCGGGTATTTATGTTGACCGGATTTCCGGCGAGCCGCTTTTTTCCTCAACGGACAAATTCGACAGCGGCACCGGATGGCCCAGCTTCACCAAACCGATTAAACCCGATCTGGTCAAACAACTTCAGGACGACACGCTGCTTGGCATGCCGCGCACGGAGGTGCGCTCCAGCGAGGCCGACGCGCATCTGGGGCATGTTTTTCATGACGGCCCACCGAAATCGGGCGGCCTGCGCTACTGTATCAATTCGGCGTCTTTGAAGTTTATCCCTAAAGCAGATCTGGAAAAAGAAGGCTACAGCGAATACCTGCCCCTGTTCCAGGATGACCCGAAGTGACCCGTTTATAGTAATTCCGTTTAAAAATAGGACATTCGTCATTCCCCGGATTTTCACCACAGAGGACGCAGGGGCTCTGCGGTGAGAAATCAAATATGGATCACACGCACAAAGGCGTGTGATGACGGTACCGAGAGGTGTCCTAAAATTATTCAGAACCACTATAGTTCAGAGAGAAGCACCCATTCTCAGGCAAAAAATCCCAATAGGGGCCCATTCTGATCTGCGGAAGCGTTGCGCTGATTACATTTTTCGAAGTGTGCGTCAAGCTCGTTCTCGGATAGAGGAACTCCGAAGCGCTGTTCATAGCGCTCTTTCAACTCCTGGCGATGTCCAGCATCTGCTAGGTTCTGTTGAGATTTTGTTAAAAATATGAGATTCTGTACAAAAAGGAGGTGCAGAATGTCATATCAGCGACATATAGGTGCTCGTCAGTGGCGCCGAATTTACGATTATCTTCAAGAGTTTTCAGAGATTTACGTACGCAATGAAGAGCACTGTCGCCGGTTTGTGGAGGGGGTGTTCTGGATGGCGCGCTCGGGCGCACAATGGCGGCTCTTGCCCAAGGAATACGGCGATTGGAACACCGTTTACCGCCGCTTTGCCGACTGGGCGAAGAAAGGCATCTGGTACAAAATGCTGTATTATTTTGCCGTCGAGCCAGACATGGAATACATCATGGTCGATAGCACTATTTTGCGCGCTCACGCCTGCGCCACCCCCAAAAAGAGTTTCAAGAACAAGAGGGCTTAGGGCGATCGTGCGGTGGGTTTTCAACCAAAATCCACGGGCTGTGCGATGCGTTGGGCAATCCTCTGGACTTTATCGTCACAGCCGGACAGCGCCATGATGCCCCGTGGGCCATCCCCTTGATTGAGGGCGTGAAAGCCGAAAATCTTCTGGCCGACAAGGGGTATGACAGCGATGACATTCGCCTTTTTGCCACAGAGAACGGGATCATTCCACACATCCCGCCCCGGAAAAACCGGGAGGAAGAGCGCCCCTACGATAAACACCTCTACAAAGAGCGCCACAAAATTGAGTGCCTCTTCGGTTTCTTGAAACACTATCGGCGATTATTCGCCCGCTACGACAAGCTCAAGCGCAACTTCACAGCCTTCCTACACTTCGCCGCCGCGCTGCAGTGGCTAAAATGAAATCTCAACAGAACCTAACTGTTTAGTCCCAGGGTGTGGAGGAATGGATCGATTTTAAAGCGTTCAGGTTCATTTGTCCATATTTTGCAAATATATTCGTAAGGTGTGAGACCTTTGAGCGTTTTGAGCCTTCGTGCGAAGTTGTAAGCCATCATGAAGGCATGCATATGTTCTTTAAGCTGCTCGTGTGAGCCATAATGGTATCGTTTGACGGTGGCGTCCTTGATCGTGCGGTTCATGCGCTCGACTTGGCCGTTTGTCCAGGGGTGCTTAACCTTGGTCAGCCGGTGTTCGATGTCGTTTTCCATGCAAACCCGATCGAAGATATGCGCCCACGCCCACTTATCGGTTTCGCGGTTGGTGAACTGGATCCCGTTATCGGTCAGGATATGGGTGAGCTTGTAGGGAACGGCGGCAATCAGGTTGCGCAGGAATTCAGCCGCAATCATCTTTGTCTGCCGTTCGTGTAGCTCCACATACGCAAACTTTGACGTCCTGTCGATGGCGACAAACAAGTACAGCTTTCCTTCTTCCGTGCGGACTTCGGCAATGTCGATATGAAAGTACCCAATCGGATATTTCTTGAACTTCTTTTTTGGGGGCTTATCCCCTTCGACCTCCGGCAGGCGGCTGATCCCATGGCGTTGATAACAGCGGTGCAGGGCTGAGCGTGACAAGTGCGGGATTGTTGCTTGCAGGGTATACAGGCAATCATCCAAAGGCAGGAGCGTATGCTTGCGCAAAGCAACGCACATTGCCTCTTCCTCTGGCGTTAAAACCGTAGAGCGGGGTTTTTTAGGCCCCATCGGCGCATCGTGAACAAAATCTCGCTTGCGCCATTTGCTGATGGTTTTGTGGTTAATCCCGTGCTTCTCCGATAACGCCTTCAGGCTCTCTTCACTATTTTGTATTGCTCGACGCACGACCTCTGTCGTGCGGGCGCTTCCATGCAGTATTTGTCCCATAATGCCTCCTTGGTTAGAATCTCCTTATATAGGATTCCTCCACACCCTGGGACTAAACACCTAACTGTTTAGTCCCACGGTGTGATGGTGTATATTATCATGAGTTACCGAAGGAGGAGTTATGGGACAGATTTTGCATGGAAGCGCCAAGACAACAGCGGCAGTGCGTCGAGCGATACAACATAGTCAAGAGAGCATGATAGTTCTGGCCGAACGGCATGGGATTAATCCGAAGACGGTTGCCAAATGGCGCAAACGGGACTTTGTCCATGATGTGGCGATGGGGCCGAAGAAGCCGTCTTCAACGGTTCTGACGGAAGAGGAAGAGATGGCAGCAGTTGCCTTTCGTCGTTATACGCTTTTACCATTGGATGATTGTTTGTATGCGTTGCAATCGAGCATTCCTCACCTGACACGCTCGAATTTGCACCGATGTTTCCAAAGGCATGGTATATCAAGGTTGCCAGAGGTCGAGGGGGACAAACCCGCAAAGCAGGCTTTCAAGAAATATCCGATTGGCTACTTTCATATTGATATCGCCGAAGTGCAAACAGAAGAAGGGAAGCTTTACTTGTTCGTAGCGATCGACCGCACATCAAAGTTTGCCTACGCGGAGTTGCATGAGAAATCAACCCGTATGATTGCCAGAGAATTTTTAGAAAACCTTATCAAAGCTGTTCCTTATAAAATCCATACCATTCTGACGGATAACGGTATCCAGTTTGCCAAACGTGAAGGAACCGAGGATTACAGAGACATTCCATTCGACAGAGTGTGTCTCGTACATAGTATCGACCACCGCCTGACAAAAATTAAACATCCTTGGACAAATGGACAGGTTGAACGGATGAACCGGACATTAAAGGATGCCACTGTTAAGAAATATTACTATCAGACCCACAGCCAGCTGAAAGAGCACATGCAAACATTTCTGATGGCTTACAATTTTGCCCGAAGACTGAAAACTCTCAATGGCCTCACCCCATACGAATACATCTGCAAAATATGGACAAATGAGCCAGATCGCTTTACTATAAACCCATTCCATCACACCGTGGGACTAAACACCTAACTCAAACAAACGAACCAGCGCATTAGTAAATCGCGCAGTCGAAAGATCTTCGGGATATGAAGGAACTTGGCCTTCTGGTTTAGTTGAATCCGTTGTCATTTTACACACCTCTTTAAGTTTATTTTAAATAATCTATTTCAATAAAAATAAAAATGCAAGTTTAATATATAGAAACCTCTGCAAAAGCCCGGACTCGTCATCCTGAGCCGCAGGCGAAGGATCTTGACCTGTTGATAAAAAAGATTCTTTGCTCCGCGCAGAATGGCGGTTTTGTAAAATTACAACCTTCTATTGCCTGACCTTGTCAAACCGCCGCGATGCGCTTTGAGACGGAGGGCGGGTGCGCCTCTTCTGCGAGACGGGCGCGGATGCTGGCTTGCGCTGCGGACAGGCGGGCAATCGGAACCCGATACGGCGAGCAGGACACATAATCCAGACCGACCCGGTCAAAGAACCGGATAGAGGCCGGGTCTCCGCCATGCTCTCCGCAAACGCCCAGCTTGATACCGGGATTGACAGACGATCCTTTTTCGACCGCAATTTCGACCAGCTTGCCAACGCCGTCAATATCAAGAGTCGCGAACGGGTCACGCTCGAAAACCCCCTGCTCCAGATAGGCCGGCATAAAGTGACCGGAATCATCCCGGCTAAGCCCCAGAGCGGTCTGGGTCAGGTCATTCGTTCCAAAGCTGAAGAAGGCCGCATGTTGTGCCAGTTCATCGGCGCAAAGGGCCGCGCGCGGCAGTTCGATCATCGTGCCAATGATATACGCCACCGAGCTGCCCTGCTCCTCAAATATTTCCTGCGCCACCAGCTCGATTTTCTCTTTGAGGATGTCGAGTTCCTGTGCCGTTGCCGCCAGCGGAATCATGACCTCCGGATGAACCGTCACGCCCTCTTTTTGAACCGATAATGCCGCTTCAAAAATGGCGCGCACCTGCATCTCATAGATTGCCGGGAAGGTCAGCCCTAGGCGGCAGCCCCGGTGCCCCAGCATGGGATTGAATTCGTGCAGATCCTGCACGCGGGTGCGGATATGCTTGAATTCCAGCCCGGTTTCCTTGGCAAATTCTTCCATATCATGCGTTCCGTGCGGCAAAAACTCGTGCAAAGGCGGGTCAAGCAGGCGGATTGTCACCGGCAGCCCGTCCATAATCCGGAATAACTCGATAAAATCCTGCCTCTGCTCCGGAAGGAGGTGCGCGAGCGCTTCGGCGCGTGTCTGATCGTCTGTAGCCAGAATCATTTCCCGCACCCGGCGAATACGGGAGGGATCAAAAAACATATGCTCGGTCCGGCACAGGCCAATGCCTTCCGCTCCGAACAAAATCGCCATTTGCGCATCTTTCGGCGTTTCCGCATTGGTCCGGACTTTCATCCGGCGGCGCTCATCCGCCCAACGCATGACCGTTTCAAAATCATCCGACAACTCGGTCGCAACCACAGGAACCTTCCCGTAATAGACCAGTCCTGTGCTGCCGTCGATGGTAATAATGTCGCCTTCATTCAGTACAAAATCCCCGACCCGCATCACTTTTTCCTTCAGGTCGATAATCAGGGACCCGGCGCCGCTCACACACGGCTTGCCCATACCGCGGGCCACAACCGCCGCATGAGAGGTCATCCCGCCCCGCGCTGTCAGAATGCCCTTGGCCGCGTGCATGCCATGAATATCTTCCGGGCTGGTCTCAATCCGGCACAAAATCACAGCTTTTCCGTCTTTTGCCTTGGCTTCGGCATCATCTGCGGTAAACACAATTTCTCCGCAGGCCGCTCCGGGAGAGGCCTCCAGCCCTTTTCCAATCACCGTTTTGTCCGCTTTCGGGTCCAGTGTCGGGTGTAATAGCTGGTCAAGCTGCTGCGGCTCCAGCCGTAGCAGGGCTTCATCACGGGTAATCATTCCCTCCTCAACCAGCGCAACAGCCACCTTGAGCGCTGCCGCCGCCGTCCGTTTAGCGGCGCGGGTTTGCAACATATACAGTTTGTTCTGCTGAATGGTGAATTCGATATCCTGCACATCGCGGAAATGCTGTTCCAGCTTTTGCCGCACATCCAGCAATTCGGCATAAGCCTGTGGCATTTCTTCGGCCAGTTCGGAAATCGGTTGCGGCGTACGGGTTCCGGCCACCACGTCTTCTCCCTGCGCATTTATCAGATATTCCCCGTAGAAAATGTTCTCTCCGGTCGCCGGATCACGAGTGAATGCAACGCCGGTTCCGCAGTCATCCCCGCGATTGCCAAAAACCATCGCCTGCACATTGACTGCCGTGCCCAGATCGGGGCTGATGTCATGGATCATCCGATAGGTCGCGGCCCGCGGGGTCATCCATGAATCAAAGACCGCGTGGATTGCCCCCCAAAGCTGCGCCTGCGGATCTGTCGGAAAATCCATACCGCTGACGTCTTTCACCAACTGCTTATATTCATAGACAATCTCTTTCCATCCTTCCGCCGACACATCCGCATCCCGCAGAATTTTAAAGGTGTCCTTGTAGCGTTCGAGAATTTCTTCAAACTCGAAGCCTTGCACGCCCATGACCACATCGCCGTACATCTGAATAAACCGGCGGTAGCTATCCCATGCAAAGCGCTCATCTCCGGCCAGTCGGGCCAGCCCGGCCACGGTCTCCTCATTCAATCCCAGATTTAACACCGTATCCATCATTCCCGGCATGGAGACCGGGGCTCCGGAGCGCACAGAGACCAGCAACGGCCGGGCCGGATCGCCAAACGTCAGCCCCATTTTTTCTTCCAGCATCCGCAGAGCGTCGGCGGCCTGTGCCTTCAGCTCCTTAGGATAAGAACGGTCATGGTGATAAAACCAGGTGCAAACTTCGGTCGTGATGGTAAAGCCGGGCGGGACCGGTAGTTTTAAATTAGCCATTTCAGCCAGATTTGCGCCTTTTCCGCCCAACAGGGATTTCATCCCCGCATCCCCTTCGGTTTCTCCTTCGCCGCCGCCAAAGGCATAAACCCATTTACTCATTTGATCGCTCCTTATTTTTGCTTTGCACAATAAAAGTCTAGCAGGTTTTATCTTAAAAAAACCACAACAAGTATTGAAAAAGAAACAGGCAGGGTATGCGTCACATGGGAAGGTCTTTTATCAGCATCAGACATAGCTCCTCATCTACAGGACGAAGCTGTCCGGTGGGGACCGCTTCGCGGTCATATGTCACGCCGAAACCATCCGGGATATAGCCCAAAGAGATATAAAGACGCTGGGCCGGGCCGAAACTTCTGGTCAGTCCAAAGCTGATTCCGATCTGGGTTTTTCCAGCCTCAAGCGACAGGGCCTCACACGTCTTTATCAGAGAGGTTGCAATCCCCTGCCTGCGAAATGCCGGCAAAACGTTCAAATCCTGAATTTCCGGGATATCAAGCTGCTGGTACACCCGGTATTTCGGGGACCAGTTCAGCAGAGCATAGCCCGCAATTTCATGGCCTGCGGTAAGGGCCAGACAGACGGTTAATTCATCCAGTTCCATCCGGGACAAACACTGCGCCCAGTAATCCGCATCCCGTGCTGCATAATTATTGTGTGCGGCCTCTTTTACCGCCTCCAGCTCGGACAACTCAGCCAGCCGGATTATGATTTCATCTGCACTCATGGGTTGGGTGTACCATATTGTAAAAAAATCGCGAAGTTTTTATTGTCGAGCTATCGCCTTCCCCCTTGAGTATGCTACATAATTCCTATGAAATCCCTTCTTGCTTTTTTCTTTCAGCCCAAAATATTCAGCCTGTGCGTCGCTCTGTTTTCGGTTGCGGCGCTGGCAATGGCCCTGACCGCCGAATATGGGTTCGGATTAAAACCCTGCGTACTCTGTCTTTACCAGCGCATTCCATTTGCAACCAATGCAGTGCTGGGGGCCCTTGCCCTTTTATTTCTGACGAACAAAAACGCCCGCGCCGGAGCGCTGACCCTGACCCTTGCCGGGCTTGTTTTCCTCGCGAATAGCGCTCTTGCCTTTTACCACGTCGGGGTGGAGCAGCACTGGTGGGTATCCGTCCTTGAGGGCTGTGCATTTGATCCGACAAAACTGCGTGAAGCGGTCTATGAACCGCCGGTCCGCTGCGACCAGATTCCCTGGGAGCTCTTCGGGATTTCGATGGCGGGCTATAATGTGATCGTCTGCGCCCTTGCCGGGGTCATCTGCACCTGGTTTGGAATATCCCTCAAGCGCAAAACGACTCAGCCTTCATCCAGTTCACTATCCCAGTAAAGAAAATCCCCCCAACTTTTATGTAGGAAGTTCGGGGGGAATTTGCGGCCATATTCGTGAAGCTGGTAGGGAGTGGGTTCCTGCGGCTCAAGCCTCGGATACATATGACATTCGTGCGGCATCTTACTGCCTTTCCTGACGTTGCACGCCCGGCAGGCCGTGACGATGTTTTCCCATGTTGTCCGCCCGCCGCGACTGCGGGGAATCACATGGTCAAAAGTCAGCTCATGCGTTTTAAAAATATTCATGCAATACTGGCAATGCCAGTTATCGCGCAGAAAGACGTTAAAGCGCGTAAACGCCGGACGCCGCGCCACTGGCACATACTCCTTCAGAGCCAGAACACTGGGTAGGCGAATTTCCTGTGTCGGAGAGCGCACAACCCGCTCATATTCCGAAACAATAGTCACAGAGTCTCGAAACACAGCTTTGACCGCATCCTGCCACGACCATGTTGAAAGAGGAAAGTAGCTTAAAGGGCGAAAATCAGCATTCAGAATAAGAGCCGGGCATTGATCCAAAGGCAGATCAGGCGCAAGATCGGTAAAATCGACTGGGCCGTGCATCATAAAAAAATCCTCCATCTTTTTTGCACGCAAATAAGAGCCGGAGGCTTCGTCATTTTTTCGAGAAACAGCGAGAAGCCCCGCGATTCTTAGGTTCAGTATAACATATTTTTATAATTTTTGGGAAAAATCCTTACCCCAGCCGCGACTCCAAATTCAGGGTAACAAAACCAGCGGCTTCTTTGAGTTCCAAGCGATCTATAAGATAAATGCTCGTCAAATAAAATATTTGCAAATAATATATATTTAAAGTATATATTTAACATATATACTTTAAATATATTATGGAGAATGTGATGTTAAACTTTGACAAGAAATATATATTCGGATTAGGGGCTGCGTGGGCTCTTGCCACATCATCAATGTTTATGGGTAAGGAACCTACACCTGCGCCGACCATAATTCCTGATCCAACACGACCAATGACCATTCATCGCGAAATGCTAGAAAGATATCCTGAGTATGCCGCACGATTAAAGCAATTAGGTGTGGATTATCAAAGACCAAATATGATTGAAGCCAATTCTTATCAAAGAGATAAATCTCAGGCGAATAGCATTACATATCGTATAGGAGCGTGCAGAAATTTGAGATCAGACTGGAAAGAAAGCCTTATGAACTCCTTTCCCGGTGAACGTGGCGATATGAAATATGCCAGATATATTGCCGGTGTTCCGTCATCGCCGGAAGATCATATTACAGGAAATATACCCGGACATATCGGTGTAAATATGCCTGGGGGAAACACATTCCTGATAAATGCTTCTGGGTTTAAAAAAGGCGTGTATGATACAACCTATATTTCAATAGAGTGTGAAAGCTCCTAGAAAATTATTTTATACCTCCATGATTACACTCATACAAATTAAAGCAGCGCGTGCATTACTCAGTTGGACTCAAGAGAATTTAGCTCAAGCAGCAAGGTTGTCTTTGCCTGCCATCAATAATCTTGAACGTGGTTTGACGACACCTCGACGAGAAACACTTATTTCAATAGAGAATGCTCTTACCCAAGCCGGCATAGATTTCATAGACCAGCGCGGCGTTAAACTTCGCCCGCCGGAACTTGAAACACAAATTATTGAAGGGCCGGATTGGCTAAAAAAATATGATGACATAATTATATCCCACATGAATGGGCCGGATGATGAAATATGCCAATTTTCCTGTGATGAAAGGCTATGGATGACGTATGGAGGAACAACAAACCATCATTACATTGTTCATCGCAATAGGGTTCATTTTAAAGAACGAATTCTTGTACCTCAGAACCAAAGTTTTGTGACGAATCTTCAAAGTGTATATCGCTATCATAACGACCAACTCTTTAAGGACGTGAGTTGGCAGGTGTTTGGACCTTATGTTTCGCAAATTGTTTGGAGAAGACAACAAATTATATTAACCCGTTCAGTTGCTTTAGCTGAGGCACAACTTGCTATTTTTAACGAACTTTGGGGATCTGCAAAAAATTTTACGGATGCTCAATGGAATAAGCTGGAAAAATGGAAAAGCCCAACAACTACCTAAACCCCATCCCTACTATCCCAGCCGCCGTTTCAGAAATTCCCCACCGGTTTTCAGCCCCGACTCGTCAATGCCGTGCGGCAATCCCGGCACCTTCAGAGAGCTGACCGTATAACCGTGCCCTTTCAACCAGCCGAGCGCCGCATCATGGGCAGCAACCGGAATAACCGGATCTGACAGGCCATGCACCAAACAAATTTCAGGTTTCGGATAGTGCTCTGGCAAATCGTCAGACGGCCCCAGCAAAGCCCCGGAATATCCCAGAATTCCGGCCAAAGCCTCCGTTTGGCGCAATCCGACATATAAAGACATCATCATGCCTTGTGAAAAGCCCATCAGAACTGTTTTTTCGGGGGGAATTTGATATTTGGCTCTTTGATCAGACAGAAACGCCTCCAAAGGCCCGGCGGCCTGTTCAATTCCGTCCTGCATGGCACGCTCCGACCAATCCCCCAGCGAAAACCACTGAAACCCGGCCGCATTCATATCGCAAACTTCCGGGGCCTCCGGGCAGATAAACAATGTCTGAGGCAAGGATTGCGCCCATTCTTCCGCAATCGGCAACAAATCCTGCCCATTCGCGCCCCAGCCATGCAGCAAAAAAACCAAAGATGACGGCGCGGTGTCCGGATGGGCGGAGATTGTAAAAAATTTCATGAAAACACCATATATGAAAGAGAACAATCTTGCCAAGACATAGAATAAAAGCTTACGATAACGGGAAGTTATAATAGAAACGGCAAGCCTCATAATGTCTTACCTCTGGTTATTAGTGTATATTTTATTCGTCATTTTTATTTTGACGTTCTTTTTCTGGAATACTGTTATTTTGTTCCGGCAAAAGCAGGCCTGGCAAACTTTTGCAAAAAAACACGATCTTTTATACCGCAAAGGCAAGCTTTTGGAGGCGTCCGCAGTTGAAGGAAATTACAAAAAGAACCGCATCGGTCTGTTTTCGGAAGGGAGAGCCGACGAGTCCAGCCGTGGAGTGACGCGATATCGCACTGTGATTGAAGTGGTTATGGGACACCGCATGCCCTGCACCGGAGCCTTGGGCAATGTCGAAAGTATGCGGATTATCGAATCTCTTAACTTTGGCACGACTTTTCACCCGGAAGATGGGCACTGGGATAAAAATCACCTGATTACGTGTGCAGACCGTGATTTTATTAAGGAATACCTGACCCCGAAACGGCTGGAGCGGCTGAACGGCTTTTTCGCCATGAAAAACGCCGCGGCCATGATGGTTTTTGATAAGCAGGACGCGTTCCTGCGGATTGAAACGCCGGACCCGATGACCGACCCGCAAAAAATTCAGGCTCTGATGGACAAGCTGGTTGCTCTGAATGAAGAGCTGAAGCTGACGGACACCGAAGAGAAAAAATGGGTTCCTTCCAAAATATAAGAGCGTTGATCGTTTAGCCTGAGTTGCGTTGCTGCGCTCCTCACGTAGGTACATCTACGCTTCGTCGCTTGCGCCTGATTTAACCTAAACGCTCTTTGCTCCAGGGGATTTGAATTTGACGTGGATTGCATGAACACTGCCGTGCAATAATGACGGGGAGTTTGACCTCTTACGACGTGCGCCGCCCTCCCACAACCCTGCGTATCGGTCAGTTTCTCTACTTAAAGAAGCTTTCTGCCGCACCCAACGCAGCTTTTTTGCGCGTGATTTCTTCCTCAACCCGCACAATTTCAGCGCGCAGAGAGAGGATATAGGCACCCAGCTCATCCACAGAAAGCGACTCCAGATTACGGCCTCCCCCTGCTCCCGCTTTTTTTCTGTGAACATCTTCCTCATCAAACATGAGAATAAATTCCTTTTACTGACACGCCAGACATTCTTCATATTCCGGCTGGTCGGTCAGGCTCGGCTGGCGGTTTGGCGCAATCGGAGTGCCAGCGGAGGCTCCTCCCTGCTGATCATCCTCGCCCTCCTTACTTCGCAGCCAGGAGGCATTTGATTCTGCCCGCTGAATCGATTTGGAGCGGCAGTAATAAAGGGATTTGACGCCCTTTTTCCATGCCATCCAGTGAATGGCGTGCAGCTCTTTTTTGTGAACGTTGCCGGGCAGGAACACATTGAGCGACTGCGCCTGACAAATAAACGGCGCACGGTCTGCCGCATGTTCGACCAGCCAGCGCTGATCCATCTCAAATGCCGTCTTGAACACATCTTTTTCATCCTGAGTCAGGAAATCAAGGTGCTGGACAGAGCCTTCATTTGTAAAAATCGACGACCAGACATCATCGGTATTCTGGCCTTTTTCTTCCAGAACGTCCGCCAGATATTTGTTTTTAACCGGGAAAGAACCGGACAAGGTCTTATGCGTGTACGCATTCGCGGCGATAGGCTCAATCCCCGGAGATGCCCCGCCACAGATAATCGAAATCGACGCCGTCGGCGCAATCGCCATTTTGTTGGAGAAACGCTCCTGTATTCCGTAATCTGCCGCATCCGGGCACGGTCCTTTTTCCAGCGCCAGCGTGCGGGAGGCCGCATCGGCCTGTTGCCTGATATGCTGGAACATACGTTTATTCCAGACCTTGGCCATAACCGATTCCATGGGGATCATTTTGGACTGCAAATAGGAATGAAATCCCATAACCCCCAGTCCAACCGAGCGCTCCCGCATGGCCGCATATTTGGCCCGCTTCATTGAGTCCGGGGCTCGCTTGATAAAGTCAGACAACACATTATCCAGAAATCTCATCACATCTTCGATAAAGGTTGGATGATCCTTCCATTCATCAAATTTTTCCAGATTGAGTGACGACAAACAGCACACCGCCGTCCGGTCATTCCCAAGGTGATCGCGCCCGGTCGGCAGGGTAATCTCCGAGCAAAGATTGGACATTTTGACGTTCAGTCCCGCCATTTTATGATGATCCGGAATCCGGTCATTCACATGGTCAATATAAACGATATAAGGCTCGCCGGTTTCAATCCGCGACGTCAGAAGCCGTATCCACAAATCGCGCGCGCTGACTTTGGCGACGATATGTCCGTCTTTCGGAGATTTCAACGCCCATTCCTCGCCATTTTCCACGGCGTGCATAAATTTGTTGGAAACCAGAACACCATGATGCAGGTTCAGGGCTTTGCGGTTCGGGTCCCCGCCTTGAGGCTTCCGGATATCAATAAATTCCTCGATTTCCGGATGGTGAATATCCAGATAAATCGCGGCAGACCCCCGGCGCAAAGACCCCTGAGAAATCGCCAAAGTCAGAGAGTCCATCACCTTGATAAACGGCACAATCCCCGATGTTTTGCCATTGATCCCGACCTTTTCGCCGATGGATCGGACATTCCCCCAATAGGAGCCAATCCCCCCGCCATTACTGGCCAGCCAGACATTCTCATTCCACAGCGTCATGATGTCATCAAGAGAGTCGCCGCTTTCATTCAGAAAGCAGGAAATCGGCAAACCCCGCGTTGTTCCGCCATTAGACAGAACCGGAGTTGCCGGCATAAACCACAACTTTGAGATGTAATCATACACCCGTTGCGCATGATGGGAGTCATCTCCATAGGCTGCTGCCACATTTGCAAACCGGTCCTGCGGATCTTCATCCGGCAACAGATAACGGTCGTACAATGTTGATTTCCCAAACCCGGTCAGATTTTCATCACGGCTCCGGTTAATCTCAACGCGGTTTCCCTGTTTCTTTTGTATGACTTCAACCATGAAGATCTCCCGCGTCTTTTATCGACGACCATTGTGTTGTTGTTAATAATTATGTGGACTTTTCTGTGAGTAAGTCGAGAATAAGACACCATTCCTAGGGGCCTTACCTCTCCAAGGATACTACATCTTGTGATCCTGTCTATAAAAAAGTTGTGTGAAAAATGAAATTTTAGGGATTTACAAATCCGGTTTTTCGGTATTTGACCACAGGAATCGGACGTGCGATTTTTCTTATTATCATGAGTACGCCCCATGAAAAAACGCCGTCTGCAAAAGCAATCGGCGTTTTTTATATTCGTCATTCGATCAGACCTGAGTCTGGCTCAGCTCTGGAATCACTCCGCGTCTTCGACAGTCTCCGCCGCCGGAGCTTCAGCTTCCTGTGCGGAGCTTTCTGCCGCCGGAGCCGCTTTTTCTTCTTCTGCAGCGCCAGCGATCATCGCTTTGCCCGTTTTCTTCTGAATAGCAGCTTCTTCGGCAGAGCGGGCAATATTCACGGTTACCTCAACCTTAACTTCCGGATGCAGCGCAATCACAACAGGGAACAACCCGATTGTTTTAAAGCTCTGATTCAGCTCAACCTGTGAACGTCCGACCGTCACTCCCGACTCTGCGGTCGCGACTTCGGCGATATCCCGTGCTGCAACAGATCCGTAAAGCTGGCCGCCTTCTGAGGACTGACGAATAATCGATAGGCTCAGACCTTCCAGTTTTTTGGATTCTTTTTCAGCCGCTTCGCGTTTCTTTTTGTTTTCTGCTTCCAAAGACGCTTTCTGCGCTTCAAAGTGTGCAATATTATCCTTCGTCGCACGCAGCGCTTTGCGTTGTGGCAACAGATAATTCCGCGCATAGCCTAACTTGACATTGACGGTGTCGCCCATATTGCCGAGGCTTTCGACGCGCTCCAGCAAAATAACCTGTGTTGATCCCATTTTTCGATCCTTTCAAACTCTCAAAAATTAATAGCTGTCGGTCTCGGTCCGCACATAAGCCATCAGACCCATATAACGCGCCCGCTTGATTGCTTTGGACAGTTCCCGCTGTTTTTTCATCGACACGTTCGTGATACGGCTCGGCATCATTTTGCCGCGCTCGGAGATGAATTTTGACAGCATTTTTACATCTTTCCAGTCAATTTCCATCGCATCCGGACCGGAAAACGGGCAAGACTTGGAGCGCTTGAAAAACGGTTTTTTAACGGTTGGAATCTCGGCGTTCATTATGCGGCCTCCTTCATATCTGATTTGTTATCATAAGTTCTCATCATCGGAGAGGGTTCAGTTGTCGGAGCCTCCAGTTTGACGGACATATACCGCATCACGTCATCATGCAGGCGCATCTGACGCTCCATCTCATGCAGAGCCGGAGCCGGAGCTTCAAATTCCATCAGGGCGTAATGCGCCTTTTTGGATTTGTTGATCCGGTAAGCCAGAGTTTTTAGGCCCCATTGCTCGGTCTTTAGGATTTTTCCGCCCATATCGGTGATGATTTTACCGAATTGTGTCGCCAGATCGACGACATGCTGCTGGCTCAGCTCCTGACGTGCCAGAAACACGGTTTCATAGACTTTCATATCTTTTCCTTTCGGTTATGCAGCGTCTGGACTGCAAAGCCCTTTTCCCCATGAAAAGAGCAAGGTTTCAGTGTGATAGCGATTTATACGGATTTTTCTTTGAAATGCAAGGAGTTTTTACAGTCCTCGCTATACCTCCGGCTCCATTCCTTCCTCCAGATCATCCGACACCCCCTGAGGCAAACGCGCAGCAAGCCCTGGGTCCGCAACAGAAAAAGCATCTATCAGCAAAAAAAGATCGGCTTGTTCGGTAAAAGAACCACCCTCCCAGTTTTCATGAAGGCGCGCCACAACCTCCGCAAGATCCAGCGGAGCGTCTTCCTGGATCGCCAAGCGACTTTTCAGAGAGCCAAACAGAAAACAGTCGTCCGGTTCAATTTCCGTCCCGATTAAATAATCGGCGATGTTAAATAAATCTTCCTCATCCAGATTAGGCAATAACTCCGGATTTATATCTGTCAGCAGCGTTAAAGTGTAAAGATAGTCCGGGTCATCACTAAAATCTTCTTCATACTTCCCTGCGACAAAATCAAACAAATCTTGAGTTACTACGCTTCTATTTTGTTCCAGAGCTGCTTCCAGATGCTCAAAATCCTCTCCCCTTTCGATGTGCGCCGCCACGAGATGTTTGACCGCAATTTCGTGAGGATGCCCCTCCAAATTATACGTCAAACAAACATTTCCAATGCTACCCACGTCACAGTCCTGCTCTGCCACGCTAATCTCCTTTTGTTATGATTTACTTTTCTTCAGGCTATCTGAAATACACAGAGCGCGCAATAATGACAGACAGCGCTTTTCCGACGCCGTGCCATTTATCCCCACAGACACTCAGGCCCCGGCACACATGAGGTATCGGGATTATTTGAAGCAAATGGTGTCTTTCGCATCCACCACGCCTCTTCATCTTCGAAACGTCGCTGAAACAACAAAGTATCTTCCACTCCTCTGGACTCTTTGTAATAGTACAATGCGTTCTTGAATGTGTTTTCGAGAAGATTCGTGTGGGAACGCGGCTCATCAAGAGCCGTAATGGTGCGGTTATCCAGAATAAAATGACCGATCAAGCTCATTCGCTCTTCGGTTGCCAGAGAGGGAAGCAAGTCCGGATTCACTTCTGTCATCAAACATGCCAGCAAAACACTGTTGTGTTGACGATGATACGCCGCGAGCTCATATACAACCGATTCCCGGGGTACGCTAGGCCTTGCATACGCATCTTTTTCTTTGGCAGCCTGATCCAAAGACAGGTAATCCTCAAATCCTCCCCGGTAATTAACACCCCAGTTTTTTCCGTAGACAATCATATAATCTTGAAAAAACTCCGGCGTCAGCAGGTCTCTATTTTGTTGCAAGATCTCCCTGATTTCTTCCAAATACAATGGCCCAGAAATTTTCTCCTCAAGAAATGTTCCCAATGTATCGGAAAAAGATGCTTTATCCATACAATACTCAACCCTCTGCAAAAAACTATCCGGCACTATGACAGAATCAGCCGGGGTCGTCGGCCTTCTTCGTCTATGTTCAAGCGTTGCATCTGCAAGGAGATCGTTTAGATTCATTCTTTTTCCCTCTCTGTTTTATAAGTTTTATGACTAGAAACTTACAAAAATATATCAGGAAAGGAAAGAGGAAATTATTCGACCTCGGCAACCCGCAAATTATTGGTCGTCCCCGGCATGCCAAAGGGAACCCCGGCGGTAATCACCAGCAGATCCCCCTTCCCCGCCAGTTTTTGATCCTTGGCACACTTGATTCCGGCGGCCACAGCCTCCTTGAAGGTCGTTACATATTCAACATAGGATGGATGAACCCCATAGGAAACACACATCTGATGCGCGACTTTTTCGCTCGGTGTCAGGCACAAAATAGGCATTTCCGGACGATGCCGCGCAGCCCGCAACGTTGTTGATCCGGAAGAGGTAAAGGTCGTAATACAGGCCGCATCAACCGTTCTGGCAACCCGGTCCGCCGCCACCGTGATGGCGTCACCGACCTCATCGTTACTTTCCGGATGATTGGCCTCCATGATGGTTCGATAGAGCGGATCGGCCTCCGTCGTCTGGCAAATTCGTTCCATGATCTGCACGGCCTCCAGAGGATAATTCCCCGCCGCCGTTTCCGCAGACAGCATCACCGCATCCGTGCCGTCATACACGGCGGTTGCAACGTCCGAAGCTTCTGCCCGGGTCGGCGTCGGGCTTTCAATCATCGATTCCAGCATTTGCGTGGCAACAACGATCGGTTTACCGGCATAACGAACGGCTTTAACCACCCGCTTCTGCACAGACGGCACCTGTTCCGGCGGGATTTCAACCCCCAGATCTCCGCGGGCGAGCATCACCCCATCCGCCAGCGCGATCATTTCATCCAGATAATCCAGAGCCGACGGTTTTTCCAGCTTAATCATCAGCTTGGCGCGGCTTTCAATCAGATTTTTAGCCAGAATGATATCATCCGGCTGCTGGACGAAAGATTGGGCAATCCAGTCCACGCCCATCTCCAGCGCAGCATCCAGATCAACTTTATCCTTGGCTGTCAACGCCGCAATCGGCAGGATCACGCCCGGCACATTAAAGCCTTTATTATTCGATAATTTCACCCCGGCCTCGACTTCCCCGTCCAGAAAATCCGGCCCCTTGGCGATAATTTTGACCCGGACCTTGCCGTCATCCAATAAAATCCGGTCGCCGGCATTCAAAGCCGCAATCACTTCCGGGTGCGGCAGGTTCACCCGCGTATCATCTCCCTCCGCCGGGTCCAGATCGAAACGCAACGTCATCCCCTGCGTCAGGGCAATCTTGCCGCCTTTGAACTTTCCAACCCGCAATTTCGGCCCCTGCAAATCTCCAATCACCCCGATCGGTTTTCCATACTCTTTTTCAATTTCGCGGATAAAGCCGATGCGCTCCTTATGATCGGCATGGGTGCCGTGGGAGAAGTTCAATCGAAAGACGTCCACCCCCGCAACAAAAAGCTTGCGGATCATTTCTTTGGAGGAAGAGGCCGGGCCCAGTGTGCCCACTATTTTTGTCTGTCTGTTTCTTTTCATGATCTCTCTTTTACCACGCGCATTCTTTTAATCAAATGGAATGTATCCAATCTTTGTTTTCTTGCCCCGCGGAGGATACAGGATTTGCTCTATATATTGATATAGTCTGGTAATATGCCGGTCATGCTCCTCGACCTGCCGGGCTAAATCCTGATGAGATGCCAGAATTTGCCGCATTTTGACAAACGTCCGGATAATCGCAATATTCACATCCACCGCCTTGGGGCTGTTCAGGATGCTGGAGAGCATCGCCACCCCCTGCTCCGTGAAAGCATAGGGGTTGGTTCCGCCGAGAATCCGCCGCGAAGGTATCACATTTTGTGATAGCAACGACTCAACCTCCGCATCAGTTAACTGAAACATGAAATCTTCCGGAAACCGCTCTATATTGCGCTTGATTTGCTGGCGCATCGCAATCGCCCTGACCTCGTACATGTCCGCCAGATGCCGGTCCAGCATAACCTTCTGGGACCGGATGACGTAGATCTTTTGCGCAATATATTCCGGGGATATCACAACCACTTTGTTCATGGTTTGATCTTATTTTATCCTGATATTTTGTCAAGAAAAAAGGGCGCACAAAAAAAGACTTGCGTATTTGAGACGCTTTCCTTTATATAAGCAGACTAATCATGATCTGGCTTGTGTAATCGGCTGCCTCGATCATGGAAGATGATAACCTTTTATTTTAAGGAGACGAAAATGCCGAAGATGAAAACCAAAAGCGGGGCGAAAAAACGTTTTCGCGTAACCGCTTCGGGTAAAATAAAGTTCAAGCAGTCGAATACAAGTCACCGCTTGCTTTCCCGCCCGAAATCCATGAAACGTAAAGCCCGCGGAACAGAGATTCTCAACGAGTCGGATGCAAACATCCTGCGCGTTTACATGCCCTATATCCGCAAGCGCAAAACGCAAACAACACAGAAAAAAGAGGAGGCGTAACCCATGTCACGTGTAAAAGGTGGCGTCACCGCTCACGCCCGTCATAAAAAAGTTGTCGGTAATGCAAAAGGCTATTACGGACGTCGTAAGAACTGTTTCCGCACCGCTGTTCAGGCTGTTGAAAAAGCCGGTCAGTACGCCTATCGCGACCGTCGTAACAAGAAACGCGATTTCCGTCGCCTCTGGATTCAACGGATCAATGCGGCTGCCCGTCTGCACGGCATGACCTATTCCGTCTTTATGGGCGGCATGAAAAAAGCCGGCATTGAGGTTGACCGCAAAGTTCTGGCGGATCTGGCTGTTCACAATGCGGATGCATTCGCGGCCATTGCCGAGAGCGCACAAAAAGCTCTGAAAGCCTGAGATATTTATTAAATTTCCCAACCAAAAGCGGCTCCGGCCGCTTTTTTTTATGGGTTATCGGAAGGGACTAACCGTCCAGAACGTCCTTTACCTTTTCCGCCAGTTGTTTCAGGGTAAACGGCTTGGGCAGGAACGAAATATTATCGCCCAGATGATCTTTCAGGCGGTCTTCGGTATAGCCTGAAATAAAGATAATTTTCAATTTCGGGTTATCCTGCCGCAAGCGCTGCGCAAGGGTTGGCCCGTCCATATTCGGCATGACAACATCAGAGATCAGCAGATCAATCGGTTTGGCATCTTTGCCGGTCATGATTTTCAACGCGTGCTCGCCGCTTTCTGCCGCCAGAACTTCATAGCCTTTATTCGATAAAGCGCGGGTGCTGAACGTCCGGACCGCATCTTCATCTTCAACCAGAAGGATACACGCCGTTCCGGTCAGATCCTTGGGCTGGGTGGACTGGAGGGCCACATCATCCTCAAAAATATCCTCTTCCCGCTCTGGCGCCGCCACGCAGGGGAGATAGATTGTAAACGCCGTCCCGACTCCGACCTGACTTTCAACATCCAGATACCCGCCGGTCTGGCGAATAATTCCATAAACAGTCGCCAGCCCCAGACCGGTCCCCTGCCCGACATCCTTGGTGGTAAAGAACGGCTCCAGAACGCGGGACAGGTTTTCTTCCGGAATTCCACACCCGGTGTCCCTGACTTCAATCGCCGTCCATTTTCCGGGCGGCATTTCTTCCTCCCATAGATCCCGGGATTTTTTATTTTCATACGCAAATGTCCGAATGGTCAGATGTCCCCCGCCGCTGGCTTGCATGGCGTCACGGGCATTCACGGCCAGATTGATGAGCACCTGCTCCATCTGCCCCTCATCAACCTTGACCAATCCCAGATTTTGCCCATGACTGACGTCAAGATCAATATTCGCACCGATCAGACGTCGCAGAAGATGAGATAGCTCTGTCAAAATATCGGTAATATCATGCACTTTCGGTTGCAGGGTTTGCTGCCGCGAAAACGCCAGAAGCTGCCGTACCAGATTCGCCGCGCGGTTAGAATTTTGCTTGATCTGCATAATATCTGAAAAAGACGGGTCACCCGGCTTGTGCCGCAGCAGTAACAGGTCACAGAACCCGGTCATTGCGGTGAGCAGATTGTTAAAGTCATGCGCAATCCCGCCCGCCAACTGGCCGATTGCCTGCATTTTCTGTGACTGGGCGAATTGTTCCTCCAGGACTTTTTGCTGCGTCACATCCAGGAAGTGCAATACAATGTTCTCACTGTCGCGGAACTTCCGGCCATAGAGCTGCACCACCACCGGCTCCTGATTTTTCACGGACAAAGACACATCAATCGGCACACTCATCCGCTCTTCCTGATGCAGTTTTTTGAGCTGTGGAAGCACCACCGCCAGATCATCGGCGCTGAGCAGGTCCTTGAGGCTTCCCAGACCATCTTTTGCCCCGTCCGAAATTCCAAGCATTTGCCCAAACGCTGTGTTGTAGTTCTCGATCCGGCCCTCCGGACTGACGATGGCAATCCCCAGAGGCGCTTCGTTAAAGAAGCGCTGGAATTTGTCTTCCGAGGCTTTTAACGCCAGACGCATACTGCGTTCCGTGGTCAGGTCATTTACCACGGCCCGTGTCCGGACTCGCCCATCTTCATCGCGCACAACGGTCTGGTTAATGCCGGCGAAGAAGGTTTTCCCCCCCGGCCCTTTCATCGTCACTTCGGCGATTTGCCGCATTCCCCCGTCTTTTTTGATATCATAGGGAGCCAGATGCGGCGGCAGATTGGAAATATAGGTATGAAGACGCCCTGTTTCCAGCAGAGTCGAAATATCCTCTCCGACCCAACGGGCAAAGGTTGCATTCACAAAAACAAACCGCCCCACTTCATTGACAGAGAAGAACCCAACCGGCGCATTATCGGTAAAGTCGATCAGCTTTTCCCGCTCCTCCCGGATGCTGAGGTCTATTTCCCGGCGCTGAGACACGTCATCAATGCGCCAGTGAATATATCCAGGAAAATCCGGAATCATTTGCATGGCGATTTCAAACGTTTTTTCCTCGCCATTTAAAATGGTAAAAAGCTCGACGTTATTACTCATGCCGCGAGCGGCCTGATCCATCAGCAGCCCGAAGTTTTCCATTGCTTCGGTATTCTCTTCAAACAGCCGCGAAACACACCGGATCGATTCACAGGCTTCTTCGCTGCCTGAAGATCGAATCAGATCAGAAAAATTATTATTGTAGAAGAACGTGTTTCCCTGAATATCTGTAATCAGCCGGGCACTGTGACTACCCTCGAACATTCTTTGCAGGAGGAGCGCCAGTTTTTGTTCCCGCTTGCGCCAGTAAAATGCCCGGTACAGCACATAGGTCAGGACGAAAAAGCCGGACACCATGCCCCCCGCCAGAAAAATCAGGTTGGCATCTACATTCAAAGACAACAACGTAAACAGAAAAATACCAACATACAGCGCGAACAGCCCGACAAGAAAAAAGCTTTCATAGGGATTCGGTTTGTTCAGATCTTTGAACAATCTGGCTTTAACATCGTGTTTTTCAATGAATTTGGTATGGTCGACAGGGTGAGTCATGGTTTTAGTATCTTGCCAGAAAAAGCGGGGAAACGGTACAGGTGATTCACAAGCGGCCTTTTTGCCGGAATACGAAAGAAATCACCTTGGCCACCGCCTGATACTGTTCTGCCGGGATAGTCTGGTCAACCTCAACCAGATCATACAAACTCCGCGCCAGCGGCTTATCTTCGTAAATGATAATATTATGCTCTTTTGCGACCTCACGGATGCGGAGGGCGACATTATCCTGCCCTTTTGCCAGACACAGGGGCGCGTCCATCGTCTCCGGATCATATTTCAACGCAATCGCATAGTGAGTCGGGTTCGTGATAATCACATCCGCCTGCGGCACCGCCTGCATCATTCTTTGCCGGGCTTTTTCCCCGCGCAACTGCCGTAATCTAGCGCGCACATGCGGATCCCCTTCGGCCTGCCGGTACTCGTCCTTGACTTCCTGCTTGCTCATACGCATTTTCTGGTAATGCTGCTGCCGCTGGAACACCAGATCAATCACAGCCACCACCAGCAGCACCATCAAAACCCCCGCCATCATACGCAGGACCAGCAATTCCAGTTCATGAAGGAATAGCGGCACGGGCAGCCCCACCAGATGCTCCACACCGCCGAAGAACGGATAGAGCAAAAAGAATCCGACGGCCCCCACCAGCGCCAGCTTGAAAATCCCTTTTACAAATTCCATGAATGACCGTTTGGAAAAGATACGACCAAATCCTTTGACCGGAGAAATTTTATCAATATTCGGGCTCAGAGATTCCGGCGCAAATAGAGGGCCAACCTGCGCAAACGGCCCGATAAACGCTGCAAACATTAAAAACAGAAACGGCAGAGCCAGAATGCTGAGAACTTTTAAAACCGAGCCACCCAGCAAACTCTCCAGCCCCCCCGGCAGCTCCGGCATCCGGTGCGCCTGCGCGATGAATTCCCGCATATAAGCCGATAAATCCCCCATAATTCCGGGAGCCATCCCCACAATCAGCAGTGTTGCCGCCAGCAACATGATCCAGTTATTCACCTCGCGGCTCAGCGCAACCTGCCCCTTTTTGCGCGCCTCATCCAGCTTTTTCTGGGTGGGTTCTTCGGTCTTCTGGGTGTCGTCCTGCTCGTCACTCATGACTTTAGTTTATCAGATTTTGCAGGCGTTGCGGATAAAACATCCCTCGACATGATCGTTCACCATCCCCATCGCCTGCAGAAACGCATAGGCCGTCGTTGGCCCGACGAAAGAAAATCCGCGTTTTTTTAAATCTTTGGAGAGTGCGATTGATTCGGGAGAGGTTGCCCGGAGAGACGGGGACACATCGCCTGCGGCATACGGCTTTAAATACGCATAGAAAGATCCATATTCTTTAATTAAATCAACCATTTTTTGTGCGTTGTTAATAACAGATCTTATCTTTTGTCCATGCCGGACAATCCCGTCATTTTGCAGCAGGCGCGCCACGTCGGAGTCGTCATATGCGGCAATTTTTCGAAAATCAAACCCGTCGAAGGCGGCCCGAAAATTTTCCCGTTTGCGCAGAATTGTAATCCAGCTTAATCCTGCCTGAAATCCTTCAAGACACAGCTTTTCAAACAAGCGGATATCATCGGTTTGCAGCCGCCCCCATTCCGAATCGTGATATGCCACATAAAGAGGATCATCCCCGCACCACCAGCAGCGCGGCTGTCCATCCCGCCCCAGAATCAGGCGCTCACACTCCATCACCAGCGCCCTCTTTCACCTCTGCGGCAGGTGCAACAGGAATAGCAGGAACGGCGGGAATAATGGCAGGCGATAATTCTTCCGGCATGGGAGACTCCCGGCATGACAGCAGTTGAGGCTGCTCAATATCCGGCATCATCTGAATCTGCAAATAATCCATATCGGACAACCGGCAGGAAATCCGCAGAATTTCAGAGAAATCCGGATCAGAAATATTTTTCAGGAATACGGCGTTAACCGGCTCTTCCGCAGAGTCCGCCGCTTCTTTTACGACGACCGTCCCCATGGGAAGAATCCGCAGGACCGGCTGATGTTCTTTGCTTAGCACAAATTCCTGTGCGGCTCCCTCCCCGCCAAACGTTCCCTGATAGGCATGATCCCCGACCATGACCTCCCATGTCCGGGCAAAAGGATGTTGCCTGCCATCCCCTTTGGCAGAAACCGTCTCTTCCTGCATAGCATCGCTGCGCCCGGACAGGGTTACAGTTTCATCCAGCCCCCCCTGCCACTGCACATCCCGTGGCACTCTGTATCCGGCTCCGGATCGCTCCAAAGGAATATCAACATGATACGTAACCTTGTTATACTGCCCGTCCAGAGAGAGGGTCGCCCGCCCCGCCTCAGGGATCAATTTCGCCGCATCCAGAGTATATCCGTCATATCCCAGCAAGGTCACGCCCTCGACATGAAACCTCTCTATGATCGGATTTCCCCAGAAAACGCTCCAAAATGGAAGCGAGAATTGCAGCTTCCGCACCAGAAAGCTGTCCCCGCCGAATGCACCGGACTCCAGTTGTTTGGTAAAGAGCACATACTCCCCATCAAACATCAGATCCGGGAACAGGCGGGCATCGTGTAACGTGCCAATCTGGACCTGCGCACCGGAAATGGCGGACGCCATCTCTTCCACCCTTTTTTTCCAGCTTTCGGAATTTCCTCCAAAGGCTGACAGGATCACCAGTCCCAGCGCAAACAACGCCGCAAACACCAACAGCGTATATATCAGGATTTTGAATAGAATTTTGAAAATTTTCATGACTTACCTTTGAATTCAACAGAGATATTTTTGTCTTGAAATCCAAACTCTTGCCACCCCTTTTTAATGTCATGTGGCAACGGGGCGTGCAGCTCTATTTTTTTCTTTGTCAGCGGATGCGAAAAGCTGAGAAATGCGGCATGCAGGTGAACCCGCGGTGCAAGGTTTTGCGCGAGAAACGGCTCTGGATCATAGCCGTATTTTTTATCTCCAATCAGGGGACATTTCAGAATATGCGCCGCATGTGCCCGAATCTGGTGCGTGCGTCCGGTACGGGGGCGAAATACGATAAAAGCGACCTTTTTCCCGGCCGTATCCACCACCTGATAATCGGTGATTGCATATTGCCCCTCTTCATCGACGACGACTTTTTCTTTATCTTTCCCGGTCGATTTCATCAGAGGCGCATTGACGGTCCCCTCGTAAATTTCCGGAGCGGGACTCACCAATGCCCAGTACTGTTTTTCAATATCTTTACCTTTGAACATAAACCCCAGCTCCCGCACGGCTGCGGCAGAGCGCGCCAAAAGCAACACGCCGCTGGTTTCGCGGTCCAGCCGGTGCACAAGGCGCGGCACGATTCCTTTTTTATTTTTCAGCCCCTCCAGCAGACCGTCAATATGCCGCCGGATATTGGTCCCGCCCTGCGTGGCGATGTCGCCCGGCTTGTTCAGAGCAATCAGATCTCCATCATCGTAAATCACCAGCGACTTGATAAACGCCCGGTCTTTATCGGTCAGAATGTATTTATCCGTCACCGGATCGGGAATTGTGACTGGCGGAATGCGGACATCCTGCCCGACCGCCAGCTTTTGATCGGCCTTGGCGCGCTTTCCATCAACCCGCACCTGCCCGGTCCGGATAATTTTAAAAATCAGGGATTGCGGCACTGCGCCCAGCTCCCGCTTTAACCAGCGATCCAGCCTCTGCCCTTCATTGGCTTCACTGACCTGAATGTGACGCGCTTCACTCATACCATAAACTTTCCAATTAAAAATGAGGCGCCGACAAAGGCGCAGAGAGACAAAATGACGGAGGCCGCCACGTATAAAAGAAACATCATATATTCCCCGCGCATGTAAATCGTCATCGCATCCAGAGAAAAGGTCGAAAAGGTGGTAAAGGCCCCCAGAAATCCCACCGTCAGGAACAGGCGGATTTCCTGCGACGGATTCCCATAGCGGGCAAACACGGACACCAGCAGCCCCATCAGAAAACAGCCCAGAACATTGGCGCACAACGTTCCGAACGGAAATGACTGTTTTAAAAACGATCCCACACCGACATTGACCCCGTGACGGCACAATGCCCCCAAAGCGCCCCCCGCCGCGATTGCCAAAAGAGAATACATCGCTCTATATAAACGATTCAGAGCGATGATTGCAAAGGGAGTTTTGTCTTACCGTTTAGCGCCTCTCAATTCCGTCATTACACGGCATCGTCCGTGTAATCCATATGTCGAAAATTTAAGTTTTGAGGGGCAATAAGGCCTACTGACCAGCCGGTGCCGGGGCCTCTGCTTGTTGTGCAGGAGGAACGCAACGAACCGCGTATTCTTCCTCACCTTTTTTAACAGAGATATATTTTGGCTTATCCTTTCCATAAATGTGGCACTCCGCCAAATCGCCAAACGTCTGATTGGTCTTATCTGTCATAGATCTTTGATTCGGCAGAGCCGCCAACCGGGCCTGCTCCCGATCGGATCCGGCTTGCATCGCCGTGAGTGCGTCATTCTGAAGCAACACCCCGGTCCCGGCAAAACAGGCAAAGCTCACCGTTAGTGCCGTAACCACCTTCTTTACAGAATCCTTGCCGGAAGAAGAAAAAATACCTGCAAATCCGAGCCCGATAGACAGAACCCCACTCCCAGCCGCAATAATAGGGTTGGAAGCCATTTGAGCGGCTGCCACCGATGCTGATACACAAGAGGCCGAAGCAGTGGCGGCCTGCAATTTATACTCATCCACAAAATCAGCAACCCGCTCCCAAACGGCACTGAGTTTCTCACCCAGCCCGCCAGCTTCTCTTGCCTCATGAGGCGCATTTTCTGCTTCTGTGTTAGCTCTTGCTGACATTATGGCATTCCTCTATTTGTTACGTGATAAATATAGGCGGCATCATAGACCGCATCCAAAAATATGTCAATATATAGTAATTCCGTCTAAAAATAAGACATTCGTCATTCCCCGGATTTTCGCAGAAAATCCTAGTGAATCCATAAATACCAATGGATTGCCTTAGAATTTTCTGCGAAAATTCAGGCAATGACGGTGTTATAAAATGTCTTAAAATTAAGCCAAAGCACTATATTTTAGGACATTTCTCGGTGACGCCTCCCACACGCCTTTGTTTGTGATTTTTCACCACGGAGGCACGGAGGGCGCAGATGTTTTTGTAAAAACCGAAAGAACTTTGTTTTACTTTGTCTTACTTTGCGGTTCAAAATTTATTGTTTCATCGTTCACGCGATGGACGCGAAGGCGGCGCAATGGGCGCAAGGTATTCTCTGTGTACTCTGTAGTTAAAAATTAACAGGAATCACACACACAGAGCCAGGTCATGACGGGAACATTTTAAAAACTCTGCCTTGCCGCGGGCGCGAAATCTCTATAAAAGAGAGGGCATGGTTCATATCTCCCCCGATCACTTGCATTTTATTCCTCTTGGCGGCTCCGAGCAGTTCGGAGTCAACCTGAATGTCTACGCATTTGGCGGAAAATATCTGGCGGTGGATTGCGGTCTTGGTTTTGCGGATGAGCGCTTTCCGGGCATTGACCTGATCCTGCCCGACCCGGAATTTCTGGAAGACCGGCGCAAAGATCTGTCCGGCATGATTATCACCCATGCACACGAAGATCATATCGGCGCGGTGGCGTATCTGTGGCCTCGTTTGAAATGTCCGATTTACTGTTCTCAATTTACCGCTGCGGTCCTGAAAAACAAATTCGCCGAACATGGTATTAAAAAAGCGCCAATCCATATTATCAAACCGCATCAGACTCTTCTTCTGGCCCCGTTTGAAATCCGGTTCGTGCCGGTGACACACTCCATTCCGGAAATGATGTGTCTGTTTATCTCCTGTGCGGCCGGAACCGTTGTCCATAGCGGAGACTGGAACCTTGACCCGACCCCCGTTATCGGGACCGCCACCGACCCAAAAGTCTTTCAGGAGGCTGGTAAAAAAGGCATATTGGCGTATATCGGAGACTCCACCAATGCTCAGTTTGACGGACGCACCGAGTCCGAGGTCAAGGTAGAGCAGGATCTGGGCACTCTGTTCTCACAGCAAAAAGGCCGCATCCTTGTGACTATCTTTGCGTCAAACGTCAGCCGTATCCAGACTGTATTACGCGCCGCCGCCGCCAGTGGCCGGCAGGTTGCCATTGCCGGGCGCTCTCTGCACCGGATGACGGCCGCGGCCAAAGAGTGCGGTTATCTGAAAAACGCACCGGACTTTATTTCCGAAGATGATCTGGCCTTTGTTCCGGCAGAAAAGACGGTTCTGCTGGTGACAGGCTCTCAGGGAGAGGCCCGTGCGGCCCTTGCCCGTATTGCGCGGGGGCAGCATAACTTTAAGATCACAAAGGGCGATACGGTTATTTTCTCGGCCCGGACCATCCCCGGCAATGATGCGGCAATCAATAATGTGAAAAATAATCTGGTCGCCGCCGGCGTGAAAGTCATTGATCCGGAAAGCACCGACTATACCATCCACGTTTCCGGACACCCGAAGCGCGGCGAAATCACGGATATGCTGCAATGGCTGAAACCGGAAATCGTTGTTCCCGTCCACGGAGAGCGGGTTATGCTGGAGGCGCATGCCCGACTGGCAGAAACACTACAGGTTCCGCATGTTTTTGTCCCGACCAATGGCGCGGTTGTTCGTCTGTCAAAAACCGCGCCCGGCATTGTCGATCACGTCGAAACCGGACTTCTGGTTGTCGAGCCGCGCCGGATTATGATGACCAATCATCAGGCCTTGTCCGAGCGCCGCAAGCTGCAACAGACCGGAACAGCACATGTTTCTCTGGTCATTGATTATGACGGGCACCTGCTCTCTGCCCCGCAGATCACAACCTTTGGACTGTTTGATCCCGAAGATACGGAAGAGCAGGATTTTGGCAATAGCATCACAGAGGAAACGGTTGATTTTATCGAAGGTTTAAAACCTGCGGACCGCCGGGATGACACCATTCTGGCAGAAAAGGTCCGCATTGCGCTGCGCAACTACATCAATCACTATCTGGGGCTGAAACCGGTCACCAGCGTTCACATTACACGGTTATAACCTATGGGATTTGTCTCCGGGCTTGTTGCTTATATCTGTATCTGGTGGGTCATTTTTTTCTGCACCCTGCCGATTGGCGTGCAGCCGCATCAGGAACAGGAGCACGGCACCGCCGGCAGCGCGCCGCAAAACCCGCGCCTCAAATTCAAAATATTGCTGACAACCGGACTCTCTGCCGGGCTCTGGCTGATTGTCTATCTTCTGATAGCGAATGACGTGATTGACTTTTATCAGATCGCTGATCAGATGTACCAAGACGACCGGACCACTCCGACGTCGTAGATCAGGCATATTATTCTGCGTAGAATTCACAGAGTTATAAATGCAACGATCAAACAGTAGGAGAAGGTGGATTCAAAGAACTTGAATTCTGTCGGCTCCGTGCTTATAACAACAGAAGGTGTTATTTTACAGAAACTTACTTCCACTTTCCGCTCGCCAGAACACCTGTTGCATGACACCTGAATCAGGTGAGACAGATTTAAAACCGTACGATGAATGACATAAAAATACATACAATTATTAAGGAAGGATATCATCTGTCATCTGTGCGCGTAGATGAGGGAGTGGACTATATAGAGCGGGCGCAAGCATATAAAACCCCGACCCGGGTTCTTGATATTTATCCTGATTTTTGGATGCTCTATCTGTTTGATTTACCGAAAGGACAATTATCCCTCCACAATGGCAAGAGTCTTGTTGAGGTATCTGGCCCAAAAGCTCTTTACGTTCCTCCATACAGCCTGATAGACAAACATTTTTCATCCGGCTGGGCACAGTGGCGGGCCTATAGCTGTTTTCGTCCTCCTGCACCGCACTTTCCCAAACGCCCCGTCTGTTTTTCATGGGATAAAAACTGGCGTGTGTATGGGTTTTCGGATATTTCCGAAATATTCAAAAAAGATTTAAACTTGCAGCCCGTCGGCAGAGCCCAAATTGCCCCGTTAATTGTGGATCGCACCTGTGATGCGATAAAAGAAACCTACAAGGAAACTCTAAGTATAGAAGAACTGGCCAATTTGCTGGGCGTCCCTCATTCCTCCATGACTCACGCCTTCAAATATAGTCTGGGATTATCCCCTATCGCGTATAGAAACAGAGTCCGGGTATTTGACTCACTGCGCCGGATCTCATTAGGGGAAAGTGTCACGCAATCCTGCCATGGGTCCGGATTCGCGAATTATTCCAGATTTTACCGCAATTTTAGCGAAATACTGGAGGTCAGCCCTTCGGATTTTGCGCGCCGGGGGTTCTCATATCGCGGGCAGGATGTCCCCCTGAAAGATATTCGCAGCGCCTGATGTTCTTTTATTTTCAAGATCTCTAGACGCTGCCCAGCGTTTTAATTTTTGCTTTGGGATGGATCTCGTTTTGACTCATGACCACGGTTTGCGGACGGAACCGCTCGACGACGCTGCGCACATAAGGCCGGATCAGTGGAGAACACAACAAAACCGGCGTTTGCCCCTGCTGCGCCATTTCATCGTATTTCTCCCGAATCATTGTGATAAAATTTTGCAATTGCGACGGCGCCATCGCCAATTGCCGTTCTTCTCCGTTCCCGACCAGAGCATCACCGAATGCCTGCTCCCACTCCGGCGATAAGGTGAGCAGCGGAACCTGTCCGTTGGCGTTGGAATTGGAGTCGCACAGCTGCCGCGATAACCGGGTGCGTACATGCTCGGTCAGAGAGGCTGTATTTTTGGTATAGCTCGCAGCTTCGGCGATTCCTTCCAGAATCGCAGGAAGATCACGCACAGAGACCCGCTCCGACACCAGATGCTGCAAAATACGCTGCAACCCGCCAATTGAAATTTGAGCGGGGATCACATCTGCCACCAGCTTTTGGTATTCCTGCGGCAATTCATCCAAAAGCTTTTGAGTTTCCGCATAGGATAACAGATCCGGCATATTGTCTTTGACAATTTCGGTCAGATGCGTGGTCACCACCGTTGCGGCATCCACCACTGTATAGCCTTTGAAATGAGCTTCTTCCCGGTATTGTTCGTCAATCCACATCGCCGGCAGGCCGAAGGTTGGCTCAATCGTGCTTTCTCCCGGCAGGGTAATGGCGGACCCGGACGGGTCCATGCACATCAGCATTCCGGGGCGAACCTCTCCTCGTCCCGATTCAATCTCTTTAATCCGGACCGTGTAGGTATTGGCCGGGAGTTGCAGGTTATCCTGAATCCGAACGGAGGGCAGAATATAGCCCATATCTTCAGCCAGTTGCCGCCGCAACCCTTTGACCTGATCGGTCAGCTTGGTTCCATCCCCCTGCACCAACGGCAGGAGGCCATAGCCCAGCTCCAGCCGGATAATATCCATCGCCAGAGCTTTCGAGATCGGCTCTTCTGCAACGGGAGCGCCGGGACCGGTTAATTGTGCCAGCTCTGCCTGCTCCGTCTGTTCTTTCACATCCTGCTGCCAGGACAGATATGCGAGACCCCCGGTAATCCCCGCCAGAATCGCAAACGGCAAAAAAGGAATTCCCGGAGTCAGTCCCAATGCCAGCATTAACCCTGAACTCATTCCCAACGCTTTGGGATAGCGGCTGAACTGCTCCAGCAACGCCACATTTGCGGCGCCTTCCACTCCGGCCTTTGAGACCAGCAAACCGGCAGATACAGACACAATCAGAGCCGGAATCTGGCTGACCAGACCATCCCCGATCGTCAGAACGGTATAGCTGGCGGCTGCCTGTGACAGGCTCAGACCTTCAAACATCGTCCCGATAATAATCCCACCGACAATGTTAATGAACGTAATCAATAATCCGGCAATAGCATCCCCGCGCACGAATTTCGCCGCCCCGTCCATTGCTCCGAAAAAAGTGCTTTCCTGCTCCAGATTTTTGCGCCGCTCTTTTGCTTCTTCTTCAGTAATCAACCCGGCGGACATATCGGCATCAATCGCCATTTGTTTTCCCGGCATGGCATCCAGTGTGAAACGAGCGGCGACTTCGGCGATCCGCCCGGACCCCTTGGTAATCACCACAAAGTTCACGATGACCAGAATCGCAAAGACAATGCCGCCGCCCACATAACTGCCCTGAATGATAATCCCGCCAAACGCTTCGATCACCTGCCCCGCCGCGGCCGTTCCCGTATGCCCTTCAGACAGAATCAGGCGGGTTGAAGCCACGTTCAGTCCCAGACGCAGCGCCGTTGCAATCAGCAAAACCGTTGGAAAGGTCGAAAATTCCAGCGGTGTCCGAATAAACAGCACGATCATCAAAATCAGCACCGAAAAGGCCACGGAAATAGACAATCCCATATCCAGCAACCAGGACGGAATGGGCACCAGCATAAACAGCAGAATCGCAACAATGCCAATCGCGAAGATCAAATCTCCGCGCAGCAGGCTGTTAAAATTAAATCCGGAAGAGGATGTAGAGGTTGCTGTTTCGGCCATGGAATTTCAGTGTAGCAAAGAATAAAAATGAACGCATGGAAAACTTAGCGCTCTCAATTTTGTCATCACACGGCTCCGTGCTTGTGATCCATATTGATTTTTAACCACGGAGGCACGGAGGGCGCAGAGGTTTTTACAAAAAACGAAAGAACTTTGTTTTACTTTGTCTTACTTTGCGGTTCAAAATTTATAGAAACCTCTGCAAAAGTCCAGAATAACGTGAAGGCTACCCCTCACTGGCCTTGGGAACGTCAATGCCTTCGTCTTTATACTGGTTCAGCTTGTTGCGAAGCGTCCGGATGGAAATCCCCAGAATATTGGCCGCATGCGTCCGGTTTCCAAACGTATGCTCCAGCGTATCAAGAATCAGATCCCGCTCCACATCGGCAAGAGGCCGCCCGATGAATGCTTCCACCGCGCCGGGATTTTGAACCGTCCCTACCCCTCCGACCTCCGGACTAGCCTGCTTCGCAACCGGAGCCGGAGCCGCCGAAGGAATCGATGCGCCGGTGAATTCGGTTTCTTCCAGCATAATAGCATCCGCCTCGATTTCATCCTCCAGCGCAATGATGATCGCACGGTGCATAGTATTTTCCAGCTCCCGGATGTTTCCGCGCCATGGATAGCGCTGTAATTTTTCTGAGGCCGCGGCAGACAGCCTTTTTTTGTCCACGCCGTTTGCCTCGGCATATTTATCGGCAAAAAACTGCGCCAGCGGCAAAACATCCCCCGGACGCTCCCGCAGAGCTGGTAATTTGATATTCATGACATTCAGGCGAAAATAGAGATCCTCGCGGAACTCGCCTTTTTCCACTGATTTTTCCAGATTGCGGTTAGAGGTCGCCAGAATCCGGACATTGACCTTCACATCCGCATTACTGCCCACGCGGGTAATCACCCGCTCCTGAATGGCCCGCAGCAGCTTGGCCTGCAAGGCCGGATGCATTTCCGAGATTTCATCCAGCAATAAAGTTCCGTTATTTGCTTCTTCGAACTTTCCGATCCGGCGCGCCGTCGCCCCGGTGAAGGCTCCTTTTTCATGCCCGAATAGCTCTGACTCCAGAAGGTTTTCCGGAATGGCCGCACAATTCAAAGCAATAAAAGCCCCGTCCTTCCGTTTGGATTTATTGTGGATATAGCGCGACATGACCTCCTTACCAGTTCCCGACTCCCCGGTAATCAGTACGGTTGCTTCGGAAGGGGCAATTTTATCCGCCAGCATCAACACCCGCTTCATTGCAGCATCATTGGCGATCATGTCCGATTGTTCTTCCGATGCGGCGGTCAGAACGGCGGCGATCAATTCTGCATCCGGCGGAAGAGGAATATATTCCTTCGCCCCATCTTCAATCGCTTTGACCGCGGCCCGGCTGTCCTCTGATCCAACGCCACACGCCACGACCTCGATGTGAATGCGCTCGGCATTCAGGTCTTTGATAAACTTGCCGATATTCTGCTTGATATCCACCATCGCCAGATCGGCGCTGCGCCCGTTGCGCAAGGCGGCTAAGGCCTCTTCTGTATCCTCGCAATGAATTACCTTCGCCCCCTTTTGCAGAGCGATCTTGCCGGCGGCGGAAATATAGCCTTCCAGGTGTCCAATAATCATCAGGCGCATGCGTAAAAATCCCGGTTAGGTGTTATGTGATTCAAGGGCAGCCCCCAGAGCAAAGAGCGTTTAGAGTGAGTGAGACGCGCAGCAACACAACGCAGGCGAAACGATCAAAGCTCTAATCAAAATAGCGGATTCGATGGTTAGGTGGCAACTCACTATTTAGCAGCATCTCCAGACGGCGCGGATTTTCCTGCCGGGCAATCGCGCTCATGGCCGTCATAATCAGGCTTTTTGACAGGGTTTCGTTATTGGAATTATTTTCCAGTTTTCCAGCCAGAGGAGCAATTACAACCGTGCCCATAATCGCCCCATAAAAAGTCGTCAGGAGCGCCACCGCCATGGCCGGACCAATTGATGACGGATTATCCAAGTCCGCCAGCATTTGTACCAGCCCCACCAGAGTTCCGATCAATCCCATCGCCGGAGCAACATCCGCCGCCCGGCGCAAAATACCGGCAGAGCGCCGATGCCGGTCTGCCAGCATGTCAATTTCCTGAGAGAGCAAATTTTCCACATCATGAGAAGTATACCCGTCCGTGACATATTGCGACGCCCGCAGCAGGAAAGGATCTTTTCTCAATTCGTCTTCAAAACTGGTAATGGTCAAAATACCTTTTTTCTTTGCAATCACAGCAATATCCATCAATTCGGTTGCAAGTCTCTGGGGATTATGCAATTTGCGGAACATGGCTTTGGACAAAATTTGCCCGGTCATCGACATTTCCTCCATCGTATAGGAGACCATCGTGACCGTAATCGTGCCCAGAACAACCATCAGGACGGAGGGCACGTTGAAAAAATTTGCGTTGCTCTGCCCGATATAAATAGCCACCGCGATCAGAATCAGACTAAAAATCAACCCGCCCAGAGTGGCATAATCCAGCGCCGTCTGAACCGGCCTGATCTGAAGAGAGACATCCTTCAGTCCGGCGGTTTCCTGATCTGTTGTTTGCGCTGCTGTATCACTCATGAGATAGTACCTTGCTAGTTGGACCGGTCAGATTTCACAATTTCCGTCATTGTCACCCCTAATTTATCATCCACGACCACGACTTCTCCCCGTGCGACCAGACGGTTATTCACGTAGATATCAATCGCTTCGCCGACCTTGCGATCCAGCTCGACGACCGCCCCCCGCCCCAGTTTCAGAAGCTGAGAGACCTGCATGTTAGACCGTCCCAACACGGCGGAAATCTGTACCGGAATGTCATAAATGGCCGAAACGTCACCCGCCATAGGTTCCCCAACGACAAATTCCTGCAGGTCATCTTCGGAAAAGCCCTGCCCTTCCATATTTTCCAGCTTCATGCCGCCGCCTTTGCCAGAGACTTTCCCGCTGCTATCATCCTCGCCAAGCCCCACATTCACATCTTCTGTATCGTCTGCCATCATATTCCTCTTAGTCTATCGTTTCCATGTCCGGCCCCGTATTTGTGGTATCATCTTGCCGCGTTTCCGGAGGTTCAGCAAGTGCTTCCTCGGCTGCGGGCAGGTCTTTTTCCAGTGATTGCAAGATTCGTTCCGCAAGTTTCCGGCTATCCCGCAGAGCGCCGCCGCTTTCCCATTTCATCATCATATCCCCTGCGGAGAAATCCTCCCGGCCATAGAAACTGACCGATACATCCGTCATCATTTCCAAAGTCGGCTTCAACCGCTCCTCCACGGCCGATAAAATCTCCGATGAGACCTCCACCCGGATCTGTTGCTGGTTCGAGACCGTACGCAACACGTCCTGAATCGCCGCCGTCACATCCTCTGCCCCGCAGGCAGACATCCAGGCCGGGTAGATCCGGTGAAAGACGGACAAAGCCAGACGGACCGCTTCTTCTTCATACTGCTTTTCACGAGCAGCTTCCTGCGTCTGCAACATCAGAAACCCCTGCCGGGCCTGCTCCAGAAACAGTGAGATCTTCCGTTCAAGATTATCCTGCGATTCCTGAAATCCGTCTTTTTTTCCCTGCCGGTACGCCGTGTCTTTCGCAGCCGCCATTTCCGCCTCGGTAAACATGGGCGGCGGCGGAGGCCCTTCGTCCTCCTCTGCGTTTTCATCAAAGTTATGACGATTAAAAAAGAATTTTTTCACTTCGTCTGACATTCTAGTAAATCAAGGCATCTTCATCATCACCGGAGGCAATAGTGACCTCTCCACGGCCTTCCAGATCTTTCACGAGATTAACAACATATTGCTGCGCTTCTTCCACGTCTTTCAAACGAACAGGCCCCATCGCCTCCATATCTTCTTTCATAATCTTCGACGCCCGTTCCGACATGTTCGAGAAGAACAGATCTTTGAGCGTATCGGTCGCCCCTTTCAGCGCAATACCCAGCTTGTCTTTGTCCACCGCCCGGATAACTGTTTGAATGCTGGCAGCATCCAGTTTCTGGAGGTCTTCGAATGTGAACATAAGTGAGCGGATTTTTTCCGCAGAATCCGGAACAACCTTGTCCAGTTCTTCCATAAACCGGGTTTCCACCGAGCGGTCCATATTGTTGAAAATCTCGGCGATCAGTTCGTGGCTGTCTCTGCGCGATGTCCGGGCAAGGTTGGTCATAAACTCCTGCCGCAGGGTTTTTTCGACCTCTTCGACAATTTCCTTTTGTACGGATTCCATACGCAGCAATCTCTGGATGACCTCCAGAGCGAATCCTTCCGGCAGCAAGGCAAGAACCCGCGCCGCGTGATCCACCTGTATTTTTGACATGACCAAAGCCACCGTCTGCGGATATTCCTTTTGCAGGAAGCTGGCCAGAGTCTCTTCACTGACATTCCCCAGCTTTTCCCACATCGTCCGTCCAGCGGGTCCCCGGATTTCCTCCATGATGACGTCGATTTTATCCTTGCTCATCCCGGCCTTCATCAGAAGGCGCTCGGTACTTTCCTGCGTACCAACCAGCGCATTGGTCGAGGTCATTTGCTCGGCAAAATCGACAAACAGTTTCTCCACCACATGAGACGGCACCTTCCCCAAGGTCGCCATAATCTGGGATAATTCCAGAATTTCATCATCATCCATATGCTCAAAAATACGAGCAGAATGATCTTCCCCTAAAGCAAGCATGAAAATGGCGGCCTTTTCCGGGCCACTCAGGGTTCTGTAATCTTCACGAACACGAATTGCCATCTCTTAACTCTCCTGTGTCATCCAGCTTCGCAGGACCGAAACTGTTTCAGCAGGATACGCATCCACAATATCCTCGACCTTTTTCAAAGAGGAGGCTTTAACCTTTCCCTCAACCTGGGTCATGTCAATCATATCATCCGGGCGCCCCGATGACGGACCGCGATCGTCCATATCCAGACTTTGTGACGGCCCTTCCAACGCGGGATGCTCCGGTTTTATCGCCAGAAGATCCATTTCCATGTCTGCCCGTTCAGCCCCGCCGCCACTATCCTGCACCTCCAGAATACGTCCGATCATCGGACGCAATACCAGCAGAACGACCAGAACAATCGCAATGGTTACGATGATAACCTCAACCAGATCCTTGATCTCGCTGGGCTCGAATCCCAGAATTTTGCCGTCATCCAGCGTGCTGGCATCATCAATTCCTGCAAATTGCAGATTCACAACTTCCAGTGTATCACCGCGCCCCTCATCCAGCCCTACGGCAGACCGTACGAGAGATTTAATCTGATCCAGCTCCTCCTGTGCCCGTGGCTCATAGGTCTGCGTCTCAACTCCATCGGCATCTGTCTGGGTTACATAGCGTCCGTCCACCAGCACCGCCACCGACAGTTTTCTGATCTCGCCAACCTCACTGACCCGGTTGCGGACTGTCCGACTCACTTCGTAATTTGTAACCTCCTCCAGACGGTTATTCTGCGCTGTCGGCTGTTGATCGACCAGCAGATTATTCGTTCCGCCCGGCAGGTTATTCTGCACGCCGACTTCATTCTTAGATGCATCCCGCTCCTGACTGTTTTCTTCTGTCACCTGCGTTGACCGTACCACCGTATTTGGATCATAAATTTCTTCATTCGTGGTAATCCGATCAAAATTCAAATCGGCGGTGACCGTCGCCCGGACCTTTCCAAACCCGACGATTTTCCCCACGATTTCCTCTATATTCTGACGCATGCGGTTTTCAGTCCCGCGCCGCAGCTCTTCACTACGATTATCAAACAGTCCACCCTCATCTTCTTCCCCGCGGGCGAGTAATGTTCCATCCTGATCCAGAACGGAGACATTCGACACTTTCAAATCCGGTATCGAGGACGCAACCAGAAACTGGATTGCATTGGCCTGCTTCCGGTCCAGACGGTTCCCCGGCTCCACGCTCAGCACAACACTGGCACGCGCTTTGGTATTGTCGCGGCTGAACAGCTCCCGCTGCGGCAATACGATATGAACTCTGGCGCTGCGAATCGGCCCCAGAGATGAAATTGTGCGGGATAACTCTCCCTCCAGAGCCCGAACCTGGTTGATATTCTGAACAAAGTTTGTTGTTCCAAATCCGGATTGCTGGTCGAAAAGCTCATATCCCAAAGAGCCACCATTCGGAAGACCTGCTTCCGCCAGCAACATCCGCGCCCGCCCGATTTCATTGGCCGGGACTCTGACCTGCTGCCCATCCTCCGAGACATTATATCGAATCCCTTCAGTTTCCAGCTTCGCGGCAATGGCTGCCGAATCGGTCGTGGACAGATCACTGTAAAGCAGCTTGAGCGAGGGCGTAGACACCCGCAAAGACACAAACACAAAAAACACCAGCAAGCCCAGAACAATCGCCCCCATCACGGCGATTCTTGCTGGCCCAAGCTTTCTAAGCGTTTCATAAAAACTATTCACAACAAGATCCTTGTTTTACGGGCGCTTTCCAACTCATACAGTTTCCAGGCAACAAAATTAGATTGTAACGGACAGGGAAGAATTAAGAGGTCTTTATCCATTGATTTTTTATTATAGCCTGATTTTATTATAATTTCCATGACTGAAATGCAGGTTTCATGCCACAGACTTCTTTTTTCCGGAGTCTCATTTATTCCATAAATAGTTGACTTTTTAGAATTATTCTGTTATATTTGGGGTATAAAAGTGTATTTTTATACTTTTGGGTTAGGTTAGGGGTCTATTATGATTGAAGCGGTCAATTCAGTACTGTCGAGTGCGCCGCTTCTCCGTCAGGTGGCGGAGCAACAAAGTAGCGCACGCGAAAATGTCTCAACAACGCCGGAAACGATTCAGGCGGTTGCGAAGGCGCCTTATATCAGTCCGTTCGTGAGTGTTGATGTGAACTTCGACACAGCGGTTATTCTTTTGCGCGATTCGGAAACAGGTGACACTGTCCAGCAAATCCCATCCGAGGGAAAACTGGAAGCGCGTCGCCGTCAGGAAGCAACGAAACAGCTTCAGGAACTTCAAACAACTGAAACGCAACTGTCCGACTCGGGTGCGCAAAGTGTTACGTTTGCATCTGCGGAACCAACCGCCCCTGTTACAACAGACACCGGCACTACAGGCGGCGCACCTATATCTCAGGCAGCGCTTGCCGCATTTGCGTCCGGCGCGCAGGCTGGCGAAAGTAGTGCGGCCTCAAGCTTCGCGACCTCTGCCTGATACCCGATAAAGGGATCGCCATATTATTCAGAGCCACTATACCTTCATTTTTTTGTCATTCCCGCGAAAGCGGGAATCCAGAATTTCCAGAATTTACTGCCTCCGCCTCATCAGGCCGTAGTCGGACGCCCTGCGGTTGGCGTGGAATTTTCCTTACCGGTGGTTGCCTGTTTGGCCTGCTCCATCAATCCGGCAGCAATTTCCCGGTTGATGCTAATCAGTACGTCCAGTTTTTGCTTTTCCGGTTTGGTCAGAATTTCAACTTCTCTTTTAAAGATGAAGTTGGCAAGATTTAAAATATTGCTGCGAAGATCCGACGGGCGGTTATTTTCCGGATTTTCCAGTGCCGTATCATAAAACAGCATCCATATCTGCCGGTTATATTTTAACGCATCCTCCAGAATTTCAGAGGTCAGATTCTCCCAATCGCTCTGGATATCCTGCAACGCTTTTGCCGATTTCAGCAAAACCCGCGCCTCCAGCTCACTTTGATTGGTGGTGTGCTTCTGCGCCGTGTCTCCGTACATTCCGGCGGCGTTTGCATAAGGATTATCAGGCTTTCCGGGCATTGGTCATCAGCTCCTGTTCATAGTTAATCAGCTCGCGGGCATCCTTCATCGCTTTGTAGTAATGCCCTTCGATAATTTTTTCATTGATATTCAGAAAGAATCCGGTTGTTGAGGGGGCTGCCATCTGGATATCCCGCACAAGGTCAAAGTATTTCTGGTGATATTCCTTGGGATTTCGTGCCAGATACATGCACTGCACCAAAAAGTAAATCTTTTTACAGGGCGAATCGGCCTCTTCCTCACGCATCACATCTTTTTCACGCAGAATCGCCGCATCCCCGGCAATGTGAAGGCGGGTTCGTTGGGAGTCATTGGTAATAACTGCCGTTCCGACCAGAATTTTTTCATTGGGTTTTAAATCGATCACAAGTGCCATAGAGGTTCTCTCTTTCAAAATATCGTAGATTCTCCACGTTATTAGTCTAGCATATCTTCAAAGGAATGAAGAAATAGTTAATCTTATCTCCCCCTCAAAACTTAATTTTTCGTCATTACATGGCTCCATCCGTGTGATTCATATTGAATTTTCACCACGGAGGCACGGAGAAAGCGGTGCCAAAAACAAACAAAGCATCATGAACCACGAATGAACACAAATAGACACGAATGGGAAAATATTGGTGTGCATTCGTGTTTATTCGTGGTGAAAACGTAGAAGCTTCTGCAAAAGCCTCGACTCGTCATTCTAAGGCGCAGGGCACGCAGAGAGTATTTCCCCCTTGGCGACCTTTGCGCTTCATAGCGTTCTTTGCGTGAACGATAAAACGATAGATTCTGAACCGCAAAGTAAGACAAAGTTCTTTCGTTTTTTTCGATATTTACTGGGTCCCCGCCTGCGCGGGGATGACAGCTGAGCGGAAAAACTTTGTTTTACGTTGCGGTTCAAAACTGTTTGAGCACGAAGTAACGAAGACACGAAGGTTTTTTCGAGTACTTCGTTCCTTCGCGCCTTCGTGTTTATATCACGTTTCCATGGATCACACGGACAGAGCCGGGTAATGACGAAATTGAGGAGTGGTAAGATGGTTAATACGTTCTGTTTGCAAAATCATAATTTTGCCAGTATTCCGGACGCGATTCCCTGGGCAGCGCCGCCCACCCGTGATTCAGAACCTCCAGAGCCGGATCAAGGAAAATTCCGTCCTCCATAATTTTCTCGCCGTCCAGATAAATACAGCCCTGTTTGCCATACAGCATGGTGGTAATATCCCAGTGAATCAGGCTGCGATTACCGTTATCAAGCCGCACCTTTTGCCCGACATATTCCGTCATGGTATAGGCCGCTCCCAGCGCGACGTGAAAGCTGCCGCCGATTTTTTCCACCAACAAACCGTTGGCAACGTGCCGTTTTAAATGCGGATTGGTTCCGATACCGATTTCCCCCAGATAACAACTGCCTTCATCGGTTTCAATCATGTTCCGCAGCGCGTCCTGCCCGACATCGGCTTTATACTCAATAATTTTCCCGTCCTGAAACCTGAAAAAAATATTCTCAATGCGTTTCCCCTCCGATTTGGTCGGGCTAAACACACCTTTTGCAACGATGCGGCCATTAACGCTGTTCTTAACAGGCGCGCTGAAGACTTCGGACCCCGGAACATTGCGGGCGATCAGGCTATTGGCAAAGGTCATTCCGTCAATGCTCATACTCAAATCGGTGCCATCCGCATTGGTAAAGCGCAGTTGCTTCCCAGCATCCAGCTTTGCAATCAGTTGTCGGTGCGCTTTATCTATTGCATCCCACGGCTGGTCGCACATTTCAAAATAAAGCTTCAGATATGCCTCATAAGGGATTCCGTCAAAATGCGCATCGGCCTCGGTTGGAATGCAGGTCAGGGTAAAATGAATCTCTCCACTGGACACCCGCTCCCGCACAGAGCGGGTCAGTTCCTTGTACAAGGTCTCTTTCGACTCATCAATATCCGGCGGGACGATAGACGGCATACCCGGCACGACAAGCATGCGGCGGGTTACTGGCGCCCAGACCTGAAGGTAACGCTCTGCCAGAGTTTTAATCCCCTCCGGATCTGCTTCATTCATCAAACAAGCCTGAAATACCGGCTCCGAGAACAGAATATCAAACCGGTCCCCGTTTTCGATCAGCCGCCGGACAATGGATTCGGCAACAGAACGGACATTCTCTCCGATTTGCAACAATCCATAATCAGGCTCTCCCGATCGCATATTATAAATTTTAGCCGCCAGACTATCGACCAGCTCTTGGGATACGGGAGGGCTTTTCTGCTGATGCCAGCCGCCCAGAGCCTGGGATGTGTAATATGCAAAAAAGCCTCCATTCTGCTGCAACCCGGCATCATGAATCATCTGAAGTCGCTGGGCCTCCAGCAGAATATTCAAGGCATCGTCGAGAAATTCAATTTCGCAGCGCAGGACGTCCAGCGTCCGCTCTATCAAATCACGGTACAGAGTATCTCCTTGCAAAAAAGATCGCAAATGATCGGCGCGGTATTGAAACGCAGGGGAAATATCCATGAGTCGGTAAGTCATGGCTTATTGGAGCAGAAAGCCGCTCCCTGCGCAAGCCGCGGGTTATTAAAACAACACCGAGGATGCCGCACGCGCCACATTCAAAAGTGGCTCCGGCATGATGACCAATCCCAGAACAGCTGCCATCGATACCAAAATCACGGCATCGCGGGGAACATTCGGCTCGTGCTCCAGAGATTCAACCGCGTCATCAAAAAACATAACTTTTATAATGCGCAGGTAGTAATAAGCCGCCACAACTGACGAGACAACCCCCAGCACCGCAAGGACAATCAGCCCCGACTCGATCGCTGTCTGGAAAATGAACAATTTGCCAAAGAATCCAGCCAGAGGGGGAATGCCGCTCATGGAAAACATCAGGGCCGCCATAACATAGGCCGTTACAGGATGAGTCTTAGACAACCCTTCCATATGTTCAATCTCTTCCAGAGCCGTGCCGTCGCGCCGCAGCGACATCAAAACACCGAACGTCGCCGCCGTCATCACCATGTAAATAATGAAATAATAGAGCGTTGCGCCTGCCCCGTCGGCCCCTCCGGCAATCAATCCGATCATCGCATAGCCCATATTTCCGATCGAGCTATAGGCCAGCAGGCGTTTAATGTTGGTTTGTCCCAGCCCCGCCAGCGCCCCAACGATCATGGACGCCGCCGCCAGTCCCCACATAATCTGTCCCCAAACCGGTTCCAGCTCCGCAAAGGGTTCGTAGAAAATCCGCATCAGTAAGGCCGCCGCCGCCAACTTTGGCACAATCGCGAACAGGGCGGTCACGGACATTGGCGCGCCTTCATACACATCCGGTGTCCACATGTGAAAGGGAACGGCAGATATTTTAAACGCCAGTCCCGCAAGCAAAAAGACAAATCCCAGACTGACCCCCAGATGGACTTGTGGCAAATAGGCCAGTGCCTGCGCAATTCCTGCAAAATTGGTTGTTCCGGAAAATCCGTAAATAATCGAGCTTCCGAATAGAACCATCCCGGAGGACAACGCCCCCAGAATAAAATATTTAATCCCGGCTTCTGCAGATTTCAGGGAATTCCGGCGGATCGCGGCGAGAACGTAAAGGCTGAGAGATTGCAGCTCCAGACCGATATACAGCGACATCAGATCATTGGCGGAGACCATAATCATCATCCCCAATGCTGCCAGCAGAAGTAATACCGGATATTCATGGGCCGTAATCCGCTCCCGCTTCATATATCCCGTAGACAAGAGCAAAACAACCGCCATCGCCAACAGAATCAGGCTTTTGACTACGCCTGCGAACCGGTCCATCACGAAAAACCCGTTCATCGTAACGGCAGTACTCCAGTCAAGCGAAACCGTCAGAAAAAACGTCAATAGCAGAAGTAAGACCGCCGCATAGGAAACGGTATTGGTAATCACACTTCGGGAGACCGCTCCGACAACCAGCAGAAACATTGCACCACAGGCCAGAACAATTTCCGGCAAAACACTCTCGATTCCCAAATCACTCAGAATAGTTGTCATCTTAATTCTGCGCTCCTTTCACGAGATGCGCTGTTTGCAAGGAGGGAGCATCCCCATGCTCCACATAGGATGTCGGCCTCCCCTTCATCAAATTATCTTCATAAAGTGTCACCAGCCGTTTGACAGATGGCTCAATCCGGGCGCTCAGAGGTGCCGGATACACACCGATCAAAATGACCAGCACCGCCAACGGCGCCAAAATCAGCACTTCCCGCGGTTCCAGATCTTTCATTTCCGTCGCGTCTTTGTTGTCTGCCGGACCGAACACCACCCGCCGGTAGAGTAACAACATATAAGCCGCGCCCAGAACCATGCCGGTTGCCGCCAGCAGACTCATCAGAATGTTCACCTTATAAGCGCCTAACAAAGACAGGAACTCACCGATAAATCCCGATGTTCCGGGTAATCCCACCGATCCCAGCATGAAAATCATAAAGACCGTCGCATATTTCGGCATGTTTTTGACAATCCCGCCATAACGGCCCATCTCGCGAGTATGCAGGCGGTCATAGACGACTCCAACACACAGGAACAGCGCCGCAGAAATAATGCCGTGGGAAATCATCTGGAACACACCGCCATGGATGCCTTCGACGGTCATACTGAAAATTCCGAGGGTCACAAATCCCATATGCGCCACAGAAGAATAGGCAATCAGCTTTTTCATATCTTCCTGCACCAACGCCACCAGCGAGGTATAGATAATGGCAATAACGCTCAGACTCATGACGAACGGCGCAAAATATTCCGAGGCTTCTGGAAACATCGGCAGAGAAAAGCGCAGAAATCCATAGCCCCCCATTTTCAGCAACACGCCGGCCAGAATCACCGACCCGGCCGTCGGCGCTTCGACGTGCGCATCTGGCAACCAGGTGTGAACCGGCCACATTGGCATTTTCACAGCAAATGACGCAAAAAAGGCCAGAAACAGCCAATATTGCAGATTGGCAGCCAGAGGGTTTTGCATCAGGGTCGGGATATCGGTGGAACCTCCTTCTGCATAAATCATCAGCATCGCCAGCAGCATCAGCACAGACCCCAGCAGGGTGTAAAGGAAAAACTTATAGGAAGCATAAATTTTGCGCGGCCCCCCCCAGATTCCAATAATCAGGAACATCGGAATCAGGACGGCTTCAAAAAAGACGTAGAACAGAACCAGATCCAGTGCGCAGAACGTCCCGATCATCAGAGTTTCCAGAACGAGGAACGCCACCATATATTCTTTGACCCGGGTCTGAACTGCTTTCCAGCTCGCCAGAATACAAAGCGGGGTCAGAAAGGTCGATAGCAGGACAAAAAACAAGGAAATGCCATCAAGTCCCATGGAATAAGAAATATTCAGGGTCGGCAGCCACTCGATCTTTTCAATAAATTGAAATCCGGGGTCCAGAGGATCAAATTTCAAATAAAGATACAGGCTGATCGCGAACACAAATACCGAGGTATATAACGCAGTATATCTTGCATTCTGGGCGACATTCTGCTCGGTCCCACGAATGGAGAGAATAAACACCGCCCCGACCAGCGGCAGAAACGTCAGTAAGGACAATAACGGAAAATCAAGCATGATTTAGAACATCCCCTCGTAAATCACCCAGCTAATGACGGCAATTAAGCCAATTATCATTACGAAGGCATATTGATAGACATAACCGGACTGAAATTTCCGCAAGGCCCCGCCTCCGGCAGCCGCAGCCTGTGACATACCATCAGCCCCCAGCGCATCAATCACTTTTTTATCGCTGACAGAAAACATCCGGCCAAATCCAATCGCGCCTTCTTTAAACAGGATATTATAGAGCTCATCAAAGTACCATTTGTGGAAAAACAGAGCATGAAGCGGTTTAAAGAGACGGGAAATCAGCGCGGGAAATCCCTGCGTCCAGAGGTAGGCAACATAGGCCAGTACGATCCCCAGAATACCCACTCCGGTCGGCAGAAGTTTGACCCATTCCGGCACATGGTGCGCCGCTTCCAGCGTGTCATTTTCGTGAAGAACTTTGATGCTTGTCCGCCAGAATCCAAAGCGGTTCCAAGCATGCGGATCTTCTTCCCGCTCATCCAGAACCGGCGCCTCCACGTCACGTTCAATGTCCATATGCTCCGCCACGACTTCTGTATGAACCTGTTCCTGTTTGGCATATCCGCTGCCCACAAACGGTTCATAGAATACGGCACCGGAAAACAGCGCCCCCACCGCAAGCACCAGCAAGGGCAGTAACATGACCTTCGGCGATTCGTGGACATGGTGCAGAACTTCCTTCTCCGCACGGGGTTTGCCATGAAAGGTCATCAGAATCAGGCGCCAGGAATAAAATGCGGTCATCAGCGCCGCAGAAATCCCCATCCAGTAGGCATACTCGCCAAACCAGCTATGATCGGCAAAAGCCGATTCCAGAATAATATCCTTGGAATAGTATCCGGCAAAAAACGGAATGCCGGCCAGAGCCAGAGATCCAACCCACATCAGAATATACGTCGCCGGGATCAGTTTATAGATGCCGCCCATTTTGCGCATGTCCTGCTCATTCGACATGGCGTGGATAACAGAGCCTGCCCCCAGAAACAGCAGAGCTTTGAAAAAAGCGTGCGTGACAAGGTGAAACATCGCGGCCCCGTAGGCAGAAACCCCCAGAGCAAAAAACATGTATCCCAGCTGGCTCATGGTGGAATAGGCAATCACCCGCTTGATATCAAACTGGGTCATGCCAATGGTTGCCGCGACAAACGCCGTCGTGGCACCAACCAGACAAACCACCATCAGCGCGTCCGGCGCATATTCAAACACGGGAGAAAACCGCGCCACCAGAAACACGCCGGCGGTGACCATGGTGGCCGCGTGGATCAGGGCAGAGACCGGAGTCGGGCCTTCCATCGCGTCCGGCAGCCAGGTATGTAGCCCCAGCTGCGCCGATTTACCACAGGCTCCGATAAATAACAGGAGGCAGGCCAGCGTCAGGGCATGCACCTCCCATCCCATAAAATCAAACATGGCATCGGCATAATGCGGCGCATCGTTAAAAATTGCATCGAATTGCACCGACCCGAAAATCATAAACAGGGTGAACATCCCCATTACCAACCCGAAATCTCCGACTCGGTTCACGATAAAGGCTTTCATAGCGGCAGAGTTTGCGCTGTGCTTATGGCTCCAGAACCCAATCAATAAATAGGACGCCAGTCCTACGCCTTCCCAGCCAAAAAAGAGCTGCAACAGGTTATCGGCGCTGACCAGCATCAGCATGGCGAAGGTAAATAGTGACAGATAGCTCATGAATCGGCCTTTTGCCGGGTCATGGCTCATATAGCCGATGGAATATACATGGACGCAGGATGACACGATGGTGATAACACACATCATCACAACCGACAGCGTGTCGAAGCGAAGGGCCCAATCGACCGAGAAATCTCCCGCTGCAATCCAGGTAAACAGAGGCAGCGTACGGTCATGTCCGTAAAGAGCAACATCAAAAAACAGAGCGATCGAACACAAAGCCGCAAGGATAACCCCGGCACAGGTTACGAACTGTGCCCCGCGGTCTCCTATTTTCTTTCCGAACAGAAACGCACCCAGAAAGGCCGCCAGCGGGGTGAGGATTGCAAGATATTCCATGTGCCGTTACCCTTTCATATTCGCAATATCATCCACCGCGATGGAGCCGCGGATACGGAAGAAGGTCACCAGAATGGCCAGTCCGATTGCGGCTTCGGCGGCGGCAACGGTCAGAATGAACATCGAAAAGACCTGCCCGGACAGATCATCCAGATAGGCCGAAAAGGCAACGAAATTGATATTCACTGCCAGCAGCATCAGCTCGATCGACATGAGAATAATAATCACATTTTTCCGGTTCAAAAAAATGCCAAAGACCCCGAGGGTAAACAATATCCCCGCGAGAGTCAGAAAGTGCATCAGTCCTATTTCCATCCTTATACCCCCGTTCCCGGTGCGACCTTTTTGACTTCCAGCACATCCGAGGCCTTCCGGGCGTATTGCTCGGCGACCTTCTGGCGCTTAACGCCCGGACGTTCGCGCAATGTCAGAACAATGGCTCCGATCATCGCCACCAGCAGGATCATTCCGGCTCCCTGAAATACAAAGATGTAGTCCGTATAAAGAACCCGCCCCAGCGCTTCGGTATTCGTGATAGCGGCATCCGCTCCGCCCAGAAGTTCCTGTTTCAGAAGGGCCGGGTGCCCCTGCCATGTCTGATAGACCATAATAAGCTCGGTCAACAGCACCACCCCCAGTAATAATCCAAGAGGCACATACCGCATGCCGCCCTTGCGCAGAGCGGAAAAATCCATATTCAGCATCATTACCACAAACAGGAACAGGACCGCCACCGCGCCGACATAGACGATCACCAGCAGCATACCAATGAATTCAGCCCCCAGCAGAATAAACAATCCGGCCGCATTAAAAAAGGCGAGGATCAGGAACAAAACGGAGTGCACCGGATTTTTCGCGGTAATGACCATAAGGGCACTCAGCGTTAAAACTCCGGCAAACAGATAAAAGACAATAGCGGCGAGCATGAAACAGCCTGATTCTTCTTCAAAATGTTAAAACGATTATTCTTTAATCACGGACATGAGTCCAGAGGCCAAAACTTATTTTATTTTCTGCCGCTTGACAAGCCGCGCCGTTAAAAATAAAGCAGTGTTCTCTGAAAAAACCTCAGGCAGTGGCTCATTGGGTTGTCTGCAAATAAATCTTGCAAGGCGGGGCCGGAACAGGCTATATCAGTATCCCATGTCGGGGTGTGGCGCAGTCTGGTAGCGCGCATCGTTCGGGACGATGAGGCCGTAGGTTCGAATCCTATCACCCCGACCATTGCATTTCATGGCGTTATTTGCGTGAACGATGACACGATAAATTTCACCCCGCAAAATTAAGACAAAGCTTTTTCATCGTCATGGCACGCCCCCGTCCATGTAATCTATGGATTGCCGGCACAAGGCGTGTGATGACGAGAAAAAAATGGTTTTGAGGTTAAGAGCCTCTATTTTTGCACCAAGGCCGTTTTTAGACTACGATGTTCCATCGTTGAAAAAAGCATCTTTTTCTCATCATCTCTTTTTGCTAAAGATTAAAAAATGGAGAATGCCATGGGTGCAAAAGAAAAACAGAGAACGCACTTTTACTACCAGATTGACAAGCGGTTGTTCACGCTGGACGTCAAGCTGACCAGCGGCCCCATGACAGAGACTTTTTGCAAGGCCAACAAAAAAATCGTTCGTCGGATTGAAGTGCGCGGAGATCAGACTCTGGCCGAGCTACACGAGGCGATTTACGCGGCTTTCGACCGCGAGGAGGAGCATATGTTCGAATTCCGCTTGAACGAGCGCGAATATATGGACTTGGACGCGAAACGCTATGTTCTGCCCTTTGTGATGGAGGATGACTGGGGCGACAGGGACAAACCGGCGGGCGATGTCACAACGACGACCATCGGCACGCTGGATTTGAAGGAAGGGGATAGTTTCAATTACTGGTTTGATTTCGGCGATGACTGGTGGCATGAGATCAAAATCGTGTCCATCGCCGACAAAGCGCCGGAGCCTGAAAAATCCTATCCTAAAATCACCTCCCGCACGGGAAACAGCCCGCCGCAATACCCCGATTGGGATGAAATGGCGTGAATAGCATGACCGCACGTCCGGGAAAATCAATCAGGCTTTATCTTGTGGACGGCACACCGTAGGATATAGTGATTACGTTTGAAAATAGGACATTCGTCATTCCCCGGATTTTCGCAGAAAATCCTAGGGGAATCCATAAACACACATAAACATCAATGGATTGCCTTAGAATTTTCTCTGAAAATTCAGGCAATGACGGTGTTGTAAGATGTCTTAAAATTAAACCAAAGCACTATATTTTTCACCGCAGAGGCGCAGGGACCGCAGAGGATAGAGAGGTCTCTTTGCGACCATTGCGCCTCCCTTGCGTTCATGGCATGAACGATGAAACAACAAAAATATACTTGAGCAGCCCCGAAAAAAAACGAAATTTATTCGTCCAGATCACTGGTAACGCCGGCCATATCTTCGAGGGTCGGAACGCTATCCTCATCATCGGCAGCATCATCCATATCTTCTTCAGAATAAGATTCAATAATCTGCCCCTGACTGGCCATTCTCGCCCATTCTTCCTCGCCGTCCATCAGGTCGATCACGGAATCATCGTCTTCTTCGTTTTCGACGATTTTCTGACGGCTTTGGACCAGCTCTTCCTTCAGATCAGGAACCGAAACGGTTTCTTCGGCGATTTCACGCAGCGCAACGACCGGATTTTTATCATTATCCCGATCAATTGTCAGGGCTGCGCCAGACCCGATCTTGCGCGCACGCTGTGCCGCGACCATGACTAGCTCAAAACGATTTTCAACCTTATCAACGCAATCTTCGACCGTCACACGTGCCATTGAATTTTCCTTCTTTTTTTCTTGAGATTTGAGTTTTATAGTTCCTGAAACAAAAGATCAAGTTTTTTCATGTCCCTACTCTCTATAAAAAACCCGAAACACCTTATCATCACCGGGGCCTCCAGTGGAATTGGCCGGGCGCTGGCAGTTGAATATGCGGCGCCCGGTGTTGTTCTTGGCCTGACCGGCCGAAATGAGAACCGTCTGCAAGACACAGCGCGCGCGTGCCGGGAGAAAGGCGCAAGCGTTGATTTTCTGGCTGCAGATCTTCAGGACACCGAAAAAATCACGCGGTGGATGCGGCAATTTGATCAACAACATCCGGTTGATCTGGTGATTTCCAATGCTGGCATCTCCGGCGGTCCGAAAGATCAGGACGCGCTCGAAACAGATGCAGAGCTCCGGCATATTTTCGAGGTGAATGTATTTGCGGCTATTCAGGTTGCGCAGGCCTTATACGATGCGATGAAAGCGCGGGGATACGGGCAAATTGCCCTGACCGGCTCTATTGCCGGGTTTCAGGGCTGGGCGGGCGCCCCGGCTTATATCGCGTCCAAAGCTGCCCTGCACGCCTATGCCGAGTCCCTGCGGATGAAGGCGCACCCGCATCATCTTTGCGTCACGATTATTGCACCGGGATTCGTTGACACCGCCATGACCGCCAAAAACGAATTCCCCATGCCGTTTATGATCGCGGCAGACAAAGCGGCGCAGATCATTCGGGCGGGTCTGGCCCGCAACAAACGCTATATTATCTTTCCGAAACGAATGTATCTGCTCTCCCTGCTGGCGCGGATCACCCCAGAGGCCTTGCTGCTCCGGCTTGCGGCGCGGATGAAAGGAAAATCTCCTCTGCCCTGAATACGCTGTGTTCTTGTGGCGGGATGTTTTTTAACCACAGAGGCACGGAGGAAGCGGTATCAAAAACAAACAAAGCATCATAAACCACGAATGAACACAAATAGACACGAATAGGAAAATATGAGCTTGGTAAATAAATATAGATAAAAATATCCATAAGCTCGTCATCACACGCCTTGTGTGTGTGATCCATAGATTACACGGACGGTGCCGTGTAATGACGGTGACATAAGGGTTTGAGCGCTTATCATCTATGTTTGTTACCAATGCCAAAAATTGGTGTGCATTCGTGGTGAAAATATAGCCCCCTCTGCAAAGCCCAGAATCGTCATTCTGAGCCATAGGCGAAGGATCTTACCTTATTGATAAAAAAGATTCTTCGCTGCGCTCGGAATGACGGCGAAGGAAGAGACCTCTCTATACTCTGCGCTCTCTGCGGCTCTGCGGTTAAAAATCAATCGGAATCACACGGACGAAGCCGTGTGATGACGAGGCCGCAACACAAGTCAGGCTAAACGATCAACGCTCTAAACCAGCTTTTTATCGAACTTTTCCGCATCCGGGGACAGGATCATTTCATTATGCGCCTTGCCGGACGGGATCATCGGGAAGCAGTTTTCTTTTGGATCAACCCGCACGTCTACAATCGTGACCCGGTCGGTCGCCAGCATATCCTGAATCACCTGATCGAGCTGGTCCGGTTTATCCACCCGCATACCGATGCCGCCATAGGCTTCGGCCAGTTTTACAAAATCCGGCAAGGATTCGGAATAGCTTTCGGAGTAACGCTCCCCGTGCAACAGCTCCTGCCATTGCCGCACCATACCCATCCACTGATTGTTCAGGATGAAAACCTTGACCGGCAACCGATATTGCACCGCCGTCGTCAGTTCCTGAATATTCATCAGGATGGAGGCCTCCCCGGCGATATCAATCACCAACCCATCCGGATGCGCCATCTGCGTTCCAACGGCCGCCGGTAGACCGTAGCCCATCGTTCCCAGCCCGCCGGAGGTCATCCAGTGGTTCGGCTCCTCAAAGCCCAGGAATTGCGCGGCCCACATCTGATGCTGTCCGACTTCAGTCGTAATATAAACATCGCGTTTGTCCTGCTTCAGGAAGTGTTGCAACCGCTCCAGCGCATATTGCGGCTTGATGATGTCATTGGTCTTGCGATAGGACAGGCATTTCTGATCGCGCCAGTCTTCTATTTTCGCCCACCAGTCCTTCAGGGCCGGCTGATTGGCCTTAAATCCGCGCTGCTGCCAGATCTTTGTCATGGCTTTCAGGGCAGATCCCGCATCGGCGACAATTCCCAGATCAATCCGGACATTTTTATTGATGGAGCTGGGGTCAATATCAATATGGATTTTTTGGGAATGCGGTGAGAACGCATCCAGCCGCCCGGTAACGCGGTCATCAAAGCGGGCGCCGATGTTAATCATCACGTCACACTCATGCATCGCCATATTGGCTTCGACGGTTCCGTGCATCCCCAGCATCCCCAGCCATTGGTTATCAGAGGCCGGATACGCCCCCAGCCCCATCAGGGTAGAAGTAATCGGAAATCCGGTCATGCGGACAAACTCCCGCAGAGCCGCTGAGGCATCCGGTCCCGCGTTAATCACGCCGCCGCCAGTGTAAAATATCGGACGTTTGGCTGACGCGATCATCTCAACCGCCGCCTGAAGCGCGGCGTCGTTTGCCTCCGTCTGTGGATTGTATTGCGCCAGCAAATCACACTCCGCAGCAGATTTATAAATCCCTTCGGCGAACTGGACATCCTTTGGCAGGTCAATCACAACCGGCCCCGGACGCCCGGAGCGGGCAACATGAAACGCCTCGTGGATCACTTCCGCCAGTTTATTCACATCCTTGACCAGATAATTATGCTTGGTACAGGCGCGGGTGATCCCCGTCGTATCAGCTTCCTGAAACGCGTCGGTTCCAATCAGGAATGTTGGCACCTGTCCGCACAGGCATACCATCGGGATAGAATCCAGCATCGCATCGGTCAGCGCCGTGACCGCATTCGTCGCCCCCGGTCCGGAGGTCACCAGACACACGCCTACACTGCCGGGTTTCGAACGGGCATAGCCCTCCGCCGCGTGTCCTGCTCCCTGCTCATGCCGCACCAGAACGTGCTTGATATGGTTTTGCTGATAGATCGCATCATAAATCGGAAGGACAGCTCCGCCCGGATAGCCAAAGATCGTATCCACGCCCTGCTCTTTCATTGCGCGCATGACCATCTGCGCTCCGGTCATTTTTTCCGGTTGAGCTTGCGGGGTTTCTGCCGTTGTTTTCGGCTTGATGGGTTCAATTTGGGCGGTTGGCATGCAGATCTCCTTCAGTTTTACGTCTAAATACAAAAAAGCCCCGGCGGGTCAGGTCGGGGCGGTTTGGTCGAATGTGGCTAACTTACGCGTATCAGATCCCCGGCCCGGTGCTTTGTCCAAGCACCACCACAAGAAGTCCCACAACACTGTTTGAAGCCTTATTCATCTATTCCAGATGTTACGCAGTTGTCAAAAACATTGCAAGTATTTTTTATTTTCCGCTGCTCCCCTCTTAATTTTGGGTTTTGTAAATAAAGATAGATGGAAATCCCTATAAAGCCCGTCATCACACGCCTTGTGCGTGTGATGACGAAAAATCAAGTTTTGAGCGGTGGTAAGTTACTTCCCGATCCCGACCCAGACGTCCCCTTCACAATACTGCATGACGCTATGATCGGCATTATAAATCATTTCTCCCTCAACCCCGGCGGGATTGCTGCACCCGACGCCGCCATCTCCCGGCGGTCCCATGGCGTGAACACCATAGTCCGATTGAAACTGCATTAAATGGTCATCGGCATTATATTCGATCTTACCGGGGGTAAATCCCAACACCCCGGCGGTAAACACATACGCACTCCCGGCACCATTCACCCCGCCGGGATCGTCATAAAAAGCCCCAACCACAGCTGTTGTTCCATCCACCACCACACTATTCCCAAAAATATCACTCGCCGTCGGGTCGGGATTATTGAGTGTCGCAAGTAAATTCCCAGTCGTCGTGTCAAATACATACGCACTCCCGGCACCACTCACCCCACCGGGGTCATCAGCAGGAGCCCCGACCACGGCCGTGGTCCCGCTTACTGCTACACTCATCCCAAAATGATCGTCCGCTGCAGGGGCTGGATTATTCAGCGTTGTAATTAAATTCCCGGTCGTGGTATCAAACACATACGCACTCCCGGCGTCATTCACCCCGCCGGGATCATCAAGAAAAGCCCCTACTACCGCCGTCGTTCCACTCACCGCCACTATCCACCCAAAATAATCCGCCAACGTTGGATCAGGATTATTGAGGGTTGCAACCAGGTTCCCGGTGATGGCATCAAACACATACGCACTCCCAGCCCCAAACACGCCTCCGGGAGAATCCCAATAAGCTCCAATCACCGCCGTTGTGCCACTCACCGCCACGCTCTTTCCAAATTGATCACTCGCTGTTGGATCAGGGTTATTGAGGGTCGCAATCAAGTTTCCCGTCGTCGTATCAAACACATACGCACTCCCGACGTCATTCACCCCGCCGGGGTCATCAAAAGGTACGCCGATCACAGCCGTCGTTCCACTCACCGCAACACTATTTCCAAAACCATCGCTTGCAGCCGGAACCGGGTTCGGGATGGTGGGGCTTTGCGTTGCGGTGCCCCAATCCGCGCCTCCACCACCGGACGGTGCGGCCGTTCCGGCCGTAAACACATACACACTCCCGGCGTTACTCACCCCGCCGGGGTCATCATAAGGAGCTCCCACCACAGCCGTCGCCCCGCTCATCGCCACACTATTCCCAAAGTTATCACCCCATGTTGGATCCGGATTATTGAGTGTCGCAAGCAAAGTCCCGGTGGTGGTATCGAACACATACGCACTCCCGGCACCACTCACCCCACCAGGGTCATCTAGATACGCTCCCACCACGGCCGTCGTCCCGCTCACCGCCACACTATACCCAAAATAATCACTTGCCGTCGGAGCAGGATTGTTGAGGGTTGCAATTAAATTCCCAGTCGTCGTGTCAAATACATACGCACTTCCAGCCCCAGTCACTCCGCCGGGATCGTCTTCAAAAGCCCCGATAACAGCTACTGTTCCATCTACTGCAACATTTACCCCAAAATAATCACTTGCCGTCGGAGCAGGATTGTTGAGAGTCGCAACTAAATTTCCGGTGGTGGTATCAAACACATAGGCACTCCCGGCGTCACTCACCCCACCGGGGTCATCAAAAGGTACGCCGATCACGGCCGTCGTCCCGCTCACCGCCACACTATATCCAAACCCATCGATCGCTGCCGGAACCGGGTTCGGGATGGTGGGGCTTTGCGTTGCGGTGCCCCAATCCGCGCCTCCTCCGGAAATGGCCCGCCCCATCGCAACCCAGTCCGTCCCGTCGCAATACTGCGCCATGTGATGATCTGCATTAAAAATCATCTTCCCCGCCGTGCCTGCCGGGCTGGAACAGGCCGCCTCCGCCTGATTTATCAAACAGAGCGCCCCAAGCATCAATGATATCCCGCGCAATAGAAAACGGACCGGTTGTTTCATCAAATCTCTTTATCCCTGTCTTGAAATTACAGAACGCCGCGACAGAACTACCCCGCCACCGATCATCAATAGTAGCATCAGGAAGGCGGCGCTCCCAGATCCGGCATTACTGATTCCATACCCGGTATGCAGATTCAAACCATCCACGTTTTGTTTTAACCCGTCCAAAGCGGCCAGAACCTGATCCTGTTTTGCTTTAGTTGTGGCCAATTCGGCTTTTAAAATTTCGTTTTCAGATTTCAGTTCTTTTACGGCTTCCACCAACAGAGCCGTAAATTCCTGATAGCGGACGGATTTCATCTCATCCGGATTATCCGGGCTGTCAACAAGATCAGGGAACACTTTTTCCAATTCCTGAGCAATCACACCATAGCGTAATTGTCCCTGCCCGTCTTTCAAACGGTAGGTATAGCCCTGCACTTGGGACAACTTTTCCAGTGTTTCTGCACGGTCTAGCTTGACAATATCTTTTTTCAGACGCATATCCGAAACAGAAGAGCCCATGGCCACCCAGGCCCCGGCCTCGCGCACCTCAAATCCCGGCGTATCGGTATTATACCGGATCATGCCATTGACCGGAGTTCCCGGCTGTTGCGCCGTCGTTCCGGAGGGCACGATAATCGCGTCGGTTGCCGCGCCAGTATCAATCGTGGCGCGTGCCGCCAGTTGTGTCGCCGGAACTGCCGGATCTATCACCAGTTTGCCCCCGAATACCCCCATGGTATTATTCGCAGACATGATAACGCCACCATCCTGATCTCCCATAAAGATCCCCATGGACTGGATTCCTGTTACCTGCGGCTTGGTCGTTATGGTCACCGCATCATCCACAAGACCAATGGCAAAAGAGCCATCACCCTTCCCATTGCCAGCCGTCCCATCCCCGGCAACAACAGAGCTCCCCATAGATGTACTGTTTATTCCGCTTGAAACATTACCATTTCCAATTGACAGACTTGACATACCGCTTGAAACATTACCATTTCCGATAGACAGACTTGATATGCCACTTGCCGTACTACCAGCCCCAATTGACGTACTCATCATACCACTCGCAATAGAACTCGGACCAATAGCAGTGCTGTTAGTATTACTTGCTGATGCACTGTTTCCTAATGCAATAGCTTGCGTCCCCGCCACTGTCGTACTAGTCCCTAAAGCAATCCCCTGCGTTCCTGTCACATTTGAGCCATTTCCCACAGCAAAACTCTGTGTACCTTTAGCTGTCGCATTTGCTCCTAATGCCACACTATAATCCCCTACATTAGCATTATCCCACTGTGTGCCATTGACATATCCCGCACGGAATGCCCCTTTTGATTTATCAAAAAACATACGGGCATCGTGACTGGAATTACCATCATCCGCCAGTTGCGGAGAGCCAAAGACAAAATCTGCCGTCGCATAAGGAGCCGACGCATCAACCGCACTGACCAGCTCACTTCCTGCAGCCCCGGCCACCTGGAACACGCCCCCTGAAGAAGAGGAGATCATATTCGTCCAAGCTCCGGCCTGATAGCCTTCGAATTTAGCGGTGGTACTGTTATACCGGATCATGCCGTTGACCGGAGTTCCCGGCTGTTGCGCCGTCGTTCCGGAGGGCACGATAATCGCGTCGGTTGCCGCGCCAGTATCAATCGTGGCGCGTGCCGCCAGTTGTGTCGCCGGAACTGCCGGATCTATCACCAGTTTGCCCCCGAATACCCCCATGGTATTATTCGCAGACATGATAACGCCACCATCCTGATCTCCCATGAAGATCCCCATGGACTGGATTCCTGTTACCTGCGGCTTGGTCGTTATGGTCACCGCATCATCCACAAGGCCAATGGCAAAAGAGCCATCACCCTTCCCATTGCCAGCCGTCCCATCCCCGGCAACAACAGAGCTCCCCATAGATGTACTGTTTATTCCGCTTGAAACATTACCATTTCCAATTGACAGACTTGACATACCGCTTGAAACATTACCATTTCCGATAGACAGACTTGATATGCCACTTGCCGTACTACCAGCCCCAATTGACGTACTCATCATACCACTCGCAATAGAACTCGGACCAATAGCAGTGCTGTTAGTATTACTTGCTGATGCACTGTTTCCTAATGCAATAGCTTGCGTCCCCGCCACTGTCGTACCAGTCCCTAAAGCAATCCCCTGCGTTCCTGTCACATTTGAGCCATTTCCCACAGCAAAACTCTGTGTACCTTTAGCTGTCGCATTTGCTCCTAATGCCACACTATAATCCCCTACATTAGCATTATCCCACTGTGTGCCATTGACATATCCCGCACGGAATGCCCCTTTTGATTTATCAAAAAACATACGGGCATCGTGACTGGAATTACCATCATCCGCCAGTTGCGGAGAGCCAAAGACAAAATCTGCCGTCGCATAAGGAGCCGACGCATCAACCGCACTGACCAGCTCACTTCCTGCAGCCCCGGCCACCTGGAACACGCCCCCTGAAGAAGAGGAGATCATATTCGTCCAAGCTCCGGCCTGATAGCCTTCGAATTTAGCGGTGGTACTGTTATACCGGATCATGCCGTTGACCGGAGTTCCCGGCTGTTGCGCCGTCGTTCCGGAGGGCACGATAATCGCGTCGGTTGCCGCGCCAGTATCAATCGTGGCGCGTGCCGTCAGTTGTGTCGCCGGAACCGCCGGATCTATCACCAGTTTGCCCCCGAATACCCCCATGGTATTATTCGCAGACATGATAACGCCACCATCCTGATCTCCCATGAAGATCCCCATGGACTGGATTCCTGTTACCTGCGGCTTGGTCGTTATGGTCACCGCATCATCCACAAGGCCAATGGCAAAAGAGCCATCACCCTTCCCATTGCCAGCCGTCCCATCCCCGGCAACAACAGAGCTCCCCATAGATGTACTGTTTATTCCGCTTGAAACATTACCATTTCCAATTGACAGACTTGACATACCGCTTGAAACATTACCATTTCCGATAGACAGACTTGATATGCCACTTGCCGTACTACCAGCCCCAATTGACGTACTCATCATACCACTCGCAATAGAACTCGGACCAATAGCAGTGCTGTTAGTATTACTTGCTGATGCACTGTTTCCTAATGCAATAGCTTGCGTCCCCGCCACTGTCGTACCAGTCCCTAAAGCAATCCCCTGCGTTCCTGTCACATTTGAGCCATTTCCCACAGCAAAACTCTGTGTACCTTTAGCTGTCGCATTTGCTCCTAATGCCACACTATAATCCCCTACATTAGCATTATCCCACTGTGTGCCATTGACATATCCCGCACGGAATGCCCCTTTTGATTTATCAAAAAACATACGGGCATCGTGACTGGAATTACCATCATCCGCCAGTTGCGGAGAGCCAAAGACAAAATCTGCCGTCGCATAAGGAGCCGACGCATCAACCGCACTGACCAGCTCACTTCCTGCAGCCCCGGCCACCTGGAACACGCCCCCTGAAGAAGAGGAGATCATATTCGTCCAAGCTCCGGCCTGATAGCCTTCGAATTTAGCGGTGGTACTGTTATACCGGATCATGCCGTTGACCGGAGTTCCCGGCTGTTGCGCCGTCGTTCCGGAGGGCACGATGATCGCGTCGGTTCCGGCAAGATGTAGTGAGGCACCCGGAGTTGCCGTGCCAATCCCGATCCGGTTCGCGCTCGAGTCAATCACAAAGGTATTGCTGTCAAAGTTGAAATCTGCACTATTGCTATCCATATCAATGGTCGTGGTGGCATCGAGAGTCATCGCATCCTTGAATTTATCCCAATCCAGATCATCGTCGGCAATTAGTCCACTCACCGCCTGCGCAATCCATTCTGTTCCGTCAAAGGTCAAGACCTCATCTGTCGCCGGGGTCGGCGCGTTCACATCGGACAGATCGTCCAGGACATCCACAATGTTGCTGGTCGGGGCAGCGGCGCCCGTGACTCCATCCAGCAACAAGGCATCCGCCTGCGCCGTCCCGACGACTTCCAGTTCGCTGGCCGGGTCATTAGTGCCAATTCCGACATTTCCGCCGTTATAATAGATCTCCGCAGGACCTTCCGGGCCGTCATCCTTCCATTTTCCACTCAAACCATTAGAGTCCGTCCCAAAACTGGCCCACCCCCCATTTTCATACCCTTCGAAACGATTGGTCGTACTGTTATAGCGGATCATCCCGTTGACATCCGTTCCGCCGGCAGCGGCAGGCCGCTGCGCTGTTGTTCCAGAGGCCAGAACTACCGCATCCGTTGCCGCACCAACATCAAGCGCAGCGCGTGCCGCCAGTTGTGTCGCCGGAACCGCCGGATCAATCACGAATTTTCCACCAAACAGTCCCATGGTATTGTTGGCGCTCATTACAACTCCGTCCTGATCTCCCATAAAGATCCCCATGGACTGAATTCCTGTCACCTGCGGTCTGGTTGTCAGTGTCACCGCATCATCAATCAGACCAACGGCAAATGACCCATCGCCCAGCCCGCTGCCCGCCGTTCCATTCCCGGCGACAGCGCCGGAACCGATGGCTGTGCTGGCGATTCCGCTGGCAATTGTATTATATCCCGATGCAAACGCCGCATCGCCGTTGGCAAGGCTTCCTGCGCCCAACGCCACACTGTAACTTCCCACATTCGCGTCATCCCATTCCGAGCCTGTCACGGTCCCGGCGCGGAAAGCGCCTTTTGATTTATCAAAGAACATCCGGGAATCATGAGTTGCGTCCGCATCATCGGCCAGTTGCGGAGAGCCAAACACAAAATCAGAGGTGGCATGAGGAGCCTTGGCATTCACCGACCGGACAACTTCGCTGCCCGCCGCGCCGGTTACTTCAAAAATATTGCCAAACCCGCTGGCGATACCGCTGGCGGTGAAACAGTTTGCACCGTCTTCGTCACAATATTGAACCGCTCCGACCTGCCCTTCGACATCCAGCAGCAAGGTTCCTGACGCTGCTGTATCACCGATAACTGTCGTTCCCAGGTTTTCAAGACCTTCGCCATCCGCATCACTACCATTCTGCAGAACAACTTCGATATTAGAGGACGTTGCCGGCGTTCCGCCTGAGCCATCATTCTGATCTCCAGTACATTCCCAGCTATCCCCGTCCCACCAGCTATATTGACCGGAGGTACAGGTTTTAGGGGTAAAATCATTTCCATCCCAATAATAATGGCTGCCGCTGATCGACCCGGTCACGGCGAGATCTCCTCCCACGGCGGTATTTCCGTTCGTGGCATTTACCGTGAATTTGTTGGTATTGACCGCGAAATCTCCGCTGACATCAAGCGTTCCATTGATAACCGTGTCATCATTGAGAGTCAGATCTCCCAAGGAATCAAACACATTACCGCGCAAGTCCGACGTCCCCACAACAACCAGATTCCCGTCAATATTGGCATCTGCATCAAAATCAACATTCCCCTGCGCATTCAGCGTTCCGGCAATCACCGTATTCCCGGAAGTTGCTTCCACCGTAAATTTACCGCTATTCACGTCCACATCTCCGGAAATATCCAGATTATCTGAAATCGTGACATCCGCCGCGGAGTTGGAAATCGCCCCCTGCACATCCAGCGTACTGTCGAAATCAACCGCTCCGGTTGCATTCAGAGTCGTAACCGTTGTCGCCCCGGCACTCAGAGTTCCGCTGATCGTCGTATTTCCAGCACCCAGTGTGCCGGTTGTCACCACATTCAACGCCCCGGCATTCAAAGACGTCGCATTAATTGCCACAACTTCAGAGCCATCCACATCCACGGTTACTTTTTTCGTGGTGTCATTAACTTCGACCTTGGTTGTTGTTGTATCCCCCGAGTCATGTTCGATTTTTGTCAGATCAGATGCACCGGCCGCCACGTTTACCCAGCCGGCTCCTGCTCCGCCATCATAATCACAAATTTGCAGAGTGGGTGGATCGGTCAAAGTATAGCGCCGCACGACCCCTTCATTTGCCGCAGAGGTACAGCTTCCGGATGTATTTTCATCCGGCAAAAGCAAAGAGCCGGATAATCCGGACAGGTCAAGCTTGCTGGCTCCGGAGAAACTGGCTCCGCCGGTCACTTCCAGATCCTTGGCAATTTCAGCTTTATTGCTGTCCGTTGCTTTGATTTTCCAAAGCCCGCCCGCAAAGGTCTGCGCCACCCCATAGGTGGTGTCCATAATAATATCGTCTGCACCAGACGGCTTGCTGGCCAGTTTTTCCGATCCATCCAAAGACCCGTTATTATTCGCATCCGCCGTGGCAAAATCGTTACAGGTCGTATTAAAAACCCGGTCCGGCCCTGCTGAAACAATCGAAATGATTGTGTAATCCGTCGAGGCGCCATCTCCGTCAATCAAAGCAACCTGAGACCCTCCGGTATTACAATCCGTGTGATTCACTGTCGCGCCGGCATCCCAGACGCAATATCCGTACTTTGTGCCCCACGGGTCGGTTTTACTCACCCCAAATGTGTCGGGAAGGAATCCTCCATTCACCGGAGCGTCTTCGGCTCCCGGTGCTTTTGCCGGAATCGGCTCGATACTGTTATCGCCGTCACAGTCGGACAACGGCGATCCGGAGGGCAAAACGGGATCATCAATTGCTTCTATAACGGCCAGCTTTGCGGCAATTTGCATTTCGCTTTCTGCCTGAGTGCGTTTATTGACTTCCACCATCGTGGTCAGGGGGCCGCGCATGATGCTCATGGATGCGGCGCCGATGACTCCGACCACCGCGACCGCACCAAACAGTGCGAAGAAGACGTTTCCACGTTCGTTTTGATATCCCATACCCCGGATCCCTTTTATTATCTATTATCGTCAAATTATTCAGAATAAGCTTTTTGCGAAAAGAAATGCCGAATCGGCAGTGCCCAAATAAAATTTTATTTTAATTCAACTCTTTACACAAGAACCCTTATCCAGAGGCAAGAATACATATGCCTCCATTTTCTATTTTAGATAAAAAGAGTTACGGGAAGATTAAGAGAAACAATGTACTGGAAACAAAGAAAGGTTACGAGGCTTACCATCCCTCAATTTCGTCATCACACGGTTTTCGAAGAAAGTCCGTGTAATCCATAATGTCGATATAGAAACCTATGCAAAAGCCCAGACTCGTCATTCTGAGCCGCAGAAGAATGATCTTAACCCGTTGAAACAAAATATTCTTCACTTCGCTCAGAATGACGGTTTTGTAAAATTACAACCTTTTGCAGAGGGTTCTATAGTAATTTTATTTATTTCAGGACATTCCTCGGTGCCTCCCTCACACGCCTTTGTGCGTGTGATCCATATTGATTCTTTAACCACAGAGGCACGGGGCGCGCAGAGGTTTTTACAAAAACCGAAAGAACTTTGTTTTACTTTGCGGTTTAAAAATTAAGTTTTGAGGGGATGGTACGGTTATGAAGAGTTTTATTTTCCCGCTTCCAGCCCAACCTGCTGCAAGGCGCTTCGTTGCCTCTGATCCATCTCTACGGCAGAAAAATTTTCAATCATTTCATTGAAGACGCGGAACCAGTTCACTTCTGCGTTCAGGTGAATAAACACAGAGCCAAGCCCCAGTGCCGCCCGGTCCATAAAAACAAATTCCCGCGGGACCTTCACCCCGCCACTTTGCTTGCTGATCTCTCGCAGTTTGGCATGAACCGCCTGCGCCGTATCGCGTCCGTACACCGCGCCGTCCGCATGCCCGATCGGACGCACCCGGTCCTCCATAATCGGCCCATAGAGAAATCGTGCCCAGATATTCAGGGTATCAATCTGTTCCGATGAGAGACCGGTAAATCCCCAGGTTTCATAGGCATGAACTGCCAGATCACGATTGTCATGCATCAACGCATGATACAAATCTATAACCCCCCCAACGAACCGGGCAGGGAAAATCCGCACGCAGCCAAAATCCAGCAGATTGATAGACAGATCCTCACGAACGGAATAATTTCCTAAATGAGGATCGCCGTGAATAATTCCATAGTAATAAAGCGGCACATACCACGCCCGGAACATATTCAGGGCAATCTGGTTTTTATCTTCGGCGGCGACCTCCTTGTAATCGAGGATTTTTCGACCCTCCAGCCAGGTTGACGTCAAAAGACGCTGAGTCGAAAGCTCCGGAATAACCTCCGGCACATGAACCCCCGGCTCCTGCCCCAGCATATTGGCATAAAGGCGGGTGTGTCGGGCTTCCCGCTCATAATCCAGCTCTTCATACAGCCGTTCGGCAAGTTCTTCGTGGATGTGTCTGGTCGAAATAGATTTATCGTAATGCTCGTAAATTGAAAAAATCAGCCGGAGCTGGGTCAGATCCGCCTGAATCGCAGATTGCATATCCGGATACTGAAGTTTGCAGGCGACAGATCGCCCGTCCGGCAGAACCGCTTTATGCACCTGCCCCAAAGAGGCCGCCGCGGCTGCCTCCTGCCCAAATTCCTGAAAGCGCGCCTGCCAGTCCGCCCCCAGCTCTGTTTTCATCCGCCGCTTGACAAATAACCATCCCATCGGCGGGGCATTAGACTGGAGCTGCTGTAATTCACGGGCATATTCCGGCGGCAAGGCTTCGGGGATAGTGGACAAAATCTGGCCAATTTTCATCAAGGGCCCCTTCAGGTTGCCAAGTGCTTCCATCAATTGTCGCGCATGATCGGCCCGCTCAATCCGAATTCCCAGATAGCGTTCGCCAAACAGCCGCGCCCCCAGCCCGGCCATTGTCGTGGAAACACGCCCGTAGCGCATCGCCCGCGCGCCCCATCCATCCCGATCCGGTTGATCTTCTTTTGTCATTCCTCACATAGATACGATCTCCGGCGATAAAAATCCACTGATCAATCGCGCCAGAGCCAAATTCTTTTACTTTAAAATAGCCTTTTTTTGTTATTCCTCTTAGTATTCTCTATATCTCAGCGATTCGCCCAGTATAAATCAGTGTAAAAATGGTTGATTTTGTAGACAAGCCAATAAAATATATGGTCAAATTAAAGTAAATAATTTTCGTGGGATAAGTCTGGTTTACATATGAAATTTGATACCGTCATCATTGGCCTTGTTGTTCTGACAGTTGGCTTCTTGTTTGTTATGGCCAAAGACTACGAGAAAAAAGGAAGTTTTGTAGAAACCATCGAAATCACGCTGGGTCTGAAACAAAGGGAAAATGGTCCAAAACCGGAAGAGACTCTGGTCGCCCCCTTTGCCGACAGTGACATCAAGCCCTATTCTCTGGATGAAAGACAGCATGCCGCCCTGCCCGTCGATAAAATTCCACTCGACCAACCGCACCAATCCGTGCAAAACATCAATGAGTGGCTGGTGCAGAATGTAGGAAATGCTTTAATTCTGGACAAAACAAAGATCGGTCATCTGGGGCAGGATATTGCCCCTGTTTTCACCGAAGCCGCTTTGGAGCAGTACAAAAACTTTGGAAAAACCACCAATATTTTTTCGGCCGTCTTTCATGGAGAAGATACCACGCTGGAGACCTATCTGCCTCAAAATCCCAGCCTGTACCGCGCCGGACCCGTTGATGGTATTTATCAGTGGACATTTGAAATAAGTGCCGTTTTAAACCTTGTCAAAGGAAAACTAATCCAATATAAAAACGCAACAGCAAAACAACAGCAAAAAGACGTCACGTTTTGCATTACCGTACAGAGAACAGCCCATCCGGACATTCCAAACGGGCTGCTCATCAGTAACTGGCAAACGGGGCGTTGCAAATAACTTCTTGATGATAAGGGACTTCCCGTGATGAGCGACACAAATATCGCAGACTTTCCGCATTCCGCCTCTGTTGCCGCATCTCAGGATGCCCCCCATGATGTGGGCGGTGTGGCAGGAGCTCGCCTGAAATCATTCATCGAGCGGGTTGAACGCCTGGAAGAAGAAAAAACGGCGCTGGCAGAAGATATCAAAGAAATTATGGCCGAGGCCAAATCAACCGGCTTTGACGTGAAAACTATTCGCAAAATCATCCGGCTGCGCAAAATGGATACGGAGAAGCGCCGCGAAGAAGACGAGCTTCTGGAACTGTACAAAGCCGCGATCGGCATGCCGGACTAATCCTTTTATAGTAATTTTCATCTATTTTAGGACATTTCTCGGTGCTGCCTTCACACAGCTCCGTCCTTGTGTTTCCTATTTATTTTTCACCACGGAGGCACGGAGGGCGCAGAGATTTTTTATAAAAACCGGAAAAACTTTGTTTTCCTTTGTCTTACTGTGCGGTTCAAAATTTATCGTTCCATTGCTCACGCGATGAACACCATGAAGGCGTCCTCTTTTGGTTCAAATCCAAGCTTAAATTAACCATATCATAATATTACGGCGCTACTCTGGGCTTGCAGATTTCTTTGCGAGGTTAGAAGTAATATATGTCAGGTACGGGCACAAGTATTAACGATATTCTGATAAAAATCGAGCAGCGGCTGGATGTTTTGAGCTTATATGAGGAAAATCCCGCCCCGGTGAGCCTTGATCCTCTGTCCGAAGCCGGGCTGTACATCACAAGCGACCGCTTGCTGGCGGAGCTTTACCGGCAATATCTCGATAGCCAGAGACACTATGTCCAGACCTTGCAAACGCATGGGAAAGATGCGCCCATGACCGAGATTGCCTCGGATATGGCGGAAAGTTGCTTCTGTGCAATGGAAACCCGCCTGATTGAGCTGAGGCAGGAAAAAGACCTTACAGAAAAAGTCACGCGCCTGCAGGACAGTCAGAAAAAAGCCTATCAGCAAGAGCTGCAACAACGCCAGAAAACGCAGGCCCGCCGCGGTCTTCCTTCGTCCGACAGGTCAGATCAGAAAAAGACTAACACAGCAAAGATATCTGTGGACAATATGGCATTCTGGACTTTGTTCGCGCTTGCCTTTATGCAACAAAATCAGGACATAATGAAAGACTGTAAACCGGCGGCGACGGACTTTACAAAAGCGGCAGCCTGAAATCAGCTCTTTTGCCGTGGCTTATTTCGTGTTAGAGTAACAAAAATGTGGGTTCCCATGAAAAAATTTCTTCCTTTGATCGCATTGCTGCTTCTCTCTTTCCCGGCGAGTGCCGAAGACTACGAAGATGGTGACGAACACCGTTATGTCCCGGCTATTGCCGCGGATGCCCCGACCTTGCGCCTGAGCATGGACAAATCCGAACTGGTGCGGCTTCCCGAAGATGCCGCCAGCATCATCGTCGGAAACCCGGTTCATGCCAGTGTTTTGATGGACACACCGCGTCTGCTGGTTGTGGTCCCGAAAGCTCCCGGTGCTACGCACTTTTCGGTTCTGAACGATCAGGGAGAGGTTATCCTGCAACGCCATGTCATCGTTGGCGCACCTCAAAACGACTATATTCGCGTTCGCAAATCCATGTGCGGTGACAATGCCAAGGACTGCGCCTCGATTGAAACCTTTTACTGCCCACGGGAAGGCATGTGTCACGAGATTGTGTTTACCGACGAGGCCGGAAAATCTTCTTCCGAGAGCGGAAGCGCGAGCGCCGACAAACCCGGGCCTTCTTCCGATTCTTCTCAATAACCTCCTGATCTGGATATAACTTATGACGAAAACACTGCGTTCTTTCTTACTGATTTCTTCCGGCTTTCTCACACTGGGGCTAACCGCCTGCCAAACGGCCAGCACGCCTCCGTCCATGAATGAAGCCGAGATGGTGGACCGCGCGCTGATCCGTGCCGCAGATCAGGTCGCGGCGCAGGGTATTACACAGGACAGTCTGCAAATTCTTGAAAAAGTTTACAAACGCAACCCGCAAGACCCGGAAGGCGCCGTGCGCTATGCCCGCGCGCTGCGGGAAACGGGAGATGCGACCAAAGCCGCCATCGTTCTGAAACCATTTGCAGAGGACCCGAATACCTCCCCGGTTCTGAAGATGGAATATGCCGCCGTTCAGCTGGAAGCCGGACGCTATGAAATCGCCGAGGAAACAGTCCGGACCGCACTGAAGCAGGAGCCGGAGTCCGGGTATGGCTATCATCTGCTGGGAACGGCGCAGGCCGCACAAGGGCTTCATGAAGATGCCGAACAATCTTTCCGCAAAGCTCTGGCTAACTGGACCGGAGATCCCGTGCCGGTCATGAATAATCTGGCGCTGTCTCTGGCGGCCCAGCACAAGCTTGACGAAGCCGTTGACATTCTGGAGCAGGCCAAAGAAGCCGACCCCAGCCGTGTTGAAATTGAACGCAATCTGAGAATCGTCAAAGCGCTGCAGGAAACGTTTTCCTACGAACCCAGCGCAGGGCGTGGGGATATGCCAGTGAGTCTCAAGGAATAACCTCCGCGCGCTCCCCTTCTTACCATATCTTGCGTCTACCTGTGGAAAACTCTGAAAAATACCTTGGTGTTCCCGTTATAATCTGGATAAGCTAAAAACAGGTTACAAAACATCAGGGTAAAAAGTATGACAAAAGCATTTCACGATGATCGCGGTGCCGCCGAACGCTCCATGCTCTATGCGCGGCCAAAAGACGACACAGAGAACACGCCGCGGGAGAAACCGGTCTTGAAGGTTGACGCTAAAAAGGTAGTGCCTGTAAGAAAAACCGCCGCACCCAACCGCGAAACCCAGATCATCAAACTGCTGGAACAGATCCGCAATCGTCTCGAAGATATTGAAAAAGAGCGAGGAGAGTTGTGGGAAACCCTTCAGGATCAGTCAAAAACACTGAACAAGATCGAGGATCGTTCGACCTCGACCGAAAAAACATTTCTGTCTCTGGAAAACCGTCTCAGCCGGACGGAACTGAGCGAAGCCCCTCTGATTGAACGTCTGGATGAAATTGAACGGGCACAAAAAGCCAGAGACGAGGAACGAGGCGATCATTCCGATCTGAAAAGAGAAATCCTTGATCGAATCGAGGAATCAGACCTCCAGACCGCCCGGTTGATCGAACGGATTGACGAAGCAATGTCGATGCAAACCCGCATGACCCGCCGGATTGACAAAATGGTGCAGGATAAACAGCGCCTGTCCCGTAAAATGGCTCTGCTGGAAGAAAATATGGAGGCGACCCGTAATGCGCTGGCCTCCAAAGCCATGGTCCTGCTCGGAGACCGGAACCTGCTCGGCAACGGAGCGGTTTCAACGCCGCCTATCCCGATTTTTTCCAGATCTATGGAGGATGAAGATGATTTTGATCCGCGTGACGGGCTGAATGATAATCACGATACTCCGCCGCCCCATAGGGACTCCGCCTTGTCCCGCGCCCCGGACATGCCCCCCTCCTCTCACGCCGCCGCACCCCGGCTCGACCGCAACCCAATTCGCACCCAGGTTTTTGCCGCGATTGTGTTTTTCATGGTAGCAATTGGAATCGGCTGGTTTATCAGTCAAGCCATCCCGACCCATACCCCCATTTATCAGGCTGGCACAATTGAGAAATTTGCCCCGGCAGAGGGATACCGCACCACCGCCGGGAGGGCCTCGTCCTCCTATCCTGCGGGACGCTTTTCCGGATTGGAAGATGAGCAAACTTTGGCAGAGCGTCTGAATGACATCCAGCCGGCAACCGGATATGGCAAGACCGCCGGACTGACGCCACAAGACTCCCCGCCTTCATCACAAACCACACCGAAGACAGAAGAGACCACCTACACACCGCAAACAGCGGCGATTCCGGACGCCTCAACCACCATAACAGCGGCAGCAACCAAAGCGAACGAGGCCTATGCTCCGGACCCGTCCCTGCCCGATTCCTTCAAAAAACTGGAACAGGATGCGATCAATGGCAGCGCCGAAGCGCAACATGATCTGGCTGCCCTTTATACAGCCGGACATGGCGGAGTTAAGCAGGATTATGTCCGGGCGGCACACTGGTTTGAAGAAGCCTCCGCAAAGGGAATTGCCAATGCGGCCTATAATCTCGGCGTGCTCTATCATCAGGGCATGGGTGTGAATCAGGATCTGAACAAGGCGCTCGACTGGTACCGGAAAGCCGCAGATCTTGGGCACCCGGAAGCGCAATATAACCTTGGTATTGCCTATATCGAAGGCATCGGCGTTGATTACGACCCGTCTAAAGCTGCGGATTACTTTGAGTCTGCGGCGGCCAGCGGTATTACTGAAGCGGCGTTTAATCTTGGTCTTATTTATGAAAATGGATTAATGGGAAAAGCCCAACCCGAAGATGCATTATTATGGTATAAAACCGCCGCCGACCAAGGAAATAAAGACGCCCGCGCTGCGCTGGAGCATCTGTCAAAAACACTGCATATCGACCCGTCGGAGATTGAGTCTCTGGTTGAAAAGATTCAAACCCCGGCGATTGAACCACAAAGCAGCATGACGGCGGAAAAAACCCTTAACTCCCGTCAAAAATGGGCGAAAGAAAGCGGTCTGGTCGCACAAATTCAGGATGCGCTGATGTCTTATGGCCTGTATCCCGGCCCAATTGACGGAGATAACGGCCCCTTAACAGCAGATGCAATCCGGTTGTATCAGGCACGGAATGACATTCCCGTGACCGGCACCCCGTCAGAAGAGCTTCTGGTTCATATGCTGAGCAAAAACCTGAAAAACCGCGCCTATCAGGAATTGGGATCAGGGGAATAATATGGATTACACGGACTTCGAAAGCCGTGTAATGACGAAATTGAGAGCGCAGAGGTTTTTACAAAAACCGAAAGAACTTTGTTTTACTTTGTTTTATGGTGCTTTGGTTTAATTGTAAGACATTTTATAACACCGTCATTGCCTGAATTTTCAGAGAAAATTCTAAGGCAATCCATTGATTGTTTATGTGTGTTTATGGATTCCCCTAGGATTTTCTGCGAAAATCCGGGGAATGACGGATGTCTTATTTTTAAACGGAATTACTATAAAGCATCATGAACCACGAATGAACACGAATAGACACGAATAGGAAAATATTGGTGTGCATTCGTGTTTATTCGTGGTGAAAATATAGTATAGACGCATGGCGATTGCATTTGGATTATTGAGAGATGATTTTGTGTAGGTAGTCGTTGTTCCATCCAGCTTTTTTGCGTTTAGCTTTGATGCCGATTTTTGAGGATGTGTCTTTGTTCAGCATATTGAGAGCGATACGTTTGATGATGGAGAGATTTTCCTGTGCATTGCCAGTTCGACTGCGGTTATGATCATCGGCAAAGCTGACGTCGAGCGACCAATGGAGGTTAATCTCAATATGCCAGTGGTTACGCACCCGCGCATGAACTCGGCCATTTGCCTGTAAGTGAGCGATGTAACAAAGAAGCGCACTGACTTTGTTGTTTCATAATTGACGGTGCGTTTGACTTCAACCATTCCAATACTTTGAAGACCCGGCCACTGGGCGCGCCTTAGAACAGAGGGGGTGCATGATAACAAGGTATAACGCCTTGTTTCCTGTCTACCATGGTCTTTGACTTTCTCAATCTGGCGCAGATAAGGTGTGCCTTCAAAGGTTTTGTCCTCTGCAGCTTTCATCACCTTCTTGGCCAGCCATGCGAGCGTTGGGTGATTATCTTTGAGGGTGAGGATGTAATCTGCTTTTTGCCGTCTGATCTGTATGGCAATGTCCTTCTGGCATCCCATGGCATCAATCGTGACGATACTGTTCTCAATGCTGATCATATTGAGCAGCAGATCTTGGAATGGCTTCAATCTCATTAGACTTGGCTTTGGTTGCGACTTGACCTAAAACCAGCCCCTGATCACTTGCCCATGCACTCACAAGATGAAGCGGGTTCTGGCCTTTTACGCCTGTTATGAGAACCGCGTGATGTTTTTACCATCAATGGCAATCACCTCACGGCGCAGGCCACCTTGTAACAACACAGGCAAGGATTGCGCCCAGCTTGTAAAGCACTCTTCAAACACATGCGCATCCAACGATGCGAACACTCGCCAATGTATCGTGGCTCAGGAATACCATGCGGCAGTTCTAAAAACTCTTGAAGCCAGTCTTTGCGTGCATCAGCAAACTCAACAATTTCCACCCAATTATCAGCTCCACAAATCGTCGCCAAAATTACAATCGCAAAAATGTCATCTAACCTGTGACGCTTGTTACGATCCTCCACACGTGGATCTTCAAGATCAGAAAAATACGATAAAAAATCAGGCGATAAAGGCATGAGAATAGCTCCGAATAAATGATGAGAATAAAAAAAAGGCGATAAGCCCCTCTCATCATAAATTATTCGAACCTAAAAAGATTCCTCTAAATCACTGCCAAACCAATACAATTACATATTCCAAATGCAATCGCCATGAGTATAGACGCCTCTGCGAAAGCCCAGACTCGTCATCCTGAGCCGCAGGCGAAGGATCTTAACCCGTTGAAACAAAAGATTCTTCGCTGCCGCTCAGAATGACGGTTTTGTAAGATTACAGGCTTTTGCAGAGCGTTCTATAGCAGCTTTCTGAAAGTAGCTCCCTCATACTGCCCCGGCATAGCTACGGATTGCAAGGACCAGCCAGTCCGGATGATCCTGTTTCATCTGCCGGGCCACCTCTTCGGCCGCAAGGCTGGTTGCACACACCCCGAAACAGGACGCCCCCGACCCCGACATTCGCACCAGATGGCAGGCCTTCTGGTCTGTTAGCGCTTTTAACACATCGGAAATTTCGGGGACCAGACCAACCGCCGGCGCCGTCAATTGGTTGGACGTGTCCTGGCACAGAAATGCCAAAAGATCTTCGGCGGTCTTAAATCCGCTAAATGGCTCAAGATCCTTCGGCGTTGCCTCAGGATGACGTTTTGGGGAGATCCCATTCTTGTCGCTATCGGAATCCATTTTATCAAACACCTGAAATACCTCTTTTGTCAGACAGGTTTTATGTGGATTGACCAGCACCAGCGGCAGGCGGGGCAGCGCACACGGCTCCAGAATGTCGCCGATCCCCCGCACCCACATCGGGCGCTGCGCCAGGCAGACCGGCACCTCGGCCCCCAAAGACAGAGCCAGTGCGGACAAATCCTCCTCCGGTACGGACACCTCCCAGAACATCATCAACGCCCGCAACGTTGCCGCCGCATCCGCCGAACCGCCGCCCAGCCCCGCCGCAACAGGAATATTCTTCTGCAAATGAATATGTGCACCGTTCCGCGTTCCCAGAGTCTCCGCCAGCTTTTCCGCCGCCCGCAGGCATAGATTATCGGACGGATCAATCTCCGCAGCATAAGGGCCGTCACAGGTAAAGGAAAAGGCCTGAGGCCCCTCTGCGGGACCAGATTGCTCCGTGACCGTGACCTCATCCGTCAGATCACAAAAGGTCATCAGCGACTCAAGGATGTGATATCCATCGGGCCGCTGTCCCGTCACATGCAGAAACAGGTTGATTTTCGCTGCAGCGGATAGGGTAACGCGCCGCGCCACATCTCAGGCCGTTTTGACTTCCCGCAGCCCGGCAACGGCAGGCGCCGGCAGAACATCGGACTTGCCAATCGAAACATAGTGGAACCCGCGCTCCCGCATCTCTTCGCGCTTATAGATATTGCGCAAATCAATGATCCGTTTGACATTCAAAATTTCTTCCAGCTTGTCCAGATTGAGCGCCCGGAATTCATTCCATTCAGTGATAATGACCAACGCATCGGCACCCTTTGCGGCGTCATAGGAGTCCTTGCACCAGATCACCTGCTCCAGATGATGCGCCGCTTCGTCCATCGCGACCGGGTCATAGGCCGCAATCTCGGCCCCCGCCAGTTGCAATTCCGGAATAATGACCAGACTGGGCGCATCACGCACATCGTCCGTATTCGGCTTGAAAGCAACTCCCAGAATTGCGATTCTTTTGCCCTCTACAGACCCGCCACAGGCGGCAATAATCCGCCGGGCCATTTGACGTTGCCGGGCGGTATTAACCGCAACCACGCGCTCGACCAGCGTTTGCGGGGCATTATAATCATGCCCGATCTGAGTCAGGGCCAGCGTATCTTTCGGGAAGCAGGAGCCGCCATAACCCGGGCCGGCATGCAAAAACTTGCCGCCAATCCGTTTATCCATCCCCATCGCTTTGGCGACGTCCTGCACATTGGCATTTGCTTTTTCGCACAGATCGGCAATTTCGTTGATAAACGTAATCTTCGTGGCCAGAAACGCATTGGCCGCATATTTCGTGATTTCGGACGTTTCCGGTGTGGTAAACACAATCGGCGTTTCATTCAGGAATAACGGGCGATACAGACGGCGCATCAATTCCCGTCCCCGCTCGCTGTCACACCCGATCACGACCCGGTCCGGACGTAAAAAGTCGTTAATCGCCGCGCCTTCCCGCAGGAATTCCGGGTTGGAGGCAACATCGAAATCGGCCTGAGGATTTTCCTCCCGGACAATCCGCTCAATCTCACGGGCCGTTCCAACCGGAACGGTCGATTTGGTCACAATCAGGGTATAGCCTTCCAGATTGCGGGCAACTTCGCGGGCGGCTTCATACACATAGGTCAGATCGGCGTGACCGTCCCCTTTCCGCGGCGGAGTTCCAACGGCAATAAAGACCGCATCCGACTTTTTCACAGTCTCCGGCAGATTGGTGGTAAAGAATAACCGATTCGCTTTGACCTGCTTTTCCACCAGATCGTCCAGACCCGGCTCATAAATCGGGATTTCCCCTTTATTCAGGCGCTTGATTTTGTCCTCATTCACATCGACGCAGGTCACATCAATTCCGAATTCCGCAAAGCAGGTTCCGGAGACCAGCCCGACATATCCTGTTCCAATTACCCCAATATGCATCTCATCCTCCGCGTGGTTAACTTGCCGGCAATCTATCGTTTTTTGATGCAAAATAAAAGCAAAAAAAAGATGTGGACGACTTGGATAAAAGGTTTGCTTTTGAAATATAACTCTGCTTAGTTATGAATAGTTTCCCAAATAATTGAACTGAGAGCGTTATGACTACTGAAAATAAAGAGAAAAATCCCTCCCTCCCCCTTTTCTATAAAAACCCGGTCCCTCTGGATGCAAAAAAGCACGCCGCGCTGGCTCTGAAAAAGAATTTCGGACTTGGATTTACAAATAAAATCAACGCGGTTCCAATTAACCTGATCGAAATGCCGCAGGTGTGCCATTATTATCCGATTGCGTTCAGCCCAGATGAAAATGCAACGCCGGTGGCTATTCTGGGAGTCCGGAATGATGAGAATTTATTCCTGAATGACGATGGCTCCTGGAGAGAAGACACCCTGTACATTCCGGCCTATATCCGCCGGTATCCGTTCATTTTCTCAGAAATGCCGAATGGCGACCAGCTCTCGCTCTGTATTGATCTGAACACGAACGTGACCGAAGAAAACGGAGAGCAAAAATTTTTCACAGAAGACGGTAAACCAACGCAACTGGCCAATAATGCTCTTGAATTCTGCAAATCCTATCATGCCGCCGCACGGCAAACGATAGAGTTCAGCAAATGGCTGGCAAGCTCCGGGTTGCTGGTTGAGCGGGAAGCCCAGATTACTGCTGGCCAGAACACCCGCATCAACTTTTCCGGTTTCAAGATCGTTGACGAGAAAAAACTGGCGGAACTCAGCGAAAGCCAGGTTGTAGATCTTCACAAAAAAGGCTGGCTGCCCTTTATTTATGCCCACCTGTTTTCAGGAGCCCAGTGGCAGCGCCTGACCGTTCTTTTGAAAAACAAAGACCAGAAAAAAGCAGCATAGTGAGTTAAGACAGGCATGTGGTGAAACGGGGTCATATACTTTTAACAAACAAGGAGTAAAAAAATATGGCGAAAGTGGGAGCGCAACGCGCAGCCGATCTGACCGGACGATCAAAGTCAACTATTCAACGGGCAATGAAAGCCGGGAAGCTCTCTTTTGAGCGCGATGTCAATGGGCGTAGCGTCATTGACGTTTCAGAGCTGGAGCGTGTCTTCGGCCTGATGCCCCAACAGGAAGAAACTAAAGTGACCTCTAACGTCGAAGCTGAACTGAAAAAAGCCGCCGATTTGATCGAAGGCGAACGCATGAAGATGAAAATCAAAATGCTGGAGGAAAAAGTTGAAGGCCTCGAAACCCAGCTCTCCGACATGCGCAGCCAGCGCGATCAATGGCAAAAACAAGCGCAGCAGGTCTTACTGACCACAGAATACACGCAGAAGCAAGCGCAGGAATACAAAGAAAAACTTGAAGAGCGAGACAAAAAAGAAGAGATGCGCCGCAAGCAAATGCTGGAAGCAAAAATGAAGCGCCTGAAAGGTGAAAATGAAAACAGCGCGGCAACCTCTTCGTCAAATTCAGGCGGATTCGGCTTCTTCAAACGCAAAAAGAGCGCGTAGCATCGTTCCCCGGCTTGTCCGTTAGTTAATCCAGGATGGATTTTTAACCGCAGAGGCGCAGAGAGCACAGAGGATATGGAAG
>JACKIP010000005.1 GCA_020638395.1 Rhodospirillales bacterium
ATCTGAATGATCATTTTTAGGCTTACTGCCCCCGCGACCTTTAATATTTTTTTCTATATCACATAAAATATCGCCATAATCTTTTTCTACTTTCTCTAAATGTTTTAATGCAAGCGCATAATCAGAATCCAGAGTGACAACATCGTATCCCAGAAGTCCTGGACTTAGGCTTTTATTGATTTTGTCGGAAGTTCTATATAAATTTTGCCTAATGCAATTTTGTATATTTACTTTCTGAGAGACACTACACGCATCATTATTTGCAACTTTTAATGAATGTAAAATTGATAGAGCTTTTTGTATTTGATTGCGCTGGTTCTTAACTTCATCTCTCAATTTTGCAGGCGCAACTTGAACTTCAAACCATTTTTGGTTATCAGAAACATACTTGATGGCATTTAACTCTTCCCTAATTCCATTCTTACATGGAACTATATTTCTATGTTCTCCTAAAATCACTCCCTCTGGATAAATTTCTAATATTGAAATAACGTGATCAACTACATCCTCAGGAAATACCGCATTTAGAACAGATAACTCAACCAAAGTTTCGTTCATCATTTACTACCCCAGACTAAAACCAAAAACCTTTGTCACACCACATGTCACACCATTAGAGATTTTGAGAAATATAAACAAGTCGCATAGCATCCAACGCATTGATTTTATTGGTCGGAGTGACAAGATTCGAACTTGCGACCCCTTGCACCCCATGCAAGTGCGCTACCGGGCTGCGCCACACTCCGACTGACAACAGGTATACTGATATTTTCAGTCTAAATCAAGACAGAAGGTTTTCCCCTGGTGCAATTATTCGTGGATCAGGTCTTTCATGACGCCTTTGGCGGTGACATATTTGAAATAAGGGTCTTCATTCGCGTCCAGACCGATCACAATCCGATCCCGTCCACGACGATCTTTCATTACCAGAGTTGGTGCATCCGTTGCGTTATGGAGGCGGAGCAAAAAGCGTAAATGTCCTTGCCGGTCATTTAATCCGATCAGGCCCTGCCCTTTTTCTGCACCATCATCGTAAGACCCGATCTGAACGGTTCCCTGACCGTTTTCATCAAACAGAAACAATGTTCCCTGGCCGGAGGTTCCGGCCCCCAGCGAGGAGGTCCTGTATCCCTGTCCGTTATAAGTCTGCACGGAGCTGTAATTTCCCTGACTGAGAGCGGCTTGCAAAGGGGAGGCCGGCAACAACAAAGAGCCTGCCAAACCGCCGACAAGGCCAAAGAACGCCAGTGTCAGGAACTGAGAGAGGGGCATCAGTCGGTCTTAATCATTGCCCGCAGGGATTTTAAGTCATTCAGAACTTCGTGGAGCAGGCGGCCGTGGGCTTTGTCTTCAGCAGTTTCCTGATTGGAATTGGAAGCTGCCTGTTGTTGCGGAGCTGGATCATTTGAAACCGCCCCCTGAAGGATTTGCAGCTTGCTTTGTCCTTTCAACAGGTTTTGAACCCCCTTGATCGTGTATTTATCCGTATAGAGCAGTTTATGCACGACTTTAAGCAGATCAACATCTTCCGGACGATAGTAGCGACGCCCGCCACCGCGCTTCAATGGCTTGACCTGAGAAAATTTCGTCTCCCAAAAGCGGAGAACGTGCTGGGGCACATCAAGAACATCTGCCACTTCACTGATCGTCAGGAAGGCACCCGGTGCTTTTTTCCCGGACGAAACCAGAGGTCCTTCCGTGGCACCGCGGTCATCGCCGTCTATCTCATGAGATTTTGCGTGAGAGATCATTCGCATCCCCTTGTTTTATTTGTTTAATCAATGGTTGTTTATGCGGTTTTTCAAAACATGGGAGGCGCGAAAAACCAGCACAGTACGAGGCGTGATCGGAACTTCTTCGCCTGTTTTGGGATTGCGTCCGATTCGTTCTGTTTTTTCCCGCGTTGAAATACTGCCAAAAGAAGAGATCTTCAGTTGATCGCCGCGTGCCAGCGTATCGGACATTTCCTGAATAATACTCTCTACCAGCTGTGAAGATTCATTGCGCGACAACCCAACCTGCTCATAGATCGCATCGGCCAGATCCGCGCGCGTGATCGTTTTCTGACTCATTTTTTTACCCTTGTTTGTAGTTACAACCACCATAATCAAGCCTTCAAGGCACGTCAAATAAAAAAGGAAATCCTGACTAATTTTCAGGAGGATAAGTCTTGACCTTCAAGTTAGAGCTTTGATCGTTTATGGATTCCCCCATGATTTTCTGCGAAAATCCGGGGAATGACGAACGTATACTTCTCAAGTGGATTACACAGTAACAAAAAACCCGCCGGAGGAAGGCGGGTTTTCGTAAAAATTCCAAAAAAGACGTAAAAACTTAACGTTTTGCCCACTGTTTTGAGCGACGGGCTTTCTTTTTACCTGTTTTCTTCCGTTCAACCACACGGCTATCGCGGGTCAGAAGGCCTGCATCTTTCAGAGACGGACGAACTTCTGGCTCATAATTTTGCAGAGCGCGGGAAATTCCATGGCGAACGGCACCGGCCTGACCTGTCAACCCACCACCTTTTACGGTGCACATCACATCGAACTGGTTCAGACGGGATGCGATCAGGAACGGTTGGTTAATAATCAGCAGACTGGTCTCCCGGCCAAAATACTCACGTTGATCCTTGCCATTTACGAGGATTTTTCCGGCACCCGGCTTGATCCAGACACGGGCAATCGAGGCTTTTCGGCGACCCGTTGCGTAAGCGCGGCCCAGAGAATCTCTTTGTGGCATGCGCGGCTGATTTGCCTCTGCGCTCGCTTCCTCTGCGGAAGAGGCCGCGGCTTCTACACCAGAAGCTTTCAAATCTTTGAGGTCTTTAATCGTGTTTTTTGCATCAGACATAGCTCTTAAGCCCTTTTGTTCTTGTCGTTAAAAGAAGCAAACTCAACCTTTTCAGGTTGCTGCGCTTCGTGTGGATGTTCCGCTCCAGCGTAGACCCGCATGTTTTTGAAGATCTGGCGGCCCAGAGGTCCTTCCGGCAGCATACGCTCAACGGCTTTCTCAACCACGCGCTGCGGATGTTTTCCACTCAGAATCTGACCTTTGGAGCGGCCTTTAATCCCCCCAGGATATCCGGTGTGCCAGTAAAAAATATCCTGCTCTGCCTTACGGCCCGTCAAACGGATTTTCTCGGCATTGATAACGATAACGTTATCACCGCAATCCATATGAGGTGTGTAAGACGGCTTGTGCTTCCCACGCAGGCGGGTCGCGACAAATGCCGACAGACGGCCAAGAACAACGTCCTCAGCGTCCACTAAAATCCATTTTTTTTCAATATCACGCGGTTTTGCGGAAAATGTTTTCATTTTATATAACCTAAATCTCAGTCAAACTTTTCGAAAGATATAGGTTTATGACGAAGTTTCCCGTGCTTGTCAACTTAATTTTCGTTGTATTGTGCGATATTTCAAATCTTTCACCATCAACGAAAAAAAGCCCCAACTATCGACTTTGTGCGCGATCGCCCCCGTGGACATCCAGAGTTCTGGCTTCGGAGGGGATCATCACCGGAATTCCGTCCTGAATGGGGTAAGCTAGTCCGGCAGCCTCAGAAATCAACTCTTGCGTATCGCGATTATATTTCAACGAGGTCTTCGTCAAAGGGCACACGAGCAATTCCAGAAGTTTTGGGTGTATATCTGCCATGGTTGCACTCTATTCAAAAACAATGCCATATTCAACAACTATTTTACAAGCCATTGAAATTATATAACTTTTGTGTGGATTTCCATTTGCAGCATCGTCAGGAGCAATGCCCCCCGAGTCTTGCAATCCATTGCTTCCAGCAAAGCCTGCTTCTCCCGCGGATCGAACGGGCACACCATCGACAGGGCAGCAATAACCCGCTCATCGGAGGCTTCTTCGAAAATTTCCCAGCACGGCACCAACCCTTGCTGGTGAAAGTATTTTTGCAGAATGTCGAATAAGTCTTTCTGTTTAAATCCAAAGCAGGCCGTACGGCTTTGATCTCCGGTAAATTCTGCCCAGTCAACCCGCGCTCTGCGGTAATCCGCAGTTGTTTCCAGCTCCTCCAGAATTCGGAACCGGCTTAGCCCGCGCAGTGTTATACGATAAGTGCCGCCCTCCATTTCCTCAAAGGAGGTAATTTTTCCGACACATCCCACCTGATAAAGTGGCGTTTTTCTGTTTCCGGAATCCTTCTCCATTCGTTTTGGCTGCACCATCCCGATCAGGCGCTCTGTACGCAGAGCATCATTCACCATATCAATATAGCGAGGTTCAAAGATGTTCAGAGGCAATTCCGCATGAGGTAACAACAAAGCCCCCGTCAATGGAAAGACGGGGATAATTTCCGGAAATCGAACGTAGGCTTTTGCTTGTCCCATGCGTATAATGTAGGGCGCTCTGCCCCGGAAGAAAAGCTATTCCTTCAACTCGTCCAGCCCCACATACAGATCCAGCGCGTCCGGATTGGCGAGGGCTGTTTTATTTTTGACCGGGCGTCCATGGATGACATCCCGCACGGCCAGCTCGGTGATTTTGCCGGACTTTGTCCGCGGAATATCGCTCACCTGAATGATTTTTGCCGGAACATGGCGCGGAGAGGCTCCGGTGCGTATCCGCGTTTTAACCTCTTTGATTAAATCTTCCGTCAAACTTTCACCCGGCTTCAGAATAACAAACAGAATCACCCGGACATCGCCGTCCCAATCCTGCCCGACAGCAATCGATTCGAGAATCTGCGGAATCTGCTCAACCTGCCGGTAAATTTCCGCAGTTCCAATGCGTACCCCTCCCGGATTAAGCGTCGCATCGGAGCGGCCATGCACGATCAGCCCATGATGAATTGTTTTCTCCGCCCAGTCACCATGCCGCCAGACGCCCGGATATTCTTCGAAATAGGCGGCTTCGTACTTTTCATCACCCGGATCGTTCCAGAACATAACCGGCATGGAGGGGAAGGGTTTGGTGCAAACCAGCTCCCCCGCGCCGCCGCCCTCCGGAATTGATTTCCCCTGCTCATCAAAGATATCAACCGCCATCGCCAGTCCCGGACTTTGCAGCTCGCCGCGATAAACCGGAGATAACGGATTTCCCAACCCAAAGCTGGCAGAAATAATATCGGTTCCGCCGTAAATCGACGCGAGATGCACATCGGATTTAATCTTGCGATAGACGTAATCAAAACTTTCATGCATCAGAGGCGAGCCGGTCGAAGTAATAATTTTCAGCGCCGACAGGTCAAACGTTTCACCGGGGGCCAGATCGTGCGCTTTCAGCGCGTCAATGAACTTCGCCGAGGTTCCAAACAGCATACACTCATGCTTTGACGTATACTCCCACAGCATATTCCCATCCGGATAAAACGGAGAGCCGTCATAAAGCAATAAGGTCGCCTCAACCGCCAGAGCGGAAATCAGCCAGTTCCACATCATCCAACCGCAGGTGGTAAAGTAAAAAACCCGGTCATTGCGTTTCACATCGCAATGCAGGATATGCTCTTTCAAATGCTGGAGCAGCGTTCCCCCGTGCCCATGCACGATACATTTTGGCTTGCCGGTCGTCCCCGAAGAAAACATGATAACCAGAGGATGATTGAATGGCAGGCGCTCAAAGGTCACGGGGGTTGCGGTGTATTGCCCCATGATTTTCTGATAGGATACCGCCTGCGGCAAAAGTGATAAATCCGGGTCATCTGAAACAAATGGCACAATCACGATTTTCTGAAGACTCTCAAGCTGCGGCGCAACGGCCTTCACTCGCTCCAGACACTCCAGCGTTTTTCCATTATAGTAATAACCATCCGCCGCGATCAGAACTTTTGGCTCGATCTGTCCAAAGCGGTCGAGCAGCCCCTGCTCTCCAAAATCCGGGGACGCCGAACTCCAGATCGCCCCCAGAGACGCGACCGCCAGATGCGCGATAATCGTCTCCGGCAGGTTGGGCAGATATCCCGCAACGCGGTCGCCTTTTCCGACCCCGCAGTCTTTTAGAAATTGCTGGAGTTTTGAAACCTGCGCATGCATATCCGCATATGTCAGGCTTCGTTCGCGGCCCGGCTCATCGCGGAAAATCATCGCAAGACCGTCATCCCTCCGTCGCAGCAGGTTTTCTGCAAAATTCAGGCGGGCCTCCGGAAAAAACTGCGCGGCGCGCATCTTTTTCCCTTCCCGCAGGATCACAGATCCTTTGTCACCAATCACTTCTGCAAAGTTCCAGAACTCGCTCCAGAACGTTTCCTGTTCTGCGACAGACCATAGATAAAACGCATGATAATCGGGGAAATTCAACCCGGTCTTATCTTCCAGATGCCGGATAAACCGGAACAGACTGGTTGATTTTTTGCGGGAGTCTGAAGGGGACCAGAGGGGGGTATCTTGGGACATAGAATCGGGTTTCCGTGATTAGATTATGTGTTTTTATTTCTGGCGGTTCTTATTCGTCTGAGTATATTCAATCCCCGTCCTGTTTTCGTCAAGATCTCCTCACGCTTTTTCAAACAGTTTTTCCAGATTATCCGCCAGTGCCTTTGCAAGACCATCCGCATCGGATATTTTCATAGAATTGCGGTAATAGCGAGTAACATCATGCCCTATTCCAATGGCAGATAGCTCAATATCCGGCCGTCGCTCTATTTTGTCGATAACATCCCGCAGGTCTTTTTCAAGGATATTCGCAGGATTGGTGGACAGAGTTGAATCATCCACCGGCGCGCCGTCGGAAATAATAATCAGGATTTTCCGATCTTCACGACGCTTGGCCAGCCGGTTATAAGCCCATGCCAGAGCCTCCCCGTCGATATTTTCCTTCAGAATACCTTCCTTAAGCATCAGTCCCAGATTTTTTTGGGCTTTGCGCCAGGGCTCATCCGCATTCTTATAAATAATGTGCCGCAGGTCATTCAGACGTCCGGGATTGGCCGGGCGGCCGTTTTGAATCCAAAGATCCCGCGACTGCCCCCCTTTCCAGTTACGGGTTGTAAATCCTAGAATTTCAACACGGACGGCACATCTTTCCAGTGTTCGCGCCAGAACATCCGTGCAAATAGCTGCCGTCGCAATCGGCCGCCCCCGCATGGACCCGGAATTATCGATCAGCAAAGAGACAATCGTGTCTTTAAACGGAGCCTCGCGTTCCTGTTTGTAGCTCAGGGGAACATTCGGATTGGCGACAATGCGGGACAGGCGGGAAGCATCCAGCATCCCTTCCTCCTGATCAAATTCCCAGGTCCGGTTCTGCTTTGCCAGCAGCTTGCGCTGTAATTTGTGCGCAAGGCGGGTGATCGTTGCCTGCATATGCGCCAATTGTCCGTCCAGCTTTTTGCGCAGAAGCGCCAGTTCTTCATAATCCGCCAGATCCGACGCCGCGACGATTTCGTCAAACTCTCTGGCATAGGCGGTATAGGTACTTCGGGCACTGCGCAGACCATCCTTCGAATCGCGCCGGAGATCCCCGGAGGCCCCGCCGGGCGCTTCGCCGTCCTGTCCGCCTTCTGCAAAGTCCATCCCCTCATCATCGGAAAAAAAGTCCCAGGGATCAGACGCGCCGTCCATATCTCCCTCCGTAAGCTCCGCTGCGCCGGATGATGTTTGTGCGCCGTTATTGTCCTGCGAATCATCCCCGCCGCCGCCGTCCGGAGAGTCATTATCTCCCGCTCCTTCCTGAGAATTCTCCTGCTGCTCCGGATCATCATCCTGCACAGAGCGCGGCGATGAAACGCCGGAAGAAAGCTGCTTTGCCAGTTGACGGGCCACGGATGAAAATTCCATCTGATTCTGTAAGGCTCCTTTTAACTTTTGCCAATCGGCATCGGTCATGCGTTCCTGAGCCCAATCCTCCCACAAGTTACTCAGCATCTCGGCAGAGTCCGGCAAAACAGAGCCTCCCAGAATTTTTTTTGCGACAACGTACAGACCGTCACTCAAGCTCGTGTCTTCTCTGGCATGGGCGGCATCATGCCCCTGACTGCGGCACTTTTGATCCAGCAGGTCATATAAGTTGCGCCGTACGCCCTCCATGGACTGCTCGCCCAGAGATTCGCACCGCGCCCGCTCCAACGCATCGTAAATGTCTCTGGCATTCTGGTCTGAAGGCGCATTCTTTTTATGCAGCTTCGAATCATGGTAGCGCAGGCGCAACGCTTTAAGATCAGACACACCGCGCAATACCTGCCGTGCGGCAAAATCCTGTAATTCCATATCCGGCAGAACCGCTTCCCGGCTGTTATGTCCCTGAAGAGAATCGGCAGATAAACTCCCGGTATAGGACACACTGACATCCTTGCCCGCCAAAGACCGCAGCGTCGCCGTGGTCAAATCCTGAAACTGTTTTTTATCGGGCGGCATGGCTTCCTCAATTCTTCATGTCTTAGCGTAACCGAGGATGTCATCCTGCGCAACTTTGTACACCCGATGAGCTCGCATCAATAGATGTTGCCAAGAAACCAAGAATAATCGGGAAAGCTAAATGCATAGCATAATTTCTGAAATGCACTATACTTAAGATACAATTTTTGAGCGAACTATAATGTCTATCGGCAAAACACCTTTTGAGGAGATTGACGGATTTATTGCCGCAATCGATTCGTCTGAAAATTTTGAACAGATTTTGCTGGCGCTCCGCAAACAGATGGAGCGTCTGGGGTTTAACCGGTTTACTTATTCTTTGGGATGGCCGCCGGAAGGTCCGTTCAAACCCTTATACCTGACGACCTACCCGCCGGAATTTACCAAGCATTACCTTGAAAAGAATTTCCGAAGTTCGGATATGGTCTATCGCCATGCTTCCCAGCAAAGTACACCGTTTCTATGGGAGGATCTGAAGAAAAAATATGTCCTGACGCCGGAACAAAAGATTGTGTTTCATGATGGCCGCGAAGTTGGCATTCATAGCGGCGCCAGTGTTCCAATTCATGGTCCCAAGCTGGCACGGGCTACTTTTTCTGTTGCCAGCGATATGGACGAAGCTGAATTTAAAAAACTGTTCCTGCATTACCGGCATGAAATTCATTTGCTCTCGACTTATGCGCATGAAAAAATTATGAAGCTGGGGATCGGGGACAAGCCATTGGTCAATACGACGCTGACGGCGCGTGAAACCGAAATATTAACATGGACCTCCAGAGGAAAAACCCGATGGGAGATCGGGGAAATTCTGAATATTTCCGAAGATACCGTCAAAAAGCATCTGCAAAAAGCCTGCTATGCTCTGGGCGCATCCAACAAGACTCACGCCAGCGCCGTCGCGATTATCAATGGCATTATCATGCCATGATATTTTGCCCTTCATCGTGAGCTTACTTACAGCAGCCCTTCACGCCTTAAAAGTTCGTCAGGGTCCGGCGCATGCCCGCGGAAGCGTTCATACAGAAGTGCGGGGGCTTCGGTGCCGCCCTTGCTAAGAACTTCCGTCTTGTAGCGGGTGGCGACTGTCTGGTTGTATAATCCTTTTTCTCGGAACAGAGCGAACGCATCGGCATCCAGTACTTCCGCCCATTTATAGCTGTAATAGCCGGCGGCGTAGCCTCCTGCGAACAAATGAGAAAAGCTACAGGAGGTTGGTCCGCCGCGTCGTGGAAAGAGTGTTGTTTCCGCCGTTGCACGATCTTCGAAATCTTCGACACTCTTTATCTCTTTTGGATCGGTTGTATGCCATGCCATATCGAGGGTGCCAAGACTGACCTGCCGCAAGCCACCCCATCCTGCCATAAAGTTTTTGGCGGCACGCAGTTTATCAACCAGCGCCTGCGGGATGGACTCGCCGGTCTGGTAGTGACCTGAAATCAGCGCCAGCGTTTCAGTTTCAAAGCACCAGTTTTCCTGAACCTGTGACGGAAGCTCGACAAAATCCCACTTGACCGACGTTCCCGCCACGCTCTGATAAGTGACGTCAGAGAGCAGCCCGTGCACGGCATGCCCCATCTCGTGGAAAAGGGTTGTAACCTCCCCGTGTGTGAGCAGGGAGGGCGCGTCTTTGGTCGGCTTGGTGAAATTACAAACAATCGCCGCAACCGGACGCTCTACCTTTCCGCCGAACAGGCCTTGCGACCGATAGGCAGTCATCCAGGCGCCCTGCTTTTTCCCGGTGCGCGGAAAGAAGTCTGCATAAAACGTTCCGATAAAACGCCCGCTATCCTGATCCGTCACATCATAGGCATGAACATCTTCGTGCCAGACGGGATACTTACCGGTCGCATCGGTAAATTTCAGTCCAAACAGTTTGCTGAAATGGGCAAATGTTCCATCCAGAACTTTCTGTAACGGGAAATACGGGCGCAGATCTTCCTCGGAAAAGTCATAAAGTTTATGCTTTAGTTTTTCACTGTAATAAGACAAATCCCATTGCATCAGATCTCCCTGACATCCCGCCTCTTTGGCGAAGTCCTGCAAGTGCTGTACGTCTTTTTGCGCGGCAGGTTTATAGACACCTTTCAGGCGGGTTAGAAAATCCTGGACCGCGGCGGGAGTTTCCGCCATACGCCGGCTGAGAACGTATTCTGCGTGGTTTTTAAACCCTAACAGCTTTGCGCGCTCATCCCGCAGAGCCACAATTTCCAGCAGGATAGCGCGGTTATCATATTCGTGTTCCCCATGCGGCGCATAGCCGCGAGACGAAAAAGCCCGCCAGATTTTTTCCCGCAGATCGCGGCGGTCGGAATATTGCAGGAATGGAATTACACTGGGAAAATCCAGTGTAAACAGCCATTTACCCTGAAGGCCTTTTTCTTCGGCCATATGTGCCGCCATTGCTTTTGCGGAGTCCGGCAGCCCCGCCAGATCGTCTTCGGACTCCAGAACCATTTCAAACAGCTCGGCCGATTTTGTGGCATTATTGGCAAATTTTGGCGAGAGCACGGACAGGCGCTCTGAGATTTCCCGCAGACGGGATTGTCCGGCCTCATCCAGCAAGGCTCCGTTCCGGGCAAAACCCTGATAACAGTTATCCAGAACCGTATCCTGCTCCGCCGTCAGATCCAAAGTATCGCGCTGCTCCCATACGGCCTTAACGCGCTGGAACAGAGGCGCATCCATCAGGATATCATTGGAAAACGCCGAAGAGAGCGGCCCGATTTTTTCCGCCAGTTCCTGCAATCCATCCGTCCCGTTCGCAGAAAGCTGGTTATAAAAAACGGAGCTGGCCGTATCCAGAAGTTCCGAAGAAGTCTCCAAGGCAACAATTGTATTCTCAAATGTTGGAGCATCGGGGTTTGCTTTGATTTCTTCAATATTTGCACGGGCTTTTTTGATCGCATCTTCAATCGCCGGGAGAAAATGCTCTTCTTTAATTTTATCAAAGGGCGGCGCATGATTGGGAAGCGGGGAGACAGTTAAAAGGGGATTGGTCATTAGAGGGCCTGATTTCTTGTTTTTTACGTTACTTACTATATAAGGTTTTTATGACGGATGTGCCAAGGTCAAAATTATTTGATGATATTTATTTTTCTCCCGCAGATGGCAGGGCAGAAACCGAACACGTGTTTCTAAAAGGAAATAATCTGCCGGACCGGTTTTCAGAACAGGATACCTTTACCATTTGCGAAACCGGATTCGGGACCGGGTTGAATTTTTTGATGGCATGGAAATCCTTCACCGGGCATCACCTGCATTTCATTTCTTTTGAAAAATACCCTTTGTCACGGGCTGAAATTTCGCGCTATCTTGCCCCGCTTTTTTCGCGGGAAGATGATGAGGATAAAACACTCTTGGATCTCTATCTGAAAGCCTATCCGGATAAGTGTGAGGGGTGGCAAGAAATCTCTGTGACGGACCGCATCAAAATGACCCTGATTTTCGGTGACGTGAATGAGGAGATCTCCAAGCTGGACGCTACGGTCGATGCCTGGTTTCTGGATGGGTTCGCTCCAGCCAAAAATCCGGAGATGTGGACGGATGTATTGTTTCAAAATATGGCGCGCCTCAGTCATGCCGGGACAACTTTTTCAACATTTACCGCGGCAGGATTCGTTAAACGCGGGCTGCAAGCCGCCGGCTTCACCGTTGAAAAAGTCCGTGGATTCGGGCAAAAACGCGAACAACTCCGTGGAGTGTTGTAAGCCTAAGTATTCGGTGTTATCCGCTACTTCAACAAATCGAGAGCTGCTTCTCTTAGCGCTCCTTCAACAGATCTAAATTCTTCGCAATCGTCTCCGAATTGTTCTACATCAGGCGTTTCATTTGTACCGTAAACAGCCATGGCATAAATAGGTGGATTTCCACTTAAAAACGGACCTCGATGTTCAATAATGACCTTAGCCGTCTTTGGTGGTACCCCAAGCCCGTCCGAAATATCTGTTATGATAACTTCCCGCATCTCATCAAATGATACCAACATGCCTTTCAGGCCATCATTGGATGAATCAACCATCTGTGCAGGCCCCTTTGGGGTAAAATTAACACGTTTGCGAAACTCACCGCTTAGTGTTTTTTTGATGGCGTCCTCAATTTCACGCCCCAGTCTTTCTCCCTCGCCCATTTAACACCTCTTCTCTGTTCCTGCGGACGCGCGCACATTTCTATACCTACGCCCTTGTTTTTCTATTTTTCTAAAAAAGTTATACAAAAAATAGACCTGTGCGCCAATAAAAAAGGTGTGCATTTGTGGAATGGATTGCTAAAAATAAACACGGAAAAATTTAATAGATAGAAGGAATATAAAAATATGTCTGAGCCTAAATATGCCCTGACCGGTGTTGGAAACGCGATTGTTGATTTGCTGAGCAAGGTGGATGACCAGTTTATCTCTGATAACGACATGACCAAAGGCATCATGCAATTGATTGACGAACCGCGGGCATTGGCTCTGACCAAGATGCTGAATAACCCCACGATCAGCTCTGGCGGATCTGCTGCGAACACACTGGCTGGGTTTGCGTCTTTTGGCGGAAATTGTGCCTTTATCGGGAAAGTATCGGATGATGTTCTGGGACGCGAATTTCGCGACGACATGGCCGCTCTGGGTGTGAAATTCGATACCCAGCCTTTGATGATGGGGCCGGCCTCGGCGCGCTGCCTGATTATGGTGACACCGGATGCAGAGCGTACCATGAATACTTTTCTGGGAGCGTCCACAGAGCTGCACGGGGATGACATTGATGCCGACCTGATCGCATCTTCGTTCATTACTTATCTGGAGGGCTATCTTTTTGATAAACCACAGGCCAAGCACGCATTTATCAAAGCGGCGGAGATCGCACATGAAGCCGGGCACCGCATCGCCCTGACACTTTCAGATCCGTTCTGTGTGGAGCGCCACCGCGAGGATTTTCAGTCTTTGGTGGAGAATCATATTGATATCCTGTTCGCCAATGAGGATGAGATAAAATCGCTCTATCAACAGGAAACCTTCGAGGACGCTGCGCAGATTATTGCCGGGAAATGCGAGGTCGCCGTTCTGACCCGCAGCGAAAAAGGGGCCGTCATCGTCACACGCGATGAACAGATTATTGTGGAGGCCGTTACGACACCCGTCGTTGACACCACCGGGGCCGGAGATCAGTTTGCAGCCGGGTTCCTTTACGGCTACACGCAAGGAATGCCTTTGACAAAATGTGGAGAGCTGGGAGCTATGGCTGCCGCCGAAGTCATTTCCCACATGGGCCCCCGCCCGGAAGCCAGCTACCGCGATTTCCTGAAAAAAGCTGCCTGAGAGGAAGCGAGGGCCGTCGTATAATCCACGAGTATAAAAGCCTCTGCGCCCTCCGTGCCTCTGTGGTAAAAAATCAATAGGAATCACATGCACGGAGCCGTGCAATGACGGCCTAAAAACTTTGTTTTCCTTTGTCTTACGACACAAACCGGTCCATCACGACACAGGCCGTCAGATCTCCGGTCACGTTCACCGTGGTGCGGCACATGTCCAGCAAGCGGTCAACTCCGAGAATGAGCGCAATGCCTTCCGGAGGAACCCCGATGCCGGACAGAATAGTGGCAAGAACAACAATTCCCACCCCCGGCGTTGCCGGGGTACCAATTGAGGCTCCGATCGTGGTTATCAGAAGCAACAGGATTTCGGGAGTACCTAATTCGATCCCAAAAACCTGACACAAAAACAACGCAGCAACGGCCTGATAAAGAGCCGTTCCATCCATATTGATGGTGGCTCCTAAGGGCACAACGAATCGGCTCACAGACGGTTTTACTCGCAAATGCTCCTCCGCAACGGAAATCGACACCGGCATGGTTGCGCCGGAGCTGGAGGTCGAAAACGCAATCAACTGTGCCTCGCGGATACCACCGAGAAATCCGAACAGGGAGCGTTTCCCCAAAATGACGGCAATCAGCATATACATGACCATGACGCAGGCCAGCCCGGCCAGAACAGTAATAAAGTAAAGGCCTATGCTGCCCAGTGCGTCAAATCCCGTACGAATCAAAATATCGCACAGCAGGCTGAACACAGCGTAAGGGGCAATGTGCATGGCCCAGCCGATAATTTTCATGGTTAACATCTGAACAGAGACCGACAACTTAATCAGAGGTTCGGCGCTTCGTTCCGGCAGAGATAAAAGAGCCACCCCGGCCAGCGCGCTGGCCACAACGATTTGCAGCATGTTTCTATCCAGCTCGGCCTGCGCAATATTTGTTGGCAGCAGATTCAGAAGCCGTTGCGGAATCGTTAAGTCTGTCAGATTATAATCCGGCAGCGTATCTGTCGCCGCGCCGGAATTGAGCATATTTGTTACAAACTCTTCGCTGAACCCATCGCCGGGCCTGATCCACTGGACCAGAAAAATCCCGATCGACACAGCCAGGGCCGTCGTGGCAAGAAAGTAAGGAAGGAGTGCGATTGAAATATTTTTCACAAACTCCAGATTGCGCGAGGAGTTAATCCCCAAAATAATCGAGCAGATCACCAGCGGGATTACCACCATTTGAATAAGCCCCAGAAACAGCTTTCCGGGCAAGGCAATCCATTCGGCAATCTGTCCCGCCGCAGACGGATCTGCGGTGATGATCGCTCCGCCATAGGGGGAGAGTAAAAGTCCGGCGACAATTCCGAAAATCATGCCAAACAAAATTTTAATCCAGAGGTTATCGTGGATGATCGACTCGGTCACATCTTCCATGACCTGTCCGCGCTGGGAAATATTTTCGTGAGTACTCATTGCCAAATCATTTCTTTAATTTTAAGAGTATTGTGACCTAACAATGCGGGCGACGCAAGGAGAGGGATACACAAAGATGAAGATCGGAATCGTGGGATGTGGACAGGTCGGGGCCGCCAGTGCTTATGCCTGTGTTATGCGGGGCGTGGGAACGGAGCTGCTGTTATGTGACCGTTCGATGTCATTTGCCAGAGCGCAGGCCGAAGATATTCTTCATGCAACGCCTTTTGCTGCGAGTATGCCGGTCAGTGCCGGAGATATCGCCGCGTTGCACGGGGCAGGAATTGTCATGATTGCCGCCGGGGTGCCGCAAAAAGATGCCCGTGAATCGCGGCTGGACCTGTTGAAACGCAATGCGGAATTATTCGAAGAGATCATCCCGCAAATTCTGAAAGCCGCGCCGGAGGCTATTTTGCTGATCGCCAGCAATCCGGTGGATGTCATGACTCATCTGGCGGCCGATATCGCATACCGCCAGTGCGGACATCCAAAATCAAAAGTCATTGGCTCTGGAACTATTCTGGACACCGCCCGGTTTCGGGCTTTGATGGCAACACATCTGGGAGTGTCCTCTCACTCCGTTCACGGATATGTGCTGGGGGAACATGGAGACTCAGAAGTTCTGCACTGGTCGGGAACTACGGTTGGGAATATGCCTTTGGGAGATTTTGCCGCACAGGTGCAATCTCCGGTGACCGCGGCTGTCCGCGAGGAAATAGATCAAGGGGTTCGCCGGGCGGCCTATCGTATTATTCAGGGCAAAGGCGCGACCTGGTTCGGCATTGGTGCCGGAATGGCCCGTCTGGCGCAGGCCATGATCGAAGATCAGCGCGCCGTGGTCACGTGCTGCACCCCGACGGCGGATATTGAAGGGATCTCCGATGTGACCTTATCTCTGCCGCGGATTGTCAGCGCCGACGGTATCACGCATACGCTCTACCCGGTCTTATCCAAAGACGAACAGGACGCCCTGCGCCGCAGCGCCTCTCTGATAAAAGAGGCTATTACTGCGGTTCTGGGGGATAGTTGCCTTTAAGCCTAAACGCCAGGCGTGGATTGAGGGCCGTTGGGATCAGGCGTATTTTGTGTTGTTGGAGTTATTTTTTCGCGTAACGCCGCAAGACGATCCTGTTTTGTATCACACTTATCTTTATACATAGCCTTATCAGCAGCCTCAAATAACGATTTTGCAATTTCGCTATCGGATAAAGTCTGATCTTTTAGCATCTTTTGAACCTCAGGAGAGCCTCCCTCAACAGAAATAACCCCAATACTCAGGCTAATGGGATGTGGATTTCTCCCTTCATGGTTACGAATGACGAGCCCATCTGTTTTGTCACGGACCTTCTCTCTGACCTGATCTGGGGAAAGACTATCATGGATCAAGCCAACCATTTCTTCGCCGCCATATCGATAAATACGGTCAGTTGGACGCGCAAATGCTCTCTTCATACAAGCCGCTGTAAGTCGAAGAGCATCATCGCCCTTTTCGTGCCCAAGGGCATCATTAAATTTTTTAAAATCATCGATATCGCCAACAAATAAGGTCAATTTCATATCGTTGATAGATGTATCGCCCGGATTTCTTTCATGGGCTTCCAAACGGCGACGAGATTCAGCGACGAAAGCAAGCAGATCTTCATCATAGCTTCGTCTGTTATGCAATCCCGTAAGCGCATCAGTACCGGCAAGGCGCGCGAGTCTTGCATTTTCAGATTTTAGTCCGAGAAGCTCTTCATTTTGTCTATCAATAAGAACTCTTTGCGTGGTGGTTGCAAGCCTTCCCTTGGCAATCTCCGTATCTCTTACCGCAATTGCAGCAAAAATGCCTGACGCTAACTCAATTCTCCCTTTATGGGCAGGAGCGACACTGCTTCCTTCCTCAGATAAGCGGTTGAGTCTGGGCGCTAGAGTGTCTTGATTAAATGCAGCGGCTTTTGCAAAATCGCCTGTAGAAGACGCCTCCCTCAAAAGTCGTTCGGCACGTCTGACGCTTCCAGCCAAAGGGCGGTCTCTGTTTACCTCATCACCCATTTTATCCTCTATCTTCTTTTGTTATACGTGAATGGCTCGATTATAAAGCCATTCATCCTTTTTTTCAACAAAATTACGTCAAAAGTGAAGTTCGGAAATATTTATCGTTCGGGTGCGAAGTCGGCATAGTCGCCTGTATGCAGCGCAACCATCTGTTGGGAAGATAATGAAGTCGTGCTGTGACGATCACCCCGCGTCCCGTCAGGATTTTGGATAAATTCAACTGTTAAATTACCGTATACATCACATTCCGGATTTTGATACCAGCCCTTACTTGCCTGCTCTGTAAAGGAAGAAGCGGTTACAGCCGCAGCCAAAGCAGAGCAGACATCTTGCCGTATGGCATGAACTCTGCTTATACTGCCCTCAACCTCCTCAGGTTTTGGTCCGAAGGGCGCGGATTTTAGATTGGCGATCAGCGGCGTGGCAACAACATTTTCCTGCGAATCTACCGTCACAAAGAGGTCTGCCGATAGCTCATCTGCGGAAAATTCGCTTTTAATATCATTAAACGTCTCCCGCAAGAAGGATCTCGTCGCTTTCTGCGCTGCAGCAGGAGAAATGCCAGCAGCGGGGTCAGTTTCTTCCTGTGCAGGCCCGCTCGCGGCCCCCATTGCACCAGCAACACCTCCCACAGCGAAAGCAACCACCAATGATTTTGCAGATAACATTCACAACTCCTCATTTTTCATTTTAAATCACAAGGGAAATTGTATGCATCTTTCGCCCCCAAAACAAGTTGTTTTCAAGAATAAAGACAACAAATATTGAAACATTATTTCTAAAACAGGATCTATAAAAGCCTGCGATGTGCTTAAGCAGCCAGAATACGGGCGACGTAGCGGGCGATTGTGTCGATCTCGAAGTTAAACACATCGCCCGGTCTTTTTCCGCCCATTGTTGTGACATTCCAGGTATGGGGGATGATATTCACGCCAAAATGGTTGCCTTCGACCTCGTTCACGGTCAAAGAAATACCGTCCAGCGCAATCGAGCCTTTGGGGGCGATCAGCTTTGAAAATTCTTTGGGAACCGAAAAGACCAGCCGGTGCGAATCGCCGTCCGGCGTTAAACTTTCCAGACGGGCGACTCCATCAACATGACCGGACACCATATGCCCGCCGAGGTCATCCCCCAGCTTTAACGATTGCTCCAGATTGATATGAGTTCCGACCTGCCACTCCCCCAGAATTGTTTTTGACAGGCTTTCTGCGGACACATCAACCACGAATTTATCTGCGTCCTTTTCAACCACCGTCAGGCAGCATCCGGAACAGGCAATCGACGCGCCCAACGGAACGCGCTCCATGTCAAAAGAGGTCTGAATGGTAAAGCGTTTATCGCCGCGGCTATCATCGACGGCGACAATTGTTCCAATATCTGTGATAATTCCCGTGAACATTCTCGGCCCCTCCTACTCTATTCCCTCTTTATTTTTCACCTGCAGACGCTCAATCTCTTCGAGAAAGTCATTAAAATCATCCGGCTCCCGGAAGTTTTTATACACACTGGCGAACCGGATATATCCAATGACATCCAGTTGGGTCAGCGCTTTCATCACCAACTCTCCGATCTTGCTGGAGGAGATTTCATTATCCCCCAGTGTTTCCAGTTGCCGCACGATGGAATTTGCAGCTTGCTCTATCTTTTGATCTGCGACCGGGCGTTTCCGCAGCGCAATATGCATGGCTTTGATAATTTTTTCCCGGTCAAACGCTTCGGCGCGTCCGTCGGATTTCAGCACCACCAGATCGCGCAACTGGATCCGCTCAAACGTTGTAAAGCGCGCCCCGCATTCGATGCAGGCCCTCCGGCGACGGATCGACGCGCCGTCATCGGCCGGGCGGCTATCCTTGACCTGAGAATCTTCATGTCCACAAAACGGGCAGCGCATATCAGTTACAATCCCTCAATTGTAAGGTTACAGCCTAAAAGTTCAATAAATCGGGAACCGTGCACAAAGAGCCGTGACCTGTTCTTTGACCGCAGCCTCAACCGCGGCGTTTTCATTCGGGTCATTGGCTTTTTCCAGCGCATTCAGCACCATGGCAATCATTTTTCCGACCTGCGTAAACTCTGCCTCACCAAAGCCGCGGGTGGTCGGCGCAGGAGAACCCAAACGAATACCGGAGGTCGTAAACGGTCCTTCCGGATCATTGGGAACCGTGTTCTTGTTACAGGTCAGGCCGGCCCGGTCCATTGAGCGGTCAGCATGCTTGCCGTTATAGGGTTTTCCGCGCAGATCCACCAGCATCACGTGACTGTCTGTACCGCCGGAGACAATTTTATAGCCTTCGGCCTGCAAGGACGCTGCCAGAGCCTGCGCATTTTTCACGACCTGATGGGCATAGTCCTTAAAGTCCGGACGCAGCGCCTCGCCAAACGCAACGGCTTTTGCCGCAATCACATGCATAAGAGGCCCGCCCTGAATACCGGGGAAGACTGCTTTATTGATCTTTTTGGCGATGTCCTCGTCATTGGTCAGGATCATTCCGCCGCGTGGCCCGCGCAGAGTTTTGTGCGTAGTCGTCGTGGTCACATGCGCGTGCGGGATTGGCGATGGATAGGCTCCGCCAGCGACCAGACCGGCATAGTGTGCCATGTCAATCAACAGATACGCGCCGATTTCATCGGCAATCTCGCGGAATTTGGCCCAGTCAATTTTGCGCCCATAGGCCGACGCCCCGCAAACCAGCATTTTCGGCTTATGCTCCTGTGCAATGCGGCGCACCTCGTTGAAATCAATTTGCTGATCTTCATCGCTCACACCATAGGAAGCAAAATCGAACCATGCACCGGATTGGTTCACCGGTGACCCGTGGGTGAGGTGCCCGCCGTGATCCAGACGCATCCCCACCACCTTGTCACCCGGCTGCAACAGCGCGAAATACACTGCCTGATTGGCCTGTGACCCGGAATTCGGCTGAACGTTGGCAAATTTGCAGTCAAACAACTGACACGCCCGTTCAATTGCCAGAGCCTCGGCGATATCCACGAACTCACATCCCGCATAGTAGCGTTTCCCCGGATAACCTTCGGCGTATTTATTGGTCAGGATCGAGCCTTGCGCCTCCAGAACGGCGCGGGAGACAATATTTTCGGACGGGATCAGCTCAATCGAGTTTTGCTGGCGGTTTAATTCTTTGGCGATTGCCTCAAAGATCGCCGGATCGCTGTCCTGTAAACTTTCTGTGAAAAATCCTTGTTTGGTCATATGTGGCATGTGTCTCTCCGCGCTCATGGTTAACTCCCTTTCTCTCCCTAAGTTGTTAAAATCTCCGGCTGATAGCCCCAGAACAGGCCACATTCAATCACGCCTGTGATCTGTTTAATATCATGTTCCAATGTCGCCCCGATCTCATGGAAGCGCGCATCCAGAATAAAGTGTTTTGACTCCGTCACGACCGGACCATCCTTGGATTTCGCCAGACGGAATTTGACGTCACTTGCGCCCAGCCCCTTCAGCTCCGTTTCCACATAGTGCAGGGATTCCTGATCTATTTCCACCGGGACAGCAAATTTAGCCCCCAGCTTATCGACGAATTTACTTTGATCGACCAGAATAAATATTTTTCCATTGGGGTGAGACAAGGTCGAGGACATAATCAGCTTTTCCCGGTACATCGCACCGCCGCGGCCTTTAATCATATTGCCGTGCGGGTCAACTTCATCCGCGCCGTCATAGCACCAGTCCGGCTGGTCAATTAACAAAGAGGTCACGGGCACGCCCAGAACACCGGCAGAAATTTCAATCTCGCGAGACGTCGGGACGATTTTACAGGAGATCCCCTCTTCCTTGATCCGGCGGGAAATTTCTTTCAGCGCCAAAAAGGAGGTCGAGCCGGACCCGGCACCAATCACATCCCCATTTTTCACATTTTGTGCGACCTTCCGGGCGACCGCCAGCTTTTCGTCATAGTTGGAAATTTCCTGAGACCAGGACAGGTTTTGCGCGATATCATTCTGCCATTTCATGAGAACTTGGTTTAAGACATTCTCCTTATGAAATCAATCCTTTCTTTTTCAAGACATAATCCAGTCTTTTCAAAGCATTTTTCTTCAGTAACGACTCAGGTGCCGTTGCGGCCCCCTGAATGGAGATTTCGGTCAGGGTTTTAACATCCATGGCCGTTACCTTGACGTATACACCCATGGGCTGAAATTCAAAAATCACATCACGTTCGGAGGGAGGGGACATTTTTCTGATCCGGCTATCCTGCTATTTTTTATCCAACATGAAATAATATCGTGGCTCTAAATAAAAATCGAGCGCTGGCTTTTAAAATTCGCGTAAATTTTAAACCGCAAAGGAAGAAAAAGGCCTTTTGCCCGCACAGGTTCTCCTGTAAAGATCATGACTATGATTTTGCGCATTCTCGAAATATCGGCGCCGGATTCGGCGAAAGATGTCATCCATCAGCTCGCAGAGGATCATCAGGCGATTGATTGGTGGTATAGTGCAAAAAACAAAGACTCCCGGCGCACCACCCGCATTCTGATTCATCTCGAAGAACAGCAGGGATTTATGGATGATTTGCAAAAATCCCTGCATAAAGAAAAAAACTGGCGTCTGGTTATTCTGCCGGTCGAAGCCTCCCTTCCCTCTCCACCGGATCGGGAAAAAGACCCTGATAAAGGTAAAAAGAAGCTTCAGGGCACGACCATCACACGGGAAGAGCTTTATGGCAAAGTTTCCAAAGGAGCCATCCTCGACAGCAACTTTTTCCTGCTGGCCGTTCTGTCCACCATCGTTGCCACCATAGGGCTTATTCAGAATAATGTCGCCGTAATTATCGGCGCCATGGTGATTGCTCCTTTTCTGGGGCCTAACCTTGCTCTGGCTTTTGGGGCCGCGCTTGGAGATAAAAGATTAATTCACCAATCTATTCAAACCAATCTGGCGGGCCTTTGCCTCACATTTGTCATTACGATTTTTCTGGGAGTACTCATCCCCGCTTCTGATCTGGATAGTCCGGAAATCATCAGCCGGACATTGACAGGATACGATTCGATTATTCTAGCTCTGGCGTCAGGAGCCGCCGCTGTCCTCTCTCTTTCAACAGGGCTGTCCTCCGCTTTGGTTGGAGTCATGGTTGCGGTGGCCCTTTTGCCTCCGGCAGCGGCTGCCGGATTGATGCTGGGGGCCGGACTATGGGATCAGGCATTTGGAGCCGCCCTGTTACTTTTGACGAATATTGTTTGTGTTGGCCTGTCTGCCCAGCTCGTCTTTCTGCTAAAAGGAATTAAGCCGCGAACCTGGTATATGCAGAAAAAATCAGAGCAATCCACCCGTCTGAATCTGATTATATGGGGAATTTCCCTTGCGATGCTCATGGCGATTATTACCATACGGCTATACATTTTTACTTAAGAGGACTTAAAAATGACACAGGAAAAAATCTATGATGCCCTGATTATCGGCGGGGGCATGTCCGGCCTGACTCTGGCGCTGGCATTGGCAAAAACGGGCCGAAAAGTGGCCTGCATTGACCGTGACGATCCGAAGAAACAACTGACCTCTGAATTCGACGGGCGCACCATCGCCATTTCCGCCGGTTCTGCCCACGCGATGCAGGCCGCCGGAGTGTGGGAAGCATTACGCCCGGACGCCTGCCCCATTCATGAAATACAAATCACGGATAGCGGCTCTGCAACCCTTCTCGATTTTTTATCCAAAGAGGTCGGAGATCAAAGTTTTGGTCATATCGTTGAAAACCGCTGTGTACGCCAATGCTTATTTGCAGCAGCAGATACAGAAAAAAATCTGGATCATATCGCCCCGCAAAAAGCAGAAAGTTTCCGGATTTTAGAAGACTATGCAGAGGTGACCCTCGAAGATAATTCGGTTTTGCGGAGTAAATTACTGGTTGGGGCGGATGGCCGCGGGTCATGGGTCCGGGAAGAAGCAAAAATACGCACCCGTGGCTGGAGTTATCATCAACAAGCCGTTATTTGCACCGTAGAGCATGAACATCCCCACAATTACATAGCGCTTGAGGATTTTCGCCCGGAGGGACCGTTTGCTGTCTTACCCATGACGGATGGCAAGAATGGTACGCACCGCTCCTCGGTTGTGTGGACGGAGCATGGCAGCAGACGACGCTCTGCCATGAATTTGTCCGAAGAAGATTTTAACAGCCGTCTGAACGAGCTATTCCCCGCATTCTATGGACACGTAACGCGCATTACCCCGGCGCAGGTCTATCCGCTTAGTCTGATTCATGCCGAAAAATACACTTCCGCCCGGCTGGCTCTGGTCGCCGATGCCGCCCACGGCATTCACCCGATCGCCGGACAAGGCCTGAATATCGGCCTGCGCGATGTTCTGGAACTGGTGAAACTGTCCGGAGCATATGACGATATGGGAGATCCGCGCCTGCTCAAAGCGTATGAGCGCACCCGCCGGATTGATAATATGGCGATGATATTTGCAACAGACAGCATTAACAAGCTGTTTTCCAACAATATCGCGCCGGTACGATTGGCCCGCCGGGCCGGATTGCGCGCCGTTGGAAAGCTCCCCTCTGCCAAAAAGTTCTTTATGAAACAGGCCATGGGGCTACGCTGAGCATAGCCTCAGCCTTTCAGCAAATCGGACAAATCAGCAAGAGTTTTGGGGAAGTAGGTCGGATTGACCGCCGCCAGAGCCGCCTCTGTTCCGGCGCCCCAAGGAACCGCACAAGTGTGCATACCGGCCCGCTGTCCCATTTCAATATCATGGATGGCATCTCCGATCACCAGAGCCTGACGGGCATCTGCCAACCCAATCTGATGTGCACAGAGAAAGACCGACTCTGGAAACGGTTTGTAATGGCGAACCAGATCGCTGCCGACCACGACATCAAAAATCCCGTCCATCCCCGTATCCCGAAGGCTCATGTGAATAGGATCGGTGGTTTTACTGGACACAATCCCCATCTTGACCCCGCGTTCCTTCAGGTCGAGAAGCAAATCTTTCAATCCAGCAAATACCTTCACATGCGTTTTTGCGTATTTTTCCTGAAAGACCCTCCGGTAGGTATCAACGATCTCGTCAACAGAAGGCCCTCCAGAAGAGGCCTGCGCCACAATGTAGGGGATTTCCTGAATGGGAATTCCGATATTGTGTTTGATTTCCTCTTCTGTGGGAATGGGAAATCCATAGCGATCAAAGGTATCGGTAATCGAGAGGATAATCGCCCCAACCGTATCCACCACGGTTCCATCAAAATCAAAAAACAGAGTATTATATTTCATCCCCCAAATCTTTCTGCAAAACTTTCTGCGCGCCCCAATAACTGATCCAGCTCTGCCATGGTTTTGGGCATATCGGGACCATCATCCTCTTTCCATGTTTTCAAAACTTTCAGATAGATGAGTTTTAGCCCGGCAATTTTCAACAAACCGCGCAGACCATCCGTTCCAATCCCTGCCGCTTCCAGCATCCACATCATGGACCGGCTCAGGTGTGGCAGGCTGATCAATACCTGCTTGGGGTCTATTTTAAAAGACTCCAGAACAGATACCACCCCGGCGCGCTGTTCATTGAGCACGTCAAAACGGGTCATCAGAATGTCAAACAGGCGCTCCCGCGGAGAGGAGTCGCGGTCAATCTCCCCGGTTTCTTCCAGAGTTCTGCGATCAAGGTAACGCCCATAGGTCACAAGAAGGCAGCTTTTGTCATCAAACATCCGGGCAACTTCAGATAAAGAGATATCTGCCTCCCGCGCCAAATCCTGAAACCGGACCTGCGACCAGCCTAAATCTCCGGCCAGAGACACCGCCGAAACGGCAAGATCTTCCTTCGTCAGTTCTTTTTTTGTTTTCGGCATATTTATCAAAACCTCGCTTTATGATCCGGAAAGATAGAAATTCATTTACAACATTATTATGCCGCTTGTTTTTTGCTTGTCTGCTCGATTTCAGCGGCTTTTTCCTCAACCAAAGCGACGATGTGCTCGATAATCGACTGATCTCCGGAATTCAGCCGGTGCGCTTTATCGCCGCCGAGGTAAATCTGATGAATGCCATTTCCTCCGCCGGTCAGGCCAATATCCGTCATAAGAGCCTCTCCGGGACCGTTCACCACACATCCAATAATCGACAGGGTCATCGGGGTGGTAATATGGGAGAGCCGTTCTTCCAATGCTTCCACAGTTTTAATCACGTCAAACTGCTGGCGGGCGCAGGACGGGCAGGAAATGACATTTACGCCGCGATGGCGCAATCCCAGAGATTTTAAAATATCAAATCCGACTTTAATTTCTTCCACCGGATCGGCAGATAAAGACACGCGAATAGTATCCCCGATCCCGGCCCAGAGCATGTTTCCCATACCGATTGAAGATTTTATTGTTCCGGAGCGGAATCCTCCGGCCTCGGTGATCCCCAGATGCAGCGGGTAATCGCAGGCCTCGGCCAATAGCTGATATGCGGCAACACTCATAAATACGTCGGAGGCCTTGCAGGAAATTTTAAAATTGAAAAAGTCATTATCTTCCAGAATGCGAATATGGCGCAGCGCAGATTCCAGCATGGCATCCGGACAGGGTTCCCCGTATTTTTCCAGCAAATCCCGCTCCAGAGATCCGGCATTCACCCCAATTCTCATAGAGCAATTATAATCTTTTGCCGCTTTGATAACCTCACGCACCCGCGCTTCCGAACCAATATTTCCCGGATTGATGCGCAGGCAGGCCGCACCATTTTGCGCCGCTTCAATCCCGCGCTTATAGTGAAAATGGATGTCCGCCACAATCGGCACAGAAACATTCGCCGTAATTTCTTTTAGGGCAGCAGAACTTTCTTCATCCGGACAGGAGACGCGAACGATATCCGCCCCAACCGCTTCCAGCCTGTGAATCTGCTCAATTGTTGCCCGAACGTCTGTCGTCGGCGTGTTGGTCATGGACTGCACCGTGATCGGAGCCCCTCCCCCCACAGGCACATTTCCCACCATCACCTGACGGGATTTGCGGCGATTAATCATCCGCCATGGGCGCACTGCTGTGTGATCCTGTTTCATCTTTGTATTCCTAGCACTAAGGGAACATCTCTTTCAAGCTTTCCGGCTCAAGGGGCAGATCCCGGTAGATATCTCCGGAATTTGCTTTGGTTGAAATTTTTTCCCCGTCAACAAAAATATCAATCCCGCCCAGATTTCCCGTCGTCATGGTTAGTCCCTGCTCCTCATTTGGAACGAAGAAGCGATCCCCGGCTTTGAGAACGCGGGAGACAATCACCGCTCCGGCAGAATTTTTGATTTCTACCCAGGAATCTTCGGTGACCTCAAGAACAATCCGGTATTCTACTTTTTTCGCGTCTGCGGCAACTTCCCCGTCATTTGTCCTGGCCGCTGCCGTCATCAGAGGGCGTGGCACAGGCAATAAGCGTCCGGCGTCATCCCGCAGAGCCAAAACCGCCGGGGGTGGAAATTCAATGTCCGGATCTGTGACCTGTTCTGCGGGAGGCGCTTCTTCTTCTGCGAGATCTGACAACACAACCGGAGGTGTTTCCGGTAATGCTGGCTCCACCGGAAGTGCTTTTTTCGCCGACGCCGGGGGCGGCGGGATATCGTGGATCACGTTTTTGTCTGCCGATAGTCCTTGTATGATAAAAATTGTGGCGATCAAAACCAGAAGTCCGACCGTCGCGCTCAGAACCACCCAGAATCCGGGAACGGCGCTTTCTGTCATAATCGCCGGAAAATTCAGTTTTTGGCGTTTTCCATCCCCGACCTGCGCTTTTAGCAGGAGCTGCATTTTATGCCCGTCAAGATCGAGATATTCGGAATAGGTCCGTACAAATCCCAGCGTATAAACCCAGCCGGGCAGTTTTTCCAGCTCCATATTTTCCAGAGACTCAAGAAGGCTTGCCCGAATGCGGATTTCAGTTTCTATTTCATCAACCGTTTTGCCGGAGGCAATGCGCGCCCGGCGCAGAATCTCCCCCACAGAAAGATTGGTGGGAAGGTCCTCTTTCTGTTCTTCAATAGGGTCTTCGGGTTTATCTTTTTTTCTAAACAAGAGCTTGTTTCCGGAAAAGAGTCGTTCAAGGAATAGACTTTATCATCTTACCCGAAAATCATCTACATTCAATCCTCGGCCTCACGCCGGAGCTTGATCCAGATCATAGGCAGCATGCAGAGAACGAACGGCCAGCTCGGTATAGTCTTTGGCAATCAGGACACTGATTTTTATTTCCGTGGCGGCGATCACGTCGATGTTAATGCCTTTATCCGCAAGGGTTTTGAACATTTTTTCCGCGACCCCGGCATGAGTGCGCATGCCGATCCCCACCACTGAAATTTTCGCCACATTTTTATTGACGCGAATCTCGGATGTTTTCAGCAAGTCCAGCTCTTTCAAAACCGTTTCAGCTTTATCCGCATCCTCTTGGGGGACGACAAACGTAATGCTGGTCACGTTTCCATCTTCCGAGATATCCTGAACGATCATATCCACAATGATATTCGCCGCAGAAATCGGTGCGAAAATCTTTGCCGCCACGCCGGGAACATCGGGAATGTTCAGGATACTGACTTTCGCTTCGTTCTGGGTAAAGGCCACCCCGCTGATAACTGGATTTTCCATGATATTTTCCTCATTTGTTACGAGTGTTCCGGGATAGTCACTGCCGATTTTGTCTTCAAAGCTCGATAGCACCTGCACGGAGATATTATTTTTCATCGCCATTTCAACCGAGCGATTCTGCAAGACTTTCGCCCCCAGAGACGCCAGCTCCAGCATTTCGTCATAGCTGATTTTGGCAATACGCCGTGCTTCCGGCACAATGCGTGGATCTGTTGTGTAAATACCATCCACATCGGTATAAATGTCGCAGCGATCTGCATGGAGTGCCGCAGCCAGCGCGACCGCCGATGTATCAGAGCCTCCGCGCCCCAAAGTTGCGATTCTGTTTTGCCGGGTAATGCCCTGAAATCCGGCGAGAACCAAAACTTCTTCACTCTTGAAACGTGCGTCTACTTCTGTCGGCGGAATCTCCAGAATACGCGATTTCCCATGAACCTCATCGCAGATAATCGGCAATTGCCACCCCTGCCAGGACCGCGCCGGCACACCTCTTTTCTGAAGGGCCAGCGCCATCAGCCCCGCGGTCACCTGCTCTCCGCTGCTGACCACGGCGTCATATTCGCGGGCGTCATGAACCGGATCAATCGAGCGGCAATAGTCCACCAATTGATTGGTGACCCCCGCCATGGCAGAGACCACCACGGCAACTTCGTGCCCCAGACGATACTCCCGTTCGACCTTATCCGCCGCCCGCTCGATCCGCTCGATGTCCGCAACGGACGTTCCCCCAAATTTTAAAACCAATCGCGCCATGAGAAGATTCTTAGCAGGAAATATTTTCTATCAGCAAGAAATCTTTGCATTTTTTATTTTTCGGCGTCATGATAGGCTGAATAAAAAAATATATGAGTGAAGATTGATGCGCGTTTTGTTATTTGTTCTGTCTCTGGTTCTGGTCAATGCTCCGGCGATGGCGGATATTTTCGTCTGGAAAGACGCTGAAACAGAGGTTAAAGCCTCCTTTCCTGACACTTGGAAAATCATCAACAATCAAAAACCGGATACGATTTTAACCGTGATTGCCCCGGATTCAAAAGCCCGCCCGATTTGCCGTCTGCGGGTGCGGGAAGATAACCGCTTTCGCATGTACCCGGTCCAGTTTGAATCAGAAATTCAACGTGTTGCCTATAGCGACAAATTCTGGAAAGACTATCTGGTCGAACAATATGATATTGTAAATACTCCGGAAACAATGGATCGTGCGGGTCTGGGAAAGAGCTTTGCCTCCCGTGCCCTGTTCAGCTATAACGGCGAAGTTCTCGAAGACAACCTGTTCCGTCAAGGGCTGGTCTTCGCCTCACACTACTATGATTTTGCTGTAATTGCCGAATGCACCGCCAACCAGATCGGCTGGGCAGAGTGGGCCCCGCAGTTCATGAGCTTTTTTGCCTCAATTGATTACCCGAATGTTTACGGCACTCATGTGAACGGCGAATACCGCGACTTTATCAGCCGGGATGCCTATCAGGAGTAAGCATCATGGTGTCCTCTTCCGCACCACCGCAGCAAAATCTCTCTATCCGGGGAAGATTCGTTGAGGAACGCGGGGTCGCCCTCGGAGATATCTCTGTTCAATTTCCCGATCAAAAAACGCCGAAACGCTTTTCGATATATGCGGCACGTCCTACAGATCTCGCCTCTGTTGGAAAGTCCTTTACGCCGCATGGTCTTGCGGTTGCGCATTTTAATGATGCGAATGCATTATTAAAAGAAATGCCCCCGCTCTACGGTTACGCCGGAATGTGCCTTAGATCAGAGTGGGACTTCTGGCAAAAACTGCACGCTGACGATGGCTATCACGGAGAATGGATGGTGCCGCCCCAGCGGGTTATTCTCGATTACCTGTATCCCTCAAGAAATTTGCTGGAAGAACCAAGCTCTCCAATCTCTCCCTTTGCTCATAAAAATGAATGGGTGCTTTCCTGCACCGATAGTGCAAGAATTTTTGATCCACTCGTGTTCTGTTTAAATTTTAAAGATGGAGAACCGGGGCTGGCCTACAAAGACCGATTCCGCGGGACGCTTTGCCCGGTGAGGTTTGAACCAGAATTAAATTGAGAAGACGCTCCCATGCGTGAGATCCGTTGTATAGTCACTTTCATTAGTTTTAGGACATTTCTCGGTGCCGTCATTGCCTGAATTGTCAAAGACAATTCCAAGGCAATCCATTGATATTTATATGTATTTATGGATTCCTCCAGGATTTGCAAAGCAAATCCGGGGAATGACGAATGTCTTATTTTTAATTGGAACCACTATATGATTTTTATTTAGAATCACTCTGTTTTCAAAAAACAATACATCAATGGCCGACAGAGGTGCATTGATTAGCGCACAACAATCTTATACAAGCGTCCGGCCTGAAGTCCTTCATTGAGGGCCAGCGCGTTTAACACGCGGAAACGGGCTTCGTTCATTTTCTCGAAAGGCTGGCGCGCCGCCAGAGATGCAACGGTATCTCCGGGCCGGGCCGTCACAATTGCAATTTTTTCCAGCTTAATAGCGCCCTTTTCCGCATCGGTCATACGGGAAAAGCTGAACAAAGCCTCCCGTAATGAGGAAATCTGTTCCGAAGACAGACCTTGCGGCATCGCGATCTGGAATCTGGCATATACATGCGGCTGCCACTCGATCGACACCAGACGAATGTTAAATGCCCGCCCTTTTACCATAGCCGGAAACTGCGCCATAGCCGCCCGCATATTTCCGATCATAACCCGTTCCACCGGGCCGATCTGCTCATTATTCATCCAGCTTCCCTGCAAATAGCTTTGCGGATCAAAGGCCTGCTGATTACTGTCAAAATCAAAGATCATCGCCGTTCCATCCGCCGCTTTGGCGATCACAACGTCAGACTGATTGATGATGTCAAATCCTCTGGGAGCGGTAAATTTAAAGCCAATTTTGGGATGAAAAAACGTCTGCCCCTGTGTAAACCCTTCCTTATGCGCGTTGCCATAGATCAGGCCGTTAATCTGGCGCAGGTAATCGTCGCGCCGCACAACGGCTTTGGGATTAAATTCATAAGTTCCGGCAATTTGCGCAGACACCGCCGAACGGTCGCCCGTATCCGGATGGGTAGACAGAAATGCCGGCGGATTTGAGCGCCCGGAGATCTGAGACTGCAGCGCCGTTTCCTGTTGAAGGCTTTGCAGGAAGCGGGACATGGCAAAGGGATCATATCCGGCGCGGTACAAATAGCGCACCCCCAGTTGATCGGCCTCGCTTTCCTGAGAACGGGAATAGGAGCGCAGATATAAATCTGTCCCGGTATTCAGGGCTTTGGTCACATTGGGATTATCAATGCTCGCCCCCAGAACAGCCGCCCCTATCGCCGTGACGACTCCGCGAGAGTAACGCTCCGCCGAGTGCCGCCCGGTAACATGACCGATTTCATGCGCTATCACAGCCGCCAGCTCTGCCTCGCTATTCGCCAGAGACAACAACCCACGGGTGACATAGACGTAACCTCCCGGTAACGCAAACGCATTGACGGTATCACTATCCAGAACGAAAAATTTATAAGTGACGTCTCCGCGCTCGGTATAGGGGACGATATTCCGGCCCACTTGAGTCACATAGGTCTGTAGATCCTGATCCTGCACCAGCCCGAATTGCTCCAGGACTTTCTGGTGTTCACTGGCTCCGATCGACGCTTCCTGTCCCGGCGGCATAAGGCCGGTAAACTGATTCCGCCCCGTCGCCGGGTTGGTTGCACAAGCCGACAGGAACAAAACTGACAGACATAGAAAAAGAACCGTAACGCGCATTATACTTCTTATATATCTCAAATTCCCTATTATAAACACCTCTGAAAAAGCTAATTTTATTACTTTTTGTCCGTCCGACAAGCGGACACGACCGCTTAACGCGGGAGTCTATAAAACTGAATCTATTCTCAATCGCGCTGGGTTTTTTCCTTGCGTTCGTGACGCTCCTGCGCCTCGATGCTGAGAGTCGCATTCGGGCGGGCCTTCAGCCGGGCGATAGAGATAGGGTCCCCGGTTTCTTCGCAGTAACCATATTCGCCTTCATCAATCCGGATTAATGCCTCATCAATTTTTTTAATCAGCTTACGGGTCCGGTCTTTGGTCCGCAGTTCAAGAGCGTGATCGGTTTCCTCAGAGGCGCGGTCCGCAAGATCCGGCTTTTGCAGATTGGTCGCCTGCAGGGTATTTTCAATGGTTTCCGACATGGCATGCAGCAATTCTTTTTTCCACTCCAGCAATGCCTTGCGGAAATAAGCAAGCATCACCGGATTCATAAACTCACCGGCATCGGTTTCAGGATCATAATCCGGGGGAACGATAACACTGTCTAAAGAAGTCATGGACTCTGGTTTCCTTTACATCATGAAATAGCAAGCCCATTAGTATTAAGTTTTTTAGGCTTCCTTATCAAGTGCTTTTCTCATTTTAGCCAGTTCAACCTGCGCCCGCAAATCAATTTCCGCCAGCAAGGCAGACAGCTTGGCATCGGTCACCCGCTCCTTATGAGCGGACACCATATCTGCAATTCCAATCATATGGTCCATTGAGACGCTCCCATGCAAAATCGCCAGATGGAGCTTGTCCAGCTCTTCCAGAACCAGGTCGGCACGCCGAATCATTTTCTTGCGCGCCGCTTTTTCCGTGGGATCTTCAACCGACTGCGCTGCCAGCAACGACGCAACCGATGCAACGGATTGCGGGGCTCCGGCAGAGGAAGGCCCCTGTGCCCCGGATAAAGAGCTCACAAATTCCTCAAAATTTCCACTGCCCGCCCCTTTTATGCCGGACGCTTTCTTTGGGCCGGACGTGCCGGAGGTCTGTTTTGGGCCTTGTATCTTCATGATATCTGATTTTCTTTCTCTCTTTTTATCCTACACAAAATATCTAAGAATTTTCTAAAGAGCTTGACCATATTCTTTACATACGCTTTTTATAACATATCATGAGCGAAATGAAGACACGTATCAGCATCACCGGAGATCCAGGCAGCGGGAAGAGCACATTTGCAAAATCCGTGGCCGATTTTACCGGCTATGAAATGATTACCACGGGCAATATTTTCCGTAAACTTGCGGCGGAGCGTGGGATTTCCATTACCCGGCTGAACGAAATGGCCGAAATGCAAAAAGAGCTGGACGCCAAAGTCGATGATTATCTGGTCGCTCTTAATGAAACAAAACACCCTATGGTTCTGGATTCGCGGATGGCCTGGCATTTTGTCAGAGGGACGTTCAAGGTTCGCCTGACCGTCGATCCGGATGTGGCGGTTGATCGTATTTTTAAAGATACGGCAGAGCTGCGCGAAAAATTCTCCTCTCTGGAAGAAGCTATGGAAGAAGTTGAAAAACGCAAACAAAGTGAAATCCGCCGCTACCAGAAACTTTACGGGGTGAATATCGGGGACGACACCAACTTTGATCTGGTGATTAATACTTCACACATATCCAAGGAAGAGGCGCTGCGGATTTTTAAGGACGCCTATACTGCAGCCCCTCCAGTGTAATCCACAAACGATTTTCCGAATTCGCGCAGGGTTTGAACCACACGAAGAATCTCTTCCGGGATTTTACGATTATTAAAAGCATATTGCTTGACATTCGGGCATAACTCTGGTTTAAATGCCCTTCGTTTAAATGAAGGATTAAGACTATGTCACGTAAATGTGCGATTACCGGCAAAAAACCGATGGTGGGACATAATGTTTCTCACTCACAAAGAAAAACAAAACGTCTGTTTCTGCCAAACATTCAGGAAACCGGTCTGTTCAGCGAAGCGCTGCAAACTCTGGTTCGTGTTAAAATTTCCGCAAATGGCCTGCGCACAATTGACAAAGTTGGCGGCATTGATGCTTTTGTAATGGGAACAGCAAAAACCAAGCTGGAACCGGAACTGCGCCCCCTGCGCGCCCGGATTGAGAAAGCTCTGGCTGACAAAAAAAGTGCTTGACGAACCCCCGCAAGTTTCATAAAAATCGTTTTACAACCCGCTGCTACGCCTCCTTGGCAGCGGGTTTTTTATTTGGCTGACGCATGACACACTACCCGCACGTTGACTATCCGAATTTCAATTTTGAGGTCACACACACCTCCGCTGATGGGGCGCGCCTTGGACGGCTGACAACCCCGCACGGCACAATCAGCACGCCGAATTATATTTTTTGCGGAACAAAAGCGGCAATCAAGGGCCTCTCCCCGCAACAAATGCACGAAGCAAACACAGACATTATTCTGTCCAACGCCTATCACCTGATGATTCAGCCGGGAGCCGACCTAATTCAGAAAATGGGAGGCCTGCATAAATTTACCGGCTGGAACGGTCCGATGCTGACCGACTCCGGCGGATTTCAGGTTTTTTCCATGGGGAATGCCTCCTGCGCCGATGAAATCAAAGGCACAAATCGCCCAAAACGGGAGGATTTGCTGAAAATCACTGAGGAGGGCGCCGAATTTCGCTCCTATCTTGACGGACGCAAGCTGATGCTGAACCCGGAAATTTCCATGGATATTCAAAGAAAACTGGGAGCGGATCTGATTGTTCAGATGGATGAATGCACCCCCTATCAGGTGTCCAAAGAGTATACGGCAAAATCAATGGATATGAGTATGCGCTGGGGAGACCGCTCCCTCAGTGCATTTGAGCGGATGCATGACGGATCACAAGGGCTTTACGGCGTTGTACAGGGCGGAATTTATGATGATCTGCGCCAGCAAAGCGCTCAATATGTTGCCTGCCGCCCCTTTTTCGGCACGGCCATCGGCGGATGTCTCGGAGGGGATGACGATGAAATGTACGGCATTCTTGAAACCTGCCGCCCCTTTAACCATCCGACCCGACCCATTCATTTTTTGGGAATCGGGCGCATCAAGGATGTTTTTAAATCCGTGCGGTGCGGAATTGATACGTTCGACTGTGTGATGCCGACCCGAATTGCCCGCCACGGACACGCCCTGATGCGCGGCGGACCTTCTGAGAAAATCAATCTGCTGAATGCAAAATACAAGGATGATCCGGAACCGCTTGATCCGAGTCTTGACATCCCCTGCTCACGGGATTTTTCCAAAGCCTATATTCACCACCTGTTCAAGGCTGGAGAATTACTTGCATATCAGATCGTAACACAACATAATGTGGCAATGATTAACCGTCTTATGACAGAGGTGCGGGCCGCCATCAAAAATGGCACCCTCACCGAACTGGAGCGGGAATGGCTACCGGGATAGAGCAGGCAGGGATTTTTTATGATGCATTACGAAGAAATTATAGAGGGACTGGGACATGCACTGGACGAGCACCTGACCCGCATGGCGCAAATAAACAAAACTCTTTTGTTGAGCGGAGCTTCACCTGTGGACATGCCGGGCTATGATAACCAGCCCTTACAGTCTCTCAGACCGTATATCTCTCCGAATGAAACCTCTCTTGACTGGCAGTCTTTCACACGATTAAATGAAATCCAGGAGGCCCTGAACGAAACCTGCGCAAAAATCCGGCAAAACGTCACGCCAGATGTCCGGGAGACCTTTTATGCCGAGCTTTGCAATCTGTCAAATGAGTTTATTAACCGCCTGCGCAGATTCGAGCTGGATCTGAACAAGGAAGAAAATGGTATAGACCCTCTGACGGGTCTGCGCAGCCAGACAGCGCTGTTGCGGGATCTGGAGCGAGAACTGAGCGCCTGCGCCCGCCGCAAGGACTATCTGGGGGTTGCGCTTGGAAAAATTGATAATTATGCGCTGGTCGACTCAAAGCTGAATGCCGACCAGAAGAAAGAACTTGTGGCCTTTATCGCCAGTATCCTCAGACAAAATATGCGGTTGTATGATGACGGATACAGATATAATGAAACGCTGTTTGTTCTAAGTCTGAAACACACGGACCAGCTCGGCGCGATTGCGGGCATTGAGCGCTTTGCCCGTATGCTCGACGAGGTACAAAATACACTCGCCGGGCGTAAATTTGCCGATCTGATTGGCCAAAAAGTCACCCTTTCCTATTCCGTTTCCCGGCTGGAAGTCGGCACGAACATCATTGAATTTCTACAGGGATTAAAACGGGATATCGAAGAGAACGCCACAGAATCCACGTCCATTCTGGAATATGAGGATGAAAGCAATCTGGCAAAATATCTCCGGGCCATGGAAGAAATACCGGACTAGAGTCTGACATTAAGTCTGACCGGTTTTTGCCCCGTCAGCTTTTCTGTCTGCTTTCCCGGCTGTTTTTTCTCTGATTTCGTGTTATCTTAGGAAACGAAGACATCCTGTCTGACATGTAAAGGAGACTCTGCCCGTGCTTTACCATCTCTATGATCTGCAACACGCTCTGCTGACCCCCGCCAGAATCATGGCGGAGACATCCCGTTTTATTTATCAGAACCCCTGGAACCCCATCGCGCATACACCCGCAGGGCGTACGCTCGGAGCCGGTGCGGAAATGATTTCCCGCCTGACCCGCCGCTTTGGGAAGCCGGAATTTGGATTACACGAAACTATGATTGATGGAAAAACCATCAAGATCTCCGAAAAAACCATTCTGGAGAAACCGTTCTGTACCCTGACCCGCTTTTATCGTCACGCACGGCGAAATGATCCAAAGGTTCTGGTCGTCGCTCCGATGTCCGGGCATTTTTCAACCCTGCTGCGCGGAACCGTTGAAGCTCTCCTGCCGCATCACGATGTCTATATAACCGAGTGGATTGACGCCCGGCAGGTTTCCTTGACAGAAGGCCGTTTTAACCTTGATGACTATATCGAATATGTCATGGAGTTTATCCAGGAGCTGGGGCCGGATGTTCATGTGGTCGCGGTTTGCCAGCCAGCCGTGCCGGTACTGGTTGCAACGGCGCTGATGGCCTCCATGAATGACCCGAAACAACCTGCGACCATAACCCTGATGGGCGGGCCGATTGACACGCGCATTTCCAAAACAGCCGTGACGGAACTTGCCGAAGAACGCCCCTTGAGCTGGTTTGAAAACACTGTGGTGACGACCGTTCCGTGCTATTATCCCGGAGGATTCCGAAAAGTTTATCCCGGCTTCCTGCAACTAAGCGGCTTTATGTCGATGAATCTCGACCGTCACGTCGGAAAATATATGGACTTCTTCAACCATCTTGTGCAGGGAGACGGAGACTCCGCCGAAGCGCACCGGAAATTCTATAATGAATATCTGGCCGTCATGGACATCACCGCCGAATTTTACCTGCAAACCGTCGAGACCGTTTTCCAGCGGCACCTCCTCCCCCGCAATAAAATGAAATGGCGCAATCCTAAAACCGGCGTTCTTCATGATGTCGTTCCCGCTGACATTAAAAAAACAGCACTCCTGACTATTGAAGGCGAGCTGGATGATATCTCGGCGCATGGACAAACCACAGCAGCCCATCCGCTCTGCACCAATCTTGCCCCAGAAAAACAGTTTCACCACTTTCAGGAAAACGTCGGGCATTACGGTATTTTTAACGGACGGCGCTGGCAGCAGGAAATCATGCCCCGGATGCGCACCTTCATGCGCCAGCACGATGCGAAGGCAGATCCGGTCCCGGACGCCGATCTGAAAGCCTCTCCGGCGCTCCGTCCGGAACAGTGGGATGAAAAGAAACACAGCCTTCAGGCGGTTCTGGCGCGCAAAAAAGCCAAGGAAAAAGTTCAAAAATTTCCCAGAGCCGTAGACAGCTCGCCGATGGTTGACGCCGCCGAGTAATGTCCCAGCCCTCGCCCCCGCTTTACCGGATTCGCCGCTCCCGGCGCGCAAAGCGCCTGGCCTTACGTCTGGACCCGATTGAGCGTGTATTCAATCTGGTCGTTCCGGATCGGTGCTGTTTGCCGGCGGCCTATGATTTCGCGGATCAATATGAAGGCTGGATGCTTACCCGGCTGCAAACCCTCCCTCCGGCAGTTCCATTCATTGACGGCGCAATCCTTCCGCTGAATGGAACGAACGTTACCCTCGATATTATTCGGGAGACCTCAAGAAAGAATACGCAACTCTCCCTGCAAGGCTCCCGTTTAATAGTTCGAACAAATCAGGCAGACGCCTCTGTGCGTGTTGCCAGATGGTGCAAGACGTACGCTCTGAATACACTTAAACAAAAATCAGAGGAAAAAACACTATCCATCGGAAAAACAATAAAAAAAGTGAGTGTTCGCGAAACAAAATCCCGGTGGGGCAGTTGCGCGGCAGATGGGGCTCTCTCCTATTCCTGGCGCTTGATTTTTGCCCCGCCCGAAGCGCTGGACTATGTCGTTGCCCACGAAGTCGCCCACCTTGTACACCTTAACCACAGTAAAGCATTCTGGACTCTGTGCCGCACCCTCTCCCATGATTTCACAACCGGGCAAAACTGGATGCGCACACACGGAAGCGAGCTTATGCGTTACGGCATCGCCGCAGAGCGTCCAACGCCCCTTGCAGAATAACCTGCGCCGCCAGCGCGTCCAGCTCTCCGGAGGCTTTCATTTTATCCACAGGCTTATCCACCATTTCCTGCACAGAAGCTGTGGATAACCGCTCATCCCACAGCAAAATCGGCGGATTTTTCCCAAAAACTACTTCTGATTTCAGCATTTCATCTGCAAAAGACTGAATACGGTCACATCCTGCGCTGCGCCGTCCATCCATATGAAGCGGCCATCCCAAAACATAGGCTGAAATCTCATACTCACGAAGGATCGGGATAAGTCTGTGGATATCTTCTGTATATTTTTTTCTCACAATTGTTTTCAACGGCAGGGAGAGGGTCAAATCTGAATTGGAAACAGCCAGACCAATCGTTTTGGCCCCGATATCCATCCCCAGAATCCGGCCGTTCGGACAAAAGGAAGAAAGCTGATCCGGCAAAAATAAAGACATAGCCGAGTATAATAAGAGCTTGTCAGAAGATAAATAACATTTTAGATTGAGACGCAGAAAACCTTGCGCGAGTGAAGAAAATGGATGAAAAAACAATCAAAAAAATCGCACATTTGGCCCGCATGAGCCTGCGGGATGAAAGTGAAGTGCAGCAACGGCTGCGGGAAAGCACAGGAATTCTTTCTTTTATTGAGCAATTACAGGAGGTTGATACCACCGGCATTGTTCCGCTTGCCAACCCGAATGATGACATTCAACGCCTGCGCAAAGACGAGGTTATGACCGGAGAAATCGGCAATGCCGGGAGCGCGCATGTCCTTGCCAATGCCCCGGAACAAAACAGCGGCTATTTCGTTGTCCCCAAAATTGTGGAGTAACCGGAATGACAGAACGCCCCTCCCCTGAACACAAGAATGAGATTTTAACCGGAGAAAAAACGCGATGAGCAGCATTTCAGATCTCACCCTAGATCAAACACGACGCAAACTTCTGTCAAAGGAACTGTCGGCCAAAGACGTGACGGACCACTATCTGTCACGGATGGAGGTGTACAAAAGCCTAAATGCGTACATCACAGAAACACCGGATTTAGCCCAAAAACAGGCCGCAGAATCTGATGCCCGGCTGGCGAATGGCACGGCCCGTCCGCTGGAAGGGATTCCGATCGGGATGAAAGACCTGTTTTGTACCGAAGGCATCCGCACAACCGCAGGCAGTAAAATTCTGGGGAATTTTGTCCCGCACTACGAATCCACCGTCTCCCGCAAGTTACGCGATGCGGGAACCATCATGCTGGGAAAAACCAATCTTGATGAATTCGCCATGGGCTCCTCGAACACAACCAGCGCCTATGGAAACACGATCAGCCCCTGGCGGCGCAAAAACGGCGGCAATGAAGAGCTTGTCCCCGGCGGGTCCTCCGGCGGGTCCTCCGCCGCGGTCTCGGCAAAACTGTGTCTGGGTGCAACCGGAACCGATACCGGCGGCTCGATCCGTCAACCGGCAAGTTTCTGCGGTATCGTCGGAATAAAACCAACCTATGGCCGCTGCTCACGCTGGGGAATTATCGCCTATGCGTCCTCTTTGGATCAGGCCGGGGTCTTCGCGGAAACCGTCAAGGACACCGCCCTGCTGTTGGAAGCCTGCAGCGGCTTTGACCCACGGGACAGCACCTCTGCCAATCTGCCGGTTCCTGATTTTTCAGCCGCTCTGACCGGAGATGTCCGGGGCCTGAGAATCGGCATCCCCAAGGAATACCGCGTCGATAACATGCCGGAAGAAATTGAAAAACTGTGGCAGCAAGGCATAGACTGGCTAAAGAGCGCTGGAGCAGAAATTGTCGAAGTTTCTCTGCCCCATACGAAATACGCTCTGCCGACCTACTACATCATCGCCCCGGCGGAAGCGTCCTCGAATCTGGCGCGCTATGACGGGGTACGTTATGGTGTACGTCAGGACAAACCGGCCCTGATCGACATGTACGAAGCGACGCGCGCGGCTGGTTTCGGAGATGAGGTAAAACGCCGGATTATGATTGGAACCTATGTTCTGTCCGCCGGATATTACGATGCCTATTACATCAAAGCCCAGCAGGTCAGACGCCTGATCCGGCAGGATTTTATCAATGCGTTCGAAAAATGTGACGCGCTCCTGACCCCGGCCACGCCCTCCGCCGCGTTTGCAATTGGCGAAAACGAAGATGATCCGGTTAAAATGTATCTGAATGACGTGTTCACCGTGTCTTTGAACCTCGCCGGATTGCCGGGCATGTCCGTCCCCGCAGGCCTTGATTCACAAGGTCTTCCGCTGGGTCTGCAAATTATCGGCAAAGCCTGGGACGAAGAAACCATCTTTAAAGTTGGGGGCGTTCTCGAAAACGCTGCAAACTTTAAAGCCAAACCATTCCAGTAAAAACAACAGAAGACGTGGAGATATGTTTTTTTTGTTCCGGATCGCCGTTTCTTTGATGATTATGCTGTACGCTCTGCAGCCGGCGCAAGCGTACGCTCAAAAAAAATATGATCGCTATGACCCGCTGACCAAAGGACAGGCGAACCAGTTCTACGATGACTGTATGGCCCAGAGCTATCCGGCGAAATCGACCGAGACAAAGAAATTATTTTGCGCCTGCTCATCCGCCCGCTTTTATGAACAGTTCCGTCAGGGAGATTTGAAAGATCTGGAATTCCCGGAAACCTGGCAAGCGAAAAAGGTCAAAGAAAAACTGCTGGACTATGTCTACACCCCCTGCATCAAACCTTTCGTGTATGATCTGTTTTCGGAAGAATGTGCCAACAACACCTATCTGGAAGGTTTGGTTGTTAATAAACCTGAATTTTGTTTGTGCCAGAACAAAAGAATGGAAATGACGTTCGAGCAGAATTTTGCAGTCATCACGCGTCAAAACAAAAAAGATATTGAAAAAAGCCTCGCGGACCCCATATCCTCTTTCCTAAAAAATGACATATTTGTCGAAAAATCCCGGGAAGTTACGGCGATTTGTCTGGACCGCGGAAAGTACGTTCCGCCGCCGCCGGAAAAACCAATTTCGGAATTTGAACCACCTATTCTGGATCATAATCCAAAGGCATATAACGAAGATAATCACGACCATTAAATTTCAAGGAGAATAAAAAATGGCAGACCTTATTCAGGGCGAAACGGGAACATGGGAAGTCGTCATCGGCATGGAGGTCCATGCGCAGGTGATTGCCAACACAAAGCTTTTTTCGAATGCCGGTGCCACATTCGGCGCCGCCCAGAATGAGCAGGTCTCTATGGTGGATGCCGCGATGCCCGGTATGCTGCCGGTTCTGAATGAAAAATGCGTCGAGCAGGCCATACGTACAGGGCTTGGCTTAAATGCTCAGATCAACGAAACCTCTGTTTTCGAACGAAAAAACTACTTTTACCCCGACCTTCCTCAGGGCTATCAGATTTCGCAATTTCAACACCCGATCGTCGGAAAAGGCGTGATTGAAATTGATCTGCCAGATGGTGCGACCAAAGAAATCGGTATTACACGCCTGCATCTGGAGCAGGATGCCGGCAAGTCCATTCATGACCAGCATCCGACCAAATCCTATGTCGATCTGAACCGCTCCGGATGCGCCCTGATGGAAATCGTTTCGGAGCCGGACCTGCGCGGCGCGGAAGAAGCCACCGCTTACCTCTCAAAACTCCGGATGATCCTGCGCTATCTAGGAACCTGTGACGGAAACATGGAAGAAGGCTCCATGCGGGCTGATGTGAATGTCTCGGTCCGCAAACCAGGCGACGCGTACGGTACGCGTGCGGAAATAAAAAATGTGAATTCTCTCAAGGCAGTACAGCAGGCAATTCATTTTGAATCTCAACGACAGGTCACCCTGATCGAAGAAGGCAAGCCCGTCATACAGGAAACCCGCCTATGGGACCCGGACAAGCAGGAAACCCGCTCCATGCGCTCGAAGGAAGAAGCTCATGACTACCGCTACTTCCCCGATCCGGACCTGCTCCCGCTGAAATTAAGATCCGGCTGGGTCGATGAAATCCGGCAAACTCTGCCGGAACTCCCCGATCAGAAAAAGCACCGGTTTATGAAGGAACACGGTCTAAGCCTTTACGATGCCACCGTTCTGATTGCTGAAAAAATTCGCGCGGCGTATTTCGAAACCGTCGTTGAAACCGGCAAAGACGCAAAACTGACGGCAAACTGGGTGATTAATGAACTGCTGGGCGCCCTGAATAAAGATGGAAAGTCTCTGGCGGACAGCCCGGTCAGCGCGGCAGATCTGGGAGGTCTGATCTCCTTGATAAAGGATGACACCATCTCAGGAAAAATTGCAAAAGATGTGTTTGCCGAGATGTATGCAACCGGTAAGCAGGCCGCCACCATCGTCGAAGAAAAAGGCCTGAGACAGGTCACAGATATCGCAGAAATCGAAGCAATGATCGAGTCGGTGCTGGCAGAACATCCGGATAACGTACAGGCGTACAGAGCCGGCAAGGACAAACTTTTTGGTTTCTTCGTGGGGCAAATCATGAAAAAAACAGGAGGCAAAGCCAACCCCGGCATGCTGAATACGCTATTAAAAGAGAAGCTGGATGGAAAATAAAGGCAGCCACTTCCCCCGTCATCACACGCCCCCGCGCGTGTGATCCATATTGATTTTTTCACCGCAGAGACGCAGAGAGCGCAAAGCATTCTCTGTGTACTCTCCGTACCCTGTAGTTCACATCCGGGGAATGACGAAATTGAAAGATGAGAAGAATCCAGTGCTCGATTTTTGTTTAGAGCCGCTATAGAATAGAAAGATGAAAATTTCTCTTCCAAAAGGCAGATCAGCCCTCCTCCCCCACACTCAAAGCGGTCGGGAACGGGTGACAATCGGCCTTTCATGGGACACCCCGGAAATCATGCCGGAACGCCCGGAAACGTTTATTTCGCAACTGGATGACAGCGGCGATGTTTATGAAGATGACATCGAAATATCTGTCGGATTTGTACAGGAAACCTACGACCTTGATCTGGTCTGCCTGATATATAACCGGGAGCGCGTTTTGATTGATGCGGTCTCTCCCGCGCCGGAAGAAACCGTCGATTTAAGCGGCGCGATCTATCACACCGGAGATGATACAGAAGGTATAAGCGCCGGAGATGACGAACAGGTGTCTGTTGAGCTTGCCAATTTGCCTGAGGACGTGACATATCTGGTTTTTCTGGCAATTATTCAGAGCGGACATACCTTTGGCCAGCTTTTGAACACCGCCTGCAGGGTCGCCGACGGTAAGACAGACAGCGATATTTTAAATTTTTTCCTTGCAAAAGACGGGGAAGATGGTGCAAATAAAACCGCCTGCGCCCTGATTGCACTCTCGAAGGATGAGGCTGCGCAATGGCATATAAGAAATATCTCGGAATACCGGGTTGATAAAGACGTAGAGGACTGGGGCCTGGAAGCCGCCAGCTTGATAAGAAGCTAGATCATGTCATTTTTGAAAAAACTTGCCCCGTTAAAAGCGCGGCATGAGGAGCTGGCATCCCTCATGGCGCAACCCGACCTGACGGGAGATAAATTTGTAAAACTTTCCAAAGAATATGCGGACCTGTCCCCGATTGTCGCCGTGCTGGATACGTACGAAAAAGCTCTGCGTGAACAGGACGATCTGAAAGACCTCCTGAAAGATCCGGATATGAAAGACATGGCGCAGGAAGAAAGCCTGCGTCTGAACAAATTGATCCCTGAGCTGGAACACCAGATTAAGCTGGCCCTCATCCCCAAGGACGAAGCCGATACCAAAAACGCCATTTTAGAGATCCGGGCCGGGACTGGCGGCGATGAAGCGGCCCTTTTTGCCGCAGATCTCTATGGCATGTATAAAGGCTATGCGACCACCATGGGATGGCAGATGAGTCTGATTGAAGCCTCGGAAAGCGAGATCGGCGGATACAAGCAAATATCCTGTGAAATCAAAGGTTCAAATGTTTTTTCTAAACTAAAATTTGAATCCGGAGCACACAGGGTCCAGCGCGTGCCAAAGACCGAAACACAGGGGCGCATCCACACATCGGCAGCAACGGTCGCCGTTCTTCCTGAGGCAGAAGAAGTGGATATCCAGATTGACGAAGCTCGTGACCTCCGCATTGATACCTACCGCTCGCAAGGGGCAGGAGGGCAGCACGTTAACACCACGGATTCAGCCGTCCGCATCACCCACATTCCCACAGGTATTGTTGTTGAAATGCAGGATGAGCGCTCCCAGCATAAAAACCGCGCGAAAGCGATGACCATCCTGCGTTCCCGCCTCTATGAACAAAAATGGAGGGAACAGCAAGAGGTCCGCGCCGCAGACCGCAAGTCTCAGGTCGGCACCGGAGACCGCTCCGAACGCATCCGCACCTATAATTTTCCACAGGGGCGCGTGACGGATCACCGAATCAATTTAACCCTGTATAAACTGGATGATGTGATCTCTGGCATGGCACTCGGCGAAATTATTGATTCGCTTATTGCAGAAGATCAAGCCAGTCAACTGGCTGAAATAGAATAATTTTATGGCTCTAACTCCGCAAGAATATCTTAAAACCTACCGGGCACAGATACCGGAAAAAGACCTGCGCCTGCTGCTCCAGAGAGGCTTAAACCTCTCCTCCTCCGACTGGATCAGCAAGAAAGAGACGCCCCTTGATCCGGCGCAGGAGCGCAGAGTTAACGCGCTTATCTCCCGCAGATTATCCGGGGAACCAGTGGCCCGGATATTTGAAGAATGGGAATTCTGGGGGTTGCCCTTCTGCCTGTCAAAAGAAACACTGGTCCCACGCCCGGACACCGAAACCGTTATCGAGTGTGTCTTAGCCGCGAATTCATCCGGAACCACAACGGGCCGAGCAGATGGACGGACTCCCCAAACCATCCTTGATCTGGGAACCGGATCGGGATGCATTCTGATCGCCCTCCTCCATGAATTCCCCTCCGCCTTTGGTGTCGGGGTGGATTTGTCCGAAGGCGCTCTGGAAACGGCCCGCCGGAATGCCGTCCGCAATAACGTTTTTAACCGGTGCCACTTCATAAAAGGAGACTGGAGTGCCGCGCTGGAGGGATCGTTTGATATCATCGTCGCCAATCCGCCCTACATCGAATCGCGACTCATTGAAACACTCCACCCGGAAGTTAAAAATCATGATCCGATTCTGGCATTGGATGGTGGCCCGGACGGGCTGGAATCGATTCGGATCCTCCTGTCGGCAATCAAATCGTGCATGGCCCCTCACACACAGCTTTTCATGGAAATTGGATACGATCAGGCCGGGAAAGTCCGGAATTTAATCGAAGAATCCGGCTTGTCCACAAGCGCCGTGCGGCAGGATCTGGGGGGACATGACCGCGTGATTTGCTTCGGCTATGGGGATAACCCTAAAAAAAATGAGTCGGAGGCTTGATTGATTTTTGGAGTTAAATATAAGCTTTACTCAATAGAGAAATTGAAATTTGGAACGATGGCATTTTAGGACGAATAATCAGGTCCTCAAATTAGGCATCGTCTAAAAATGGGAATTCATGTACACTTGTACGTGTGATTCGGAAAAATGTACGTGTGGATAATTTTACACTTAACGCATCAAAAGATAGAGAGATACTATGAGAGCAAATTCTTCAGGAAGAAGATCCAGAGGTCGCAACAATAATAATAACAATAACAACCGTCGCCCCTCTAATAACCGGTCGCAGGTCTTTGACAGTAACGGGCCGGATGTACGCATCCGCGGGACTGCTCATCAGGTTAATGAGAAATATCTGGCGCTGGCCAAAGATGCCGCATCGGGCGGAGATCTGATTCTGGCAGAAAGCTACCTGCAACATGCAGAACACTACCAAAGGATTGTAAATACCTGGAACGAAGAAGATGCGCGTCTGCGGGGAAATCGTGCGGCATCCGATGAATCAGACGCAAATGAGGCCGAAGAAGAAGAGCTCGGAGAAGCAGAACTCTCCCTTCCCGCCAGCATTCTGACCCCGGCCCCGCGTCTGGATGAAATGGAAGAAGCCTGAGCGCCCCGTCTGACGGGATCATCCGCATAGCGACTCTAAACAAAAAATAAAACAGATGGATCGCACGAACGAGGAGTGGAGGAGATCCCCAAAAGGGGGCGTCCTCTGCGCTTCGGGATAATTCTGCGTGAACAACGCTGTCCTTCTCGATCCTTATCTGAGATGGCTCTATATGCCTGAGCATAAACACCAAATCCCGGCCCGCGCCTAAAACTGGCATGATCCATGCAGTGTTATTCTGGAAGATTTAACACTCTGGAACAAAAACATGGAAAACAGTCTTTATGTCGCCCTTTCCCGCCAGGTTGGCCTTGATGAAAAAATGGCCATTGTGGCCAATAACATTGCCAACATCAATACACCCGGCTACCGTGCCCAGAATATGGTGTTCAGTGAATTCCTGGCCGATCCGAAAGGATTGAAAGATCCTCTGTCCGAAGTTCTGGATTACGGCCAGTACCAGAGCACCGCACCGGGAGCCATTCGCACCACGGAAAATCCGCTGGATGTTGCGCTGGACGGCCCGGGATACATGGGCATTCAGACGGCAGAAGGTCCGGCCTATAGCCGCAACGGACGCCTCAGCCTGAACGTCAATCGGGAGCTGGTCAATGCCGCCGGACTGCCGGTGATGGATGAGGGTGGCAATGCCATTTCAGTTCCGGCCGATGCCAAAGAAATTATCATCGCCGAAGATGGCAGCGTTTCATCACAAAACGGCGTGATTGGAAAGATCAAAATCGTGACCTTTGCCAATGAACAAGACATGGAAGCCAAAGGAAACGGGGTTTATATCACAGCACAGGCCGAACAACCGGCAGAAAATACCCGTATCATTCAGGGCGCCTACGAAGAGTCCAACGTACAGGCCGTTCTGGAAATGACTCGTATGATCGAGACGTCACGGGCATTTCAGGGAACACAGAACATGCTGCAAAGCGAACATGACCGCCAGCGCACCATGATTCAAAGATTAACAAGAGCAGGATAAGAAACGAAAAGGGAATAAAATCATGAGATCACTTGATATCGGCTCCACCGGCATGCTGGCACAACAAACCAATGTGGATGTGATTTCCAACAACATCGCCAACATGTCCACGACGGGCTATAAACGGCAGAATGTCGCGTTTTTGGATTTGATTTATCAAAACATCCAGCGCCCCGGTGCGACGTCCTCGGATGTCGGGACGATTATGCCCTCCGGGATCCAGCTTGGCCTTGGGACACGAGTGGGAGGCGTCTATCGCCAGCACCAGCAGGGCGCTCTGGAAATTACAGACAACCCGTTTGATCTGGCAGTTACCGGCGATGGATTCTTCCAGATTACTCTGCCAAACGGAGATACCGCCTATACACGCGACGGTACGTTTGCCATCAATCAGGACGGCGATCTGGTCACTCAGCAGGGATATCTTGTCCAGCCGGGTATCACCATTCCGGCAGATGCCACAGACGTCACCATCAATGAGAGCGGAGAAGTTTTTGCCAAAATTACCGGGCAGGTTGCCCTGAGCAATGTCGGACAGCTTCAACTGGCAACGTTTGTCAATGAAACCGGTCTGGATGCGATTGGCAATAATTTATTCATCGAATCCGAAGCCTCCGGAGCGCCCACCACCGGCAACCCCGGCGAAGATAATTACGGAGAAATCCGGCAAGGCGCTCTGGAAAACGCCAATGTGAATGTGGTTGAGGAAATTACCAACCTGATTGAAGCCCAGCGCGCTTATGAAATGAACTCGAAAGTGATTTCCACCTCCGACGAAATGTTGGGAACAATCTCTCAACTTCGTTAAAAGGCAAAGGAACACATAGGGAAGGAAAACCGGAATGATGCTCAGTTTACTTAGATATATGAGACTCTCCTTTTTGCTGCAAAGCGTTCTGATTGTGACCGTCACATTCGGGTCTTTCGGCATGAGTTTGCTGCGGGCCGCGACCGCCGCCAGTTTAAAAAACCTGACGATTATCGAAGATAATGTCATTCGTGCCGGAGATTTATTTGAAGGCCTGAGCCGCAAAGCCGACACCGTCATCGGTCCGGCCCCCCTGCCCGGCCATGATATGACTTTAAATGCCCGGACCTTACTGCGAATTGCCGTAGCACTGGATTTGCCATGGAGACCGGAAAGCGGCGCAGAAACCATCCTGATTCGCCGGGCCGCAACACTGATCGACCAGAACACCATCGAAGCCGCTCTGCAAAACGCTCTGCATGAAAAAGGGGTGGCAGGTGACTTCAAGATCGTTTTTAACGAAGCCCTGCCCGTTTTTTCCCTTCCCCCGCAGGAAGACAAAACCATTCATGTCGGCACCTTTGACTTTGACCCGGTTCACAGCACGTTTTCAGCAGAGCTTCTGGCCCCGAACAAGGACACCCCGTTAAAGCGGCAGCTTGTGCAGGGGAGGATTGAGCGGATTGTTCACCTGCCCGTCCTGAGCCGCCCCTTGCAAAATGGTCAGGAAATTACCAAAGCCGATCTGGACTGGATTGATATCCCCGCCTATAAAGTTCAGCCAGATTACCTTCTGGATGCCGACCTGCTGGTCGGACTAACGCCCCGCCGCATGACAATGGCAGGAGAACCTCTGCGCCGGAATGATCTGATTGAGCCGTTGCTCGTCAAACGGGGGGAAAGCGTCCTGATTACCTACCGCACCGGCGCACTGCAGCTGAGCACAGAGGGAAAAGCCCTGCAAAACGGCGCACGGGGGGAAGCAATCCGCGTGATGAATCTGGGCAGCAATCAAACGGTTAATGCACAGATTGAAGGAACCGGACAGGTCAGCGTGAATTAACAAGGAAACGATATCATGACGCATGTAAAAAAATATGTCCAAAAAACAGCCCTGCTGACCATGACCATGCTCAGCCTGTCGGCCTGCTCTGCCGTTGATCGCATTTCCCGCATTGGGGAAGCCCCGGACATGGCCCGCATTGAAGACCCCACCCTGCAAAGCGGGTATCAGCCAGTCAGCCTGCCCATGCCCACCCCGGAATCCAGTGAAAAACAGCCAAATTCCTTATGGGCCTCTAATCGTAAAAATTTTTTCAAAGACCAGCGCGCAGGCAAAATCGGCGATATTCTAACGGTAATTATTGAAGTGAAAGACACTGCCGCCCTTGATAACGAAACCGAGCAAAAACGTACCAGCTCAGAGAATGCCGCTCTTGATTCCTTGCTGGGATATGAAGCCTCTCTGGGCAAAGTTTTACCCGATGCGATTGATCCGGCCAACCTCGTCGGCGCAGATGCAGACTCAAACTTCAAAGGAACCGGCACCATCGCCCGCGGAGAAGAAGTCGACCTGCAACTGGCCGCAATTGTAACGCAGATCCTCCCCAACGGGAATCTGGTCATTCACGGCAAGCAGGAAATCCGGGTTAACTACGAAAAAAGAATTGTTGCGGTTGACGGGGTGATTCGCCCCGAAGATATCAGCATCAATAACACCATCGACTCAAACCAGATTGCCGAGGCCCGCATTGCCTATGGCGGCGAAGGCCATCTGACCGATGTGCAGCAACCCCGCTACGGCCAACAGCTCTATGATATTGTCTTTCCGTTTTAAGGAAGACTTATACAGAGTGTTCTGTTTGGAACTCAATATATAGGAACCTCTGCAAAAGCCTGTAATTTTACAGGCTTTTGCAGAGGTTCTATAGTCATTCCTCGGATTTTTGAAGACCAGTTAGAAACTATAACGCGCGCTGACGTAAATGTTTGAGTTGTCTTCCAGCTGGCCAAAGAACGTGCTGCGCTCCTGACCGTAAAAGACATTCGCGCCGCCCTCAACCGTCCAGTGATCGTCCACTTTATAGGTCGCTTTCGGGCGGGTGTACCCATCCTGATCGCTGGGAGAATAAAAGTTAAACAAAGACAGGGTCAGGTTCTGGTTCATCATCTGCTTGGTCAGCCGGACGGTGACAACCTGCCGGTTTTCTTCCGGGCGCGGACTGCCGGAAGGCGCATTGGCTTTTAAGTCCTGATAGTCCAGAGTCCGTTCCAGATTATATTGCACGCCGCCCGTCAGCTCGGAAGTATAGGGAATTTCCTGCTCATATCCGGCCAGAAACCGGAATTGATCGTTGGGAATGACCGGGTTCGTCCCGCTGCGATCGTCCCGGCTGTCATAGTATGCCACCTCGACATTTCCGATCCCTTGATAAACCGCCCCGCGCAGGCTGGCCCCGTAAACCGACAATCGCGGGAACGTGGCTTTCTGAGCCGCCATATCCAGACCTTGCGGGTTTTTCCAGTACCCGTCATATCCGTATAACGCCGCTTCATACCCGGAAAAGTTCCGGTACAGGCGTGCGGCCCACTCGTCTTCCGTAAACCATGACTCGCGGGGATCTGTCGCCAGCATATTGGCGCGCCCGACAGTCCGCCCCAAAAACGGATTAAACACACTGATCCGCGCCCCGTCAGCAAAGCGGTCAGCATCAAAATTCGGAGTATAGACCACATCCAGATTAGCCAGAGAGGTAAAAAAAGACGCTTTCAGGGCATCCGAAGGCGCTTTTAAATATTCTTCATCCCGCCCGATAAAGAAGGAGTCAAAATCTTTCGGGAATAAATCATTGAGGAAGACCAGATCTCCCGTTCCCCAGGTCAGAATTTGCCGCCCGGCCTTGATATCCATAAAATCCGTGGCCCGCCAGCTCACGAACGCTTCCCGCAAATCAATGAGGCCGTCCCCTGTTTCAAGGTCAATCGCATAGCGGTCCGCGACCGGATCATAAACAAAGTCAGAGGTCACACGAACATTCACATTATCCCACGACTTTTCAGCCTGAAGCTGCAGGCGCGCCTCCCCAATGCTGGCGTCTTTCTCATAAGACTGGTCGATAAAACGTGCTCCGCCGCGCATTTCAACGAAGCCATTTAAATCGAAGGGCAAAGAAGAGCCAGATTCTTCTGATCCCCAGTCAGTCGTAGAAGAAGCATCAGAATCCTCCGCCTGTCCGCCCAGACCGCCTAATCCTGCGGGTAATGCCGGTTCCACCGGTGATGAGGCACCGGATAATCCCGCAGGCAACGCCGGTTCTTCGGCAGACACGGGAAAACTTCCCCACAGGCACAAAGCGCAAACGGACAAAAGAAGTGTGTGTTTCATATTATTTAACTCTTTCAGATTTTTTATTCATGGCGGAGGATATTATTCATCGCTTGATATACTCGGTCGGAGCCTGACGCAAGTAGCGTTCCGTGAAGATATCTTCCGGTAACCCGGCATCGTACTGAACACTCGAATAGCTCAGAACGGTCTCACTGCCAGAGCGCAAATCCTTCATCCGGCCTTTTGTAACCGTCGGATGCCCCTGAATAGTATCGACCGCCTCGGCTGATCCCTCCCGGTATTTTTCGCCGTTTTTGTCAAAAAATTCAATTTTTACAGGAATAAACGTTTCTTTGTGAATGTAACTTTTGAAGTAGCTGAATTCCACCTGATCCGGCTTTTTCGGCGTGCTTTTCAGGATGTAGTAATTATCGGTTTCCTCCAGAAGTTCGTGCGTATCCTCGGAAGGATTGCGCCCGGAAACATCTTCATAGAAAAAATCAGATCCGACAAAGCTGGTGCGCTCATCCGTTGCAGCAATCCGTTTCACCAGATCCAGCGCCGGTAAATAGAGCCAGCGGTCATCATCTCCGTTCACATGCTTCCACACCATGAAAACCGTTTTGCTGACATCCGCCGGGCGATTGAAATAGACATAGAACTTCTGTTCCTTGTCATCATCCCCGATATCTTTGCGCAGAATGACAAAATCACGTGTGCGCTTGCGTCCCTGACTATCGGTAATGTCCATCTTGACGCGGGCTCGACCGTCCTCTCCCTGATAGTAAGCCGCATGATTGGCTTTGGCGACGATCTCATTGACGCTCAAGGCATGCGCCGCCGGAGCACTCAGAAATAAAGCAGAGGAAAATAACAAGGCGGTAAAAATCTTTTTCATGCGGGTCTCCTTTTAGATTTAAACAAGAATTTCTCAAATAATGTAATCAGCGCGGGCAGGATCAGCAAGGTTGCAATTCCGGCAAATAACAGGATCGCCGAAATAAAGAACCCGACCGTCTTATAAGGAACCAGCGGTGCAAATAGCAATGGAGTAAATCCCATACCGATCACGATAACATTGCGGGTAATCGCACGGGCCGGCTCGCCGAAGACGGACTGGATTGCATCTTTCCAGGAGCCGTGACGCTCTGCGGCTTCCCGGCTGCGGGCAAGGAAATGGATTGCATAATCCACCGCCAGCCCCAATGACAGGGACGACAAGACCGCAACCGGCATATCATAATCTTTGCCAATCAGACCAATGATCCCATAGATAAATGCAATCGTCACCGTCAGCGGCACCATGGACAGAATGCCCCATGTGATTGAGCGGAAAAGGAAAATCATCATCACCAGCACAATCACAAACGACCCAAGGAAGGCTTCCATCATACCGGAGACCATTTTTTGCTGCCAGACGACATTGATATAAGTCAGCCCAAACCACTGATGATCCAGAGCAACCGGCGCCGGGTTTTTGGAAAAGAACGTGTCAACGGCCTCGACCAGTTTGCTCATATCTTTATTGTCGCCGCTTTTTAGCTGAATCCACAAAACCGTTTTGTCATAGGACGGTGTGGTAAAGTGCCACAGATCGTTCGGGCGGTGCGAGTTTTGATAGGTCAGCAGCGTTTGTGCCACGGCGTTTTGTGTCTCCGGAATGCGGAAGGCATCGTCTTTGCCCAGAAAAAGTTCCCGGTGAACCGTTTTGACCACATCAGGAAGCGCATTTGACTTTCCGACCAGTCCGGTTTGCAGCAGATACTCCTGCAGCTTTTCAACATAGTGCAACATATCCGGATGCTTGAACCATTCAAAGTGCCCGTATACTTCATCCACAAGCGCAGCCAGATCATCCCACGCATAATAGGCCTCATCATCCGCCGCCGTTTCCTGCTGCGCGGAAATGAAGTCTTTCATTGCGTTGACATCGCCTTTGAATACTGGAAGCTCTTGCATAAAAACCCGCGCCTGCGGCGTGTTATGCCCCGATATGGCCTGTGTCAGAGATGCTGCAAAAGCGGCCGTCTGGTCATCTTTTGGAGCCAGCTCCAGATAAGCCATATAGGTTCCGGCAAATCTCTGATTAAGCTCTTTATCCGCAATCCGGATCGGATGGCTGGCAGAGAACCACTTCACCGGATTATCATTGATCTGGATCTTGCTGATTCCGTATCCGGATACGCCGATCAGAACCAGCATCAGCAGCAGAACCAGCTTGGCCCGCGCATAGGTAAAGCGTCCAGTTGCATATAGAATCCTCGCCAGAGGGGTGGTCGGATGCGCGGCGTCCTCATGGTGCGCCATTCCAAAGCCGTCCAGTGACTTTTCGCTCATCAGCATGATATAGGCCGGAACCAGCGTCACCGTAAAGAACCAGGCTGCGGCAACCCCCAGCGCAATAAAAATCCCGAACACCTGCACCGGCGGAATGGGCGTGAAGGCTAGTGACCCAAACCCGGCGGCCGTCGTCAAAGACGTGAACAGCATCGGTTTGGATAGCTCCTCCATCACATGCCTGATTGTTTTGCGGCGGTCTTTATATCGCGGATAAACGTCAAAGAAATCGGACAGAATATGCACGGCATCCAGCACCGCAATCGGCATGATAAAGACCGGAATCATGGATGACATGATGTGCACCGTATGCCCGGTCATCACCAACGCGCCCATGGTAAAGATCACGGAAACCATCGCCACAATCATTGGCGCAATAATGAGTTTGACGCTGCGGAAAAAGACCCACATCAGGGCAAAAATCAGCAGCATAGCCAGTGGTGCAGAAACGGCCATCTGAATAAACATTTCAACGCCGAACGTATCCTGCGCAATCGGCAGCCCGGTAATATGATACGTATCGTCTCCGGAGAATGTCGCTATTTTTTCCTTAAGCTGGGCGGCAACCTGATAGCTGATGTTTTTGGCCGTAATAGGAATATACAGCGCCATGGCTTTCCCATCGCCGGATACCAGCGTATTATCGAGGAACGGCAAATGACTGGCTTTGCGGTACACGTCCAGCGCGGCCTCTTCAGTGGCTGGAGGTGACGACATCAGCCATTCAAACCTGACGGTTCCTTCCCCGGCCTGCGCAATATTATCCACGTTGGAGGGAGAAATAATTTCAGCCTGTATAACGCCTTCCGGACCGTTATCACCCTGCCAGCTGATTTGGCGGGCATACTCCCCCAGATCATAAATATTTTGCAGTGATTGCGGATTGAAAACACCCTGTGGATTGCTCTTATTCACAACGCCGACAACAATCATATCATAAAGGCTGTATTCTTTTTTGCGGTCGTTGTGAAAGATCCGCACCGGCTCATCCGCAGACAGCATGTTTTCGGGGTCCGTATCAATTGACAACGGCGCCAGAAACGGCACTTGCTTCGGGAAAAAAGTCGGGGCCGCGACCCCCGCGATAAACAAAAGACTCAGAATAATCGCCAGCCTCATAAAAATTTTTGGTTTAGCGACCGCGAGCTCAGAAAGAATAAACATATATAAAGTCCTTATTGCGACGTTGTTTCTTTGCGTAATTTATTGAACTGGCGCTTGCGGATTCCCATAAACCGCAAAGCATATTTCTCATAAAGGGGAGAGATTGACCCACTTTTAACCTTGTGCAGAAAATACCACTCAAACATGATTTTCATCCAGTGCACCCACTGCCCGCCCTTCATCCAGGCAACGTTTCGCGGCGGGTTCTGGGGCAGTGCAACAAAAGCAACGCCGGTATCTCCCATATCCGCCAGACAAATTGTATTCCAGGTTGCTTTATGCGATGGCTCGCGACCATGACACAGGTCTTTGATATTATGAGCCGTTGCCGCAACCATTGACTCGATCATATAGCCGGTCTTGGGAACCCCGACCGGCACCGGAGTCTTTTCCAAAGGCGCAATCGCAACGCACACCCCAACGGCAAATATATTGTGGTAGGACGGATTTCTCTGATACTCGTCAATCAGCACAAATCCTTTCTCATTCACGAGCCCCGGGATGCCCATGACTGCATCCACACCGGTAAAGGGCGGCATCATCATGGAATACGCAAACGGCAGGGTATGCTCCTGCTTCTTCTTACCAAGGTCATCATATTCCGTGACATACATCACGTCCTTTTCAATCTTGTCCACTTTGGCATTGCAGATCCACTTGATATCCCGTTCCCGGAGTTTACTCTCCAGCATCCCTTTGGAGTCCCCGACACCTCCTAATCCCAAATGCCCGATATACGGCTCGGAGGTGACATAGGTCATCGGCACCCGGTGACGGATTTTGGCCTTTTTCAGATCGTGATGCATGATGAACGCATATTCATAAGCCGGACCGAAACAGGACACGCCCTGCACCGCTCCCACGACGACAGGCCCCGGATTTTCCTTCAGACCTTTCCAGGCGTCTCCCGCCTTCTCCGCATGATCCACATGACAGATTGACTGGGTATTCGCCTGAGGTCCCAGCCCGTTCACTGCTTCAAATGCCAGCTTGGGCCCTGTCGCAATCACCAAATAGTCGTAGGATATTTTCCGGTCATCGACCAGTTCGATCTCATTCTGCTCCGGATGAACTTTCCGGGCCGCCACAGGGATAAAATCAATATCCTTGCGCTTCAGATATTTCTCCAGAGACACCTCAATCTGCCCGCGCTTCCGCCAGTTAACCCCGACCCATGGGTTGGACGGCACAAAGTGAAAGGTCGGCGACTCGGAAATCACCGTGATCTTCATTTCTTTTTCACAGGAGCAAATAGCGCGCATGTCATAAGCCATAGACACGCCGCCGATCCCGCCGCCGAGCACAACTATATGGGTCATTGTAAGGTCCTTTGTCTACTTAAAGGCGCACCCGGAATTGAGCCCCGCCTTTTTTAGAAGTATGGCGGCAGGACAAAATCCTGTAAAGGCCGATTGAATCAGATTAGCTCCGACAAAAACTGTCAGCCACACGAAATATGGCGAGACATAGTAAGTCAGGACCAGACTCAGCAGGACCATTGCCCCCGCAAACGCAAAAACCGCACGATCAACATTCATAAATTTTCTCCCAAAAAATATTAACTAAGTTTAATTTAATATATTTTAATATAAAAGACAAGCCCGGAATCAATAAAAAAAGCAGTGGGAAGGGAAGTACATAGAAGCCTCTGCTGATATTTAGAGCAGCAGGGTACACAGAGAATATCTTGCGCCCTTTGCGTCTTCTTTGCGATCATGGCGTGAACGATGAGCCGATATATTTAGAACCGCAAAGTAAAACAAAATAAAACAAAGTTCTTTCGTTGTTTGTAAAAAACTTCTGCGGGTCAAAACAAATTCTGGATTACACGGACGGAGCCGTGGAATGACAGGGACATAAAGATTTGAACGCACCCCATCTATCTTTATTTACCCATACCAATAAAAAAAGCCGAAGAAAAAATCCCCGGCTTTTGAAAAAATTCTGAATGGTTAGAAACGTCTAAAATCCGTCGATCTGGGCGCGTTTGCGGTCCATTTTACGACTGCGACGAATAGCTTCCGCTTTTTCGCGGGCGCGTTTCAAATACTTCTTTTCAAAGTTCTGACGCAGTTTCATCTCACGAAACAGTCCTTCACGCTGCATTTTTTTCTTCAGCAGACGCAGAGCCTGTTCGATGTTATTGTCACGAACATTCACACTAACGATGGTAATCACCCCTTTCCGAGTAAAATAAAAAGCTTGCGCTTGTTCCGCAAACATCACATGGTTGTGACGTATAGAACGTAAAAACGCAAGTAAAAAATGACGTTAAGATCTTATATTACGCTATTTATCATAATCTTTCAAGCCTTACCGGCTTATGCACAAAGTCACCAGATTGCCCTACCAGCCCCGAAACCCACGGTTTCCGAGCTGCTTTCAGATGGTAAAGATGACAATGGTATGTCGCCGGAGCTGTTTGAATTAACCCCGGAGCATCCACTGTCTTCCGCGCAAACCCCCGCGGAATTTATGATTGTGACGGCCAACCCGATTGCGTCGGAAGTCGGGTATGACATTCTGGAAAAAGGCGGAACGGCGGCAGATGCGGCGTTTGCGGCACAGCTGGTTCTGGGGCTGGTCGAGCCGCAATCGTCCGGTCTGGGCGGCGGCGGGTTTTTACTCTATTGGGACGCCCGGAAAAAAGAGCTGATCTCTCTGGATGGCCGGGAAACCGCACCCGAATCCGTCACGGAAACCTATTTTCTAAAACCCAATGGCAAAATTCTAAGCTTTGAGGAAGCCTCTATCGGCGGAAAATCGGTGGGAGTCCCCGGCATGCCGGGCCTGTTGGATGAACTATACAAACGCTATGGAAAAATGTCGCGGGAAGACATCTTTCAGCCTGCGCTGGAGCTATCAAAATATGGCTTTATAACCTCGCCCTTGCTGGTCGAAAAAATAGAAAAAAATAAGGAGCAGCTCAAATTTTTTAAAACCACCAAGGAGTATTTCCTGACAGACGCAGACCAGCCGATTTCTGCCTATCAGAACGTGCGAAATCCTGATTACAATGACACGCTGTTTGACTTTAAAACGATGGGAGCCGATGTCTTTTACACGGGGCGGATTGGGCATGATATTCTTGAGGCCGTCAACACGGCATGGCACAATCCGGGTCGCATGACCCAAAGTGACTTGACGCAGTATCAGGTCAAAACCAGAGATCCCGTATGCGGTAACTACCGGATATATAAGGTTTGTTCGATGGGGGAACCGTCATCCGGAGGGCTGACCCTTATCAACGCCCTGCAAATTCTGGATCGGTTTGACCTGGAAACGCACCCCGCAAATGACCCGACCGGCTGGCACCTTATTCTGGAAGCGAGCCGTCTGGCCTTTGCCGATCGCGACCAGTTCATGTCCGATCCGGACGCGGTGCAAACCCCCGGAACGGCGCTTATCAGCCCGGCCTATACCGCCGTCCGCTCGACCCTGATTGACCCGGAAAAGGCACAAAAAGTTATCACCTCCGGCAAGCCAAAAAATTGGGACCAGCCGACGCAGGCGGCAGATCATCACCAGAAAAACACTGGAACAACTCATATTTCCGCCGTTGACAAGTACGGAAATATTATTTCTCTGACTGCGTCTATCGAGGCCCCGTTTGGGTCAAAAATGATGGTTGATGGCTTTTTGCTGAACAATCAGCTGACTGATTTTTCTTTTGTTCCGGAAAAAGACGGTGGAAAAGTCGCCAACAGGCCAGGGCCGGGAAAACGCCCACGCTCCTCCATGACCCCTACGATTGTTTTCAATGATAAGAATGAGCCGATTCTGGTGATTGGCTCCCCCGGCGGCAGTCGTATCATCGGCTATGTTTTGCAACGGGTTATCGCCCTGCTCGACTGGAAAATCCCACTGGAAGACGCGTTGAAATCGGCCAACATTTTGACCCGCGGCGACGGCGTTGAGATCGAAAAGATTGAAGCGGACAAACAAACTCTGGAAAATCTCCGGAACCTGCAAACAACATTAACCAAAGCCGGGCACACCGTTACAAGATCAAGTGACATGGATAGCGGGCTTTCTGTCATCTTGCGGCAGGATAAGGGCTGGATTGGCGCGGCAGACCCCCGACGCGAAGGAACGGTCGGCGGCGTTCGATAGGATCGCCTGCCTGCAAAGTTGCAGATATCTCTCCTCCGTCATTACCCAGCCGCCATCCGGATAATCCACATAGGATTTTCACGCCGCAGCGGGGGCCGGTGCAGGTTGATGGCTCTTAAGAACCTCATAGGCTACAGATGTCGCATACGTATTGATCCGGCGATAGTCCCGGATAATATCCAGATGCAATGACGTCGTTGCCATGCTCTCCGGCACACCATCGCGCAATCGCTTGATATGCCGGGTAATTGCCCGTTCTTCTGAAAGACGGACCTCATTGCGCTTTTGATCCAGCATTTTCTGTGCCGAGATAAAATCTCCGCTCATAAAAACCTGCTGCGCCTGAATGAGGCTGTCAAGAACCAGCCGGTGAAACTCCTTGATCTCTTCCAGCCCGGCTTCGGAAAAATCATGATGCAACCTGTTTTTCTTTTCCGCCAGAGGCATAAGATTTTTGTCAATCACATCGCCCATATGTTCCAGATTGGTTGCAAAAGACAGGATATGCACCGCCCGGGTTGCTTCTTCCTCGCTAAGTTCCTCGCGGGCAAGCAGTTTCGCCAGATAGTTTTTAATTGCTCCGTATAAGCGATCAACGATGTGATCTTCCTGACGAATACTTTCAATAAGGAAAGAGTCGTTCTTTTCAAACGTTTTGATCGTCAGCCGGAGCATTCTTTCAACAATTTCCGCCATGCGCAACGTTTCCCGTTCGCTATTGGCAAGCGCAACCGATGGAGTATTCAACATATCCTTGTCCAGATAACGGACCTTCCCCGCATCGTGATCGGCACTGCTATCGGGGCGTAACGTCCGGACAATCTCTCCGATCCAGCCAGTAAATGGCAAAGCCAGAAGACAAATCACCGTATTAAATAAGACGTGAAACGCAATAACCTGTGTCGGTCCGTCAGAAACGTAAGGCGCAATACTGTCCTGAACAAACGGAACCAAAGGAAAAGCCAGACAAACCCCGGTCACTCGGATAAGAGCATTCGCCAGAGGAATACGTACCGCTTTTTCATCCGGCCAGCTGGCAATCAGCGCTGGCATAATTCCGCCCAAATTCGCCCCCAACACCAGATAAAGGCCAAAATCCTGATGCACCAGACCGGCGGTGCATAAAGACATAATTAGCAAAATCATCGCCAGAGACGAATGAAACAGCCAGGTCATGGCAGCCGCCACAAAAACACCAAAGAACGGATCTCCTTCCAAAGGCCCCAGAACAAGCGGAAGGATACGGGAATCCGCCAAAGGTTCTGCCGAGCTGCGAATAATCCCCAAAGCCAGCAGCATCAACCCCAATCCGCTGAGAACCCGGCCAAGATTATGCGCAACGGCTTTTTCTTTGAACGAATACAGAATAAATCCAAAAATAATCAGAAGAGGCATAACGATGCTCAGATCACGGGATAGCAATGTCGCGACAAGCGCCGTCCCCAGATCCGCCCCCAAGGCCAGTGCAATCCCTGCAGATAACTCGACAAACCCCTGTGAAATAAAGGTTCCCAGAATTAAAATCGTCGCGGTGGAGCTTTGAACCAGCAAGGTGATAAAAACGCCGGAAATAACCGCAAAAAAGCGGTTCCTGCTCCCCGCCTGCAGGATTTTACGGACAAATCCACCGAAGCCTTTCATCATCCCATATTTTAAATGTCCCAACCCCCACAACAGAAGGCACACGGCGGCAACAATATTCAGAAGAATCAGAGACGGCATGGAACAGAGACTAACAGAACTGCCCGTTTTATCAATATAGAACGCAGGGTAAAATATTATGAATGAGTACGATCATTTTAAGTTAAAAATAGTGACGTCCATCAACAAATACAAATGGGAGTATTATTATCTCTCAGAATTGTATGACATCTACGTAGTCGTGCATGTGAAATTACGCAAATTTTGAACAATGTTCATTTTTTCTTGACTTTTTATGCCGGGATATTTTAGGATGACAATAATGAACACCGTTCATAAAAGGAGAGTAAAAATGAAAAAAATAGCAAACTTTGCGATGATGGCAATTTTTTGCCTGTCTTTATCGGGGTGTACGCGCAGCATCATAGATTTCCCATTCGATCTGATGTCTTGTGCTGGAGCAGTCGTACCGTTTGGAGGAACGCAGTGTTCTCTTATCCCGCCCCTCATTGGCCCGACGGCGTCGAGCAAAAAACAACCCTCTTTCTCCCGATCTTATGATAATTACATGGTGAGAAACTACAAGCCGCCGAAGCTGACAGCACCGCGGAAAACATGGGGGGATTAGACAGACCGCCTTTAAATCGGCATCCGCATAATTTCCTGATAGGCGGAAATCATGCGGTCGCGGACAGCCATGGTCGTTTGCAGGGTCATTTCTGCTGCCGAAACAGCCTGAATCAGCTCGGGCAGGGTTGTCTCCCCGGTAATGGCTTTGGCCGAAGCGACCTCTCCCTGCTTTAGAGTTTCCAGAGAGCTTTGGGCGGCCTTTTTGACCATCCCCATAAAATCACCGCCCCCGGATTGAGTCCCGGATGCACTGCCGGTGTCATCCGAATCACCCCCCGCCACGCCCTGCACCTGACGGGCGATGGTTTTATAGGCATTGGCGGCATTCAGGGAATCGGAAATGGTCATGTCTGCTCCTTACAATCTCCAGTGTAGCACATTACGCCCGCAAAATATCAACTGTTCTTTGTGCCATGGCGCGGCTTTGCTCAATCATCCCCAGATTTGCTTCATAGCTGCGCTGCGCCTCCCGAAAGTCGGCCATTTCGATGATCGGGTTTATGTTTGGCATTTTTACGTAGCCATTCGCATCGGCGCCGGGATGATCCGGCATGAATTTCAATGGAAAGGGTTTATCGGTTTTATCGACGATTTTATCAACCTTTACCAGATCAATTCCAAGCTGTTTATCCATCTCATTTTTAAAGACCATCCGTTTGCGTTTATACGGATCTTCATTGGGGGTTCCGGCGGCAGACTCAGCATTTGCAACGTTTTCCGCCAGCATCCGAATCCGCTCACTCTGAGCCCTCATCCCGTAAGAAGACGCTGTCATTGCGCCAAAAAGATTATCCATGCGTTAGTTCCTTTCAAAATTCTATTCTACTGCCCGCGTCCAATCGCCGTTTTCATCATGCCGATGGATTTGGCATACAGGCTTGTCATCATGTTGTAATCCATCGTGTTTTGAGAGGCTTTGATAAGCTCTTCCTCCAGCACAACCGCATTTCCGGCCGGGGCAACCTCGTACGTTACCTTGCGCTCCTGCGTTTTGCCGGTATCGACCTCACCCGCCGCAGGAATATGTTTTTTATCGGTTGTCTCCAGATGGACCGACTTCACAGGCCCTTCCGTCAGATTTTTTAAGACGGAGGAAAAATCAGCTTTGGTCAGGTCTTTGGGACGATAATTCGGCGTATCGGCATTGGCCACATTCTGCGCCAGAAGTTTTTGCCGCTGGTCCAGATAATTCATTTTTGCCGACATGGCTTTGAAAAGTGCTATATCCTGTGTCATGCTAAAGAAAATGCAGGAACCGTGCCAATGGTAAAAAAGAACGATTATGGGGAAGGTCAGAACGATCCCCTTAAGCCTCTGAATATAAAGGACAAACCAAAGAGACTAACGGCGGTTGCGCTCAAGGACCGCACGGCGGAGCGTGATATCCCGCAGATTACCGCCGCCGGACGGGGAAAAATTGCCGAGCAGATCCTGAAACTGGCAGAAGAAAACGGAGTCAAAATCCGTGAAGACTCAACCCTTGCCGAGATGCTGGCCACCATCGAGATTGACAGCCCCATCCCCTCCGAAGCCTTCATGGCGGTGGCCGAAATTCTTGCCTATGTTTACCGGGCGAACGGACAACCCAACCCGTTCGATGCGATTTTGGAAGAGCTTGATTAAATAATAAATTGTGGATGGGACTGCGCGTTAGATTCTACTTCTGCCATCCATGCCAGAACTTCACTCGAGTCCGTAACTACCAGATAGGAGAGATATAATTGAGGAAAAGCCGGATTTTTCTCATTAAAAACATCATCATAATCAGGAATGGACGTTCTCCCCCCTGATTGTAAATCAAATCCCAGCCGTTGCAGCATAGAGGCCTGGGTTTGATTAACCATATCGTGACGATAATGCTTCCCACTAAATTCTTGTGCAAACTGCTCATAAACACGAAAAAATCCGGACGTGCCATTATCTATCCGGGTTGGATTATTCCAATCGGGATTTTTTCCCAGAATAGACAGCATTAATTCCATGTGGCTCCCGCTTTCGCAACCATAGAAATTTCCATCAGGGTCAATAATACCAAACTCTGTGTTTTTATCATGAAACGGGATATATCCTAACGCATCTCTATCTTTAGCTTGAAGGATTTTTTGCCCCGACAAATCCTTCTCATTAAATGAAAATCCCCTACCTATTAGATTTGACCACGTCCACACCCCCCGGATAAATGTTAGCTGCCATGGAAAATCATTCTTAATCATGTAATAATTCATGTTACTGTCTTAAATAATTTTTATAAAAAATGCAATTTTCATGAATACCGAACATATCCTCAACACCTTCCTCGCCCTGATTTTTGTGCTGGCTCTGATGGGGCTATTGGCCCTGCTGGCGAAAAAACTTAATCTGGGTCAGATCGGCGGGCAAAGCCGCACGAAGCGCCTGAAAATCGTCGAAGTACTGATGCTGGACGCCAAACACCGGGCGGTCATTTTACAGCGGGATGACAAACAACATCTTGTCATTCTCTCTCATAACGGCGACACTGTAATTGAGACATTTAAACCAGATCATGAGACTCTATCCGAAGATAATGTTAAACCTATTCTCTGAGCACCGGTTCCCACAATACCGTTGGAGGACCTTGCTCCTGCCGCTTTTGGCGGTTGGAGCCATGGCGTTTAGCCTCGCCGCCGACGCGCAGGAAATCACGATTGATCTGGGGGATGAAGGACAGAACGGCACCTTTAGCGGCCGGATTATCCAGATGGTTGCGCTCCTGACGGTTTTATCGTTGGCCCCCTCCATTCTGATTATGATGACCAGCTTTACACGGATTGTGGTCGTGTTGTCGTTTCTGCGGACCGCCATCGGGATTCAGCAAACCCCGCCCAATACAGTCATGATCTCTCTGGCCCTGTTTTTGACCTTCTTTATCATGGCCCCAACATTCCAGGCCGCCTACACGCAAGGCGTCGCCCCGCTGGTCGCGGAAGAAATCGACGAAATGGAAGCGTTCGAGCGCACCGTCAATCCCTTTAAAGAATTCATGCTGAGTCATGTCCGCGAGCAGGACCTGCGCCTGTTCATGGAAATGAGTAAAACCGAAGAGCCGGAAGATAAAATGGACGTTCCGCTACAGGTTTTGATTCCCGCTTTTATGATTTCCGAGCTGCGCCGCGCCTTTGAGATTGGATTTATGCTGTTCCTGCCCTTCCTGATTATTGATATGGTCACGGCGTCAATCCTGATGTCCATGGGGATGATGATGCTGCCACCGGTCACAATCTCCCTCCCCTTCAAAATCATGTTCTTTGTGCTGGTGGATGGCTGGTATCTCATCACCGGGTCTCTGGTCCAGAGTTTCGGGTGATATAAGCGAAAGCTATTCCGCTTTGTATTTCTCCAGAAAGTCCGTGAAAATCTCGGTTTCGCCGATAACTTTCATCATGCTGTCCCGGTCCCCCAGCATGACATCCTGCCGGGGACGGGTGACAACCTCAAACAGCCCCTCCTGTGTTGTGCCCTTCATCTGCGCCAGATGCCGTTCGCGCAGATTACGCAGCTCCACCTGCTGATCGGACAGGTTGAGCGCAATGGCATAATTCAGCAATAACCGCGCATTCTCTTCGGAAACTTCTTTCCCCCGCGGCAAATCCATATCTGCGATCAGATCCCGTAAAAACGTCGCGGCTTCATTCCAGCGCCCGGATTTCCAGGCAATATCTGCCGCCAACTGGCTAATATCCCGCGCTGGAGGGTCCATATTCCTCAGTTGATCCAGCGCCCGGCTCACATCTCCCGAATCAGATAAGGCCCGAGCCTGCAATAGGTCCAGATCTTTTTGTTTCAAAGCTTTATTGGAAAAATTCTGTTTGGTCAAAAGAGTTTCTGCCTTGGCCAGAGTCTCCAGCGCATCTTTCGGACGGCGGTCCATCAACTGGATGGAGGCCATGCGCAACGCCGTACTCACCGCTTCTTCTCCATGCAACCGATAGTCAATCTGGTAGGCCAGTAATTTCGCCGCCCGGTCAAACATATCCGCATCCACCAGCCGCTCTGCCAGACGGGCAACCAGATGATCGCCTTTTTCTCCCGCAGGCGTCAGTTCACGGAATTCCTCATAGAGCGCCGCCGCATCCAAAGGAGGAACCGTTTCGATTTTGTCGGTCAGGAAAATGTCTTCATAGGTTTTGCGCATTAGGTCCGCAATCGCATCGCTGAAAGCATTATTTGCAGTTAAAACAACCGTGTCCCGCAATGTTTTAAACCCGTCAAGATAGCGCCCCATTTCAATCTGGGACAGCCCCAGCCGGCGTAGAACCTGAATCTCCAGATCATCTCCGCGCCAGACATAGCGCAGATTTTCAAGCCGGTTCACCGCATCCTCCGGCGTAAGTGTCTTATTTTCAAGCCCCAATGTGACCAGAGCCAGTTCCGCTTTTGTCTGGTAATAGGGATTTTCCTCCTGCGCCAGCTTGCTCCAAACAGAGACGGCTTCTGCCGTATCCCCATTCTGGCGCAAAACTTCGGCCTGCAAGTACCGAACGCCTTTTTCCTGCGTATCGGTCAGATGCCCGGCCCGCGCTTCGAGTTGATGCAATAATTCCTCTCCCTGCGCTTTATCTCCGTTGCGCAAAAAAATCTCTGCCAGAGATAACGTCAACGGCACGGCGATTTTATCGGGATAACTCGATAGCACGTCAAAATTATCCGGCAGATTCTCTATGGCTTGCTGCCAGTCCCCCAGACGCGCAAAGGTCACGGCTTTCCACAGATCTATTTCCGGATTATGCGCAAGGCCGGGGTGAAAAAAGTCCTCAATGGCCCGGTCATATTGCCCCGCCAGAAATGTTCCAGCCCCGTGCAAAGCGCTATAAGCCGGACTTCTGGCAAGATCCGGAAAAATGGTCGCGGCATATTCCGTCAGGCCGATGGCTTCCGCCCCGCGTCCATGTGCCAGATTTAATTTCGCCACACTCAGAATACGCTCCGCTCTCCCGGCAAGAGTTTTTCCGCGCAAGGACGACATCAGAATGCGCTGATTTTCAAAAAAAGCACTTTCCGGCCCCATTTGCCATTCGGAGAAATCATAGATGTGCCCTTCGCCGGACGCCCCGCCATGGCCCGCAGCCGCTCCCGTTTTCGAGACCTCTGCCGCCGGAGTTAAAATCAGCCCCTCCGGAGCGGAAATCGTAACTTTTCCAGCTTTCTTTTCAACACGCACTTCCGGGTTATTTAACAGAATTGCAACCCCCACCGGGCTTTTCAGCACCTCAAAATCAACCATATGCTGTTCTGTGTCCTGATAGACTTCAGAAGTATCAACCAGAACCACACTCAGCCGGTCGCCCAGCTCCGGGTCGTCAAATGACAGGAGAGATACATCTCCCTGCACGGAAAACCCAACCTGCCCGGAGCGCAGAGCTTCCGACCCGGTGGCGGCAGGCTCTCTCTCTTTCTCAAAAGAAATCGGCGACACCGGCTGTGGACTTAAGTTGGTCCCGATCATCAACTGCCAGTACAGACTTCCTCCTTCGCCGTGTACGGAGGCTTTTTCCGGCAGGGGGATTTTCCAGAGTGTTGCCGTTCCGTCCGCCACCTTATAGGTTTCAATCGGCCCGACAGACTCTTTCCCTTCGCCTTCAAGATAGGGCTGGACCGGCAGATCAATCCGGTTGGTCACGACCCAAAGCGCACCGAATCGTTCATATGCCGCAAGTTTGATTCCATCCGTTGCGGACAGAACAAACACCAGCGGCTTTGCCTCCTTGGCCTGCGCAGCATATGATTGCAGGATTGTGGGAGTTGGCTCTTTCGGTTCCTCTGCTTTTTCTTTTTCCTGTTTCTGATGAGGAGTCTTCACAGAAGGCGTCCGAACCCGGTCAACAGATGTAAGCTTGCTTTTTTCCTTTGTTGCCCCGGAAGAGGACGTAGAAGAAGATGGCACAGACGGCGGGGGGGCGGTGTCATCCCCGTAAATGTCCAGAATGATTTTATTGCCCACCCGCAAATCACGCACGGATAAAAAGTTCCGGACTTTGATGTCGATCTTTTCAGGGCTGGAAAGATGAATTCCCGCAATGAATTTCGACTCGGCCTGTAACACCTGTTCGACAGAAATCTGTACCGGCGAGTTAAAGCTGATACTCAGAACATCCGCGGCCTGCTCCAGATGATAAGGCGGCGCAGAGGTACTCCACTCAAATACCAGACGCTCATATCCATCCTTTTTTGAAAAACGGGCATCCGCCTGCTCTGCCGCCATCACGGACGGGGCGGCCACCAGAACAAACAGAAAAAAGGAAAGTTTCAAAAATGAAAACATGTGGAATTAAGTATAGCGCACGAACAGAGCTCTACTCCAGCCTTAATCTTTGCACAAGCGTCCGGCTGCCATCATCCATCATAATGTGAATATCGACGCGACGGGAATAGCCATCCCGAATCTCGGACGGGAGATCCGGCGGCAAATCCTGATAATGCACGCTCCCGGCCCCTTTCAATGTCACCGGACGCAGATACCCCGTCTGGCGGAGGACGGCGGCAACCGTCGCGGCCCGCTCCAGAGAGAGATCCCAGTTCGAGCGGAATTGCGACTCCGGATTGGTAATAGGCGCGGGATCAGAATGCCCGACGACCTCGATTCTGTTACGAATCCGAGCAAGAACACTGGCCAGTTTATAAAGCTGGCGGACACCACCTTCCGTCATATCCACCCGCCCCGATTCGAACAGGGATTCCGCTGATAAAGAGATCACCAGACTTTGCGGCGTAGCTTGCACGGAAAACAAATCAGACTCCGCCTCTGCCCCCTCTTCTTCTCCCAGAGAGGCCAGAAGAGATCTGATATATGCCAGCGGCAACGCCCGCGAAAAATTAACCCGGTCCAGATTGACAACATCCTGCGGCCCGGCCTCATGCCGGGGACCGTTATACACATGGAATTCGCGCTGCAAGGCCGCCATGATTTCGCTCCATGATTTTTCTTCCGGCGTACTCATCGCATAAAGCAACACGAAGAATGTCAGCATCAGGGCCATAATGTCCGTAAAGGAAATCAGCCAGGGCGGCGCCTGCCCAAGCCCGTCAATATCGCCCCGCCGCCGATTGCGTTTTCCCCGCCGCCTTGTCCGTGAGGACGGCAGATGCAGTGCGGCATTTTCCTCTCCGTCGGAGGGTTCTCCCATATCCGCAGTTTCATGAATTTTTTTAGTCACCCGGCACCTCCTCTACAGAAGGGGGCAAGGACGGGGACGAAGATGGGGCAACCGGAGCCTGTGGTTTTTCCAAAATCCGGATCGGTTCATAGGGCGTAAACAATAACTCCAGCATGCCCTCTGTTCCCTGCGCCAGTCCGATGCTCATTTGCTCCGGTGGAATCCCCGCCGCTTCCATCCGCAGGGATAATTTCGCAACCGTATCGCGAATGCGGCGGAAGGCCTCCGGGTCTTTGAGTTTCAGCTCAACGGGATCGTCCGCGACTTTCAAGACAACATCCATCCGATACGGCTCGGCGCTCCCCTCGCTCAATAGCAAAGACACAAGCGTTTTCAAAAACGGCAGAGCCTCCGCCCCTTGCGCACTCGCGGAGTCCAGCCCCATGACAAGAATGGCGGTGCTGAAATCGACATAGGGAACGTCGATCAATAAAATGCCATCTTCACGATTTTCCCGAATCTCACTGCCGGCGATCTGTCCGCGAAACAGGTTTTTAATCCGGACGGAAGTTGGAATGGCTTCCCCCTCCCCCAAAAACCCTTCCGCGTCATCAATCGGACGGACAGACGGTTTTTTCTGAAATGTTTCTGACAGAAGCGTGGTGGAGAACGTATTTTCAAGACTCCCCATAATCGGGTTGATCTTATTTTCATCAAACGACGATAATCCATTCAGAACAATAAAAAACGCCAGAAGCATAATAAAAAGAGACAGCCCCAAGAGCTGAACTGACTTGGAAGATCCGGAAGCTTCTATACGGCGGCGGCGGTTATGCCTCATACCTTTAATAGTATAAGGTTCTGAGATGTTTCTCAATCAAAGGAATCAAGAAGTTTGTCAATATCGTCCTGTGACATGGCTTTGTCTCCCATTTGAGGGCCATTCAACAGAAGCTCATCCGCACTGCGGCTTTCCTGCTTCGCAACGCGACCATGCCCCATGATTGCCACAAGGGCTTCTATCTTTTCATCAATCTGTTTAAACGCTTTGACAACCTTGCGAATGCGCTGACCTGTGATGTCCTGAAATGAACATGCTTCATAAATCCCGATCACCGCTTCCTCTACAAGCTCTTTGCCTTTTCCCTCCAGATCAGGAAGTGCAGACTGAATCACATCGCACTTATCCATGATCGTACCGGTAGCTCCGGCGGTTTCCTCAACAACCGCATCCAGCTCATCCTGCGCAGTCGGCTCCTCCCCATCAAGAGGGGCGGGACGCATCATGGCAATTTCGCGGCGGGCATCATCAATAACTTTGGTAAGATCCAGCAAATCTGCCGCAATCCGCTCCCTGGAAATATCATTTCCTTTTTCAACCTGCTGAATAACCGAGCTGATAATTTTAACAACTTTATCCCGCCCGAATGCATCATGATGTTCTGACATATTAAAAACCCCTCGCCCCTCGCTTTAGAAATTTCCAAGCACGCTGGCTATTTTACTTTTGAGCGTTTCTGCATTGAACGGTTTTACAATGTAGTTATTAACTCCAGCTTCTTTGGCGGCGATGACGTTTTCAGTCTTACTTTCCGCGGTCACCATGATAAATGGCACACTCTTGAATGCGCCGCTGCTGGCCCGGACTTTCTTCAGAAGATCAATCCCCGTCATTGGCTCCATATTCCAGTCAGAAATCACGAGGCCGTAATTCTTTTTCTCAAGCATTTCATACGCCATTCCGCCGTCTGTCGCTTCATCAACGTTGGAAAACCCGATTTGCTTCAGCAAATTTTTTATTATGCGCAACATGGTCTGATAATCGTCCACAATCAGGACATTCATGTTTTTATCTACAGTCATCTGGATCGTTCTTTCAATTAGGTTAGAAGTAGAATACTTGAGATGTCAGTATTACTAAAAAGATTTAACACTTTCTAAAATCTCATACTTTTTTTTAAAAATCCAGATCCATCGCGACTCCGGGCACACACAATAGTGTATTACGGATAATCACAGCTATCATACACGACTTTTAAAAACGATTTTGCCCCGGCAGAAAGATTAAGTCGGTACTCGCGATTTTTGACAATGAGGGTCGTCATCATAGGCAACGTTCCGGATTTGGTTTCGACCTCGCCCCCGGCTTTCTTGAAGGTGATCTCGACGGGCTGCCCTTCATCGTACCAAGCCTCATCCTGACCGTTTTTATTGCGAGCAGAAACCCCCGTTGCCGAGACTTCCAGAGTGCTCCCATCTACCATGACAGAGCTGTCCGGTCCTTTATAACCGGGAGTCACCACCACAAACCGTTTGCTTTCCGGGTCAGTGCAGTTACGGGGCGGGCGGGTTGTTTCAAGCAGGTTGACCAGACGATCCTGCGTCACGCCCTCTTCCAGACGCTTCCTTAGCAGAGATAAAAGATCCCGCAACGGGCTGTCCGATGGCAGCAGTGCCTCTGTTTCCGATTGCAGAGCGGTGTAGCGCATATCTGTTTCCTGCACCTTTGTCAAAGCGCTGGTCAGCTCATTGCGCAGGGTTTCGGTCTCTTCGGTCAGAACCGTAATCTGCGCGTCTTGCGCTGTGATTCGCGCCTGATAGGTCTGTCCGCCAAACCAGAATCCCACCACCGCCGCAAAGCACAGCGTCACAACAATAAAAACAAACGCAAAAAACCGGTTGCGGGTGCGTTGGCGATAGCGTGAGCCTGGATTATAGCGTTCGATCATTTACAGTCCGTAATAGTATTTGGCAATCAGAATAAATGCCCCCCACAGCAACACCACCAAAGGCACACCGGCAATCAGAAAATCCCTGAATTTATAGTGGCCCGGCCCCATAACCAGCAGATTGGTCTGGTAACCGATTGGAGAAGCAAAGGAACAATTTGCCGCAAATACTACTGTAACCGCAAAAATCCCCGGGTCAAGATGGAGATTAACCGCCATATTCAGAGCAATCGGGGTAAACAGGATGGCGCAGGCATTATTGCTGAGAACATTGGTCGTAATCGCCACGATTAAAAAGAGCATGGCGATCTTGGACAGATTTCCACCCGGCAAGGGAAGATCCAGAAGCGTATTGGCGATAAATTGTGCGCCATCCGAGGCTTGCAATGCCGTACCAATCGCCAGCATAGACCCGACCAGCAGAAAGATTTTGCGGTCAATCGCCCGGGTCGCCTGCCGAATATTCAAACAATCGGTAGCAATCATCAGGACGGCACCGGTCACGGCGGCCACGGGAATCGACAGGACTCCGACGGCGGCCAAAGCAATGACCCCCAAAAAAATGCCCGCGGCAAGAGGCGCTTTTTTGGGGACTGGTAGTTCCTTCTTTGAGCCGGACAACACAATAACATCCGGATTCTGCCGCATCAGATTAATGGATGCCGGACTTCCCGCCACCAGCAGAACATCCCCCGACTCCAGCCGGATGCGCCCCAATCGCCGCCGCACAACACGCGCTCTTCGCTGAATGCCCAGAACAATCGCCCCGAACTGACGATGAAACCCAACCTGCTCCAGCGTCATATCGATCATCCGCGACCCCGGCGGGATCATGACTTCCGCCACCAAGTGAGTGTTCGCCGCTTCGGATTTTGCCTCATTATCCAAAGACGAATCCGCCAGTCTCTGATTAACCCGGCTGATGATCTCTGCATCATCTTCCGAGAGCAAAAATCCCGGATACTTGGACAACACCACCGATAGCTGCTCGCGATTCGTTGCCACAATCATGATGTCATTGACCTCAATCTTATAGCCTTCAAAGGGCGGCAAAATCAGATGCCCGGACCGCTGAATCAATTTGACGGTCATATTGGGAAGTTTGGCAAAGTGTCCCTTGACGCATTCTTCACCGATCAACGGACTGCCTTCCTGAATATCAATCTCCGCCACAAACTCTTTTTCATCTCCCACCAGATCCCGCGCCATGGAACTACGGTCTTTCAGGATATAGGGAGCCATAAAAGCAACATACAAAAAGCCAACGCCCGCAAGAATAGATCCCGGCACCAGAAACTCGAAAAATCCAAGCGGTTCATAGCCAAGTCCTGTCATAGAACTTGACACCAGAAGGTTGGTAGATGATCCGATCAGGGTCGTCATCCCGCCCAAAATCGCCACATAGCTCAACGGAATTAACACGCGGCTTTCTGAAACCCCCGACGTCACAGCCAAAGCCTGCAAAACCGGTATCGCCAGAATAACCAGCGGCGTATTATTCAGAAAGGCACTCATCACACAGATCATCATCAAAATACCAATGACCATAATCCAGGCCAGAATTTTGTTGGAGGTCACAAAAAACTGGGATACCGGGCGCAGCGCATCTGTTTTGATAATCCCCTGCCCCATCACCAGCAGCGCCAATACCGCAATCAGAGACGGATTGGCAAAGCCGCTGAGAAGATTCGCCGCATCCAGCTGATTCTTTCCGGTCGCATCCGCAATCGGAAACATTTGTCCAAAAATTAGAAGAATTGTCAGGATCGCAATACTGGTCACCTCAAGGGAAACTTTTTCCCGCGCAAACATCACAATAGCAACCGCTGTCAAAAACAGGACGAAACACATGTGGTAAAAAGTATCCTCAAGAAAAAACATCGCTTGATTATAACGGGATGTCACACGTTAGGATAGAATGATTTCTTTTTTCTTTTGCGAGAAAAACTCCTAAAGCTGGCACAAGACTTGCTAATATCACCGGTATGTTTCCTGCGGCGACATTTCTTTCACAGAACAACAGTCTGGCGACACTCTCGCAACAGGCCGGGAAAGATATTACCTCGGCCATTCACACCGCCAGCCGCCGGACCGGTGTTGATTTCGGCTATTTGCTGCAACAGGCAAATGTGGAAAGCAGTTTTAACCCGGATGCAAAAGCAAAAACCAGCAGTGCCAGTGGTCTTTACCAGTTTCTTGAGAGCACCTGGTTACGGATGGTCGATCAGTATGGGGAAAAATATGGAATTCCCGCCACGTTGTCCTCGCGGGAGAAGCTGGATCTACGGAATGATCCCGGTACCGCCGCGCATATGGCGGCAGAGTTTGCCGCAGATAACAAACAATATCTGGAGCAAAACTGGCAAGGCGCCGTGGGCGCGACAGAACTTTATCTGGCCCATTTCATGGGCGCCGGTGGTGCGGCAGCCTTCCTGAATGCCAAAGATGCCAATCCCCTGCAACCCGCCGCAGACTTATTTGCAAAAGCAGCAAATGCCAATCGGGCCGTGTTCTTCGATCCTCTGACACAACGCTCCCGGACCCTGCAGGAAGTTTACGACCGTTTCGCCGCAAAGTTTGAGCAGATCGCCTCATCCTCGCCAGCCCCCGCAGAAGCAGCAAACTTTCGCGTAACACCGTTCCATCCACAACCACATTCGCAGCAGGGGTGGGACGCAGCATCTCTCTTTTCGGATATAAACCCCTCAGAAAGCGACATGTTCGCCCTGCTCGCACAAAGATCAGCAGGGAATGGGGCAAAATGGCTGTCAATGAGCAGCGTCGATTTTCTGAAATTACTGCACCCCGCCGAAGCTTAAGGTCTGGACTCTAAATGCGGATTTTCCACATTGGTAATCACGCGCACAAATTGAATGTGAGCCACATCCGTATAGGGTGTCACCCGCACCTCGGTGCCCTTGACCGATGAGACAACCCCCACCGGCAACCCGGCGGGATACACGCCCCCAAGGCCAGAGGTTAGCAGACGATCCCCGATCTGAAAACGGGTATCCGCCGGCATATGCGTCAGAATCGGCTGAGTGTCGTTTGTTCCTGCGACGATTGCGTGTGTATTACTGCCCTCCATCACCACCGGAATACGGGCGTTCAGGTCGGTTAACATTAACACGCGGGCGCTATGATGCCCCAGCTCAACAATACGTCCCAGTACTCCTTCTCCGCTGAGAACCGGGAATCCTTCTTTCAACCCATCATCACTGCCAGCAGAAATAATCGCACTTTTGGCGTAGGCACTCGACATATCGGACAGTAGCCGCGCTGTTTTAAATTCCAGCTCCGGCGCCAGCTTGATCCGCAAAAGAGATTGCAGCGCTTTGTTTTCAACCTGAAGCGCCAAAGCCTGCTGATACCATTCCCGTAACCGGGTATTTTCATCAACCAGCCGCTCATTCTCGGCTCGCAGCGCCGCAAGGCCCGTCGCATCCCCGATCATATCCGCCACCGCATCAAACGGGCTGCGCACCGCCATCAGGACCGGAGCCAGAGTATCTTGCGCGGCAACGCGTGCAGAAGATAACAGAGAAGGATTAACCGCCGAGAGAATCACAAGAACAGAGGAGACACACAGAAAGAACACAGCCCCGGGAATAAACGACATGTCGCCAACCAGCGCGGTACGGGCAACGCTCTTTATTTGTGTTCGTTTAATCACAACGGCTCCCTAAAGACTCTCTCTCATAGACTATACTACCACTATCTTAAAATATTGGAAAAATGAAGTGGTAATTCGAGTCGGAAAAAAATTAATAATTTCCAATCAGAACAGAGCGTAACGCCTTGCGTTCTTCGAGCGCGTGCCCGGTGCCAAGAGCCACACAGGACAAAGGATCATCAGCAATCATAACTGCCAGTCCGGTGGCATGGCGTAGAACATAATCGAGGTTTTTCAGCAAGGACCCACCCCCGGTCATCACAATTCCTTTATCCACAATATCGGCCGCCAGTTCCGGAGCAGTATGCTCCAGCGCAATTTTGACCCCTTCGATAATTTGCCCAACGGGTTCTGCCAGACTTTCCGCAACCTGCCGTTCTGTGACAACGATTTCTTTGGGAACGCCGTTCATCAGATCCCGCCCCCGGATTTGCAGGGATTTGCCTTCACCATCTGCCGGCACGCAGGCAGAGCCAATCTCTTTTTTGATTCGCTCCGCAGTCCCTTCCCCGATCAGGAGGTTATGAACCCGCCGAATATAAGAAATAATGGCTTCATCCATTTTATCGCCGCCGACGCGGACAGAACGGGCATAGACAATCCCGCCCAGAGAAATAACCGCAACCTCAGTCGTTCCGCCGCCAATATCGACCACCATAGACCCGGTTGGTTCCGTAACAGGGAGCCCTGCCCCGATCGCCGCCGCCATAGGCTCTTCGATCAGATATACTTCCGAAGCGCCCGCACTTTCAGCCGATTCCTGAATCGCCCGGCGCTCAACCGCCGTGGAACCGGACGGAACACAGATAATCATTTTTGGCGAGACAAAAGAGCGGCGGTTATGCACCTTGCGAATAAAGTGCTTAATCATGGCTTCCGTAACTTCAAAATCGGCAATCACGCCGTCCCGCAAGGGACGGATAGCAACGATATTCCCTGGCGTACGGCCCAGCATCTGCTTGGCTTCGTTTCCGACCGCCAGGATTTCACGCTTGCCATTATACATGGAGATTGCCACCACTGATGGCTCATTCAGAACGATCCCCTGATCCCTGACATAGACAAGTGTATTGGCCGTTCCCAGGTCAATCGCCATATCTGCAGAGAGGAATCCGAAAAGTTTTGAAAACATGTTTTTGATCTTGAGTCGGGTTAGATGGAGTAATCTAGCTATTCATAGCAAATTTCTGCCTACTATGCACCCGCGATTTTTAAGATCGTGTTAAAATTTCGCTGTTTTCAAAAATAAAAAAGTCCGCAGACAAAGACGGACTTTCAAAACACAAGATAAAACCGCGCTCAGCCCTGACGAGCCTTGTACCGCTTGTTAACTTTGTTAATCACGTAAACACGCCCTTTACGGCGAACAACGCGGCAGTTGCGGTCGCGGGTTTTGAGGGTTTTCAATGAGTTGGCAACTTTCATAATCTCTAATCCTTTATTTGGAACACGATATATAGAGGAAACCGTATCTCTATGTCAAGCTATATCCCATCACAATCACGATAATATACGCAAGATGCGTAAAATTATGGGCTTCCTGATCCAATCCGAACGTCCACCAGAAAATCGTATCCTTTGGGGTCCATTTATTTTCGTAGGTCATCAGGCCTTTTGCCCGGTCGATGATACTATGTACCAGAAAATCAACTCCTGCCAGAAACCAGTACCCAGGCGCCAGCAACAGAGTCACAATCAGCGTTCCCATCGCATGAATCCCCGTATGAGTGACCAGAGCCTTATACCCTTCCCTGCCGGGCTTTCCTTTCGTCAGAGCCATCCAGTCCGTTTGCAACAAAAAATCACAGGCAAAATGTTTCAGACGAAAAGCTGTGTAGAGTATCAAGATATCAAACAATTCCATTCTGCACGCATATCCGGTTTTAGCAGTTTTAGGCCCTTGGCAAAAAAAACAATTGAGTTAAGATTAAAGTAATAACTTCTCTGTACTTTTAATCAGGGTATAGTGGTTTCCCGAAAAAATAAACAACATAATCATAAAAAAAATTCTGTCATGATTTCTGACGTTCTTACCAAAAGACCAAGGCACTACAACGCGGGTGACTATATTATGCACCAGGGAGATGTCGGGGAATATGCTTACTTTATCGAAGAAGGACAGGTTGAGATCGTCCTCCAGAAACAGGATGGCAGCTCCCAAATAATCGGAACACGCGGCCCCGGCACAATTATCGGAGAAATGGCGATCATTGATAATGAACCGAGAACCGCAAGCGTCCGGGCGACCAACACCTGCAAGGTTCTTGAAATTTCACGCGAAGACTTTCACCGCCGCCTGAGCGGAAGCGATGCCGTATTGCAGACAATTATGCAGGTTATTCTGACCCGTTACCGCGACACTCTGGCTAGAATAGACACGATTAGTGAAAAAAGAGGATTTCCTTCCCCGGAAGAGATTGAACGCGAATACGTTCTGGAGCACAACGCGGTCGAATCAATCAAGATTGCAAATGAATTCAAGGAAGCGCTTGAAAATGGCGACCTGCGCCTGCACTACCAGCCCATTATAGATCTAAGCACCAATGATATTACAGGTTTTGAAGCTCTGATGCGCTGGGAGCACCCGGACCGGGGGTTTGTCTCTCCGGGCGTGTTTATCCCGATTGCCGAAGACACCGGATTGATCGTCAGTGCCAGCACATGGGCGCTAAATGAAGCCTGCCGGGCGTTAAAACGAATCGAAAACAGCACTGGATGGAAAGACTGTCTGGGAATGAGCGTCAACTTTTCCAGCACCGACTTCGCATCGGACGATTTTGTTGATAATGTTTACAACACCCTCAGCACAACAGATGTTGCCGCGCACCAGCTAACGCTGGAAATTACCGAACGCATTTTGATGCAGCAGCCGGAAAATGCCAATAAAACACTGGAAATGTGCCGGAAAGCCGGGATGAAAATTGCGATTGATGATTTTGGGACCGGGTACTCCTCCCTCAGCTATCTGCATTCCTTCCCGATTGATATCCTGAAGATTGACCGCAGCTTTGTGGTGGACATGATGAAAAAAGAAAGCAGTCTGGAGCTTGTGCGCTCGATCATTGGCCTGGGGCAAAACCTGAAAATGAGTATTGTCGCAGAAGGTGTCGAGAAAAAAGAAGAAGCCGACACGCTAAAATTCCTCGGTTGTGAACGGGCTCAAGGATATTATTTCGCAAAACCGCTTCCGGAGGAAGAGATCATTGCCTTGCTGAAATCGTGGGATAATACAAAAACATAAAATTTTAGATATTCCTTACGTCATCTTAACTAAATTTCACATAAAATTATATCTATTGGAATTAAAATAAGAATTCACAGGGGTATAAGGCATGACGAAAACAGATTTCACACCGACCACCGGGACCGCAACCGACACATCTGCGCCACTGGTTTTTAGCGGTGCCAGCCAGACGGTTACAGTTCCAAACCCGGAATTCATTGCAGATTCAGACATGACCCGTGACGGACAGGATCTTATCCTGACGCTGGAGAATGGAGAAAGCCTCGTCATTGAAGGCTATTTTGCCGCAGATATGCCCCCGACGATTTTGTCAGAGAGTGGCTCTGCCCTGACCCCCCAATTGGTGAATTCTTTCGTTCATAACCCGGTTTTTGCCGCGGCAGGCGGCGTAACAGATGCCAGCCCGATTGGAGCGGTCAAGGAAATTTCCGGAGACGCCACCATCACACGCGCAGATGGAAGCGTCGAGCAAATGACTCTCGGAACGCCGGTCTATGAGGGGGACGTGATTGAAACCGGCGAAGACGGAGCCGTAAATATTCTATTCATCGACGAAACGGAATTTGCTGTTTCTGAAAGTGCTCGTCTGGCCATTGACGAATATGTGTTCGATCCGGCCACCAGCGAAGGCTCCACAAACTTTTCCGTTCTGCGCGGCGTTTTTGTTTTCACAAGCGGCCTGATCGGCCGGGATGATCCGGATGATGTTGAAATTGATACGCCGGTCGGCTCCATCGGGATTCGCGGAACAATCATTGCCGGTAAAATTGACGCAGAAGGCGGCGACAACCAGATTACGGTCGTCGAAGGGGCGATTGTCGTCAAGAACGCCCTCGGCGAAGTAACTCTTTCTACCCAGTTTGAAACCGTTAAACTCGGTGGATTTAATAGCGAGATCACAAATATTGGGACGCTGGATGCCGGGCAGATGAATGACAGCTTCGGCGGAGTCAGCGGCGTGTCCGGCTCCCTATTCAGCGCCATCAACGATACCTCCTCAGACCGCGGCCCTGATTCCTCCAACGCGCACGGAAAAGAGCACGCACCGGGACAACAGGACAAAGCCACGGCAACTCCGGAGGGCACAGATCAACCGTCCACAACGTCCGAAGACGCCCCGGACGCAGATGCGGGAGGAACGACGGATCAAGCAGCTCCGACGACCGCCGCTGGCACAACGGCCACAACAACGACCACGACGTCCTCATCAGGTCTTGAATCGACCCTGACGACCTCTGACAGCGGCCTGAACACCTCCGGGACCGGAGACAGCCTCGGCACAACGTCACTTTCTTCTGATACAAAAATAGTGACAACAACTACGACAACAACATCCCCGACAACAACGGTAAAAAGTACAACCACACTTGAACCGGTGACCACAACCTACGAACCGCTCTCTCCGATTGTAACCGGAGGAACGACTGGTACGTCAACGGGAAGCACAACGACTGCCGGATCATCAGGCCTCGTCCTTGATTTGGGAACCATGACATCCGTTCACGGGCTGACGTTGAATATGAACGGGTTTGGTATTTTTGCAGATGCCGAAATCGGGGGGCACATCGTTGCCCTGGGCGATATTGATGGAAACGGGAAAGATGACTTTGCCTTCACTGGTACAAATGGCACCCTTTTTACATACAAGTCCGGAACCATTTCAACCTACAACCTTTCAGGCACTATTGGTGGTGATGTCAGCGACGTTTCTGTTTCTGCCGGCGGAGATCTGAACGGCGACGGAAACCTTGATTTGGTAATCGGCACTCCGCAAGCAGATGGTGTGGACATCTATAGCGGACAGGCCGGAGTCTTTTCGGCGAACAGTCTGTCGCTTCATCAAACGATTACGTCTGACACACTCTCCATTGCTCCCTCCTTCTCGGAACTGGGGCGTGATGTCGCTTTTATCGGAGACCGGAACGGGGACGGCTTCACTGATTACGCCCTCAGCGTTAATGATTTTGGCGGCAGCGGCGAAGGCGGAATCCTTCTTCATTCGGGAATGACATCTGTGCTATCAACCGCTCACGATACGGCGGATTATGTTTACATCACAGGAGCCGCCGCAGGCGATGATTTCGGATACCGAATCGATTCGGCCGGAGATTTGAATAATGACGGCTTTGCCGATCTCATCGTCGGCTCAAAAGCAAATACAGCCTATATCCTGTGGGGCGGACATGCCCTCACCAGTGGAACGATCTATGCTCAAAGCGGCTCAGCCTATACAACACTGGTCGGCGGCAGTGGCTTTGGAGAAGAGGTCATCGGAGGCGGCGATGTCAACCGTGATGGATTTAGCGACCTGATTATTTCTTCACAGGGCGCTTACGGCGATCAGGCACACCTTTACCTGGGCGGTGCCGGAGCCCCGACACAGGTTGCAACATTCTATACCTCCCGTGCCGGATGGGAAGTCTCCGGAGGGTCGTTCCTCGGAGATTTTAACGGGGATGGAATCGACGATTTCGTTCTCTCGACCTCGGATGGCGCCAATAATCACAATATCTTTGTGTTCTACGGACAGCAATCCGGGCTAAGCGGCACATTCGACCTGAATTTTGCAGATCTGACGGCATTTGACCCGACCAAAGGCTTTGCCATGAAATGGTCGGGCGTGGGAGGGCATATCACCCTTTCCGACCTCGGAGATATTAACGGAGACGGTCTGGATGATCTGGGAGTTGGAGCCTCTGACGCCAATCTGGACGGAGACGCCGCCAATGACGGCAGCATTAAGGTCGTCTATGGGCATGCCTCTGTCTCAGTCGTTCGGGATGGAGATGTCCGCGACGCGGATCTAAGCGCCGGGAACATCAAAGCATCTGCAAGTGGGCAGGCTCTGCTGGGGACCGACGGGGCCAATATTATTGACGGCGGCCTGAACGGAAATATCTCCGTTTCTGCAGGCGCAGGAAATGACATTATTAAACTGTACGCCGCAGGTGTCACCCACAAAACTATTGATGGCGGCGGTGGGTACGATACCTTGCAACTCAGCGGCACGAACGGCGTTCTTGACTTTACAACCGTCGGCGCGGCCAATTCGGGAATGACCCTGTCCAATATCGAGGAAATACAACTTAATGGGGAAAATCAAACCCTGAAGCTCACGACAGCCGACATCTTTACCCTGTTACAGGAAAGTTCCAACAACAGCTTGAAGATCACCGCCGGAGCAGGAGCCACGGGAAGCAGTCTCCAGGTATTTGAAGGTGGAGCAAGTGTAAATCTCAGTTCACAGGGTTTTAGCGGCGAGCTAGGCACGGATAGTAATGCGAATGGTTACTATGACCTGACGTTTGGTAACTACACTCTCTACATTGATACGAACATAAATGTAAGTCTGGTGTAATTGTATAGAACGCCCTGCAAAAGTCCAGGATCGTCATTCCGAGCCAAATCTTTTGCAGAGGCCTCTTGCGTCCTTTGCACCTCCTGTGCGTCCATCGCGTGAACGATAAAACTAAACTTTGAACCGCAAAGTAAGACAAAGTAAAACAAAGTTCTTTCGTTCTTTGTATAGTGCTTTGGTTTAATTTTACGACACCTTGCAACACCGTCATTGCCTGAATTTTCAGAGAAAATTCTAAGGCAATCCATAAATCATGAATGGATTCCCCTAGGATTTGCAAAGCAAATCCGGGGAATGACGGATGTCTTATTCTTAAACGGAATTCCATATAAATAAAAATATTGACATATTTCTTTAGTATAGGTATCTATCTTCTATAATAAAAACCCTATAAGGAGATACTATGCTCAAGTCTTTTAAAATAGCGACTGCTTCATTGGCACTCACAGCGGCCGCTTTGGTCGCGCAGCCGGCAGCAGCAGGCCTCGTTACACTTACATTTGATGATCTGGAACATGCAGATCCAGGGATTACAGCCCTTGGAACAACCTACAAAAATCGGGGATTTCAGTTGACAACAACAGACCCGTTCGGTCTTTTTAATGAAGGCACCTTACGTCCCAATTCTCTAGGAGAATCAACCCTGCTGGCCCCACGTGCCGGATATACGGTAACATTAGAGCAAACTAGTGGAGACCCTTTCGATCTTCTCAGTTTTGATATTTCCGGTGGCGCTCTGGGAGCGTCAGAAGGCGTTCCTGTGGATATCACCATCACTAAATCAGACAATACTGTCTTCGCGTATTCCTTTATGATGGATAGACTGGATGGATTGGAAACTGTTACCCCCGCTACACTTGGATATGAATTTCAAGATATCATTCAGGCTCAGTTCTCGACACGTAATAAATTTGATAATGTTGTTCTGGGAGTCGCCGGAGATAACGGCGGCGGAACACCAATAGCAGAACCAGGGACACTGGCGCTGGCTGGTCTTGGGATGCTGGGAATCGCGGCTGCTATGCGCCGTCGCGAAGAAGATGTTGCTGCGCAGACCGCCGCAACAATAGAAGGCCCGACACATACACTCTAAAGCTCAGCAGATTACTTGCTGGTTGCGACATACACCCCGTTCCAGTCCGGTCCGGGGTGTTGTTTTCGGAAGCGCTCGATCCGGGTCATCATCATCACGTAATAATCCACCAGATCAAGCGTTGCGAACTCTTTCACCTGTAGCAGGATTTCCTCTGCCATCGCGAAATCTCCGGCACGGTAAACCTCCAGCAACTCGTCATGCGCCGCTTTCCAGGATTTAAAGGCCGGCTTTTTCGCCACCCGTTCAGTCCCCACCAGAGTATAAATTCTGGCGGGTTCTATTTTTCCTTTCACCTGAACCAGATCAAGCTCCAGCCACGCGAAGTCCTGCACATATTTCGCCGTATCTTCGCCGATCAGAATGTTTACGCCATATGATTTGGTTTGCCCCTCCAGACGCGAGGCCAGATTAACCGCATCGCCAAGGGCCGAATAAGCAAAACGCTGCTTTGAGCCCATGTTCCCGACAGAGCACGGCCCGGTATTGATCCCGATTCCGGCATTCAGCGGCACAAAAGGTCGCCCCTCTGCCTCGCATTGTTTTTTTACCTGATCGTTAATCGGATAGAGCGCTTTATTCATCCCCAGCGCGGCCTGACAGGCGTGGCGGGCATGGTCGGGATCATCCAGCGGCGCATTCCAGAACGCCATCATCGCATCGCCCATATATTTATCAATCGTGCCCCGGTTGCTCATAACCAGATCGGACATCGGCGTCAGGAAATCGTTCATCAGCTGGATCAGCTGTTCCGGAGACAGCGCTTCGGAGATTGTGGTAAAGCTGCGAATGTCGGTAAACATGACGGTCAGCTCCTTGACCTCCCCGCCCAGTTTCAGCTTGTCCGGATTGGCGGCCAGCTCCTCCATAAAAGTCGGGGATACGTACAGCCCGAACGCTTCGCGCACCTGCTTTCGTTCCATTTCGCTGCGCAGATAGGTAAAAAGGGATGACACAAACGTTAGAATCATCACCGCGCCGCTGGCATATACCGGGTCCAGCAATAACCCCATCGTCACATACGCCCACCATGACCCGTAAAACAATCCGGAAATAGCCAGAACGGCAATGAAGATCAGACTGCCCATTCCGATAAACGGCGCAAGCAGAATCATCGCAAGTCCCATGATAAAGATAAAAGAAACCTCAATAATTTTATTGATGTAGGAGCGGTAAAGATATTTCCCTTCCAGAATTTGTTCCGTCACATTGGCATGCACCTCAACACCGGGAATAAACAAATTAAGGGGAGAGGATCGCAGATCTTTCAGGCCTTCGGCGCTGGACCCGATAAATACAATTTTCCCGGCAATTTTCGGGCGGATCTCGTCATGATATGCGGGGTCCATGACTTTATAGGCGGAAACATAGTCTTTATCCCGCGAGAAACTGCGAAAATAGACGTTAATCAATCCATTTTCATCCACCGGGATCTTATAATCCCCCAGAACCACCCGGTAAGGCAGCGTAAAGTCCTGATATTCCTTATAGTCCGGGTCCTGCCATATTTTATAGGGAGTTTTACCATCCGTCACGGCCAACCGAACGGCCTCAAGACTTAAAGAAGGATAGAGATTTTTTCTATTGGTAAAAATCAGGCCGGTCTGGCGGATAATACCGTCATCTTCCGGCCGGGCCATAAAACTTCCATTGCCCTGCGACGCTTTTACCAGCTCTGGCAAAAACGCTGCGGTTTTATCGAAAGGAACCGCCCGCTCCAGCAGAACATCCTTGATTTGTTTTTTGGTCAGAAGAGGCTTTTTGACCGCGATCTCCTGCTCGATATGCCCATAGGTAAATCCGGCGATAAACCGCCCGGACTCCCGGATTGAGCGGGCCAGAACATCATCATAATCCGGCAGAGTCAGAATTTGCCGGCGGGTGGAGGTCCAGTCCTCCGTTTCGGGGAGGTCGCTGATAATATTTTGAGGGGAGACCCGGTCTTTTTCGGCCAGAACACCGTCGAATGCCACGACTTTGGCGTCCAGCGCAACCAGATTATCAATCAATTGTGCGATTTTATAGCGGGGCCAGGGCCACTGGGAGATCCGGGCCAGAGATACATCATCATAATCGACGATAATAACTTTTTCCGGGTCCGGGCGCGGATTTAAGCGCATATACTGGTCAAATACGAGGTTTTCCAGCGCTTTACGGAATTTTAGCTCCGAGCCGCTGGATAATACCGCCGCAATCAAAATGAGGAATAAAATCCCAAAATGCAGCCCGCGATTTGTCAGGAATCTGGTCATGCCGGGATCAGCGCTCCGTCAGCGCCACACTCCGCGCCCTCAAAATCGGTTTCAGAAGATACTCCATAATCGTCCGTTTGCCCGTAATGATTTCGATACGGGCCAACATGCCGGTCGTGATCGGAAACGGCTTTTCCGCGGTCCCCAGATATGTTTTTTCCGTGCGGACCTCTACTTCAAAGAAAACCCCGCCCTTATTGTCTTTCACCGAATTAGCCCCGATGCGCACCAGTTTCCCTTTTAAGCTGCCGTACCTTTGCGGATCATAGGCCGAGATTTTGACATTCACATCCTGCCCCAGTTTTAAGAACGCAATATCATTCGGAGAAACTTTGGCGATAATCTTAAGGTCATCCCCCAAGGGAACAATTTCCACAATCGGCTTGGCCGGCTCGATAATACCACCAATGGTTTTAATGCTGATTTTATCGACAATCCCCGCAACAGGGGCGCGAACATCCGTCCGGTAGACGCGGTCCCCGATTGATTTCAGGTTTTCCTCCAGAGCGGAGAGCTGGGTATCCACATCATTCAATTCGCCCAATGCTTTAGTCCGGAATTCATCGGCCTGATTTTTCAGCTCATTTTCAGTGGCGGACAACTCTGCCCGCAGCCCTTCGGCGCGTTGCCGCGCTTCCCGCGCCCGCCCGGAGGAATCGCTGACATCCCGCTCAAGACGCAGCTTTTCCAGCTCCGGCACCGCCCGCTGCTCCACCATTTTTTTGGTAATCTCAAGTTCCTTTTGCAGAGACGCACGGCTGCTTTCATAACGAGCCGCTTCGGACTGCGCCTCCGAGATGCGGGATTTAATCGCATTGATTTTTTCTTCCAGAATAGACTTCTGGTTGCGATATTCCGCCTGCCGCGAGGCGTATAACGCCATCTCGTTTTTAGCAATATCGGGAGCTTTGGTCGTGACATCTTCCGGCAGAGAAAATTCCTCCCCCTTTGCTTCCGCCCGCAGACGCGCCCGCTTTGCTTGCAACCCTAAAAAACGGGCCTGCGTCCCACGCTCCTCGCTGGCGAAAAAGACATCAGACAGCCGCAATAACACCTGATCCTTTTCGACCCGATCCCCTTCCGAGACCAGAAGCTCCTGCACAATCCCGCCCTCCAGAGACTGGACGACCTGAATTTCCGCAGAGGGCACCACCTGCCCTTCCCCGCGAGCGAGCTGCTCAATCTGGGAAACAGACGCCCAGACGCCGAAAAACACGATAAGAAAAAAGATCGTAAATAACAGAACGCGGCTTCCCTCCCGCGGGCGCATTTTTGCCACAGCATCCAGTTCATCCATAAAATCGGTATCTTTTGTCATTCTGATAGCAACTCCTGCACTCTTTTAATCCCGATCCATCATTAAGTTTACGTATATTGTCATCCCGAGGGAAGCGCAGCGACGAGGGATCTGTCATAGTTTAAATTTATCGAAATATCCCTTATTCATACATTCATTTAAAGCCCACACAGTATAATCCATAATTTTTGGATGGCTTATAGCTCCGTTTAAACTATGATAACTAACGGCCTCGGCTTCGTAACAACCTGTTATGGTGTTATTTTTGTCATGCCAGAAATGAACATGAACCAACTCTGTGTGATTCGTAAAATCTTCTGTCACAGCCCCTAAGAAGATCAGATCATCCGGCTCAATAATCCCGCCGGTTTCTTCTTTTATTTCTCTAATCACGGCTTCTTCAGGTGTTTCACCATCTTCGACATGCCCCCCGAATATATTCAGATTTCCGGCGCTTTTGCCCCAGTTAAAAGGCCTTTGTTGCAGCAATAGTTTTTGATCATGCGTCACAATCACGCAATCGGATAAATGTTTGGCATATGAGGACATATCCGCTGCACTCATATCAATAACTCTTATTGTATCCATAGCTAAATCCTTTATGTTTTTAACAATCGCAGATCCCTCGCCGCTGCGCTTCCCTCGGGATGACATTTCGTAACTTATGCACTTTTCACCTCTAAGCCGCCAGCGGCCAGTGCTTTCAGGACCTCATCCCGCGGCCCATCGGCCACAACCCGTCCCTGCTCCAGCAGAATCAGGCGGTCAACCATCGCCAGAAGCGGCTGCCGGTGCGTAATCAGGATCAATGTTTTATCTTTTGCTTCGTTGGCCATGTGCTGCTGGAAAGCACTTTCAGCCTGTACGTCCATGGCATTGGTCGGCTCGTCACAGACATAGATCGCCGGTTGCCGCAGCATCGCCCTTGCCAGTGCAATCGCCTGCCGCTGCCCTCCCGACAAGCCCTCTCCCCGCTCCCCGATCGGCGCATCATACCCCAGAGGATGACGCGAAATGAATTCATGCACCCCGGCTTTTTCCGCCGCCTCAAGGATTTGCTCTTCCGTAACCTGCGGGTGACCGGCGATAATGTTATCGCGGACCGTGCCATTGAACAGCACGACATCCTGCGCAATATACCCGATATTCCGGCGCAGATCGGCAGGATCAATCTGGCGCTCATCCGTATCATCGAACAAAATAGTCCCTTCCGTCGGGTCATACAGATCCAGAATGAGGCGGGCAATTGTACTTTTTCCAGAGCCAATCCGGCCAATCAACCCCACTTTTTCACCGGGCTGGATGGAGAACGAAACGGCATCCAGAACCTTGCGATCGGTTTTCGGATACGCAAAATCAACCCGGTCGAACGCGATTTTTCCCTTCAGGACAGGACGGTGCAAAAAGTTTATATTTGCCGGACGATCAACAGGTTTCGCCATCAGAGCGTCAATACTGCGCATGGCGGATTTTGTCTGATGATAGCGCGTAATCAGGTTTGCCATCTGCCCGACCGGAGCCATCGCCCGTCCGGTCAGGATCACGCAGGCAATCAGCGCTCCCATGGAAAAATGTCGGTCGGGGTCCCACACCATATACATTCCCATCAAAACGACCAGAATACTGGCGGATTGCTGTACCCAGCCCGCAAAATTTCCGCTAATGGCAGAATAAAACCGTGATTTCTGCCCCCACATGGCATTTTCCCCGACCTGCGCCCCATAGCGGGCACGAAATCCACCATCCGCCCCAATGGCTTTGATCGTTTCAAGACCATGGATCGTTTCGACCAGCAGACCATGCTTCGCCTCTGCTGATTTCATTGACTGACGCACAAAATGTTTGAGCGGTATCTGCAAAAGAAGTCCTGCAACAAAAATAAGCCCGATCAATCCGATCAGTAAAAAGGCAATCGGCTCACCTATCATGAAAATAATAAACAGGAAAAAGAGCGTAAACGGTAAATCCACAAGTCCGGTCACCGTTGCGGAGGTCATAAAATCGCGGACCGTATCAAAATCTTTCAGAGTATTGGCGAAAGCACCGCTGGATTTTGGGCGCTCCGACAATTTCATATCCAGCACCTGATCGTAGACCCGTCTGGTCGCGGACACATCAATCCGTCGTCCGGCAAAATCTATGAAATACCCGCGCAGAGTCCGGACAATGAAGTCAAAGACAAACACGATCAACGCACCAATTCCTAGAACCCACCCTGTTTCCGGAACCTGATTAGGAACCACCCGGTCATAGACCGTCATGATAAAGAGCGGGCTGGCAAGGCCAAACAGGTTAATCAGAATCGCCGCGATCACGACATCCCGGTACACGCCTGTATTTTGCCAGAAGGCCCCCCAGAACCAGTGGCGGTCCCGCTCCGGTCTGGCGACTTCTGTATAGGGATGGGTCAGGATGACCTTGCCGCTATAAGTCTTCGCCACCTGTTCAAAAGGGACCTCGATTTCTTTTTGTTGCTTCAGATCAAAAATTTTCAGCATGTTCTGATGTTTTGACAGCAGGATAACAATTCCGCCGGTTTTCAACACCAGCACCGCCGGAAATGTTGCCGGATCAATCGCTGTAATTTTTTTATCCGCGACTTTTGTTCGCAGTCCAATCCGCGCCGCCGCCTGCAAAAAGGCCTGCGGTTTCATGCCGGCGGCATCCACTGCGAGCCCGGCCCTCAACGCCTCTGCGGACTTTGCGCGTCCGTAATGTGCCGACAAATAGACAAGCGCCTGTAACAGGTAATCAAAGGGCGGTTTTTGACTCATATTTGTATTGTACGGAAGATTATGAGGAAGGCAAAGGCTCTCTTGTGTAAGAGTCCTCTGCTACTCCGACCACAAATTGGCCAGCAGTCCCTTTTTAGGAAAATCCGGGTTGTCCACCTCCAGATGAAACGCCGTTTGCAATTGCCCCAAGGCCGCCAGAACCCCCAGCTCGGAAATCTTTTTCCGGTAGATCGCATTGATATATTCCAGCCGGGTCTGGAAATACTGATTCTCACTCTGCATTAGATTTAACAGACGAATCTGCGCACCTTCGAACTGGGTCTGATTTGTTTCGAACAGATTTTGATTGATAGAGCGTCGTGCGTCCATGTTTCGCAGAATTTTATCTGCCGTTTCATATTCAATCCAGGCGCGACGCAAGGATTGCTGTAACTCTCGCTCCAACTGGCGTTTCTGGGCCTGCGCCTCAAACAGGCTGGCCTGCCGCTGGCGCACTTTTGCAAACTGCCCGCCTCCGGTTGAAAAATTCCAGTTCATCTTGACGACAGCGCGGGCGTCGATGACATCCCCGCCGATAATATCATCAAGATCTTTTTTAAGATAAGACACTTCGCCGTTTACATCCGGGAAGAATGCAGCTTCCTCGGCAGCGACATCATGCGACCCGGCCTCAATCCGGTATTGAGCCGATAGCAGGGAGGGGTGCTCCGCCAATTGTATTTCGGCCTCTGCCAGCGTCTCCGGAAAGAGTGATTGCTCCCAGACAGGAAGTTCCATTTCCCCGGAGGGCATCTTACCGGTTAGTTGCAGATACCCGGATTGTGCCTCAAGAAATTGCGCCTGATATTCCGCAAGAATATTATCGAGAAGAATAGTAATATCCTCAGCCTGTTTCAACTCTGCCTCATCCGCCGCCCCTTCGCTGACCATAGAGACAATCCGTTGGCGGTAATCGTCGATCTGGGCATTATGCCGGACAATCACATCCTGAGTCTCTTTGGTCCGCATCACATCAAAATAAGCCTGTGCTGTCTGAAGGGCCAGACTTTCACGAATATCACGAATATCCAGAGCTTTTGACTGATAGCGGGCGCGGGCCGCATCCACCCGCTCATTTGTTTCGAATCCGTCAAAAATTCTTTGCGACAGACCAACACTCCCCTCCCACAAATAGGAATATCCGCTCCCGCGGGTCACGCTCAACCCCCGACTGGTCGCATTATCACCATAGACCCGTCCGCCGGTTGCATTCACACTCAGCTCAGGATAATAGGCGGACTTCTGCTCCAGACGCTGATCCTTCAAATTAAGCTGCGCGGCCTGAGCCGCCTCGACACTCGGATGATATTGCAACGCCGCCGCCATTGCGCCCTGCAGGCTTTCCGCCTGCACGGGCACAGAATACCCGCCTGCCGTCAAAAAGAAAGACACAGCAGATATTTTAAGCAAATGGCGTATAGGAACGTACATCAGAAAATTTCAGGCGTAAGATTAGAATCAAAGATATCATTTTTATAATATCACACCCGGCCTCTGCGAAAAGGTAAATTGCATACACAATGCCCCAAAACAACTTTGGGACTATCACGATGTTAAAATCGCAGACCCCTCTTTCTTTTTTAACGGGGATGAGTCACATTAAAGGAAATAAGATCTGATCCCAACCACATGAAGGAGACCCGCTGTGGCCCTGACCATCTCAATCCTCAAGGAAACCGTCCCCTCCGAGTCGCGTGTGGCCGCGACACCGGATACTGTTAAGAAGTTGGTTGCCCTGGGCGCCAAAATCCAGATTGAATCGCAGGCTGGTTTGGGCGCGCATATTCCCGATCAACACTTTCAGGACGCCGGGGCCAAGATCTGTAAAACAGTTGAAGAGACGCTGAAAGGTGCGGATGTTATCCTTAAAGTTGCCCCGCCAACAGAAAAAGAAATCACGAACTATCCCGCAAAAGCGCTGCTCATTACGCAGCTCAATCCCTATCAGAACGAAAAGCTGATTGCGACGCTGGCAAAAGCAAAAATCGACTCCTTTGCCATGGAACTGGTTCCGCGCATTTCACGCGCACAGTCGATGGACGTTCTCTCCTCTCAATCCAACCTCGCCGGATATAAAGCCGTGCTGGATGCCTGCGAATATTACGGGCGAGCTCTGCCGATGATGATGACCGCAGCGGGAACGATTCCGCCAGCCAAAATTTTCGTAATGGGGGCTGGGGTTGCCGGATTACAGGCGATTGCAACGGCCCGACGTCTGGGAGCGGTCGTATCCGCCACAGATGTCCGTCCCGCGGCAAAAGAACAGGTCCAATCCCTTGGCGCCTCCTTCGTTGCGGTGGAAGACGCGGAATTCAAAGCCGCAGAAACCGCTGGCGGGTATGCCAAAGAGATGTCGAAAGACTATCAGAAGAAACAGGCCGATCTGATCGCCGAGCATATTAAAAAGCAGGATATCGTCATTACCACGGCGCTAATCCCCGGACGCGCCGCGCCAAAGTTGCTAACGGAAGCACACATCAAATCCATGAAACCGGGCTCTGTGATTGTTGATCTGGCGGCGGTGCAGGGAGGCAATACAGCGCTCACCGAAACGGGAAAGGTCGTGGTGAAGCACGATGTGACCCTTATCGGTCACGAAAACTTCCCGTCACGCCTTGCCGCGGATGCTTCTGCCTTATATGCCAAGAACTTACTCAATCTTCTTAACCTGATTATTGAGAAAGAAAAAGGTGCCCTTACCATCAATTGGGAGGATGACATTATCAAGGGAATCGCCCTGACCAGAGACGGCACCATCATTCATCCGGCCTTTGCAAAGGAAAAACCTGCGGCGGCTCCGAAGTCTCAAGAGAAACCGACTGAAGAAAAAAAGACTCCCGTCGCCGCACCACCAACGCCAAAGCCAGAAAAACCTGCTCCGGTAAAAAAAGACGCGGTGGACAAGAAAACCAAACCTGCCGCCGCCAAAAAGAAAGCTCCCGCCAAACCTAAAAAAGAGACGGCAAAAACGACGGATACTAAGAAGAAACAGGCTCCGAAGAAAAAGGATGACAAAGCATGAACAATGACACAAACCTCACCGATAAAACCGCTGATCTGGCAACCTTGCTGGAGCTGGCGCGTAATAAAGCTGCCGAGATTTCCGTCGATGCCGCAAGCATGGCTGCTACGACGCATGGCGGCGATTTTCTGACGATGGGGCTGACGATCTTTGTTCTGGCCTGCTTTGTGGGTTATTACGTGGTCTGGCGGGTGACTCCTGCCCTGCACTCGCCGCTGATGGGCGTCACCAACGCGATTTCATCCGTGATTATCGTTGGGGCGATTATTGCGCTGGGCGTAGGAGATTCTTCCTTTTTCGCCAAATTCATGGGCTTTATCGCCGTAACCCTTGCCTCCATCAATATCTTCGGCGGCTTCATCGTCACCAACCGCATGCTGAGCATGTTTAAAAAGAAATAATCAGGAAATCATCACATGACCACACTCGCCCCTCTTTTATACCTGATCGCCTCCATTCTGTTTATTCTGGCACTGCGCGGCTTGTCGCATCCGGAAAGCGCCCGGCAAGGCCTGAAATTCGGCATGTTCGGGATGGCACTGGCCATTGTGACGACGTTGTTTGCCAGTGATGCGGGCATGCTCTTCTGGATTTTGGCCGGGATTGCTATCGGAGGCGGGATCGGTGCGACCGTTGCAAAAAAGATCCAGATGACCGCCCTGCCCCAACTGGTCGCGGCGTTTCACTCTCTGGTGGGATTGGCGGCCGTGTGTGTGGCGGCTGCGGCGTTTTACAATCCGGGCGCGTATGGCATTGGATCTTTTGGCGATATCAAGCTGGCCAGCCTGATTGAAATGTCTCTGGGGGCGGCGATTGGTGCCGTGACCTTTACCGGCTCGATCATTGCGTGGGGAAAGCTGCAAGGTAAAATCAGCGGAAAACCCGTTACCTTCGCGATGCAGCATCCGTTAAATGCGGCGCTCGGCGGCTTGCTGATTTTCCTGATTTTCATGCTGTGCACCACGAATGCGTCTTTCTTTTTCTGGTCGATTATTCTCGTGGCGCTGGCACTCGGTGTTTTGATGATTATCCCGATCGGCGGTGCGGACATGCCGGTGATTGTGTCCATGCTGAACTCTTATTCCGGATGGGCCGCGGCGGGTATTGGTTTTACCCTGCATAATCCGCTGCTGATTATTACCGGGGCGTTGGTCGGAGCGTCCGGCGCAATTCTGTCCTATATCATGTGCAAAGGCATGAACCGCTCGTTCATTTCTGTTCTGCTGGGAGGATTTGGCGGTGAACAAGTAACAGGCGGCGGCGCAGATCTCGGAGACCGGACGGCAAAAATCGGGGCCGCTGAAGACGCCGCCTATATCCTGAAAAATGCCTCTAAAGTTATTATCGTCCCCGGCTACGGCATGGCAGTGGCGCAGGCGCAGCATGCGGTGCGGGAGATGGCCGATATGCTGAAAGCCGAAGGGGTTGATGTAAAATACGCAATTCACCCCGTCGCCGGACGGATGCCGGGGCATATGAATGTCCTTCTTGCCGAAGCGAATGTTCCCTATGACGAAGTGTTCGAGCTGGAGGATATCAACCGCGACTTTGCGCAAACGGATGTCGTCTACGTGATCGGCGCGAACGATATTACCAATCCGGCGGCAAAGACCGATTCGTCCTCGCCGATCTATGGCATGCCGGTGCTGGATGTCGGAGCGGCAAAGACCGTCCTGTTTGTCAAACGCTCCATGGGTTCCGGTTATGCCGGCGTGGATAACCCCCTCTTCTATCAGGACAACACCATGATGCTGTTGGGCGATGCCAAAAAGATGACGGAAGAGATCATCAAAGCTGTAGAGTAGAATAGTGCGCATTCTTCACGTTGGAAACGGCAACCAGAAGCATCGCGGGGCGCGTTTCTATGATGTCGGCAGCAAGCTGACGAATGGCCTCATCCGCAATGGACATGATGTTTATTTTCTGAGCGACCGTGATACGGCCCGCGCCGCGCCGCTTCTCCCCGTCAAAAAATGGGGAGAAAAAGCCTGTAACGACATATTTCTGGATATCTGCCGGAATTTTCAGCCCGATATGATTTTACTGGGACATGCCGATCTGATTACGACCGACAGCCTTTGGGCCGCCAAAGACATCCTCCCGCAGGTGCGGATTGCCCAGTTTAATGTGGACCCGGTGTTCCGCCCGCATAATGTCGCGCAAATTCTGTCCAAAACCGCCGCGGTGGATGCGACGTTCATAACCACCGCAGGGCCGGCACTCAGCCGCTTTCACACCGATCATGGGATCGTCGCTTATATCCCCAATCCGGTTGATCCCTCCATGGAGTCCCTGCGCTGTCATGAGCACACAGACCAGCCGCACAGCGTTTTCTGGGCACACCGTTACGGCAAAGCCAAGCATCAGGACGCGACCTCGCCCCGGACGCAATATCCGTTATTTCTGGAACGCGCCGGAGTCGATATTGATTATTACGGCATGAACGGCAAGCCGGAGCTTTACGGGCAGGTCTATTTTCAAGCCATTGCACAGGCCAAAATGGGACTGAACCTCAGCATCACCAAGGCCGGGCCGGACGCACCGGAAGCGAGCGAAGAAGAGTTGTTCCTGTATGCCAGCGACCGGATCTCGCATTATATGGGCTGCGGATTATTGACCCTGACCACGAACAAAAATCATCTGGAAGACTTATTCACTCCGGATGAGGAAATTATCATTTTTGAAACGGTCGAAGAATTGTTAGAAAAAGTCCGGTTCTACAGCCAGAACGACACGGCCCGGCAAAGAATCGCAGCGGCAGGCTGGCAAAAATCTCACACAGAATTCAATTCCACGCTCATCAGCCGGTATATGGTCGAACAAACCTTCAGAGCGCCGCTCTCCGCCACCTATCAATGGCCGACAGAGGTGTATTGAGATCTTTATAGTACTTTCGTTTAATTTTAGGACATCTTCCAACACCGTCATTGCCTGAATTGTCGCAGGCAATTCTAAGGCAATTCATTGATATTTATGTGTATTTATGGATTCCCATAGGATTTTCTGCGAAAATACGGGGAAGACGGATGCCTTATTTTTAATCCGAAGAACTTTATCTTCTAAAACAGGAATGACAATCTGCCCCCGAAAGAGGCTCAAACATCACTCCGGGAGATTATCCCGCGCCGGCGGCGTCCGCGCCAGAACACCTCCCCCCAGAGGATGAGGCACTCCGGTTGTTCCGGGAAAGCTGATAGGAAGTCCCAGAAGAGACCGCACGGCAAAATAGGCAAACATTTCGCCTTCCGTCGCATCTCCATTCCACCCCAGATCATCCACGGGATGAATATTCAGCTCTTTCTTCAGAAGAGACATCAGCGTTTTGTTGTGACGTCCGCCTCCCCCGACATACCAGACCTGCGGAGGAACTGGCATAAATTTTTCCGCTTTGATAATGCATTCCGCCGTAAATTGCAGCAAAGTGGCCATTCCGTCTTCAATGGAAACGCCCCCCATTTGCTCGACCGCCGCCCCCAGATCGGCGATATCCCACTCATCGCGGTCCAGAGATTTGGGCGGCAAGCGATCAAAATACGGATGTTGGTGCCAGCGATCCAGCAATGACCGAACCGGTGTTCCGGCAGCCGCCAGTTTACCGTCCTCATCATAACGCGCCCCGGTATGGCGCTGTGCCCAGTCATCCATCAATGCATTGCCGGGACCGAGATCAAACGCCAGAATATCATCCCCTCCGGCCCCCACCCACGTTACATTTGAGACTCCGCCGATATTCAAAAATGCGAAGGGAGGCTCTATATGTGCGCAAGATCCCAGCACCCGGTGGTAGAGAGGCGCCAGAGGAGCCCCCTCCCCTCCGTGCAGGACATCATTGCTGCGAAAATCATAAACTGTGTCAATCCCGGTTTCCCTTGCCATCAATGCCCCGTCCCCAAGCTGAATGGTAAGCTTTTCCGCCGGAGCATGAAAAATGGTCTGACCATGCAACCCGATGACATCAACCTTTTCCGGTGTGAGCTTTTCCTGTCGCAGCAAAGCCCGAACCACCTCGATATGAAGGCGTGTGGAGAGCTCCTCCGCCACCAGAACATCAGCCGCCGTCCGGTCACGTCGCCCGTAGCAACGGCGGATTTGCGCGCGATCCACCTCCTCATAGGGCTGGTAGTAAAACGCCAGCGGCCGGGCATAATCGTGCCCGTCCGTTTCAATGAGCGCCGCGTCCACCCCGTCCAGAGACGTTCCGGACATCAATCCAATCGCAGTATAGATCCTGTTTGTCATCTCCAAAGGCCAGATCCTAATCTACATGGGACGAAGTATTGGAGTTTGGATTTTCATAGTTATAGGGCTGGGCATGATCTTCCTGAATAATTTTTTCCTGCTCATCCATTTTGTTTATCACATTTTCTTCTTCAATTTTTTCAAGCGCCGCCGGAGACAGCGTTTTTGGCCCAAACAGAGCGTGTCCCTGTTCCTTAAATCCGATGGCAATGCCCAGCCCCAGTAAAATCCCCACCAGCAAAACCAGCATATATTTAAAAAATCCTTTTTCCATTTCAGACTCCTTCCTTTTTCTAAATGTTCTTTGATATTCTTTATTCGCCTAAGGACTTATATTCTATTGAATTCGTGGCAGATCAATAGGAATTCGTTTCATTTTACCATGTTTTACGTGCAAAACCTGAACCGTTTGCCCTTCAATATGAAATAAAATCCGATAATTTCCAAATATCAAATTTCTGATTTCAAAGTCATGAAAAACTGTTTCATCGGCATACGAACACCGGGAAGGGAACCTATTCAGACTTTTGATTTTTTCGACAATCTCCCTATACCATTTCAGGGCATTTGGAACAGAGTCTCCCGCGATATCGTCAACGTAATGTTCGATTTCCTCCATAACGGACGGGGGAATATTGACCTTAAAATCCTGCATGCGGATATTTTGCAGCAAGCTTTTCCGATAGTCGAGTGAAAGCTTCATCGGCGGAGGTTGCCTCGCCGCGATCGTGCTGCTGTTTGGCAATAACAATTTGACGTAAGGAATAAATCAGGCTTGCCATTTCTTCATAGGCTTGCGCGTCCTGAATCACAAGCTCGGCCCTGCCGTTAACCGTCAAAACTTCGGGCAGGCCTGTTTCTTTAAGCCGCTTAATATGCTCGGCGGGCTTTCGGCTAAAATCCGAAACGGGGCGTATCTGATCGATTGTAAACATTCAGCATCCTTTCGACAGAAAATTTTCTGCATATTTTCAGCTTAACACAAATCAAAGACGAGCATCAACCATAGAGATGCGGTATTTGATGTCTGCAAAGAACTCTATAGAAACCTCAGCAAAAGGTTGTAATTTTACAAAACCGTCATTCTGAGCAGAGCGAAGAATCTTTTGTTTCAATAACCTAAGATCCTTCGCCTGCGGCTCAGGATGGCGATTCTGGGCTTTTGCAGAGGTTTCTATAAATTTCCTGCCAAAAAACACTTCACAATCTGGTATCTTCAGGCTAAAACATCTGAATGACGTACAAATCAGATTTTTTAACCATACTCGAAGAACGCGGCTTCATCAATCAGGGCAGTGACCTGGAGGGCCTGGATAAAAAGCTTTGCTCCGGCATGCAAACGGCCTATATCGGATATGACCCGACCGGCACAAGCCTGCATATCGGTCATCTTTATACGTTGATGATGCTCTACTGGTTCCAGCAAGCCGGACATCGCCCGATCTCGCTGATGGGCGGCGCAACTGCTCTGATTCCCGACCCAACCCTGAAGGACAAAACCCGTCCCCTGCTGACTCCGGAAGAAATCGAGCAAAATATTGCCGGCATTAAAAAGGTTTTTTCCCGTTACCTGAATTATGACACCGGCAAAAACGCAGCGATCATGGAAAATAACTATGACTGGCTGGCTGGCAAAGGCTATATCGAATTCCTGAGAGAGATCGGCCTGCATTTTACGATCAACCGCATGCTGACCTTTGATAGCGTCAAATCCCGGCTGGAGCGCGAGCTGCCGATGACTTTCATCGAGTTTAATTACATGATTCTGCAGGGGTATGACTTTGTGCAACTGGCCCGCCGTCATGAGTGCGTCTTACAGATGGGCGGCTCCGATCAGTGGGGAAATATTATCAACGGGGTCGAGCTGAACCGCCGCATGGATGGCAGAGAAGTTTTTGCCCTGACCGCCCCGTTATTGACCACCTCCGAAGGTAAGAAAATGGGCAAAACCGAAGGCGGTGCGGTCTGGCTCAATGAAGATTTATGCAGCGCCTATAACTATTACCAGTACTGGCGCAACGTGGATGATTCTGCTGTTGGGCAATTGTTAAAAGTCTTTACCGTTCTGCCCCTCGACGAAATCAGACGGCTCGAAAAGCTGGAAGGCGTAGAAATCAACGATGCCAAGAAAGTTCTTGCGTTTGAAGCCACGAAACTGTGCCGTGGAGAGCTGGCTGCGAAAGAGGCCGAAGAAACCGCCCGCAAGGTTTTTGAGCAGGGAAGCATTGGCGATGACCTGCCCAGTATTACGGTTACTCTATCGCGACTATCCGCCGGAATCTCTTTGGTAGACTTATTTGTAGAGACCGGACTGGCGACCTCCAAAGGAGAAGCCCGCCGCCTTATTCAGGGGGGCGGCGCAAAGGTGAATGACCGCAAGATAGAGGATATTAATGCCGTTTCGTCAGAAACTGATCTGGAAGACAGGCTCCTTAAGCTATCTGCCGGGAAGAAAAAACACGCTCTGGTAAAGGCCGAGTAGGTCTCCGCCTATCAGGCCTCGCCCTTCTCATCAGAGTGCTAATCGTCCATTTTACGGACTTTTAACCGCAGATCTTCGACCGCGCTAATTAAAACGGTATCTCCGGATGCGAATACTTCCTCACTATCCGGAGAAAAAGCCTGCCAACGCTCTCCGAGAATTTGCACAAATCCGCTATGCTCTGTCCAGTCAAGAACCTTTGCTTCTTTCCCGATCATCGCTTCCGGACCAGTGCTGAGTTCTTTTTTAATCACCGAGCGGACAAACAGCGCAAAAGCCAGTCCCATGAACAGAGCTGCGGAAACGATAATGCCGAGAATCACCTGCCATTCCAGCCCGATGCCCCAAAGCTCGCTGCCGTCAAATAACAGCATGAAGCCAAAGGTCATGGCGATAATTCCGGTAATGCCTAAAATTCCAAATGACGGAATAAAGGTTTCCGCCACCATAAATACCAGCGCACTGGCAATCAGCAGTCCGCCCAGCCCCGTCACCGGCAAAATGCTAAACGCATAAAAGGCCAGTAGCAGACTCAGAAGGCCAATCGTTCCCGCCACAAAATTGCCGGGGATGTAAAACTCCAGAATCAGGCCGTAAATTCCCATCATCATCAGGATGGCCGCGACATTGGGATCACTGATAAATGCCAGAAACAAGGTCAGGATATCCGGCGGCAGAAGTACAATTTGTGGATGATCGAGATCGAGATCAAGAGTCACACTCTGCCGGTCTTTCAAAAAAACCGTCTTCCCGTTAATTTTATCGAGAAGATCGCTGCGACTGACCGCGACAAGATCAATAACGCCATGCGCCAAGGCCTCTTTGGCGGTTAGACTATCGGCCTCGGTAACGGCTTTTTCCGCCCAATCGGCGTTGCGTCCGCGCATTTCGGCAATGGCGCGGATAAAGGCCGTGGTGTCTTCAAGGGCTTTCCGTTGCAGATTTTGAGTATTCGAATCTTGCTGCAATCCCTGTAACAGATCTTTGATCGCTTTCTCAAAATCCGGAGCCGTCGGGGCCGCCGCACCAGCTCCCAATTGTGCGGTTTTTAACTGAACCGGAGTCGCTGCGCCGACATTGGTTCCCTGATCCATCGCCGCGATATGCGCCGCCATCAATAAAAATGTTCCGGCGCTCGCCGCGTGGGCTCCGGACGGCGTGACATAAACGGCAACCGGAACATCGGCGGTGATGATTTCCGAGACCATGGCACGGGTGCTGGAGAGCAACCCGCCGGGTGTGTTCAACTCCACGATAACCAGCGCAGCGCCTTCTTTCTCGGCCCGCGCAATACCGTGTTTCAGGTAATCCGCATAGGCCGGAGAAATGGCTCCGTTAATGCTCAGAACATGTACGACAGAAGAGTCGGTTCTCTCTGCCGCCGCATATCCCGGCAACGCAACCGCCCACAAGAAATAGATAATCAAAAGAAAGAGCCGATAATACATAAAATAAAGATAACACGAACCATCAGAAAATTAAACCTGGCGTTCCAACTGGCATAGGCATTGCAGTAGTGAAAAGCAATATAAGGATTGAATAATGCTGGATATCTTATCTTCGATTGGGAAATTCTTTGAGAGCGGAAGCCAGACTGCCGTTTTAAAGATGGTCAAAAACGAGCGCATGGCCGGGTCTGTCCCGGTCTGGGAAGCGCCGGACTCCGCCCGGACTGCGATTGCCGGGAATTTTGAACAGATTCTTGCCATGGAACCCGATGACGGGAACACGGGAACATCCCAACCCTATACACATCCTTCTGCGGCCCGCTTATCTATGGCAGCAGAGGCATCCCCCGGAAAAGAGAGTTCTCCCGCAGAAAAACCTTTCGGATTTGGAGATCTGATTGATATCGTCAATCCCTTGCAGCATATTCCCGTTGTTAATACGTTGTACCGGCACCTGACCGGCGATGACATCCGCGGATCGGGAAAAGTTCTCGGCGGAGCCCTGTTTGCGGGGCCTCTTGGGGCCGCGGGGTCTATGGTTAATTTAATCGTCGAGCACGAAACCGGCAAGGATTTGCCAGCACTCGCCATGGATTTTCTGAGCGGGAATCATAATGCTCCTCCTGTGCAAAAATCACAAACAGACCTCACCGCCGCGTTGCTCGCCTATCAACAACCAAAACAACAAAACCCGACGATCGCGTTTAATTCCTGAACAATTTTGTGCGCAAGAATATCAGCACCGAATATAAGCACGCAGATGCCAAAAATCCATCGACTGCGGGAATTGTTGTTAAGCTAATCAGACCAGCCCCAATGGTATCTGCGCTTTCCGTTGAGTAATTAACGCCCATCCCGAATAAAAAAGCGATCAAAGCCTCTACCCGAATATTCGGAACTGGGGCCCCGGCCCCATACACTATTCGACTATATTTTGACGGATTGGTAAAATAATCAATTACAAATATTGCTGCTGCCGGAGGGAAAAACAGTCCCATAAGCCCAACATATTCCAAAAATCTGGCAACGATCCCAAATTGCGCAACACAAATTCCCAAAAAACCAATCATAAGCGCAATTTTCCACTTACGGACAGATTTAAAAATTGCAGCAAATGCAAGCGAACTCATATAAATATTCGTATCACTGGTCGTCCACGTCGCAAGAAATAGCAAAATCAAGCCCAGAAACCCCATGTGGAATGCGATGAGAACGCCCGCCAGATCTGATGCCAGTCCTAAATATCCCAGTAATAACGCACATATAAAGATAGCGCTTCCACCAATAAAAACAGCAGATCCCGTGGCAACAACAGCTCCGGCAGGACTGCGCGTATAACGGCTGACATCCGGTGCTGTGAGCATGCCAAGGGCTGATCCTGCTACAAAGAGGGAGGCTGCGGCTCCGAATGTCAGGGAGTTTTTATCTCCCGCAGGAAATGTGAGGTCTGAAAATTGATGGCCGTCCATGAAAAATTGTATAACAGGCCACAGCATCAGGATAAAAAGGACCGGCATACCAATCTGAGAGAGGCGATCCACGGCTTTAAATCCAATCACAGCAGATGTCATCATCAACAACCCGCCCAAGACGGTAATAGCAAAGTTAAGTGCTGGATTATCCACCGCTCCGAAAACAACTTGCACGGTTGCTTTGGTAAAAAGTTCCAGCTGGAACCCAAACCAACCCGCAAGAGAGAGGCCGACCATGCAGAGCACCGCATAAGCAGGATATTTCCCCATGGAATGAGGCAAAAGAGCCCCGATAGGCAGGCCTGTTTTGCTCCCAATCCAGGCACTTAGACAAAAAGAGCCGGCGAGGATAAAATTTCCGACTAAGGCTGCCGGGATCATAATTTCAGGCGCAACGCTTTGTGATAGTGCTATGCCAAATGATAGATAAGCCAGATTAATTGTCGTAACGATCCAGATACCAAACAGCCGCCATGAGTGGCGTTTTTCATTTTCGGGAATTGGTTCGTGAGAATAATCAACAGTCAGTTGATTAATGCGTCCTATAAAGTTTTTCATCTATCTTCTTTTACCGATTTGGCAGATTTCTTTTTGCTGATGTCTTTATCAAACGTGAATTTGATCTCGCCTTTTTTGTAATCGACAAAGACATCCCCTCCGTTTTTCAATCTGCCAAACAAAATCTCTTCGGATAGTTGTTTTTTGATTTTATCAGAGATAATCCGTGCCAAAGGACGTGCGCCCATGGATGGATCATAGCCTTCTTTGGCCAGATAGGCCCGCGCCGAATCGGACAGGGAAATTGTCACGTTACGCTCAGAGAGTTGGGCCTCTAACTGCATGACGAACTTATCGACAACCCGTTCCACGGTTTTTTGTGACAAAGCCTTAAACGGCACAATCGCATCCAGACGATTGCGGAATTCCGGGGTGAACTGGCGGTTAATTTCCTCGATATCGTCTCCGCTGCGCGCCTCTCCGCTTGCGAATCCGATCGGGGATTTTGCCAGCTGCGCCGCGCCGGCATTGGTCGTCATAATCAGGATCACATTGCGAAAATCAACGGTTTTGCCGTTATTATCCGTTAATTTGCCGTAATCCATGACCTGTAGCAAAATATTAAATAAATCAGGATGCGCTTTTTCTATTTCATCCAGAAGTAAAACGCAGTGAGGATGCTGGTCAACCTTATCCGTCAGCAACCCTCCCTGATCGAACCCGACATATCCCGGCGGCGCGCCGATCAGACGGGACACCGCGTGGCGCTCCATATATTCGGACATATCAAAGCGCAGCAATTCAATGCCCATGGTTTTTGCCAACTGGCGCGCAACTTCGGTTTTTCCGACTCCCGTCGGTCCAGAGAAAAGATAGCATCCGATCGGTTTTTCATGATCCCGCAGCCCGGCCCGCGCCATTTTGATGGCATCCGAGATCATCTCAATGGCTTTGTCCTGATCGAACACCAACGTTTTCAGGTCGCGCTCCAGAACTTTCAGAGACTCCGCGTCATTCTGGCTCATGGTCTTCGCCGGAATACGGGCAATGGCTGCAACGACACCCTCAATGTCTCTGGCGCTGATATTCTTTTTGCGTTTGGAAGGCGGCAGCAGCATTTGTGCGGCCCCAACCTCATCAATGATATCAATCGCTTTATCCGGAAGTTTGCGGTCTCCAATATATTTTGCCGACAGCTCAACCGCCGCCTTGAGGGCCTCCGCCGAATATTTGACCTTGTGATGCGCCTCGTAATAAGGCTTTAACCCTTTCAGAATTTTGATGCTGTCTTCAATTGACGGTTCATAAATATCAATTTTCTGGAATCGCCGCACCAGCGCCCGGTCTTTTTCAAAATGAGAACGAAACTCTTTATAGGTGGTTGACCCAATGCACCGGATTGACCCGTTCGACAGCGCTGGTTTGAGCAGATTTGACGCATCCATTGACCCGCCCGCAGTGGCCCCCGCCCCGATAATAGTATGGATTTCGTCAATAAACAGAATTGCCTGAGGCCGCGCCTGAATCTCTTTAATCACAGACTTCAGGCGTTCTTCAAAGTCGCCGCGATAGCGGGTTCCTGCGACCAAAGCCCCCATATCCAGAGAAAAAATGACCGCATCACTCAGAACATCCGGCACGTCATGCTCGATAATTTTTTTTGCCAGCCCTTCGGCAATCGCGGTCTTTCCAACTCCTGGATCGCCCACATAGAGCGGATTATTCTTGGAGCGGCGACACAGAATCTGGATCGTTCGGTTGACTTCCGATTCGCGCCCAATCAGCGGGTCAACTTTGCCCTTACGGGCTTTTTCATTGAGATTGACGCAATAAGCCTTCAGAGATTCCTGCCCAGTCTTGTTATCGCTGTTTTCTTCGGTGTCTGCGCCTTCCGGAGGTTTGACCGGGTCACTTTCCGCCGCCGGGATCTTGGCAATTCCATGCGTGATGTAATTGACCGCATCATAACGGGTCATGTCCTGTTCCTGCAGGAAATAAACGGCATAGCTTTCCCGCTCAGAGAACATGGCAACCAGCACATTTGCCGCCGTGACTTCTTCCCGCCCCGCCGATTGAACATGGATCGCCGCCCGTTGCAAAACCCGCTGGAAAGCCGTGGTCGGATTGGATTCCTCAACGGATTCGTTTTTCAGATACATCAGTTCTGTATCCAGATAATGGGTCAGATGCTCGCGCAGATCGGGCAAGGAAATCCCGCAGGAGCGCAGAACCGCCATGGCATCCTGATCCTCCGTCATAGCCAGCAGCAGATGCTCCAGAGTGGCAAACTCATGCCGCCGGTCATTAGCAAGGATCAGAGCGCGATTCAGGGTATGTTCAAGATTTCGTGAAAGCATAGAACCAGTATAACAGCTTTTTCGGACGCTTCCAATTTGGAAGAATGAGTGCATCATGGAAAAATCCTCACTTCCTTGAGGATGCGAGCTATTTTAGGCATGCCGGAACAATAAAAGGCCCGCCTGCACAAAAGTTATCTAAAATTTATGCGAACTTCGGATTGGCAAACAGACCAACTTTCAGATCTTTTGCTTCGTAAATGGTCTCTCCGTCCGCTTCAACGGTCCCATCGGCGATTCCCATGACCAGCTTGCGATTGACAAACCGCTTGATCGTCACTTTATAAACCAGCTTTTTTACCTCTGGCAAAACCTGCCCTGTAAATTTGACCTCGCCCATTCCCAGAGCACGACCCGATCCTTGCCCGCCGGCATGCCCCAGAAAGAACCCGCATAACTGCCACAGAGCATCCAACCCCAGACAACCGGGCATAACGGGATCTCCTTTAAAATGACAGTCAAAAAACCACAGATCCGGCTTTACATCCAACTCGGCTTCGACATAGCCTTTGCCGTGTTCGCCGCCATCAAGAGAAATTTTGGTAATCCGGTCAAACATGAGCATGGGCGGCAGCGGAAGCTGAGGATTTCCCCGGCCGAACAGAAGCCCCTTCCCGCACTCAATTAACTCTTCAAAAGCATAGCTGGTTTTCTGGCCCATTTTTTCCATGATATTATTCATATCAGATTTATTTCATTTTTAAACGGAGAGATCAAGAAAAACTGAAATCGACGACGAATAAAATATCCCGGGTACACCTGAAATTTAAAGGATGATAGACCCCTTTGTAAAAGCCTGTAATATTACGGGATTGTCATTTTGACGCTCGTCCGCCTGTGGCTAAGGGAAACGATTTTGAACTTTTGCAGAGAATTCAACAGGCAATAACCTAATTGCACCATAAGTCTTGCATCCAGAGGGGGATAGCGTAGAATTGAATTGTCTCTTTGGAGATTCTTTATCTTTTTCACTTTAGTCTCAAATCCAATCGTCACGGAACATAAAATGTCGAACACGGTTAAAAAATCTCTCCGGACAACCGTTTATACAACGGCTCTGACAATAGCCCTGATGTCATCGGGAACGGGGCAGGCCGGAAGCATCAATACATCTCCCATGGAGCTGATGCCGCGGGGTGTCTGGTCTGTGAGCAAAGCCGGTGGAGCGCATCCCTATTGCACCCTTTCAAGACAATACGATAAGAATATCATGCTGACTCTGGCGGAAAATGACGAGCAGAGCATGACGTTTGCGCTGGATTTTCAGAAGGAACGGTTTGAGCCCGCCAGCACCTATAACATCATTCTCGCCACAGATAACGGGGATAGCCGCAGCTACGATTCGTCTCCGGTCAATGAGTCGGCCTTTGTGATTCGAATCAAGGATGATGCGGATTTTTACAAAAGCCTATGGAGCAGTCATGCGCTGTCTGTTGCGGTTAACACCGAAAATTATACCTTCCGGACAGCCGATTTTATTGACGGAAAAACACAAATCGCGACGTGTTTATCATCTTTAGCTCCAGCTATAAAGCAAACGCCGGAGTCCCCTGCCACGGGTCCGGTTCCGGATATCAGCCATGTTCCGGTTTCCACAAGTCAGACGACGGAAGCGCGGCGGGCAGTGCAAATTCCGGAGACGTCCTCTCTCGGTGAGACGGCTTCCATACCGCAGGATGGTGCAGAGGCGGACACAACCACTTTGACACCATCTCTGAATGCAACATTCTTTGCTGAATTTGAGCGGTTACGGCATGAAAATGCCCGGTTGCGTGAAACTCTGGAGACGGCGGAGCAGATAGCACAGCAAAAGGTTGTAGCGGACGATCACATGATCTCGATCAGCCGGGAAGAATACGCTGCGCTCAAACAGGCGCAAACCACTATGCAAGAGCAAATCACAGCGCTGCAACGTGAAAACAAGGAGTTAAAAGACGGACAGGCGGAGTCTGTTTCTGCCCTCGGTCAGAAAGATGCCGAATCATCCCGGCAGATGATGGCGGTTTTGTCCGAAAATACCGCTTTGAGAAACGACGTGTCGGATCAGAAACGGCAATTGGCCGATACGCGCAAAGCTTTGACATTGGCGGAATTGAAAATACAGGATTACCAGCAGGTTCAACAAAAGGTTGCGGCAGGGACCTATGATTCGGCCCCTGCGGCACAGACTTATGCGGCCCTTGAAAAGGTTGAAGACCTGGCTCCGGCGGCGGGGGATGATACCGCTATGTCGGATGAACTGGCGGCTCTCAAGCGCCGTAACGAGGAGCAAGAGATGGAAATGCGGCGGATGGTGGAGGATATGGCCAACGAACGCAAGGCATTCGACGCAGAGAAGGCACGTCTGGAAACAATGCTGTTTGATCCGGCTCTGACATCAAAGGAACAGATTGCTTATGTTGCCCGGCTGGAAGAAGAGCTGGCTCTGGCGAATAAGGCACTGGGTGAACAAAACCCTGCGGCTGCCGCGAATCTGGCGCTGTCGTCTTCCCGGAAAAGGTCTTTGCTGCCATCTCCAAATTCGATGAATCTCTCCGGTCAGATTGACCTGAAGGAAATGGGCGAGGAAATTACCCGGCTGCGCAATGAAATTGAGCGTTTGCGCCGCTTGTCGGTCACGCCGCAGGTTGAAAAAGTCGAGGCACGGGAATCCACGATCATTATGTCCAGCCCTCAGCCCAAGATCGCGCAAATGGCCACAGATAAAGGACAAAAGGTTGATGTCATTGTCGCAAATGATAACAAATCCGCAGTTTCCGCTCAGGCGTCAACTCTTGCACCTGAGCCCTCACAAGCAGCGATAGAACCTTCTGCTTCTGCCGTTGTGGCAGAACAAAAACCGGCACCGGTGGCTCAGAAAATATCTACCCCGCCGCACCCCTCTCCGTCTTTGACGCAAGAAGCGCAGGATAAATCTCCGGAATCGTTCCTGTTGGCGGTGATGCAGGAAGTTGATTCCAATCTAAGGGTTACCAGCCGCGACGATTCGACGATTTTCTGGATTTCAGATGCGGTTGAAGGCACACTGGTCCGCAAAACGCTGGAAACAGAAAAATTTGAGGACTCGGTGAACGGAATGATAACAAACCTTAAAAACAAATGTCCCGTTCCAATGACGATAGATCCTCTGCTCCTGCGGAAGGGAGATCAGGGAAGTCTGTATGCCTATGATGCGGATTGCGGGACGACGACAATCAGCCTGCTGTTTTATTCCAATGACGGAAAAACCTTATCGGCGATCTCATACGGAGCACCCAAAGAAGGACGTCCGGATCTGGAGAAAAAGCGGGAACGCCTGATGGACCTCCTGATGGATACTCTGGCGTGATGAAATTTCTTTGATTCTTTGTCTCTGCGCGCCTGTATTGTTATATTCTCTAGAGCTCCATCCGTGTGATCCTATGGATTTTTAACCGCAGAGGCGCAGGGCACGCAGAGAGTATTCCCCCCTTGGCGACCTTTGCGCTTCATAGCGTTCTTTGCGTGAACGATGAAACGATAGATTCTGAACCGCAAAGTAAGACAAAGTAAAACAAAGTTTGTCTCTCGAACTCTCCACAAAAGCCCGGACTTGTCATCCTGAGCCGCAGGCGAAGGATCTTATAGTGCTTTTGCTTAATTTTAGGACACCTTGTGCCCCGTCATTGCACGCGTTTTTCTGTCCGTAAGGATACAGAAAAAATGCGTGTAATCCATTACTTATCGACATATGGATTACACGGACTTTCTTCGAAAGCCGTGTAATGACGAAATTGAGGGGGACAAGCCGTTCGTGCGTTTCACCGCGAGAGACGCACGCAGAGATTGCAGAGAAAGAACTTTGTTTTACTTTGTCTTACTTTTGTTTCAACACATTAGGATTAAGCCTGCGCCCGTAACTTCAGGCACACACCCTTATAGCTTTCGGAAATCGCCGCCATCGCCAACGGTTTGATGATGGCCGGCTCAAACTCCGGCTCTTCACCGCCGGAGGCGACCGCAATCATACGTCCCGCCGCTTTGGCGCACGCCGCCGCATGATCCTGCAAATCGCGGAGCGGGAGACAGGATAAAAGCTTTTCGGCATAGGATTCGACGCTACACATCATTTCCCACGGAGGATTCGGCGGCAAATCATTTGCGGCCAGCCCGAATCTCCAGTCAGATCCGGCGGGCGTTCCATAGCGCACCGCTTCCTGCGTCATAATATGAACAATCGAATCGAGATGGTCCGGAATATCGGCCCCGAAAAACAGCATGCACTTATCGCTTTCCAGAGATTGTGCCAGCTTGTGCCCAGCCAGGGCAGACAGGCCGACAACGGCATCCTGCACGGTCCAGCCCCATCCTCCGATCATTTCTTCAATCACAACGTCGCAAAGCTCCTGCGCCGCCACTTCAAAGGCCATATAGCGCACGGTCATTTCGAACAGAGTATTGTACAAACTCCCCCGCGACAGGCCATCCCGCTCCCACAATAAAAGAGACTGCGCGGTAAATGTTTCGATGAAGCTGCGGAATTCATGCGAGCATTCCAGCCAGTCTTCGAATATTTCGCGGGCCAGCAACCGCCCCTGCTCTGCCTGACAATCAAGAATACATGGGTGCGGGGCGAGAATGCTTGCATGCTGGTCTAAGTCTTTCGTCATATCCAACCTCTTTGCAATCATATGCAATGTATGGACCAGACCTTGCTCTGGCTCTTCGAACAGAAGTAATGTTTCGACCAGCAATCCGGACAGAATCAGCAGAGCGTCCTGTGTATCCACGCGCTCGGACGTCGGCGCGGAGAAAGCAAACAGACTCGCCTGCAATTGACCCAGTAACGCGGTCTTTTCAGTATGATACATCATCGTTGTGAAGATTGCCATATCGTTCCGCTATGACTTCGGCGGCCCGCTTATCGCAATGTGAATTAGAGGTTGAACAGAATGCAGCGAACGCCACATATAATAAGAGTCTAATCAATAATTTCGTGGTCGTAAATGCCCCACAAGTATTTTCTTTCAATCCATCCCGTGATTCCCTGCGAACTCCCCCGGCAAGACATCTCAGTGCATTCTTTCAGAAACAAAATCGCCCCCGGCTCTATTCGTGCAATTTTTTGCGACTCCGGAGACATGGCACGGGTCAGCCAGATCTGCTGATCCGGAGAAATTCCCATGACCAACGCCGTCCGCCGCGCACTCAGCAAGCCTTTATAGACCCAGCCGGAATATCCCTCCCGGTCCTGTACCTTGCGCCAGTGCTCAAATTCCCGGACGATCTCGACCGGGTAGCCGTTGCGGTGATAGACCCACTTGACCGGATACTGTTTTCCCGGTCCAGCCCGGAAATAAACTTCTTCAGAAGATAATGAGGCAAACCGCGGCACCGTCTGAACCTCCTCTGCGGAAGCAGGCCCGAAGGAAAAACAGCAGAGAAAAACAAAAAAGGCGATAAAATAAGGCATTGAAGTCATAACGTCATTTGATTATGTGATGGATTGGTATAGTACAATAGATTTTGCGATGATAAAAACACCAAATAAGCCTCTGTCCCGATTCTCTGTTGCACCAATGATGGATTGGACGGACCGCCATTGCCGCTTTTTTCACCGCCTGCTGAATCCTGAGATCGTACTCTATACAGAAATGGTCACAACCGGCGCTTTGCTGAACGGCGATCCGGAGCGGTTTCTAAGATACAATACCACCGAGCACCCGGTTATCCTGCAACTGGGAGGCTCCGACCCTGAAGAGCTGGCACAGGCTGCCCGATATGCGGAAAAATATGGGTATGACGGCATTAACCTGAATTGCGGCTGCCCGTCGGAACGGGTTCAAAAGGGCGCATTCGGAGCCTGCCTGATGGCCGAACCGGATCTGGTCGCGCAGTGCATAACCCGTATGAGGGACAGCACTTCCCTGCCCGTCTCCATCAAATGTCGGATTGGCATTGATGAGTCAGACTCCTATGAATTTCTGGAGGACTTTGTCACCAAAACACACGCCGCCGGGTGCGATACCTATATTGTGCACGCCCGCAAAGCCTGGTTGAAAGGCTTAAGCCCAAAGGAAAACCGCGAAATCCCTCCTCTGGACTATCCCCGCGTGTACCGCCTGAAAGAAGAGCACCCGGATTTAAGCATTCACCTCAACGGCGGTATCTGCACGCTGGAAGATATGACAACGCCCCTCAACATGTGTGACGGGGTTATGATCGGGCGCGAAGCCTATCATAATCCATGGTTTCTAAGGCGTCTGGCAGAGCAATTCACCCCCGCAACCGCTCCCCATCATTCCCGCGCTGAAATTGTCATTCAAATGATGGACTATGCCGCACGGGAGTACCGGGAGTTTGATACGCCCCTCCATTCCATCACTCGCCATATGATGGGACTTTATCATGGGATGCACGGCGCACGCGCCTGGCGGCAACACCTCTCAAATGTTTCCCGTCACGCGCAAAATAACCCACTCTTTGTACTGGATTTTCTTAATTCTGAGTGTATGCTGACTGAATAACTTGCCGCCGGTAAATTTTATCTTTATCTTAACATTTAAAGATTAGTGTGGGACCTATACGAAAAAATGACATGGCAAATACTCGATAAACCAAGAACGCTCCGGATTATTGGTGCCGTAAAAGCGAATGGGCTGGGAAATCTGTTTGATCCTGCGACAACGGAAGCGCGCGTCCGCACCTTGCCATTTTATCGCAACATCAAGCTTTACAGACTGACCAACTACGCGACCCTGCCCGCTTTTTCCCTGTTTTATCTGGGAGATGATGAGAATTACACCTATCTGGATGGCGGATTCGAAGGCATTCGATTCTACAACACCGAACAAAATCTGATTCTCAATAAAGAGACAGTTCTTCCTTACCTCGATTTTTATTTTATTTTTGTTGCCATGGATGCTGGGGAAATCGGAATTCTCGGAGCACGGGATCAGTATCACATTCTTGAAGAGTTTCCATCGGAAACCGAAGTCAAATTCGATGCCGAGCGGAATCTGTTTATGATTAAAATCCCTCTGTATTTTGACGGCAGCCTGATGATCGGCTCGATAGAGATCACCTCCGAAGGCGTGGTTACGATTACGGACACCAAGATGTCCATGCAGGCACAGGGACGGCAGGCCCTTTACGAAACAACGACAGACTACTAATTGATACAAATAAAGATTATAGTACGCAAAGATGATGAACGACGACTTTAAAAACAAGAACGGGACAGAATCGCTTAACTCCCCCTACTCTCACCTTTCCAGCACCTTTGCCAGAAAGGATCTGAAGGAGGAGGATAATCAGTACACCCTGAGCGATGCAGAGCCTTTGATAAAAAAACTGAAAAGTAAATTGCGGGAGAGTCAAACCGGCGCACGGCTGCTGGATGTCGCGGAATCACGCGGACTCAAAATTCATTTAATCAAAAGCAAGAAGCTGCAAAGTGCCGCAACTCCCAAGATGGAGTTGTTTCTGGCGGCCGAAGAAAAACAAACAGAGCCTTATATGATCCAGATTCTGGAATTTGGGGGCGCATTACGTGAAATAGAACAACTTCTTCTGGGATACCGCATTCCGGATGACGGCGCAGACCCGCTGGAACGCGCCAATATTGCGCACACAAAATTCCTTGACAAGATTGTGTACATGTGTAAAATAGGCTTAGATCTGGAAGTTTTATATTCGGACGATGTAAAAAAAGCAATTGACGCTTTTGGTTACGAGGATATATATAATGCCCAGAAACAGGCTTTGGGTGAGGATGTGGTCAGAGATATTTATCTGGAAGCACAAAAATCCGAAGTCGCAGATTGATGACACTTAAAAATGAGGGATTAACTATGATCGTTACAACACGAGTACTAACAGCAGTAAGCAGAGACTTTGGCCTCCCTTCTCACCTGAAGCTTATCTCAGGTCTGAAAGTTGAAGTACCTGACGAAGCACATACTCTAGGACGTTAACCTTTATTTCTTAAAAAAGACTTAACGGAAGGGCTTTTTTCTGAAAGCCCTTTTTTGTGTGTCGGCAACGGCGCGACATGGTCGTTCTGCGTGGTCTCCTGACTTCCTTCGGACCGATAGTTTTTTATCGTCACTTTAATAACAGGACGCTCGTCATTCCCCGGATTTTCCTTGCAAATCCGGGGGAAATCCATAAGCCCCTATAAACATCAATGGATTGCCTTAGAATTGTCTGCGACAACTCAGGCAATGACGGCTTAAAAGGTTGTCTCAAAGTTTTATTTAGAGCCACTATAAAATTCGGTCAATAGACGCCACGCCTCCGCGTGACGCGATGGTACCGCGCTCTACAGAGAAAGTCCTCTGGTTCCGTTTTGCCGGAAAGAGGTCTGATCCTCCAGAGAACAGGCCGCATTATACGGCAGGCGCACAGACACGGTCGTCCCCTGTCCCACATGCGAATCAATATAGATATGCCCGCCGTGCAACTCCACCAGCTCTTTGCTGATAGCCAGCCCCAGACCAGCCCCCTCCTGATCCCGCGTATAACTCACCCGTGCTTGCTCAAACGGACGCATCACATAGGGTAATTTATTGGCGGCGATTCCAACCCCGTTATCAATTACCCGCAGCAGAACATAGTCGTCCCGGCCAAAGCACTGCACCTGAATCCGTCCGTCCGCCGAACTAAATTTCACCGCATTGGAGAGCAGATTGAGCAAAATCTGGGTTAAGGCCCGCCGGTCTGCCCGCAAATGAACGTTCGGGGTTTGCATATCGACGTTGATCTTTATTTTGCCGTCCTTGCAACGCCCTTTCATGATCTGCACGACCGAATGAATAACATCTTCTATATCAAGATCCTCGACGTACAGCTCGTAACGCCCGGCTTCTATTTTCGACATATCAAGAATATCCGAGATCAGATCGAGCAAATGCTCCCCGCTTTTTCGAATGCCAGAGACATATTCCTTGTATTTCGGGTGCCCCAAAGCGCCATACAGTTCTTTATCCATCATGTCGGAAAAGCCAATGACCGCATTTAACGGCGTCCGCAACTCGTGACTCATATTTGCCAGAAACTGGGATTTCGCAGCATAGGCCCGCTCAACATCCTCCTTGGCCAGACGCAGTTCTTTTTCTTTCTGAATGCGGTCGGTAATGTCCTGCACAATCCCGTATAGCTCCGTGACATCTCCGTCATCATTCACGGCCAGACGCCCGACGCAGGACACATGGCGAATCGTTCCATCCGGACGAATAATCCGGCAATCCATTTCGTAATCTTTTTGCGCCAGAATCGCCTGCTGGAACCCCTGCATCAGCAGGCCCAGATCTTCGCGGTGCACCAGCTTTTTGATCTGATCGACGGTGGGGGTAAATTTATCACGCGAAACCCCGGCGATCCGGTATAGTTCATCCGACCAGATAATATTCTGATCGTCCATAACCCAGTGCCAGTGCCCAACATGCGCAATCTCCTGCGACAGAGACAGAAGCCGTTCTGTATCCGGAGAGTCCTGCCGTTGTTTTTGAATGCGCCCAAACATTTATAAAAAGTCTTAACAAATCGTTAATGCTTTATATAAAATAAAACAGAAAAGAAAAAAAACCTAGAAAAATTATCGGGCCCTTATTGATTCGCCGCCGCCGCCGCTGCCGCACGCCGGAGACGGTCATTTACCGCAATGCCGATCCCGGTTTCCGGAATATTCATAACGGCAATCCCAGTATGTTCCGGACGGTCCAGCTCCCGCAGAAATGCAAATAAATTTGCCGCCGCTTCGTGAAGATCCCCTTCCTTGCTCAGGTGGCGAATGCGTGTATCCGGCAAATCGGCCGCGGCCCCGCCCCCGACAAGCCCCATGAATTTAACCGGACCAAATGCCAGCAACGCTTCTCCGGCTCTGACATCGACCGCATTCAGACGAACGGGAATGGAGGGCGCATAATGCCGCAGCGTTTGCCCCGGAGAGCGCGGGCGTTCGGTGGTTTCTATGTGATAGTCAATGGCAGGAATAATTTCCTTCAGATCTTCTTTAACAATAAATCCGCTCCGCAAAATAGCGGGAGGAGTCTGCGATAAATCAACAACGGTTGATTCCAGACCCAGCGTACATTTCCCCGCCGCAAGAATCAAATCAACGCGATCTCCCAGACTTTCAATCACGTGAATCGGCGCTGTCGGGGATGGCTCTCCCGACCGATTGGCGGAGGGCGCAGCAATCGGCACCTCGGCCCGGCGCAACAGATCCTGCGCCACCGGATGGCGCGGAATACGCAGAGCAATCGTCTCCAGTCCCGCGGTGCACAGTTCTGCCACCGGGCTATTCTCCTTCTTCGGCAAAATCAGGGTTAACGGCCCCGGCCACAGCCTGTCCGCGACCCTCCGGGCAACCTCATCAAAAACCGCCAGCTCTTCTGCCATCTCCAGATCCGGCACATGCACAATCAACGGATTAAAGGAGGGCCTGCCTTTGGCTGCAAATATTCTGGCGACGGCTTCTCCGTCCAGCGCATTCGCACCCAGCCCATAGACCGTCTCGGTCGGGAAAGCGACGAGGCCGCCTTTCTGGATCAGCGCGGCAGCTTCGGTGATGGCATTAAGAGAGGCTTCTTTGATCTTCATCCCCCCTATTTAAAAGATCTTGGCCGACAAGGCAAATTCAAGTTGCACCAATGCTGACTTTCAATAGAATAGCGGAATGATTGTCGCCCTTCCCCTTGCCCTTACGATTTTTGTCTGGAGCCTTTACCCGCTCTTGTCCGTCTGGGTTCTGGAGGAGGTTAATTCTTTTACCATGATGCTGCTGGTGCAGTTTTTTGCCTTTCATGGCGCGTTGTTTTTTGCGCTGGTCTCGCTGATAAAGAACAAACAACTGAAATCTTATCTGCAACTACAGGTAAAACTGGGGAATGATGGATGGATTCTGGTCCTGGTTGCCGGAGCCTGCTCGGCGGCAACTCACATCTTTTTTATTTTCGCCCTGCAAATGGCCAACAAGAACGGGATTTCTCTGGTTTATGATGTCTGGCCGCTCTTTGCCCTGTTCTTTGCCCCGCACATGATCGACAAACAATGGAACAAAACCAACCCGAAAGACTATCTGATCGGACTGGTCGCACTTGGCGGCGTTGCCATGATTGTCCTGTCAGATGAAAACATTAACTGGTTCCACAATGAAACTTTAAGCTTTGAGACCATTATGGCGTACGGAATGGTTCTGCTGGCCAGCTATCTGGCGGCGGTCCTGAACCTGACGCGAACGCAATATTCCCGGAAGCTGGAGCAGGCCGGATTGGAAAACTCTTTCGCAGCCGTGTTCATCAGCGAAATGTTTGCGCGGTTTGTTGCGGTCGGATTTATTCTCCTGTGTATTTTCGGCGTTGGACTGGAAATCAATACGCCGACGGCACAGGATGTCGGCATTCTGTTTATAATCGGCGCGGGGATTTTCACGATTGGCGGGGCCGCCTTTACCTTTGCCCTGCTAAAAGCAAAAAACGCCAATATCAGCCTGTTTTTCTATATGGTACCGGTATTCGCGGTCTGCTGGCTGGTTGCTTTTGGGGAAAGCATCCTCACGCCCACCATGCTGACAGGCGGCGTTATTACCCTGTCGGCCTGCGCTTATCTAATGTACCGGAATAAAAAAAGCTCCTGATTTGATTTTAGGGCTTAAATACAGATATACCCGGTTCAATTTTAGAAACAGGACAAACTCTTCAGATAAATTTTATCTCAAGTCTGGCTATGAGTGGCAACATGGGATAAATATACATGAAGAAACACAAAATATTTTCCCAAGGAGTCCTGAATGGATTTTAAAGCTGCACGCCGCGCAATGGTGGAGTCTCAACTGGCCACAAATAATGTGATTTCCGAATCTGTTCTGGATGCCATGGAAAAAGTCCCCCGCGAGTTTTTTGTCCCGGAACAAAAAGTCAATATTTCTTATCTGGATGAAGACATCGCGGTTGGCGATGGACGCTTTTTATTGGAGCCTATGGTATTTGCGCGCATGGTTCAGGCTTTGGAGCCGACCACCGGTGACGTCGTTCTGGATGTCGGCAGCGGTAGCGGATACAGCTCCGCCGTTCTGTCAATGATGTCACAGACAGTGGTCGCGGCGGAATCGTCAGAGAGCCTGATGACACACGCCCTGAGCACATGGAAAAAGCTGGCGATTTGTAATATCGCCGACATTCAGGGAGATATTCTGGCGAGCACCCCAGCACACGCGCCTTATGACATGATTCTTATAAATGGTGCCGTTGCGGAAATTCCGCAAGCTCTGGTGGATCAGTTACAGCCGGAAACCGGACGGATGGTTTGTGTACTAAGAACCAGCCCTATGACCAACGGGCAAGCCGTCCTGATTAAAAGATCCAAGGAAGGTCCGCCCTCCGTTCGCCCTCTATTTGATGCGAACACGCCTTACATGTCGGAATTTGCTCCCAGAGAAAGGTTTTCATTTTGAAATCAGCCTGTTTGCTTCTGCTCCCGATTCTTTGCGCCGCCGTGGTGGTGCTCGGCCCGGATGCCTATGCCCAGAGCCAGACTGAAGCTGCCGGATCAAACACTCCGAATCTCCTAACTGCATCGGAAATGGACATGTCCGCCTCGACCTCATCCCGGTCAACCACGCTGGAAGAGGTCCTCAGCAAAACCTATCTGTACAATCCCTCTCTACAAGCCGCCCGGGCAGCCTTGAAAACGACAGAAGAATCACTGCCACAGGCGCGGGCCGGCTGGAAACCAACCATTACAACATCGGCCGGAATTAGCGTCGCCAATATTGACGGCAGTGCGTTTGGTCCGGGGGATGGAACGATTGAAAAAGACATTGGCATTGGCTTGTCTCAGCCTGTTTTTCGCGGCGGGCGCACCACGGCAGCGATCCGGACAGCCAAACATACAATTGAAGCCCAAACGGCAGTTTTTAAACAGGCAGTACAGGATGTTCTGCTCTCGGCAACACAAGCCTATATGGATGTTCTGCGGGACCGCTCCTTGCTCCGGCTCAGTGAGAAAAATTACGAGGTTCTGTCGCGGCAGCTCGACGCCACGCGGCAACGCTACGATGTGGGAGAGCTGACCCTGACCGACGTCGCACAGGCAGAGGCCCGCCTGTCCGGAGCTGAAGCGGATCGAATCAATGTTGCAGGAACCCTGAAAATCACCCTCGCCAATTATGAAAGACTGGTGGGAGCCGCCGCGCCGGAAGTCCTGATGTCTCCCGCAAAATTACCGGTTGTTCCGAATTCCCTCGAAGAAGCACAGGCGATTGCCGCCCATAATGCCCCGGCCATTGCCGAACTAACCGCCCGGCACGCCGCGGCGGAACGTAACGTTGAAGAAGTTTTTGGAGAAGCCTTGCCGGAAGTCAGATTTTCTGCCGACTGGTCGAGAAGCTACGATCCTCAGCCGGGTATAATTGATGAAAGCACAAATGCCAGCGCCGGCCTCACCGCCTCTATTCCCCTCTATCAGGGGGGAGCGGTTGCGTCCCGCATTCGGCAGTCGAAGCATCAGGCAAACCAGATCTATCTGGAAACTCTGGATGTCCGCACTCAGATTCAGGAACAGGTTGTGGCCGCCTGGGAGCAATTACAAACAGCCCACGCAGAAATCAAAGCCCGCCAGAAACAGGTTGATTCGGCCAGAATCGCAAAAGAAGGGGTCTATCAGGAAGAACAATTGGGGATTCGGACGATTCTCGACACGCTGGATGCCGATCAGGAGCTTTTGGATTCGGAAGTTTCCTACGTCAGTGCACAAAGAAACGAAATTGTCGCACGATTTGTTCTGGCGCGTGCCTTGGGGCAATTAACCCCGGAAACATTAGGGTTAGAGTTGAATTTCTCTTCCTCCACAACGGAATAATCCGCTCCCCCCATTCATTTTATCCACAGTCTTTGTGGATACATCTGGGGATCAATGACATTCCTCCTTTGACAAGCGTTTGACAATATTGGAAACTGTAAACATAAATATCTTGTTCAATCCATCAATCGAATCTGTTTATGTCCGACAACGCACAGGAAAAAGATCCGTCCATCGAAGAAATACTTGCCTCTATACGGCAGATTATCTCGGATGACGAAGAGGAAGCCGCCAGCTCTGACGCTGATGCGGAGGAAGAGTCTGCGGAAGCAGAACTCGACTCGCAGGATGATATCGATGCTTTGTTCGATGAACAGCCGGAAGAGCCTTCGGCCCCAGAGGAAGAAGACGTTCTGGAATTAACCCAGAAAATCGAAGAAGATGACTCTCTGAGCAACACGGCTGAGGCAGAAGATGACAATTTGCTTGTTGATCTTGCCGATACGGAAGTCTCGGAACCGGAGCCAGAACCTGCACCGCCGCCCCCTCCCCCTGTCGTGGAAGAAAAACCGGCGCCACCTCCTCCCGCCCCTCCTGCGCCACCACCAGCTCCGGAACCGGCACCCGCTATAGAAAGTGTGGACGCTCAGATTTTGGGAGAAACAGCGTCGGCCGCAGCCTTCGCAGGATTCAGCAAGCTCGCACGTGAAATTCAAATCAATCACAATTACAAAAGTCTGACTTTGGAAGATATCGTCCGTAGCCAGCTGGACCCTATGCTTCGGGACTGGCTGGATAAAAACCTCCCCGCCATGATCGAAACACTTGTCCGGGAAGAGCTGGACAAAATCGCGAAAAAAGTCACCGGGGACTAAAAAAGTCCGGGTCTTTTATTTATAGCTCTATGTTAGCCTGAATGCGGGATCTTGGAGATTGTGGTTTTTACTTGCCCTATTTCTGGTCAAGACAACCCTAATGAATACAGAAGTATTTCCCTAAGTTTTCTTTAATCATTCCGTTCATATATTTTACAATCATACACTGAAAAATATCTTATCAGGTGAGTCCATATGCGCGCTTTTTCTTCCACACGATCTAAAATTTATCTTGCTGTTTTGATCCCGCTAATCGCGGTTTTGTGGCAGGGAGGCGAACGAATACTGTCCGACTATACCACATTGAAAGAATATGAATCGACCTCTGGCACGATCCTCCGGACCCAGAAAATATCAGCTCTGATCCACGAGCTTCAAATTGAGCGCGGACTAACCGCACAAATGATTTCCTCCGGGCACAAAAAAAATGCCATAGAAAGCTTGCAGGAACAGTACCTCCGGACGAATCAGGCCAGACAGGAAGCCGATTACCCGCAGGATACCCTGCAAATGTTGCGGTCCGCTGCTGCAGATCCGGATGTTCTGGCATCGGATGCGATCGCTCAGTATGCTCAAGAAGTCTCGGATTTAATGCAAAGCATTGAGCAACAATACATACAGATCTCCTCTCCAGACCTTCGCCAACATCTGATGGCCACATTATTTCTGGCGCTGGCAAAAGAGAATGCCGGGCTTGAGCGAGCCTATGGCAGCATCCTGCTAAATGAGGCCGCTATAGGAAAATTCTCCGAAAATATCCACCATCTCTATCTCTCACAACTTTCCATTCAAAGCGCTTACCTGCGGGAATTTAAGACTCTTGCAATAAAAGATCAGATGACTCTGGCAAATTTCCTCCTCGCAGAAAAAGACTCGTTCCCCAAGCTCCTGAAAGCCAGACATATCATGATGGAATTGATGGATACGGAACAGACCATGGGCCTCACCACGACCACATGGTTTTCTTTGACCAGCGAGCGTATCAATAAAATAAACCAGTCTCTGATGGATCTTGATCGCAATGCGCTGGCAAAAGCCCGCAACCTCTATCAGACATTTTATCAAAAAATGATCATGTTTATTGGCAGCTATGCCGCGCTCTTCCTGATATCCACCGGAATTGTCCTGTCTCTGGCCCGCGATATCAACCGCCAACAACAAAGAGTTATGAGCTGCGTCAAACAAATGGAAGAAGGCAACTTCAATCTCAATCTGCCGGAAAAGCTTCTCAAATCCCAAACAGAAGCCGGACAAATGTTTTTATCTCTGGATAACTTTGCCAAGCGCTTTCAGGAAGCCCGGCGCATGGAACAGGAAAAAACCATGCAGCAGGCCGCCTATTTGGAACAAATGGAAAAAGACAAGGAAAAATCAAAACGCAACAACCGGGAGCTACAAAATATTTTTCACAGCATTGACGCGATATCGGCCGCAACCGAAGAAATTGAAGCCTCAATTAAAGATATATCCACGCGCATCGACAGCCAGTCCACAACGACCTCGCAAGCAAATAGCTCTATTGATCGCGGCGCACAGGATGTTGGCGCTCTGGTTGAAAATGTTCACGCCATTTCTGCCATTCTTGAACTCATAGAAAAAATTGCGGAACAAACCAATCTGCTGGCCCTGAATGCCACAATCGAAGCAGCTCGTGCCGGAGATGCCGGGAAAGGCTTTGCCGTCGTTGCCGGAGAGGTCAAAAGTCTGGCGGCACAGACCGCGGACGCCACCGAACAGGTCCGCAAAAATATGGAAGCCATCCAGCAAAGCTCCTCCGAAACGGTGGGAAGTATCGGCGATGTTCAACATAAGATTGTAGAGATTAACACAACCTCCAAAGATATCGCCGAAGCCATCCAGCAACAGGTCGAGGCCATTCAGGAATTGAATAAAAATATTATGCAGGCCTCAAACAGTGCCAAAGAAATATCACAAGCCATCGACCACTCCACGGCAAGTACCTACCAGGATCAGGCCGCATGATTTACAACGCTCTAAAAACCATTCCGCACGACCGTCAGGAACATGGTGGCTCTGGGAAAAAGATGCGTAAAGAAAAATTCCGGTAAAATGCCTGCGTCCCCGTCGCCTTGTGCGTTTTTAATCCGGATCATTAAGTCCGCCGCTTTCAGATATGCCAGACCATTCAAAAGAGGCACTGCGATAAAGGACAGTTGTTCCGGGTCTTTTTCTGACAGGATACGCTCCAGAACCTCTTCACATAGTGTCATGGTCACCTCTGTGTCCGGCGCGTGTATCAGTACAGATTTCATTCCGGCATAAAGACTCCTCATGGTATTCCCCTCATCACGCAAAATTTTACGGAAGAGCAGATCATTCGCCTGAATGCCGTTCGTGCCTTCGTAAATCGGCAGAATACGTGCATCCCGGTAATATTGCGCCGCGCCGGTTTCTTCGATAAATCCCATACCACCATGAACCTGCACCCCGATCGACGCAACTTCACAGGCCATATCCGTACACCAGGATTTCACAATCGGAGTCAGAAGCTCCCCCGTCATTCGCGCAGACTCATCCCCTGCCCGCGCTTTGTCCAGCAAAACAGCCGCTTCATACGCCATCGCCCGCCCGGCCATCGTCAAAGATTTCATCGTCAACAGCATCCGCTGCACATCCGGGTGCCGGTCAATTGTGAGGGGAGCACCACTCACCGGATCTTTTCCCTGAATGCGTTCTGCGGCAAACTGTGCGGCTTTCTGGGTTGCGCGTTCCGCCAGAGCCACGCCCTGTAACCCGACCGACAAGCGGGCATTATTCATCATGGTGAACATATATTTGATCCCCTGATGCGCTGTCCCGACCAGATATCCTGTTGCCCCGCCCGTTTCCCCGAACTGCATCGTACAGGTGGGAGAAGCATGAATTCCCAGCTTATGCTCCAACCCCGTGCAGACAAGATCGTTGCGCGTGCCGTCTTCCAGAAATTTCGGCACGATAAACAAGGAAATTCCCTTCACCCCCTCCGGCGCGTCCGGCAAGCGGGCCAGCACCAGATGAATAATATTTTCCGACAGATCATGTTCCCCATAGGTGATAAATATTTTCTGTCCGAAAATTTTGTAGCTGCCGTCAGTCTGAGGTTCTGCCCGGCTTTTCACCGCGGCCAGATCGGACCCAGCTTGCGGCTCGGTCAAGTTCATAGTCCCCGTCCATTCCCCGCTAATCAGCTTTGGAAGATAAAAGCTTTTTTGCTCTGGCGAGCCATGCTCCAGAATCGCGTCAACCGCCCCCTGATTGAGCAGCGGGCACAATCCGAATGACAGATTTGCGCCTTGCCACATTTCCTGCACAGGAAACGCCAGTGCCCACGGAAGTTCCTGTCCGCCAAATTCTTCCGGAAACGGCACCGCATTCCAGCCCCCGTCACGATATTGCGCATAAGCGTCTTTGAATCCGGGGGCGGTCGTAACCGTTCCATCCTCCAGCTTCGCCCCAAGATGATCTCCTGTTTGATTAAGGGGGGCCAGAACCTCGGATGCCAATCGCGCCGCCTCCTCCAGAATAGCCGTAACAGTGTCTAGATCCAGCACCGCCGCCTGTGGAAGGCTCTGATACTCCAGCACATGTTCAAGAAGAAATCGAATATCGGAGACAGGGGGGGCATAAGTCATGGCATCAGTCCTGTTTTTCTTCTTTAGAGCGTTGATCGTTTCGCCTGAATTGCATCGCCGCGCTCTGAGCGCAGCAAAGAATCTTTTTTATCAATAAGTTAACATCCTTCGCCTATGGCTCAGGATGACGAGTCCTAAGCTTTTTCAGCAAACTGCCAGATGCCCCTTATCAGAAAGGGGACATCGCAGAGCCATTACTTATCTTTTTTCGTATCGTTTTCTGACGGAATCTGAGCCCGACTTTCAACCACATGGTCAATCAAACCAAATTGTTTGGCTTCTTCGGCGGACATAAAATTGTCACGCTCCATCGCCTTCTCAACCGTTGCCAGCTTTTGTCCGGTATGTTTAACGTAAATATCATTCAGGTATTTACGCAGTCTGAGAATTTCGCGGGCATGAATCTCGATATCTGTCGCCTGCCCGCGTGCACCACCGGAAGGCTGGTGAATCATGATACGGGAACTTGGCAAGGAATAGCGCTGTTTCGCCGCTCCCGCCGCCAGAAGCAAGGACCCCATGGATGCCGCCTGTCCAACACAAACCGTTGACACATCACATTTGATATATTGCATGGTGTCATACATCGACAATCCGGAGGTCACAACCCCGCCGGGGGAATTAATATAAAAAGAAATCGGCTTGACCGGATTTTCCGATTCCAGAAAGAGCAACTGCGCACAGATCAGAGCAGAAACCCCGTCATGAACTTCCCCGGTCAGAAATACAATCCGCTCCTTTAGCAAACGGGAATAAATATCAAAGGCCCGTTCCCCCCGGTTCGTTTGCTCGATGACGGTCGGGACCAAATAGTTATCATAAACCTCCAGAGGATCACGCTCGCTAAGAAATGTCATGTCTTTTCCTTTATTGAATCATTTTCTCAAAGATAGGCGGAATTCAAAAGGGTGTAAAGAGTCTTGCAACCGCTTTTCGCATAGAAAAAACCCCGTTGAAAAATCACGGGGTTTTAGAACTACGACTCTTCAAAATTGAAAGAATTACGATTTCTCTTCGCTTTTCTCAGATTTTTTCTTGCCGGAAGATTTTTTAGCCTCTTTCTTTTTTGGCATTTCATCCTCTTCATCAAAAGAAAGATCTTCAACCGCAACCTTTTTCTCAGTTACGTCCGCCAGTTCAATGATATAATCAATCACTTTCTCTTCAAACATCGGTGCGCGCAGGGATTCCAGTGCATTTCTGTTTTTTGCATAGAAATCAAAAACATGGCGTTCCTGTCCCGGATAGCGTTGTGCCTCCCGGATAACCGCCTGTTGCAGCTCCGCATCTGTGACCATAATGTTGTTGTTCCGTCCGATATCGGCCAAAATCAGTCCCAACTTCACACGACGCACCGCGATTTCCGCCAGTTCCTCTTTTTCTTCCTCCGTCATCTCGGCGGTGGAGCCGGTTTGCTGCTGCTCCATTTTCACCTGACGCATGATTTGCTCATTTTCCATGGCAATCATACCGGCCGGGACGTCGAAATCGTGTCCATCATCCAGTTGATCGAGAATAGCACGTTTCAGCTTCATACGGCTTTGTCCGGCATATTCCTGCTGTAGCTGATCCCGCACAGCGTTGCGCAGTGCTTCCAGATCTTCCAGTCCAAATGATTTTGCAAAATCCTCATCAACTTTGGTCTCGGACGGTTCACGGATTTCATGAATCATCACATCAAAAATCGCATTTTTGCCGGATAATGCCTCCGCATGATACTCTTCAGGGAAGGTCAGTTTAACTTCGACCTCATCCCCGGCTTTCTTGCCGATCAACTGATCTTCGAATCCCGGAATAAACTGACCGCTGCCCAGCTCCAGCGCGTGGTCATGGGCATGCATTCCCGGACGTTCATGTCCATGCTCCGGCTTGCCATCTCCTTCCAGACGGCCATGATAATCAATCATCACGATATCGCCTGCTTTGGAGGGACGATTCTCTGTCACCGGCGTCGAATCACGGCGATTTTTCGCCAGAGTGGCCAGAGCCTCATCAATCGCAGCGTCTTCAACTTCTGCAACCGGTTTTTCCAGTTTCATGCCCTTCAGTTCCATGATTTTGAATTCCGGCAGGCTTTCAATCGCCACGCTGTAAATCAGGTCTTTGCCTTCGGCATATTCCTTATCAATTTCGATTTTTGGCTGCAGAGCCGGACGGATTTTGTTGTCATCCATCAGTTTTTGCATGGATTCCTGAACGGCTTCCTCAATCACTTCACCTAAAACAGCCTTACCGTGCTTTTGTTTCAGCATCTTGAACGGCACTTTACCCGGACGAAAGCCCGGTATACGAATCTGACCGGAATAGCTTTGTAGTTTAGCATCCACTTTTTGATCCAGATCTTTGGCCGGGATCTGCACTTCATATTCGTAGCTTAATCCTTCGTGTTTCTTTTGTGTGGCTTTCATCGTTATCTCTTATCCTTAAAAATTGTGATATGATTACAAACCAAATATTTGACCGGATTTCAAGGTTTTTTATATATTTTCACTTGAAATTTCCGTCGAATTCTGTTTTTTAAAGGATCTGGAATGCGGGTGTGGCGGAATTGGTAGACGCACTGGTTTTAGGTACCAGCGCCGCGAGGCGTGGGGGTTCAAGTCCCTCTACCCGCACCACCCTGAATAAAGATGGCGGCTGTAGCTCAGTGGTAGAGCCCTCGGTTGTGGTCCGAGATGTCGTGGGTTCGAATCCCATCAGTCGCCCCATTTTCCCTTTCAGATACATTCATCCTCATTCAGATCAGATCACTTAATCAGCTTATAAGCGTTGATATATAATACTTTTTATTTTATAATCCTTCAGGTGTTTTCAGATTTATTCGCTTACAATCGGGGGATATAGTTATGAGGCATAATAAAATTTTGTCCGAACGCGATACCCCTAAATGAAGCTAAACCAAGCGATATGCCAGAACGCCAAGCCGAAAGATACACCTTCATTCAGTCTGGTTATACATGGCGGCGCATGGTCATCCTTCGAGATCCTTCGCGCATCTCCAGAGACATACGTTAACAATCTTAAGCTCCTTCTGGAAGGGGCACGACAGATGTTGTCAAATGGAGCCTCTGCTTTAGATGTTGTCGAATATTGCGTTCGTCAGGAAGAAGATGATCCTCTGCATAATGCTGGACGTGGATCAATTCCTAAAAAGATCGACTTCTACCAAATGGATGCCGCGATTATGGAGGGAGCGACTTTATCCTGCGGAGCTGTTGCGGGAGTACAGAACGTAAAGAATCCTATCTCGCTCGCTCGTCTTGTAATGGAAAAAACAAACCATGTCCTGCTTGTGGATCAAGGCGCGATGGACTTTGCACGGACGCAAAATGTGGACATCATGCCCGACACTTATTTTGATATATTGTTCTTAAAAGATAATCAGGAAAAGCATGGCACAGTTGGCGCTGTTGTACGGGACATGCACGGGAATCTGGCGGCAGGAACTTCAACAGGTGGGGTCTTTGGCCAAATTCCCGGGCGGGTAGGAGATACACCTCTAATCGGTGCAGGAACCTATGCAAACAACCAAACCTGCGCAATATCTTGTACCGGCGTTGGCGAAGACTTCATACGAGCGACTCTCTCCCATCGTGTATCCATGCTCATGGAGATAGCGCACATGCCCTTACAGGATTCTATGGAAAATTCCATGGCATACCTACGTGATCGTACAAATGGCAGTGGTGGAATGATTGGCGTGGATCGTGCCGGAAAAGTTTGCTCAGCGGCACATGATACCTCCATGCTCCATGGCTGGATTGAACAGGGCGGGCGAGCAGAAGTTAGCTGGGAGCCTTCTGTGAGTGTTTAGTTCGTAGATAAAGATGACAAATCATCCGCTACTGACTATATCTTAACTTATGACCACACAGGAATCCGCGCCGCTGTTAGATCCGAAGTTCGAGAGCAATCTTGATCCCAACTCGCCGCCTTTGGAGATTGTCTCTGAATTCCAGCCAACGGGAGATCAGCCGCGCGCAATTCAAGAGCTGACGGAAGGACTGACTCGCGGCGACAAAAATCAGGTTTTGCTGGGCGTGACTGGTTCGGGAAAAACATTCACCATGGCGCACGTCATCCAGAAAACGCAGCGCCCGACCCTGATTATGGCACCGAATAAAACGCTGGCGGCACAACTTTACGGAGAAATGAAAGCGTTTTTTCCCAATAATGCTGTGGAATACTTTGTTTCCTACTATGATTATTACCAGCCGGAAGCCTATGTGCCACGGTCGGATACCTATATCGAAAAAGACTCCAGTATTAATGAGCAGATCGACCGCATGCGCCATTCTGCAACTCGCGCCTTGCTGGAGCGTAAGGACGCGATTGTTGTCGCCTCTGTCTCCTGTATCTACGGTTTGGGAAGCCGCGAGGATTATCAGGCGATGACGTTGTCACTGAAAAAAGGTGACCTCATCGACCGCGAAGAGCTCATCAAACAGTTGGTTTCCCTGCAATATAAACGCAATGACATCGCGTTCGAGCGCGGCAGTTTCCGGGTGCGGGGCGACACGGTTGAGCTGTTCCCCGCCCACTTCGAAGACCGCGCCTGGCGGTTCGATTTATTCGGAGATGAGCTGGAAAAAATCACCGAATTTGATTCTCTTACGGGTGAAAAATTCCAGTCTCTGGACGCCGTGCGTGTCTACGCGAATTCGCACTATATCACGCCGGGGCCAACGCTGCAGCAAGCTGCGATGCGCATAAAGCAGGACATGAAAGACCGTGTAGATCTTTTTGAAAAACAAGGAAAATTACTCGAAGCGCAGCGTCTGAAAGAACGCACGCAATTTGATGTGGAAATGATGCTCTCAACCGGGTTTTGCAGCGGCATCGAGAATTACTCCCGCTATCTAACCGGGCGCGGAGAGGGAGAGCCGCCGCCGACTTTGTTTGAATATCTGCCGGAGAATGCCTTGCTAATTCTCGATGAAAGCCACGTGATGGTTCCACAGATCAACGGCATGTATAACGGAGACCGCGCGCGAAAAACCACGCTGGTGGACTATGGCTTTCGTCTGCCCGCCGCGCTGGATAACCGCCCCCTGAAATTTACGGAGTGGGATGCCTACCGCCCGCAAACCATTTTTGTTTCCGCCACACCGGGAGACTGGGAGCTGGAGCAAAGTCAGGGCGTGTTTGTGGAGCAGGTCGTACGCCCCACGGGCCTGATCGACCCGCCGATTGAAATCCGCCCGACCGCCCATCAGGTTGACGATTTAATGGCAGAAATCAAGCTGGTTACAGAGCGTGGCGGGCGTGTGCTGGTGACCACCCTCACCAAAAAAATGGCGGAAGCCCTGACGGAATATTTTACCGAGAATAATATCAAAGTGCGCTACCTGCATAGTGATGTTGATACGCTGGAACGGATTGAAATTATCCGGGATTTAAGGCTGGGAACGTTTGATGTTCTGGTCGGTATTAACCTGCTGCGCGAAGGACTGGACATTCCCGAATGCCAACTGGTTGCAATTCTGGATGCAGACAAGGAAGGCTTCCTGCGCTCCACCCGCTCCCTGATCCAGACGATCGGCCGCGCCGCACGCAATCTGGGCGGCAAAGCCCTGCTTTACGCCGACAAGATCACAAATTCTATGCAAAACGCTATCGACGAAACCGATCGCCGCCGCGCCAAGCAGGAAGCCTATAACAAAGAACACAACATCACCCCCGCCAGTATCCGGAAAAATATTGCGGATCTGGTCGGGAGTGTCTTTGAGCGCAACGACCGGGGTGATGCTAATAAAACCCGTGGTTTTGCAGAGTCTCAACAGGAAGAGTTTCTGTTTGAACCGGCACAACTGCAAAAACAGATCAAAGATCTTGAAAAGAAAATGCACGCCGCCGCCAGCAATCTGGAATTCGAACAAGCCGCAAAATACCGCGATCAACTCCGCAAGCTGGAGGCGCAGGATTTAGGGCTGGACAACATTTCCTGATATTCCTAAAACACATCCCCGCGAATGGTCGTGCCCAGCCCTTCTTTCATCGTATAAGGCGCGCAAAACCCGGAGGCCTGCACCTTATCGGCATTCACCACGGTATCGGCACAAAACTTGCGCACTCGCACCAGACTGATCGGAAAAGTCCGCCCGCTCAGCGCTGCCAGAAGGTCAAAACACGCGCCCCCCAACAATCCGACGATATAAGGAATACGGAGCGCTGAGGATTTCCGTTCGGCGGCAGCGCTAATATCGGCAACCAGCTCATTCATGGTGTAATCCGGCTTATCAACATAGTTATAAATCGACACGCCGGGGCCGAACCCCTGACAATACTCCAGAAATGCCGCAACATTTTCGACGTAAGCCAGTGATTTTTTATTTTTCCCGCGGCCCACCATCAAAAACTTGCCACGCACCACCTGCGCAATCAGGTTATAAATATTTCCCCGGTTTCCGATGCCAAAGGTCGCCACCAGCCGCATCATCACCAGTTTCCGGGCGGGATCCTTGAGTGCCCAGTTTTCAAAAACTTTTTCCGATTCAAGCTTGCTTTGTCCGTAATCATTAAACGGAGACGGCGTTGAGGTTTCTTTGGAATCTCCGTTATTCAAACCATACAGCGCCACGGTGCTGGAAAAAATAATCTGTTCTATTCCGTTTTTCTCTGCCGCCGCGACCAGATTTTTTGCCCCGTCCACATTCACGCTATAATAAAGAGAGACCGGCGACACGTCATCCTTGTGCTCTGCCGCCAGATGGTACACAAGCCCGCACCCTTTCAAGGCCCGCTCCAATGCGGGTGCATCCCGGACATCGACAAACTCCACATGCTCCGGAAATTCTTTGGAGGGGGCAATATCCAGAATTTTAAACGCCTGTCCGGACGCAGCCAGCCGCCGGGCCAGAACCGTTCCAATAAATCCAGAGCCTCCAGTAATCGCAATCGTCATGTCTCAGTCATTTCTCCAAGGCGGGGGTCATCATCAGAGGCCAAATATCCGGATGCTGCGCGAGATCATGCACATCCTGAAATACGACACCGTCCCATCCTTCAGTTTCCGCGACTTCTATATTTCTACGTGTATCATCGAAAAACAGGACTTTTTGCCCGGTCAGGCCCAATTCCTGATTGATTGCCTGAAAGTACGCCGGATTGCTTTTAAGGCACCCCAATCTGGCAGAATAATAAATATCTTTGAAATAATTCCGAAACTCCAAATCTTCCCACAAATACCTTGCGCGGTAATGTTCCTGATTGGTGGCGATATAGAGAGAAACCTCCGGATGATCTGATAGTTTTTTAATAATATCAAAGACATTCGTATTGATCTTACTGTCTTTTCTCAACCAATATTCCAGCAACGTCTCCGCAGAGACAGAGCCGTCGGAAATATCCGGCAAAATCTCATTCAGACTTTCCAGACAGTCCCGTTTGCCGACAATCACATCCAGAAACGACCCCTGAAAAAATACAGAGACCAGATCATCCGGATCGATTCCCAGATCTTCTTTCAGAGTCGTATCCCAACGCACCCGTCTGGCAGGATCGGAATGGAACCCGTCGATCAGGACACCGTCAAGATCAAAAAAGATTGTCAGCACGCACGAAGTCCTTAATATTATCGTTTGTTCATCGGTACGTAATCCCGTTGCGCCGAGCCAACATAGAGCTGACGCGGACGTCCGATCCGTAGGGAAGGCTCCTCGATCATTTCTTTCCATTGAGACACCCAGCCCACCGTCCGGGCCAAAGCAAACAGCACCGTAAACATGGATACCGGGAAGCCCATGGCTTTCAGAATAATCCCGGAATAGAAATCCACATTCGGGAATAATTTCCGCTCAATAAAGTACTCATCTTCCAGCGCAATTCGTTCCAGCTCCATCGCCAGTTCCAGTTGCGGGTCGTTGATTCCCAGCTCGTCCAGAACCTCATCCGCGTATTTTTTCAACACATTGGCCCGTGGATCAAAGTTTTTATACACACGGTGCCCAAATCCCATCAGACGGAACGGGTCGTCCTTGTCTTTGGCGCGCTCCAGAAACTCCGGAATACGGTCTTTTGACCCAATCTCATCCAGCATTTCCAGAACCGCCTGATTGGCGCCCCCATGAGACGGCCCCCACAGACAGGCAATACCAGAAGCAATACAGGCAAACGGGTTTGCCTGAGACGAACCGGCCAGACGCACGGTCGAGGTCGAAGCATTTTGCTCGTGATCCATATGCAGGATAAAAATTTTATCCATGGCACGGGCCAGAACCGGGTTGACCTCATATTTCTCTGCCGGAACGGAAAAACACATCTTCAGGAAGTTAGAGGCATAATCCAGCGAGTTGTCCGGATAGACAAACGGCTGCCCAACCGCATACTTATAGGCCATTGCCGCCAGAGTCCCCATTTTGGCAATCAGGCGGTGCGCAGAAATTTCGCGCTGTTTTTCGTCCCAGATATCCAGAGAATCGTGATAGAACGCAGACAAGCCCCCCACAGCTCCGCACATAATCGCCATCGGGTGTGCATCGCGGCGGAATCCACGGAAGAAGTGATGAACCTGCTCATGCACCATCGTGTGATAGGTAATATTGTGATTAAACTCATCATATTGTTTCTTATCCGGCAGGTTTCCGTACAACAGAAGGTATGAAACCTCCAGAAAATTACTTTTATCTACCAGTTCTTCAATCATATACCCGCGGTGCATCAGAATGCCTTCATCCCCGTCGATATAGGTAATGCGCGACTTACAACTTCCCGTTGCCGTAAAGCTGGGGTCAAACGTAAAATGCCCGGTTTCTGCGTAAAGATTGCGAATATCAATCACACTCGGCCCGACAGTGCCATCCCGCACCGCCAGCTTGCAGCTTTCGCCGGTTTGATCGTTGGTAAGCGTAAACGTTTTTTCTTGTTCAGACATGATAGGGACCCATTCAGGAAAGAGATTAAAATTAGAGAGTTCGTCAGGTGACGATAAACCGAAGCAGTTAATAACCCTTTAAAGATAAATCTTTTTTTTGCCTTTATCAATCCCGTGTCAGCGCAGTTTGTATGCGGGCGCAGGTTTCATCTTTGCCCAAAATCGCCGCGACATTAAAAATCGTCGGAGATGACATCGTCCCCGTCAGTGCCACCCGCAACGGCATCCCGACTTTCCCCAGCTTGCCGCCGGCATGATCGTTAGCAACGGCCATACAGGCGTCTTTCACGGTATCCGGATCAAAGGTCGCCAAGGCCACAAATGCCGCCAGAAGATGCCCCAGGATTTCAGTTCCTTCCTCCAGGGTTTTTTGCGCTTTTTCGTCCAGCCCCCCCGCCGGACGCCGCACATAAAACAAAGCTTCGCGGGCAAGCTCCTGCACGGTTTTTGCCCGCTCTTTCAGCTCGTCCATTCCCTCCGCAATATGCCGCGCCGCCTCTTCAGAAATGACTAGATCATAGTCACGCGCATAGACCGGGCGCATCAGGTCGATCAGTCGCGCCGGCTCAGCCTCCCGCAGGTAATGTGCGTTCAGGCTTTCAAATTTCTGGTAATCAAAGCGCCCGGCTGATTTGTTCACGCCACTCAGATCAAACCACTCCAAGGCCTGCTCATTGGAAATAATCTCGTCATCTCCATGGCTCCAGCCCAGTTTCAGCAGGTAATTTTTCATAGCTTCCGGCAAATATCCCTGCCCGCGGAAGTCTTCGACACTCGCCGCACCGTGCCGTTTTGACAATTTGGCACCGTCCGGCCCCAGAATGAGGGGCAGGTGCGCATAAACTGGCTGTGCCCAGCCCATCGCATCGTAAATCACATTCTGGCGAAACACATTATTCAGATGGTCATCGCCGCGGATCACGTGCGTAATGCCCATATCATGGTCATCCACCACCACCGCCAGCATATAGGTCGGCACGCCGTCGCTGCGCAAAATAATGAAATCATCAATTTGCTCTGCCGCAACGCTCACATCTCCCTGCACCTCATCGTGAACGCTCATCACTCCGGTTAAAGGAGCCTTGATCCGCACGACAGGTTTTACCCCGGCCGGAGCTTCGGACGGATCGCGGTCCCTCCAGCGGCGGTCATAAAAAGTAGCGCGCCCTTCGGCTTTTGACGTCACCCGCATAGCCTCCAGCTCTTCCGGAGAGCAATAGCAATAATAGGCCTGCCCTTTCTCCAGAAGCGCCTGCGCGACTTCTGCGTGGCGAGGCTGCCGGCTGAATTGAGAAACAATCTCCCCGTCATGATCCAGCCCCATCCAGTCCAGCGCATTTGTAATGGCCTCGACATATTCCGGCTGATAGCGGGCGCGATCGGTATCTTCGATCCGCACAACAAACTTTCCGCCATACCGGCGTGCATACAGCCAGTTAAAATAAGCCGTACGGGCGTTTCCGATATGCATAAAACCGGTAGGAGACGGAGGAAAACGGGTAACGATACTCATCTGTTTCTTTCTAAAGCTGTTCATTCGTGGTTGAATGAAACCGGCCCTGATACTATCGCCAAACACACAGGAAATAAAGATGGTTTTGTCCATCCTGACAGAAAGGATTGCGCTCTACCGCTCTGCTCCCAGAGAGGCACGGGCATTCCCGGCATTCCTGCAAACACTCTGCCAGTTCCACATAGAGCACCTGATATTTTACACGCCGGTTATTCTGTCACTGGGGATTGCGTGCTACTTCAGCCTTCACTTTGAGCCCGCGGCATCGCTTGTATTCAATATGTGGGTTGGATCTCTCGCCCTCCTGTTTCTGTGTCACAACCTGACGCATCAGGAGTTCCGCTATAACAAATTGCGCGTTCCCGCCTACCTCCTCTGCCTGTTTATCAGCGGGATTTTTCTGGCCCAGCACCGCACCGATCAGGTTTCCGCCCCTGTTCTGCAAAAGCCTCTCAAATTCGCAGATCTGAGCGGCACCATCCGCAGCATTGACATCCTGCCGGAGCATGCCGGGGTGCGGCTGGTCTTAAATGATCTGGTTATTGAGGATCTCCCCGCAGAACAGACGCCTCGCACCATTCGCCTGAAAATCCGCGCTCCCCTCGCCTACCGCCCCGGGCAAAGAGTTACAGCCCGCGCATCCCTCAATCCGCCGGGCCAGATGGTCACCCCGAACGCCTTTAATTTCCAGTTTTATTCCTACTTCAAACAACTGGGAGCCGTAGGATTTTCCTATAACCCGCCGGACATCATCTCCCCCGCTCCCTCCTCTTTCTTTTCAGGGTTCTGGGAAAGCATGCGTCTTTGGATTGCCGGAAAAATCACACACGCCATGCCGCAATCGCTTCAGGGAGTCAGTATTACATTCATGACCGGAGAAAAAAGCACCATCCCCCCCGATGATCTGGCCGCCATGCGCAATTCCGGACTGGCGCACCTGCTGGCAATTTCCGGCCTTCACGTCGGGCTTGTCGCCGGATTTATCTTTTTCCTGACCCGTCTGGGGCTTGCCTGTATTGCGGACTGGGCCTTGAAATATCCGATCAAAAAAATTGCCGCATTCGTGGCTCTGATCTTTGCCATATTCTACACCTGTCTGGTGGGCGCAGAAGTCCCGACACAACGAGCCCTGATGATGACCGGCATCGCGCTATTTGCGATTATGATTGATCGCTCGCCATTTTCTTTGCGTATGGTGGCGCTGGCGGCACTGGT
>JACKIP010000006.1 GCA_020638395.1 Rhodospirillales bacterium
GGAGCTTCCGGAGCGGCTGCAGCTATTGGGAGGCCTGGCAGAGAAAGCGATGTTCCACGCTCATCCTGCATGGCGACGATTTGTTCCAGCGGCAGATCAATGGCTGTCCCATAAACGCTTTCCAGACGGATCATGCCGCTCTGATCTGAGGCGCTTAGCATACCGCTCAGACGGTCGCCGTTTTTTAGAATGATGGTGTTTGCAGCCTGTGCCGGCGCGAGGAAGGCTGTGCCGCACAATGCCAGCAGGGCACTTCCAGTTAGAAGGTTTTTGATTATCATAATATGGCACTTAAATCACAAACCGGGCACTTTGTCTAGCGCCCGGATGTAAAATTATCAAAGGAAAATCTTAAGTGACCCAGTCGCTTCCGTTCGAGGTCCCGTCCTTGATCTGGGTTTTGAGCTTGGCTTTTAGAATTTTATCGGCAAATTTTTCTGCCTCAGTAATGTGCCCGAACAGGTCCGGGCGCTCTGGACGATAGGTTACCAGATAGGTCTGGTCGAAATGGTTAATTGCCTGCATCAGGCGGCCCAGACGCTTTTCTCCGGCAAAGGTCCGTTTCCGCTCTTCCTCGTTATCGAGCAGATTATAATGGATTTTACGTTTGCCCATCCCGACGGTAAACGCAAGGTGCAGCCCCTCCAGAAATGCGGCGGCAACACTCAGGCATTGGGAGGTGACAATTTCCGTCGCGTTTTGTTCTTTGGCAGTGTAATTAAAGGTCGTGGTCCGTCCGGCTCCACGCAGAATAATGCCGCATCTGGCCTGTTTCGAATTAATGCTGACCACAAGAGCCACATTGGTGTCGTGGCTGATGGTGACTGGTTTTCCGGCGTCTTTGAAGGCTTTTTCCGCCATCTTGAGGGCGCGCTCGTAATCATCCTGCTGAGCGGCATCAAATTTTTCGATGATGTCGAGAAAAGGGTGATGGGTTCCTTTCTGAAAAAGGCATTTTCCTTCGAAATAAACTGCAGCCCAGATTTCCGGATTAAAGGCACGCTCAAAACCTTCGATGACGTCTTGCCAAAGTCCTTCCCAGTCGAAATCGGGGTCTGTCGTAATTTTTTCCCCTTGCTGGAAGCTTTGGACCAGTTTTGCTGCAATACGCAAGGTGGTGTGCATATTATGCCCGCGCACGACGAACGTTTCGACAACCTCGCCCCGGCGGGAAATCAGGGGGACAACAATACGGTTGCTGAGAACCGTGACGCTCTCTTCCTCCGTTTCCTCGGACAGGATATTCTGGAGGATGAATTTTTCGCGCAGCAATGAGGTGTTAAAATCAATCATGACGTTCTGGACTCTATCACAATTTATTATAAATTTATAAGCAAGACCTTTACGGAAGGGATAAAAATTTTAAATGGCCGGGAAGTATGCTAAATATTCTTCTGATAGGGAAGGATCTTGTGAAATGCGGATATTGCAGTTAACGGCTTTGGGCGGACTTGTCGCGGCGATACTTGGTGCGGGCGGGGCTTATGCGCAGCAGCAGACCTCTTCTGCTCTGCCTGTGATTTCTGCTCCCGGAGGAGCAATTGCTCAGAAACCGCCAGCGCAGACGGGCGTTTATACCCGGCAGGAGTATCAGCAGCAACAGGAAAAAGGGACCTCCGGCGGCGCGTCTTCGCTTGTTCTTAATCCTCTGGATATGGTCCGGGCACGAGAGGAAAAGCAGCGCGAGGCTGCAAAGCCCAAGAGCTGGTCAAGTAAATCCAGTGTTCAGGTTGCAGGAGAAAAGACTGCGGAGGATGGGATCAAAAAACAGGATAAAGCGGTGATGTCTTCGGATTCGGTGCGTCCTATCAAGAAAAAACAAGCCGCCTCTCTGCCCCCTCCCTCTCCCTCTGAGGTATCTTCTGAAGAAGAGCTTTCTTCCTCACAAAAGATGGAACAGAAAGATAAAGATACGGTAGCCTCTGGAGAGGAGGAGCGTTCAGCGCAGGATAAGGTCGAGGCAAATAAAGGCGTTGACCAGAGTCCCAAAAAGAAACCAAAAAAATCAGATCTGAGCGAGGCGCAGAAAAAAGAACGTTTAAAAGCCTTTGACTCTGCGGTTAAAGCTATCCCCAAGCCGGATGTGCCGGATCGGTTATGGTCTGTTGATTAGAGCGTTGATCATTTAGGGGCTGACTCACCCTAAACGTTCTTTTGCCCTTAAAACTTGACTTCCGGCGCTTTACGGATTTGTTCTTCCAGACCATCTTCCAGTTCAAAGAACGGCTCTTCTTTAAATCCGAACGGCTTGGCGATCAGGTTGTTCGGGATTTGTTGCAGATAAGTATTAAATTCGTTGGTGGCTGCGTTAAAGAAGCGGCGGGCAGCGGCGACTTTATTTTCAATGTCAGACAGTTCGCTCATGAGCTGGCGGAAGCTTGCATCCGCTTTCAGGTCCGGATAGTTTTCGGCAACAGCCAACAGGCCCGTCAGGGCGCGCCCCAGAAAGCTTTCGGCAGCGGCACGTTCTGTCCCGGCCCCTTCGGTTTTACTCACAGCGGCGCGGGCTTCGGTCACGGTTTCGAAGACGCCTTTTTCATGTTTGGCATATCCTTTGACCGTTTCGACCAGCTGCGGCACCAGATTAAAACGCAGCTTCAACTGGACGTCGATGTCAGAAAACGCGTTAAAGCGTGTGTTTCGCAGTGCGACCAGACGGTTGTAAATTACGATCGCGTAAAGAACAATCACGCCGGCGATAATATAGGGAAGCCAATCCATCATCAGTAATCCTGTCTGTTATTAATGTGTTTCTATTTTAATCACTTTCCGGCCTTATCAGCAAGATTTTAAAAGATATCTGTTGTTTTCACGAACAGGATGTCGCTATAAAATTTAGATGCTCCTTAAACTTATCAGCGTTGACCATTTACCAGACGGCGGTGTCCAGCTCCCGAACAGGCTGGGACCGTTTTTGTGGTATTTTATTCGTCAGGGAAAGTGGCAATTTTTGTTTATGGCACTTGTGTTTGCAATAGGTCAGGCTTTGGATACTAGTCCTTACTTGTTTATTGGCATAATTCTTGATTCTCTTAATGAAATTCAGGATAAAGGACAGATTTGGACTGTTTTGTTCTGGCCACTTTTCTGGTTTGTTCTTTTAGCACTTATCTTACAGCCCATGTGTGCTCGTTATGGACAGTACTTGATGGCGAATGTACGCCCTGTTTTTACCAATTTGATGCGGCGACAGCTCGCTATTCATATGCATCGCCACAGTTATAAATATTTTCAGGATGATTTTGCTGGACGATTGGCAAGCAAAGTTGTGGAAACCCCCTCCGCGATTATGACGGTTATTCAGGAAGTTCTGACCTCAATTGGTTTTGCTATTGTAAGTCTTATTTTTGCTATGGTTTTATTTTCTATGACCTACTGGATGTTTTTGGTAGCTACGATTGTGTGGGCCTTTTTATACATCGTTCTAATGATAATATACGTTCCAAAGGTTCATGCGCGATCTGTTGAGTCTTACGATCAATCGAGTATCGTGCGGGGGCGCTTTGTCGATACATTGACGAATATTTTGACTGTGAAGCTCTTTGCACGTCGTAAATATGAAGATGCATACCTTTTGAAATCACTGGAGAAAACTGCGGATGCAGGACAGCGTTTGATGCATACTTTTAACTCTATGTGGATTTGGTTAGAAGTGGTCAGCATCGGATTTATTGGCTCTACTTTTTTTATTGCTATTTATGGTTGGCAAACCGGCGGTATTTCTGCCGGGGATGTTGCTATGGTACTGCCTCTTTGTATCCGTTTGATGACTATATCCTGGTGGATGTCGAATGTGTTAGGCATGGTTTTTGAAAATCTGGGACAGGTTCAGGAAGGCATGGAAACTCTGACGAAAGCCCATACCGTCACGGACAAAGAGGATGCGGCGGCGATTAAGGTTGAGGCCGGCACAATAGAATTCAAACATGTCAACTTTTCGTATATGAAAGGGCATGATGAAGCTTAATCTGATTAATGTTGAGCATTTACCGGCAGGCGGCGTCCAGCTCCCGAACAGGCTGGGACCGTTTTTGTGGTATTTTCTGCGGCAGGCAAAATGGCAGTTACTTGTCATTATGCTGTTATTTACTTTATCCACCGTGTCGATGTCTTTGACATCCTACTTTATTAAAATTTTTGTGGATATATTGGGGCAGGTGGAAAACCGGTCCAGCATGTGGGAAGACATCATATGGGTTGCAACCGGGTGGTTGGGGATTTGTGTGGTTTTGCAATCGGTTTTCTGGCGAACCGGGAATTACATTAAAACAAGAACTCTGGCCAGATTTGCAAATATGGTGCGGCGGCAGTTATTTGTCGCAATGAGTCGTCATTCCTATGCGTTTTTCCAGAATGATTATGCCGGACGGCTCTCCAGTAAGGTCATGGAAACTCCCTACGCCTTACGCCTGATTGTCGATAATTTTGTTGAGGGGTTCATCTATAGCCTTGTGACCTTTATCGTGTCCTTCTTCCTGCTGGCGATGACAGGGTGGGAGCAACTCTTGATTTTAGGAGGGCTGTTCCTCATTTATGCGGGCATTTGTGGTATTATCTTCCTCTCATTCAAAAATTATCAAAAACTGTGGCTGATTCTGCCAGTCATGTGCGAGGACGAAATGTTGATATTTTGACAAATATTCTGAACGTGAAGCTGTTTGCGCGGACTGGGTATGAAGACCGTGCGTTTACACGCATCCTGAGTGATTTCGCTGCGACGCTTGAACGCAAGGATATTCACTTTCACCGGTTTGTCTGCAAGCTGGATAGTTTGATGAAAGCGATCTGGGTTTTTCCGACAGTTTACGTTCTCTATGCCTGGCAGCAAGGAACTGTGTCCACAGGCGATGTGGCGATGGTGATGTCTCTGTCTATCCATCTGGGATTTAACATGTGGGGATTTACGTTTACTCTGTCAGGCTTTTTTGAGCATCTGGGGCAGGCACAGGAAGGTATGGAGACCATTACCAAAGCGTACCATGTGACCGATAAGGAAAACGCGCCGGTGTTAAAGGTAAAACAAGGCGTTCTCGAATGTAACTCAATGCAATTTCGTTATGGAGCAAATATGATTTTTGATGATTTTAATTTAAAGATTCCGGCGGGACAAAAAGTCGGGTTGATCGGGCCGAGCGGCGCCGGGAAATCTTCTCTCGTGCAGTTATTGCTACGTCTGTATGACATAGAGGGCGGCGAAATTTTGATTGACGGACAAAATATTGCAGACGTCCAACAGGATAGTTTACGGGAAAATATCGCTGTGATCCCGCAATCAACGGATTTGCTGCACCGGTCTTTGCGGGAAAATATCGGATATGGCCGACTGGATGCCACCGAGGACGAAATTATTGCGGCGGCCAAGCGGTCGCATGCGCATGAGTTTATCCTGAATATGGAAGATAAGGACGGGAATAAAGGCTATGATGCGAAAGTTGGGGAGCGGGGGGTTAAACTTTCCGGAGGCCAACGGCAGCGAATTGCGATTGCCCGGGCGATCCTGAAAGATGCGCCGATCTTAATTCTGGACGAAGCAACTTCGGCACTGGATTCCGAGTCAGAGAAGCTTATTCAGGAAAGCCTGCAGGACTTGATGCAAGGCAAAACCGTGATTGCGATTGCGCACCGTCTGTCCACAATTTCGCATCTTGACCGGTTGATTGTCATGGATGGGGGCAAAATTATCGAAGACGGAACGCATGCGCAACTTCTGAAAAATAAAGGCCTGTATGCAAAACTTTGGTCAATGCAGTCCGGCGGGTTTTTGCAGGAGGCCGAGGCTGCTGTGTAACTCCGGCTAAACGATCAAAACTCTAACCTAAACTTCTATGCCGAGATAGTACCACTCTTCCCCGATGGGCATGTCCGGTCGGGCATCCGGCATGATAATCAAGGCATCGTGGGGGCTTTTGATTTCTTCTCCATCGTCATATCGCGCAATGAGCGTATCTTGTGCGACGAATGTCAGGTTCTCCCATTCTTGGGTGAGGAGTCCCGGACGTTCCTTGAATATGGGTTGAATGATCTGGATCACTTTCGTTTCGCGAGGAAAGGGCGGTGCGGTAAAAGCTGCCCAGAAATCGGGAAGCTCCAGCATCTCTAAACCGGATAACAGATCCAAAATAGCCCGGTAGCCCGTTTGAATACTTGCTTCATCCTGATGCCGGCCACATTCAAGCGTCAGGCCTGTTCCTCCGTTTAACAGGTGATATTCACGGGTTCCCATACCTTGCCGTGCGTCAACGTCGATATTTGCGGCTTTATACGATTCTGCAAAGCCGAAGAGAGCGTGAGATACACCGCAATGATCCAGCAGCATGAGTTCTTCGGGGGTTTGGTCGGGACTGATAAAGGCAAAAGGGAGTTTTCCACTTCTGTTAGAGTGAAGATCCAGCAGATAATTGGCCTCTGCCAGCAGAGGGCACAGCTCGTTTGCGATATGATCTTCGTAGGTTTGAGGATCATCTTTGGGAAACAGGGCGCGATTTAAATCTCGCTCATAATACCGCCTGTTATTTGCGTAGGCCTGTGGATTACATGTTTGGATCAGGGTCAGTCTGCCTCGTTCCAGATGCAGCTCTCCTCTGTTGAGGTTTCCCTGCACACTGCTGATTGCCGCAGGACCGCAATGTTCGTTTCCGTGAACGCCTCCTGTAATCAGGACGTGCGGGCCGTCTTTAGGGCCTGTATATGTGCGAGGGGTTAAGATCGACATCCATTCATTAAAGCACTCCAGGACGAATTTGCGAAGTTTTTTATGTTATCAGATCTTCGTTTCTTTGTTTCTTCGTGCTACACCTTATACTGTGGAAAGTTTTGCAAAAACCTAAAATCGTCATCCTGAGACATCGGCGAAGGATCTTGATCTGCGGAGATAAAAGATTCTTCGCTCCGCTCAGAATGACGAGATACAATATTACAGGTTTTTGCCGGAGTTTCTGTAACATAGAGGAAAAGTATGTCGGGAAATCGTTTCGGAACATTGTTTCAATATCATAGCTGGGGGGAAAGTCATGGCCCGGCGATTGGCTGCGTGGTGGACGGAGTGCCGCCGCGGATTCCGCTGTCTGAAGAGGACATCCAGAGATATCTTGATAAACGCAGGCCGGGGCAGTCGCGGTTTACAACTCAGCGTCAGGAAGCGGATCAGGTTCGGATTCTCTCCGGAGTGTTTGAGGGAATGACGACCGGGACTCCGATCTCTTTGCTGATTGAAAATACCGACCAAAAATCAAAGGATTACAGCGAAATTAAAGATAAGTATCGTCCCGGCCATGCCGATTTCACCTATGATGCGAAATACGGAGTGCGGGATTATCGCGGCGGCGGCCGGTCTTCTGCCAGAGAGACCGCGATGCGGGTCGCGGCGGGGGCTATTGCCCGCAAAGTTCTGGAGACGCAGATCAAAGCGAATATTCAAATTCGGGGATGTGTGACCCAGATCGGAACGGTTAAAATCTGCCGGGATAATTGGGACTGGGCGCAAGTCGATGACAACCCGTTCTTTACGCCTGATGCGGCGGCGGTGGACGCCTTTGCCACGTATCTGGATGCCGTGCGGAAGAAAGGATCATCCGCCGGGGCGATTATAGAGGTTCATGCTTCGGGGATTTCTGCCGGGTTGGGCGCGCCCGTTTACGATAAGCTGGATGCGGATCTGGCCAAAGCCATGATGTCGATTAACGCCTGCAAAGGCGTTGAGGTCGGGGATGGGTTTGACAGTGTGATACTCGGCGGTGAGGAGAATGCCGACGAAATCTATATGGATAACGGGTCCCCCGCATTCAAATCCAACCATGCCGGCGGGATTTTGGGGGGCATTTCCAGCGGGCAGGATATCGTGCTGCGTCTGGCGATCAAACCGACCAGCTCGATTTTGATCCCACGGGCCACGATTGATAGCAAAGGGCAAAATACGGAAATTATGACCAAAGGCCGCCATGATCCCTGTGTTGGGATTCGCGGTGTGCCGGTGGCTGAAGCCATGATGGCCTGTGTTCTGGCAGATCATTGGTTGCGGCACAAAGCGCAGTGTCTGTAGATGCATCAAACATAACTTATAAAATAAACGAGATTAGGAACATGAGAAAAAATACCTCCCTTTTTTATAAGCCAAAACCAAAGGCGCTGCCGAAGCCAAAGCGCAAATGGGTGGTGTTGCCGTTTTTGTGGCGGGCGGTCAAATATACCTGTATGTCGATCGGGGCGGCGGTGTTGCTGTCGATTGTGATGGGATTTTTTATGACCGCGGCATTGATGAAAAAAGCCAATCTCGATCTGGCGCTGCCCGATCAGATGATTTTGTATTACAAGCTGGACGGGGAAATTGCCGAAGGCCCGGCGCAATCTGGGTTTGATGCCTTCGGACCGCATAAAACGACCCTGCGGGAAATGACCGAAGCTCTGGAGGCGGCAAAGTACGATCCGCGGGTGAAAGCCTTTTTGATGTCTGTCCGGCAAAGTCAACTGGCTGTGTCTCAGATACAGGAATTGCGGCAGGCGGTCGAGTCTTTCCGGAAAGACAGCGGTAAACCGGCTTATATTTACTCTCTTTCTTATGGAGAGAGCGGACAGGGACTATCCCTTTATTCGCTGGCGGCCGCATTTGACGAGATCTGGCTTGCCCCGCTGGGGACGGTCTCGATTAACGGATTGAGGCTGGAGCAGCCCTATGCGCGGGGCCTGATGGACCGGCTGGGGGTCGAGCCGCAATTTTTCCAGCGTGAGGAATATAAAGGGTTGTTCGAAAGCGTCACACATCAGGAAATGAGCGACGCGACCCGTGAGTCTTTGCAAAGCCTGTCTGAAAGTCTGGTGAAGCAGTTTATCAAGGATATTCTGGAGGGGCGGCCTGAGTCGTTCAAGGGGCAGGTTTTGGGCCGTTTCATCAATCAGGGAATTTTTCTGGATACTGAGGCGAAAAAGCTCAAACTGGTTGACCGAGTAGAGTATGGCGATGTTCTGCTCGAAGAAGTCCAGAAGAAACTGGGAGGAAATCCAGAGGCGGAAACGCCGGCTCTGGTGCCTGTCGCGTCTTACGTTTCCCATCCGGAGGGGCCGTTCCGGCATGGACATGAACGGGGGACAGGCAAAGATGTCGCCGTGATCTACATTCAGGGACCGATTATGGTTCTGGCGGAAGGGCAGGAAGGCGGCGGCCTGATGGGGAAAACTTCGGAAAGTGCCGATACGATTGCGGGGATGATCGTGGAAGCCGGTAAAAACGACACCGTCGGGGCTGTTGTGCTGCGGGTTGACAGCCCCGGCGGATCGCCGACTGCTTCCGAGCTTATTCGCCGTGCGGTGGTGCAGGTGCGAGGGATGGGCAAGCCTGTGATTGTGTCGATGGGGTCGATGGCGGCCAGTGGGGGCTATTGGGTCTCGGCGTCTGCGGATTATATTTTTGCTCTTCCCGGCACGTTGACCGGCTCGATTGGGGTTGCCGGCGGAAAGGTCAGTCTGCGGGATTTTTGGCAAAACATAGATGTGAGTTGGGATCATGTCGGGATTGGTCAGAATGCCGGAATGTATTCCATGAATACGCCTTTTTCCGACTCTGAACGGGAACGGATGAATGCCTCAATGGACCGGACTTATAATATGTTTTTGCAAATCGTAGCCGATGGCCGTCATATGACTTCTGAACAGGCCCGCAACGTTGCCAAGGGGCGTGTCTGGAGCGGAGCACAGGCCCTGGAAAACGGACTGGTTGATAAGCTGGGAGGGTTGAATGACGCGTTGGATTATGCTGCGGTACAGGCCGGGTACAAAAGCCGCAAAGATGTCAATATTATCATCCTGCCGGAAGCCAAAACACCTCTGGAAGAAATTCTGGAGTTGTTGCAGCAAAGTGCGTCTTTGCCGCTCTTCTTGCAGAAACAGGAGGCTTTGCTGGGTATGATGACCGGTGGTCAGTCACGCCTGTTGCAGGGTGCGGCAGTGATGCAGCAACATCAGGGGCAGGTGATGGTATATGACTCTGTTGGAGATTTTAAATAAGTTTCAGGACATACACTGAACGGTTTAGTCCTGCTTATTTTTTTGCCGGGAATTTTCTCATCAGGCGCAGCAAATCCTCATAACTCATCAGGCGTTGCTCTGGTTTTAACTTGCCATCAATGAAGGCCTGCAGGGTCGCGTTCGGGCCGTAGGCAAACGGAATGACCGGGCAGGGCAGGAATTTATCCGCCGCCAGGGCTGCCTGTATATCTTTCCAGCGATCTCCGATATACCAGATCACATCACGGGCGCTGGGCTGGGTTCCCAGCTTATGTGCCACACGCAGCAAAGCTTCCGGATGCGGTTTGCCCCGTTCAATATCTTCGCGAAAGACGGTGGCGGTAAAATATTTATCCAGATCAAACTTTGTTAAAATATCGTGTCCATAGCCTTTTCCCAAGCCGTTACTGGCAATTCCCATGGGAATGTGCCGGGATTGGAAGACCTCCAGAACTTCATATATCAGAGGGCAGGGCTCGACGATCTGTTCGACATCCTTGCGGCGCAGAAAGTGAATGGCGCGCTGTACAAGCAGGCGCTGTTTTTTTCGCTCGCCTCGATTGACGACGCCGGTAAAGGGATCTTTGGTGCGGAATCCGCTGATTTTGGTGATAAACGTCCCGATTTTATAGGAGACGTCATCCAGAAATTCCAGCAGATTAAGGACCCACGGCTGGATATGGCGGACGGTGGTGCCATCCATATCAAATATGACGATTGTAGGGGGTTTCAGAGTCATCTTCTTTGTTTGTAATGGGTCCATGGCAAATTGTCGAGCAGGATATGTCGTGGGTCCAGATAAGAATCGGAGTTTGTCGCAGAGGGCAGGGTGCGCAGATGATAGCTCCCCACCGTCATCACACGTTTTTGCAGAGCAAAATACGTGTGATCCATATCTGAGTGTGGATGACACGTATTCCCCTAACGGTGAAACGTGTCATGACGGAGATTTTATACGGCATGAGCGATAAGAGTCCTCAGCTGTGCGCAGAAGCTTTCTCGCCGTGAAGTGGGGCAAGGTCCTGTGTCGCCGAGGGTGCCGCTCCGACGGTATCATTGTCATAAACCTGCGCGCCGACACAGGCCAATGCGGTAATGTTAACAATACTGCGGGCGGTTGCGGCATAGGTTAGAATATGCGCCGGGCGGGACAGACCCAGCAGAATAGGACCGATGCTAATGCCCTCTGCCATGATTTTCAGCATGTTAAAAGAAATATTGGCGGCTTCGATATTTGGCATAACCAGAAGATTCGCAATGCCGGTCAGGGTCGTATGAGGCATAATCTCCCGGCGGATTTCTTCGTTCAGGGCGCAGTCGGCATGCATTTCCCCGTCCATTTCCAGATCCGGAGCCATCTCCCGCAGTTGTGCGACGACCTGACGCATTTTTTCGGCGGAGCCTTTATGAACGCCAAAGTTGGAGTGCGACAGGATCGCAACCTTGGGGGTAATGCCGAACCGTTTCATTTCCTCCGCCGCCAGCAGGGTTGTGTTGCAAATCTGGTTGGAGGTCGGATCAGCGGTGACCTGCGTATCGGTAATGAAAAACGTGCCTTTTTCAGTGCTGAGAATTCCCAGCGCGGCGGGTGTTTCAACCCCTTCTTTCAGACTGATTACATTTAGGATATTTTTCAAGTGGTATTTATATTGCCCAACTGTGCCGCAAACCAGCCCGTCGGCCTGATTTTTGTGGACCATCAGCGCGGCAATCACGGTTGCGTTGGAGCGGACAACCGTGCGTGCAACAGCCGGGGGAACGCCGCGGCGTTGCATAAGTTGATGGTATGTTTCCCAGTAATCACGGTAGCGTGGGTCGTCTTCGGGATCGACCAGATCAAAATCCTGTCCAGTAACAAGCCGCAGACGCAGCTTCTTGATGCGGGTTTCCACGACCTTTTTCCGTCCGATCAGGATAGGGAAAGCCAGATTCTCATCAACGACAATCTGCACGGCCCGCAGGACGCGCTCTTCCTCTCCCTCTGCATAAACAATCTTTTTCGGGTTTTGCCGGGCGCGCTCGAAGATAGGCTGCATCACCTGATTGGTTTTATAGAAATACTGCGTCAGTTTTTGCTTATATGCTTCAAAATCCTGTATGGGGCGGGTTGCAACGCCGCTTTCCATGGCTGCCTTGGCAACGGCAATGGGCAAATTAATAATCAGGCGTGGGTCAAATGGTTTCGGAATTAGGTATTCCGGGCCAAATTCCAGATTTTCATTCACATAAACAGAGGCAACTTCAGCCGGAGCTTCCTTGCGGGCAAGATCGGCAATCGCGTCAACGCAGGCAAGTTTCATTTCCTCATTGATTTTGGTCGCGCCGACATCCAGAGCTCCGCGGAAAATAAAAGGGAAGCACAGGACGTTATTAACCTGATTGGGATAATCGGAGCGGCCGGTACAAACAACGCAATCAGCTTTGGCGGCTTTGGCAACTTCCGGCAGAACTTCGGGGGTCGGGTTGGCAAGAGCCATAATCAGAGGTGCGTCTGCCATGCTGGCCACCATTGATTCGTCCAGCATGTTCGGACCGGACAGACCGAGGAAAATATCCGCACCTTTCAGGGCATCTTTCAGCTCCCGCAGATCTGTTTTTATGGCAAATTTTTGTTTGTAAGGGTCCATCCCCTCATTTCGTCCATCGTAAACAACCCCTTTGCGGTCGCAGACGATAATATTCTCACGAGGCAGTCCGGCTTCAACAATTAAATTCAAGCAGGCAATTGACGCTGCTCCGGCCCCGTTAGCGACCAGACGGATTTTTTTAATGTCGCGCCCTGACCAGAAAATCCAGTTCTTCAGGGCCGCCGTCACAATAATCGCGGTGCCGTGCTGATCGTCATGGAACACGGGAATATTCATGCGTTCCCGCAGTTTTTCCTCGATATAAAAACATTCCGGAGCTTTAATGTCTTCGAGGTTGATCCCACCAAAGGACGGCTCCAGACGGGCCACCGCCTCGATAAACGCATCAGGGTCTTTTTCATCCACTTCGAGATCAAAGCAGTCCACATCGGCAAATTTTTTGAACAGGGCGGCTTTTCCTTCCATAACCGGTTTTGAGGCCAGCGCGCCAATATCTCCCAGCCCCAGCACCGCGGTTCCATTGGAGATTACGGCAACCATATTGCCGCGGGAGGTGTAATCAAGCGCTTTGGACGGGTCTTTTTCAATTTCCAGACAAGGGGCGGCCACGCCGGGCGAATATGCCAGAGCCAGATCCCGCTGTGTCGCCATCGGGGTGGTGACTTTCACGGAAATTTTTCCGGGAGTCGGGAATTTATGGTAGTTCAAAGCACTTTGTTCAAGGGTTTCGCGGGCCATGGAGGATCTTGTTTCTCTTTGAGGTGATTATTTGTTGCAAATTTCTATTATCAGGATGTAGCAAACGCGCAGCATTTTCACAAGCGGATGATGTTTTGCGCTGCGGTATAGTCCCCCGGATTGTTTCTGTCTGCGGAGGATGTGCTGCGGGTATGAATTTTAGACCTTGAAGAAATCATTTCTCTCTGATAAATACGTCTTACCCTTGATGTGCGGCCGTGGCGGAATTGGTAGACGCGCAGCGTTGAGGTCGCTGTGGGAGATAATCCCGTGGAGGTTCAAGTCCTCTCGGCCGCACCATATCGTAAACCATATGTAAGATGGGTGACAAAAGCGTCGCAGCTTTGCTTTTTTCTCATGGAATGGATTCTTTCAAAACACCCTGTCGCTTATCCTGTTGCACTTGAGGCCATGGAAAAGCGGGTTGGCGACATTCACGCCGGATGCGGCAATGAAGGGGTCTGGCTTCTGGAACATCCGGCGCTTTATACGGCGGGAACCTCCGCGAAAGCCGAGGATTTGCTTGACCCGCGATTTCCGGTATATGAAACCGGGCGCGGCGGGGAATATACGTATCATGGTCCCGGACAAAGAGTGGCTTATGTGATGCTGGACCTCAAGCAACGTCAAAAAACTCCGGATATCAAGAAATACATCGGGCAACTGGAGGAATGGATTATTCGTGCTCTGGCTGATTTTGATATTCAGGGCGAGCGCAGAAGCGGGCGGGTGGGGATCTGGCTGGCGGCAACCCACACCCGACCAGAGCGTAAAATCGCAGCAATCGGGGTGCGCATCCGGCACTGGGTCACCTATCATGGAATAGCGGTTAATCTGGACCCGGATTTATCTCATTTCAGCGGGATTGTTCCCTGCGGTATTTCAGAGTATGGCGTAACCTCTATTGCCCGGGAATTAGATCGTGATGTGCCGATGTCTGCGCTCGATCAGGCATTGCAGCAGAACTGGGGGCCGGTGTTCGGCAGCGATTCCGCATAAAATCGCCCAGTTCAGCGGTCAGGCGGGACAGGGCTTGCTGAATACTCTCGAATCCCTCATGCGGCTGGCAAGTGTCACAATCCATATAGGCTTCACGGACAATTTCAATTTGCAGGCTGTGCCGGCCTTCCTGCGGGTGTCCGTGGCGTTTGACCAGTTCCTGTCCTTTCAGAATATGATTCCTTGCGACACGAAATCCCATGCTTTCCAGAGAGGCGATGATAAAATCCGTGATGGCGGGATCGGCCGTTGTCTCATCCGCAGTCCCAATAAAAAAGGTATGGCCCTTCAGGTCGTTCTGTTCCCGCATGCAGGATAAAGGAAAGGAGTGGCAGGAGATATGAACGCTTTCGCCGAATATTGAAATATTTTTGTCAATCATCTTTTCCAGCTGTGCATGATACGGGTACCAGTAACGATCCAGCCGCGCCAGAATTTCATTTTCGGTCGGGGCGTCGTCAATAATGCGGATGTTGTCACACCCAAAATAAGCCCGGGTGCGTACCAGCCCCAGCCCTACTTCGGCATAAAAATCATCCGTGGCGGGGGTAATCTGCGTTAAAGACCCTGAAATATGGTCCGGATGGACGCTGTTCGGGGCGCGGTTCAGGTCGATGTAACTGCGGGCGGTGGTTGCTTCCAAAACTGGGATTCCGTGCCGTGGCAGAGATCGGATGATCCGGTCAACATGCAGATCGGCCTGCCGCAGGGCGTGGATCATATCACAGGCCAGTCGGAAGTGTTCGCACGTTGTGAGGGTGTCCGGAAAATAGAGGCTGTGGTGCGGGCTTTCAAGAATGACCGGCGCGACCAGATTTCCTGGCTTGTGGTGTATATAAGCCGGTGTGATAACGGTACTGAACACTCCCTGATGCATGTCGCCCTGTCTTTTTTTATGTACTCTATGGTCATTTCGTATAACTTTAAGAAAAATTCCTAAAGTGTCATTTTTACTTCAAATGACCGTAGTTCCCTCTGTAAAGGTTTCTATACCTAATCGGCGGCCTTTAAGACAAGTTCTTTTTCAATAAAATGTGCGGCAAAGAAGCAGAGCTGCGCCAGATGGTCCTTGAGAACGGAAAAATTGGGAAGAATTTCATGCGTAATTTCATCCCAATACAGGTTTTTGTTGATCTCGATTTGCAGTGCGTTTCGCCCTATGGCGGGGTGACCGTAGCGCCGGATCAGCTCCACCCCTTTATAAGGGTCGTTGAGTGCAACCCGGTATCCAAGATGTTCCAGAAAGCCTTTCAGTGCATGCACAAAATCACGGCGGCAGGTCGTCCCGTGGCGGTCTCCCAGAACAAAATCAACCGGGTGTCCGTCCTGGGAATGAGCTGATGCGGCGGGCATGGAATGCATATCCAGATACCAGACCTGCCCGAAATGGTAATACAGGCGGTCCAGTTGCTGCTGCAAGGTCGTGTGATAGGGAATATAGCAGGACTGCAGGCGGTGGTGGATTTCCTCCAGAGTCAGATAGCGGTCATAAACCGCAATTCCCGGACGCACCAGACGCCGCACCAGTCCGTATCCGGCATGAGAGCGCAGGGACGGGTTTAAAGGTTGGGCCGGAGGATGTTGCAGCAATTGTTCGTCAATATCATCCGGGGCGCGGTTGACGTCGATATAGCTGCGGGGAAATTCACATTGCAGATAGGTCGCCCCGCACTGAGGGGCATTTTGCAGTAACAGATCAAGGCCGTTATCTTCGGCGCTGTGCAGAGTATGCAGATCGCAGCAAAACTCGAAATCCTCCGGATACACGCGCCCACTATGCGGGGAGTCAATGAGCAGGGGGATTTGCGGCAAAGAAACAGGCGTCAAAAGAGTACAAATTCCCGCAATTTCTGTCTTGTGAACTTCCATGACTCTTACTATTGTGCATTTAAACATTGAAAAGCAAGAAGGAATATAAATGTTCGATTTACGCGCAATACGTCAAACCCCGGAAGTATTTGACCAGAACTGGGCACGGCGGGGATTGTCGCCACAAACTCCGGAAATTCTGGGGTTGGATGAGAAAAACCGCGCCCTGAAAACCGAATTGCAGGAACTTCTGGCTGAGCGGAACGAAAAGTCCAAAGAAATCGGCCAGATTAAATCCTCCGGGGGCAATGCCGATGATTTGATGGCAGAGGTCGCGTCGATCAAGGACCGGATTGCTATTCTGGAAGAGCAGGGGCGCGATGCCGAAGACGCCTTGAAATCAAAACTTTCCAGCATTCCCAATCAGCTGGCAGGGGACGTGCCGAATGGTCCGGATGAAAGCCATAATGTTGAGGTGCGCCGCCACGGCACGCCAAAAACCTTGAACTCTGCCCCGAAAGATCACGTCGATATCGGGGAGGCGCTGGGTATGATGGATTTTGCAACGGCTGCGAAAATGTCTGGCTCCCGCTTTGTGGTGCTGAATGCCGGGCTGGCCCGGCTGGAACGCGCTCTGGCCCAGTTTTTTCTGGATACGCATACAATGGAGCACGGATATACCGAGGTTTCCCCTCCGCTTCTGGTGCGGGATAATGCGTTGTACGGCACGGGACAATTGCCGAAATTCAAGGAGGATCTGTTCCAGACAACGGATGGGCGCTGGCTTATTCCTACCTCCGAAGTCTCTTTGACCAATATTGTCGCGGAAAGTATTGTGGAGGAGGAAGAGCTTCCTTTACGCCTGACCGCGTTTACGCCCTGTTTCCGTTCTGAAGCGGGCAGTGCGGGGAAAGATACCCGTGGCATGATCCGCATGCACCAGTTCTACAAAGTCGAGATGGTGAGCATCACGCCGCCGGATCAATCGGTCGCAGAGCATGATCGCATGACGGAGTGTGCAGAGAATATTCTGAAAAAGCTGGAGCTGCCCTTCCGGACGATTGTGCTTTGTAGCGGCGATACCGGGTTTGGGGCGCAAAAAACCTATGATCTGGAAGTATGGATTCCGTCGCAGGAGACGTACCGCGAAATTTCCAGTTGTTCGAATTGCGGAGACTTTCAGGCGCGGCGGATGAATGCCCGTTGCCGGACGAAAGGCGAAAAAGACAATAAATTTGTCCATACTCTCAATGGCTCCGGCTTGGCGGTGGGACGCGCCCTGGTTGCGGTCATGGAAAATTACTATGATCCGGCTGATGGTGGTATTTTCGTTCCGGATGTTCTGAAACCCTATATGGGCGGACTTGAAAAGATTCTGTGAGGGGGCGTTCGTGCTGTATAAAATGATCATGAACCCAAAACTTCGTCATTACACGTTTTGCCGTTAGGCGAATACGTGTAATCCAAGGCCAGACATGGATCACACGCCCGCTGGCGTGTGATGACGGAGCAGTGTAGACATCCTGTCATTAGACAGCTCTGTCCGTATGGCGGCATAAAAAATCCCCCGGGCGGGGGATTTTGGATTAACTACTTTGGATTAACTGCCGGATTTTAAAAAGTTCGAAAAATCAAACCCCTGGAAAGCATTTCCTCCGCCGGAAGACTGATCTGTCTCGTCTTCCGCGCGTTGTGCAGCTTCGGCGGCTTCAGCTTCTTGTTGTGCGCGGATGGCGTCCGGGTCTTTCCCTGCGGCTCTGAGCGCTTTGTTGATCGCATCATTCAGTTCCATATAAGAGCACAGGCCCAAATCTGCCGGGTGGCGCGGGCGAATATTGGCCATATTGGCATGACTACGTTCCCGGATGGCATTGATGGTTGGTTTTGTGGTGCCGATCAGCTTAACAATCTGGGCGTCCTTAACATCCGGATGATTCTTAAGAATCCACGCAATTGCGTCCGGTTTGTCGCCGCGCTTGGAAACCGGAGTATATTTCGGTCCTTTGGAGCGGGTACGCAGGCCGGGCAGGTCCTTGCGTTTTTTGTGTTTCATGCGGTAAGCCGGGTCAGCCTCTGCTTTTTCCAGCTCGCTCTTTTCCACTTCCGAGTTCAGAACCGGGTCGCGTCCGACGATGCCGCGCCCGACATCTCCATCTGCCAGAGCTTGAATTTCAACTTCGTGCAGACCAGCAAAATCGCCAATCTGCTGAAAGGTCAGAACGGTATTGTCAATCAGCCAGACGGCGGTGGCTTTCGGCATTAAAAGCCCGGTCGGTTCGAGTTGTGCGGCCATATAAATCTCCTAAATCAGATGTTATTGATCTATGTCGATCCTTCCCGCGGATCAACCTGTTTTTTCTCAAAATTAGAGGGGAACGGACCTGACTATACCGTTTTTTTGACAGAATGCCAGAAAAATTTCTCTAAATTTGGGCCGACGATCTTCTTTTTTCACGAGGGCCGGACTGGTTTGACAGGTATTTTGGGGTTTTTTACGAAAAAATTTTCCAAAAAAACATTCTATGCCTTATAACAGAAACCTGCTATTATTTTTAAAAAATTGAAAGAAGGGTTATGCGTCGACATATTTTTACTTTTCTCGCGGCTTCCGTCAGCTTGGCAGGACTGACCGCTTGTACGGTTCAGGACATCTATGGGCCCTCTTCACGGCCAAGGGGATACGCCCATTATGCTCAGGAATATAAAACAGTTATTCCAGAACGCCCGCCCTTTATTGGAGAGTCTTATTCCGATGAGGAAGTGATGCGCTCGGAAGAATTATGGTCCGCCGCGGTGAAAACCCTGCTGGATGAAATGGAAAAGAATTCCGTCATCAGTGGCCTGAGTGTGGCGCTGGAACCATCTGTGCCTGTTAATTCTTTTGATGTGCGCATGGATTATTACCTGCGCAAGGAATTAAAGCAGCGTGGATATCTGATCTCGACAGAACCTCTGGCGACGATCCCGGTCCTGCGTTATTCCGCAAGATTGCCGGGCTATCGTGACGGTCTGCAACAGCGCGGCCGGGCAATTGATACTATTGATGATATCCAGAACCAGTTTGACGTGCAGGAAGATCCGAAAAATAACGGAGAACCCTACGTCTTTATGGGACTTGGCATTTATGATATGTCCGCACCGAAGAAGGAGCAGTTGCTGGTCTTTGTTGAAACTTTGCAAACGCTTCCGGAAAAAGATATGCGGGAAATTCGCGGGGCGCTGGTTGATGTTCCCAATATGACAGGAAAGTCGCCTTCCTCTAACCTGAGACACCCATAAATCACCATGATTTTTTGCACAAAAAGCCGCGCCTTGATTTTACTACCGGCTTTTTGTGCAACTCTGATGCTGGGAGGGTGTTCGGCGGCTTATATGGCGACTGAATTTCCTCAGTTCACGTCTTTGACGGGAGGGGATGAGCGCAAGGACTGGACGGAATTGCGGCGCGCCAATTATGCGGCGGCAGATGTATTATTCCAGAGAGCGCAGGGGCGCTTAAACCCTCAAAACAAGGTGCAGTTGGTGCAGCTGGTGAATCTGGGAGAGCCTCTGGGGAATGGAACTCCGGCCCTGATGTGGCTGGTGCCGCAGCAGGTCGGAAACCGTCTGGCCCAGTTGGGCCTGAATGTGCAGCAACCGGATAAAGCACCGCTGAATTCTGCGGATAAGCGGGCAACGGGAGCCCTCCCCTTACAGCTTGTGAATAACGCCTCTGTTCTGCCTGCGGGACAGGTGCGCAAACCCGGCATGGTATATCTGGAAGGTGATTATGCCTATATGGATGACGAGCTGCTCATTTCCCTGCGTCTGATAGATGGCCGGGATAATCGTATTCTCTCAACTGCTGAATATGACCTTGCCGTGGATGCGGATGTTCTGACCTTGATTGATCCGGCATCGTCCGACCGGATTTTTGGAACCGGCTGGATGCATTGAGGTTCGGCGCCGCCCTCACACGCCTTTGTGCATGTGATCCGTATTGATTCTTTACCACGGAGGGCGCAGAGGTTTTTGTAAAAACCGAAAGAACTTTGTTTCACTTTGTATTACTTTGCGGTTTAAAATTTATCGTTTCATCGTTCACGCAAAGAGCGCAAAGCATTCTCTGTGTGCTCTGTGGTTCACATCCGAGGGATGACAAATAAATGTCCTATTTTTAATAGGAACCACTATAAAACAAAGTTCTTTCGCGCTTTTCTTCACCGCGACATAATCACCTGCACGTAATGATAGCTTCCATCCGCTGTGCATTCGATACAAGCCTTCAGGGCTGGTGTGATGGAAAACGTGGCATCATCCGGAACGTTGGGAGAGGCTGAAAATTGTGTTCCGGCATCAAAGCGCCCGCCGGCGCCTTCATTGACGCAGGTGCCGGGGTCTTGCGGTTGCGCGGTATAGCCAAGCTGTTCATTTAAAAATTCACAGAATTCCTGCGTCACATTAGGCAGGACAGCCACGAGATCCGCACGGTCTGAGCCAACACCCGGCATGGCTGTGCCGCCGTAAAATTCCCAGTTTGAGCCGTCATTCACGCCTGACGGGGGGAGGCGGTAGGTGGCAGCCCCACCCTGACGGTTAAAAATCTGTTGCTCCGGCGTATCTGTTATTGTGCCGTAATCGGTGGGAGCCTCCGGATGTGCAAAGCGCAGATCGCTTTCGCTGATCAGATTGTTCTGAAAAATATACTGGATGGCATTTTCAATTTCCGAGAGGTGTTGGCGAATTTGAGAGGCGCGAATCATCATGGTTTCCCGGTCGATATTCTCATTTCCGGTTTGGGAGGTGTTCTGCAACGCCACCGTCAAAAGTCCGGTCAGGACAATCGCGATCAGAATCATAAACAGGACATTGCCAGACTCTTTATGGTGGATCGATGGAGATATCGGCATGTAAATTCCTCTTTTGCGTTAATAAATCTGGGGCTGGATGACCATGCAGTCTTTGTAGTAAATGCAGGCGCTTTTTGCGTCATTCTGGGTAAATCCGGTCAGCCAGGCACGATAGATCCAGCCATCTTTTCCCTGAACAGGGGCGACCTGTGGGGCGGCATATTGCAGGGCTGCGGGAAGTTTTCCGTAGGCCTGATGCAGGACTTTATCTGTAGTATCCCGTTCAGAGAAAGCCCCGATCTGAATGCCCCAGTCTCGTTCAAGAGAGATGTTCACATCGTGAAAGCCGGGCTGCGATGTTGCGGTTAACTGCGCCAGGTTCAAAGTTCCCAATGTCTGGGGTTCATCCTTTGCGCTTAAGGCACTTGCCTGAGTATCGTTATTCTCATTCGCAGGCTGACGAACGGGGGCAACCGGCAAAACCGGTGTGGGATGGTGAATTTCAACGGTTTTGAACGCAACTTCGAACCGGGTGTCCTGCGGTGGGTGGGACGCATTATCGGACGGTGTTTCCAGAAGATCTTTCGTCAGACCTGTTGCCGATGTTACCGTTATGTCTTTAAAAGGTTCGGCAAAAGCCGGAGGAAGCGTCTCTGCGCGCTTCGGATTGCGAACAGGAAGAGGGAACGCTTTGGCGCTGCGCATGTTTCGTTTTAGGGCAAACCCGGCATCCAGCAGTTCTTTCATGCTGGCATTGCGGCTTTTGGAGGTCTTCCCCCCAAAAACCACGCCGATCAACCTGCGGTTTCCTCGTTTCGCGGAGGCAAGAAGGTTAAAGCCGGAGGCCTGAATATAGCCGGTCTTAATGCCGTCCATCCCGTTATATTCCCCCAGCATGTGGTTATGGTTTTTATAGGTTGCACCGCGATAGGAAAATTCCCGTCTGGAAAAATACCGGTAGTGATCGGGCTTCATCTTGATAAGATAGCGTCCCAGCTTTGCCATATCACGCGCCGTAGTGACCTGTTTGGGATGATGCAGGCCGGAGGCATTCATAAAACGCGTGCGGGTCATTCCGATTTCGTGCGCCCGTTTGGTCATCATAACGGCGAAACGTGTTTCTGTTTTGCCCAGCTTTTCCGCAAAGGCAACGGCGATATCATTGGCAGATTTCGTCACCAGTGCATAAATGGCATCCTGCACCCGGATGGTTGAGCCGGGCGCGATGTTTAATTTACTTGGAACCATGCTGGCGGCATTGCGGGAGATGACCAGACGGTCATTCAGATTGAGTCGACCGTGGTCGAGGGCATCAAACACCATGAGCAACGTCATGACTTTTGTCAAAGACGCCGGATGCACCATCTTGTCGGCAGAGCTTTGCGACAGAATCTCTCCGGTATCCGCATCCATCACCAAAGAGGCATATTTATCGTTGGCACATGCCGGTGTAGGCAGCAAAAAAAAACTGCAAAATAGCAGTGTAAATGCAGTTAAAATCCTGCTGATATCTTTGATTTCAGGATGCCAAATCATCTTTTTATTTTAGCAGAAAAGCGGAGGGTGTGACCATATTTCATGTGGATAAATTTCCAAAATTCTATTTTTTTGTTGCGGTGCAAAAAAAAGTGAGGTATTTTTCTGCTATATTGTTTTTTATAGACCTTACTCTAGTTATATAAATATAATATTAAACAGGATCGAAAATGGCGGAGCGACAAAAAAAGAAGCCTGCGGCGAAAGCTACTTCGGCGGTGATTAAAAAAATCAGAACAGCCGATGACGAGCGCACAGTTTCGGTGCAAAGGAAACCAAAAAAGATTCAGGCGTCGCAGGATGCCGGAACCGGAAGTAAAGAGCAGAGTATCGTCAAGAAGGAACCTTTAACCCCAATACAGCCCAAGGAGAGTATGATGAATATGAACATGAATAACACAAAAAACTTTGAGAAAATGTCTCAGAATGCCGCAAATATGAGCAAGGAAGTGATGGAGGCCTGTCAGGAATCTGCCAGCATTCTGGCAAAAAACAGTCAGAATTGCATGTCGTCCTACATGACTATGATGCAGTCTATGGCAGAAAAACAGGCAAAAATTATGAAAGAAATGCTCAGCAAAAAAACAATCAATGAGATGAGTGAAACGCTGCAAAGCGCCTCTCAGGAAAGCTTTAACGACATGATGATGAATATGTCGAAAATGTCAGAGCAAACCATGAAAGCCGCAATGGATTGCATGGAGCCGATTAGCTGCCAGATGACAAAAGCGATGAAAAAAGCATCTGATTCTGTTGCTGCGTAATACGAACGCTTGCTGTTTCAGAATTAAAAAAACGCCGGAAAGCCGGCGTTTTTTTATGAGGTGAACCTCCATGGAAGTCCAAAGGGGTCTTTGCTCTGGTTAAATACGCAAGGTGCCTTTTAGGCGTTTCAGGGCCTCTTCTTCCGCCGGGCTGATATTCAGGGCGTGATCGAGGGAAAAATCGTATTTCTTTATGAAGGCGTCCCACTTTTTTTGCAGAATCCGGACCTGAATGTAGACATTGTTCAAAAAGCTTTCATTCTCAGCTGTTTCCCGATAAGCGAGGGCTACGGTCTCTGCAATTTCCAGCAGACTGGATTTAAAGTCACGTAAATGCTTGGGATCGACTGTATTGGCAATTTCATACAGAATCGTTTCGCATTCGCGGGGAACATTTTCGATATTGTCACGCCAGGTATCCCAGATTTCATACCCTTTGACCGTTTGTTCCATCACGCTTTGAGTAAATTCTGATTTGCAGACATCTTCGCCGTAAGACAGGATTACATTTTCCAGAGCGTAGAGTTCCTGCTCGTCGGAGCTGTCTCCTCCGGTCTGGTCGCTTTGGCTTAGCCACAGCCCCACCCGGTAGGGCAGGCGGATAAGAGCCTCCTTGACCGGTTGCGGACAGGTCAGGCTGGAAATGTTCTGGGCAGCAGTCATCGTGTCTTTCATGGAATGACTATAGCAAAACTAACGTCGCATAAAAAGCTTTTCAATATCTTTCAGGCTAAGTTCGATGTAAGTCGGGCGGCCGTGGTTGCATTGACCGGAAAGCGGCGTGCGTTCCATCTCGCGCAGAAGGTGATTCATTTCTTCGGGAGTCATGGCTCGCCCGGAGCGAATCGAGCCGTGGCAGGCGCGGCGGGACAGGACGGCAAGAAGACGCTCTTCCAGCGTTTGTACAGTGCCGTGCTCCTCCAGCTCGTCCATTAAATCATGAATTAACTGGCGAATATTGATTGTTGCTCCGAGCAGGGCAGGGACGGAAGAAACGGCGACGGCCCCCGGACCAAATGGTTCTATGTCCAATCCATATTCTTTCAGTATTTCCGTATGTTGCAGAAGGTCGCCGATGCGCAGATCGTCCAGCTCGACAATTTCAGGGGTCAGGAGGCCCTGGGCCGTAATGCCGGTTTCCTGTTGTTGTGCCTTCAACCGCTCATAAACCAGCCGTTCATGCGCTGCATGCTGATCTACAAGGACGATGCCGTCTTCGGTCTGGGCAATGATGTAATTTTCATGAAGTTGCGCCCGTGCCGCGCCGAGCGGGTGTGTGGTGGTGGACGGTTCTGCGACTGCGATAGTCGGAAAGGGCTCGCTTCTGGCAGAGGGTGTTGGGGTAAAAAGAGGTTGATAAAAAGCTTGCGCTGACTCTGATAACTCTTTGATTTTAAGTGCAGACATGCCGGAATATAGCTGACTGGCGGATGTGGGTATAAATTCCTTATGTGGAGCAAAAGGCTGCGGAGAGGAGGCGGCAAGTTTGACGAGCGTTTGCGTGCCTGTGCTGCCGGCGCTGCGGCCAGCCTGTTCTTGCAGCGCATGACGAATGGCACTGACCAGCGTGCCGCGAATTCGAACGGCATCGCGGAACCGCACCTCCGCTTTCGCCGGGTGAACGTTGACATCGACGTCTTCGGCGGGAAGGGTGATAAACAGGGCGACAACCGGATAGCGGTCGCGGGCCAGAACGTCGCTATAGGCCCCTTTTAACGCGCCGAGCAGCAGGCGGTCGCGGACGGCGCGCCCATTGACAAACAGATATTGCGCCAGCCCATTCCCCTTATTATAGGTTGGCAGAGACGCCAGCCCGGTTATTTGTAAATCTTCGCGCAGCGCTTCGATTGTCATGGCATTTTCGGGAAAATCGCGCCCCAGCAACCGCCCCAGTCGCTCTGCCAGAGCAGATGGGGGCATGTTTAGGATTTTTTTCCCATCAAGATTCAGGGTGAGCCCGACCTCTGGCGCTGCCATCGCCAGTCTTAGGACGATATCCTTGATGGCGGTGCTTTCGCTGCGGTCTGTTTTTAGGAATTTAAGCCTTGCCGGGGTTGCGAAAAATAAATCGCGGATTTCTATTTTTGTGCCCTGAGGATGATTATCCGGGACGGGAATGCCTTTTTTCCCCCCTTCGGCCGAAATAGACCAGGCCTCACCTGTTTCGCGGGATTTGCTTTTGATAAGCATGCGGCTGACGGATGCGATAGAGGGAAGCGCTTCTCCGCGAAACCCCAGATGACGGATATTCAGGAGGTCATCATCGGGAAGTTTTGACGTCGCATGGCGGTCAAGGCAGTAAACCAGTTCTTCGGCGCTCATCCCATAGCCGTTATCGCTGACGCTCATATAGGATTTGCCGCCATCCTGAATATCAATATCAATCTGTGTTGCCCCTGCATCCAGAGAATTCTCAACCAGCTCTTTTATCACGGCAGCGGGGCGTTCAATGACCTCGCCGGCCGCGATCTGGTTAATCAGGGTTTCTGGCAGATGTCGGATTCGCATGACATCACTTTAGCACAGAAACCGCGGACGTCATCAGGTTCAGTGCTGTTTTTAATGCAGAGCCTTCTGTGTATTTCGAACCGCAAAGTAAGACAAGGTTCTTTCATCGTCATCACACGTTTTTGCGGAGCAAAATACGCGTGATCCATATTCGCTCGTGGATTACACGTATTCACCTGATGGTGAAACGTGTAATGACGAAGATTTTAGTGCATGATTACTTTTACACAGTACGGGCTGTATCAGTGGATTACCCTATAATTTTCTACGAAAATTCGGGCAATGACGGTTTGAGAAAGAGGAATTCCATATCCTCTGCGCCTCTGCGGTTTAAACATTTTTAAACACGAAGTTACGAAGATACGAAGGTTTTTTTCGAGTACTTCGTTCCTTCGTAACTTCGTTCTTATATAACGCTCTTATGGATCACACGCACAAGGCGTGTGATGACGATGAAAGAACTTTGTTTTACTTTGCGGTTTGAAATTTATCGTTTCCATCGTTCCCGCAATGGATGCGCACGTCGCTTGCGTCACCCTAAACGCTCTTTGCTCTAATGCTGATTGGCGCTGAACAGGTTATTCCGGCCTGACAAACAGGCTGCAGCCAGAATCGTCCACGGTACGCCCGCTTGTTCTGCGGCGGGTTTCAGTCGATCACATTTTCTCAGGGCCCAGGCAAGATCTTCCTTTGTCAGGTAAGGATTGCGCAATGCTCTTTGGAAACAGTTGATGGACTGCAGGGCAAAATCAGCAAAATCCCCGTTCATATGACCGTCATTTTGCAGATAATTATTATAGGCTTCCTCGGTTTCTCCCAGCAGGCGCTCTAGGTGAGAATATTTTACACTCGTCGTTGAGGTGCCGGATGTTTCCTCGATTTGAGTCGTTTTGTAATAAGTCGTCATGGTAAACCCCTTTCTTTAGTTTTATTTTTTAGGTTCACACCGCCCTCTGATTACAATCGAAACCTCTCCTATAAAAAAGACATACTCTTTTTTTGTAATTTAATATCTTTTGGAATTACTTATTTATAACATTGTTCCCAATTGTATGCAACCGGTTTTTTTAGCCCGGACTAAATCCTCCTGATTGACTTTCTGCCGGATGGAATTAAGGTACAGCCTGAATAGTGTATAAAGTGATAGAAAAGGACGCCGTATGAGTAAGGTTTTGACATGCCCTGGACAGGGATCCCAGTTTATCGGGATGGGAAAAGATCTCGCCGAGGCCTTTCCGGAAGCCAGAGAGGTTTTTCGGGAAGTCGATGACGTGTTGTCACAAAAACTCTCCGATCTGATCTGGAATGGTCAGGAGCAGGACCTAAATCTGACGGAAAACACCCAGCCGGCGCTGATGGCGGTGTCTGTGGCAGTCTGGCGTGTTCTGGAAACACAAAGTGGGCGGACGCTTCCACAACTGGCATCCTTTGTGGCCGGGCATTCTTTGGGGGAATATTCCGCATTGGCAATGGCGGGGACGTTTACCCTTGCCGATACGGCGAGGCTCTTAAAGTTGCGTGGGCAGGCAATGCAGCGGGCCGTTCCGGTCGGGCAAGGGGCGATGGCTGCGATTTTGGGGCTGGATTTTGAAGATGTTCAGAAAATAACCGCTGAAATTTCTGATGGTGAAATGTGCGAGGCCGCCAATGATAATTCTGTGGGGCAGGTTGTCATTAGCGGGCATAAAGCAGCGGTCGCGGCGGCGATTGTTCTGGCAACCGAGCGTGGAGCCAAGCGGGCAGTCGAGTTGCCGGTGTCTGCACCGTTTCATTCGCGCCTGATGGCTCCGGCGGCGGCGGAAATGAAGGACGCTTTGGCTGATGTGGATATGAAAGCGCCGGCGGTTCCGTTAATTGCCAATGTGATTGCGCGGGAGACGGATAATCCGGAAGAAATCCGTGACCTGCTCGTCAGACAGGTCACCGGAACGGTGCGCTGGCGAGAGTCGGTGCTGTACATGAAGGATTGCGGTTGTACGGAACTGGTCGAGCTGGGTGCGGGGAAAGTGTTATCCGGTCTGGCGCGGCGGATAGATAAAGATCTGGCAACAGTGTCGATTGAAACCCCGGCGCAGATTGAGGCTTTTTTGGCGACGATCTGAATTGCTCGCGGACGTGTGATGACGGAAAAACCGTACAAAAACTTGACCTTAACACGGGTTCTTCGTGTTACGCCTTATAAGGCATAAAGTTCTGCTCACGGTCCGGGCGAAAAAGAAAGCTCCGGAATGCAAGTCTTTCTTTCCCTCTCTCTCATTTTGCGCTAAATCATAGATATGACACAGTGGACTCCCGATAGCTGGCGACGCAAGCCAGCCCTGCAATTACCGAACTATCCGGATCAGGTTGCTCTGCAACAGGCCGAAGCGAAGCTGGCGAAAATGCCGCCGCTGGTTTTTGCCGGGGAGGCGGCTACACTGAAAAAACGGTTGGCAAGTGTTTCCGAAGGAAAGGCGTTTCTGTTGCAAGGTGGGGACTGTGCCGAGAGTTTTGCAGAATTCAGTGCGATTAAAATTCGGGATACATTTCGGGTGATGCTGCAAATGGCAGTGGTTTTGACGTTTGGTGGCGGGATGCCCGTGGTCAAGGTTGGGCGGGTTGCCGGGCAATTTGCCAAACCGCGCAGCAGCGACACGGAAACAAAGGAGGGAGTCAGTCTTCCGTCCTATCGGGGAGATATTATCAATGATCTGGACTTTACCGAATCGGCCCGTGTTCCGGACCCGAACCGAATGCTGGATGCGTATCATCAGGCGGCGGCGACCTTGAACCTGTTACGGGCATTCGCGCAGGGCGGATATGCGGATTTGCATAAAATTCATAAATGGAATTTGAATTTCGTCAAAGATTCTCCCATGTCCCAGCGTTTTGAAGATATGGCGCATCGCATTGAAGAAGCTCTGAAATTTATGGAAGCGTGCGGAATTACCTCGGAAACGGTTCCGGCGATTCGTGAGACGGAGTTTTATACCTCGCATGAGGCGTTGCTGATGCCATATGAGGAGGGGCTGACCCGCACGGATTCCTTGACCGGGGAGTGGTATGACACGTCCGGGCATCTGCTCTGGATTGGGGCGCGTACGCATCAGGCAGAAAATGCGCAGATTGAATTTGTGCGCGGGATTAAAAATCCGCTGGGGCTAAAATGTTCTCCGGCTCTGCATCCGGATGAGCTGATTCGGCTGATTGATGTGCTGAATCCGGACAATGAGCCGGGCCGCCTGACCCTGATTTCCCGCATGGGGGCGGGGAATGTCTCTGAAAAACTGACGCCTCTTATCCGCCGTGTAAAAGAAGAAGGCCGCCATGTCGTCTGGTCATGCGACCCCATGCATGGAAATACGGAAACTTCTTCCAGCGGTTATAAAACCCGCCAGTTTGATAATATTTTGTCCGAGGTGCGCGAGTTCTTTACCGTGCATAAAAGCGAAGGAACCTGGCCCGGCGGCGTTCATTTTGAGATGACGGGGCAGGACGTGACAGAGTGTACGGGCGGGGCGGATAAGCTGTCGGACGGAGATCTTGCCAGCCGCTACCACACGGCCTGCGATCCGCGCCTGAACGCCAATCAATCTCTGGAGCTGGCGTTTTTGGTTGCCGATGAGCTGCGGGCTTTTCACGAATAATACCCTATTTTTGTATTCCCCGATTGTCGAAGGCAAACGGGAGCGCTATTCTAATTATGATCCGCGGTGAAGCGGTATAATTTTCAGTGAAGGAGTTTTTTAAATGGCACGGGCAAAAATTGGAATGGTGGGGGCTGGCATGATCGGCGGCACTCTGGCGCATCTGGCAGGCTTGAAAGAGCTGGGAGATGTTGCGCTGGTGGATATTGCGGAAGGTACTCCACAGGGAAAAGGGCTCGATCTGGCGGAATCCTCACCGGTCGAAGGGTTTGATTGTCATTACACCGGGTCGAATGAGTACAGCGTTCTGGAAGGATCTGACGTCATTATCGTCACAGCCGGCATTCCTCGTAAACCCGGGATGAGCCGCGATGATCTGATCGGAATCAATACCGGTATCATTAAAACCGTCGGCGAGAACATCAAAAAATATGCACCGGGCGCCTTTGTGATTGTGATTACAAACCCGCTGGACGTGATGGTTGAAGTCATGCAACGGGCCACCGGATTTGATCCGAAAAAAGTTGTCGGGATGGCCGGCGTTCTGGATTCTGCCCGTTTCCGTTATTTCCTTGCCGAAGAATTTGGCGTATCTGTCGAAGATGTCAGCGCCTTTGTTCTGGGCGGACACGGGGATTCGATGGTGCCGCTCGTGCGTTATTCAACCGTTGCCGGGATTCCGTTGCCGGATCTGGTGGCGATGGGATGGAGCACTCAGGAAAAAATTGATGCTATCGTCGATCGCACCCGGAATGGTGGCGGCGAAATTGTGGCTCTGCTGAAAAACGGTTCAGCCTATTATGCCCCGGCGTCTTCGGCCATTGCCATGGCGGAAAGCTATCTGAAGGATAAGAAACGCGTTCTGCCCTGCGCGGCAAAGCTTTCCGGTCAGTATGGCGTCAATGGCCTGTATATCGGGGTACCGGTGGTGATCGGGAAAAACGGCGTTGAAAAAATCATCGAAATTAAATTGAGTCCGGAGGAACAAAAGATGTTTGATAACTCCGTTGCTGCAGTTAAAGATCTGACGGCTGCTATGGAGAAAGTTGCGGCGTAACCGCTTTCGGATTCGGATAAGACAGACTTAAAAAAGCCGGGGGGTGACCCCGGCTTTTTTGTTGCCAGCTTTTTGCTGGTTGTGTTCGCAAGAGAAATTGCGGCAATCAGCTGCCCATGCGATCACTTATCCGCCACCTCCCATAATAAAACACGGATTGTGGTTGACTCCCCAAGGTGCCACGCAGCATCCCGTATAGGCCGCATAATTAGATCCCGGCGGATAGGAGCAGTTGCGATAGTAACTGTTCCTGGTACTTGTGGGCGGATGGTTATCGCAAAAATCAAGGCAGCGACGGTATGCATCATTGATCTCGTCGATGTCATGATCGACCGGAGGATGTGTTGTATCAATAGGGGGGGCTGTTGGTGATCCGGTTGGTTTCTTGGCCCCGTCACAGTTTCCTTTCGCTGCGCAGGCGGTTGCTTTGGGAGGTGGCGTGTAATTTGGCCCGATCGGAGGGCAGGGGCCATCAATCATCGGGATTCCGGCGTGCCGTCTGGCATAGCTTGTCAAAGAGGTGTGACCATCACCCTTATCGTAAGCTCCGTCGGTATTGACCCATTTACAGGCTCCGCCCGCCCCTCCCAGATGGGCTGCCGCCAGTAATCCGGATTGCGTAACAACTACGCCCTTTATGCTTTTCCCCAATTGATCGAACGCCCCGCAGCTTTTTAACTGGGCATAGTTCAGACGGTTCAGCTCCTGAAAATAAGCATCCTGCAATGCCGGGCAATGGGCAAAATCACCCGGCCCCACACAGGGAAGGGAAGTCCTTTTGCAGATATCAGCACGAGTCGCCGTCAGAAACTGATATTTTCCAAGAGCGCTGCTTACTTTATGTTTACACTGGTAATCTCCTCCACTTTCTGTCGAGGCAACCGAGCCGATATAGGTATCGGACACACATGCCTGTTTTCCATAGGAGAAAGACTCGCAATTAAAGACACCTTCAATGGCTGGGGCCGGGTCGCACTCACTCGCTGCCCGGACTTCTTTTGAACAGAACAAGAGCGACAGACACAGGCAAAGTCCCAGAACCCAGATGGCGCGACGCGAGGCCGGCATGGTGTTTGGGACTTTCTGCCCAAAAGAAAAAAACGTCTTACTTCTCACCCTGAGCGCCTCCGGAATTATTGAGCTGCTCTATGGATTCGTACTGGCTTCCCGTCCATATGAACGGAATTTGCCGTTCGTGTTGTTTTGGAACTTCTGTGGGGTCAATAAAACTGGCGAGGGAATATAGATCGTAATACCCCTGTGTTGTCTGGTTGCTGACCCAGACATGGTAGGTGGAAATGCTTGCAACCAGACGCCACTGGTTTCCGCTGGTATTTTCAAAAAAACTAATCTCACATCCGAGCAGCGCGCATTCGCCGCCTAATTCCGTTTTTCTGAGATAGGCAATAAATCTTTTTTCGGAGGCTCCTTTTTTCAGAGCCACGTAGCGGGCAAATTCCGGCACATTTTCTTCATCGGCAGGGTCAATCCCGTATTGTGCCCAGTAATTATTGTATAGTTCCCGGCCTTTATACAGGGCGGCTTTGTCATTCGTCAGGCTGGAAAATACAATTTCACTCAGGATGCCTTTTTTGACCGTATAAGTTTCTGCCATCCCTGATTTGGAGAGGAGCAGAACGCCACCGGAAAAAATCCCCGTCAGCATCATCAAAACACCTAGAAAAAGAACACGATTTCGCAGCACGGCAAACTCTCTGAATAAACTTTTACTTTCCCTTGAGCTTAAATGATTTTACCTTTCTTTGCAAAGTTATTGCGTATCAGGGCTTGTTGTTTTTGACATTTTCAACTAGTTTCCAAGGTCTCATGAAAGATTATACTCCCTCTCAATGGATGTATTTTGCGCCGGATCAAACGGTCCTGTACGCGATCGGGGATCTGCACGGGTATCTGGAGCCGCATAATATGCTCTATGCCCGTCTGGAGCTGGAGGCTGGTAAGCGTGAGGATCTGCAGCACATCGTTATTTACCTGGGAGATTACATTGACCGGGGACCTGACAGTGCTCAGCTGATTGAAAAATTGCTGCGATTGAAACGCAGTGACGGGCTTATCCAGCACCGGTTCCTGATGGGAAATCACGAAGCGGGGCTGCTGGATTATCTTGAGGATCCTCACGGAGCAGCGCGCTGGCTGGAGTTTGGCGGAATTGAAACGGCGGAAAGTTACGGGATTTCCTTTAATAAACGCCTCGTTCTGCCTGCGGAAAGAGAAAATTTGCAGCAGGCGTTATTGCGGTACATTCCAAAGGAACATCTGGATTTCTACCGCTCTTTGGAGCCGATTGTAACATTTGGCGATTATGTGTTTGTGCATGCGGGGATTCGTCCCGATATTCCGCTTCACCAGCAAGACCCTAAAGATCTGCGGTTTATTCGCGAGCCGTTTTTATCCTGGGATCAGCCGCATGAGAAATGTATTGTTCATGGTCATAGTATTTCAAAAAAGCCCGACATTAAATCAAACCGGATCGGGCTGGATACCGGATATTTCCAAAATCGTGTTTTAAGCTGTGGTATTTTTGAGAAAAACAGCGTAAAGATTTTACAAATCGACGAAAACGACTAAATCTTACCGTGTTGAAAAAATTACATAAAATTGGCATTCGGCTGGCGCGTCCGGATATTTTGTTCTTCTGTCTGCCGTGGCTGATGGTTCTGTTAGTGGTGGGAACCGTTGCGCAGCGCGATCTGGGGCTATTTCGAGCCGAGCAGTTGTTTTTTTCTTCCTGGGTTTTCTGGTGGGGGCCGCTTCCGTTGCCCGGAGGAGCGCTGACTCTTACTTTGATTTTTATCAATCTCTGCGCCAAGTTCATTTTTAAAAGCACCTGGAGCTGGTACAAAAGCGGGGTGATCCTGACCCATTTCGGAATTCTGCTGTTATTTATCGGTGCAATTTTCACGGCAACGACCGCAGAAGAAGGATATATGACCATTCCCGAAGGATGGGAAAAGTCGGTGATTCAGGACTATCACAAAAAAGGGTTTTATATTTTCAAAAATGAACAGTTAATCGCATCTTATGAAATTTCTGATCTGGTTGAGGGGCAGCACATCGTTCTTCCGGATACGCCGGTTTCTCTTCATATCCGGAATGTTTGCCAGAATTGCAGTTTTGCCCCGACCCCGGAGAATCAAAAGGCCGGCAAGCATGGACTGGCTGAAAAGATTACCCTGACGGCCCGTCCGCTTAATCCGCAGAATGAGGCTAATATGGCCGGGATTACTTTTGATGTGAAGGGGGCAGAGGAAGATGAAAACGGGTTTTACGCCTCGACCGAAGCCGCGCCTCACGCCATTCATATCTCCGTCAAGGAAGATGATTACCGGTTGCAGGTGCAACGGGAGGAGCGGCCGCTGCCTTTCACGATCCGTCTGATTGATTTTCAACGTGATTTTCATCCCGGAACAATGATGGCCAAGGCGTACCGCTCGGATATTGAAGTGCTGGATGGGGAGGCACACTGGCCCGCTCACATCAGTATGAATCATCCCTTGCGGTATAAAGGATATACGTTTTTTCAATCGTCTTTTGCGCAGACCCCTGCCGGAGAGGCAACCATTCTGGCGGTGGTTAAAAATACCGGCTGGCTGTTTCCCTATATTGCCAGCATTGTGATTGCCTGCGGATTATTACTTCATCTGGCTATTCGAAAAGGACGCTCAAAATATGAATAAATTCCTTTTAATTGGGTTTTTTATCCTATTTTTGGTGGGGGCGGGGGCATGTTCAGCCGCAAGGGCTACCCCCCTGGATATGCAGGTTTTTTCCATGATTCCGTTGCAGCATGATGGGAGGGTGAAGCCTCTGGAAAGTTTTGCCCGACATATGGCGCTGCGTTTGACGGGGACAACGTCCGTACAGGGGCGGCCTGCGATTGATTTTCTTGCCGAAGCGTTATTTGATCCCACACGCACAGCGGAGCGGCCGCTTTTTACCATCCGTAATCCGGAGATCAAAAGTTTATTGGGACTGCCTGAGGAGGAAAAGCATTTTTCCCTGACGGTTTTGTTGCCCGGACTGCAAAAAGAGCAAAAAACCATTGCCGCTATTCTGGCGCGGGATGATAAAAGCTGGAGTCATACCGAACGTGCTCTGATAACACTTTATGAAACGGCCAGTGATCTGCGGGATCTGGTCAAATCTCTGCATTTTATTTTACCGTTGCGGATGCCGTTGCCGGAATTCGTGCGTGCAGAGCTGGATATTCCAGCCTCTGAGGCGGATACGTATCTTGATCTGAAGCGATATGAAGAAAAAATCTCGACCTTTGTGCGGGCGCTGCCGGAAGAGCAGGTTAGTGATGATCTGAAGCTTTTTATCCTTCAGCTGTCCCTGATCGAGCAAAGCGGAGATACGGAGCCGTTTTTCCGGATTATGCCGCCGGAATGGCCTTTGAATCAGGGGCAGGAGTGGCTGTCTCCGTGGATTTTAATCAATAGTGGCATGGGCGGGCCGGAAAGTGCGGCATATCTGGATCTGTGGAAAGATATGGCGGTTGCGTATCGGGCGCAGGATACTAGGGCGTGGCAGGTCGCAACAGAAGCGGCCTATCAGAAAGCATTGTCTTTTAAAAATAGTGGGGTCTCACCGCGCAGACTGGTGCTGGAAACCCGTTACCAGCAGTGGAATTTGCTTTTCTACAGCTTTGTTCTTTTTGGAATTGCGACGGCGTGCGGCGCGGCGGCTCTGTCTTTCCCGCGGGTTGCCGTTTTGAGATACCTTACCGCGGGAGCGTTAATTCCTGCGGTGGGGTTGCATGCAACGGCGTTATGTATGCGCGTTATGATTCTGGAGCGCCCGCCGGTCAGCACTCTGTATGAGTCGGTGCTGTTTGTCAGCCTGATTTGTGTTGCGACCGCGCTTGTCTTTGCGCTTTTTCAGAAGAACAAAAGCTTTCCGTTGTTTTTGGCGGCGGTCAGTGGGGTGATCTTTTCCTTTTTATCCGGATATCTGGCCAAAGACGGCGATACGCTGCAGGTTCTGGTGGCGGTGTTAAATACGAATTTCTGGCTGGCCACGCATGTGACGGTTATCACTGCCGGGTATGGTCTGTGCGTCTTGACGGCGATGTTGGCGCACGGCGCGTTGCTGATGAAAGCCTTTGGGAAAGATGTTTCCGGATTGACGCGCAAGGTCTGGGCCCCGGCGCTGATATCCTTGTTGTTGACATCGGTCGGAACGATTCTAGGCGGGGTCTGGGCAGATCAATCCTGGGGCCGGTTCTGGGGATGGGACCCCAAGGAAAACGGCGCGTTGCTGATTGTTTTATGGCTGGTCTGGGTCGTTCATGGAAAGATATCCGGGCACCTGAAAGAAACCGGATTTCTGGTTAGTGTGGCCTTGTTGAATGTGATCGTGGCGCTGGCCTGGTTTGGGGTTAATCTGCTGAGTGTAGGACTGCACTCCTACGGATTTATCAGCGGGATTGCCTGGGGATTAGGGGTGTTCTGCACCGTGGAAGCGGTTTTTGTCGGGGTTTGCGGAGCGGTGATTAAAAGAAAATCCTATCTGAGCGGGGTGGCAACATGCGTGTGAATATTTTCCTGTTGATCCTTGTGGTGGCTGGTACGCTTGCCGTGACCTATGTTTTAAACCAGCCTGTCCGACCAACCGTGCAGGAGGTCCCGGTGTCAACCATCCAGCCTGTTGAAGCCTATCCGCTGGCGCCGGATCTTCTCCTGACAAGCGTCCGCAAGGAAACATTTCACCTGTATGATTTTAAAGGGAAAATTATTCTTGTAAATTTCTGGGCATCCTGGTGTGTGCCCTGCGTGATTGAATTTCCTCAAATGTTGGCTCTGGCGGAAAAAGAGCCGGATCGTCTGGTATTTCTGGCGGTATCGGTGGATGCTTCCACAGAGAATATCGAGCGGTTTATAGCGCGTCTGGACGATGAATCGCGGGCGCGTCTGAATTTGCCGAATGTTCATATTATTCACGACCCGGACAAAAAAATTTCTCAGGATGTTTTCCAGACGGTGCGCTATCCGGAAACGCTGGTCATTGGCTCGGATCTTACCTTGCGGGAAAAAATTATCGGCGCCAGCGAGGATTTCTCCTCTGAAGAGTTTCGGGCGCGGCTCATGGAAAAATTCCATGAATAACATCAATTTATTTCATCAGCCGATTGATTGACTTTTCCGTCAATAAAGCCACATTAGAGCAAAGAACGTTTCGCGTGACTTTCGTTGCGGCGCGGTGCCCCTCACGTGGGTATGTCTACGCTTCGTCGCTTGCTCCTGAGTCACCCTAAACGTTCTTTGCTCTAATCTTGTCTTAATTTTTAAAATGGAGAGAAAAAAATGACCAAGCATAATCTGGCGCAGGCTTTGAAGGTCCTTCTTGCGGATAGCTACGCTCTGTATCTGAAAACTCATAACTATCACTGGAATGTGGAAGGAAAGCGTTTCGTCGAGCTTCACACTTTCTTTGAGGTTCAATATACCGAGCTTGCCATGGCGGTCGATGCCATTGCGGAAACAATTCGTATGCTGGGTGAAAAAGCTCCGGGATCGTTCCGGAAATATATGGAGTTGACCAGTATTAAGGACGGGGACGAAAGCGCGTCTGCCTGCCAGATGGTGTCAGACCTGGCCGCTGATCAAGGGCTTGTCATGAACAGCATCGAAGCCGCTCTGAAAATTGCCAAAGAGCTGGAAGACGAAGCTACCATTGGTCTGCTGGCGGAACGGTTGGCGGTGCATCGAAAAGCGGAATGGATGCTGCGTTCTTCCGCAACCGGGTGTGAAAAGTAAGTCTTGAGCCCTGCCGGTTTTTCTCCTATAGGTGAAGGATGTATCACGATCACGATTATTATATGAAGCGCGCCTATCAGCAGGCTTTGAAAGGCTATAATGAGGGTGGCTGCCCCATTGGCGGGGTGCTTGTCGATAATGACACCGGGGAGATTCTGGGGGAGGGGCACAATGCTCTGGTTCAGGAAGGAAATCCGATTATCCATGGGGAAATGGCGGCGATGCGGGCGGCCGGGCGCATGCCCTCCCGCCGCAACACGACCATGTATACGACGCTTAGCCCGTGTATGATGTGTGCCGGTACCATTGCCCAGTTCCATATCGGACGCGTGGTGGTCGGAGATACCGTGAACTCCGAAGGAAACGTGGCCTTTTTGCGCGATCGCGGGGTCGAGGTGATTGTCCTCGATGACCCGGAATGTATCGCGCTGGTCCAAAAGTTCCGTGCCGAAAAACCAGATCTTTGGGACGAAGACTGGGGCGGGGTGTAACTCTATAACCGCACCACCAATTCCCAATCATCCGGCTGTTGCGTGTCGGTTGCAACTTTATTTGCGGAGATGCCCCCACATTTCGTGCAGCGGTGAATGATTTGCCATCCCTTTTGGGATTTATGCGTCAACCCTGCCGGGGCCATCAAGGCGCGGCACGCATTCGCTCTGTCGCCGGGTTTAATATCGACGTGCAGGGAATACAAACAAACCGGACAGTGATTGCGGTAACTGCCGTTTGTTAATGCTGATATGTTTGCGTGACAATGTGCACAGACAAACCCTGTGTTTTCTAACTCTCTCGCCATCCGAGACTCCTTGTTTTCGTGGTTGAAAATCAAGGAGCAGGGTTCCGTTTACTCTTACCCGCCCAAAAAGAAGAGGCCGGTTTCAGGCTTGACAAGGGAGGGACAAATTCACTGCTTGGCCATCGCAGCTACGTCCGGTTCCTGCTTGTGGGGTTCTTGCTATTGAACGTTCCCCACTCGAAGTCATGCGCGGGAAGCACATGCCACCGGTAAGTGTCACCTTGTCTCACTGAGCTATAAAGGCGTCGTCCCCTGTTAGATGGCGAGTTTATAAACTCTTTTCATAGGACATCCTTATTGCTAGTAATGAGGGGAAGATAACAAATTTCTGGTGGAAAGGCAAATGGTTATGACAAAAATTTATTTCCTGCATGGGTTTTGTGGCTCCGGGAAAACAACCTATGCAAAAAAATTGGAAGCCGAGGGAATGGCTGTGCGCTTTTCTCTCGATGAATGGATGGTTGATTTGTATGGCGTTAATCCTCCCGCGGGTTCATATGCAGAATATAACAGCCGGATAGAAGCCGTTATGCTAAAAGTAGCGGCGCATATTTTAAATCAGGGCGGCTCTGTTATTCTTGATTTTGGTTTCTGGACGCGACAAGAACGGGATGAAGCGCGGGCCTGGGCGGAAGAGATGCAACAGCCTTATAAATTCCTGGCATTCGACGCGCCGGAAGAGGTCCTGAAATCTCGCGTTTTGACACGAACATCCGCGCAAAAGGACGGTGAAGTCTTTATTGATGAGAATGCTTTCAACCTGTTTAAAACTCGCTTTGAACCTTTGCAGGAGGATGAAGTGTGTGAGAAAATATCTTCTTAAGGGATTTGTTATTCTGCATGATCCAGCTTATTCCGGTGGGAATTTACTGATATCAAGATATTCTTTCATCAGATCCCCCAGTTTTAGAATATCATCTTTCAGAATGTAGCCTGCCGCGTTCAAGGTATAGGCGCGGTCCATGTCCTGCGGGCGGCTGGAAGTGGTGAGCATAAAGACAACGTTACGGGAAAGATCCTTGTCATTTCGGACATGTTCCAGAAAAGTCAGTCCATCCATACGCGGAAGATTAATATCAATAAGAAGAATGCAGGGTTGCGACACCTTTTTGTCACTGCTTCCTTTAAGGATTTCCAAAGCTTCTACGCCGTCTATGGCAGAGCAAATCTCGTTTTCGATATTTGATTTAGCAAAAACCCTGCATGCAATGTCCGCATCAACTTCGTTGTCTTCAACTAAAAGTATATTCACGGGATATTTCATCAGAAGAATTGTAGAAGTATGGTGCCCTAAATACAAATAAAAAAACAAAATATCATAGTTATGTATGCACTCTATACATCATGGGAACGGCGGGTATAGTATTATTATCTATAATTGAAATTAATTTGAGAAGCTTTCTTTTGTCCAATAATAAAATTCTTCGGTTTCTTTCTTTGTGTGCGGCCGTCATCGTGACGATCATCAGCGTGTCTGTTATTTTTCTGTGGCACAAAAGAGACCTTGAATTCATTCAAAATAACGGCTGGATCTTTTATATGCAGCACATGACGGCTGTTTTATTTCTGATGAGCGGTCTGGGACTGTTTTGCGCGATTCTGAATAAAACACGGGGGCTCTTTTTTTTCGGAGGAGTGACACTTGCCTTTTCCGCAATAATTGCGGTGGAATATATCTCAGGCCTCGATTTTTCGATCGATCAGCTATTTCTGGAAGATTACATCCATCCTGAAACGGCACATCCGGGGCGTCCGGCCCCAAATACGGTTCTGGCTTTTTTATGTATCGGGTTTGCAGAAATTTTGCTGGGACTTAATAGAAAGCGCCAAAGCGATATCGTGACGGCGACGGTTGAAGTTATTGGCTTTGTTGTCTTTGTTTTGGGGGCTCATGCTCTGGGAGGGTATATACAGTCTGTGGAGATAGCTTATGCCTGGGGGACGGACACACGGATGTCTATCCATACGGCTATTTCGAATGCAGCTTTAGGATTTGGATTGCTCGCGATATCCTGGTCGTCGCAGAGTAAACAAATCTTCAAAGTTCCGTTATGGGTGCCGTTCATTATATGTTTCTTGGCATTGCAGGTTGATCTGGTCGCTCCCCCGGAAATCATTGCCAGTATTGTCTATATTCCACTTGTTTTTTGTAGTGTCTGGTTCATTCTTCCACGGACAGCCTTTACATTTGCTATTATTGCAACTCTTCTGGCTGTTTTGCGTTATCTGCTATTCCCCGAAGTTTATATGACGGAAGAAAATATGATTAACCGTTTGTTGACCATCGGGGCCATATGGTTTGTGGCAATTCTTGTATTCTGGCAGCGCGTCATTGATCGAAAGCTGGAGCGTAGCGAGAACTACCTGAAATCCATACTGGATCATACGATTGAAGGGTTGATTGTTACAGATAGTCACGGAACCATCAAAAACTACAACCGGGCCTGCGAAAAAATATTTGGGTACACGGCGGATGAGGTGATCGGAAAGAAGGTTACGATGCTTCTTCCTCCGTATTACCGAAAAAAATATAAGCGCCGTATTGAAGACTATCTCGTAGATAATAAAGCCTCCGGCATGATTGCTATGGATCGTGAGGTCGAAGGGCTGAGGAAAGACGGTACGTCGATTCCCATAAATGTGGGAGTGAATGAGATGCGGGTTGAAGGAGAGCGCTTTTTCAGTGGCATAGTGCGTGATATCACCAAACAAAAGCAGGCGGAAGCGGAGCTTTTACGTTCAAATACCGAGCTGGAGCGATTTGCATTTGTGGCCGCTCATGATTTACAGGAGCCTCTGCGTATTGTGATTACATCAACCGATATTTTCAGAGAAGAATGTGAAAAAGAACTCAGTGAGCAATCTTTGGAATTTATTGTACATGCACAAAACGCGGCAAAGCGTATGAGGGCGCTCATCAAAGATCTTCTGGAATACTCACGGATCGATAATGAATATCAGGGATGTGAGCCGGTTTCTTTGACAGAGATCGTTAATATGGCTTTGGAAAATTTAAATTTTGATATTCGGAAAACGGGCGCTCAGATACAGGTTGATACGGAAATGCCCGTTGTTAATGGAAATCCTGTTCAGTTGTTGCGCCTGTATCAAAATCTGATTGGGAATTCCATTAAATACAGAAACAAGGATATTCCGCCTCAAATCCACATAAAAGCCAAAAAAGACGGGATGCACTGGATTTTATCTGTTGAAGATAATGGGATTGGGATTGAGCAGGAGTATCTTGAAAAAATATTTTCTCCATTTATCCGTCTTCATACGGCAACGCAATATCCCGGAACGGGGATTGGTCTTGCTATGTGCCGCCGGATTGTCGAAAGTCACAAGGGGAAAATATGGGCCCTCTCCACTGTCGGGAAAGGGAGTTCTATATTTTTCTCGCTCCTGGATGCAAGTGCGGAGCTGTCAGAATAAACTCTCATTCTCTTTTGTGGTGTTCTGTTTTTTGTGAGTGTTTTTATCTTTTGAAGAAATGTTGTTTCTGGCAGGAAATTCTTTAAATAGATAAAAGCGCCGCGCCCCATTGAACAAAATAACTACAGCCTTTATGTTACTATGGTAATATCAATAGAAGAGTCGGGTTTAAATTTATTATGCGACTAAAGTCGTTTTACGCACCAACCATGAAAGAGGCTATGCAACTCGTCAAAGACATGCTGGGAGAGGATGCCGTGATTATCGGCACAAAGGAAGAAAAAGGCGGCGGAGTCCGTCTGACGGCGGCGGTCGAGCAGGATACGGAGGACAGGCCGAGCTTGCCGGAGCCGATGAATCTGTTCGGGGAACACGCGGATGATGGTGGTGGCGACTGGTTACATGAGGATGGTAATGATGATGAAGATGAAGCGATTATCGAACATCTCACAGATGTTCTTTTGACGCATAATGTTCCGGAAGATGTCACGGATCATATTATTTCCTGTGCGACTATTTTGGGGGCAACGGACCCGAAATCAGCGCTGATCGCGGCGCTGGAGCATATTTTTGGCTATCGTTCTTTGCCTCTTACACCGTATCAGAAACCGATTATGCTGCTTGGCGCTCCGGGATCGGGAAAGACTCTGAATGCTGCGAAGCTGGCGGCACGCGCCGTGATGAACGGCCGCAAGGTTGCCCTGATTACCACGGATACGGTTCGGGCCGGGGGCGTTGAACAACTGGCGGCATTTACCAAGATTCTGAAGGTTCCGCTCCTGAAAGCGAGTTCGCCGCAGGAGTTGAAAGTCGCCCTGCTGGAAGCGGACAGTAAGGGGGCTGAGCAAATTTATATTGATACCGCCGGCATCAATCCGTTTGATCCCCAGTCTATGAAACAGACGGCTAAAATGCTGGCGATGAGTAATATTGAAGCGCTGCTGGTCATGCCCGCGGGGGGCGATGCCGCCGAGTCGGGAGAGATTTCCCGCGTGTTCGCGGCGCTTGGCGTGCGCTGGATTATGCCCAGTCGTCTGGATATCGCTCGCCGGATCGGAGGGCTGCTGGAGGCCGCGCATCAGGGTGGCATGTCTTTTGCAGATGCGTCCTATACTCCGAATGTGGCGGATGGTCTGATTCCCCTGACGCCAGAGCGACTCGCGGAATTACTGATGCCTGTGGTAAAAAAGTAAATAAATCGTTAATACCCCTCTCGACAGAGAGGAAAAAAGCATAGAAAATAGAACACATTATGACTGATTCGGTCACGCACGAAGATCAACAAAAGAATGATGTCAGGCCGGGAAATCCCGTATTCCGCCGGTCGCGGAACATTATTGCCGTTGCCAGTGGAAAAGGTGGTGTCGGTAAAACATGGTTTTCGATCTCTCTCTCTCATGCTCTGGCCAAAGCCGGTAAGAAAGTTCTTCTGTTTGACGGAGATCTGGGGTTGGCCAACGTTGATGTGCAGCTTGGTCTGATGCCGCGCCGGGATCTGAATGACGTGATTCGCGGGCGGTTGAGTCTGGATAAGGTTATTCAGACTTATGAAGACGGCGGCTTTGATATTATTGCCGGACGCAGCGGGCAAGCGTCTCTTTCTGCACTTCCCAGCCAGCGGCTTGCCATGTTGCGTGATCAGTTGATCGAAGTGGCGGAGACATATGATATTGTGATCGTTGATCTGGGTGCCGGGGTTGATCGTACGGTCCGTATGTTTTCGGCAACGGCGATGCATACCCTGCTGGTGACAACCGATGAACCAACCTCTTTGACCGACGCCTATGCGTTCATTAAGCTTGGAAATGCTGCCGGCGTATCTAAAAATGTCAGTATTGTTGCCAATATGGCCAGCAGCCCGGCGGAGGGAGAGCGAACCTATAAAACCCTGCTCAAGGCCTGTGAGAATTTTCTGAAACTTTCTCCGTCTTTGGCAGGAATTATCCGTCAGGACCCCAAGGTTAAGGATTCCATTCGTCACCAAACGCCGATTCTGACCCGGTCTCCGAATGCGGATGCCGCCGAGGATATTGAAAAAATTGCGGAAAAAACCCTGAGAATTATACAGGGCGCGCAAAAAACAGCCTCGGTCTGAATTTTTTTGCGAGACGGAACTCTTGCTTTCTTTGCATTAACAATTTTTGTGATATCCTGAAATTATGTTCTGGAAGAAAAAGCTCCAACCTCCGCAAAAACCCTCTCGTGAAGAAATTATCAAACAAGCGCAGGCGAATGCCCGTCAGGCTGCGGCTGCTCTGGGAGAGGACACGCTTGCTCGTATTCGGGAGCATATGCTGCAAAAAGAAAACAGCGAATTCGAGCGGGCGCTGAAAAAAATAAGGTCGATGGATAAAGATCGCATCGCCGATAATATCCGGGCGACTTACCGGGAAGAAGATTGATACATATATTTTTTTAATTTAAGGATCTGTTGTTTATGCCGCTATATAATGTCCCCCTTGATGATATTCGTTTTGTTCTGCATGAGGTGCTGGACGTTGAAAAAACCTTGTCTGATATTCCTGCCTATGAAGAGACGTCCTCCGCTGACCTGATGGATCAGGTTTTGGAGGAGGGGGCAAAGATTTGTCAGGATGTTCTTTTTCCTCTTAATATGTCCGGCGATCATGAGGGCTGTACCTTTGAAAAGGGTGTGGTCCGTACGCCAAAAGGTTTTCAGGAGGCGTATGCCCTGTTTTCTACGGGGGGATGGTGCGGGGTGTCTGCCGATCCGGAATATGGCGGTATGGGACTTCCGGCTGTGATGAATGCTTCTATGCAGGAGATGTTAACCTCTTCGAACATGTCATTTGGTATGTATCCCGGCCTGTCGCAGGGAGCGTATGAAGCTATTTCCCATTTTGGGACAGACGTTCAAAAACAAACCTATTTGCCTCACCTTGCCGACGGAAGCTGGTCCGGCACTATGAACCTGACGGAGCCGCATTGCGGGACGGATCTGGGGCTTATCAAAACCAAAGCCATCCCCAATAAAGACGGATCTTATGCGGTGAGCGGTCAAAAGATTTTTATTTCTGCCGGAGAACATGACCTGACGGAAAATATTGTTCATCTGGTACTGGCGCGTCTGCCGGATGCACCGGAGGGCGTGAAGGGAATTTCCCTGTTTATCGTTCCGAAGTTTCTGCCGGAAACCGGGGCACGAAATGACGGAGTGTTCTGTGCGTCGATTGAGGAAAAAATGGGAATTCATGCCAATGCAACCTGCGTGATGGTGTATGAAAATGCGGTCGGTTGGTTATTGGGAGAGCCTCATAAAGGCCTTAAAGCCATGTTCACCATGATGAATGCGGCGCGGTTGGGGGTGGCCATGCAGGGATTGGGAATTGCGGAGGTTGCCTGCCAGAATGCGGTGGCTTATGCCAAGGATCGTCTACAAATGCGCTCGCTCTCCGGGATCAAAGCGCCTGATAAGCCCGCTGATCCGATTATCGTTCATCCGGATATTCGTCGTATGTTGCTGAAATCAAAAGCTTTTTGCGAAGGGGCGCGGGCGCTGGCCTACTGGGCCGGCGTGACACTGGATCTGGCAAATAAACATCCGGATAAAACAACGCGGGCCGAGGCAGATGATCTGGTGGCGCTGATGACTCCGATCCTGAAAGCCTATCTGACCGATATGGGATCTGAGATTGCCAATGAAGCGATTCAGGTCTATGGCGGCGCGGGATTTATTCGTGAGCATGGGATTGAGCAATATGCGCGGGATGCTCGTATCGCGATGATCTATGAGGGGACGAACGGGATACAGGCGCTGGATCTGGTCGGGCGAAAAATGTCGCTGGGGTATGGTCGTCTGCTCCGGCAATTTTTCCATCCGGTGATGGCATTTATCGAAGAAAATCAGATGAATGCATCTTTGCAGGAATTCATATTTCCGTTGGCCAAAGCGTTTGGCAAGTTACAGCAATCCACGGCCCTGATTGCGCAACGCGGGCTGAAGGACCCGGAGGAAGCCGCCGCGGCTTCGGTTGATTATCTACGGCAATTTGCGCTGGTCGCGATGGCTTATATGTGGGCAAAAATGGCTGGTGTGGCGCAGGAAAAACTGGCGGAGGGAACAGGAAATAAGGATTTTTACGAAGAAAAGCTACATATAGCGAGGTTCTTCTTTGCCCGGATGTTGCCGGAAGCTGACGCTCGTTTCAAGATGGTTCTGGCTGGTGCCGCTCCGCTGATGGCAATGAAAGCGGAAAGTTTTTGAAGGAGGGCAGGGGGAGTCAGCTCTCCCCCTCAATCGGGGGTAGAACACGTACCCAGATCATGCCTCTGGCGGTGTCCTTGACCTGAATATTATGCTCTTTCAGCAGAAGGTCCCGCAGGCGGTCGGACTCGGCCCAGTTTTTATCGGTACGGGCCTGTCCGCGCTCTGTAATCAGGGTTTCTTCGGCGGAGGAAAGCGGGATCACTTCCGGAGTCAGGCGCAGCCCCAGAAGTGTATCGAACTCCGTTAATAAAGCCAGCTTGTCCCCCGTGGACAGGGTTTCATCCTTTACAACTTTCCAGACGACGGTTAAAGCGGTTGGGGTATGTAGATCCTCCCTCAGAGCCGCCCAGAATTCGTCTGCATAGCTTTGGGTTGCGGGACTATTTGTCGGGGCTTCCGGTGCGACTTGCCATTCCTGCACTTTTTCATACAGCCCCTGATAAGCTTTCTGCGCGGCGGTCAGGATGTCATAATCGAAGCGCAGTTCGTTCCGGTAGTGGGCACTGAGGATAAAATAGCGGTACGCCAGCGGGTGAAAGCCATCGGCGCGAAGTTTATCCACGGTCAGAAAATCCCCTTTGGATTTGGACATTTTACCATCATCGACCGTCAGGAACGCGCCGTGCATCCAGACATTGACCCATTTATGATCGAAGCAACATTCAGCCTGGGCAATTTCATTGGTGTGATGAACGGGGATGTGGTCGATTCCGCCGCAGTGAATATCAATATGCTCTCCCAGATATTTGCTGGCCATGGCGGAGCATTCAATATGCCAGCCGGGGAAGCCTTCACCCCAGGGTGAGTCCCACTTCATAATCTGGTTGGGGAATTTGGATTGGGAGAACCACAGGGCAAAGTCCGCCTGATTTTGTTTGCGGCTATCGAATTCCACGCGCCCGGTCGCCTGCTGGTCATTCATCTTCAAGCGGGCAAAAGCGGCGTAATCGGGAAATTTTGCCACGTCAAAATAGACGTTTCCTTCAGATTCGTAGGCATATCCTTTGTCTTGCAGGGTTTTGACCATTGCAATCATCTCCGGGATATGTTCGGTGGCGCGGGCGACGATATCCGGGCGCTGGATATTCAGCATTTTTGTGTGGCGGAAGAACGCCTCCTCATAAAAGCGGGCGATATCCCATGGTGATTTCTGTTCGCGTTTGGCGGCGAGGGCCATTTTATCGTCGCCTTCATCGGCATCGGATTGCAGGTGCCCGACATCGGTAATGTTCATGACAAAGGTCACGTCATAGCCGCAATGGCGCAGGGTGCGTTGCAGGGTGTCTTCGAAAAGATAGGCGCGCATATTTCCGATGTGGGCGTAGTTATAAACTGTCGGACCGCAGGCATAGAGTCCCACCTTGTTGCCATGGATCGGGATGAAGGGTTCAATCTGGCGCGTGGCGGAATTAAACAGTTTTATCATAGTCCCTGTGTACCATAAACCGCCGGAAATACAACGGAAATCCACAAAGAAAACTTGTCTTTTGGCGGCTCTTTGTGCTTTGATAAGGGATGCATATAGGGAAGCTGATAAAGATAAAAAGGGTGCCTGTTGCTGGTATTTTTCTGTTTTGTCTCTGCGCGGGAGGTTTGGCTGCGCAGGCGAGGGACGTTCTGAACAGAAAAGACGTGGAGCGGATTTTTCAGGATAAATTGAAAACGTATCAGGGGTTGATTGCCGAGGGACGGATTTCTGATCTGAAAGAGGCTGTGCGGGATCTGACGCATAAGGATACCATCATTTTGCTGGAATTTGATTTGCAGTTACCCAATGTGGCGGCGCTGCCGCCGCAGAAAGCCTATTTCAACCGGGATCCGTTTGTTGACCTGATCGGAAACGCCGGTGCTCTGGATAAAAACAGCTTTTCCATGACATACCATCTGGATAAGTTTTCTCCTCAATATGGTGGAGGGTCTGCCATTCTGTTTGATAGTGGTACCGCGAGAGGGCGGATGACCGAGCCGTATAGCGGGCAGGCCTATGATTTCACAGTCACGCAAAAATGCCGCAATACGATCAGTGCGGATGCTGTGAGCTCTTTCAAAATTGATAGCATTTATTGCCGGATGCAGATCCAATATATGCCCGATCAATCTACCATTCTGGCCAAAGACGGCGGACACGCAAAAGCACTTGAAAAACCAGCGATTGCCGATATTATGTCCGATCTGGATATGCAATAGGACGGACTTATTTCCTTATGAAAGTATTGACGCAACTGGATCAGATTCCTGCCGTGGCGCGTGGCGGCATCGTTGCAATCGGCAACTTTGATGGTGTGCATAAAGGACATCAGGCCTTGCTCGCCGTTGCCAAAGAGGTTGCTCGGGCACAGGTACTGCCTCTGGTTGTGTTAACTTTCGAACCACATCCGCGCAAGTTGTTCCGTCCAGACGATCCTCCTTTCCGGATTACACCTTTTCCACTAAAGCAGCAAAAACTGCGGGAATTTGGCGTCGATTATCTGGTTGCGTTGACGTTCGACTGGGCTTTTGCCAGCCGGAGTGCCGAAGAGTTTGTCCGGATGATCCTGCAACAGGGGTTGGAGGCAGCACATATCGTTGTGGGGGAAGATTTTTGTTTTGGTCAGTTGCGCAAAGGAACAATCGACACGTTACGTGCGGCGGGGCTGGAGGTGACGGCGGTGGCTCCCAAAGGGCAGGCGCTGTCTCATGGCGAAAAATATGCGTCAAGCGCGGTTCGGCAGGCCTTGCGGCAAGGGCGTCTTGAGGAGGCCAATCAAATTCTTGGCTGGGACTGGGAAGTGTGGGGAGAAGTCGTGCGCGGTGACCAGCGGGGGCGGGAACTGGGCTACCCGACAGCAAATATCGCGCTCGGAGAGGCTCTTCACCCCGCCTATGGTGTTTATGCCTGCCTCGCGCAAATTGAAGGGGAGGACCGGTGGTGGCCGTCGGCGACGAATATCGGCATTCGTCCGATGTTTGAAATTAAGGTCGGGCAGGTCGAGGCGCATATCCTTGAAGGATTTGACCGCGATATCTATGGAAAAATTTTGCGGGTAAAGCCGGTCAGACGGTTGCGGGGAGAGGCAAAATTTAACTCGCTGGAAGATCTCTGCCGTCAGATCTCACGCGATTGTGATGACAGCTTGCGGGTGCTGGCGGCTTGAGCGGTCTGATTCTCAAGTGCAATAATCCGGTATGGAAAGCCAAGATCTTTGTAAGTGTGCAGGGTGGTGCGATCGGCCCTCAGCAGGCTTTCAGGTATCCAGGCTGCCCCGATTCCGGCTTTAACCTGCGCCAGCAACGCTTCGGCAGAGGCACTTTCACATACAGGCTGACCCGTCAGGGTTAAAGGAATGCGGGCTAAATTTTGCGCCAGAAATGGAGCGTAGGCCGTTCCGGGCGTGTAAATCATGAGCGGTCCGGAAAGCATTCCGTCCATGTGTATAATGCGTTTTTTTAATTGAATGTGAACCGTCAGGATCATCCGGTCCGTGGTAATGACGCGGGAGGCGGGGAGGGACTGTTGCTCGGCTTCCGAAAAAACCGGAAAAATGGCGAGGTCGCATTTTCCATCCTGAAACGCGCTCTTGCATGCGGAAACACTGGAGACGACCAGCGTGTAATTTTGCGGGTGATTTTCTCGCAGCCATTGCGGCAATAACCCGATGGCAATTGTATTCGTGGTATAAATCCGCAGTGCGTTTGTCAACTGCGACGCGCTGCTTTTGATAATGCGGCGGGCATCCATAATTTCTTCGCGAATACGTCGTGCGCGGGGAAGAAACTCTTCACCGGCTTTTGTCAATTTGACGGGACGTGTTTCTCGTAAAAATAAAGGACTGCCGAGCCATTGTTCCATATTAGCAATCCGACGACTAAAGGCCGGTTGGGTAGTATGGCGTGTTCTGGCGGCCGCGGTGAAATTTCTCACATGCTCCAGAGTTAAAAAATCATCTATCCAAGCTAATTCCATGATGCAAATTTTGCATGATTTAATAGAAAATTACAATTGGAAAATAAGCAATAAATGCTTTTATCATTCACCAGTGCTTCTTTCAATGAAAGCACAATACATAAAACTCTCAATAGAATGAGGAGATAACGGATGACAGAGGTAGCGTTGGTGGATGTGTTTGATATAACGGGAGGGTGTGCGGTTCCGTCAGGTAAATCCGTAGAGGTTTGTATTTTTAAAAATCAGACGCATCGTCTTCCGGTTTGTTCGGCCGTTGATTTATGTGGGGAAGAAGGTGTTTTGGCCGTTGAAATTATCCCACTCGGACAAACAGGAACGCTGGTTAAATTGATGGAAGCGGGCTATAAAGTTGCCGCCTTGGCCAAACCATTTGGCGAGGTTAATCCTCTGCAATATCCACAACTTTTAATGGTGAAATGTCGTGAAACGGACATTCAGCATGAACCGGATTTACTTCAATTGGCGGCTTAATAACAATTATAAAGAGGGAGATCAAATGATTGAAATTGCAAAAGAACAGGACCGTATGAATCTGTATCGTCTGCACGAGCGTGCAAGATTTGCTACTGATGTTGGTATACATCCAGAATATGCGCGGGCAACGCGGGATTCTGGTTATTACGAAGGGTTCTGGGGAAATATTTTTAATAAACCAGAGTTGGCAGAGGGAAGTTTGATTATCCTGAAAGCGGTTCTGGAGGAGAAGGGAATTGTAGGGTTTGCTGTTGCCGGGGCTGCCGATGAGTATGGAGATTATAACCGTGAATTTGAGCTCCTTGGTGAATTACATCAGATTTACGTCTCTCCGGAGATAAAAGGGTGTGGCGTTGGTCGTGAACTCTACGAGAAGAGTGCTGAGTTTCTAAGCAATAATGGATATCAGCATATGATAATGAATGTTCTGGGGGACCCTTCCGGAGCATTTAACAGTGCCGCAGCGGCTTTTTATGAGTCCAGAGGGGCGCGGGTTGTTGGCTCTGTTCAGGAAGAAAAAAAACGGGGAGACCTGGTGTTCAGTCTTAATTGCCCGTTGATTGTTCAGGATCTGTCACCTTATGAACATAGTATGGGTTAAGAGACTGTTCATCCTTCCGATGAGGTAGCAATCAACCTGCCGAGCTGGGTTCTGGCATCCGGGACGCCTTGCGTGTGTTGGGCAAAAACCCACTTTTCCAAAAAAGTGAGGGTGACGTTCAGCCCTTTGAGGATTTCTTCGCAGTCGGAGGGGCCTCCGTTTGGTTTAAGGAAAGCGGGGAGCGGCAGGAGTTTATCCTTATAGGGTTCTCCGGCGCGGTAGCTGACGGCGCATCCTGATTTTGGACTGATATAAGCTAGTTCGTGCGCACTTCCGCCTCCGGCGCACCGGCTGAGATCCAGTGAGAATCCCAGCTCTCGCAGCAGGGAAATTTCCCATTTTACGTAGGATGCGCCCCAGCTTTCGATATTGTCGGCTCCGTGTGCCATGATCGTGAGCAGGGCGGCGGTGGTGTGGAACAGGTCCGTGTGCGGCTCGCGCTCTGGCAGGGTGAGTTCCAGCAGAGCGCAGATCGCGTGCAGAGCGGTTAATTTCAGGCGGTCCTGCATCATCAGCGCGGCAGGCTGCTGGATGATTTCCAGCTTCAGGGTGCCAAGCTGATCGTGCGTGCGGGCGTTCCAGCCTGCCTGCACCAGAGTGCCCGGCTCCAGAGCCGGGCGGGTTGCCGAAGATGCCGCCCCGTAAACATATCCGGCAAACAGGCCGCGGGTCTCGGTGAATAGTTTTGCCACTGCGCCGCTATCGCCGTGTGTGCGAGCGCTTAAAAGCAAGCCTTGATCCGTCCAGTGTTCCATGCTTACATCATAAATATGAATACACCTCCGGTAAAACAGTTTTACATGCTGCGGCATGGGGAAAGTGCGGCGAATGCTGCCGGGATTTATTCCGGGCAGATGGATACGCCCCTGACGGAACTGGGGGAGGCGCAGGCCGCGCAGGCGGCGCACTTGCTGCAACAGAAATTACAACTGCAACAGCGGCAAGAACAGGTGCCGCAGGTGATTATTCACAGCCATTTACAGCGGGCGCGGGAAACGGCCCGGCCCATTGCTGCGGCGTGCCGTCTGGAGATGATTGAGAAGGATATCTGGGGAGAACAACATATCGGAATATGGTCCGGACGCCTGCATGAGGACGTGCGAAATATGCGTCTGGCAGGGGTGGAGCCGCCGGAGGGGGAAACGAATGATGCATTTATTTCGCGTATTGTGCGGGCCGCGACCAAAACGCTTGCAGAGTATGAAGTGCCATTGATCGTGTGTCATGGCGGATGCTTTCGGGCTTTGGCGGCACATTACGGGTTGAATGTGTCCGGTATTCTCAATTGTTTGCTCTATGAATTTGTCCCTTCTCAGCAGGAAGGGCGTTTTCCATGGGATGTTTATGTCTATGATGCGACCAATGGGCAAAAGCATATCGCCGAAGAGTTTATGTGCGCTGACTCAGTATAGCCAGGCGCGTTTGCGCTGATCGTCCGCTTCGAAGCTTGCGATTTTATCCGCTTTTTCCAGTGTTAATCCGATATCATCCAGTCCGTTCAGCAGGCAATGCTTGCGGAAGGGTTCCAGATCAAAGGAGAAAACATGATTTCCGGCGGAAATGGTTTGATCCGGCAAATTGACGCTTATCGGCTCGTTGGGAAATTCTGTTGCCCGCGCCATTAAAAGGTCGACCTGATCCTGCGGTAATCTAACCGGTAGAATGCCGTTTTTAAAGCAGTTATTGTAAAAGATATCGGCAAAGCTTGCGGCGATCACGCAGCGCACTCCAAAATCCAGAAGAGCCCACGGCGCATGTTCCCGACTGGAGCCGCAGCCAAAATTTTCTCCAGAAATCAGGATTTGTGCCTGCCGGTAGGGGGCTTTGTTGAGGACGAAATCCTCTTTTTCCGCTCCGTTGGTTTCGTAGCGCAGCTCGTCAAACAGGTTCTTCCCCAGGCCTGAACGCTGAATGGTTTTCAGGAATTGTTTGGGGATAATCATGTCGGTATCGACATTCATCATCGGCAGGGGCGCGGCAATGGCGCTGAGCGTTGTAAATTTTTGCATAGTTTATCCGTGTAAATTTATAGTAACTCTGATTAAAATGGAGATGCCCGTCATTCTGAGCGGAGCGAAGAATCTTTCCTTTCAAAGGCCCAAGATCCTTCGGCGGTGCCTCAGGATGACGTTTTTTATGTGTCCTAATTCTTACCCGAAGTTACTGTAAAAACCATAGCGATTTCAAAAACGTGGTGCAAGGTTATTTCTCGTGCGCTTTGAGGTTGAGCGCGGCATCGATCAGGGCGCGGGTATAGTCTTCCTGTGGTGAGTTAAAAATGTTGGCGGCGCTGCCGTGCTCAACGATACAGCCATTTTTCATCACCAGAATGTGATGCGCCATCGCCCGTACCACACGCAGGTCGTGAGAGATAAACAGGTATCCCAGATTTTTGCGGGCCTGCAATTCGCGCAGCAGGTCAACAATCTCGCATTGAATGGACACGTCCAGCGCTGAAGTTGGTTCGTCCAGTACAACAAAATCCGGCTCCAGAATCATCGCCCGTGCAATTGAAATCCGTTGCCGCTGCCCGCCGGAAAACTCATGCGGATAACGATGCCGGATCGCCGGGTCCATATGGACGTCGCTCAGAATGGCGGAAACCATATCATCCCGCTCCTGACGGCTGAGGGACGGGCGGTGGACTTTCAGGCCCTCCCCGATGATTTCGGCAACTGGCATGCGTGGGGAGAGAGACGCAAACGGATCCTGAAATACGATTTGCATGTTTTTCCGCAAAGGCCGCAGTTTTTTCTGCGGAAGAGCCGAAATGTCCGTATCTTGGTACAGGATTTTGCCCTGAGACCCTAGAAGGCGGAGCAGGGCCAGCCCCAGAGTGGTTTTGCCGGAGCCAGACTCCCCGACAATTCCTAATGTTTCTCCCTGTCGGATGGTCAGAGACACATCTTTTACGGCATGAACGAATGTCTTAGGTTTTCCCAGAAGCCCTTTTTTCACCGGGAACCGGACATTCAGGGTGCGTGCGCGGATTATGGTCGGCGCATCCGGCCGTATCGGTGCTGGATGACCGGAGGGCTTTGAGCCAAGCAGGTGTTTGGTGTAGGATTCTTTGGGAGCTTGAAAAATCTGCGCCGTTTTGTTTTCTTCGACCAGTTTCCCGTTTTGCATCACACAGACCCGGTCTGCCATTTTTTCGACAATTGTCAGATCGTGGGTAATCAGCAGCAGGGCCATGTTCAGCTCTTTTTTCAGACGGTCGAGCAACTCCAGAATCTGTGCCTGAATGGTGACGTCAAGGGCTGTGGTCGGTTCGTCGGCGATCAGCAGATCTGGATTATTGGCCAGCGCCATGGCAATCATGACCCGCTGCCTCTGTCCGCCGGAAAGTTCATGCGGATAGGCGTTCAGGCGGGATTTTAGTTGTGTTAATCCCACCAGATCGAGCAGCTCCAAAACGCGGCCCTTGGCTTTGGTCGCGGAAAGTCCCTGATGGACCAGCAACATCTCCGCAATTTGCCGTTCGATGGTGTGTAGCGGATTGAGGGCGCTTTGCGGCTCCTGAAAGATCATGCCGATTTTCTGCCCGCGCAGGCGGCGCATTGCAGATTCCGGCATCGCGATGACGTTCTGGGCCTGAAAAAGAATTCTGGAGGCCGTACCGTGCGCGGCAACGGCATAGGGCAGCAGTTTCAGGACGGATAGGGCGGTCACTGATTTTCCGGAGCCTGATTCTCCCACCAGTGCCAGTGTCTCTCCCTGGTCAAGGCTGAAGTTGACATCATCTACGGCACGGAATACACCGCCCGGTGTTTTGAATTCAACAGAAAGATGCTGGACGTCTAAAAGATGATCGGTCATAGAGCCTTTATCTTAGGGGCTGGACGATTGGTAATCAATTCAAATATAAAGAAAGAATGACCCAGCTTCTTATTGTGCGCCATGGTAACACGTTTTCACCCGGAGAGACCCTGACCCGTGTCGGGGCGCGCACGGATCTGCCCTTGGTTGAGAGTGGTTTGGCGCAGGCACGGGCGCTGGGGCGGCATTTCCGCGGCAAGGATATTATTCCTGATGAAGTTTATGTGTCCGAATTACAGCGCACGCGCCAGACCGCCGCAACAATTCTGGCTGAAATGAACCTTGATCTCCCTCTGCAAACTTCGGCTATTTTTAACGAGATTGATTATGGTCCCGATGAGAATAAGCCAGAGGAAGAAGTCATTGCCCGTCTGGGGCATGAGGCCTTAAAAAAATGGGATGAAGAGGCGGTTGTTCCTTTGGGGTGGGATTTTAATCCTGAGCAAGCGATTGCGGACTGGCAGGGGTTTGCGGCCCGGATGGTGGAGATGGCACCCGGGCGCACGGTTATGGTCGTCACCAGTAATGGGATGGCGCGATTTGCTCCGTACCTGACGGGGGATTTTAAAAGATTTTGTCACGATTTCAGGATAAAATTGGGAACAGGATCGTACGGATTATTGTCTTATCACGATGGTATATGGCGTCCCGTTTGTTGGGGAATGAAACCCTGAGTTTCATTTGGTTGTATGATGTTTTATTGTGTTATTTATTAACAAAATACTGCAATTACATGATTTCTGTTAATAAAATACTGTCATTAAGAATATTATCCTTGATTTTTTCTTAACCATATGTAAAGATATTCCTATTCAAATAAAACAAAACAAATAACATAGATTGTATTTTTTCAATCTTGTGTGGGTAAGAAAATGTTTGTGGAAGAAAAAACTGATATTCGGGGATGGTCTTTATTTTCCCATATTGAGCGCCCGCATGCCGCTATGGTGATGCGGGATCCTCTGGATCTTATTATCAGGGGGGTGCGTTACCAGATTGCGGATTCGTCTCTGCAGGACACATCCGGAAAAGGATATTGTTTTTCTTTCGAGAGCTGGTGCTACAAAGCCCGTGGGCCGATCAAGCACCAGAATGTGCTGTCCTTTACTCTGAAAGACCGGCTGGATCACGATCCGCGTGTTTCAAAATATCTTTCGAATTTGAGAGTTTTTAACCGCCCCGTGGAGATGCAGGAAGATCATGCCCTTTCTGCCTTAAAAGCCGCGGCGCGCATTATTGAACATATTCAACTCAATCAGAATTTTGATGTGTTCCAGATATTGCAAAAATATAATCTCGCGGACAATATTCCTTATCTTGATGATTGCCGTTGTCGAAACAATGAGTTAATGGCGTCTTCTTTCTAAGGAAATTACTTTTTGCAAAGGCGCAGAGTTGACCACTCCGCAATTTGCTTGTGGTCTGTTTTACTCACTCCGCACGTTTTGTAAGCAGAAAGCACGTCCTCGGCCTGCTCATTTAACAATCCGGACAGAACGACGCTTCCCTTTTCCGCCAGAGTCCGGGTCAAATCTTTGGCCATTTCCCGCAACGGGCCAGCCAGAATATTGGCAATAACGAGGTCGTAAGGCGCTTGCTCTGTCACCAGAGGCACGTGAAACCCATCTCCGGCAGCGCACAGAATTTGACCTTCCGGGATTTTATTCAGCTGCCCATGCCGTCGCGTGACCTCAATAGCTTCTTCTTCGATATCGATTCCAACGATGGTGGCGTTCGGCCAGAGTCTCGCGGCAGCAATCGCCAGAATACCGGAGCCGCAGCCCATATCCAGAATGCGCGCCGGAGATATTCCTTCGGCTTTCAGATCGCATAAAACCTGTAAACAACCCGCGGTTGTGGGGTGTTCTCCCGATCCGAACGCCGTTGCCGCATCAATCATCAGGGGCAGGGCACCTTCCGGAATCTCTCCGTCATAGTGGCTGCCGTAAATGAAAAAAGACGCAATTGTAAAGGGTTGGAAGCCTTTGTAACTTTCGGCCAGCCAGTCGGTGTCTTCCGGAATTTCGCGGACGCTCCAGAGATCCTGAGAGATCTCAAGAGGCATGTCCTGTGTCGCCGTCCAGATGTTCAGGCGCAGGGTGAAATCAAGCAGGTCCGGCGTTGTTTCGACAATCCAGCGCATCAGCCAGGGTGAGGCGTCATCATCTTCGACCGTGCGGGAGACGTAATATCCCACATGGTGGCCGTCCAGCGCTGTCCCCAGACGTTCCAGAGTATCCTCATCCAAAGTGGCGGGTAGTGTCAGACAGGCAAGAAACAAAGCGCAATCCTAACGGTCGGTTTCGTCATCTACGGAAACGTCCAGATCATCGTCTTCGTCGTCGAGATCTTCCAGATCATCATCAAGATCCAGATCATCATCTTCATCGTCCAGATCCAGATCGTCGCTGTCATCTTCGACGTCAGAGTCGTTGCCCTCATCATCCAGATCATCAAGGCTTACAACATCTTCTTCGGACTCGTCCTCTTCCAGCAGATCATCTCCCTCCAGCAGGTCCTCGTGATCGGCTTTATTGCCAGCCTGCGGATCAATCGAGCTGCGGCTGCGGCGTGTTTTAATTTTGATTTCAGTCGAAAATTCATTGCTGCAAGACGGGCAGATAATGGGCCGCTTATTCAGATCGTAGTAATGTGTTCCACAATTCGGACAAATCCGTTTCATTCCGCGCGGATCTTCGGCCAAAGCTGCTGTCATTGCTGTTATTCCTTACTTATTAAGATAAGATTGTGTGATGCCCGAATTTTTTTGGACTGTCAATATTAAAAACGCCGGCGGGTCAGGATGGGAAAAGAGTTGGTTGATCCTTTTCTTCTTCTTCCCTGCGTCGCGTGGCAAGAGCTCCGCCGAGGCCATATCCTCCGATACCCAAAGACGCCAGAAGTGCAAGTCCGTTCAGAACGGGCATTTTGTTGCCTTCAATTTCGTGAGCATTATAGGCTGCAACTCGTGCTTCTACACAGACGCCAACCTGTTGATAAAGTGCGGCGTTATTGAAATCTGTGCCAGCGTTGCGCGGAGCAGAAATCTGCAAAACAGCCGGGGACTTAAGGTCTTGTACCATCATTCCGTTTCCGGTCTGGGCTGCATTGATGACGACGATCTGACATCCGGTTGAAATGTTTTGCAGCCGGGGATCGCCGCTTGCCTCCAGATGAATGAGATCGGAATCCTTTGGAGCGTTATTCTGGTTAAATGTCACGATGGCGGCTGCTGCGAAAAGAATGCCTCCCCATGCGGCTCTGGCGGATATCCGATCTTTTCGGGTCAAAATTTCTTTGTGATGTATGGTGGTCATGGTGCGGCCCTCTTGGAGTATTCTGTAAGTGCGATATAATAAAGAATTCTTTATTATGTCAAGATAAAATTCGCGCCTCTCTGCGCTATATTTTCTAGTGATTTTTGAAAGGACTCCCGCTATAACGGTTCTATGAGTACAGTTGAGCGTTATAATATCAAAGAAACCGAACAAAAATGGCAGAAGGTGTGGGCGGACCGCGGCACCTTTGAGGTAAAAGAGGATTCTTCCAAAGAACCTTATTACGTGCTGGAGATGTTTCCCTATCCCTCCGGGCGTGTGCATATCGGCCATGCCCGTAACTATGTGATGGGGGATATCGTCGCCCGTTACCGTAAGGCGCAGGGCTATAATGTCATCCATCCGATGGGCTGGGATGCCTTTGGTTTGCCCGCTGAAAACGCGGCAATTGAGCGTAAGAGCCATCCTGCCGACTGGACCTATGCGAATATCAAGGATATGCGCGCTCAACTGCAATCTCTGGGACTGTCTTTTGACTGGAGCCGGGAAATCGCAACCTGCCATCCGGAATATTACCGCCATGAACAGAAAATGTTTCTGGACTTCCTGAAGAAAGGCATCGCCTATCGCAAAGAATCCGTTGTGAACTGGGACCCGGTGGAAAATACGGTTCTGGCCAATGAGCAGGTGGTGGATGGCAAGGGCTGGCGCTCCGGAGTGCCGGTCGAGCGCCGGAAGTTAAACCAGTGGTTCCTGAAAATTACCGATTACGCCGAAGAGTTGCTCTCGGATCTCTCCAAGCTGGATAAATGGCCGGAAAAAGTCCGGGTCATGCAGGAAAACTGGATTGGGAAATCACAGGGTGTGGAGTTTTTCTTCAAGATCGAAGGCGATGGACTCCCGGCGGATGAGCGGTTGTATGTCTTTACAACCCGTGCTGATACCATTATGGGGACTAGTTTTGCAGTTCTTGCGCCGGAGCATCCGTTGTCTCTGAAGCTGGCGGAGACTGACCCCGCCGCCAAAGCCTTTATAGAAAAATGTCAGACACTGGGAACATCGGAAGAAGCCATTGAAAAGGCAGAAAAAGAAGGCTTCAAAACGCCCTGGCAGGTTATTCATCCTCTGACCGGAGAGCGCTTGCCCGTTTATATCGGAAATTTTGTAATTTATTCCTATGGAACCGGAGCAATCAAATCGGCACCTGCTCATGATGAGCGTGACTTTGCGTTTGCGACGAAATATGGCCTGCCTATTCGTCCGGTTATTACAGGCCCGGATTTTGAAGAGGGACAGCCTTATCCCAAAAAAGGGACATTGGTTAATTCCGGTTCAGATCTGGATGGATTATCTTCTGATAATGCGATCGACAAAATTATTTCCATGTTGGAAAAGAAGGGTGTTGGAAAACGAATCACAAATTTCCGTCTGCGTGACTGGGGCGTCTCCCGGCAGCGTTATTGGGGCGCTCCGATTCCGGTTGTATATTGTGACGATTGCGGATGCGTTCCGGTGCCGGAAGAGCAGCTGCCTGTTGAGCTGCCTTATGACATTAATTTCGATGCGCCGCAGAACCCGCTGGCACGTCATCCGAGCTGGAAAAATACGTCCTGCCCAACGTGCGATAAAGACGCGACGCGTGAAACCGATACCTTCGACACCTTCTTTGAAAGCAGCTGGTATTTTGCCCGTTATTGCGATCCGCGCAATACAGCAACCGGCTTTGACAAGGACAAGGCCGAATACTGGTGCCCGGTCGATCAGTATATCGGCGGGGTAGAACATGCGGTTCTGCACCTGCTTTACGCCCGGTTCTTTACCAAAGCGCTGCGTGATTGCGGGTACTGGAATATTGATGAACCATTTAAAGGACTGTTCACACAGGGCATGGTCGTGCATGCCACTTATAAAGATGAAGATGGAAAGTGGTTGTTTCCATCCGAAATCATCCGTCAGGAAGACGGGTCCTATAAGGATGAAAAAGGACGGCTCGTTAAAGTCGGTTCTCCTATTAAAATGTCAAAATCCAAGAAAAACGTGATCCCACCGGAAGAGGTTTCCGAGACCTATGGAATTGATGCGGCGCGCTTGTTTGTCGTGTCCGACTCTCCGCCGGAACGGGATGTGGAATGGACGGAATCGGGAATCGACGGCTCCTGGCGGTTTATCAATAAGCTGCACCGCGTGGTGAGCGAGTTGATCGACACGGGGATGGCCGGGCGGAAAGGCGATAAACCGCAACATTTTTCAAAGGAGGCTGCGGATTTGCGGCGGATTACCCACGCCACAATCAAGGGCGTGGCCTCTGATATTGAAAACTTCCACATGAACAAGGCGGTGGCCCGCATCCGCGAACTGTCCAATGCGGTTTTTGCCTTTAAGGCAGAGGACGACCCATCCGCATGGGCGTTGCGAGAAGCGATTGAAACACTTATTCTGCTGATTAACCCGATGACCCCACATCTGGCAGAAGAGTTGTGGCAACTTCTTGGCCACACAACCTTGCTGGCAGAAGAATCCTGGCCCATCTGTGACGACTCCCTGCTGGTGCAGGATACAATCACGCTGGCGGTTCAGGTCAATGGCAAAGTTCGGGCAACCATCACCCTCCCTAAAAATGCGGATGAGGCAACGGCCAAGGAAATTGCCCTCTCTGAACCGAATGTGCAAAAAAGCCTTGATGGAAAACAGGTGCGGAAATTCATCTATGTTCCCGGACGCATTGTCAATGTGGTGGGGGGGTAAGATGAGAATCTATAGCGGCCTGTTGTTCGTGGTGCTGATGGCCTCTTTTTTTCTGTCTGCCTGTGGATTTACGCCGATTTATGCGACGTCTTCTTCTGCCACCGCTCCGCAGGGGGCTCTGTCTTCCGTGATGCAGCAGATCGAGATTGCCAATATTCCTGATCGCAGCGGGCAAATTTTACGGAATGCGCTGGTGGATCGTCTTAATGCGCAAGGAACGCCGTCTGCTCCGGGATATCGTCTGGAAATTTCAAACCTGTCGGAAACTGTGCGGGATATGGATGTAACGATCCGTTCCGATGCAACGCGGGAACAAATGAAACTGACTGCTGCGCTGGCCCTGCGCGATCTGGAGACCCAACAGATTGTGATGACAAAAAAGCTGAGCGCGACGGGAAGCTATAATATTTTGGAGGGGGAATATACCACACGGGTATCTCGTCAGAATTTGCGGGAGTCTCTCCTGACGAGACTATCGGAACAGGCGGAACGTTCAGTCATTTTATTTCTGGGTCGGTAACATAGTACGTCCGTTTAATTTTGGAACATCTTTTCAGGCAATAGAAATGTGTTTGTGGATTCCCCTAGGATTTTCTGCAAAAATCCGGGGAATGACGGACGTCCTATTTTTAATTGAAACTACTCTAAAGGCCGGACAATCAATATAGAGATCAGGGAAAATACAAAGGAGCCGGGAGGGAAGTGGAAAGCCGAACGCGACCCGATAAAATTCGTTGCGGCTGCTGCCTTTCGGCCCTGACCGGGTTGGCGAGTCCATCGCCCGCGCCGACTTTCCAGGGACATATATAAGTGGTTCCGCATAAAAATACAAGCAAGAAAGTCACGGCTATGAAGCGTCTACTTTCCGCGAAAACCTGAATGCCTTATCTGCCGCCCAGAAATAGAGCTAAGCCGACAAGAGATAAAGGTTCCTGAAGTTGCTGATCTCCGGTGCCTTCATCATTGCCGGCAGCTCCTCTTCCTCTGGCGGCTTGTCCTTCCATGATTGTTTCGACGGGATCCAGATATGCCCGGTCGTCGCCAAACGAATCTCCTTCTCCGGCAGCGTATTCGGCTGCATCCAGAGCATCCGGATGACCCAGTGTAGCGGCATCTCCGATGACAGGAGATTCATCACTTGGGAAACCAAACGCAGTTCTTAAAAAGCTCATTTCCATATTCCGTAAATTAGTTAAGACAAAATAGGTATATCCTGACTTTAGGTTGTAATGCAAGACATTTTTTTACATAAGTTTTATTCTGTCAGATCATCCCATAATTCCCGGACTTTTCCAAAAAAACCAGAGGAGTCCGGGCTATGCTTTTTTGCGTTTTTACCCGTGACCGTTTTATCCAGTTCGCGGATCAATTCTTCCTGTTTTTTGTTCAGATTGACCGGGGTTTCAACAAAAATATCAATAAACATATCGCCGTGAGCGCTGGAGCGCATGACCGGCATTCCTTTTCCTTTCAGCCGGAGTTGTTGCCCGGTCTGGGTGCCGGCGGGAATTTTAACCTGTGCTTTCTTTCCGTCAATGGTTGGAACATCTATTTCCCCGCCCAGCGCGGCCGTGGTCATTGCAATGGGCGCGCGGCAATGCAGATCGGCTCCGTCGCGTTTAAAAATTCTATGAGGTTTAATGCTGACGAGCACGTACAAGTCACCGGGAGAGCCTCCCTTCAATCCGGCTTCGCCTTCGCCGCTCAGGCGGATGCGGCGACCGTGATCGATTCCCGCCGGGATTGTCATTTTTATTTTTTTGTTTTTCCGCAGGCGGCCCTGCCCGCCGCAGGCTTTGCAGGGAGTGCGGATCATCGAGCCTGCGCCGCCGCATGTGGAACAGGTGCGCTCAATGGTAAAGAAGCCTTGCTGCATCCGAATACGTCCGGCTCCTTTGCAGGTGGAGCAGGTTTCAACGCTGGTCCCGCTCTCAGCCCCAGACCCTTTACAGCTTTCGCAGGCTTCCTGACGGGGAATCTCAAGGGACGCTTCCTTGCCCTTAAATGCCTCCTCAAGGGTGATCTCATAGCCATATTGAACGTCAGCCCCGCGCTGAGGGCCGTTTCCGGATCGTCCGCCCCCCCGGGCAGCGCCGCCCATAAATTCCCCGAACACATCTTCAAAGATATCGCTGAAATTTCCGAATCCAGCTCCGGAGAACCCGCTGCCTCCGGACGCGCCGCCCATGCTGCCATCAAACGCAGAAGTTCCGTAGCGATCATAAGCCGTACGTTTTTGTTCATCTTTCAGAACATCATAGGCCGCGTTAATCTCTTTGAATTTGGCCTCGGCCTCCGGATTGTCCTTGTTCTGATCCGGGTGGTATTTCATCGCCAGCTTGCGGTAAGCTTTTTTGATGTCTTCCTGAGAAGCACTCTTCTCAACACCAAGAAGCTGATAATAATCCTGCGACATTCCGTTATCCCTTATGTTCCTGTTTGAAAGATCCGAACAGCCATTGCAGCAAGCCCGGAGATTTCTTTTCTGTATTGTCGTTTTTCGGATGCGCCGGAGCCGTCAGGCGGGGCGTATCGTTTGAAATTTCTATCTTTAACATGGCATCGTAAGCGGCTCGTTTTTCCGGTGTTTTCAGCGATTCATATGCCTCCATAACACTTTGGAACCGCTTGAATTCAAATGTATTATGTTCATAGATTTTATCAGGCCGGTATTCCTTCAGGCGTGCATGGTAGGCCTGCCTGATCTCCGCTTGTGAGACAAACGGGTCGATACCGAGGATCTGATAATAATTCTGGACCTTCATATGATGAAACTCTTCCTGTGTGCCAGATAGATATTCCGGCACACAGGTGGATAAAATCAAGCAGATTTTTTCTTGTCGTCGTCATTATCGTCAATTTCAAGATCCGTAAAATCAGCATCGACGACATCTTCAGAGGACTCACGATGACCGTGTGCATCATCATCTTCCGGCATGACATCAGCCGATTCGGCGGACTGATGTTCCTGCGCTCTGCGGTAGGCCGCTTCGCCGATTTTCATGGAGGCTTGCATCAGTGCCGTTGTCAGATCGCGGATTTTCTGCGCGTCTTCGTCGTCCAGAACGTCTTTCAGATTTTTGATCGCTGTTTCTGCGGCGTCTTTATCTTCCGAGGACGCGTCTTTTCCGACTTCTTCTATAGACTTTTCGGTCTGGTGGATCATGCTTTCCGCCTGATTTCTGGCTTCGATCAGATCTTTGCGTTTCTTGTCGGACTCGGCATTCAACTCGGCATCCTTGACCATTTTTTCAATGTCGGTATCCGACAGTCCGCCAGAGGCCTGAATGCGGATTTGCTGTTCCTTGTTGGTGGCTTTATCCTTCGCGGACACGTTGACGATACCATTCGAGTCAATGTCAAACGTCACCTCAACCTGCGGCACGCCACGCGGAGCGGGCGGAATGCCGACCAGATCAAACTGACCCAGCATTTTATTATCTGCCGCCATTTCCCGTTCTCCCTGAAAGACGCGAATCGTCACGGCATTCTGGTTATCTTCAGCGGTCGAAAACGTCTGTGATTTTTTGGTCGGAATGGTTGTGTTGCGGTCGATCAGACGGGTAAACACACCGCCCAGCGTCTCGATCCCCAGAGAAAGAGGCGTTACGTCAAGCAACAGAACGTCCTTGACATCCCCCTGCATCACACCACCCTGAATGGCGGCGCCGTTGGCAACCACTTCGTCCGGGTTCACGCCTTTATGTGGTTCTTTGCCGAAGTATTCCTTAACGGTTTCAATTACTTTCGGCATACGGGTCATGCCCCCCACCATCACGATATCGTCGATATCTCCGGGCTTCAGACCGGCATCTTTCAGCGCCGCTTTGACCGGGCCGATTGTGCCTTTAATCAGATCATCCACCAGACTTTCCAGCTTTGCGCGGGACATTTTGATGTTGAGGTGCTTCGGACCGGAGGCATCGGCGGTGATAAAGGGCAGGTTGACTTCGGTTGATTGCGCGGAAGACAGCTCGATCTTGGCTTTTTCAGCAGCTTCTTTCAGGCGTTGCAGTGCGAGTTTGTCCTGCCGTAGGTCAATGCCCTGATCTTTTTTGAACTCATCGGCCAGAAACTCGATAATTCTCTGGTCAAAATCTTCCCCTCCAAGGAACGTGTCCCCATTCGTTGAGCGGACCTCGAAGAAGGTATCCCCTTCGTCATTGACGCCGATATCAAGAATGGAAATATCGAAGGTTCCGCCCCCCAGATCGTAGACGGCAACGGTAGAGTCTTTGCCCTTGTCCAGACCATAGGCCAGAGCCGCGGCGGTCGGCTCGTTGATAATCCGCAAAACTTCCAGCCCGGCGATTTTTCCGGCATCTTTGGTTGCCTGCCGCTGGGCATCGTTGAAGTAAGCAGGAACCGTAATCACGGCCTTGTCAACCGGATGGCCAAGAAAGCTTTCCGCCGTTTCTTTCATTTTCTGCAAGACCATGGCAGAAATCTGCGACGGCGCGTACTTTTCACCGTTGATTTCAACCCACGCATCGCCATTATCTCCCCTGACAATATGGAAGGGAGAGGTTTTCATCATTTTCTGAACTTCTGCATCGTCAAAAGACCGTCCGATCAGACGCTTAACGGCAAACAGGGTCGCATCGGGATTTGTGACAGCCTGACGTTTCGCTGCCGCGCCGACGAGGCGTTCACCGTCTTTTGTAAAAGCAACCATTGAGGGGGTTGTGCGGGCACCTTCGGAATTCTCAATCACGCGGGGTTCTTTCCCCTCCATGATCGCAACGCAGGAATTCGTTGTTCCCAGGTCGATACCAATAACTTTACTCATCATCATACTCCTTTTTCTAAGCAAGTTGCGCGTATGGCCCAATCCGGCACCATACAGATTAAACAATGGCTCCAGCGGCCCAGCCATCAACCGATTAAGGTTATATAGCACGAGCGGCACCGCGTGAACCACCACTTATTCAAATATATATGATTTTTCCGGGAAAGTGCAAGCGTAGATCGAAAAAAGCTCAGGCAGCGACGGCAAACCCTGGCTGTGGTTGCATCCAGACTCTTGGGTCTGGCTGGCATGCCGGTTTTGGCTGTAAATGCCGGGGGCGGTCCTGTACGTATTGATCGTAGAAATCAACTGCATCGGAGCCCAGATCCATGATAATATTGAAGCAATCCAGACCGGTCGCCGCGGCAAACAGGCTGCCCAGGCCATCTGACAGAACTTCTTCGGTGATTGGATTTTCGTCTCTGGACGGCTTTGACGGCTTGAGCGTTTTTGCAAAGGAAGAGACAGAGGATGAATGAAACGTGCTTAACGGCTCGGTCGTAGCCATATGCGTATTTTTTGACAGTACACCCTGAACTACCGCATCGTTGTCCGTAAAGAAAGGCTCGACCGTTTTGTTGTAAGCGTTTGTAATCATTATATCCCCTGTCCTGTTTCTCAGAATACAGGGGGGGAGTGAAGGGGCTTTTAATTTTAGATAAAATTCGAACTAAAAGACGACTCTGCGGGGAAAAAGTCAAATCCAGCGGGCGGTGCATCTGTGATACTCGTCATAGACCTCCCCGTGCGCTTCCCGGAATTTTACCTCCCGCGGTTTGATGACGAATATGTTTAAAAGCTTGATGAGAGGTAAAATACTGATAATCCCCCAGAAATTATCGACAAAAATAAAAAAGCTCAGATACACAATAATAAAACTAATAAACATGGGGTTGCGGGTATAGTGATAAGGACCGGTGACGATCAGGTTGTGGCTTTCTATCTTCAGCGGGTCCCATTGATGTCCCTCTGTATAAATTTTCCGAAAGGTCCAGTAAACGCACCCCAGTCCAACGCCCCAGACGATCAACCCCATATAGATGCTGATAAATTTTGGCAGAAAAGACAAAGGGATATAAGTATGAAGAATTATGGACGTTAAAAAGCACAACAGAAAGGGCGTATAGGCTTCTCCCAGATAATAGCGAACCAGCCGTTTTAGCTCGTTCGGGGCCGCAGGAGCGGTACTTTGTTTTTTGGGAGGATGAGGTTCTTTCACTTTCTTCATATTTAGATTATAGTGAACTCCATTATCCGTGCAAGTAACCTGTTTTTGAAAGTAAGAGGTCCCGTTCCATGCGTTCTTTATTGATAACCGGATTAGTGTGTATGTGTCTGTCTTTGCCTGCCACGGCGCAGGAAGCGGGAGTTACCCTACCCGCCGGAGCCACACTTTTGAATATTTCGGCAACGGAACGGATTGAGGTCGCGCAGGACCAGCTCGTGGCCAACATTCGCATTGAAAAAACCATGGCGGATTCCCGTGAATTACAGCAGGATATCAACCGACTCATAAAACAGGCGCTTGAGATCGTAAAAGACTTTAAAACGGTCGAGGTGAGCACCGATCAATATTACGTCTACGAATATAATACCAAAACCCAAAATCTCTGGCGCGGGACGCAGGGATTGACGCTGAAAGGCAAAGATGCGGATGATATTCTGGAGGTCAGCGGCAAGCTACAGGATTTGGGATTTTTGATGAACGGGCTGGGATATCAGCTCTCCTCCGAGAAATACGAAGAGGTGCGGGACGGGTTGCTGGAGCTTTCTCTGAAAAAACTAATGGCACGTGCAAAACGTGTCGGCATCACGATTGATAAGCCGGATGTAGATCTGTGGGAAGTAAACGTAGATGCCGCTCCGTCCCCTATTTATCCGCAGCCGGTCATGATGCGGACGATGATGGCAGATTCCGGGATGGCGGAAAAATCATTCGCGGCCCCTCCTGTTGCAGAAGCCGGAAAAAACGAGATTTCAATGACAGTCTCTGCGAAAGTTTTGCTGAAATAGAGGTTTTAAACAAAAAATAGGATAAAGCCCTTCGCGCTGAGACAGTTTTGAACCGTAAAGTAAGACAAAGTAACTGTTTAGTCCCAGATCGTGGAGGAATGGATTAATGTTAAATCGTTCAGGTTCATTTGTCCATATTTTGCAGATATATTCGTAGGGGGTAAGTCCTTGGGGTAAGTCTTTTGAGAGTTTTGAGTCTTTTGGCAAAGTTGTAAGCCAGCATGTTTCCTTAAGTTGCCGGTGTGAGCCGTAGTGATACCGTTTGACGGAGGCATCTTTTGATTGTATGGTTCACGCGCCTGACCTGCCCGTTGGTCCAGGGATGCTTGGTTTTTGTAAGGCGGTGCTCAATGCTGTTTTCCATACAGATGCGGCCAAGGCATCGCGACGGTGCTGGAGAAGATTTGATGAGTGTTGAAAAAAGAGTCTCTTATTTCAATTTTGTGCGCGATATCCCCTACAAAATAGGGCTGGAGGGGCATCAGGATTATGGTTGCGCCTCCAAATCAGGGATACTGACCTCTTTATTGGAGGGATTGGGTTTGAAAACACGTCAAATAATATGCAGGTTTGATTGGGAGGAGACTCCTTTGCCAAGGAATGTTCTGGGTCTGCCGCGACAAAAGGATGATGTGACACACATGTTTATACAGGTGTTTATCCCTGAAACTGGAATATGGGTTAATTGCGACCCGACCTGGGATACAGGCTTGAAACAGGCGGGATTTGAAATAGCCGAATGGGATGGTTTGAGTGACACGATCATCGGTGTTAATCCGATAGAGATTTTTAGTCCGGAAGGCTCGGATCTCTATATGGAAAAGTGGAGCAACCCTGATCTGGTGGCAAGTCATATGGCGTATCATCACGCATTTTATGCAGCACTCAACGAGTGGATGGAGACTTGCAGATGAACGATATAGAAGCTCTTCACAAACGCAACTCCCGCGTTGAAGCGGATAAAGCGTGGGAAACGTCAAAAACCCGGCGCGCCGTGATTGCGATTGGCACGTATGTGATCGCCTGTGCCTATCTCGCATTTTTACAGGTCCCACAGTTTTATTTGCATGCAGCTGTCCCGCCTGTGGCGTTTTTGATTTCAACGCTGAGCCTGCCGATCATTAAAACATGGTGGGTTGAGAAGATATATCAGAAGTCTTGAAAACCCCCGTATTCTGGGCTATATTAAAAGGGTCGGGAAACCGACTATGACGCTAAACGCTTATTGGAATAAGCGCCGTGGACCCGGGGGCAGTACCCGGCAGCTCCACCAGTTAAGACGCTCTCATGTCTTATCCGGCGGGGCTGAAACAGCATCGACACACGTGGTAAAGAGTAAGTTTGCGTTCGGTATGATATCCGCCGTTACCGGGTTAATTTTACAAATGCAAACGATAACTTTGCACCAGTAGCAGTTGCTGCCAACGACAACGTTGTAGCTTCTGACGCAATTGCAGCCTAATTTGGTTGTAGTTCATCTACTTAAATCCCTACGGGTAGCCCTGTAGGTGGGGGCGCGGGCCGGCCTTGCAACAGAACCGGCCCACTTTTCCTATGATTTTCTCTCTTTAGAGCTTCGTTCTGGCGCAAAGCTTCGGGGGCCTCAACAAACCCGTTGAAAATTTATCAGGCCTCTTTATGATGTGCCATGACTTCAAAACTTCTCGACCATCCGAAAGCCTTGTGCAATCAACTGCGCCGCGTCGCAATCGACGCCGGAAAAATCACACTCGACTATTTTGATGACGCCGGGTGCGTGCTGGATGATAAATCCGATGGCTCTCCCGTTACCCTTGCCGACCAGAAGGCCGAAGATTTCATTCGCAAAGCCCTGCATGATATTCTGCCGGATATTCCGTTTATCGGAGAAGAAGCCCGCGCCGCGAATGCCTGCGACCTGATTGGTGCCTCCGAGTATTTCTGGCTGGTGGACCCGCTGGACGGCACCAAAGAATTTATTTCCGGCAGCGGGGAGTATACAGTCAACATCGCATTGGTTTATCAGAATTTCCCTTGTATAGGCATTGTCTATGCCCCGGTAATTGGTGATTTATATGGCGGGTTCGGAGCCGGAACTTCCTTCAAATGGCACGAGGAGAGCAATCATGAAAAACTGATCTCTGTGCGTGACATGCCGCGGGAAGGATTGACCGTTGTTTCCAGTAAATCGCACGGCAGCGGGGAGCGGCAGGATCGTTTTCTCGAAGACTTTAAAATCAACAAGGTTTTAAAACGCGGCAGCTCTTTAAAAATCTGCGCGATCGCGGCAGGAAAAGCCGATCTCTACCCGCGTTTCGGCCCGACCTGCGAATGGGACACCGCTGCAGCACACGCCGTCCTGCACGGTGCCGGCGGTTTTTTAAGAGAGGCAGAGACCGGTCAGGAACTCACCTACGGACATAACCGCGAGGGCAAATGGCTCAATCCGGAATTTATCGCCAGCGGCTTTGAAATAGAGATGTAGAGGGGCAGGCCCGAAATAAAAATAGAAGAACACGGCACACAGATCACACGGACAAAGCCGCGTGATGACAGGACCCTTACACTGTGCAAGGCGGCTCAGCGTCAGGGGTGCTATTGTATAAACTGAAGCTGGCCCTTTTCGCCCGTGCATGAGGTCACTGCGCGACCCTGTACAAAATCATAACGTGTTTTGCCGCGTCTGTCTTTGGATGAGTAGGTTGTGGAAAATGTGATGCCATCAATCGCCGTCCCTTTGCCGCTGGAAGATTGGAACTCGACCTGCATGTTTTTGCGGTAAGACGGATCAGAAATGAAAAGAGCATATTTTCCATCTGTATTCGTCAGATCAGCATTAAAAGCGTCGCTAACTCCGGCTTCCGGAACAGATGCTTGCAGCCGTTCATTTTCATTTGCATGCATGGAAAGTACATGTTCATCGTTCAGCATAACTAGACGTTTTCCGTTCTCTGGTTGCAAATTAACGACCAAAGATTGTCCGGCAAAAACACCATTTGCGATATTGATGGATAAGACGTTTCTTTCGATATGACAGGTTGTCGTTTCCGGGGCGTCGTTATGATCTTCCAGAATGACTTCGTCGTTGCCGGAGGCCATGGCCATGCCGGGAAGGGCGACCATTGCGACAGCGGTTAAAGCTTTTTTTGCAGAAAGTGGATTCATTTTTTATCCCTCTTTTTTATATGTAAAAATAATATTTCTTGAACGTTAGCACGCTTCCACCTAGTTTTTCAAGTATGATCAGATATGCAAAAACAGCCGTCGTTTTTGGCGGTACGGGGTTTATCGGACGGCAGATCGTGCGCGAACTTGCCAGACGCGGCGTTTTAATCAAGGTTGCTACGCGAATTCCTGAATCTGCTTACTTTTTGCGCCCGGATGGTACTGTGGGACAGATTGTCCCGGTGGCCTGCGACTATACATCCGATAGCATTCACTCTCTGGTCAAGGGGTGCGATTACGTTGTGAACTGCATCGGGATTCTGTACGAAAAAGGGCACTCGAAATTCCAGCGGGCGCATGTTGAAATTCCCCAGCGCATTGCAGAGGCCTGTGCTGCGGAAAATGTTGCGCATTTTGTGCATATATCGGCGCTGGCTTGCGAGCGCAGCACGTCCAGATACGCCAAAAGCAAACGAGCCGGAGAAGAGGCTGTGATGCAGGCCTTTCCGCAGGCGACTATTTTGCGCCCGTCTGTTGTTTTTGGCGAAGACGACTCATTCTTTAATATGTTTGCAGAAATGGCGCGCTATTTGCCGTGCCTTCCTTTGATCGGCGGCGGACGGACAAAATTCCAGCCGGTTTATGTCGGGGATGTCGCTCTGGCGGTCATGCGGGCTTTGGACTCAAAGGATACTTGCGGAAAAATCTTTGAGCTTGGCGGGCCGGAAACCGTGACCTTCAAAGAGATCTATACGATTCTGGCGCAGGAAACCGGGCGGACGCGCATGCTGGTGCCTGTGCCGATGCCTATTGCTAAAATTCAGGGATTTTTTATGCAGATGCTTCCGCACCCTCCGCTCACACCGGATCAGGTGGAAAGCCTGAAAACCGATAATGTCGTGACGGCGGAGGCGTTGACATTCAAAGATCTGGAGATCGCGCCGACCGCCATGGAAATGGTTTTGCCGAATTATCTGGAATGTTATCGGGTCGGCGGGCGATTTGCATCCCGTAAGGCAGCATGATATAGAAAGAGCTATGATGACACGTATCGTATTATTTCTGGGGATGTTATTACTCTCCTCGGCCTTTTTGACCTCCCCGGCAAAAGCCATGGAGCTGGGTATTGTGGCGGTTGTCAATGATACCATGATCTCTGATTTGCAGGTGCGCGACCGGATGAAGCTGATTATGGCCTCCTCCGGCATGCCGGATACCCCCGAAAATCGCAGCCGGTTATTGCCGCAGGTGATTGATATGCTGGTTTATGAAGCGTTGAAAATGGAGGCCGCGCATAAGGTCAAGGTCGAGGTTTCCGATGCTGAAATTGAGCAGGGTGTAGCCCAGATCGCGGCGCAAAATAAATTTACGGAAGATCAGTTTATGCAGATTTTGCAGGCGCAGGGAATTGCAAAAAGAACGCTGGAAGATCAGATCCGCTCTGAAATTGCATGGGGCAAGTACGTGCAGCAGGTTTTGCGGCCGGATGTGCAGATTTCAGAAGAAGACATTGATGCGGAACTTGACCGGCTCAAAGCTGAGAATCCGGAACTCGCAGAACATCCTCCCACACGCGATCAGGTATTGAACAAGCTGGGGAATGAGCGTTTGGGACGGTTGCAGGCGCGTGCCATTATGGATCTGAAAGCCGGAGCCTTCATTGAAAGCCGGGGATAATTCCGCCAGCGCGCTTCCTCCCCTGCGCGATATCATTCGTGACTTTGGGTTGCGGGCGGAAAAATCTCTGGGGCAGAACTTTATTCTGGACCAAAATCTGACGGATAAAATTGTCCGGGCGGCGGGAGATTTATCCGGACTTCATGTGTTTGAAATCGGTCCTGGCCCCGGAGGATTAACCCGCAGCATTCTGAATGCTGCACCCCGCCATCTGAGCGCGATTGAATATGACCCCCGCGCAATTGCCGCGCTGGAGTCGTTGAGAGCGGCAAATGCCGGGGCGCTGACCTTGATTCAGGGAGATGCGTTAACCGCAGATCTGCTCCAGCTAAGTCCGCATGACTCACGGGCCATTATTGCCAATCTCCCCTATAATATTGCAACGCCTCTTTTGATCGGATGGTTGAAGCAGATCCGGCAATCGGCGGAATCTTACCAGCATATGACGTTAATGTTCCAGCGGGAAGTTGCCGAGCGGATTGTTGCACCTCCCAAAACCAAAGCCTATGGGCGGCTTTCCGTTATGGCGCAGTGGTTGTGTCAGGCACATATCGTTTTTGATCTGCCTCCCACCGCTTTTGTGCCGCCGCCAAAGGTAACGTCTTCGGTTGTTCACTTCCGTCCCCGTCTTCTTTCCGCAGAGGCACCGTCTTTTGCGGTGATGGAGCAAATCACGGCCGCAGCATTTAACCAGCGCCGCAAAATGATCCGCTCCTCTTTGAAAGCCTATTTACCGGCGGTTCAGGCGGCAGGAATTGACGAAACAAAACGTGCGGAAGATCTGGTCGTGGCGGAGTATGTAACGCTTGCCGGAATCGTGCAAAATACATTGAACAAGGATTAACACAAACCATGATTTTATTAACAGGCGCCGCCGGATTTATTGGATTTCACACGATACAGGCTTTATTGGCACAGGGGGAGGCCGTGATCGGGGTCGATTGCCTGAATACCTATTATGACCCGGCTTTAAAGCAGGCGCGGCTGGCGCAATTGCAGGGGCGAAACGGATTTACATTTTATCAGATAGACATTTCCGACGAAGCTTCCATGAGAGAGCTTCTGATACGCCATCCGGAAATTGACCGGATTATCCATCTGGCGGCACAGGCCGGAGTCCGCTATTCGATTGAAAATCCAATGGCCTATACCGTCTCTAATCTGGACGGGCAGATGGTCATGCTGGAGCTGGCGCGGTCCCTGCAGGAAGCCGGGAAGTTAAAGCATTTTGTGTATGCGTCCAGTTCCTCTGTCTACGGAGGCAATACCAAAATGCCGTTTTCCGTGACGGACCCGGTGGAACAGCCCGTATCTCTGTATGCGGCGACCAAGCGCTCCGGGGAGCTGTTAACTCAGAGCTACGCCCATCTTTACCGCATTCCGGCGACCGGCCTGCGGTTTTTTACGGTTTATGGCCCGTGGGGGCGGCCGGATATGGCCTATTATTCTTTCACCAAAGCCGTTTTTGAAGGCCAGCCGATCAAGGTTTTTAACCACGGCGATATGCGCCGTGATTTTACCTGGATTGACGATATTGTGGACGGTATTCTGGGCGCTCTGAAGGATATCCCGACAGAGAATGCGCCATACGTGATTGGGCGTGCGCCCCATCGTTTGTTTAATCTGGGAAATAATCGTTCGGAAAACCTTCTGGATTTTATCGGAGAGATTGAAAAATCTACTGGAAAGACGGCTGAAAAGGTGTTTTGTGACATGATGCCGGGCGACGTCAAAGAAACCTATGCAGATATCGACGCTTCGAAAGAAGTTTTTGGTTACGAGCCAAAAACGCCAATTTCCGAAGGCATCCCCAAATTTGTAAGATGGTACAAAGAGTGGGCGTGATCGCCCTCTCTATAGCATATCTCACGTAAAATGATTGAAATTTTTTCCTTCCGTCATTACACGTTTTTGTGAAACAAAATACGTGTGATCCATTAAGCCCTGGATTACACGTATTCGTCTGCCGCCGAAACGTGCAATGACGGCTTGATAATTTGTCTTAAGACTATTTAGAATGACTATACCTACGTGAGGAGCGCAGCACACAACTCAGGGTAAACGATCAACGCTCTATGAAACCTTCTCAACAAACGCGTCCATAATGCGTTTTAACCCGGCTGTGGCAAACTGGATATCCAGCTTGCGCCCGTCGACGTGAACGACATTCCCCTCCCCGAAGCTTTCATGAAATACGCGATCTCCGCGGGAAAAAGATGTTTTTGCCGCCTTTTTCTGGGTTGTAAAGCTGTTACCTTGACGCGGCATGACGCGGAACCGGTCTGCCGGCGGCGCAGAAGGTTTTAAATCAAAGCCGCTGGAATCCCAATGTTTGGAGCGTCCGGGTCCGTACAGGCCGGTTTCGGTTGTGGTATCAATATGTTCTGGTGGCAATTCATCGACAAAACGGGACGGGATTGCATTGATCCAGTTGCCATACATGCGGCGGCTGCCAGCATAGGACACATAGGCCCGCGCCCGCGCACGGGTCAGACCGACATAGGCTAAGCGCCGCTCTTCCTCCAACCCTTTCAGGCCGGTTTCATCCATTGAGCGCTGAGAGGGAAACAGTCCTTCCTCCCAGCCCGGCAGGAACACAACCGGAAATTCCAGCCCCTTTGCGCCGTGCAACGTCATCAGCGTGACTTGTTCACTGTTCTGATTGTCCTGATTTTCCAGCACCAGCGCCACATGCTCCAGAAACGCGCTGAAACTTTCAAATTCCGCCATCGCGGATACAAGCTCTTTCAGGTTTTCAATCCGTCCGGGCGATTCCGGAGATTTATCTTCCTGCCACATCTGGAGATAACCCGACTCTTCCAGAATTTTCTGCGCCAGCTCCGGGTGCGGAATTTTATCGAGCTGATCCCGCCAGCGTTCAAAATCATCAATCAACACCATCAGGGTCGATTTGGTTTTGCCCTTCAGAATGTCTGTCTGGGTGATATCGCGAATAGCTTCGTACAGGCTAAACTCATATTGTCGTGCGTGCGCATATAATTTCTGCACGGTTCCATCGCCAATGCCGCGTTTGGGCGTATTGATAATGCGCTCCAGTGCCAGATCGTCCTGCGGCTGCGCGACCACACGAAAATAAGCCAGCGCATCGCGAATTTCCATCCGCTCGAAAAAGCGTGCCCCGCCGACCACCCGATAGGCGATGCCGAGCTGGATAAAGCGTTCTTCGAATTCGCGCATCTGAAAGGTTGCCCGCACAAGAACCGCCATATCATTCAGAGAGTGTTTCTTTCGTTGAAGCTGTTCGACTTCTTCCGCCACCCAGCGCGCTTCGGCTTCCCCGTCCCATAAGCCGCGAACGATAATCTTTTCACCATCGCCAGCCGCAGAAAACAGCTCCTTACCCAGCCGTTGCTCATTATGCGCAATCACCGCATTCGCCGCCGAGAGGATCGTATTCGTCGAGCGGTAATTTTCTTCCAGACGGATAATTTTTGCGCCGTCAAAGTCCTTTTCAAAGCGCAGAATATTCCCAACCTCTGCGCCGCGCCATCCATAGATAGACTGGTCATCATCGCCGACACAGCAAATATTTTTCGAGCCCTGCGCGAGCAGCCGCAACCAGAGATATTGCGCGACGTTTGTATCCTGATATTCATCGACCAGAATATATTTAAAGCGCCGATGAAACTCCTCCAGAATATCGCGGTTCTGCGGGTCTTTCAGGATTGTCATCATATGCAGCAGCAAATCGCCAAAGTCGCACGCATTGATCGTTTTCAGGCGGGATTGATACAGAGCATAGAGCGATATAAGAGCGCCCCCGGCAAAATCGCCAGCATTTTCTGCTTTGAGATCTGTTGGCTTCAAGCCTTGGTCTTTAAACCGGTCAATTTTGGAAATCACCACCTTGGGCGGCCATTTTTTGGTATCCAGATTTTGCGACTCCATTAACTGCTTCATCAGACGCACCTGATCGTCTGGATCAATAATCGTAAAATTGCTCGACAGGCCGATCCGATCGGCATAGCGCCGCAACATCCGCGCCGCCAGCGCGTGGAAAGTGCCAAGCCACATGCCGCTGATATCCTGCCCCAGCAAATCCCCGACCCGGTGCCGCATTTCCTGTGCGGCTTTATTGGTAAAGGTCACCGCCAGAATTTGCCCCGGCCAGGCACGCCCACTCTGGATGATATGCGCCAAACGCGTGGTCAGCACACGGGTTTTCCCCGTCCCCGCGCCTGCCAGAACCAGCAACGGCCCTTCGGTCGTCAGGACAGCTTCGCGTTGTTTTTCGTTCAGGCCGGATAGGTAGGGCGGCTCAGGCATATGATTCGGTTGGGACTGCATCTTTTCTATTTAACATGAATAGCGGAAAAGAACTAAAACTTGTTATTGCGCGGGAAGCCATTCGGCGGCAGACGCCCGGCGGTAGCGCGTTTCCCCAACCATGGGCGAATATCATCGACCTTGTGTACACCATTGCCTTTCACATAGGTAAAGCCAGCTTGCATGTTAAAGGTTTTGGCATCCGATAACCCGCCATCTTTATATTTTTGCAGGATCACGCCTTTACCTTTGCCCATTTCCGGCAATTCTGCCAGCTCGAATACCAGCATTTTGCGGTTGTCCCCGATCACAGCTACGGTATCGTCGCTGTCCTGCACAGGCACACACAGCTTAGCTTCGACCTTACCGGAGACTGACAAAATCTGTACCCCGGCGCGGCGGTTGGTTACCAGATCTTTGGCGGGCAGGATATAGCCATGCCCACTGGTCGCGGCGATCAGAAATTTTTGTTCTGGTTTATGTGGCAGCAAGATCACAATGTCGGCATCATTGGGCAGATCAACCATCAGGCGCACCGGTTCCCCAAAGCCACGCCCCGGCGGTAGTTTCGAGCCGTCCAGCGTATAGAACCGCCCATTGGTGGCGAGTAACAGAACTTTATCCGTTGTCTGCGCCTCCAGCACAAAGCCTTCCCGGTCGCCCTCCTTATATTTGATATCCTGCGGGTTCAGGCCGTGGCCTTTCATGGCGCGGACCCAGCCCATTTTCGAACAAATAACCGTAATCGGCTCTTTTTCGACCATGGCCTGTTCCAGATCTGCCAGATCCGTATCCTGCGGCACGTCGCCAATATCAGTGCGGCGTTTTCCGAGTGGGGTCTCTTCGGAAAAATCTTTGGCTATTTCCTGAATTTGCTTTTTAATCGCCGTCCACTGGCGCGCTTCGGAGGCGAGAAGTTTCTCCAGATCATCCCGCTCTTTTTCCAGCGCATCATGTTCCTTGCGCAGTTCCATTTCTTCCAGCTTGCGCAAGTTTCGCAGGCGCATATTCAGGATCGCTTCGGCCTGTACTTCGCTCAGGCTGAATGTTTGCATGAGAGATTCTTTCGGCGAATCTTCTTCACGAATGATGCGGATGACCTCATCAATATTCAGATAAACAATCAGGTAACCTTGCAGGATTTCCAGACGGTGCAGAACTTTATCCAGACGGAACGCGCTGCGGCGCACCAGCACGACCTGCCGGTGATCGAGCCAGGAACGCAGAACTTCCTTCAGGCTCATCACCTTGGGCACTTTTCCGCCGTCAAGGACGTTCATATTCAGGGAGAAGCGCACCTCCAGATCGGAATTTTTGAACAGCGCTTCCATCAACAGGTTGGCATCAACATTCCGGTTTTTCGGCGTAATCACGATGCGAATATCTTCGGCGCTTTCGTCAATCGCATCTTCAAGAATCGCGATTTTACGCTCCACTACCAGAGAATCCAGTTTTTCCATCAGGCGGGATTTTTGAATCCCGTACGGAATCTCGGTAACGATAATCCGGTACAGCCCCTGTTTCAGCTCTTCGGTGTGCCAGCGGGCGCGCAGGCGGAAGGAGCCTTTACCTGTTTTATAGGCATTCACGATGTTTTCATGCGGCTCCACCAGAACGCCGCCCGTCGGAAAATCCGGCCCTTTAATCAGGGTGCAGAGTTTGTCTTCATCGACATCTTCTTCCAGCATCAGCAACATACCGGCGCAGAGTTCCGCCACATTATGCGGCGGGATGTTTGTCGCCATCCCCACGGCAATACCGCTGGCTCCGTTCGCCAGCAGGTTCGGGAAATTGGCAGGCAGGACGACGGGCTCTTCTTCCGAGCCATCATAAGTTTCGCGGAAATCAACGGCGTCTTCGTTAATACCTTCCAGCAGACGCAGAGCGACCGCCGTCAGACGCGCTTCGGTATAACGCATTGCCGCCGGATTATCGCCGTCGATATTGCCGAAGTTCCCCTGTCCATCCACCAGCGGATAGCGTACCGAGAAATCCTGCGCCAGACGCACCATCGCGTCATAGACTGCTGTGTCGCCGTGCGGGTGATATTTACCGATCACATCCCCGACGACGCGGGCTGATTTTTTAGGGGAATTTTCCGGGGACAAGCGCAACTCATGCATGGCGTACAGCAACCGGCGGTGCACAGGCTTTAACCCATCCCGCACATCAGGCAAAGCACGCCCTGTAATCGTGGACAGCGCGTAGGACAAATAGCGCCCCGAAATAATTTCGGAAAGAGGTTGTTCAATAACACTATGTACGGATGCATCACTCATATCTCTGCTTAACATAGAAAAAAGCAGAGTTCTAGCTGTAACCTCTCACCAGGTTGTTTACAGCAATTTTGATCTTTAAGGTGTTTTGTTGGAAAAAGTGCCACCTTTTAAAGAAAGGAAAAACTCCCATGCAGGCGCTTTCACAGCTCTCGGGTCAACCCAATCTGACGGGGCCAGACATCTAAATAAATAACCACCACCCCAAACCACAGAGAGATATTTTTATTTTTAGAGATCTGGGCAGTCTTTCCATCAAATCTTCTCCAGCACCGTCGCGATGCCTTGGCCGCCGCCGATACACATGGTGGCGAGAGCATATTTTTTCTTTTCGCGCTTCAGAAGAGCAGCGGCTTTGCCGGTAATTCGCGCCCCAGATGTGCCGAGCGGATGGCCGAGGGCAATCGCCCCGCCGTCCAGATTAACTTTCTTCGGATCAATCTCCAGCTCTTTGAGAACGGCCAGAGATTGCGCCGCAAAAGCTTCATTGAGTTCAAAAATATCAATATCAGAGAGCTTTAATCCGGCACGGGCCAGCGCTTTATGCGTCGCGGGCACCGGACCAATTCCCATGATTTCCGCCCCGCATCCCGCGACTGCCACCGACCTGATCCGCGCCAGTTTCGGCAGTTTGTGCTGATCTGCATAGGCTTCTGAACAGACAAGGACAGCGGCGGACCCATCGGTCAGAGGAGAAGATGTTCCGGCGGTTACGGTTCCTTTGATATCAAAGGCTGGTTTCAACCCGGCAAGTGCCTCAAGGCTGGCATCAGAACGAATGGTGCCATCAGCTTTCACGTCTCCAATTGCCACTAGCTCGTCCTTAAACAAACCTTTTTCAGCAGCTTTTGCGGCTTTGTGGTGAGAGGCAACCGCAAATTCTTCCTGTTCGCTGCGGCTGATTTTATATTTCTTTGCGAGGTTTTCGGCGGTTTCTCCCATGGAGATATAGGCCTGCGGGTAGATTTTTCCCAGCTTTGGATTGGGCATCGGGTTAAATCCGCCCATCGGAATCCGGCTCATAGATTCAACCCCGGCACAGATAAAGGACTGCCCGGCATTCATCTGGATATTTCCCGCCGCCATGTGAATGGCATTCATAGACGACCCGCAGAAGCGATTAACGGTAGCGCCGCCGACACTGACCGGCAGCCCGACCAGTTGCCCGACGATTTTTCCCAGATTAAACCCTTGTTCGGCCTCTGGAAACGCGCAACCCATGATAAGGTCTTCGAGATCTTCCGGCTTGACTTTGGTCTCTTTCAGAAGAGCCCCGATCACCGTTGCCGCCATATCATCAGGCCGGACTTTTGCCAGATCACCCTTCATGGCGAAATGCATGGGGGAACGCTTAAACGCGCAAATAACGACGGACTGGTGCATAGGTAATCTCTCCAAAAGTTATAGTCTTTTAATAATCTATCATACTTCATAACGAACACCAGTAAACAAGCGGTAAAAATTCCGGCTTTAAATTTTTGAGACTTTCAATATGATAGAGCCGCCATGATCCCTGATGATACCCCCCATTATACCGGACACCGCGACCGTTTGCGACAGCGTTTTGTACAGGGCGGGCCGGAGGCTCTGGCTGATTACGAGTTGCTGGAGCTGATATTATTCATGGCAATTCCGCGCAAAGATATCAAACCTCTTGCCAAAGCCCTTATAAAGGAATTCGGGGATTATAAAGGCGTGCTGAATGCTCCGCACGAAAAGCTGGCGGCCTGTGATGGACTATCAGCGACCTCCGCGATTGCGTTAAAGTCGGTTCAGGCCGCGGCACATCGTTTGATGAAGCATGAAATCATGCATCAGCATATTCTCAATTCATGGCAAAAGCTGATTGATTATTGTACTGCGGTCATGGCGCATGAAGACCGCGAAAGTTTTCGCATTCTGTTTCTTAATAAAAAGAATGAACTGATCGCCGATGAGGTACAGGGGCGGGGAACCATCGACCATACACCGGTTTATGTCCGGGAAGTGATTAAGCGCGCTCTTGAAATTGGCGCGACGGCTCTTATTCTGGTACATAATCATCCAAGCGGAGATCCGACCCCTTCGAGTGACGATATTCACATGACCAATGATATTATAAAAGCCGCAGAACCTTTGGGCATTACTATTCACGATCATGTCATTGTTGCAAAAAGAGGCTACACCAGTTTCCGCGCAAAAAAGCTGATATAGAATAATGTTGAGTAGGAATAAGGTGCTCGTCATTCTCTGGGTTTTTGCAGAGAGAGTTCTATAAAACCGGACAGACAGATAGATAAACAACCATGTGGGCCATCCTGAAAGAATTTCTTAGCCATTACAAAAGCGTCTTATTCAAGACCTTTGTCATTCTGGTATTTGTCTTTCTTGCCGCACAGTATAACACCTTGGGTAAACGCTCCAGCGCCCATTTTCTGAATTTGCAAATTCAGAACGGACTGATTAAAAGCCTTTGTATCGCTCACAGCTCCCATGTCTATGTCGATAAATACGGTACATTTGCGGTTGTCAAAAAACAAAAAATCTATATACCGGACGAGTGGGCGTCTCTTCGCCCTCGCGAAAACCTCTATCTTGCCATTGCCGGATCAAAGGATGTTTTCGAAATAGACACGCTGAACGCCAAACATTTTATGGGCGAAGAAAAAGAAGGATGCAGGTACTATTAGAGCTTTGATCGTTTAGCTTGAGTTGCGTTGCTGCGCTCCTCACGTAGTTATATCTACGCTTCGTCGCTTGCGCCTGCCTCAATCAAAACGCTCTTTGCTCTATGGTCTGGCTCCATTAAATAGGGTTCATTTTGTTTGAAAATGGGGCGTCAGATGCAAGGAAAGCAAGGTTTTGCGATGTGGTCACATCGGAAGTTCTTGCTTGACGCTGCAGATGCGCGTGCTATTTTCAAACCCGAAGGGCGCGGCACAAATTGGCCCCGGCTGCTTCAAATCCTTCAACCGTAGCGAGGGCTATGCTTTTCAGGATTTTCAGAACCGGAGACCAATTTCTGACACGCGCAAAATAAACCTATTTAATGGAGCCAGACCCTACAATGATTCCCCGTTACACACGCCCGGACATGTCCGCGATATGGGCCGATGAAAATAAATTCAGAATTATGCTGGAGATTGAAACTCTGGCCGCCGAAAAGATGGAGGCCCTTGGCATTATTCCGCAGGGCGTTGCCAAAGCTGTGCGCGAACGCGGTGGATTTGATATTGCTCGCATTGACGAGATTGAAAAAGAGGTTAAACATGACGTGATTGCGTTTCTGACCTCTGTTGCCGAGCATGTCGGCGAAGAAGCCCGCTATGTTCATCAGGGCATGACGTCGTCTGACGTGCTGGATACAACATTTTCGGTACAGCTCAAAGACTCTGCCGACCTGCTGATGACCGGTCTGGACCGCTTATGTACCGCTCTGCAAAAACGCGCTCTGGAACATAAAGAGACGTTATGCATAGGCCGCTCGCACGGTATTCACGCCGAGCCAACCACCTTTGGCCTGAAACTGGCGGGGCACTTTGCTGCTTTCAACCGGGCGCGCCACCGCCTGCGGCATGCCAGATCTGAAATTGCTGTTTGCGCCATTTCCGGCGCTGTGGGAACCTATGCCACCGTATCTCCCGAAGTCGAAGTCTATGTCGCCGATAAAATGGGGCTGATCCCCGAAGATGTTTCGACGCAGGTCATCCCGCGGGACCGGCATGCAATGTTCTTTGCAACTCTTGGGGTTATTGCCAGTTCCATTGAGAATTTGGCCATTGAAATTCGTCACCTGCAACGCTCAGAAGTCCGGGAAGCTGAAGAGTTTTTCTCCAAAGGGCAAAAAGGCTCCTCCGCCATGCCTCATAAACGCAACCCCATTCTAACTGAAAACCTGACGGGTCTTGCCCGGCTTGTCCGTGCTGCCGTCATTCCGGCTTTGGAGAATGTGGCCCTGTGGCATGAGCGGGATATTTCTCATTCTTCCGTGGAACGCAATATCGCGCCGGATGCAACGGTCACACTGGATTTTGCCCTGCACCGCATGGCAATGGTCATTGAAAATCTGCTGATTTATCCGGAGACTATGAAAGCCAACCTTGAGCGCACCGGCGGTTTGGTTTTCTCACAGCGGACCCTGCTGGCATTAACGCAGGCCGGAATTTCCCGCGAAGATGCCTACCGGATCGTACAATCCAGTGCGATGAAAGTCTGGGAACAACTGGGACGGACAACCTTCCGTGCCGAAATCGAGGCTAACCCGGATGTGGTTTCAAATCTGTCCGCTGCCGATCTTGACCGGATTTTCGATTACAGCGCCTACACCAAAAATATCAATTCCGTCCTGAACCACTTATTTTCGGAGTTCCCGGATGTCTAATACACATAAGCAATCTGAAGCTCTTTCGCCGTGGGGAATGCCGGCGGCGGCGGCGGTGGAGGTATTTCCACTCTCCGGGCCGTTTGAGGCAACTCTGGCATTGCCGGGCAGTAAAAGCTTTACCAACCGGGCGCTGATTCTGGCGGCGGTGGCCAAAGGAACAAGTATTTTGCGCAGTCCGCTGTTCAGCGATGATTCCTACTGGTGTATAGATGCCTTGCAAAAGCTTGGAATTTCCGCACGCAGCGTCCGTGAAGACGACCGGATTGATATCGAAGGATTGGGGGCAGGGGGCTCCTTTCATTTGAATGATGCGGCGGCGTTGCCCTATATCGGTTCCGCGGGGACCATCGCCCGCTTTCTGCCGGGAGTGATTGCTGCGCGGGGTGTGGGGGAGATTACGCTGACCTCCTCTGCACAACTGGCGCGGCGGCCTGTGTCCGAAATGATTGCGGCGCTTCGTCAACTGGGGGCCGAAATTGTGTTGCCGGAGCACGGAGCGTTTCCGATGAAAATCACCGGTGGCAGTTTGAAAGGAGGCACCGCAACCATCAGCGGGCAGCTTTCCAGCCAGTTTATCAGCGGACTTCTGATTGCCGCTCCCCTCGCACAAACTCCGGTAACTCTGAGTGTCACAGGGGGAATTGTGCAGGCAGACTATGTCCGGATGACCCTGTCCATGATGGAAGATTTCGGCGTTCAGGTTAAATATTCCGATGATTTAAGCTCTTTTTATATCGAGCCGCAGGAGTATCAGGCGCGGGAGATTACTCTGGAGGCCGACGCCTCGACGGCGACTTATTTTGTTGCGGCGGCGGCTGCAACAAAAAGCCGTATTACGATTACAAATCTCAATCCGGAAACGCTGCAACCTGACTTTTTGTTTCTGGAGTATCTGGAAAAAATGGGATGTTCCGTCACGCAGGAGGCCGGGCATATTATCCTGCAAGGGCCGCAGCAATTACAGGGAAACAAGGTTTTTGACTTCAATGCCTGTTCCGACAGCACGCCGGCTTTGGCGGGTATTGCGCCCTTTTCGGACGGAGCCATCGAGGTGCGGGGCGTGGCTCATATCCGCAAACACGAATCCGACCGCCTGTCTGTGATGCATGGTATTTTGCAGCAGGCCGGAGTTGATGTCACGGAATATGAGGACGGATTAAACATTATCCCGGTGCGCGGTATGCCTCGTCATGTTGTGGTGGACCCACACGACGACCACCGGATGGCAATGGCTTTTTCCGTGATGGGACTGGCGGGGGCCGGTGCAACAATTACTGATCCATCCTGCGTGTCAAAAACCTGTCCGAATTTTTTTGAATTGCTGCAAAAAATCGGGGTGCGGTGTGATATTGTGGGCGCTGTGTAATGACGACCGTCCTGTTCTTTATGCCTAATTTTACAAACCCGTCATTCTGAGCGCAGCGAAGAATCTTTTCTATCAATGGGTTAAGATCCTTCGCCTGCGGCTCAGGATGACGATTCTGGACGTTCCTGTGAAACCTCTGCCGTCAGTTATCCGTGGGGGCGTTCTTTTCAAGGAACTTCAGGATATCAGAGGCTCTTAGGGCATTCTGACTTTGCGCCGGAGCGTGGTCTCTGACAAATTCTGCCAGGTGTCTGGCATCGTCCACACGGCCTTGCAATACGGCCTCTTCGGCCAGGTTCAGGCGGGCCGAGACTTCATCCCCCAAACGACCATGCGCCGTTGCGAGCAAGCGATAAATCAGGGGCGATTTTTTTTCTTTTTGACGGGCTTTTTCCAGCTCCTGAATCGCCTGTTGATAGAGATCGGTGGTTTCGGTCCGGTTGGCCTGTTCGATCAAAGCCTGCGCATAGGAGGTACGGATCAGTGCGGATTGTGGTTGCAAGGTCACTGCTTTTTGGTAGGCCGGAATGGCTTCGGCCACGCGGCCAAATTCCAGCAGCATTTGCCCTTTTAATTCACAGAAAAACGGATTATCCGGTTCTTGTGTCAGAAGGGCGTCTATTTTCTGAATCGCCTCTTCAACATGATTCAGGCGGTAGGCCGCAATGGCCCGTGCATACCGGGCGGCAACAGACGTATCTGTTGCCGGGTAAGCCCATTCAATTTGTTCCGGCGCAATAAACGCTTTGAGTTTGGCCTTCATGCGGGAAAACTCTTCGGCCCATTCGGGCGAGGTATTTTGTCCCTGATAAGGAGAGTCTTTTATTTTTGTGCGCAGCGCATCCAGACGATTTCCTGTCAGAGGGTGGGTGCGGACATATTCTGATTGTTGGTTATCCGGCAACAATTCATCACTTTCCAGTTTTTGCAGGAATGTCAAAAGTCCGGTGGGGTTCATATGAGCGTCATTCAGATACTTTAACCCGGCCTGATCTGCACTGGATTCGTTCAGGCGGGAATTTGCCAGAAACCGGCGGGCTGCGACATTTTGAGTACTGCTGATAATGGCCCCAGCGACTTCCCCCTGACCGGAAAACACCGCCGCGCCAATGCCGAGCAGCGTCCCGATCATGGCTTCATAGGAGGCTTGCTCCATCGCGCCGCGCAGGCGCACCAGATGTCCGCCGCTGATGTGACCGGTTTCATGAGCGATGACGCCGATAATTTCACCGGGATTTTCTGCTTTGTCGATCAATCCGGTAAACAGGAAAATATTCGGGCCGCCCGCAACAAAAGCGTTCACATCGGGGCTTTGGACCAGAATAATATGGACGTTATCGGGGACTAGCCCTGCCGACGTAAACACCGGAGTTGCCCAGCTGCGCAGAGTGTCTTCGATCTCCGTATCGCGGATGATGGTTTGCGCCTGCCCCGCACGGGACATACCCAATAAACACACCAACCCAAGTAACAAGCAAATCAGACGCACAGGCGAATCCTTTTTTCTCCCTTTTTTACAATATAAGGGAGAAAAGCTGGAAGGGAATGGGGTTTTTAGGTTTGACACGGTGAGTTTTTAAAAGATACCATAGAGTTCCATTGACCTGCCACCCATTTTAACCCTATAAATGATGAAAGACTCTACTCACGTCTGGAGTAAATTTGGGTGGCAGGTCAATGGAGCTCTATGGTTTTGTGATAAAGATAAAAGGCGTATAATGGAACGAAATTGGTGGCGTGGTGCTGTGATGTACCAGATTTATCCCCGTTCTTTTAAAGACACAAAAGGAAATGGGGTTGGCGACCTTAAGGGTATCATAGAGAAACTTGACTATGTAGCATCTTTGGGGGTCGAAGGCGTATGGATTAGTCCGTTTTTTAAATCTCCCATGAAAGATTTTGGATATGATGTTTCTGATTATCGGGACGTTGATCCACTGTTTGGAACATTGAATGATTTCCATCTTTTACTTGATAAGGCTCACAAGCTGGAGCTAAAAATTATTATTGATCTGGTTCTTAATCATACATCAGAAGAACATCCATGGTTTCTCGAAAGCAGGCAAGATCAAACAAATCCAAAAGCCGATTGGTATGTTTGGGCTGATCCTAAACCAGATGGCACCCCTTCCAATAACTGGCTATCTATTTTTGGCGGGTCTGCCTGGCAATTTGATGTTTTTCGTGGACAATATTACCTGCATAATTTTCTGAAAGAACAGCCAGATTTAAATTATCATAACGAAAATGTTGTAAAAGCCGTTCTTGATGAGTGTCGATATTGGCTGGATATGGGGGTAGATGGCCTGCGGTTAGATGTGATTAATTTCTGCACTCATGATAAAAGCCTGCGTGACAATCCCGCCAAGCAAGAGCTCAGCGCTTCCTCACAACTTGATTTCCCCGATACCTATAGCATGCAAAGTCACGTCTATGACAAATCAAGACCGGAAAACTACGATTTTCTGAGAAAATTACGGGCATTACTGGATGAATATCCGGATCGAATGGCACTGGCGGAGATCGGAGATGACGATCCCGTAAAACTGTCGGTAAGTTATACGGCATCTCCGGATCTGCTACATACAGCCTATAGTTTTGCTTTTATGATGAATAAAGGCAAAATCCCGACACCTTCTTTTTTTAAAAAGGCTATTTTAGATCAACAATCTTTTGATGGGGAAAGCTGGCCAAGCTGGGCATTTTCCAATCATGATGTAATGCGTGCCGCTACCCGGTGGTCTGGAACTGATTTTGATCATGATCCGAAATTATCGCGCCTTCTGATCGTGCTTTTGTGTTCTTTACGTGGAACCGCGTTTTTGTATCAGGGGGAGGAGCTCGGATTACCAGAGGTACAAATTTCTTATGAAGACGTTCAGGACCCTTGGGGAAAATACTTATACAAGAAGTGGCAAGGACGAGATGGCTGCCGTACTCCGATGCCGTGGTCTGCCAATGATACGAGCGCAGGATTTAGTTCTTCGGAAAAATGCTGGCTGCCTATTTCTGAGCAACACATCCCCTTATCCGTTAGTGAACAGGAAACTCAACCTGATTCCCTGCTAAGATTTACACGGAGCTTTTTAGCGTGGAGAAAGGGATGTGCCTCTATTCGATGGGGAAATATCCAATTTGTTGAAGAATATGCCGAACCGGTTTTGGCGTTCATCAGAAATGAAAAAGGGGAGAGCATGCTGTGTTTGTTCAATTTGTCCGAACAGGAATGCTCTGTACCTTTGCCCGCGAAGGCTGTTTTGGCATTTGAAGCATCTAAGGCAGAAATAAAGGCGGAAAAATGTATTCTTCCGCCTTATGGATTTTCGTTTTTCCGTCTGTAATTCTCACGCCGCAAGTCTGCGCAGAACGTAATGAAGAATGCCACCGTTTTTGTAGTAATCAAGCTCGTCCAGTGTATCGATGCGCACCAGCAGCTCAACTTTTTCTGTTGAGCCATCGGTGCGGGTGATCGTGAGTGTGATGGCTCCCTGTGGGGACAGGCTGTTGATCCCGGAGATATCAAAGGTTTCCGTACCGTTCAGTTTCAGGGTTTTACGTGTTTTACCATCCTTGAACTGCAGGGGCAGAATACCCATTCCGATCAGATTGGAGCGGTGAATCCGCTCAAAACTTTCGGTTATAACGGCTTTGACTCCCAACAGGCGGGTACCTTTTGCCGCCCAGTCGCGGGAAGATCCAGTGCCGTATTCCTTGCCAGCAATCACCACCAGCGGCGTGCCATCGGCTTCGTACTTCATGGCTGCGTCATAGATGCTCATCTGTTCCCCGGTCGGGATATATTTTGTATATCCGCCTTCGACATTTTCCAACATTTCGTTCTTAATGCGAATATTGGCGAAGGTGCCGCGCATCATGACCTCGTGGTTTCCCCGGCGGGAGCCGTAAGAGTTAAAATCACGCGCCGAGACGTTATGGCTTTTGAGGTAACTACCAGCGGGAGAATCTGATTTAATCGATCCGGCCGGAGAAATATGGTCGGTTGTGACAGAATCTCCCATTAAGGCCAAACAACGTGCGCCTTTGATATCGCCGAGGCTATCTGGCTGCATTCCCATCCTATCAAAGAAAGGCGGGTTTTTAACGTAGGTAGAGGAGGTATCCCAGCGGTAGGTCTGTCCGGACTCATCTCCGGCAATGGCCTGCCATTCCTCTGTTCCAAGGAATACGTTGCTGTAGCGACTGCGGAACATTTCCGGCGTCAGACAGGATGCAACCGTATCGGCAATGTCTTTATTGCTCGGCCAGATGTCTTTCAGATAGACGTCGCGGCCGTCTTTATCCTGCCCGATCGGGTCGTTATATAGATCGACAGTCAGGGAGCCCGCCAGCGCATAGGCCACCACCAGCGGCGGAGAGGCCAGATAGTTGGATTTTACATGCGGGGATATCCGTCCTTCGAAGTTCCGGTTTCCGGACAGGACGCCGCAGACATTCAGATCACCTTTTTCAATTGCGGCGGCAATCGGTCCCGGCAACGGACCGGAGTTCCCAATACAGGTCGTACAACCGTACCCGACCAGATCGAATCCAAGCTGATCGAGATCATTTTGCAGCCCTGCTTTTTCCAGATAATCGGTCACAACCTGCGATCCGGGGGCCAGAGACGTTTTAACCCACGGCTTTGTTTTCAGGCCTTTCTTAACAGCATTGCGGGCGAGAAGCCCGGCGGCAACCATCACGGACGGGTTTGATGTATTCGTGCAGGAGGTAATCGCGGCAATGGCGACGTTTCCATCTGTCATCTCGTACCCGGCACCTTCAACGGCGACAGAGCGGAGTTGCGGTTGCAGATCAGTAAAAGATTTCGCAGCGCCAGACAAAAGAATTTTATCCTGTGGGCGTTTCGGACCAGCCATGGATGGCTCCACCGTTCCCATGTCCAGCTCCAGCGTATCGGTAAAGACCGGGTCAGCTGAACTTTCATCTCGCCACATGCCTTGTTCTTTCGCATAAGCTTCGACCAGCTTGACGCGGGAGTCATCCCTTCCGGTAAATTTCAGATAGCGGATGGTTTCTTTGTCAATCGGGAAAAATCCACAGGTCGCGCCATATTCCGGGGCCATGTTAGAGATGGTTGCTCGATCAGCGAGACTCATATGATCAAGGCCGGGACCATAGAATTCAACAAATTTTCCGACGACCCCTTTGGCGCGGAGCATCTGAGTGACGGTCAGTACGAGATCGGTGGCAGTTGCGCCTTCTTTTAATTTTCCAGTCAGCTTGAACCCGATTACTTCCGGAATCAGCATGGAGACCGGCTGTCCCAGCATCGCGGCTTCGGCTTCGATACCACCGACGCCCCAGCCAAGAACCGCCAGCCCGTTAATCATGGTCGTATGGGAGTCCGTTCCAACCAGCGTATCCGGATAGGCAACCTTTTTCCCGTTTTGATCCTCTTCCATCCAGACGGTTTGTCCCAGATATTCCAGATTAACCTGATGACAGATCCCTGTGCCCGGCGGTACAACACGGAAATTCTTAAACGCATCCTGTCCCCAGCGAAGAAACTCGTAACGTTCCTTATTGCGTTCAAATTCGCGTTCGACATTGTGTTTAAACGCCTGTTCCGTGCCAAATTCATCCACCATAACCGAGTGGTCAATCACCAGATCAACGGCAGATAACGGGTTGATTTTCTGGGCATTTCCTCCAAGAGACACAATCGCTTCCCGCATTGCAGCCAGATCAACAACGGCGGGAACTCCTGTGAAGTCCTGCAATAAAACCCGCGCCGGACGATAGGCAATCTCACGCGTGGATTTCTTTTCTTTCTGCCAGTCTACCAGAGCCTTTGCGTCTTCAACGGTGACGCTGCGATCATCTTCAAAGCGCAGCAGGTTCTCCAGCAGGATCTTCAGGGTAAACGGCAGGCGGTCAATATTTCCCAGTTTGTTCGCCGCTTCTGGCAGAGAAAAATAATCGTAGCTTTGTCCGCCAACGGTCAGGGTTTTGCGCACTTTTAGGCAGTCATGTCCGGTGTGTGTCATTTAAGAAGTCCTTTTGAGAAAAAAGAAGAATTTGGATTTTGGAATTAAAAATTACCATTAAAAGTTTAATGCAAAGTGAAGAAAGGGGGAAGAGGGATTTCGCTGCTTCCCTTCTTTTGAATGTTTACTTAATCGGAGCCATAACCCATTGTCGGTCGTCCGTTTGAAAGAAGCGGGCCTGCGCTTGTGTTTCTTTTCCGTAAACTCCCTGAAACATTTTCATGACAAGGTCGCTGTCGGACCTGACCGAGTACTGGTAATCGCAGATCCAGCCCGGCTGTCCAACCGCTTTTTCGCAAGCCAGTTTTTTGAAATCCTCTATTTCAAGCAGAGGCAGTTTTTTGCAGTTTTTGGGGTCAAATGAGCACACAGAGGTACATTTCATCGCCAGAATCGGATTGACAATGATCCCGCCCTTGCCCCGGCATTCATCGCCTATTTTCTGGATTTCGGTGTTGATTTCCAGATAGATCTTTCCGGCGGCCTGTTTCATTTGGGACGTGTTCGGAGGGCGATCCTGTCCGGAGCAGGCGGATAAAAACAGAAAGAGCAAAAGGAAAAGAGGGAATAAAACGCGCGTCATGGATCAAGCGTAGTCTTATCACGGATAAAAATCCAGCTCATCTCTGGAAAAAACAAAAAAATGGAAGAAAAAGCTTGAAACGGACTAAATTTCCGGCTAATCATCTTTATCCGGGCGCACAGCGCCTGTTCAAATCAGAAGGGCGGTTAGCTCAGTTGGAAGAGCATCTCGTTTACACCGAGAGGGTCGGCGGTTCGAGACCGTCACCGCCTACCACTTTCTGATAGCATATCGTTTCCTGATACGCTTAACTTCCAGTTCTTAGTTTTTTGAGAAATTGATCCACGGAGGATTTTAGGGTGTCAGAAAGCTGGGTTAATTCATTGGCAGCATGTAAGACCTGATCTGCGGAAGTTCCTGTTTCTCCTGCGCTTTTTTCGATGTCTTCTATTTTTTGTGTAACTGACAAAACGCCACTGGATGCAATATTCACACTTCTTGAAATTTCCGTATTGGTATTGTTTTGTTGCTCTGCTGCGGACGCAACGGTGATCTTTTTAAGCCGATCTTATTGAGTAATGTGCAAATTACTGAGTTCACGGCTGATTGATTCAAAAACATTAATGAGATTATCTTGATCTGGCGCATCCCGGTAATGAGAAAGAGATGTTGCACACTCCTTATAATATTCTTTTGTTTCATCATCGACTCCGCCTGAAAAAGTAACCGTGTAGATTGTTACGCCCTTGTCTTTGAGGTTTTCGCAAACTTCCGCAAATCTTTCGTTCAAATCGTTGGCTGATATATTATGATCGGATGTCGGGCCATAAGCGGAGTAATATGGGTGCATAGTATTCACACCATCTGTCATCATAATGATAGCCTTTTGCCAGTAATTACTGTCCCAACTTGCACCTTCGGTGAACGGATATTCAGGTGAAATTAATCGATATCCCCACACCATCCCAAAATTTCCATATGTATGGCCATCCGCTTGCATTGTATCTATGGTATCTATGAGCTGATCATAATCATTGGTCAGGGGTAAAACATGTGTTTCCGGACAAATATAATTGGGGGGATGGCGGGCTACACGTTGGTTAGAGCAAGTTTTCTTCTTCCCCTTTCCTGTACAAACCTTCTGCGTGTTATAGTCACACACAACGTTTTCATTCTCATCCAGACAGTAACGATACATATCCCACGGCCCTTCATGGTCTTCGGTATCCAGGGAATAATCTTCCGCTAAAACGCATCCATGCCATTCATCTGAATCTCCGGTGTCATAATCAAGGTTATGAGGATTATCGACAAAGGGTGTATCATAACTATAACCATCAAGGTCTTCACCCAACCCGTAAGGGCCTACATTAACCGATGTGCTGTAGGGTACTAAACCGATACGGATTTGATCTTCATCGGAAATTCTATCAAACATGATGTCAACAAAATTGGTTGCCGCCGTTCTCAGAGCGCTAATATTATTATTTGTTGCCATAGAACCCGTATTGTCCATGACCAAAACAACTTCTACACCTTTAACTTCTCTTTGTACCGTCGTATCAACATTCACATCGATATCGTCAATGCCAATAATGCGCATAAATAACGTATTGTATAAGGCGTTCGCTGTAACCGTAATGCTGTCGCCGTCCACCTGCACGACAGGGTCAATTGTAATCCCGAGTTTTTCAGGAGGGTAATTCGCTTCAAAAAAATCCAAAACCTTTTGTTCTATAATATCCGGATCATCAGAAGAAGCCGCTGCCGCTAGAGCAGAAGCATCAATCGCTTGCTGCAAACGCTGCTGCACCAAATATGCCCGCGCATAATCAAGCGACAACCCAAGCGACATAATTAATATCGGAACCACTATAGCAAATGAAATGAGGATCGTCCCGCTTTGTTCAATTAAATAGTGGCTCAGATGTTTTAACGGATTAATATTAAGCTTTTTAATAAACATATTCTTATTCCCTTTCAACGACTGCTCCGCGTCTTCCTCTTCCGAAGGCCCGTTCATTCATATCAATTTCATCGACGACAAATCCCGCAAATAACGGTTCAAACTTGTATTTTGCTGATACCATGACAACGCCGCCGCCTGGTTCTGCAAGAGATTCTATTGCATCAAAAACATCGTCTTGGGGTGTCATATTCCGTGTCTCGCGCCATACAATTTCGGGAACGCTATCTTCATCAAACCGAATACTTACAATGTCCACACCAAAATTTTCGGAGCTCATAGGCAAATAAGCCAGACTACCGGCATTTATGGCCTCATCAATATCGCCGCTATTAACAACCCGTGAGCGTGTAACAAGGTCAACGACAACTTGCGATGCTCGGATTGTTTTCTGGCTAGCCAAAATTCCGCTCCCAAGATCAAAAAGACCTATAAACATAATTAAAAGAACTGGAAATATAAGCGCCGCCTCAACGGCAGCAACTCCAACCTGGTCTTTTACCCAATATTCAATAGTTTTTATAATTTTCTTCATTCAAAGTCTGCCTCATAAGGCTCTATTTGCAAAACAATTGTTGACATAAAGGGCATTTTATTATCTGGCCCTGCGAGTAACCTGCCAACAAAAGGAACCATCATTGTGTAATTGTAAAAAGTTCGTATGAGAATACGATCTCCTGATCCGCCAGCATCAAATCCTTGAGACTCCATGTTTCCATCATCATCATAGGTGGGCGCCATTTCGTCAAAGTCTGAAAAGCTCGACATGGTTTGCGCTTCAACAACAATATCCTCGCATCGAATTAGCACCGTTGCGTAATCGCACAATGCCTGCTCAAAAGCCGCTTGAGGATCGGAATTTTGTTGCAACTGTCCTGTTCGAACAAGCCTTGCAGCGTTACTTGTCGCGCCCTCCAATAAAGTTGCAGAGGCAAACATAAGACCCAATTCTATAATTCCGAAGACGAGCATAAAAAAGGGAATGGCCAAAAGACTAAACTCAATAGCCGTGGTTCCTTCTTCTGATCTAAAATATTTTTTTAATTTCATAAAAATTTCTTAATTTTATAGCTCCACTATGAATTATAATGAAATGCTTATAATAAGTGGTTAAATTTACGAACAATTTTAGATAGTGTAGTCACGAGATATTAGCCCAAAGAGCGATACATCTGATTTGCACTGCGGCGAGGAAAGAGGCAGTATTTTTGGCATATCTTGTAGCGATACCCCGCCAGCGCTTGAGGTGCAGGAAAGCGTTTTCCACAAGGTGGCGCAGTTTATAAAGGTCTTTATCGTAAGATCTTTGTTGGGTGCGGTTTTTCTTTGGCGGAATTACCGGCTCCATGCCCTGATCCCTGGCTTGCTCCAGAATATCGTTGCTGTCATATCCCTTATCCGCCAAAAGATACCCGGCACTCACCCCCTCAATCAAGCGGCCAGCCTGCGTACAATCAGCTGTGGTACCTTGTGAGGGTTAAAATCTTCCGTCACTTTTCAATAGATAATTGCAGGATACAATTACGAGAGAGTTCTACACCCAGTGAATCTTTTCTTAAAAAACTTGTCATGGTGTGTGTGCAGGTTTGTCTCAACTGAAGCGGAAGATATGTCAGCTTAGTGCTATCAGTAAACGCGGGCTTTGGGCGGAATCGGTTTGATTTCGTCGCTCAGGGTTTCCATTGTCACGGGACGGGCGCCAAAAGAAGGCTTTCCGTCTCCATCTACCCAGACAACCGTGTGATTCATCCAGTTGTCATCGTCCCGGTTCGGGTAATCTTCATGTGCATGTGCTCCGCGGCTTTCCGTCCGGCGGTTGGCGGCGTTCAATGTAGCAACTGCCTGCGACAGCAGGTTATCAAGCTCCAGCGTTTCAACCAGATCCGTATTGAAAATCATGGAGCGATCTTCGATTCCCAGATCCATCTTTCCGGCGAAGCAATCGGCGATTTTGACGCACCCTTCCGCCAGAGACTCACTGGTCCGGAATACCGCGGCGTGATCCTGCATGGTGCGCTGCATTTTATTGCGCAGTACTGCGGTGGGAGTGCCGCCTTTGGCATTGCGGTAATGGTCCAGACGGTCGAGGGCGCGCTGGTCGTCATTATTTTTCAAGGTTTTGTGAGGTGTTCCCGGTTTAATGAGTTCGGCGCAGCGAATGGCGGCCGAGCGGCCAAAAACGACCAAATCGAGCAGGGAGTTCGAGCCAAGACGGTTTGCTCCATGTACCGAGACGCAGGCCGCTTCTCCGATCGCCATCAGGCCGGGAACAGTGCGGTTAGGGTCTTTTTCTGACGGATTCAGAACCTCGGCGCGGTAATTGGTGGGGATACCGCCCATGTTATAGTGAACGGTGGGCAGTACGGGGATGGGCTCTTTTGTGACATCAACTCCTGCAAAAATTTTGGAGCTTTCAGCAATTCCTGGCAGGCGTTCGTGAATAATATCCGGGTCAAGATGCATCAGGTTCAGGTGGATATGATCTTTATGCTCGCCCACGCCACGGCCTTCGCGGATTTCAATGGTCATTGAGCGGGAGACTACATCGCGGGAGGCGAGGTCTTTTGCGCTGGGCGCATAACGCTCCATAAAGCGCTCGCCTTCGGAATTGGTCAGATAGCCGCCTTCTCCGCGGACTCCTTCGGTAATCAGACATCCTGCGCCATAGATGCCGGTCGGGTGGAACTGCACAAATTCCATGTCCTGCAACGGCAATCCGGCGCGCAGAACCATGGCGTTTCCGTCTCCGGTACAGGTGTGGGCCGATGTGCAGGAGAAATAGGCGCGGCCGTATCCTCCTGTCGCCAGAATGGTTTGGTGTGCCCGGAAGCGGTGGATGGTGCCGTCATCCAGATTCCAGGCCATGACGCCGACGCATTCGCCCTCATCGCTGATAATCAGGTCAAGGGCAAAATATTCGATGTAAAATTCAGCGCGGTGTTTTAGGGCCTGCTGGTAAAGAGTATGCAGCATGGCGTGTCCTGTCCGGTCGGCGGCGGCACAGGTGCGCTGCGCGGTGCCTTCGCCAAAATCAACGGTCATTCCTCCAAAGGCGCGCTGGTAAATTTTTCCTTCAGCGGTGCGGGAAAACGGGACGCCGTAATGTTCCAGCTCGATCACGGCCTGAGGGGCTTCGCGGCACATATATTCAATCGCATCCTGATCTCCCAGCCAGTCGGAGCCTTTCACAGTGTCATACATATGAAAGGTCCAGTGGTCGCGGCCCATATTGCCGAGAGAGGCGGAAATGCCGCCCTGTGCCGCCACTGTGTGTGAGCGGGTTGGGAAAACTTTTGAAATACAGGCAGTTGACAAACCGGCCTCCACACAGCCAACCACGGCCCGCAGCCCGGACCCACCGCCACCCACGACAACGACGTCATATTCATGGTCAATGATTTGGTAGGGGGCGGTCATGTGAATTCTCCTGAAAGCTGGACTATTAAACTCTAAAAGCTTCGACAATATAAACTATCATGCCCGCGGGGAATAGTCGGTAAATGCCTTTTTGGACAAAATTTCCGCTTTGTCAGAATTTTCCTCTGATTTTTGCGTATTTCTGCTGGTGTTTCTCTGGAAAAAAATATATCAATAGGCGTCAAAACAGACATAGCACACAGGAGTTTTGACATCATGCCCGCCAGCCTTTTTTCCAAATCCGTTCCAAATCGCAAAACCATTCGGGAAGCTTTGACCTTTGATGACGTGCTTCTGGTGCCCGGAGCGTCGGAGGTTCTGCCGTCTGATACGAATACGAAAACCCGTCTGACCCGCGAGATTGAGTTGAATATTCCCCTGATCTCTTCGGCTATGGATACGGTAACCGAGGCGGAAATGGCAATTGCCATGGCCCAATCCGGAGGGTTGGGGGTCTTGCATCGCAATATGGAGATTGAAGAGCAAGCCAATCATGTCAAACGGGTGAAACGCTTCGAAAGCGGGATGGTGGTTAATCCGATTACGATCCACCCCAGTGCGACATTGGGCGAAGCATTACACATCATGCGGGAGACTAAAATTTCCGGGATTCCGGTGACGGAAGCGAATGGTCGGCTGGTTGGCATTCTGACCAACCGGGATGTGCGCTTTGCCGAAGATATGAACCAGCCTGTCCGGGAATTGATGACGGCAGAAAATCTGGTCAAGGTCTATAACACGGTTGATAAAGACGAAGCGCGCCGGTTGCTGCACAAATACCGCATTGAGAAGCTGCTGGTTGTTGACGATCAGGAACGCTGCACTGGGCTGGTTACGGTCAAGGATATCGAGAAATCTGATCTGTTTCCCAATGCAACAAAAGATGCACAAAGCCGCTTGCGGGTAGGGGCTGCGGTTGGGACCGGAGAGAAAAACATTTTACGGGCCGAAGCCCTTATGGATGCCGAGCTGGATGTTCTGGTTGTGGATACGGCGCATGGACACTCCAGATCTGTGCTGGATACTGTGGCGGCTATCCGGAAGCTGCGCGGAAATCAAATGCAAATTATTGCAGGAAATATTGCAACGGCAGATGCAGCAAAGGCCTTGATTGACGTGGGGGCGGATGCTGTAAAAGTCGGGATTGGACCGGGATCTATCTGCACGACGCGGGTTGTGGCCGGGGTGGGCGTGCCGCAACTGACAGCCATTATGGATGTTGCAGCAGAGTGCGCAAAACACGGCATTCCCTGCATTGCGGACGGCGGTATTAAGTATTCCGGAGATCTGGCAAAAGCAATTGCTGCGGGGGCGGATGTCGTAATGATGGGCTCCATGTTCGCCGGAACAGACGAAGCGCCGGGAGAAATTATTCTGTATCAGGGACGTTCCTATAAATCATATCGGGGGATGGGCTCTGTCGGGGCGATGGCCAGAGGTTCGGCGGATCGCTATTTTCAGGGAAAAATTACGAATTCAGAAAAATTTGTGCCGGAAGGTATTGAGGGGCGGGTCCCTTATAAAGGCCCCATTTCAGCGGTTGTTCATCAATTGATTGGCGGGCTGCGGGCCTCTATGGGCTATACGGGGGCCGCAACAATCTCTGAAATGCAAAAGAAAGCAGAATTCATACGCATGACGGGCGCCGGGCACCGCGAATCACATGTGCACGATGTGACTATCACGCGGGAGGCCCCGAATTACAGGGTTGAATCGTAGAATCACTGTCTTAAGGAGTAAGATGGCTCTTTTTTAAAAGTTGACATTCATGTAATAGACCTCTTGCATAACCCTATTCATTTTCCGGATTCACAAAATTTCTGATTTATGATTCCATGGTATGGCCCTGTGAAAGGAGGCTTGCCATGGACCCCGATGAGATCAACGCGCTGCCGGAAGCATCGTTCCGGCGATTGACAGGCGTGAGGAAGAAGACATTTTTCGAGATGCGCGATATTTTGGACGCAGAAGATATCCGGCGCAAGGCGCGAGGCGGCAGGCCGAACCGCCTGCCGGTCCACAAGCGTTTACTGATGACGCTGGAATACTGGCGCGAAT
>JACKIP010000007.1 GCA_020638395.1 Rhodospirillales bacterium
TTACCCTGAATATCCAAACGGAAATTGATCCGGCGAATAATACCTTGCTGGAAGGTCTGTATAAATCCGGCGGTAATTTTTGCACGCAGTGCGAATCAGAAGGGTTTCGCCGCATTACCTATTATCAGGACCGCCCCGACGTTCTGTCAGTCTTTACGGTCCGGATCGAGGCGGACAAGGAAAAATATCCGGTCCTGCTCTCCAACGGAGATCTGGTGTCCAGCGGAGAGATCAGCCTGGAGCGGCACTACGCCGTTTTTCACGATAAAACACCAAAGCCTTGCTATCTGTTTGCGTTGGTCGCCGGGGATCTGGTCCATTTGCAGGATACATTCACGACCATGTCCGGCCGCGACGTTGATCTTTATATCTATGTGCGGGCGGGAGATGAACACCAGATTACGCACGCGATGGAGTCTCTGAAAAAATCCATGAAATGGGATGAGGAGGTCTATGGGCGCGAATATCAGTATGAGCGGTTTAATATCGTTGCCGTCAGTGATTTTAACATGGGTGCGATGGAAAACACCTCCCTGAATATCTTTAATACTGCCCTGACGTTGGCCCATCCGGATACCGCAACGGATATGGACTTTTTGCGGGTTGAGGGGGTGATCGCGCATGAGTATTTTCACAACTGGACAGGAAACCGCGTCACCTGCCGCGACTGGTTCCAGCTCTCTTTGAAGGAGGGACTGACGGTCTTCCGCGATCAGGAATTCTCCGCCGACATGAACTCACGCGCAGTGCAAAGAATTGACGATGTGACGCATTTGCGCCGCTTTCAGTTTCCCGAAGATGCCGGGCCTCTGGCGCATCCTATCCGCCCCGATAACTATATCGAAATAGATAACTTCTATACCATGACGGTCTATGAGAAAGGGGCGGAGGTCATCCGCATGATGCATACGCTGCTGGGGGCGGAGGCGTACCGGAAAGGGACGGATTTGTATTTCGATCGCCACGATGGGCAGGCCGTGCGATGTGAGGATTTTGTGCAGGCAATGGAAGATGCCAGCGGGATTGATCTGTCGCAGTTCAAGCTCTGGTATGCGCAGGCCGGCACGCCGGAGCTTAAAGCGTCCGGGGTGTATGATCCCGACAGCAAAACTTACCGATTATCCTTGTCCCAGCATGTTCCGGCAACGCCCGGACAACCGGACAAGCAGCCCATGTATATTCCGGTCAGGGTCGGGCTGGTCGGCCCGAACGGAGAGGATATGGCCGAGGAAGTCCTTCACCTGAAAGACCGGGAGCAAAGCTTCGTCTTTCATAACATCGGAGGAAAGCCTGTTCCATCTATTTTGCGGGATTTTTCGGCCCCGGTAAAGTTATCCACAGACTTATCCACAGAAGATCTGCGCTTTCTGATGGTGCATGACCAGGATGGATTTAACAAATGGGAGGCCGCCCAGCGCCTCGCCAAACAGGCGATATCTCAGGAAATGGCGGGACGTCCGGCCTATGAGTTTATCGAAGCGTACGGTCTGTTGCTGGAACAGGCCGACAATCCTGCCGCTGATCCGGCTCTGCTGGCACGGATGCTGACCCTTCCGGATTTTTCATCTTTGGCGGAAGATCATGACAGGGTCGATCCCGATGCAATTGATGCCGCACTCAAATCATTGAAACGGCGTCTGGCGGAGGCCCACTCGGCGGTGCTGCGGCATGTTTATGATGCGGCCCATCAGCAAGGGGCATATCGCATAGATCCGGTTTCCATGGGCCAGCGCGCCCTGAAAAACACGTCCTTGTCCGCGCTTTGTAACGGAGCTCAAACAGACGAAATGTGCAAAACGCTTGTTGCTCCGCAATATCAGGCAGCCTCTAATATGACCGACCGGATTGCCGTCCTGTCCATTTTAAAAGATATCTCCGCCGAGTCTGACAATGCGGAAGCTCTGCGGCTGCGGGCGGAAATCTTTTCTGATTTTTACACCCGGTTTAAATCTTATCCACTGGTTGTGGATAAGTGGTTTGGCTTGCAGGCCTCGGCAGATCGCCCGGAAATTTTCGAAGATCTGGCACAGCTAAAAAGACATGCGGACTTTAACATTAAAAATCCGAACCGCGTTCGCTCGCTTTACAGCACATTTGCAGGGGGAAATCCGGTGCAGTTTCATCATAAAAGTGGAAAAGGCTATGATTTTCTGAAAGAGGCGGTTTTTACCCTGAATACAATCAATCCGATGATCGCGGCACGATTGCTGAACCCTCTGCGGGAATGGCGGCGCTACACGCCGGATCGTCAGGAAAAAATGAAGGCCGTTCTGCAGGAGATCGTGTCTCTGCCGGATGTGTCTTCGAACGTCTACGAGATCGCCAGCAAAAGTCTGGAATAGAGGTTTTGATCGTTTAGCTTGAGCAGCGTTGCTGCCCGCCTTTGTTTAAAAGGTCGGAGATGTGCCTTCAGTCCGGTGCGCATCACATTCCAGTGTCAGTTGCCGGGCCTCCTGAAAAGAGACCCCTCCGATTTTCAAACCTCCAAAGACCTTAAGCTTTTCGGTTACGTTCAAAAATTTTGCGTAGATCGTCCGCTCTTTTGGGGCGTCAGATTCTTTCAGTCCGGACATGATAGAATCAATGTAGGAAGACCACTTTCCTTTGTGCGGATTAAACAAAGAATCAAGGATTTCGTTCTTAACGGCGTGCGATACTTCCCGCCGGTGCAAAGCTTCCGATAAAAAAGGCAGTCTTTTTGCAACGTCTCTCCGCACAAGTTCAGGTTCAAATTGCGGGCGCTGCTCCGAAATTAACCCATGAAAATCTTCCGGGATAATATCGGTGTTGAAAAGCCGGTCCGGTTGGGAAGGGCTCTCCGCAGAACATGAAAACTGTGCAAGTATATCCGGATATGAGGTCCGCTCTCGCGTCGCAAGAGATGGGGGTTCCGCATATTTTTGCTCAAAAAAAGATACGAGATTTTTTATGTCTTCAGACAGACCAAGCTTTTTAAGGGCTGTGTCAAAGAGCAGGGTTTTAGCCAAAGAAAAAGTGCCGTCAATGTCCTGAGGCTGGGACACATGAAAAAGGTCACCGATAATCTGGAAGCTGCCATCATGGCCCGGCTTTTGAGCCAGATTGTAAATTTCTACACACGAATCTCTATCAGTCATTTTGTTATAATTACAGGTTATATTTTTTCAATCATTGCACCGACGCCGGATAGTTTTTGGACGATGTTTTCATATCCGCGTTCCAGATGATAGACGCGATTAACCGTCGTGGTTCCTTCGGCAACCAGCCCGGCCAGAACCAGCGCAACCGAGGCGCGCAAATCTGTTGCCATGACCTCGGCTCCGGTCAGTTTTTTGACTCCGCGCACAATGGCGGATTGTCCCTGCACTCGAATATTTGCGCCCATGCGGTTCAGCTCTGGCACGTGCATAAAGCGGTTTTCAAAGATGGTTTCGGTAATCATGCTGGCACCATCACACAGGCACATCATCGCCATGAATTGCGCCTGCATATCGGTCGGGAATCCCGGATGCGGTTCCGTCATGATGTCGGTGCCGCGGACCAGCGGCGCGGAGCGGGCAACGAGGATATCCTGCCCATCCTGTTCGATGGTTAATCCCGCACGCACCAGAGGTGCGATCAGGGCCGGCAGCAGGCTGGTCTGCGTCTTTTTCAGGCGCAACTCTCCCCCCGTCAGGCCCACGGCGCACATATAGGTGCCTGTTTCAATGCGGTCGGCCACAACATCATGCGTGGTGCCATGCAGGCGCTCGACACCCTGAATACGGATTTCAGATGTTCCCAGCCCCTCAATCTGCGCGCCCATCTTGATCAGGGCATTGCCTTGATCGACAATTTCCGGCTCACGGGCGGCATTGCGCAGGATGGTTTCTCCCTTGGCCAGAGTTGCCGCCATCAGAAGTTGATCTGTTGCTCCGACGGAAACAAATGGGAATTCAATGAGGGCGCCGGTTAGCCCCTGCGGCGCTTTGGCTTTGATATAACCACTTTCGATAGAAATGTCCGCGCCCATTGCTTCCAGACCTTTCAAATGCAGGTCAATCGGGCGGCCACCAATCGAGCATCCGCCGGGCAATGAGACCTCGGCCTGTCCGTGACGGGCAAGAAGCGGCCCCAGAACAAGGACGCTGGCCCGCATTTTCCGGACCAGATCATAGGGTGCAATATGAGTTTTGATGGTTTGCGCCCGCAGAATCGCTTTGCCATCGGAGCTGAGCGCAACCGTCATGCCCAGATGAGACAAGACCTGCCCCAGAAAGCGAACATCGCGCAACCCAACCGGGACATTGGTAAAGGTCACGGCATCATCGGTCAGCAGGGCCGCGCACATATGCTTCAGAACGGCATTTTTTGCTCCGGAAATTTTGATCTCACCCCGTAACGGGTTCCCTCCGCGGACAATAATTTTATCCAGCTCGGAGGTTTTGACATCCGGCTGAAGCAGCTCAATCGTTTCGGCCGTTTTTTCAGAGACGGGGGAGAGTGACTCCACGCTGTCCCATGTATTTTCCGGATCTGCTCGCATATGATACCTCACAGGGGGTTGAACCTTTAAAAAACAAAAATTGTGCGACGCCCTCATTGGCGTAAACCTTGGCCGGCAGCGGGGTTGTGTTGGAAATCTCCAGAGTCACATGCCCCTCCCAGCCCGGTTCCAGCGGGGTGACATTCACAATCAGCCCGCACCGTGCATAGGTGCTTTTCCCCAGACAGATCACCAACACATCATCGGGAATGCGGAAATATTCGACAGAGCGGGTCAGGGCAAAACTGTTGGGAGGAATCACGCACACATCGGTTTGCCGATCAACAAAGCTGCTGCTGGAAAACTCTTTCGGATCGACAATGGCGTTATCAACATTGGTAAAAATCTTGAATTCATCACTGCACCGCGCATCATAGCCATAGGAGGACAGGCCGTAAGAGATCATGCCATCCCGTTTTTGGGCTTCGACAAATGGCTCAATCATGCCATGGCGCATCACCAGTTCCCGAATCTGGCTGTCAGCAAGAAGGCCGGGACTCATATTCCGAGAAAAGTTGGGGGTTCTGTCAAGATTCTCAGCGGTGTTCATGGGGGTCCTTCTTGGGCTCATCCTGTTTTGGGTCCAGTCGCTCCTGTTTTTGCGCTTTACGCTTCATCAGGTTTTCTCGCAGAGCGACGGCACGTTTTGCATCTTTTTCTGGTCTCATATCTCCCTGAATATATTCATAATTATGCAGAGAAGTAAATAAATAAATGTCTTTTCAACCGTTTTGTGGGATACTGAATTATGACCTCAAATTACGCCGAACTTCGTATCCGGGACGCTCTTAAAGCAGCGCGGGGAAATCAGCTTAAAGCCAGAAAACAGATTGAAAAATGGTGTCAGGAAGATATGAAGTTGCTTTTGGCCCTGACAAAGCCTCATATGACCGGAATCGTCGCGCATGCGCTCGACCGTGTGGTCAATAAAATGGCACGGGGCGAGCCCCTTCCTCCGGAAAGACCCGTTCAAGAACCGGTTCAGGCGCAGGGGATTGACTTTGGCAAAGAGCTTTTGAAAAACTTTGCAATGGGAAAACCGGCAAAATTCGCGCAGGAAAGTTTCTCTCCGCCGATCAAGCGCAAAAAAGCATCGCAATCCCACATTGACGCGATCCATAAACTGGCTAAAAAGAAAAAATAGGGTTTTTGAAAAAATTTAAAGAAAAGGGCAGGGGGCTGCGTCCGGTGCTCGAAATCATGGGTAATTTCTGTTAGCGTTAGGGATGATTCAAAAAACAGACTGGTTTGCCGATTCCGCTCCGCGCCGGGAGTTATTCCTGGATCGGGAAATTCCCGGATATCATCACTTTGAAGCGATGACTCATGATATGGCACCCCGATTCTATCACCGGGTTTTTCGCGAACAGCAGACATTCATTTTGCTCGAAAGTGCTCCGGATGGTCACCCGCAGGCCTTGCCGGGGCATGAAATAGGGGCGTTCCTGAGGGTAAACCGCCTTTTGCAGGCGGAAGGATTTTCAACTCCCAAAATTGAAGCCGCAGATGAAGAAAACGGTCTGGTTTTGTTGCAGGATTTTGGAGATCTGACCTTCGAAAAAGCCTTGAAGACCGCATCTGACGAAGAGGGGGGGCTTTTGTACCGGAAAGCGACGGATTTATTGGTTGCGTTACGGGCAATCCCGGCCTCCCATCTTTCAGATCTTCCAGCCTTTGAAGAATCGCTTATCAATCGCGGCGTGCGGCGCTTTGCTGACTGGTTTTTGCCTTATTATCTGGGGCGTAGCATCACCGATGAGGATCTTGCGGCGTTTCAGGAAATGATGCTGGCTCTTCAGAAACAGTTATCGCCTGTTTCCTCTGGATTCATTCATGGGGATTTTCATCCGGCCAATCTGATGATTCTGGCGGACGGATCCTTGGGGATTCTGGATTTTCAGGGAGCCATGCGCGGCCCTTCGGTCTATGATCTGACGAATTTGCTGTGTGATGCCCGCCGCGATGTAAGGTCAGAATGGGTCAAATCGTGTCAGAGCCTTTATTTCTCAGATGCGGAAAACGGCTTAATTGATTATTATAATTATCTTTCTTTGCATTTTCATTTGCGGGTCATAGGGCAGTTCATAAAGGTCGCCATTGTGAGTGGCAAAACAGGCTATTTGCAGCACCTTGATCGCCTGCGCCGCTATCTGCAACAAAGTCCCGTGCATCTGTTTCAGGATTATTCCAGGAAAGCCGGATTGAACTGGGATCATGACCTGCCGCCTCTGTCTCTGGACAATCTGAAAAAGCTGATCCGGGAGGATGCAACTTGACGCCGCAGGTGGTTTGGTTTACTTTTCAAAATCCGCCAGAGAGAGGCGGTTTTTTTATTGTATGAGGTTTTATTATGGATAAAGTTCCGATGACCATTCAGGGGCATAAAACTCTGGAAATTGAATTGCACGACCTGAAAAGTGTTCAGCGTCCAGCGGTGATCGACGCAATTGCAACCGCCCGCGAGCTGGGGGATTTATCGGAAAACGCCGAATATCACGCCGCACGCGAGCAGCAAAGCTTTATCGAAGGGCGGATTCAAGAGCTGGAAGGCGTTCTGGGGCATGCGCAAGTCATTGATATTTCCTCTATGTCTGGCGACACAGTGAAGTTCGGGGCAACGATTGATATCGTCGATGAGGATACCGACGAGGAGCAGACCTTGCAGATTGTCGGTCCCTATGAATCAAATGCGGATGAGGGGCGGATTTCGATCACAGCGCCTCTGGCACGAGCACTGATCGGCAAAGCGGTTGGGGACAGTGTTCTGGTCACAACGCCGAAAGGCGAGCGCACCTACGAAATTCTTGAGGTCCGCTGGGGATCATAAGGCATTCATGAAATAGAGGTCGTCGTCTATCGTCTCGATCAGTTGATATCCAACCCGTTCAAGGAAAGCCTTAACCTCTGTCAATGTTTCCTGACGCGTTTCGATTTGTATGACGCATCTGTTTTCGCGCAGGATATCTGTCATCCCTTCTAATGCAGAGAGTTCATGCCCTTCGATGTCTATTTTAAGGGTGATGTTCTGGTTCTTGATTTTTAATGCATTGTCCAGAGTTACGAGATGAATGTTTTCTGATGACGTATACGTATGGCGGTCATCGTTTCTGATAAGAGAAGAAATACCGTACGACGCAGGGTTCACGTTAATGGTTGCCGATGTTTCTGTGTCAGAGACCCCCACATTATGTCGCGTTGTTCTGCCTTCCAGATGGTTAAGTTTTATATTTGTTTCAAGCTTTTCGAAGATGCCTCTGACAGGCTCGAAAGAGTGGATGTGGATGTCGGGAAAATAACATCCAAGTAGAACCGTATATAAACCGAAATTTGCGCCGCAATCTATGAAAAGAGCGCTCTGATTTTTTGTTGTAAGATCTTTTATAGTATTTATTTGCCGTGTCTCAAAAGGCCTGTTCATCAAGAGCTTTAATTGCAGAGAATCTGACGCATTAAGGCTCCACAGGCAATCCAGTCTACGAACGATCTTCTCTTTATTATTTAATTTTAACAGACGTTTCCGTACGCTTGTCACAAGAGAATCGAACATCTTACGCTACACCTCAATCGGTACGCCCCGCAGCGCTTTTGCGGTGCGAACAATCGGGGATGTTTTGACCGAGGCTACATTATTCATGGCAGCAAGTTGCGTCGTCAGGAAATGCTGGTAACTGTCCCAGTCTTTTGCAACGATTTTGAGCAGATAGTCTATGTCTCCGGATAAGAGATAGCACTCCCGCACGCAATCCCATTCCTGAATTTGCAGCTCGAATTTTCGGATGTCGAGGTCCCGGTTGCTTTCCAGTTTAACCTGCGTCATCACCTGAATTCCATAACCCAGACTGCCGGGATTGATATCGGCATTATAGCCGCGAATGATATTTGCTTCTTCGAGGCCGCGCACCCGGCGCAGGCAAGGCGGCGCAGAAATACCGGCATATTCTGCCAGTTCAACATTCGTTGCGCGTCCGTTTTCTTGTAATTTTTTGAGAATTTTCAGGTCGGTTTTATCGAGTTTTTGGCGTCGCATTATTTCCTGCGCTTTATGTGTTTGTTTTTTTGTAATTATTCGTATGGTATAAAGGGTGGCTCAAGTTATATCAAGTTTAAATTTTAAGTCATGAAAAGTATGGAAAATATAAGCGTTTGGGTTGTCACGGAAGGGATGGTCGGAACAGAAAATCAGTGCCTTGGCGTTGCTGAATCTTTAGGGGTGGTTCCTGTTGTAAAAAGAATCACATTACGCCAACCTTGGAAAACGTTATCTCCCTGGCTGGCCTGCGAGTGTATGGCCAGTTTCGAGCCGCCCCTTCAACCGCCGTGGCCCGATTTACTGCTGACCAGTGGACGAAAAGCCGTCGCCGCGGCCCGTTATATCAGGAAAAAAAGCAAGGGCCGGACATTTACGGTCCATATTCAGGACCCCCGAATCACTCCGGATGCGTTTGATCTGGTCGTGGTGCCGTTTCATGATCCGACCAGAGGTGAAAACGTTCTTGTGACGGATGCAGCTCCTAATTTGATTTCATCGGCGCGACTGGAGGCTGCGAGGGCCCAATTTTCTGATCTGAATAACTATCCCGCGCCGCGGATTGCTGTACTGATTGGGGGTAAAAGTAAAGCCTATGAGATGACTCAGGAAACGGTTCTGCGTCTTATTGAACAGTTGAAAGCCCTGCAAAAAGATCGGAATGCGAGCTTGTTTATCACGGCATCCCGCCGGACAGGACCGGAAAATATGGCTCTGCTGCAAAAAGCTTTTCCGAACAGTACGCAAACGGTGTTCTGGACGGGGGAGGGAGACAATCCCTATATGGGCTATCTGGCATATGCGGATTATATTCTGGTAACGGCTGATAGTGTCTCGATGATTTCCGATGCGTTGGCAACGGGACGCCCCACCTATGTTATTCCGTTGCCGGGCGGCGGGCGGCGGATTGATCTGTTTCATCAGCATATTCAGGACAAAGGGTTTGCGTGCGAATTTTCCGGAGAGATGACCTCCTATGAATATGCGCCAGTCCGGGAGTCTGCCCGGATTGCAGAGGTTATTCGTAACAAAATGATGAAAACAGGCGAATAGGACTTTACCTTCTGATAAAAGATTTCTAGTTTAAGCGCATGACAGATGTAAAAAAACATTCCAAAGTTCTGATTATTGGTTCCGGGCCGGCGGGATATACGGCGGCGGTATATGCGGCGCGGGCCGGATTGTCTCCGTTGCAGATCCTTGGGCGGGAACCCGGCGGGCAGCTGATGATTACAACTGACGTTGAGAATTATCCCGGTTTCGCTGAGCCGGTTCAGGGACCGTGGCTGATGGATCAAATGAAAGCACAGGCGGTTCATGTCGGAGCAGAAATGGTTCATGATTTTGTCGTGGATGTGGATGTTTCCACCCGTCCTTTCAGAGTGATCTGTGAAAGTGGTGCGGTGTATACGGGGGATACCGTTATCATCTCGACCGGAGCCAAAGCGCGCTGGCTTGGCATTGACTCTGAGCAAAAATTTCAGGGATTGGGCGTTTCTGCCTGTGCAACCTGTGACGGATTTTTCTTTCGGGGGCGCGAGGTTGCTGTCGTTGGCGGGGGAAATTCAGCCGTTGAGGAGGCTCTGTTTCTGGCGAATATGGCTTCCAAAGTAACACTGATCCATCGCCGCGACTCGTTGCGGGCGGAAAAAATCATGCAGGAGCGCCTGCTTTCCCATGAAAAGATTCAGGTGATCTGGGATAGCGTCGTTGATGAAATTCTCGGCGTAGGGCAAGGGGAAGGCGGCATGCCGGGGATGACGGGAGTTAAACTGCGTCACCTTAAAACAAACACTGAAAGCACCCTGAAGGTGGATGGCTTGTTTGTGGCGATTGGTCATGATCCGGCCACGGACTTGTTTAAGGGGAAACTGGATATGGATGAGGCCGGATATTTGCTGGTCGCGCCGAACTCTACCCGGACCAATATTCCCGGCGTGTTCGCCGCCGGAGATGTCACCGATAAAATTTACCGGCAGGCCGTAACCGCGGCCGGAATGGGATGCATGGCAGCTCTGGAGGCTGACCGCTATCTTTCCACGGCGGCATAAGAACATATAGTCACTCTAAATAACTTTGGAACATCACTATAGACACGAAGTTACGAAGGAACGAAGTATTTGAGAAAACCTTCGTATCTTCGTTGCTTCGTGTTTAAAAGGTTTAAACCGCAAAGTAAAACAAAGTAAGACAAAGTTTTTTGTAAAAAACCTCTGCGCCCTCTGCGCCTCTCGCGGTGAAAAATCAATATGGATCACACGGACGGAGCCGTGTATGAGAGAATTAGCGCTTTGCAGTTCGCTTTTTTTACGGTAATAATACCAGCATTATGTCGATGGACTGGGACAAGCTTCGGACGTTTTGTATTGTGGCGGATGCGCATAGCTTTACCAGTGCGGGCGATCTCCTTGGTTTGAGCCAATCTGCGATTTCCCGCCAGATCAGCGGACTGGAGGATAGTCTGGGAGTGATGCTGTTTCACCGGCACGCACGCGGTCTTGTTCTGACCGAGCAGGGAGAGCTGCTTTATAAAACGGCGCATGACGTTTTCGAAAAACTTTCAACAGTTGAAGGACAAATTCAGGATTCCAAACAGCGGGAAGATGGTCCGCTGCGCATTACGGTTTCTGAATTTATCGGATCAACCTGGCTGGTTCCGCGTCTGGTCACGATCCGGGAGGATCGCCCGGATTTGCAGATTACCATTTTGATGGATGATCGTATTTATAATCTGGGAATGCGGGAGGCCGATGTTGCCATTCGGTTGTACAAGCCGGATCAGCAGGATCTGGTCCAGCGGCACCTTGCGACCCTGAATTTTAACATTTATGCCTCGAAAGAATATCTGGAAAAGCACGGGCGTCCGAAAACCGTGGCAGATTTAAAACATCATACCCTGATCGGCTATCCGCCCAACGTGGCCCAGCCGTTTACCGACACGAACTGGCTGTTTAATCTTGCCGGGGTGAATGCCGAGGTTGACTATAACGTTATTATGATTAACTCCCTTTATGCGATTTTTCGCGCAGTGCGCCGGGGGGCGGGGATTGCGGCATTGCCCCGCTATATGGTAGGGCATTATAAAGACCGTCTGGAAGTTTTGCTGGAGGATCAGGTTCGCGACCCGGTGGATCTTTATTTTGTTTATCCGGAGGAACGCCGGCATTCACGGCGAATTTCCATTTTTCGTGATTTTCTGATAAACAACCTGCATGCCGTCGAAGATTAGGTTTTTAAGAAGCCTCCCTTTCTTTTTTCCAAAGTAAAGGTGTTTTTCAAAAATTTTGTCTAAGCAATTGTTTTTACGCATATTTGTTTGCAAATTTTGCAGTTGTGTCTGTCGTTTTGATCTGTATAAAGAGCGCGTCAGAGACTTTCTGACTGTACCTTCGGGTACACCTCCCTGTTTAACTCTCCGGGCGTGACAGAAATGTCGTGACCCGGTTTTTTTTATTATGGTATAATGGCTTAATGGCAAAATCAGATACATTTATCATTCTATACAATAATGGTGGAGGGATGCGCGGGCTGATCCCGGCGCATTTGATGGCAAAAGTCGAAGAAGTAACCGGGTATCCGATTTCCGATATGGTGGATGTTTTTTGTGGGCCATCAACCGGATCTATTTTAAATGCCGCGATGGTAATGCCGCATCCGGATGATCGCACAAAACCAAAATACCAGGCTAAGCAAATGGTGCGTTTTTATGAACGGGAGGGGGACCGGATTTTCCCGCAGGACCGCTTCCGGGCATTCCGGGGTTTGCTGCATGATTTTAATAACCGGACGATGCGCCTGAACCAGCTAAAATGGCTTCTGAAACATGGGCATTATGATGTCAAACATTTGAAACGTGCCTTGCGGATGCTTTATGGACGCTTCCAGATCCAGAGTGCGCGTGCCAGTCTGGTCGTGCCGGTCTATAATATCGATGGCGGGCAAATCCGGGTGATTGAGGAATATAACGAAACCGGAAACACGCCCGTCAGAACGATAAATAATTTCAGCGATGCCGGAGGGCATGCGGTCTGGCTAAAACATATGATAACGGGGTATGGCCATAAAACAAATATGGAGGTAGAGCTGGCCGATGCTATTCTGGCCAGTTGTGCGGCTCCCTCATTTTTCCCCTGCCATCATTTCCCGGTGCGTTACCCCGACCGGAAGATAACCGAGTATTATTCCGGCATTGACGGGTCTATTTTTGACAATCCGTTTATCAGCTATTACGGCGCCATTAAAAATCATATCCCGCCGGGTGCAAAAGTTGTGATGATTGTTTTTGGAACGGGATATACCAACCGCTCGATTTCAAAAGACAAATGGAATGAGCTGGGCGGGCTAGGGGTTGTTGACCCGGCGCATGACCTGCCGCTGATTAACATCTTTTTCCATGCGTCAGAAACGGCGCTGATCGATTCATTTGCCGAAGATCTGGGGAATAATCTGTTCATCTTCAATAAAAGCATTGTGTCCTCGAAAGGGAATGAAGAACTTCCCAACGAGCAGATTGACGATGCCCGCCCGGAAAATCTGGAGCGTCTGGCGCGGTTTGCAGACTCGATCGTCGAAGAAAACAAGGAAAAGTTTGATGAGATTTGCAGGTTGTTGCGTGAGAATTACGACAAGAAGCAACAACAGAAAAAAACCTCCCGCGAGGAGGGAGGTTTTTGGAGTAAACTATTAGGCAGCCATTGACGCGGTGCCGGTCAGTGCGGCGCAGGCTTTCCTGATGCGGGCGCAGGCATCTCTTAAGGTTTCTGTGGAGATCGCATAGGAAATCCGGAAATGAGGCGACAGACCAAACGCTGCACCATGAACGCAGGCAACGCCGACGCTTTCCAGAAGGTACGTCACGAAATCTTCGTCATTTGCGATTGTTTTTCCATCCGGCGTCTGTTTGCCGATGCATCCCGCACAGGAAGGATAGACGTAAAAGGCTCCCTCCGGATTAGGGCAGGAAAGACCTTCACACGCATTCACTTCCCGCACAACAAGATCCCGGCGATCTTTAAATGCGTCCAGCCAGGGCTGAATGAAAGTCTGATCTCCGTTTAGGGCGGCAACCGCTGCCGCCTGAGAAATAGAGGAGGGGTTGGAGGTGCTTTGGGATTGGATATTGCACATGGTTTTAATCAGTTGCTTTGGTCCGCCGGCATATCCGATCCGCCAGCCGGTCATCGAATAGGACTTTGACACACCATTCACAGTCAGAGTCCGGTCAAACAGTTTCGGCTCGACCTGTGCAATGGTGTAAAACTTAAAGTTATCATAGACCAGATGTTCATACATATCGTCGGACATAATATAGAAATGCGGATATTTCAGCAGAACGTCTGCCAGTGCCCGCAGGTCTTCTTTGGTATAGGCTGCGCCGGTCGGGTTGCTGGGGGAATTCAGGATCAGCCATTTTGTTTTTGGCGTAATGGCAGCCTCCAGTGCGGCGGCGGTCAGCTTAAATCCATCTTCCTGTGGGCATTCAATCGCAATGGGAGTGCCCTCCGCCAGCAAGGTCATGTCCGGGTAGGACACCCAGTAAGGAGCGGGGATCAGAACTTCATCTCCGGGATTGACGGTAGACATCAGGGCATTATACAAAACCTGCTTGCCGCCGGTTCCGACGCTGATCTGGTCCAGATCATAATGAAGATCGTTATCGCGCTTGAATTTTGCCTGTATCGCTTTTTTCAGGGCAGGGGTTCCATCCACAGCCGTGTATTTGGTGTCTCCGGCATCCATCGCGGCTTTGGCGGCTTGTTTGATATGATCCGGCGTATCAAAATCAGGTTCTCCGGTTCCCAGACCAATAATATCCATTCCGGCAGCCTTCAATTCCTTGGCTTTATTGGCAACGGCCAGTGTGGGGGAAGGTTTGATCCGGCTGAGCCGGTCGGCGATAAAAGGCATGATAAAATCTCCTGCTAACTCGTTATTATATGTTTTCCCAGTAGTAAAACACTCGAAACGCTTTGTCCATCTTATGAAATCGTTTATAAGAAAAATAATGAGGTTATTTTTTACGGGATCTCCAGAGCATCATTCCAGGCAACCTGAGGCGGCGGTCAGGGTAGCTTCTGGACGACGTCGTTATCTGGCCTTTATTGCAATGGCGATGGCCAGCGCCGCCGGATCATATCCGGCTTATGCGGCGGAACAGCAGCCTCCCGTTAATTTTGCTGCAGACCAGTTGCTTTATGACGATCAGGCCGATGTCGTAACCGCGGTTGGCAGCGTCCGGCTGGAGCAGGAAGGGCGGGTCGTAACCGCGGACAGCATCCTTTATAATATTCGCGAAGATAAAGTCACCGCCGTTGGGCATGTTGTTCTGACAGAGCCGGATGGATCAAAATACTATGCCGATAAGGTCAGGTTGCGGCAAAAAATGCAGGAAGGCTATGTCTCTTATCTGAAAGGTGAGCTGCTGGACGGCGGGCAGTTCAAAGCCGCGTATGCGGAGCGGAGCCGGACTACGGAGGAGGGGGACCGAATCGTTATGCATGATGCGAGTTATACCGCATGCGCGCCGTGCCAGACCGATCCTGAGAGCCCGCCTCTCTGGCAATTACATGCCGATAGTGTAATTCATGAGCGGGATCAAAAACAAATCTCCTACGAGAATGCAACTTTTGAGCTGGGCGGCGTGCCCGTGCTCTGGACGCCCTATTTCTCTCATCCGGATGGAACGGAAAAACAAAAGAGCGGCCTTATCAGTCCTACCCTTGGCTATAACAGTGTTAACGGCGGATATGGCGGCGCATCTTACTATTACGCTATAGATGAAGACAAGGACGCGACGGTCGGACTGACGGCCTATACACGCGAACTGCCGGTTCTGAGCGGAGATTACCGCCAGCGGTTTACTGACGCGGCAATTGATTTAAGCGGCACGATGACGTACTCCGGGCGGATTGTTGAGCTGAACGGGGTGAATACGCATTTGAGCGACGAGTTCCGCGGCAATCTGGAGTTTTCCGGAGGGTGGGATATCAATCAGGAGTGGCGCAGCGGATTTGACCTGAATCTGACATCGGATGACCAGTATTTGCGCCAATATGACCTGAGCGATGATGATATTCTTGAAAATCAAATTTATCTGGAACGTTTTTCCGGACGGAATTACACGGACATCCGCCTGATCGGATTTCAGGATATCCGTTTGCTTCAGGATCAGGAAAACAGCCCGAATATTCTGCCGGAAATTACCATGTCATTTTTGGGTCAACCGGGTCAGACATTGGGTGGGAGATGGTCTTTTGACGCATCTGCACTTAGTCTGCAGCGGGATGGCAGTGACCCGGACACGAACCGCCTGAGCACAAATCTGGGATGGCAGGGGCGGCGCATCAGCGATACCGGCATTGTAACCAAACTTGATTTAGGCGCACGCGGCGATCTGTATCTGTTAACCGATCAAAATGGCGGGGAGAACCGGACCAAAAGCCGGGGATACGTCGTCGGGCAACTGGAAAGCTCCTATCCGCTTTTGAAAACCCTCCCGGAAACGGGAGGACAGGTTATTCTGGAACCTGTTGCGGCGCTTACAGTTGCCTCGCACGTTAACAGCCAACTCGAAATTCAGAATGAAGATAGTCAGGACATCCAGGTCGGAGTGAATAATCTGTTCGATATCAACCGGTTCGCCGGATATGACCGAATCGAGGACCGCTCCCGGCTGACTTACGGTCTCCGCTCCTCCTATGTTGCACCCAAAGATCTGGAATTCAGTGCTTTTGCCGGGCAGAGTTATAATCTCGAATCACGAGACAGCTTTTTCCCGCAGGGCTCCGGCCTGAATGAGCACAGCTCGGATTATGTCGGGGAAATTAATGCCCGTTACAAGGATATTCTGGATTTGAACTACCGGACGCAGCTGGACCGGACTAATTTCGGGTCAAAACGTCATGAGGCCGGCGTGACCTACCAGAATGACCGGATTGAACTCGAAGGCATGTATTTCTTCTCCAAAGCCATTGAGGGAACGAACTTCAATGAAACACGTGAACAGCTTCACGGGCGCGGGCGCTTGCGGCTGAGCGATCACTGGTATGTCAGTGGCGGGGCCTCCTATGATCTGGGGGCCGATCCGGGGCTGCGCTCTTCCCTGACCGGCGTGGAATATGTCGGGGAATGTCTGGGAATCGGGGCCTTTATGCAAAGAGACCTGACGCAGGATAACTCCGGCGATCCGGGGACGGAAATTTCTATCCGGATCGGACTTAAAAATCTGGGTAACTTCGAAGCATCGGGGCTGAATGTGTCCGATAATAATAATTAGAGGCAATAAAACACCTACGGACAGGCACGACGGATGCGCTCATATTCCTCCAGCGTATCCACATTTTGCTGGCGGCGGAACCGCTCTTCTTCCATCAGGCTTTGCTGGGTTTTAATGACGCTGGCAATATAGGCTTGCATATCAGTCTGAATTTCTTCGAGGCGGCTGATCGGATAAGGGCCGCGACCGGGAGCATTATTCACAGATAGCCGCAAAGCTTCGCCGATCTTGCGGGCGTATTTATTCAGAATTTCCTTATCCACGGTGACGTGCTTCTTTTCGTGGGTCAGGACTTCTTTGTAATCACAGGTATGTTTTGAAAAATCCTTGGCGATATAAATGGTCGGGTCAAGCTGGATCGTCACATCAATCCGGTCAAAGTAGATACAGCCAACGCCCAGCGTGGGATAGCTCTGATATTGAAACTGCATGTTGGTTCGAAATTCGATCTCGCTTTCGGTGATTCCTCCGGTTTTTGTAATCGCATGGCGCGGATAAGGAGAAATTGTGTCCGTCCCGCGGCTGGTCAGGTCCTCAACGCTGTAGCGATGGTTATACTGGGTCGCATAGGCCTGTGGCTTGACGTAAATCTCCGGAGCATCCGGCACATTACATCTGACAACGTCTGCCGCCATATAAAGGAGGCCGGCTGCGAGGGGAACCTGAAGTACTTCAATCATGTTTTGTTTCTTTTTTTCTCATATCATTGTATAAACAAAACTCAAAAGAAAAGTAAAAATTTCAGGAAAAAAATTTTATGTCTTTCATCGGTTCTCTTCTGATATTCCTGCTACAGGTCTACAGCTTCGTCATTATTCTTCAGGTTCTTATCAGCTGGTTGATTGTATTTGATGTTATCAATGTGCGGAATGACAAGGCACAAAATCTGCTGCGGCTATTAAACCGGCTGACAGATCCGGTTTATTCTCGCCTGTCAAAATTTATTCCACCGATCGCGGGTATGGATTTGACTCCGATGGTTGTTCTGTTTGCGATTTATTTTTTACAGATGTTAATCGGCCGCATGTTTATTGCGTATGGTATTTACGGCTTTTGAGAGGGGTTATGACGGCACAGATTATTGACGGGAAATCGCAGGCTGCGGCTTTGCGGGACGACATCCGGCAACAGGTCGGCGCGATGAGCCACAAGCCGGGGCTGGCGGTTATTCTGGTCGGAGAAGATCCTGCGTCCAAGGTGTATGTCGGCAGCAAGATCAAAGCATGTGAGGCAGTCGGCATGCAAAGTTTCAAACGGACGTTGCCTGAAACAGCAACTCAACAGGATTTGCTGGACGAAATTGCCGCTTTGAATGCAAACCCGGAGGTGCATGGCATTTTGCTGCAACTGCCTTTGCCCCCGCATTTCGATAAAAATGACGCCCTTTACGCGATTGACCCGTTGAAGGATGTGGACGGCCTTCACCCGGCAAATATTGGGAAATTAACGGCGGGGCATCCGGATGGATTTATTCCCTGCACCCCTTTGGGAGCCTTGAAGCTGATAAAATCTGTCCGGCAGGATCTCCGGGGATTAAATGCGCTGGTGATTGGCTGTTCTTTGCTCTTTGGGCGGCCGATGGGGCAATTACTTCTGATGGAAGATTGCACGGTGACATACGCACATCGCTACACGCAAAATCTTCCGGATTTATGTCGGACGGCAGATATTGTAACGGTGGCCACCGGAAAGGCCGGGCTCGTCAAGGGAGACTGGATCAAGCCGGGGGCTATTGTAATCGACGTTGGGATCAACCGTCTGGAGGATGGAACGTTAGTCGGAGATGTTGATTTTGAAGCGGCCTCGCAGCAGGCCGGGGCGATTACCCCGGTTCCGGGCGGTGTTGGACCAATGACCGTTGCCTGCCTGCTTTTGAATACACTGAGAGCTGCGCAGAAAGAGGGGGGAAAGTCCCTGATCAACGCTCCAGATTAAGCCTGAATATTCACGACTGTGCCACGTGATCCGGTTGGAACATTATCAACCGTTTCGGCAAGAATATTGGCAAGGGCCCGATCTGCTTCTGCGGATTTCTTAACCGTTTCAAGCGCAACAGCCTGCTGTGTCAGGGCTTGTTGTGCGGCGATTCCGGCGGGAAGAATTGAAGACATATCTATATTCCTGTTTATAACTCTCCCCAGTATATCATACTTTTTCCTAACAAAATATTTAATGTTTGGAATTTTCACCTGTCATGAAGGAGCAGACTGTTAAACCAGACGACTTTGCTTGACTGCGGCGTCTATGAAAGAGACAAAAAGCGGATGCGGGTCAAATGGTTTTGATTTCAGCTCTGGATGGAATTGCACGCCAATGAACCAGGGATGATCCAGTTTTTCAAACGTTTCCGGCAATTCTCCGTCCGGGGACAGGCCCGAGAAAAGATAACCTTTATCTTCGATCTGAGACTTATAACGCACGTTGACCTCATAACGGTGGCGGTGCCGTTCGCTGAGTTCATCTGCGCCGTAGATGCTGCGCACTTTCGAGCCCTCTTTCAGGGTCGCGGGATAAGCTCCCAGACGCATCGTGCCGCCGAGATCATCATTCCCGGAGCGTTGTTCTGTATCATTGCCGCGCACCCATTCCGTCATCAGGCCGACAACCGGGACGTCGCATTCGCCAAACTCGGTTGATCCGGCCCCTTTCAGACCGACGACATTTCGTGCGGCTTCTATGACCGCCATTTGCATGCCGAGGCAAATCCCGAAATAGGGAATATTATGCTCCCGCGCATATTGAACAGCTTTGATTTTTCCTTCAGCTCCGCGGGCGCCGAACCCGCCGGGGACCAGAATTCCGTGAACGTTTTTCAAGGCTGAGACGATATCCTCTTCGTGATGATCGAATTCGCTGGCATCGACAAATTTAAGTTTGACCTTGACGTTATTGGCGATTCCCCCGTGAGAGAGGGCCTCATTAAGAGACTTGTAGCTATCGGTCAGGTTCGTATATTTCCCGACGATGGCGATGGTGACATCTCCCTCCGGCTCTTTGATTCGGCGCACAATTTCCTGCCATTTGCTCAGTTCCGGGGCCGGAGACTCCGTCATCCGGAAAGCATCAATGACCTGATCGTCCAGCCCCTCGGCGTGATAGGTGAGGGGGACTTCATAAATTGATGACGCATCCAGTGCAGGAATGACCTTGGTCTGATCGATATTGCAGAACAGAGCAATCTTGCGCAGTTCTTCCGCTTCAATCGGACGGTCTGCACGGCAAAGCAGAATATTTGGACGAATTCCGGCGCTCATCAACTCTTTGACAGAGTGCTGGGTTGGTTTTGTTTTCAGCTCTCCCGCGGTCGGGATGTAGGGCAGCAGGGTCATGTGAATGTACAGGGCGCGGTCATGCCCGACTTCATTGCCGAATTGCCGGATGGCTTCCAGGAACGGCAGTCCCTCAATATCGCCGACGGTTCCGCCGATCTCGCAGATTACAAAATCCGCCGAGCCGTCTTTTTCCCGGATAAAATCCTTAATTTCGTTGGTAATGTGCGGGATGACCTGAATGGTCGCACCGAGGTAATCTCCGCGCCGTTCTTTCTGCAACACGCTCAGATAGATGCGCCCGGTGGTCGTGTTGTCCTTTTTGGTTGCCGGGCGACCTGTGAAGCGCTCGTAATGACCAAGGTCCAGATCTGCCTCTGCGCCGTCATCTGTGACGAACACTTCGCCGTGTTGGAAGGGACTCATGGTTCCCGGATCGACGTTCAGGTAAGGATCAAGTTTGCAGATGCGGACGCTGTACCCTCTGGCCTGCAATAAGGCTCCCAGCGCAGCGGAGGCGAGGCCTTTGCCCAAAGAGGACACCACGCCGCCAGTCATAAAAATAAATCGTGTCATGTTTCCCTGTTTTTAGTCTCCGATGGGGACGGAAGGTTTTTCTTCTGGCTCGGGTGTAGCCGATTCTGCATCGGGTTTCAATTCTAAAGTTTGATCTGCCGGCCCATTTTCCGCAACATCTGGTGTGACGGTCGTTTTCGGAGCTGTTGTCTCTGAGGTGTCTGTGGATTCTGCCGGAGCTGCTGTGACTGAACTATCGGTCGGGACTGCGATGGTTTTTTCTTCCGGGGCGTAAGTTTCAAGGATTCCGCCTGATTTATGATGCGCCCCGGCCATGATCGCCAGAGTCAGGCTGGTGACAAAAAAGCAGGCCGCAAAAAAGGCGGTCATTCTGGTCAGGGCACTGGCTGTGCCACGAGCACTGGCAAAGCTGCCCAGCCCGCCGCCTCCGCCGCCAATCCCCAGCCCGCCGCCTTCAGAGCGCTGGATCAGGACCAGACCGATAATCGTAACGGCCAGAATAAGGTGTATAACTAAAACGACGTTTTCCATTTTTTTGTTTCTTTATTGTTATTTCTTATTTCTTATTTTTCAAATCTATTCAAGTGGTTACGCTGCGCGGATGATCTCCAGGAAATCATCTGCTTTTAAACTTGCCCCACCAACCAGAGCGCCATTTACATTCGGGACGGCGAAAATCTCGGCGGCATTGGAGGGTTTTACGGAGCCGCCATACAGAATACGGAACTTCCCGCCATCGGAAAATCTCTTTTGCAGTTGTGCACGAATAAAGGCATGCATGGCGCGGATATCATCGGCCGAGGCGGTTTTTCCTGTCCCGATTGCCCAGACCGGCTCATAGGCAATAACCGTATTTTCTGCGGTTGCGCAATCGGGAATAGCTTCTGCAAGCTGGGTTTCTACGACATTTTCCTGACGTCCGGCATCTCGTTCTGCTTCCAATTCTCCAACACAGATAATGGTGACCAGATCGTGCTCGTGTGCCTTGACTGCTTTTCGGGAAATTAGCGGGTTGGTTTCATTTTGATATTGCCGGCGTTCTGAATGTCCCAGAATGACATGCGTGCATCCGGCTTCTGCGATCATGCTAGCAGAAATTTGTCCGGTATACGCGCCGTTTTCCTGATCCGAGCAATCCTGAGCCCCTACCGCGATATCCGCTTCCTCGCATTCAAACTGGACCCCTTCCATATTGATAAAGGGTGGGCAGACCAGAATATCTGTCTTGCTTTTTAAAGAGGCATTCAGGCGCTCGGCAATCTCCCGCGCAAGAGTTGTGCCATCTCGTGCACCGCCATTCATTTTCCAGTTTCCAGCAATTAATTTTTTCATGATGAAACGGTTTTACCCTGCCTTGATCTGAATTGCAATCTCTTGACGCAGATATAACGCCTAAATTTAATCTGTACATTTTTTGTCCTGTTTACTATATAAGTGTCACCATGTTAAAGCTTTCGAAATTAGCCGATTATGCGGTGATTGTTCTCTCCTCTTTGGAAATTTCTGGAGATTCTCCGACGCCTGCGTCGGTGCTGTCCCAAAAAACAAAATTGCCGGAGCCGACCGTCGCCAAGGTTTTAAAGCTTCTGGCGGCAGAAAATTTGGTCATATCGTTGCGCGGGGTAAAAGGAGGCTATACTCTGGCCCGGACATTGTCCCAAATCAGTATTAAGGATGTGATTCAGGCCGTAGACGGGCCGGTTACACTAACATCCTGTACCGACTCGGGGGACGGCTGTTGTGATTATGCGGCGCAGTGTACGTTAAACGGGTGCTGGGACCATGTGAATGAGGCAATTAAAACGGCACTCCAGTCAGTGAGTGTCGCGGATATGCGGAAAGGGAAGTAAATGGCATATAAAAGCTATTCTTTTTTAGGAACGTCAATTTCTCAGGGCTATTTTGACGAAACAGGCAAAGGCTGGGTTGTGCGGTTATTTGAGAAATTGAATACAGACAAGCCGGGTCATTATTTTCTAAGTCTTTTGGCGCGCTCAGGTGATCGTAGTTATGATTTATGGCATCGTTTGTGCTCTGAGGCTATCCAAAGGCAAAACGACGGTGTGATTATCGAAGTGTCCTGTAATGATTTGGTGCGGCAAGGCTCGATCGAGGCGCAAACAGACCTTTCCAAAGGCATTCGTATGGAGTTATGGGGGTGCTTGCTTGAGCTTGCCAAAAAGAATTTTTCTGAAGTCTATGTCACAAGCGGATTACCTAAAAATGAAGAGCGTATGGCGGCGACAAGAATATCGGATTGGAATGTCTGGTACAAAAATGAAGATATTCAGGAATATAATGCGGACGTAAAAGTGCTGTGTGCCCAAAATAACGTTCCGTTCATTCACTTGTTTCCTGAGCCGGATCATGCGGCTTATAAAGAAACACTGGAAGATGCCGTGCATCCGAATACGCAAGGGCATGAAATGATTGCGGAAGCGGCCTATAAAAAATTTAAAGAGTTGGGATTTTAAAAATGACAAACATACTTGAAACATGGCTGCTGGCATATAAAGATGCATGGGAAACGCAAAATCCTGATAAGATCGTTCAGATTTTTACGGAGGATGCCGTTTACTGGGAAACCCCTTTCCTGAAACATGAGGGGCGAGACGCCATATATCAGTATTGGAAAGACGTGCCGGGTGCTCAAAAGGATATTTCTTTTCGTTATAAAATTTTAAATGCTGATGAAGGATTATCGCACTGGTCGGCGACCTTTTTTGCCGGAGGACGCTCTCATGAGTTGGACGGGATTTTTATGCTGACATTTGATGCGCAGGGGCGTTGCCAAGTTTTGCGCGAATGGTGGCATTCGAAAGAAAATAGCTGTAGTTGATAAAATATGCCCGCAATTGAAACAGAGACCATTGAAAAAGTCGCGGCGCTGGAAAAATACAGCGCGGGCTTTGTTACGGACATTGAATCCGACAAAGCCCCCAAGGGCTTAAACGAAGATATTATCCGTTTTATCTCGGCGAAGAAGAACGAGCCACAATGGCTTCTGGACTGGCGGTTGAAAGCCTATGCGCGCTGGCTGAAAATGCCGGAGCCGCGCTGGGCCAAGGTTGAGTTTCCGGAGCTGGATTATCAGGATGCTTATTATTACGCGGCCCCAAAGACGCAGGATCGCCCCAAATCTTTGGAGGAGGTCGATCCGAAATTATTGGAGACCTATGCGAAGCTGGGGATTTCTCTGAAAGAACAGGAAATTCTGGCCGGCGTCGAAGGGACACAAAACATGGTCGCGGTCGATGTGGTGTTTGACTCGGTGTCTGTGGCGACCACGTTTAAGGAAAAGCTGAAAGAGGCCGGCGTGATTTTCTGTTCCATGTCCGAAGCGGTGCGAGAGCATCCGGATCTGGTGCGGAAATATCTCGGCTCGGTAGTGCCCTATGCCGATAACAAGCATGCCTGTTTGAACTCTGCGGTCTTTACGGATGGCTCGTTCGTGTATATCCCCGAAGGCGTCCGTTGCCCGATGGAGCTGTCCACTTATTTCCGCATGAATGAGCTGAAAACCGGGCAATTTGAACGGACTCTCATTATTGCGGATAAAGGTTCTTATGTGTCGTATCTGGAGGGCTGTACCGCGCCGATGCGTGATGAAAACCAGTTGCACGCGGCGGTGGTGGAGCTGATTGCGCACGAAGATGCGGAGATTAAATACTCGACCGTGCAAAACTGGTATCCCGGCGACGAAAACGGCAAGGGCGGGATCTATAACTTTGTGACCAAGCGGGGCCTGTGCGAAGGACGTAACGCAAAGATCTCATGGACGCAGGTCGAAACCGGCTCGGCGATTACATGGAAGTATCCGTCCTGTATCCTCAAGGGCGATAACTCGCAGGGGGAGTTTTACTCGGTGGCGATTACCAACGGGCACCAGCAGGCCGATACCGGCACAAAAATGATCCATATCGGCAAAAATACCAAAAGCCGGATTGTTTCCAAAGGGATTGCTGCGGGAAAATCGGACAGCACCTATCGCGGACTGGTCAAGATCATGCCTGCTGCCGATGGGGCGCGGAATTTTACCCAGTGCGACAGCTTGCTGATCGGCTCTCAGTGCGGCGCGCATACGGTGCCCTATATCGAAAGCAAAAATCATAGTGCGATGCTGGAGCACGAAGCGACAACTTCGAAAATTGGCGAAGACCAGCTCTTTTACTGCCAGCAACGCGGCATGAGCGAAGAAGAAGCCGTCGCCCTGATCGTCAATGGATTTTGCAAAGACGTGCTGCAACACCTGCCGATGGAATTCGCCGTCGAAGCGCAGAAACTGGTGGGGATTAGTCTGGAGGGGAGCGTTGGGTAAGTTACTAGCTTAATTAAAATAGTATATCCGTCATTCCCCGGATTTGCTTTGCAAATCCTAGGGGAATCTACAAAGGCGTCTGGATTGCCATATAATTTTCTCCGAAAATTCGGGCAATGACGTATCGAAAGATGGGGAGAATAAATTGGAGAAACAGTTCTATGTGTATATTCTGGCCAGTCGTTATAACGGAACACTCTATACGGGGGTGACTTCAGATTTGCCAAAACGAATATCGGAACATAAAAACGAAATTTATGAAGGATTTACAAAAGAGCATAACGTGAAAATGCTGGTTTATTACGAAGTTCATGACGATGCCGAAAACGCGATTCACAGAGAAAAGAGACTAAAAAAATACAAGCGGGACTGGAAAATAAAATTGATCAAGGAGCGTAACCCTCAATGGAAAGATTTATGTGATGAAATTTGTTCATAACATTTCTTATTTGGCGTCATTGCCTGAATCTGCGCAGCAGATTCTAAGGCAATCCAAGTCATATAAATGGATTCCCCTAGGATTTGCTCCGCAAATCCGGGGAATGACGGCTTCTATTGAAATGCAAGAACATCGCCCTCCGTCATCGCCTGAATTTTTGCAGAAAATTCTAAGGCGATCCACAAAAAGGATAAGCCGTCTAATGACGCTGTTTGGAAAGAAAGACAAATGATAAAAACATCTTTATTAGCGATAACCTCTGGGGGGCTTATTTACCTGTGGTGTAAAGTTATAATCCTCCTATTTTCAGAAGATCAAGTTGTTGTCGGAGATATGTCAGGAATTACACCCGGCCACTCCGGATCAAACTACATCTGGTTTATTTTGCTAATATTTCCAACGTTCCTATGGATAAGTTGGGTAAAAACCTTTTTCCAAAAGAGATTAGAAAACAATGCTCAAAATAAATAACTTACACGCACAAATTGACGATAAAGACATCCTGAACGGGATTACGCTGGAGGTTCCGGACGGGGAGGTGCATGCGATTATGGGGCCAAACGGGTCCGGGAAATCGACGCTCTCCTATGTGCTGGCGGGTCGCGAAGGCTATGAGGTCACCGACGGAACAGCGACGTTGGACGGGGAAGACCTGCTGGATTTGTCCCCCGAAGAGCGCGCTGCGAAAGGTATTTTTCTGGCCTTCCAATATCCTGTTGAAATTCCGGGCGTGCAGGGGACCATGTTCCTGAAAACGGCGATGAACGCTCTGCGGAAGCAGCGCGGAGACCCGGAACTTGATGCGCTTGGATTTTTAAAGCTGATGAAAGAAAAGACAGCAAAATTAGGTATTTCCGATGAGATGTTAAAGCGCCCTGTGAATGTTGGTTTTTCCGGCGGGGAGAAAAAGCGCAATGAAGTCCTGCAAATGGCGATGCTGGAGCCGAAGCTCTGTATTCTGGATGAAACCGATTCCGGGCTGGATATTGACGCTCTGAAAGTTGTCGCGGACGGCGTGAATGCCATGCGCGACGGCAAGCGCTCCTTTCTGGTGATTACGCACTACCAGCGCTTGCTGGATTACATCAAGCCAGATGTCGTGCATGTGCTGGCACGCGGAAAAATCCTGAAAACCGGCGGGCCAGAGCTGGCGCACGAGCTGGAAGAAAAAGGCTATGCCGATATATTGGGCGAGGCGGCTTAAATGATACCGGCTTTGACCCGTGATAACCTCCCCACGCCGAAAGACGAACGCTGGAAATACACCAATCTTCCGGCGGCGTTAGGGGTTGATCTGGTGTCTGTCGCGCCGCAGCCGGAGGAGGTGCGTGTTATCCACAGCGCCTGTGGACAAAATGGGGGGCAAGTCGAGGATATCTTGTGGATGGGCGAAGATGGTCAGCAGCAGCGGCCGCGTATGGAGATCGTCGTCGAGGACGGTGCCTCCCTGACCGTGATAGAGCGGCATGGAGGGCAGGGGCGCTACTGGAAAAACATGGCAACCGATATTACGGTCGGCGCGAATGCCCGCCTGATCCATATTCGCCTGCAGGAAGACAGTCTGGACGCCGTGCAGACGAACATGACGACGCTGAGCATGGCGCGGGACTCTCATTATGACGGCTTCACCCTCAATCTGGGTGGGTTGTTAACGCGGCAGGAGGTCGCGGCAGAGCTGAACGGTTCCGGCATCGAGTGCCATCTGCGCGGGGCGAACCTGCTACGCGGAACACAACACAGCGATACAACCATTGTCATCGCGCATCGGGCGCCGCATTGCAGCTCTTATCAGGATTTTCGCACGGTTCTGGACGACCGGGCGCGAGGCGTGTTTCAAGGCAAAATCTACGTCGATCAAATCGCCCAGAAAACAGATGGCTATCAACTGTCCAAAGCGTTGATGCTCTCCGACGGCGCGGAAATGGACACCAAGCCGGAGCTGGAGATTTATGCCGATGATGTGAAGTGCTCGCACGGCGCGCTGTCCGGCAAGCTGGATGAGGAGCCTCTGTTTTACATGCGCTCCCGCGGAATTCCGGAAGAGGCCGCGCGGAGCCTCCTGATACAGTCTTTTATCTCCGAGGTTGTGGATAAAATTGGGGATAACACCATGCATATGGTTGTGGAAGAAAAGGTACGGGCATGGTTGGCGTGAAACAAATCCCCCTCTCCCGGTCTCGCAACGCTCGACCACCCTCTCCCCCATTTATGGGGGAGAGGGACGCAGGGGCGCAGCACCTGCGGGGAGAGGGGGCAAAACATACGCCGCTTTTGACGCAGCGCGTGCGTTCTATGCGCTCTGAAATGACGGATGCTGAAAGTAAATTGTGGCAAAAATTGCGAGGCGATCAATTGGGTGTGAGATTCCGCAGGCAGCATGTCATTGGGCACTTTATTGTTGATTTTGCCTGCCCATCGAAAAAGCTGATTATTGAATTGGATGGTGGGCAGCATAACGAACCTGAGGGGCTGGATTACGATCAAAAGCGAACAAATTTTCTTGAGAGTAAAAAGTATAAAGTTTTGCGTTTTTGGAATACGGAGATTTTTGAAAATTTAGATGGTGTTGTCGAAGCTATCTGGAGAGCCGTAAATGAATGACATAGACAAAAACCCCTGGCGTGCTGATTTTCCGATCTTTGACACAGAGATGAACGGAAAGCCGCTGGTCTATCTGGATACGGCGTCTTCGGCGCAAAAACCGCGGGCGGTGATTGAGAAGATGACGGCACTTATGAACAGCGGATATTCAAATGTTCACCGCGGATTGTACAAAATTTCTCAGGAATTAAGTGAAAAATTTGAGCAAACACGTTCTAAAATAAAAGAATTTTTAAATATCCCCGAAGGATATGATGTCATCTTTACCCGTAATTCGACCGAGGCGATCAATCTGGTGGCGCAGTCCTATGGTGGGGCGTTTTTACAGGCAGAGGATGAAATCCTGCTCACAGAGATGGAGCATCACGCCAATATTGTGCCGTGGCATTTCCTGCGGGAGCGTCAGGGTGCGGTCCTGCGGTTCGCGCCGATTACGCAGGAGGGGGCACTCGATCTGGCAGGATTAGCGGCGCTCCTAAGCCCGCAAACGCGGATTGTCTCTCTGGTGCATGTCTCAAATGCGCTGGGTACGGTCAATCCGGTGGAAGAGGTTATTCGTCTGGTCCGCAGGTTTAACCCGGACATTAAAATTCTGATTGACGGGTCGCAGGCAGTGGTTCACGGTTCGGTTGATCTTTCATCTTTGCGCAGTGATTTCTATGTATTTACCGGGCATAAGCTTTACGGGCCGAGCGGTGTTGGGGTTCTGATTGCCCGGCACGACCTTCTGGAAGCCATGCCCCCCTATCAGGGCGGCGGCGATATGATTGAAACGGTGCATCAGGAGGTGGTGACTTATAAGCCCGCGCCGCATAAATTTGAGGCCGGAACCCCTGCGATTTTAGAAGTGATCGGATTGGGGGCGGCGATTGATTATGTCTCAAGTCTGGATCGTGCGGCTGTATTTGTGCATGAACGGGCTTTGCTGTCCTATGCCACGGAACAGATCAAGTTAATAGATGGAATTAAAATATACGGACAAGCACCTGAAAAAGCTGGTATAATATCATTTATAACAGAGTGGGCGCACGGGGCTGATATTGCGATGATTCTCGATCAATGCGGGGTCGCTGTGCGCGTGGGGCATCATTGTTGCATGCCGTTGATGCAGCGTTATGGGCTTGAGGGCACGGTGCGGGCCTCGTTTGGCTTGTATAACACAAAAAATGACATAGATCGTTTGATGGAAGGGTTGCAAAAAGCCAAAAGGTTGCTGGAATGAACAGAAAAATGACGCAGGTTGCAAGCGAAGAGATGGTCAAAAATGCAGTCGGAGACGAATACGATTCTCTGGCCGAGCCGCCGCATCTGGAAGCTCCCAGAGAGCATCGGCTCTGGCCGCTGATTTCCAAAGGGTTGAAGGATATTTATGATCCGGAAATCCCGGTGAATATTTATGAACTGGGCCTGATCTATCTGGTCGATATTTCAGAGGATGGCACGGATGGCAGTGGCCCGTGCGATATTTACGTGCGAATGACCTTAACGTCTCCCGGTTGTCCGGTGGCGCAGGAAATGCCGGGATGGGTGCAATCCGAATTATTTGCCATTGAAGGCGTGGGGCAGGTCGAGGTGGAGATCGTCTGGGACCCGACCTGGGATCCGTCCTTTATGGCGGAAACGGCAAAATTACAGTTGAACATGTTTACTTAGGCAGATCTGAAAGATCGGAGAAAACTCAATGAAAGATCCTATTACACTCACTGAACCGGCACGGCAAGCGATTGAACGGCGGCTTCAATCCGCTCCGGAAGGAATAATCGGGTTGCGGCTGGGGATCAAATCCACGGGGTGTTCCGGGAACTCCTATAAAATGGACTATGTGACATCCGGGGAGGATGTAAGTGCTGATGATGTTTTTGGACGGCTTTATATCGCAAAAACCCTGTCATGGATGATGTTCGGTATGGAGATCGACTACGGCGTCGATGATCTGGGGAATGAAAGATTTTTGTTTAAAAATCCGAATGAAAAGGGCGCTGCGGCTGCGGAGAATCTTTTCAGGTTTAGCAGTCTGCTGAAAAGTCGAATAAACCAAAGCACTATAATTGAAAAAAAAATCTTCGTTTCTTCGTTCACGCAAAGAGCTCTATGAAGCGCAAAGGTCGCCAAGGAGGGGTGGCTCTCTGCGCCCTCTGTGTCTCTGCGGTTCAAAACCGTTTGAGCACGAAGTAATGTTTCTGGTGACTATAGAGGTGAAGCCATGCGCTGCATTCATTGGTGTGTCCTGAAAATTGATTTACATCAATGCCGCATTTGTCCCGTATAATAAGCTCTTACGGATTGTTCTCTTATAGCAGGAGTTTATTACATGGGTAAGCTTGCACTTCTAATCTGGATCGTTGCCGCTCCAACCTTAATGGGAATTCTGGTGGTCGTTGCCCTGGGGGTCCCTTATTTTAAGAACGATCAGGATGTGTATATGATCGTGGCGGCGGTCGCTGGCGCGGTTATTGCGATGCCTGTGAGTTACTTTGTTGCAAGGGCGATTTCAAACGCGATCCGGCAACCTTCCTGACCTTTTACGAGGTTATTCATTTACTGGAAAGCAACTTCGTTGAAGCTGCGGAGTTTCCGGCTATGCAGACGCTCCGGGCCGATATCCCGCAGCAGAGCCATGGCCAGAAGCCCTATTTGCAAGTGCTGGTCAACGCGGGTCCGGTAAAAGCTGTCAGCCATTCCCGGAAGCTTGAGCTGGCCATGCAGGGGCTTGTCGGAGACACATAATAAGGTTCCATAAGGCACCCGAAAGCGAAAGCCATTGGCGGCGATGGTGGCGGATTCCATATCCAGCGCAATGGCGCGGCTTTGACTTAGACGGCGATTTTGCCGGACTGACGTCCGGAGCTCCCAGTTTCGATCGTCAATCGTGGCCACGGTGCCGGTCCTCATGATTTTTTTAAGGTCGTATCCTTCATATCCGGTCACCTGCGCGACGGCGGTTTCCAGCGCCTGTTGAATTTCCGCCAGAGCCGGGACGGGGATGCTGGGGTGCAGATCATCATCCAGCACCTGATCGTTGCGCAAGTAGGCATGGGCGAGGACGTAATCTCCCAGCCGCTGCGAATTGCGCAGGCCGGCGCAATGCCCCAGCATCAGCCAGGCATGCGGGCGCAGCACGGCAATATGGTCGGTGATGGTCTTGGCATTTGAGGGGCCAACGCCGATATTGACCATGGTAATGCCGGAGCCATCCGCCCGTTTCAGATGATAGGTCGGCATTTGCGGCATGCGGGACGGGGCTTCGCCGCTGTTGATTTCGGGGTTATTGTCAATATTACGGTTGGCTGTGACTTTGTTTCCAGGCTCGACAAAGGCGGTATAGGCGCCACGCTCCCGCTTTAGATGCGGATCATCTGTCGGAGCCATAATCCCGTGCCCGATACGGATAAATTCATCAATATAAAACTGGTAATTGGTGAAGATCACATAGTTCTGAAAGTGTTCGGCCTTGGTGCCGGTATAGTGCTTCAGGCGCAGGAGCGACAAATCAACGCGGGCCGCAGGAAACAGGGACAGAGGGTGCGGCTCGCCTTCTTTGACGACATAGTATGAATTGGCAATGCTGTCATCCAGTTTGTCGAGGTTTGGCTGGTCGAACAGGCGGGGGAGGGCCGCAATTTGTGCGGCGTCCAGATCCTGTTCCAGATGGAAATCCTCTCCAAGGGCAAAATGGATGGGAATGGGTGTATCGCTCAGTCCCACTTCCAGCTTGCCTTCGTGATTCTCAAGCAGCAGTCGGATTTGTTGTTTGTAGTAGTGTTCAAAGATATCCGGGCGGGTTAGCGTCGTCGCATAAACGCCGGGCAGGGGGACATAGCCAAAGGAAAGCCGGTTATCTGTTTTTTTGCCGGTTTCGGTCGTTGTCAGGCGGAGCTCCGGATAGCAGGCCCGCACCGGCTGTTTGGGGATCTGGCCCTCGGCAAACGCTTCGAATTGCTCCCGCAGATATTTAATGTTTGCGTTGTAAATCCCCTGAACGGCCAGAACGGCTTCTTCCGGAGTTGTGAAGCGTTTAAAACGGGCATTTGAAATCATTCCTCATTGTCAATGGACGGAGAAAAAAGATCAAGCTAAAGATATTGGTCATAATGTAATTATAGTTCTTCGCATTGAGAATCTGACATTTGTCATTCCCCGGATTTTCGAAGAAAATCCTGGGGGAAACCACAAATATTAATAAATATCAATAGATTGCTTTAGGATTGTCTGCAACAATTCAGGCAATGACGGTGTTGAAAGATGTCCTAAAATTAAACGAAAGGACTATAGAAGCCTCTGCAAAAGTCCAGAATCGTCATCCTGAGCCGTAGGCGAAGGATCTTAACCCGTTGAAACAAAAGATTCTTCGTTACGCTCAGAATGACGATTTTGTAAGATTACAGACTTTTGCAGAGATTTCTATATATCAAACCAACTGCAATCGCCGTAGAGTACCCCCATAATAAAAAAACCGCCCGAAGGCGGTTTTTGTGGATTATATACAGTTTTTTTACATTCCCGACGCTAAGCGGAAAGTTTTATCATTGGCAGCGGGCGCTGTGGTAGAGCCAACGATTTCAGAGACCCCTTGGGCTAATTGTACCGGCATTGAGTGTTCAATTTCTTCACCAAAGGCTCCAACCGCACCAGCTCTAATGCCTTCTTTTAAAGCTGTTCCGAACGTTACACCTGTGATAGCTCCTGGGATATAGGCCACAGTTTCGGCGAAGCCAGCGACCACTTGTGTTCCTGCTTTAGCAAATTCACCACGGAGTGCATATTTGGCAGTATCATAAAGGTTATCACCAGCAACTACAACGGCGGCAATACCAGGGATTGCTCTTAGCCCAAATCTTGCAGCCAGAGAACCCACACCTTCTGCCGTTGACTTTGCGGCAAATGAGACGCCCGCTGCGGCAATTTCAGTGCCAGAAATCCCTTCAGGAGATACTGACACAGATTGCGAAGGAACACCGGGCTGGTTTGAGTAACCTGTTGTTTCTGGTTGTCCGGCATGTGCGTCATCCGTTGCCATCATCGTCACACCAGCTCCGACCAAAGCCACAGGCAATATTCTATTTAACCCGGGTATTTTTCTGAGCAGATTCATCGCCTTTGGACCCAAAGAAGATGCTCCGGCTGTTGCAGAACCTCCACCCATGTGCTTTAGCCCTTTATGTACGCCAAAACCAACAGCTAAGCCTGCACCTGCCATCGCCGCTTCATCGGCATGATCGGCGACAACGTCAGGCAGGTAACTAAAACTCCGCCCATCTGTATCATTTACCTTGTCATCAGAGCCACGATCAAAAAAATTCTCAACCTTATCTTGTGCACGCTTATATTCGTTATCCATAAAATCGACAAACGCACTTAACGCTGGAATGTGCAGGAAATTTGCAAAAAATCTAGCGATAGAGCCAAGGAACCCTCCCCATGAGGAAGCCAAGTTTGTTGGCCCCTCAATCGCTTCGCTTTGTCTTTGCTCTGCTTCCACGGCCTGCTTGGTTCTTCGTGCCTTCTCTGGCTCTGTTATCAAGTCATCAATAGCATTATAAGCTCCTAGACCTACGGTTCCAGCAGTGATAGCGCCTGCGGTAACAGTCATGGCTCTTCCGGCACCACCAGCACCACCGAACAGCGAAAACAAGGGGGCTAATTTACTCATAATATTCCTCTCAATCTTTCTTTAATATGCCTCTAGTTTACGATAGTCTTGCGGCAAATACAAATTTTCAGATTAACGCTATCTAACCATTTGATTTACCATCGTTTTTTAGAACATATGGTTTTATACTATAAATATATCGAATCCATGCGCGAAAAAGCAAGAAAAATCGGCGCGGAGACTTACCATCCATCTAGCAGTTTTCTGAAAAAGTCGAAAAACAACAAAAACCGTCATTCTGAGCGCAGCGAAGAATTTTTTGTTTCAGCGGGTTAAGATTCTTCGCCTACGGCTCAGAATGACGGGGAATAAGTGGAGTTTTTACCCTCTGCGTTCTCTGTGCCTCTGCGGTTAAAAATCAGTTTTACTTAAAATGACCGTAGAACGCTTTTTTAGAAATATTAGGAATTCCCTAACGTTTTTTCGGCATAATGAACGGGATTGTTCGCATAATAATAAAAAAACGGATACAAAAAGATGGCGGGATTTTTTGGGTATTTGCAAACACGGCTCAACCGGAATCGCCTGGGGGAGGTCCTTGTTTATAGCGGATTGATCTCTGCATCCGATTTGAAGCGTGCACTGGAGTTGCAAAAAACAGAGCGCCTGCCACTGGGTAAAATCCTTCTCAAACACAAGTTTCTCAGCGCATTTTCCTTGCGCCGGGCTTTGTTCGAGCAGGCGACATTCCGTATTCTGGCGGCCAGTGTGACCGTATTGCTGGCTTTTTCATTTTTTGCACCGAAGTCGGCGCGGGCTGCGCAAATCAAGGATATTCCGTCCCAGATCACTCTGGCGGGAAGTTTTGGCAGCGCGATTGAACCGCTGAATTATTATCCGAATTTGTTTGGCTCCGAAGAAAAACGCTCAACTAATTTACGGCCTTTTACCAAATGGGCGGGGATGTTCGACCGTCTGGATGCTGCGATGGATAACCCCGCGAATCAGCCGATTTTGAATGAATGGAAGCAGGAGCTTGCCGGATTTCGCAGCGCCTCGGTGTATGCCATGGCGCAAAAAGTCAATCAGTACGTCAATCAGTATCAGTATGTGACGGATGAAAAACTTTGGGGCAAGTCCGATTATTGGGCGACTCCGATTGAATTTTTCACGCGTGGCGGAGATTGTGAAGACTATGCGATTGCGAAATATGCCAGCCTGCGGGCTCTGGGGGTTCCGGAGGAGCGCCTGCGCCTTGCGATCGTTCACGACAAGCAAAAAAACGTTCCGCACGCGGTTTTAATTGTGTATTCCGAGCGCGGAGCGATGGTTCTGGATAATCAGGAAAAAACAATGAAAGCCACCACCAGCACCAACCGCTACCGCCCGATTTTTTCAATCAACCGCGACGCCTGGTGGCTTCACACCCAGCCCACAACCCCGGATCTTCGAGTCGCAAGCGCGGAGTAGATGCGCTTGAATCATCTACCGGGTAGAAGCTCGGTCGGCTGGCAAATGTCGTTAGAATGACAGAATATTCCATCCGAGCGCGGAGGCGCGACGATGATAATGTCTGGAACGGTCCCGTACGGAAGGTTTCCCCAATTATTATAATATCTGCTGTCATAACGTCTATGATGATCGAAATTTAAATGCCGCGGATCTCCCGGGATAAAGTGAGGCTCTTGCCAGTATCCGCCCTGCTTCCCAGGATGAAAATGACGGCCATGCTGCGCACCATTGTGAGCGACGACCATGAATTCGGATGTCGGCGAGGCCTGTGGCAGGAGATCCGCCGTTTGCGTTGGTGCATCCTGTTGTGGAGAGGGATTTAGCAAAAGGGCCGCGGAAAAAGCAAGAGAAGCTATGGTCATATCAACCTCCATCAAAAATTATGTGTTTTAAACAGATACCATATTCTGGACAAAAGTCAATCTTTCCAGAATATGGGGCTTACCTGTTTAGTCCCAGGGTGTGGAGGAATGGATCGATTTTAAAGCGTTCAGGTTCATTTGTCCATATTTTGCAAATATATTCGTAAGGTGTGAGACCTTTGAGCGTTTTGAGCCTTCGTGCGAAGTTGTAAGCCATCATGAAGGCATGCATATGTTCTTTAAGCTGCTCGTGTGAGCCATAATGGTATCGTTTGACGGTGGCGTCCTTGATCGTGCGGTTCATGCGCTCGACTTGGCCGTTTGTCCAGGGGTGCTTAACCTTGGTCAGCCGGTGTTCGATGTCGTTTTCCATGCAAACCCGATCGAAGATATGCGCCCACGCCCACTTATCGGTTTCGCGGTTGGTGAACTGGATCCCGTTATCGGTCAGGATATGGGTGAGCTTGTAGGGAACGGCGGCAATCAGGTTGCGCAGGAATTCAGCCGCAATCATCTTTGTCTGCCGTTCGTGTAGCTCCACATACGCAAACTTTGACGTCCTGTCGATGGCGACAAACAAGTACAGCTTTCCTTCTTCCGTGCGGACTTCGGCAATGTCGATATGAAAGTACCCAATCGGATATTTCTTGAACTTCTTTTTTGGGGGCTTATCCCCTTCGACCTCCGGCAGGCGGCTGATCCCATGGCGTTGATAACAGCGGTGCAGGGCTGAGCGTGACAAGTGCGGGATTGTTGCTTGCAGGGTATACAGGCAATCATCCAAAGGCAGGAGCGTATGCTTGCGCAAAGCAACGCACATTGCCTCTTCCTCTGGCGTTAAAACCGTAGAGCGGGGTTTTTTAGGCCCCATCGGCGCATCGTGAACAAAATCTCGCTTGCGCCATTTGCTGATGGTTTTGTGGTTAATCCCGTGCTTCTCCGATAACGCCTTCAGGCTCTCTTCACTATTTTGTATTGCTCGACGCACGACCTCTGTCGTGCGGGCGCTTCCATGCAGTATTTGTCCCATAATGCCTCCTTGGTTAGAATCTCCTTATATAGGATTCCTCCACACCCTGGGACTAAACACTTACCAACTCTCAATTTCGTCATTACACGCTTTTTTCTGTCCGCAGGGACGAAGAAAAAATGCGTGTAATCCACTGTTTGTCCAAATAATATGGATTACACGGACTTTTGCGAAAGCCGTGTAATGACGAAATTGAGAGTTGGTAAGCAGATCCACACAGATTTCTTGACATTTCTCCTTTTGGAGCGTAAATTCCCTGTAAATTGAAGGGTCGTTTTTACAAACAAGAAAGCAGGTTTATTATGAGTAGTGTTTCTGAATTTTTTAACAAAGATTCTGGATCTTTGAACGGAAAAATCGCTGCTGTTGCGGTATCCGCCGCTGTTGCGTTGGGGGGGGGCGGATGCGCCGGGATGCCTATGTCACGAGCAGATGGACAAGCGATAGGCGGTGGGCTTGGGGCTCTTCTTGGCACTGCTGTTGTTGATGGTATGGGGCGTCGTGGCTACCGGGGCTATGTGCGCGATGGTGCTGTCATCGGAGCAACGACGGCGATTGGTGTCGGCTTAGGCGGGGCTGCGGCATCCGCTCAGGGAAACTGTGTTGAAAGATCCAGCACAACGGCGAGCACTGGTTATAATAGTGGGCGCGTGACTAATAGAAGTGGCGATGTCGTTGTGACCAGAGACTGTGAACAAAGACAAGCGTATCGTGGAACGCCCGGTGTTAATTCAGGCGGTCGTTACGTGGATATCCCCTTGCTTTCTCCCGTACGTTAATTTTCGTGATACCAGCCTAACGTGAGGCGCGCTGTGGTGCGTTGCTGGGTTGACACAGATATGAATGCAAGGAGGCGTTTTTACGCCTCCTGTTATTTTGAGCGGAGTGAAAAGTTTTTTACTCTATGGAAAACTCTGCAAAAGTCTGTAATTTTACAGGATCATCACTTACTGCCCGTCAAAACTTAATTTTTCGTCATTGCCTGAATTGTTGAAGGTGATTTAGGGTAATCCATTGATATTTATAAGTGTTTATGGATTCCTCTGGGATTTTCTGCGAAAATCCGGGGAATGATAGATGTCTGATTTTTTAATGTGAAGGACTATATCTGCGACAATTCAGGCAATGACAGTTTGAAAGGTTGTCTCAAAATTATTTAGAGCCGCCATAAGACCATTCGCCTATGGCTCAGGATGGCGACTTTGGGCTTTTTGCAGAAGGTTTTATCGGTCAAATGCAATTGACATGGGGCACAAGCGCCCCTTCTGTGCCAGCCAGGTATTGTGAGCAAGCCTTTACTGAATCTGCAGGCCGTTGCGGGTGTAGAGGCCGATAATCTGGTCTTTGAAGTCATCGTACAGATAAAACATATCATCCGTTTCCAGACTGGTGATTTTGTAAACCTCATCCACAGATCTCATAACCCGGCGTTTGTCGTATCCACCAAGTTTATAAAAATTGGGGCCGACATGCAGGTAGGGAACACCGCCCTTAACGGTCTGGTCCATGATAATTCCTGCGCGGTAGAATCCGTCAATCAGATCCAGCCCGCTCTCGGACTGCTGTATCCAGACATCCGGACTCCATTTTTCGCGATCCCATTGGTGATTGTGCACATCCTTGCTGTGTTCCAGATAAGGCTGGCTAAAATCCAGTGTTTCAAAGTGTCCAAACCCCCAACTGAATATCCATGGCTTGGGATCGGCTGATGCCGGGGAGGGGAGGGCAGACACGAGGCAGGCTGTGCACATCAGAGCCAGAAACTTTTTATTCATAAAGACGCCTTTTTTTGCAAAAACTAGTTATAAAACGGTTAACTTTTCCATGTTATCATTAAATTATGATTAACGCTATGTCAATTGCTCTGTCAGGGTTGATGGCCAGTTCACGGCAGGCCGATACGGCGGCGCAGAACATTGCAAATGTTGGCACCAGCGGGGCGCTGTCTCCGGAAACGCCGGGTCCTGCACCTTATAATGCCCGTCTGACGACCCAAACGGCTCTTGCCGGGGGCGGGGTGCGGGCGGAGACGGCGATTCGATCTCCGGGGTTTGTTCCGGCCTATGATCCGGGCTCTCCTTTTTCCAATAAAGACGGGTATATCGGAGTCCCGAACGTTGATCTGGGGGAAGAGATTATTACCCTGAAGATGGCGGAGCTGACCTATAAAGCCAACGTCAAAACACTGGAAGCCGTACAAAATATGAGTGAAGAGCTTCTGAACGCATTTGATGAAAAAATCTGATCTGTGGTCACGCCGATCTTTTTCCCTCTAAATATGCATTTTTGGTATACTATATATACGTGATGCGATTCTTCCGCCCTCTGGCCCAAGGAAATCTTTTGACTGTTGTTCCAACACTTCATCACAGAGTTTTGATCCGGCGACATTTTGATTTCGCCCCGCCCTTACCCCCTCCCGTTTTTATCCCCCCACCTGAAAGGAGTGCCTCATGAGCAAAAAGTCCCGTCGTAACACCGCACCATCTTCCACCTCCGCGACGAATATCCAGCCCCTTCACGGCGGAAGTGGGTGGCACCCGATAGAAGAAGATCTGGAGGCGCACCGGGACAAAAAATATCTTAAAACCGTGAAACCCCGCTCGAAACGGCAGGAAGAACTGATGTCTGCCATAAAGTCATATAACTTGACGATGGCGATCGGACCTGCCGGGACCGGCAAGACCTATCTGGCGATTTCTGCCGCGGTTGAAGCTTTGGAAAAGGGGGAGGTTGAGCGCATTATCCTGTCCCGACCGGCTATGGAGGCCGGGGAATCTCTTGGATATTTGCCGGGAGATATGCAGGAAAAGATGGCGCCCTATCTGCGGCCGCTCTATGACGCTCTGGGTGACCGCATGGGAGGAAAACGGGTCCGGCAATTGCTGGATGACGGAACGATTGAAATTGCCCCGGTCGGGTTTATGCGGGGACGAACCCTGAATAATGCGTTTGTTGTGATTGATGAGGCACAGAACTGCACCTATGGACAGTTGAAAATGTTGCTCTCTCGTTTGGGGTGGCACTCCAGAATGGTCGTCACCGGAGATCCGGAGCAATCTGATCTTCTGGACGGAATGTCTGGTCTGGCGGATGTCGCCAAACGGTTTGAGCCTCTCAAAAACATTGCTGTGATCTATCTGAAGCAGGACGATATTGTCCGTCATCCTCTTGTTGCGGAAATGCTGGGGGTTTTATAAATACGTGTGTATGTAAAGACAATTTTTTTATTTTATGCGTAACGTTTTTGGAGTTTGGTTCGTATATCTTCATATAAGACAAAATCAGTCATATTTAATATGAGGTATTTAAATGGTCCATATCGACGATCCGGTTACACAAAAAGCTAATCTGAACTATATCCGCACAGCGATGAAAACGCCGCTCCTTGAACGTGAGGAGGAGAAAGAGCTTGCTATGCGCTGGAAGCATCAGCGTGACGAGAAAGCGCTGCATACCCTGATCGAGTCATACACCAGGCTGGTTGTTTCCATCGCTTCGAAGTTTAAGCATTATGGATTGCCCATGGGCGACCTGATCCAGGAAGGGAATGTCGGTTTGATGCAGGCGGCTTCGCGCTTTGAACCGGAGCGTGATCTGCGCTTTTCCACCTATGCGTCATGGTGGGTGCGCTCGACGATACAGGATTACATTCTGCGCAATTGGTCGATTGTCCGGACGGGGACGACCTCCGCCCAGAAATCGCTGTTCTTTAACTACCGCCGCCTGCGGGCCGCGATTGAAGGGCGGGAAGAGGTCGAGGCCCTGAACGATAATCACCGGCAGGAAATTGCAACGGCGCTTAATGTTAAACTCCGGGATGTTGAAGATATGGAGCAACGACTGTCCGGCGGGGATTCTTCTTTGAATGCCAGAATCTCTGAGGATGGTGATGATGAGTGGCAAAATATGATTGCCGATGAGGATGCGCTGAACCCCGAAGATGTTGTGATTGGTATGAAGGATGCGGAATCCCGGACGAAATGGCTTAATCAGGCGCTGGGAGAGCTTACCGATCGTGAGCAGCAGATTATCCGCCAGCGGCACCTGACCCATGATGGGATCACGCTGGAGCAGTTGGGCGATGTCTTGGGGGTCAGCAAGGAGCGGGTCCGTCAACTGGAGCAGCGCGCCATGGGGAAATTAAAGACGTATTTTTCAAAAAATCTTGATGATCCCCGGAACTGGTTATCGGAAGGATAAGTGTTTTTTTCTATCATAATTTGTTCTGAAACGCGCGGTTTATGGGGCTTGCGCGTTTTTTCTTGCGTTTAAATTGTTTTTTACTTCGAATTTGATCCTTCATTAAGATCTCATTAAACGGCTTTTGCTAATCTGGGATACAGAGGTTGGGAAATCTCGGACTTGAAACTTTAAAACTAAAAAACTGAACTTAGGAGATAGAAAATGCTTAACAAACTATACACATATCTAAAAAGAGAAGATGGTGCGACCGCGATTGAATACGGTCTGATTGCCGGTCTTCTGTCCCTTTTGATTGTTGCCGGCCTGGTTGTCGCAGGTCCTGAGCTGCAAGGTATCTTTGATAATATTGGTACATCTTTGGCTGATGCGAATGCTGGTGGTTAATCAGTCTATCTGAAATCAAAAAAGGAGAGCCCGCTTGGAAATTTTTTGCGAGCGGGCTTTCTGTTTAAAGAAGGATGGATTTCATGTTTCTAAAACAGATTAAACAATATGCTACATCAGACTCCGGGGCGACGGCGATTGAATACGGTCTGATTGCCGGACTGCTCAGCATTTTAATTATTACCGGATTGCTGGTGGCGGGGCCTGAAGTGGAAAGCCTGTTTAACAGCATTGGCACAGAACTCGCAAACGCAAACTCGTAAAAATTTAAAAGCACAAAAATAAGAGCGGGGCTATGGTCGGACTAATTTTATATTTAACCGGGATTCTGGTGGCATGCGCCTGTGGGGTTATGGCGTCGATTTCTGACTGGAAAGGGATGAAGATCCCGAATTTATATCCCGGTATTATCATCCTGGCATTTGGAATTTCATTTGCGGGGGCCTCACTGGGAGGATACCCAGAAATTTTTGCCGGGTGGAGCGCTCATCTTTTATCCGCCGGTCTGGTCCTTGCCGGCAGTTTTATTTTATATGCAACTATCCGGTTCGGAGCCGGAGATTCAAAACTTATAACAGCTTACGCACTCTGGCTTCCTCCGTCGATGTTGATCCTTTTTTTGTTTTTTGTGTCTTTGATCGGGGCGGGGCTGTCCACTTTTGCAATTATTGTCAAAAAAAACAGACCTTTCAAAAATCCGGCAGAGGGGAGTTGGGTTGCAAAATTGCAGGAAGGTCAAAGCGTTGTCCCCTATGGAATTGCAATTGCCGGCGGGGCGATTGTTGCTTTTTTATCGCATGGGTACGTGGATCCCGTGATTCTGGAATGTTTTTTGCAGACAGGGTGTTCATAGTTTGTTAATATGAAACCTGTAGTTCTATATTCAGAGCGTTCTTTTAAAACATTCTTTCTAACTTATCCACACGGCAGCGGTTGCCACAACTTAAATGACAGACCTCTTTTCTCTATAGGGGGAGCAATATGAACAAAAATATTTTAATCGTGATGGGAGGCGGCCTTCTGGTGGCTATTCTGGTCGCAACGCTGGTAAAATTTGGGATGGATGGTGGCTCAAAAGTGATCGAAACCGAGGGAAAGGTTGACATTCTGGTTGCCGCGCAAGACCTCCGGATCGGGGAAGAATTATCTGATAACAACATGAAATGGGCCGGCTGGCCCGAAGGTTCTGTGTTTTCCGGCGCGATCCGCCGCAAAGACAAGGATCAGTCTCTGAGTGATGCATTGAGTGGGCGGTTAGCGCGTAATGTTGCCAAAGACGAGCCTTTGATGCGCTCTGCCACTATTAAAGAAGATAAAGGAAATTTTGTTGCGGCCATTCTGAAGCCGGATCACCGTGCGGTGGCGATCAGCGTCAAGGCCGAAAGTATGGTGGGGGGCTTTATTACCCCCGGTGATTTCGTCGATGTGATCCTGACGTACAAGATCAAATTTGATGATGAAGATGATCCGATCGCGAAAATGGTTATTAACCAGAACATTGACGAGTATGCGACGGAAACAATTTTGCAGAATGTTAAAATTCTGGCGATTGACCAGACCTCTAACTCTGATGACGTTAAAATCAAAGTGGCCAAAACGGTGACGTTGGAAGTTAACGATCTGGGGGCTGAGAAACTGGCTCTGGCCAGTGAGATGGGTCCTCTGACCCTGGCGCTTCGCGGCATTGGGGATGACAAGATTTCAGCCGAAGACCGGGCGGTTACCACTGACATCCGCATGACCAGAATATCGGAACAGTTATTGGATGAATACAAAAAAGTTCGGAATGGTGAGCATGAAGATGCGCCTCACCCATCGAATAACGTACGAATTTATAGCGGCGGCAGCGTCGATAGAGTAACAACGAGATAATAATAACGGATGCGAGACGTAATCATGACCCCACAACGCACAAAATCTAAAATAGACGGGCTCCTTTTTTTGCAGGCGATATGCTGTCTGCTGCTGGTTGTTGGCACGATCAATTTTGCCTATGCGTCTAAATCCAACCCTCAGGATTTGCCGGAGTATGAGCAAAAATATCCGATCATTGATGTTCACATCGGAAAAGGTACCGTATTTCCTCTTCCGACGGGAACCTCGGATGTTCTGATTGCCAATACAGGCATTGCGGAAGTCACCCCTCTGCAATCCGGGCAGCTCTATATCGCTGGGGTCACTGCCGGAGATACCAACGTGATTGTGATTGATGCGCAGGGCAATGTGATTGGTCAATATGAAATTCACGTAAGATACGATACGAGCGCGATTCAGAAACTTGTGGAAAGACTGTTTCCGGATGAAGACGTCAAGATCGATTCCATCCACGATCAGCTGATTTTGACGGGCCATGCCTCCACCCCTGAAAAAGCCTCGAAAATTGCCAATCTGGTAGGGCATTATATCAGCGACCTTCAGGATGAAAACAACAAAACAATTGACCAGCTGGTTTCTAATTTGATGACGGTTGGCGGCACGCAGCAGGTGATGTTACGGGTTAAAATCGCGGAAGTTTCGCGCTCGATCCTGAAAGAATTCGGTGTGGAGACTTCTTCCAATGATCCGGACGAGCTGGCCGTGACCACGTTGTTTGGGCGAAATCCTGCAAGCAGTGTTATTGATGGCTCGGACTCCCTGTCAACGATCATTTCCAATAGCAGAACCGGCCTGACCGCAGATCCGTTCGCCTCATTAAGTGCGATGGCGGATACGGGGATTAACGGTATCGGGTTCGTCAATGTGTTCCTGAATATGCTGGAACAGGATAACCTCGCCAATATTCTGGCAGAGCCTAATCTGACGGCGGTCACCGGGGAAGAAGCCGGATTTCTGGCTGGGGGCGAGTTCCCCGTTCCAGTCGGACGGGACCGGAATGGAAACGTGATTATCGAATTCCGTCCGTTCGGGGTCTCTTTGAATTTCCGCCCGAAAGTCATGTCGGAAGACCGGATCAGTCTGCAACTGAATACCGAAGTCTCTTCTCTTGATTTTGAAAGCTCTGTCACGCTCGCAGAAATCAACGTTCCCGGTCTGGATATTCGCCGTGCGGAAACAACCGTAGAACTTCCCAGCGGCGGAACTCTGATGATTGGAGGATTGCTGCAATCTGAAAATATAAAAGGGTTAAGTGGTTTGCCGGGCATTATGAATACACCGGTTTTGGGGGATCTGGTCAAGTCTGACAGCTTCCAACGCTCTGAAACCGAGCTGGTCGTGATGGTGACTGCCTATCTGGTTGAGCCCTATGCTGATAAAGAGCAGGCCGTTGCGGTGAAAAAGGAACGCGCCCAGAATCTGTCCCGCTCTTTCGCCAGCAATATGAAGAAAATATATGGCGATAAAGGCAAGGCCGCCCTTGCAGATGAAAAAGATAAAATTGGTTATTTGATTGATTAAGGATAAAGGAACAAAGAGATGAAATATCAACAAGGACTTATGGCGGGACTTGGTCTGTTGTGTCTGGGGCTTGCAGGATGTTCTCAGGATCATCCGGGGAATATGTCTCTGAAACGGGTTGAAGTGCATCAGGCGCAGTTCACCGATGAGATCGGGGAAACAGAGCTCACCGCCGATAAAATTTCCCGGATCGCAAGCCATTATGAGCGCTATGGGGGCACAACGCCGCTGTCTCTGACTGTGCAATATGATCCGACCTCTCCGTCCAATACGGCGATGAATGCCAGTCAGCAAGCGGCACGCATCGCGGGTAAATTGCGCAAGGCCGGGGTACAAGATGTGAAAACAGAAATTCTTCCGGTGCGGGACCTGGGGGAAGAAGCCCATATTCTTGTCGCATATGATGAATTTTCAGCCGTAGCGCCGGATTGCGGCCAGATGCCGGGGATGGATAATACCAAAACGGATTGGAAAGCGGTCGAAGAATATGGGTTTGGATGTTCAATTGAAACCACGATTTCCAAACAAATTGCCCGTCCGCGGGATCTGTTGGGACATGAGGACGGCTTCAGCACCGACTATGATGGCCGCCGCGTGACCAATATCATCGAAAATCATCGTTCAGGCGTTCCAAACGAACCGTTGAACGGGCAAACCGCCTCCGAAGAATAAAAGGTCATTAAAATCGACGTATCAAACCATATGGATGATCGCGAAACTCCTGGTTTCAGCGAAAAGCGAGCGATAGATTATCAACAGATCATGGCATTGTCTCGACCGGATCATGCCTTGTCCTGTTTTGTGGGGAATTTTCCGCTCGCAGTCGCGATAGAGCATGCAGCAGGAAATGGCGCTTTTGTGTGTGCGCCGCCGATTGGCCTTAGAGAGGTTATCCAGAATTTATCTTTGTTACCGATAGAGGGGCTGAGAACAGCGCAAGATGAAATTTTACTGGGGCACGTGGGGCTTTATTTACCGGGGATAAAGCCCGCGGAATCTGTGACGCTATCGGAGTTTTCAGATCTCTATCGGCAAGTTGTGAACGAATTCCATTGTGAGAAACAAGAGTGGCCATCTGCACAACACGATGTTATTCAACAGCGTTTCGAGCAGCGCATTATTTCTCTTTTGCGTCAGTTACCGGAAATGAATATTTTGCCGGCCTTTGATTTCTACGCCGATGTTTCTCCGGAACCTCTGATTTATTCTCTGTAAATATCTCTTTATTCCTCTTCCCCGCTTGCACTTGGGAAAGCTCCGCTGTAAATTGAAAACACCATGAGCTTACAAGACAAAGACCGCATTTTTACCAATCTTTACGGGTTTGAGCCATTTTCCCTGGAATATGCCAAAAAGCGAGGGGATTGGGACAAAACCAAAGATCTCATTTACAAAGGCAAGGACTGGATCATCGAGGAGATGAAACTCTCCGGTCTGCGTGGACGGGGCGGCGCGGGATTCCCAACGGGGATGAAATGGTCGTTCATGCCAAAGGAAAACACCGGAAAGCCGCATTATCTGGTGATTAACGCCGATGAGTCCGAGCCGGGGACCTGTAAAGACCGTGAAATTCTGCGTCATGACCCGCATAAGCTGATCGAGGGGGCTCTGCTGGCCAGTTTTGCCATGGGGGCGCATCATTGTTTTATCTATGTCCGCGGGGAGTTCTATGACGAATCGTCGAATCTGAGCAAAGCCATTGAGGAGGCCCGTGAGGCCGGACTTCTGGGGAAAAACGCAGCCGGATCGGGGTGGGAGTTTGATATTACGCTGCACCGGGGGGCGGGGGCCTATATCTGCGGCGAGGAAACCGCTCTGATTGAATCTATCGAAGGCAAAAAAGGGCAGCCGCGAAACAAGCCGCCATTTCCGGCGATGGCAGGACTTTATTCCTGTCCAACCACTATCAATAATGTTGAAACCATTGCGGTTGTGCCAACGATTCTGCGGCGCGGCGGCGAGTGGTTTAAATCCTTTGGGAAGAACGAAAAAAATACCGGCACCAAGCTTTTTTGCATCTCCGGCCACGTCAATGCGCCGTGTGTGGTGGAAGAATCCATGGGCATTACCATGCGGGAGCTGATTGACAAACATTGCGGCGGGGTGCGTGGCGGCTGGGATAATCTGAAAGCGGTCATTCCCGGAGGCTCCTCCACGCCGATGTTGCCAAAAGAGATTTGCGATCATCAGATCATGGATTTTGACTCTCTTCGCGAAAATGGCTCTGGCCTCGGAACGGCGGGACTGATCGTTATGGATAAGTCAACCGATGTGATTTATGCGATTGCGCGGCTCGCGCACTTTTATATGCATGAGTCCTGCGGGCAGTGTACACCATGCCGCGAAGGCACTGGCTGGCTGTGGCGCGTGATGACCCGCATGGTTGACGGTCATGCTACGATCGAAGAAATTGACATGTTGTGGGATGTCACCAAAGAGATCGAAGGGCATACGATTTGCGCTCTGGGGGATGCCGCCGCGTGGCCTATTCAGGGGCTGATCCGTCATTTCCGCCCGGAAATGGAAGCCCGGATTTTGGACTACAGAAAAAAAGCAGCTTAGTTGGTGTAGATAGAATCAGGGGCGAGGTGTGTATGCGTAAAAAATGTATAGATCTGACCCTTCCTTTGGATGGAAATTATGTTCCTTATTCCTGTGGAGAATATCAGGATCCTGCTCTGTTAATAACGCCATGGTGTAATGTTAAAGATCAGGGGTATTGCGTTTCGAAATTAACTTTTGGAACCCAGACAGGGACGCATATTGATGCCCCATCTCACTTCGTAAGTGATGCGGCTACGCTGGAGCAGCTTCCGATAGAAAATTTAGTGGGAACATATCATCTGATTGATCTCGATGAAGATGAAAAAGGTATTTATAATAACGGCGCGTATGAGCATGGTATTGTGTTCTTGAGAACAAAAACTGGAAAAAGTGTGATAACGGAAAACGTTTTATCTGCATTGATACGCCTAAATTGTCGTGTATGGGCTCTTGCAGGGGATGTTGAAGTGCTTGGAAAAGATCCGCTATATTTTCATCGCACCATAGCAGAAGCGGGGATTTATCTGGTCGAAAATCTCAATCAAGAAGTATGCGAGGCTATTACGCCCGATGATTATTTTATTGCGCTCCCTCTCAATCTGTATGGTGTAAGCGGCTCCCCCTGCCGAGTGCTTATTCTGCAAGATTTTTAAACGTAGGTCTCGACTTCGTGTGGGAGAGGAATTAGTATAGCCTTTAAACTAACACAAGTAACACCATGCCCACACTCACCATTAACGGAACAGAAATCGAAGTCGAAAAAGGCACCAGCATTTTGCAGGCAGCGGAAATGCTGGGGGTTGAAATTCCGCATTTTTGCTATCACGGACGCTTAAGCGTCCCGGCGAATTGCCGGATGTGTCTGGTCGAGGTAAAGGGCGGCCCTCCCAAACCGGCGGCGTCTTGCGCGATGTCCTGTGCGGACGGGATGGAGGTTCACACCGATTCGGAGATGGTGAAAAAAGCGCGTAAGGGCGTCATGGAAATGATGCTGATTAACCACCCGCTGGATTGCCCGATTTGCGATCAGGGTGGCGAGTGTGATTTGCAGGATCAGGCCGTGGCATACGGGTTTGACCGCTCCCGTTATGCAGAGAATAAGCGCGCCGTGCCGAATAAAGAACTTGGCCCGATTATTAAAACCATCATGACCCGCTGCATTAACTGTACGCGGTGTGTGCGTTTTGCCGAGGAGATTGCCGGTGTTGAGACATTGGGGCAGCTTAACCGTGGGGAAGATGCCGAGATTGGAACCTTTATTGAACAGGCGGTTGATACCGAGCTTTCCGGCAATCTGGTCGATGTCTGCCCGGTTGGTGCCTTGACCAGCAAGCCCTATGCATTTAAAGCCCGCCCGTGGGAGCTGGTGAAAACCCAGTCTGTGGATGTCATGGATGCCGTCGGGTCCAACATCCGGATTGACAGCCGCAGCGGCGAAGTCTTGCGTATTTTGCCGCGCCTGCATGAAGATATCAATGAGGAATGGATTTCCGATAAAACCCGCTATGCCTATGACGGGCTGACGAAACGGCGTCTGGATCGTCCATGGCTCCGCAATCCTCAAACCAATCAACTGGAAGAGTGCGGCTGGCCGGAAGCTTTTTCTTTTATTGCGGAAAAGCTGAAAGATATAAACGGAACTGAAATTGCGGCTCTGGCGGGCGACCTTTGCGATCTGGAGTCGATGACGGCGCTAAAAGATTTGATGACCGGGCTGGGATCTCCGCATCTGGATTGCCGGACCGACGGAGGCAGCTATAACCCGTCAAACCGGGCCGGATACCTCTTTAATACAACGATTGCCGGGATTGAGGAGGCCGATGCGATTTTGATCGTGGGGGCCAATCCTCGTTATGAAGCAACGATGGTCAATGCGCGTATTCGTAAGAACTGGCTGGATCACCGGACTAAAATTGCCCTGATCGGAGAGGCCGTTGACCTGACCTATCCTTATGAGCATCTGGGCGATGGCTGGGCCGATCTTGAAAAATTTATGAAGGCCCGCAGCGGATTTGCCAAGATTTTTAAAGAGGCGCAGCGCCCGATGATTATTTTTGGCGCGCACCTGTTTACAGGAGAGGGCGGTGCCGCGCTGCATGCCTATGCGATGGAGGCCGCGGAAAAGCTCGGCGTTATTAAAGATAACTGGAATGGATTTAATCTGTTACAGACGGCGGCTTCGCGTGTTGGCGGACTGGATATCGGGTTCGTCCCGCAGGAAAAAGCAGGCAAAGGATTTTCTGACATCCTCGCAGGAACCAGAGATGGTTCAATCAAAGCGCTGTATTTACTGGGCGCAGACGAATTTGATGCCCGCTCTGAAATCGGCTGGAATACCTTTGTGATCTATCAGGGGCATCACGGAGACCGCGGCGCGGCGATGGCTGATGTCATATTGCCCGGAGCGGCCTATACGGAAAAAGACGCGCTTTATGTGAATTTGGAAGGACGCGTACAGGAGGGATGGCGCGCAGTGTTCCCTCCGGGCGAGGCCAAAGAAGACTGGAAGATCTTGCGGGCCTTATCGGAATATGTTCTGAAAGCCCCTCTGTCATATGACAATCTGAAACAATTGCGGACGCATATTTATGCGACGGCTCCGCATTTGGTCCATCTGGGGGATATTATTCCGGCACTCTGGCCCTCTGCGGCGGCAGGAAAGGGAGATGCTCTTCCTGCTGAGGCACAAATTTTTGCATCTATTTCAAAGAGCGGGTACTATGCAACCAATTCCGTGGCGCGTGCATCGCAGATTATGCGCGCCTGTGAAGACGCGTTTGTGCCGGCAGTTCCTCTGAAAGAGGCGGCAGAGTAAAAATACATAACAGGTACGCCCCGTGCGTACCATATTATAATAAAAAAGAGGTGTGATATGACGTCCCATAAAAAACATGAGGAGATACGGTTAAAGTTGCACGCTGCTGACTTTCTTGCAAGTTACCAGCGTGTAAAGTACGTGGCCGAGAATAGGCCGGGATGTGTCACGAAAGAGTCCGTTGGCAATTCCGATGATCCGCACAATCAGAAATTGACGGCCATATTTGAGCGCTCAGGGCAAGAAAAAATTGATCTGCGGCCCGTTCGAGAGGGACTGGAATTGATTGATGAATGGCTTAATGATTCATCAATCGATGCTTCAGATCGCGCCAGATTCACTGAGGTCTATACAGCCTGCCACAGAGAGTTGATGAAATTCGATTCTGTTCTTGGTCGTCATTCCAAACGGTATCATGCATCTCTGGAGCAAGAATCCGGGGATATTCCGGATCTTCCGCCGGAAATACAAGCCCTTCAGGCGCTTTCTCGTATTTTGGATTTGAAAACCTATTTAAATGTCGAGAGTCCAAAAAAGTTTGCATTTTTTATGAACGAAATCAATGAACCCTTGCGCCAGATCAGAAACGGGGAAGTCTACACACCGCCCTCGTATGAACTCATTCCCGGAAATTTTGGGTAAATATCCGCCTCAAACTTTTTGACTTTATTACAGGTTACATACATCAGGGGATCTCTCTTTAAAACCTCTTCGTTTGGATAGCTCTTCATGATAGAACTTCCTTATGCTGGATCTGTCAAAATTTGTGTCATCTCTGGAAGGAAAAGCCGTTTACGTTTATGGGCTTGGGAAGTCCGGGCAGGTGAGTGCGCGGGCTTTGTCTGCGGCCGGGGCAAGGGTGTATGCCTGGGATGATCTGGCAGAGCAGCGCGATCAGATGGTGGCCTCTGATGTCGGGGGGGATGAGCGGATCATATTCCGGCCTGACACGGAGGTAAACTTTGCGGATCTTGGATGTGTGTTGCTCTCTCCGGGCATCCCCCTGACGCATCCCTCTCCGCATCCGGTTGTTGAAAAAGCGCGGGCGCATCATATTGAAGTTATTGGAGATATCGAGATTCTGGGGCGGTGCCTGCCGGCCGCTCCTGTCAAAACAGTTGGCATTACCGGGACAAATGGCAAATCGACCACAACCGCTCTGATCGGACATATCCTGAATGCCTGCGGGATGACGGCGCTGGTCGGCGGAAATATTGGTGTTCCTGTTCTGGGGTTTGATCTGGACAAAGACGTGCGGGTAATTGTTCTGGAGTTATCGTCTTATCAGGTTGATCTCTGTTCGAATTTTCATCCGGATATTGGGGTGCTGCTGAACGTTACGCCGGATCATCTGGACCGGCACGGCTCTCTGGAGCATTATGCCGCAGTCAAAGCCCGGATGTTCGGGCATCATACCCGCCCGATTATTTCCTGCGATGACCCTTTGTCCAAAGAAATTTTTGATGTTGCGGCAGAGCTGGGAAAAGCGCCGATTGCGCTGACGCTCTCTGCTCCGTTGCCATTCGATCCTTCCGAACTCAAAACGCTCGCCGGGGTGCATAATCACCAGAACGCTCTGGCGGCGTGGCATGTGTGCAAACAGCTGGGGCTTGCGGAGCCGGACATTTTCAATGCCATGAAAACATTTCCCGGCCTGGCGCATCGTCAGCAGATCATTCGTAAAATCAAGGATGTGACGTTCGTCAATGACAGCAAAGCGACGAATGCCGAGGCCGCAGGAAAAGCTCTGGCCAGTTACGAGTCCATTTACTGGATTATCGGGGGGCAATCAAAGGCCGGAGGACTTGGCGGTCTGGAAGATTACCGCACCCGGATCAAAAAGGCCTATGTGATTGGGGCTGCGACAGAAGAGTTCTCCGGATGGCTGGCGCAGAACGCAGTTCCCTTTGAAGCATGCCAAATACTGGAAAAGGCCGTATCTCATGCGGCAAAAGACGCGCTGCAGAGCGGGGCAGGGGGGGTTGTCTTATTGTCCCCCGCCTGTGCATCCTGGGATCAGTTCAAAAGCTTTGAACATCGCGGCGCGGTCTTTACAAAGCTTGTTGGTGATTTGCCGATTTCGGGGTAATATATCAGTGTCAGTGTTGCCCCCGTTTTTGCTTTGGCGTTGCGCCGGGGTACGGTTCCGCGAATATCTCAAAGGTTTATCTCTTTATGCTTCTATCCGCCGTTAAACTCACCCGTACCGATGATTCTGCTCTTTCAAAGTGGTTCTGGACCATTGACCGCAGCCTGCTGGCGGCATTTTTAACCCTGATTATTTTCGGAATTTTTATGGTGACGGCGGCGTCTCCCGCAGTGGCAGAGCGCGTCGGGCTGGGGCCGTATCATTTCCTGATAAAGCATCTGATGTTTTTAACGCCGACGGTTGCCTGCCTGATCGGGTTATCGTTCCTGAGCGCCCGGAACGTTTGGCGGGTGTCTACGATTTTGCTGGCAGCGACCATTCTGGCGATGGGGCTGGTTCTGGTAACCGGTATGGAAATCAAAGGAGCGCAGCGCTGGCTGCATTTGCCGTTTTTTTCCCTGCAACCCAGCGAGTTCATAAAGCCCAGCTTTGCCATTGTCGCGGCATGGTTGATTTCCTATCAAAAAACGCATGAAGATTTTCCGGCGAACCTGATCTGCGCCGGATTGTTTCTGGTGATTGTCACGCTGCTTATGCTGCAACCGGATTTAGGGATGACGGTTGTTGTGACCTCTATTCTGGCCAGTCAGATTTTCCTTGCGGGTCTTCCGTTTCGCTATCTGGTGATGTTTGGTCTGGGGGCCGTTGCCTGTCTGGGGCTGGCCTATCTGACGTTCGGACATGTCCAGAGCCGAATTGACCGCTTTCTCGATCCATCCAGCGGTGACTCCTATCAGATTGAGAAATCTCTGGAAGCCTTTCGCAGCGGGGGAATTTTCGGAGCCGGGCCGGGGCAGGGGGATGTCAAGCTGCGTCTGCCGGATGCTCATGCCGATTTTATTTTTTCCGTGATCGGGGAGGAGCTGGGGCTGCCATTCACATTCCTGCTTATGGGGATTTATCTGTTTATCCTGTTGCGCGGATTCCGGGTGCTCTCAACCTGCACCTGCCTGTTTACCGTGCTGGCGGCGGGGGGATTACTGGTGATGCTGGGATTGCAGACTTTTATTCATATGGGATCGGCCTTGCAGCTTCTTCCGGCAAAAGGCATGACCCTTCCCTTTATCAGTTACGGCGGTTCGTCTCTTCTGTCCATGGGCATTTCGATGGGGATGCTGCTGGCGCTGTTACGGCGGCAGGAGAAATCAACGATCGGATCGTCTCATTCTTCTCAACGCAGAGAAAATACCGTATAACTATAATAGCATGACTGATCAGCCTTCCTCTTCTCTTATTCTTCTTTCTGCCGGTGGGACGGGCGGGCATATCATGCCGGCCATTGCTCTGGCGCAGGATCTTGTGTCGCGGGGCTATCAGGTCGAAATTGTCACCGATCCGCGCTGCCGGCATTACAAAGATCTGTATCCGGAGATTCCGTTTCATGTGTTGTCCGCCGGGACTTTGGGGAAAGGCCTGTGGGGAAAATTTACCGGGCTGTGCCGTCTGGGGTGGGGGCTATTGCAGGCGCGCAGTTTGGTGCGGCATTTAAAGCCTCGTGTTGTTGTCGGATTTGGCGGATATCCGTCTTATCCGGCGGTTTATGCGGCGCAAAAACGCAAAATCCCGACCATCATCCACGAAGCAAACGCGATTTTGGGAAAAGCAAACCGGATGCTGGCACCGGGGGCGGAGCGAATTGCCCTGTCCTGGCCCGTAACCGATCAGACCGGGATTAGCGAAGTGGATTCCATGCGTGTTGTCCAGACCGGAAATCCTGTCCGCAGCGAAATTGCGGGATTATTTACCCGTCCGTATCCTGCCCTGTCTTATGACTCTCCGATGACCATTCTGGTGATGGGAGGCTCTCTGGGTGCAAAAATATTTTCAACCGTTATTCCGAAAGCGCTGGCGATGCTGCCTGCCGAGCAACGGGCGCGTCTTCACGTCATCCAACAGTGCCATGAAAGCGATATTCATACGGTACGGCAGGATTATCACGATGCCGGCATCAAGGCGCGGCTGGAGGTGTTTTTCAAGGATGTACCGGAATTACTGGCGGAATGCCATCTGTTCATAGGCCGCAGCGGAGCCAGCACGGTCACCGAAATGACGGCCGCCGGGCGTCCGGCTATTTTTGTTCCGTACCCGCATCATGCGGATCAGCAACAATTGAGGAATGCCGAAGCCATCGCCAATGAAGGCGGAGCGTGGGTCATTCCTGAAAAAGCTTTTACCGCCGAGGCGTTGCTGCCTCGCATAGAAACATTCCTGCAACATCCGGAAATTCTGTTTGAAGCGGCGGAGGCCTCCCGCGCCTGTGGCAAGCCGGATGCCGCCCGCAAGCTGGGAAATCTGGTGATGGCTCTCGCCAGCGGCTGGGGGGCTTGAGGGCCTATAATGGCTGGGGCCTGGGTGGTGGAAGGTTTCTTGTATGCGTCAGGGACGGGATTTCAAGTCTTGCTGTGGCGACCTGCGACATATCCAGCTCGGCGGAAATAACGCAAGGACCATCTTCCTGCGCCTCTGCCAGGATATCCCCTCTCGGAGAAATAATCAGAGAGTGACCATATGTCCGGCGAATTCCGGCATGATCTCCCACTTGCGCCGGAGCGATAAGAAACGATCCGGTTTCAATGGCGCGTGCGCGTAATAAAACGTGCCAATGAGCTTTTCCGGTTGGCACGGTAAAGGCAGCCGGAACAGCGATAATTTGTGCGCCGTCCTGCGCCAGCCTGCGATAGAGGTATGGAAAACGGAGGTCATAGCATATGCTGAGTCCCAGAAGGACATCTTCCGGGGCTATATGACTGTGCACCACCTCCGTTCCGGCCTGAAATGTATCGCTTTCACGGTAACTTTCTCCATTCGGCAGGTCCACGTCAAACAGGTGCATTTTATCGTAAGTGACCCTTAGTGCTCCATCCGGCCCAAACAAAAACGAGCGGTTTGCAAGCCTTTCGGCATTTGCACGAACGCACATTGACCCGATCAGCAGGGTCACCCCCAGCTCTTTGGCGAGGCCGCTGAAGAAGGGAATGCCGGGATGATCCTCCTGAAAAAAGTGTGCGGCGAGGTGTTCTCCGCGTTTGGCAATGATCTGGTCCGTGACTTCGGGGGTCGCGATAAAGGTGGCCCCCTGCGCCGCAGCCTGCCGGGTGAGATCCGCTGCTTGCCGCAGGTTCTCCTGCATCTCCGGCCCGGAGGTCATTTGGATTGCCGCAACATACATGTTCAGGCGACCTTCAATAAAGTGTCAAGTTCTCCTTTGGAGTCCAGAGCGTGCAAATCATCGCATCCGCCAATATGCCGGTCATCAATAAAAATCTGCGGAACCGTGCGCGGGCCGCCGGTGCGCTCGACCATTTTGCTGCGGGCGGCTTCATCTCCGGTGATGTCGTATTCTGTGTAGGGGACCGCTTTTCTGTTCAGAAGGTCCTTTGCGCGCCGGCAGTAAGGGCAGGTCGTCCAGGTATAAATTTCAATTTTAGGCATGGGTTTTTCCTTTGGTTGGAGTATATTCTACAGGAGACTCTGCAAAAGTCCAAAATCGTCATCTTGAGCCGCAGGCGAAGGATCTTAAGCTGTTAAAACAAAAGATTCTTCGCTCTGCGCAGAATGACGACTCTGTAAAATTACAGACTTTTGCAAAGCTTTCTATATAAAAATAGCGCAGAAGATACAAATGACAAAAACAGAAATTGCAATCAGCGGCGGCGGGCATGCCGGACTTATCACCGCGATCCTGCTCGCACAAAAAGATATGGATGTCACTCTGATCGAGCAAGGCTCTCTGGCTCTGTCAAAGGAGCTTCCAGAGATGAGCGGGCGCAGCGTTGCGCTGATGTGGGAGTCTCTGGAAGTGGTCAAACAGACCGGTATCTGGCCAGAGATCGAGGAATTCTGCGCGCCGCTTAATACCTTGCGCATAATGGACGGTTCCGAAAGCCTGTCCTTTGATGCAGAGGAAGCGAAGCTGCCATATTTTGGGCAGAACGTTCCGAACGGAATTCTGCGGGCGGCTCTGATTAAAAAAGCACATTCCTTTAAAAATATTCACTTTATTGATTGTTGTGGATTGTGGGATTTTGAAGAAAAAGACGGATATATGTTGCTGCGGCTGGAGGATGACCGCGAACTCACGGCACAGCTCCTGATTGCTGCGGACGGTAAAAATTCCATGGCGCGGCAAATCGCCGGGATACGTACGATCAAAACCGGCTATGGTCAGACCGCGATTACCTGCCTGATTAACCATTCGCGCTCTCACGAAAATATTTCTACAGAATTTCACAAACCCGGCGGACCATTTACGCTGGTTCCCTGTCCGGGCAATCGCTCCGCCGTGGTCTGGTGTGAAAAAGACAGCGTTGCCGAGGAACTTATGGCGCTGAAAAAATCAGATTTCGAGCAGGCGCTTCAGGAAAAAACACAGGGCATCGTCGGGGCGATTACTCTGGAAACTCCGCCCGAAAGCTGGAAACTAAAGGGAATGCTGGCCCGGAAGCTGGTGGGGCATCGTCTTGCCCTGATCGCAGAAGCGGCGCACGCCATCCATCCTATCGGCGCGCAGGGGTTGAATTTAAGTTTGCGGGATATCAAAGCGCTGGTGGCGCTGGTGGCGCGGCAAAAGTCTTTGGGGCTGGATCTTGGCTCTCTGACCATGCTCAAAGAATATAAAGCGTTGCGGCGGGGCGATACCCTGACCCGTTTTGCCGGGGTGGCCGGGTTTTGCGCCATTACGTCTAAAAAGTCAAAAGGCATTCAGCGCCTGCGCCAAACCGGGATGAAAGTTGTGAACAAATCCGATTTTCTAAGACGGCAGGCCATGCGGATCGGGCTGGGAATGCAGGGGAGTTAGGGCTTTGCTTTAACGTTTAACCACCCGTGCAAGCGTTAGAACATTAACTTCGGCGGCTCCCGCATTCAGCAGAGTGCGGCTGCACTCGCGGACGGTTGCGCCGGTTGTGTACACATCATCAATCAATAAAATGGTTTTCCCGGTCAGCAGATTTTTCTTGCGGGCGGGAACGGTAAAGGCATCCTTGACGTTCTTTTTGCGGTCAAGAGCTTTTTTATGTCCCTGAGTGGGGGTTGCCCGTGCCCGCAGCAAAAGATCGTGGTGCCAGGGCAGGTTTGCTTTTTTTGAGATCCGGGCCGCGATCAGAGCGGCCTGATTATAGCGCCGTTTTATCAGCCGCCAGCGATGCAGGGGCACCGGCAAAATCAGATCGGTTTGTTCCAGAAGCGATGCGCCGGCTTTCAGCATCCATGGCAGGAACGTATCAAGGGTGTGCAGCTGATCGGCGTGCTTGAAGCGCAGAATCAGGCTGCGGCTTTGGTCTTCATAGAGCAGTGGGGCACGTGCTTTTGAGAACTCCGGCGGGTCTGAAAGACAGGACGGACAGCACATATCCGCATCAATTTTGAAATCAAACGGATGCCCGCAGCAACGACAAAAAGGATCGGAAATAAACTGTAGTTTTGTCCATTCTTCCGGTTGAATAGCGCCTTGCTGCGACACAATTTTGCCGGAAAAAGCGCAGCGCGGCGGCAAGATCAGATCAACAGTTTGTTGAAAAAACGGCTTAAAAGGTTTGAGATAGCATAAAAAACCATCTCTATCGCTTTGAATTTCTTTAAGTTGTTGCAGTTCCATAACGCTTATACTATATGTAATGGTATATAGTAACGGTTTTCAGGCGTGGATTCTATGGGTGAAAATGACCGTGATGGTGTGGTGTCAAAAGACTTAAGTATCACAGCAAAAGCCATCACAAAAAAAGACAGGCAAAACAAGGATGCAGACGTTCTGAGGGAGCGGCGGGAAGCTGTTTTGTCTCAAACCTCTCTGACCGGGTATCAGGTCGCCTGCTTGCGCGATATTTCCCTGAATGTGATTCGCAGCGCCTGGTTTACTGTCTCCCACCTGTTGCTGGAGCCGGGGTCTATGGTTGCGGTGATGGGGTGCAAAGATGGAACACTGGCCTATGCCATGGCTGTGATGAATCCAGAGCTTCATATTATCGGGCTTGATTCCGATCGTGCGGCGATCATGAAAGCCAAAAAGAATTGGCAGCTTACGAATCTGGAATTTATCGTTTCGAAAGTTTCCAAGCCGTCTTTTCCCAATAATTCTCTGGATGCCGTCGTTGATGCATTCACGCTGCACGAGATTTACTCCCGTCAGGGATATAGCGAAAGCCGCGTTCAGGAAATGCTGGAAAGCCACTTTGCGCTTCTGAAGCAGAACGGCTTTTTGTTTTTGCGGGATTACATGCATCCGCCGCCGGGGGAATATGTCCTGATGGAATTTCCCGATGTGGAGTCGGACGGAGATAGCCCGGAAGATTTATCTGAAGCGGATTTGCTGGTTCTTTTTTCCGAAGAGGCACGGGTTGGCGATGGGATAAGTCGTGGCTTTTTTATGGAAGAGCTGGAGCCGTATTCGCCGGGAACGCGCCTGTTCCGTCTGCCGTATAAGTGGGCGTACGAGTTCATTCTGCGGAAAGATAACCGGGAAGAATGGGCGGAAGAGCTTACCAAAGAATACACATTTATGACCGCCAGAGAGCTGCGGAAAACGCTCCGTACATTGGGTTCCCGCGTCATTTATACTGCGCCGCACTGGGATTTTGCCACAATCCAGAAACACTATGAAGGGCATTTCCGCCTGTATGATGATGACGGTCTTAATCTGGGATTTCCGGCGACCAGTCATGTGTTTGTGGCCCGCAAGGTGGGGGAAGGGGAAAGCTTGACTTTGCAGGAGCGGCGGCCTTCTCGCGAGCCGATGCGGCATCTCCGGATTGAAGCTGTTCGAAATATCGCAACCGGCGGCATTATGGATCTTGTCCGGCGGGATACCGAAGTTGTCGAGTTCCTTCCCTACCGGGTGAATGATAATGGGCGGGTCTGCATTTTTCTGCATGACGGATTGCCGCGGGCGGTGACGAATGCGGTGCCGCGCAGCGGACGAAATCTGGATGGGAAACGCTGGTCTGGTCATATGATCGAAGCCGTGGCGATCGACCGTGAGATTTTGTCCGAGTATAGCGACTACTGGTCGGCAGAAGATACGCGGGAATTTTCTCTCGCGCATCTGGGGTTAAAGCCGGCTCCGAATGCGATTATGGAGCAGGGACCGGAGTTTTATCCGGACCCGTCGATGATTGACGAGCGGATTGAAACAAAGTTCCTCAATGTACAAAAAGCGCAACGCTCTCTGACCCCCCGCTGGGTCAGCCAGATTACCAAAACCTATACAGATCGCGGTAAAATCAGGGAATTTGATGCGCAGCAGGTTTTAAATGCCATTAGCATTGGCGTGATCCCGAATACCCGTCTGGAACGGCAAATTCTGGCTCTGTTTTCCTTGCTGGGTGTGGCGGCGGATAACTGGGCAGACACGCCGCTCCATCTGGATGAAGTGGATATTCAGGGGGCTAGCTTTCAGGATTTGATTAAAGCGCTCAAAGGGGATAAACAGCGTTTCGAAAAAAGCGAAAAACTCGCCGGGACCATCCGCAGCCTGCATTCCTATTTCATTGATGAAGGGGTTGAGAACGGAGTTGTCCGCGGGCTCGCAGCGCGGGACATAGAATTTATTATCAAGGAAAACAGAACCGTTAACACCGCGGTTGTTCTTCCTTTGGTTAAGAATATGAACGGAGAAGTCCTCGCGGGGTATATCGAGGACTATCTGCCGGTGCCGGAACGCATGGGCCGGACGAATAAAACGCTCCGGGCTCCCAGCTTTAATCTGCCGCCGGAAGTTAAGGATATGACGTCTGCGCGGGCCTATATTGCGCAGCAATTTGATGTGAATCCCGACCGGGTGGTGCCGCTGGGGGAGAGCTATTTCATTCATAACAGCATAACACCCCAAAGGATTTTTCCTTTTGCGGTAACATCCAATATTCAGGGATCATCGGGGCCTTGGGGAACTTTCACCAATTATGCTCCGGTTCGCTGGTTGTGGATGCTGGTCTGGCACTTATATGAAGACAGCTTTGCCCTGACGATCAAGAAAGCCATGGAGCGGATGCATGTGAATATTGATTACGGGATAGATAAAAATATCGGCTGGGATATGGGACAGGAAAGTGCGCTTTGGTCTGTTCCTCCGCCGATTGGGATGCCGATTCCCTCATCTCCGGAAGAGTTCCATATTATTTCTGCTGAGTTCCACGGCGATTCATCTTTGCCCATGATCGGCGATCACAGGTCGGTCGGAGGATCTTCATCGAGCGCCGGAAGTGGGGAGGAAGGATCGTCATCCTCTTCTTCTTCCGGTGGGTCGGGCGGCGGTGGGCCTGAAAGCAAGCAGCAGGATCAGGAGAATAAAAATTCGGGCGGAAAGAAAAAGATCGACCAGCGCCTGCGCACGAAGAACAGCATGTTTGAAAATATCGACTATAGCGATATTGACGGAGACAGGCCGGACTCCTCCCCACAGGGCAAGGCCGAAAAGGAGAAAAAGAAAAGCGCTCAGGTGATTTCTCTTTTACGTCCGCCGCCGTCCCGAACCTCTCAGGGACAAAAACCGCGCATAGATCCGGTGATCGTGCCGGTTGCGCCGGTGATCGACGTTGTCGAAGAGGTCGCTCCGTCGCAGGAGGCAGATGTTCCGCACGAAGAGAATACGAACGATAAAAAGGGCAAAAAGGATAAAACACCTGCAGCACAAACGACGCAGGAATACTATATCCCGGAACCGCCCCCCGGTCCGTCCTTTGACCGTTAGTCCGGAGCTTTGCGGGATGTCAGCACCAGCCTTCACACCGGCCCATACGATTTTTGACAGATCTCTCCTCAAAATCAGACGGCAACGGGCCGCGCCTCTGTTTCTTCACAGCTATGACTTTTTGCACCGGCATGCAGCGGCCCTGATGAATGAGCGGCTGCGGGACATAAAACGCAGCTTTCCGGTGGCGGCCTATTGCGGCGCGCCCCTCCCGCGGGAAGAGTTTCTGTCGTTTCAACAGACCGCCGGAATTGAATTTCTGGCGCAACTCGATGTCTTGCCAATGGCGGCACAGGCTGATTTCATAACGGCCCTGCAGGGGGATGAGGAATTTTTTCCTTTTGGTCCGGAGGCCCTGGACCTGGCAATTTCCAATTTAAACCTGCACCAGACCAATGATTTACCGGGGACTTTGATTCAAATTCGCCGGGCTCTCAGACCGGACGGGCTATTTCTTGCTGCCATGTTGGGCGGAGAAACCCTGTGGCAATTGCGCGATTCTCTGAGCTTTGCGGAACAGCAGCTATCGGGCGGGATCAGTCCGCGTGTTCATCCGTTTGCCGACAAACAGCAAATGGGGGCGTTGCTCCAGCGGGCAGGATTTGCGCTGCCGGTCGTTGATTCCGAAAAGATAACCGTTACCTATCAAAGCCTGCCTGATCTGGTAAAAGATCTAAGGGGTCTGTCTGAAACCAATATGATTTCCAACCGGAATAAATCATTCCGCAACCGGCATCTTTTTAAGCTGGCCGAGATGTACTATGCCGAGCATTTCACGGAATCCAGCGGCCGGCTGGAAGCAACCTTCGAGATGATTTTTATGATCGGCTGGGCGCCCCATGCGGCGCAACCTCAACCGCTCCGCCCCGGATCTGCGAAAATTCGTCTTGCGGATGCGCTGAAAACAGAGGAAGTCGGAATGTAAATCCTGAACCGCAAAGTAAGACAAAGTTTTCTACCCTTTTTCTTCGTCATCACACGGCTTCGTGCGTGTGATCCACGAGAGCGTTTAAAAATAATAAAGCATCATGAACCACGAATGAACACGAATAAACACGAATAGGAAAATTGGTGTGCATTCGTGTTTATTCGTGGTGAAACGTATAGGAACCTTCGCAAAAGCCCCGACTCGTCATTCTGAGCCGCAGGCGAAGAATCTTAAGCCCATGAAAACAAAAGATTCTTCGCTTCGCTCAGAATGACGAGTTCGTTGATTTTTAACCGCGAAAGACGCAGGGAGCACAGAGAGTATTCCCCCTTGGCGACCTTTGCGCTTCATAGCGTTCTTTGCGTGAACGATGAAACGATAAATTCTGAACCGCAAAGTAAGACAAAGTAAAACAAAGTTCTTTCGGTTTTTACAAAAACCTCTGCGCCCTCTGCGTCTCTGCGGTTATAAATCAGTATGGATCACACGCACAAAGGCGTGTGATGACGGCAAAAACGTTTCGATTTTAGGTTTTTATAGTGTCCTTTAGGCGGTATAGAAAATCCAGAGCCTCCTTTGGCGAAAGAGTATCCGGGTTGATCTCTTCCAGCATTTTTTCGGTTGTTGAGGCGGTGCGTTCTTCCGGGATGTGCGCTGAAAACAGTGGGAGGCTTTCACTCAGGCTGGTCAGTGCGGAGGAGCGGTCTTTTGATTCGAGGGTTTTCAGAATTTGCCCGGCGCGCTTGATAACACCTTCCGGCAATCCGGCGAGTTTTGCGACATGTATGCCATAGGAGCGGTCCGCTGCGCCGTCCCCAACACTATGCAGGAAGATAATATCGCCTTTCCACTCCCGTACCTGCATTGAGTGACAGGACAGGCGCGGTAACGTTCCGGTAAGCTGGGTTAATTCGTGGTAGTGCGTTGCGAATAAGGCCCGGCATTGATTGTGATGGTGCAAATGCTCCACACAGGCCCAGGCAATCGATAGACCATCAAAGGTTGCGGTTCCCCGTCCGATTTCATCCAGAATAACAAGGCTGCGCTCTGTTGCCCGCGTCAGGATCGTTGCGGTTTCGACCATCTCAACCATAAAGGTCGAGCGTCCGCGTGCCAGATCATCGGAGGCTCCCACCCGGCTGAAAACCCGGTCAATAATTCCGATATGCGCTGTACGTGCCGGCACGTACGCCCCCATCTGGGCCAGTATGGCTATCAGGGCATTCTGGCGTAAAAAAGTCGATTTTCCCGCCATATTGGGGCCGGTTAACAGCCAGAGATTTTGCGCTTTTGACAGATCACAATCATTCGGAACGAAAGTGTTTTTGCTTTCCTGCAACGCTTTTTCGACCACCGGGTGACGCACGCCTTCCAGCCTGAATGCCGTGCTGTCATCAATCTTCGGACAAATGTAGGTTTCCTGCGCCGCCAGCTCTGCCAGCCCGGCCAGCACATCCAGCGTGGCAAGTGCTTTGGCGCATGTACGGATATCTTCTGCCAGATCGCGCAGCACATTCAGGAAATTCTGGAAATGCTCCAGCTCCAGAGCCAGCGCCCGTTCCTCTGCCTGCGATAAATCCCGCTCCAGATCCGCCAGTTCGGTTGTCGTGAAGCGGACTGCATTGGCCATGGTCTGGCGGTGAATGAACGGGTTGGGATTGTCATTTTCCGCTTTGAAGTTCAGGAGGCTCTCTCCATTCTTGGACGGCACTTCAATAAAATAACCCAGTACATTGTTAAAGCTTATTTTTAAGCGGTCAAGGCCCGTCATGTTTTTATATCTGGCCTGTAGCTCTGCGATATTTTTCCGGTTTCCGGATTTGAGCGTTTTTAAATGATCGAGCGCGGGATCAAACCCCTCCCGAATAAAATTCCCATCGCGCAGCAGGGCCGGCGGTTCGTCGAGCAGGGCGCTCCGCAAAGTCTCCAGAAAAGCAGCGGTGTCGGTGCTGATGCTCAGATCTGCTAACAGAGTATCGAGGACCTCGCCGGATTTTGGTCGCAGAAGAATCCTCATCTGGCACGCGGAATCTAATCCCTGCCGGATCATCAATAAATCACGGGGGCCGCCGCGTTGTGCGGTCAGGCGGGACAGTGCCCGCTCCATATCCGGAACCGATTTCAGCAGGCGGCGGACATCTTCGCGCAGATAGAAATTTTCAAAAAAGAGTGTTATCTGCGCCTGCCGTAAATGAATGGCGGCCACATCGCACAGAGGATTTGATAGCCAGATTTGCAGCATCCGCGCTCCGGCCCCGCTGATGGTCCGGTCAATGGTATGGAGGAGGGAGCCTTTACGCTCTCCGGCAAGGGTCCGTGTCAGCTCCAGATTACGCCGTGTGGCGGCATCAATCTCCATGATCTCGGTGTCGGTCATCACCTGAGGTTTGGAAATATGCGGAATCTGTGCGATCTGGGTTTGCCGGACATAATCAATCAAGGCTCCGGCGGCGGAAATCTCGCTGCGGCGGTGAATTCCCTGAACATCCAGCGCGTCGATTTTGAAAAAGTCTTTCAGACGGCGGTCATTGGCCTGAAAGTCGAACAGATATTCCGGCTTGACGGTAAATTTATCGCCGTACGTATCCCAGGCACTATCCAGAGTATCATTATCGAGCAAATGCTCTCCGATCAAAATTTCACTGGGATTGAGACGCTCCAGAACAGAGGGCAGGTTTCCCGGCTCGCAGGTCTGGACCTGAAACGTCCCGGTTGACAGCTCCAGCCATGCCACGCCGACCTCCCCGCCCATATAGGAAATCGCGGCCATATAATTATTTTCATGGGAGTCCAGAAGATTATCCTCGGTCAGGGTGCCGCTGGTCACAACCCGGACAACATCCCGCCGGACAAGCGCTTTGTGCCCGCCTCTGGCTTTTGCCTCTTCCGGCGTTTCAACCTGTTCGCAAATGGCGACTTTAAATCCGGCCTTAATCAATTTGGCCAGATAGCTTTCATGCGCATGCCAGGGAACGCCGCACATCGGGATGTCATCTCCCTGATTTTTGCCGCGTCTGGTCAGGGTAATGTCAAGAGCCTCGGACGCCTTGATCGCATCGTCAAGCAACTGACTACAAAACACAGTCTGGTCAATATTGCCGGGAATATCAGCAAACCATTTATATTGATGGGCAAGCGCAAACCGGATATGGAACCGCCTGCAAAAATCAGGATGGAACCTGGCAGATTTCCAACTAAAGTTTTAAAAGAGGCCGAAAGGCCTCTTTTTTTTGATTTTTGATAGAGAGACTGCTCGACTAGGTTTTCTAGCCTTTTGTCCCCGTCGAGCCAAACCCGCCTGCACCGCGTTCCGTATCATCGAGGGCCTCGACGACATTCCAGGAAATTTTTTCATAGCGGGCAATGATCATTTGGGCGATCCGCATGCCGCGCTCGATCGTAAATTGTTCCTGTCCCAGATTCGCAAGAATGACCTGAATTTCTCCGCGATAGTCTGCATCAATTGTGCCGGGGGAGTTCAAAACAGTAATGCCGTTTTTCAGAGCCAGGCCGGAGCGCGGACGAACCTGTGCTTCATATCCGGCCGGAAGCGCAATGGCTATTCCCGTGGGAATAAGCATCCGTTCCCCTGGGTGGAGTTCAACGGCTTCCTCAATCGCAGCGCTTAAATCCATTCCTGCAGACAAATTGGTGGTATAGGCAGGTAACTTTAATCCCACGGCATGGGGAAGTGCCTGAATCTCAACGGAAAGAGTTTCTGCGTGTCCGAACATAAATAGAGGTCCTTTTGTTTAATTGTCTGATGTTTGTAGCATACTCGGCAGCATAAAAAAAGCTCCGCGATGAACGGAGCTTTTTATATTTTTTAGGAAAGTATTCTTGTGTTACTGACCTGCAGCTGGCTCTGTAGAGGTTGCGTTCTCAATCGCTTTTTTCGTATCAGAAATCATGTCTTTCATATCTTCTGAAGCTTCAGACGCCATCATATCAGCCTCTTGCTCAATGCTTTCAAGAACATTGCTGCTGTGCTCTTCAACGTCGTCTTCGACGTCAAATGCACCGCCATCTTCTTCTGTATCAGTTGCAGCAGGAGCTTCATCTTCATGCTCATGAGTCATGTCAGTCGCATCGTGAGCTGCATCTGTTGCTTCTTCAGCTGCATCATCGGACATTTCTCCCAGATCATCCATTGCATCAGCCGCAGAATCAACGGCGTCCGTTGCCATGCCATGTGCAGACTCGGCCGTATCATGAGCCATGTCTGAAGCTTCTTCCGCAGCAGCATCAACCGTATCAGAGGCCTGATGCATCATATCAGACGCACCGTTCATCGCATCGTCCATCATGTCGCCAGCGGCTGGCTCCATAGATGCCAGAGAAGACGAACCGTCATCGGACATATTTTTGTAAACAGCATCAAATGCGTAAATGCCTCCGAACAGGATAACGGCAGCAAATACCGCAGATTTCATCATTGTATTCATAGTGGTCACCTTTAGTTGTACATAATTAAAAAAACAGTCTTTAACAATTACAGTCCTTCCCGTTAAAAAGCAACGGGTTTTTTTGATTCTTTTACCAAAGAATCAAGGCTTTATGCCGCTATGAATTGCTGCGATGCCGAAAGAAAGATTGCGAACGGCACTGTGTTTGAACCCGGCTTGCCCCATGCGACGAACGAGTTGTTCCTGCGTTGGAAACTTGCGAATGCTTTCGATCAGATACTGATAACTTTCCCGGTCATGAGCAATTTTTTCACCAAGAGTCGGGATGACTTTGTCGGAATACAGGTCATAGATCTTGTCCAGAACGGGAATTTGCACATGCGAGAATTCCAGACAGAAAAAGCGTCCGCCGGGCTTTAATACGCGCAGAGCTTCCTTCAAAGCCGTGTCAATATGGGTCACATTGCGCAGGCCGAACGCAATGGTGTAGACATCCTGCGAGCTGTCTTCCAGCGGTAGATACTCGGCATTCCCGCAGATCCAGTTGAAGGCCAGTCCCTCACCTGTATTCATGGCCCGATCCCGTCCGACCGAAAGCATATTGGGGTTAAGATCGAGAAGGGTAATTTGTGTCTCTGATTCCGACGGATTTGTAAATTTTTCGAGTTTTTTTCTGATTCGGAACGCGATGTCTCCGGTGCCTCCGGCAACATCAAGGTAATTCAGGCCGGGTCTGGGGCGAATCATACGCACAAATGCATCTTTCCAGGGGCGGTGTATTCCCAGCGACATCAGATCATTCATCAGATCGTAATTTTCGGCAACGGAGTCAAAAACACCCCGCACCAGCCCGGTTTTCTCTTCCGGAGTGACGGATTTTTCGCCGAACCATTCACTTTCTGGGTTGCTTTTCGTCATAAAAAAGAGTTCTCGCCTTTATTAGAAAGGACAATATAATGCAAAACGAAAAATATCCAAGGTCCTATCGCATGAAACTTTTCAAAGCTATGGCAACAGTTGCCGGACTCACGGGAATCTCTCGAATCGGGGGATTTGTACGCGATGTCATGACTGCGAATATTCTGGGGGCCGGGCCTGTGGCAGATGCCTTCTTCGTGGCATTGAAACTCCCGAATTTTTTCCGGAAAGTCACGGCAGAGGGCGCTTTCAGTGTCTCTTTTGTTCCGAAATATGCCGAGGTTCTGGAGAAAGACGGGCAGGAACGTGCCGAGCTTTTTGCCAGCCGGACGTTCTCGATGATGCTGTTATGGCTATCCGGGTTAACCCTGTTTTTTATGGCGATTATGCCGGTCGTGATTTACCTGATCGCCCCGGGGTTTCAGGATGACCCGGAGCGCTATGATCTGGCCGTGATCCTGTCGCGAATCACCTTTCCGTACCTGTTATTGATGTCTCTTACAGCTCTGCTCGGCGGGGTTATGAATGCGCATGACAAATTCGGTCCCTTTGCATTTGCACCAACTCTGTTCAACCTGTCTTTGATTGTGGCACTGCTATGTACCGGATATTTCGAAAATGCCGGATATGCAATGTCATGGGGCGTGTTTGCTGCCGGAGTTTTGCAGTTTCTATACCTTTGGATCTCTGCCCGGCGCGCAGGACTAAAGATAACACTTACGAAACCGGTGATGTCAGATAATATCAAGGCCGTATTCCGCCGTATGGGGCCGGGATTGATCGGGGCAGGCGTCCTGCAGATCAATCTGTTTGCTGATCTGATGATTGCGTCTTTTTTACAGGAGGGCTCTATTTCTTACCTGTATTACGCGGATCGTCTGAACCAGTTGCCTCTGGGCGTGATCGGAATTGCTGTCGGGACGGCTCTGTTACCGATGTTGACGCGGGAAATGGCGGCAAATAACAGAGACGAAGCGCGAAAATTATTCAACCGCGCCCTTGAGGTCTGTTTGCTGTTAGGGCTGCCGGCTGCGTGCGGGTTGCTCATTATTCCGCACCTTTTGATACAGGCGTTATTCGAGCACGGCGCCTTTACAGCCAGCGACACATATCTGACCGGATATGTGCTGATCGGCTATGCGGTCGGATTGCCGGCCTATATCGGGGTGAAGGTGTTATCCTCAACCTTCTGGGCGCAGGGAGACACCAAAACGCCGGTAAAAATCGCAATTATGACGACCAGCGCCAATATCATTCTGGGCCTGACCCTGATTCAGTTCATTGGAGTTATGGGGATTACGCTGGCAACAGGGCTCACCGGATGGATGCAGTATTTCCTGCTCAAGGCACGGGTAAGCCCTGGTATGACCTACGACACCCGGCTGAAAACCGTCTTTCCAAAAATTCTGCTTGCCGTTGCGGCGATGGCTGTTTTTCTGGCGGGAGGGGCTTACCTTCTTTCAGGGATCAACGAAATCCTCCGGATTGTGGTGCTGATGACCGGGGCGATGGCTGTGTATGCCGGCGCAATTTTGGGATTAAACGTTATCAAGCCCGCTGACTTCAAAAGATATTTTCGCCGGAGTCGCTGATTTTTAGCCGTTTAGAATAAGAATAAAGCATATTTCTGCTCGCCTTCTCTGCGGCTCTGCGGTAATAAAGTAAAAACCAGTAAATAATAAGGATACGTATTACGATGGGACGCATTTTTTCAGGGATACAGCCGACGAACCGGCTTCATTTGGGGAATTACCTCGGTGCCCTGAAAAACTGGGTCACGATGCAACGGACCACAGAGCATGACTGTATCTTTTGCGTCGTCGATCTGCACGCCATCACAGTACCGCAAGATCCGGCGCAACTGGCGCAATCGACCCGCGAAATGGCGGCGGCCTATATCGCCGCCGGAATCGATCCGGTCAAATCAATTGTCTTTCCGCAATCTGCCGTGCCAGAGCATTCCCAGCTTATGTGGTTGTTGTCGACCATTACCCAGATTGGCAAGCTTGATCGCATGACTCAGTTTAAGGACAAAGCCGGAAAAAACGCCGAAAAAACAGGATTAGGACTTTATGCCTATCCCGTATTGATGGCAGCGGATATTCTGCTCTATAAAGCTACGCATGTTCCGGTCGGGGAAGATCAGAAACAACATGTCGAGCTGGCACGGGAAATTGTCGGAACGTTCACCCATCGCTTCGGGGAATTATTTCCGGAGCCGGAACCGATTATCCGTGCGCAGGGGGCCCGCATTATGAGCTTGCGCGATGGCTCCGCCAAAATGAGCAAATCGGCAGAAAGCGACATGAGCCGGATCAATATGACGGATGATGCTGATTTAATCGCACAGAAATTCAAAAAAGCCAAAACAGATGCGGACTCCGTCCCGTCTTCCGTTGAGGAGTGGGAAGGGCGTCCGGAAGCGAAAAACCTTCTGACCATCTATGCCGAGCTGGCAGAGGAGCCGATGGAGACTGTCTTCCGTCAATTTGGCGGGCAGCAGTTTTCTGCCTTGAAAACCGCCCTGGCAGATCTGGCCGTTGAGAAGCTGGCTCCGATTTCGCAGGAAATGAATCGTCTGATGAATGATGTCACAGAGATCGACAGAATTTTAAAAGACGGCGCACAGCGGGCGCGGGAGATTGCCACGCCGGTTCTAAAAGACGTACAGGATCGAATGGGATTTTTAAGGCTGTAAAAGGATTACTGGTAAATAAATCCGTAGGCCGGGTAGGGCAGGCCATAGGCGTTAATGTCTTTATTCCAGAAGCGTAAGAGGCTCCAGTCATTGTGGGGCGAGAGGTCTTCAACCAGCATCTTTTCATAGATCACGCGGCGGCTGTCGAAATCACTCCCCCAGTTGCTATGCGTGACGGTAATATGGCGGCGGTCACGGATGCCTGTCACGACTGCGAGGTGTCCCCGTGTCAGCTTTGTTGTTTTGGCCAGAACGAGGACGGCTCCGGTTTGTGGCCGGGTGCCGCGGCGGGCTTCCGAAGTTTGAGACCACCATGTGTAGGCATCTCCGTAAATAGACAAGCCCGACACGTCCCTTGCATAGGGAACGCATTGACGTGGTTTCTCACCATAATATCCGGCCGCTTGCGGAGTGTCGAAGCGCGCAGGAGATCCCGCGCATCCTGCAAGAAGAACACAGATCAGAATATAAGAAACGGCGGTGAAAAAATGGCGGATCACGGGAGATAATATAGAAACCTCTGTAAAAGGATGTGACTTTACAAAACTGTCATTCTGCGCGGAGCGAAGAATCTTTTGTTTCGACGGGTTAAGATCCTTCGCCTGCGGCTCAGGATAATGATTCTGGACTTTTGCAGAAGTTTCTATTGTTTACACCTTATTCAAAACATTACTCGACTTCCGGATATCATGGCGCTAGGTTAGGATCATGTCAAACCTCAATCCGAAAGAAATCGACCAGTTTACAAAGGATTCCTCTCATTGGTGGGATGAGGACGGGCCATTCAGGCCGCTTCATAAATTGACCCCGACGCGGATCGGGTATTTAAAAGATCGGATCTGCCGGAATGGCTCGATAGAAGGATGGTCCATTCTTGATATCGGCTGCGGCGGCGGGCTGGTTTCCGAGCCTTTGGCCCGATTGGGCGCGCATGTCACCGGCATTGACGCCGATGCGAACGCGATTGCGGTAGCCAAAGAACATGCGGCGGGGCAGGGAATAGCCATTGAGTATCTGACCGGCACGGCAGAGGATCTAGACACGCAATTTGACGTTGTTCTGGCGCTTGAAATTATTGAACATGTGCCCGATCCGGCGGCTTTTGTTGAAACCTGCTTTCACCTGTGCAAACCCGGCGGACTGGTGATTTTTTCCACCCTGAATCGCACAATAAAGTCTTATGCGCTGGGGATTGTCGCGGCGGAATATATTTTGAACTGGGTTCCAAAAGGAACGCATCACTGGAAGCAGTTTGTCAAACCCTCTGAAATTGCGCGTCACGTACGCAAGTCAGGGGGAGAGGTCAGGGATATCTCTGGGCTGCGGTATAATCCCCTAACGGATAGCTTTAAGATTGATCCACATGATGTTGATGTAAATTATTTTTTAGTCGCCGGGAAAGAAACATCCGCATCGCGCAAATAAAGCGGGCTCATCTCTTGTAACCGGCTATTATCCGGAGTGTACGCCTCAAGCGCAAGCCGGGCGATCTGGGTACAGTCGGAATATGGAACATCAACGAATATCCTGCTTTCCAGACCGGATTCCTTTTGCAGCCGTTGCGCGGCATCCCCAATAATCACCGGCGTGTATGTGGTTATCATCTGCATGACATCCTGTAATGTGCAGCAGGCGGCGGGAGTGACGGCGCCTCCGGACGGATCAAATAGCTGGATGTAGTAATCCTTGCGTTTGGTTTCAAGGCAGACCAGAATTTTCTGTGTTCCGCTTGCGCATGAGGACACGCGATAGGTCGCAGCAATCGCCGCCAGTGTCGATATCCCGATGGCGGGAACATTCAGGGATAAAGACAGAGCTTTGGCGGTTGCCATGGCTAGCCGCAGTCCGGTGAAAGCTCCGGGGCCGCGTGTGCAGGAGAGGAGGGAGATACTTTGAAACTCAAGCCCGGCCTTTTTGACCAGCTCATCAATCAGGGGTAACAGCCGCTCTGCCTGCCCCCGCTGCATCGGCTCATGCCCCGCCGCCAGAGTTTGCCCCGTTTCGGAGAGATAAAGCGCTGCCCCACAGGCCGCCATGGACGTATCAAAAGCAAGTATAATGCTCATAGGCTTGCAATATACAGAATTTCCGGGCAAAGATAAGGGGCAATGTTTGCGGGATCAAAATTTTTTCTGAACGTATTCGTCTTTGTCCTTATGTTTGGAATGCTGATACATTCCGGTCGGGCATTTGCCGCGGCAGAACCTAAGCCATCCTCCGTTTTTATTCTGAGCTATCCAAATACCGTGGACGCGAACACGCTGCGATCCCATATCAGTTTTTTCCGCAAAAGCGGGCGTGATTTTCTGTCGCTGAGCGCCCTTCCCCAATTTCTGAAAGGCGGGCAGGGGGATGACGTCCTCCTTACTTTTGAAGATGCTACGCCGCAGCTCCTCCGAACGATCAGCCCTCTTTTGATTGAGGAAAATATTCCTTGCACCTTTCTGATCTCAACGACGCGCTGGACGGATGCGGCGGATCGCGATTTTTTACGCATTTTGCTGCGGAAAAGTCAATTTCAGGCGGGAATACATCTTGACGATTATCAGGTCATTTCGGATGTAAAAAGATTCCGGCAATCTTTGAACCGGGCGTTCGGAGACTTCAGGCTTATCACGGGGGCCCCTCCGAATATCTTTGCTTTTCCGGAAGGGCTGTACACGTCAGAGATGCGTACGGTCATTGATCGTTATAATTTTCAGGCTGTGTTGGGGCAGGCGGCAAACCAGCTGACCGGCGGCGCAGATCCGGATCTGCCCGCTATTTTACCGCGTCTGGATATGGGGATCTTTCTGGAAGACTTTGAGAGTCTGCGACGGGTTTTATCTTTGCGCCCCCTTGAGGTCCGCGATGCCACGCCACAGGCAACGCTGCTGGAAACCGGAATGCCCGCCATCGGGTTTACAATAGAGGAAAATATTCCTGATAAGCGGGATTTAAAATGCTACCTCTCAGATCTGGGCGAAGTGCCCTATATCGCGCTGACAGACACCCGCATCGAGCTGCGCCCGGTGTTGACGCCGGATGTCCCGCAAACACTCCGTTGTATTTTGCGCAGTCCGTACGGGGCGGATACCGGCGGGTTATCAACCGCATTTCTGCTAGAAACTAGGACACCGGACGAACCTCTTTCACTTCCGGAATAAAGTGTTTCAGCATATTTTCAATCCCCATTTTCAGGGTAACCTGCGAGCTGGGGCATCCGGCACAGGCTCCGCGCATTTTCAGATAAACAATTCCATCGACATAATCGTAAAACTCAATATCTCCGCCGTCGCGCGCAACGGCCGGCTGGACGCGGGTTTCCAGCAATTCTATGATCTGATTGGAAATCTCATCATCCAGAGGAGCTTTACTTTTCCCGTCCATCGGAGAAAAACCGTCCTTAAACAGAGGGGCTCCCATCGTGTAATGATCCATGATATGCGCCATAACCGGCGTCTTGAGCTGATGCCAGTCGATATTTGCAGCTTTGCTCACGGAAATAAAATCCTGCCCGTAAAAAACATTGGTGACCCCGGTCAAGGTGAACAACTTCTCAGCAAGAGGGGAGGCAAACGCTTCTTCCTCGGAAGAAAATTCAGCCGTCCCCCGCGACATGACGGTCAGACCCGGCAGGAATTTCAGAGTTGAGGGATTCGGAGTTTCTTCGGTTTGTATGAACATGATCGGTCACAAAAAGTTTGAGTTAGAGCTTTGATCGTTTAGTCTGAGTTGCGTTGTTACGCTCCTTGCCCAGCAAGATCTTTATAAGAGAGTGACTTATCCCAAAGTGCTCCCCTTTGCAAGTCCATAACAGTTAAAAAGTCCGGAATAAAAAAAGGTCCGGAGACCTTTTTAGAGATACTCCGGACAACAGTGGTAATAGAGGGTGTGTAAGTAGAGAGTACGTAAAACAAATACTCTTTGCAAGCAAAATCTTTCACTTTTTTTAAAAAAATAACAAAAAGGCTGATTTTTTTTATGTTGTATCAATTAGATAAAGAAAGACTTTGTTTTTTATTAAGTTTTCCCGTTCAGGCGATTTTTCCCCATTCCGCCCATGATCCATCATAAACTTTGGCGTCGGATCGGCCCAATTCATACAGAGCCAAAGCGATGACGCAGGCAGTGACGCCGCTGCCGCAGGTCATGACGGGAGCTATTTCCGCCTGCAAAATATCATCGTCAAAATAGTGTTGCAGGTCACTCTTATTTTTCAGGCAGCCCGTCTCGCCATCGACCAGATTACCGGCGGGGATGTTTCGGCTGCCGGGAATATGACCCAGAGCCAGACCGGGACGCGGCTCCGGCATGGTTCCGTCGAATCGCGGGGCCGGGCGTGCATCCAGAATAGGCGCAGCGCGGCGTGCTGAAATATCCTCAACCTCGCACCGGGCGCATACAAGCTCTGGATGAAACACGGCATGAAACGGCTGCGATGGAAGAGAAGGGGGCGCGGCAGGTTGTCCGGTTGTCACAAGGCTCCCTCCGGAGGCTTTCCACGATGCCAGACTGCCGTTTAGAATTTGAACGTTTTCGTGCCCGAAGGTCCGGAACATCCACCAGGCGCGTGCCGGTCCCATTGCGATTCCATTTTGCCCATAAATAATGACGTGCGATTCGTTCGAGATCCCCAGCGCGGATACTTTTTGAGAAAAAACCTCCGGAGACGGCAACATATGCGGCAAATCGCTCTTTAGATCGGCAATATCGTCAATGTCAAAAAATTGAGCCGTCGCGATTCGGGCCTGACAAAAATTCTGATAGGCGGTTGTCTCCGATGTTCCCGGAAGAATAAAGGTTGCGTCCAGAATCACAACCCGCCCGCCGGAAAAATCCGCCTGCTCTGGCGATGTTATTTGACGTAATTCATCAAAAGAGAGCAGGGCGGTCATTGTTGTTCCTTATGTGCTTAAAACACAAAAGCAGCTTGCGATTCGGCGTCGTTATAAGTAACGGGGGCGCCAGATCTGCCAATTAAAGCCTGCGCCGCCGCTGTTCCAAGAACGTTATAACCGCACATATCATCCCGGGACGCGGCGACTCCCCGGCGGTCAACAACCAAAACAGTCCCCGTATTATCTTTTCCAACTGCCCCCAAGAATTCTCCATTCAAATTTCTGCACACTTGCGGCTCAACAAAATTTAGTTTCGGGTTGTTCGCCAAATGATTTCCAATTTCCCAGATTGTGGGTGTCTTACCAGTTCCTCTTTCAAAGGCGCTCACAATTGATTGAATGGCTTGTTGCCCCTCAGGGGCTTTATTGGATTTAGGGGTTGTTCTTGTCATGTTTTTATCTCCATCCTCTAACGAAGTGTATTATCTATAATTAAAACCGGGGACTTTATAACGGATTATTTTTTTGAATACCAGCTTTTTGTACTAATATTTTTCAATATCTGAATAATGCACTCATTACATAGAGTTAGATTACGTCACGTCAACTGTCATCTATGATAATTTATCCATTATATTCCATAATGTAAATTATCACTCTTTAAGATGCGAATGCTTTGTACGCTAACATGTGGCAAGAAAACCTGACTACGAAGAGATCTATGATACCGGCAATGACATGGCAATGCAAAATTATTGATGATTTAATCAAAAATTCATGCTAACTCTGTTGTATGGAATTTAAAAATAACTCTGTTGTATGGAATTTAAAAATAACTCTGTTGTATGGAATTTAAAAAAACGTCAATTATTCAATATCCTACTGATATAGATTATCAATTTGTTCCGCTTTCTGACTTTGAAGCGGATAAAAGTACAGCAGATGATATTGCAAAAATTTGCAATGAGCCGCTCATATATAATCGTCTTTTCAAAAAGGTATGCGAAAATGAAGCTTATCCAGCTCAGAAAGCAACAGAATTTTTGAAATGGGCAAAAACAGGTTTTGAAGATTCTACACACTTTGTTTTTTTGATTGTAAATCAATCAAACCAACCTGCGGGCGCAATCGACATAAAACAAAATGATCTGAATTCTGCGGAGATTGGCTATTGGCTTAGTAAAGAACATACTGGCCTGATGACAAATGCTGTCATTGAGCTTGTAAAACAGGCAAAAGAAAACGGATTTAAAAGCTTATATGGTATGTGTGAAATTGATAATTTGAAATCTCAAGCGGTTTTGGAGCGTGCAAACTTTGAAAACCAAGGCCAGTGCCGTCGCAATGACAAAGAATATTTTAAATATTCAATATTTTTGTAAAAAAATATTGCATAATTCTATTAGAGATCTTTAAGCATGCGAATGCTTTGTACGCTAACATGTGGCAAGAAAACCTGACTACGAAGAGAGATCTATGATACCGGCAATGACATGGCAATGCAAATACGCGCCGCGCGCGCTATTCTGGGTTGGTCGCAATGGATTAAGAAGGACTATTGGAGCCATTTTTTTCTTTTGAAAAGGAAAATTATAGCGCCAATAGGAATCGAAGTTTTTAAAATGATCGGTGCATACATACTGGCTCTGAAAAAACCAGACCCTAATAATTGAAACATAAGGGGCTGTATATCCCACCGGCCTGTTGTCCATTCAAGCTGAATGGAACAAAACCCAAAGACAATAAATAGATACCAAAGCCATTTTCTTTTAGGAACTGGGGTTTTGTAACATAAATATAAGGAGTAAATGACAAAGACTGGAACAATTACAGCGATCAATAAAATGAGATAATTTTGTATCGGCTTGTTTTGGAAAGTAAAGGCATTAATCTCACGAAGATCGCCAGATATAGGCTTGAAATTGAACCCAAGAATTTTTGGTTCGCCTTCATTTTGTGTTTGTAGACTTAAGCTTACAAGAAGCCAAGAATTTGGATATTCATGCTGAAAAGTGAAGCTTTCAGTCAGGGTGCTGCTTCCTCCGCCAAAATGCGTATGAGAATTATAACCAACTAAATTTTGAGACAATGGGGGTTGATCGGGAACTAAATCGTGAATCTGCTTCAACACCTCCGGGGACATTTGTTTTTGTGTTTCTTCAGAAAGTGATTGGTTTAAGGTGTCATAATCCGTGTTAAGCATAAACTCTATACGTTCTTTGGCCATATTTAGTTTTTCTTGAGAGACAAGATTTTCTAGCATTTGGTTGTAGTTACAGCCTTGTAAAAATAAGACCAAGCAAAATAGGAAAATAAACGCAGTTACAGAACTTTTTATTGGATAAGACATACTTAAACCTTAAAATGAAAAAATTAAGGATTTGAGTGTAGCTTATTTGAGGCTTTTTAAAAATACACTATTTTTACATTACATAATTCTATTAGAGAACAAACAATTTCACATGACGTTTGTTTAAAAGTCTTTTATTCTGGGCGGCATGGCTTTTTTCAATGTTGCTGTAACCCACCTGCCCCGGTATTTTTTGTACTATGGGATTCTGTTCGGGTTATTTCTGGCCGATATCCAGATCTTGCCATTGTTTCTGGAGCTAAATGTTCTGTCTGTCTTTACATTGGGAGCCATTTACTACTGGTCCATCTATCGCCCGGATTTGTTGCCGGCATGGTTGTTGTTTTTGCTGGGGTTTTTGAAGGACCTGCTGACGGGGCTTCCTTTAACCGGTCTCAGCGCGTTGCTGTTTATCAGTGTACAGATTATGGTGAAGCCTCAGCGTTCGTTTCTGGCCGGACAGTCGTTTTTTATGATCTGGGCCGGATACATCCTGATGAGTGCGTTTAGCTGCTTTTTGTTCTGGGCCGGGTTATGTCTGTATACACTCCACCGGGCGGCCACCGGTCCCTTCATGATTGAAGCCTTTGTGATGACGTTGTCTTTTCCTCTGTTGCTTGTGATGATGACAATTCTTCACAGATTTTTACCCTTTGCCACACCGGATAAAGGATCGCTATAATGCAGCCACAATGAGTACCTTTGCAAAAGACAAGGAAAACCGCAGTAGCAGCTTTACCCGGCGCGCCGTGATTCTGGGGGGCTTGCAGATTGGTATTCTGGGGATTCTGGGAACGCGGCTGGCCTGGTTGCAGGTGGTGGAAGGGCAGAAATACCGGACACTGGCCGAGCAAAACCGAATCAATGTGAAACTTCTGGCCCCTGAACGCGGAGAGATCACAGACCGCTTTGGCGTGCCGCTGGCCATCAATGAACAGGATTTTCGGGTTCTGATCCTGCCGGAGCAAACGGACGATCTGGAGCAGGCTCTTAGAAAACTATCTCACTATATTGAACTAACCCCGCGGGATATCCAGCGCACGTTAAAAGCCGCCAAACGCAATGCACGCTTTGTTCCGGTGGAAATTCGCAATAGCCTTAGCCGCGAAGATATCTCGACGATTGAGGTCAACCTTCCCGACCTGCCCGGCATTTTGACAGATTCCGGGCAAAAACGCAGCTACCCTCTGCGGGAAGCCACCGCCCATCTTGTGGGCTATGTCGGCGCGGTCACGGAAGAAAACATCGAAGAAGAGGATAATAATCCTGTTTTAGGGTTGCCCGGACTGCGAATCGGAAAATCAGGCATCGAGAAAGTGTATGATAAAGATCTGCGCGGAGTAGCCGGACAGGCCGAAATGGAAGTCAATGTGGTCGGGCGGGAAGTCCGTACCCTGAGCGAGATAAAAAGCACGCCCGGAAAGCGGGTTATTCTGACGGTTGATGGAGAACTGCAACGCTTTGTTCAGAAACGGCTGGATCAGGAGCGCAGCGCCGCCGCGGTCATTATGGATGTTCATACCGGCGCGGTTTATGCCATGGCCTCGACCCCGTCCTTTGATCCGAATTATTTTGTGAACGGGATCTCTGTTGAGCATTGGGAGGAAATACAGGCCAACCCCTCCTACCCTCTGAATAATAAGGTTATGACCGGGCAATATCCTCCGGCTTCGACCTATAAAATATGCGTGGCCCTGGCTTTTCTTGAAAATAATATTGCCACGGCACATACCACAACAAATTGTCCGGGATATTTTTTGCTGGGGAATGATAAGTTTCATTGCTGGCAAAAACATGGGCACGGGCGCATGAATGTTATTTCCGCTCTTGAGCAATCCTGCGATGTTTATTTTTATGAACTGTCTTTGAAGCTGGGGATTGATAAAATTTCAGAGATGGCCGCCCGTATGGGATTGGGAAAACCAACCCGTCTGGAGTCCGATCATGAAAAATCGGGCCTTTTGCCAACGCAGGCGTGGAAAAAAGAAAAACTCAATGATATCTGGCACCGTGGAGAAACGGTCGTCGCCTCCATCGGTCAAGGCTATACTCTGGCGACCCCTATCCAACTGGCGGTCATGATCTCCCGGCTGGTCAATGGAGGCTACGCGGTGGAGCCTCATTTAACCGCGGCTATCGGCTCTGAACGAATTCTGCGTCCGGAGTTTCCGTCTATCGGCCTGAATCCCGATCATGTTAAGCTTGTGATAAAAGGGGTCGAACAGGTCATGGTCGGCGCACGCGGAACGGCGAGAGGCTCCCAAATTCCGGAAGAAAGCATGCGGATGGGCGGCAAAACAGGAACGGCGCAGGTCCGGCGCATTACCAAGGCACAACGCGCCGCCGGGGTTAGGAACGAAGATCTCCCATGGGAAGAGCGTCACCACGCTTTGTTTGTCGGCTATGCTCCGATTAATAACCCACGCTATGCCTGCTCGGTGGTGGTTGAACACGGGATTGGCGGCTCCCGCAGTGCCGCCCCCCTCGCCCGCGATATTCTTTGGGAAGCACAGAAAAGAGCCCCTGCCCTGACAGACATCCCTACCAGCGCTTAAAAAAACACAAGGAGTTTGAAAAAAGACCATGCCCCCCCTGAATGCCCTGAAAGATCCTCATGACTGGCTCTATCGCTTAAAACAGATCAATCTGGGACTGATTATCCTGATTTGCGGATTTGCCGGCATCGGGTTTCTGGCGCTTTATTCCGCAGGCAGCGGAGATGTCGATAAGTGGGCCGCCAGCCATATGATGCGGTTTGGTGTTGGGTTTGTGGCCATGCTGGTCATCTGCCTGATTGATATTCGCTGGTGGTATCGCCTGTCTTACCCCTTTTACGTGATCGGCCTGCTGTTACTTGTGTTTGTTGAGATCAAAGGGCATACCGGAATGGGCGCGCAGCGCTGGATCAATCTGGGCTTCATGGTGTTGCAGCCTTCGGAGCTGATGAAAATTGCTGTTGTTATGGCCCTTGCGCGCTACTTTCAGGCGATCGGAACGGATGATATCAAGGGTCTAAAAGTGCTCATTACGCCCGCAATTCTGGTTGCCTTGCCGGTGGGTCTTGTCCTCCTCCAGCCAGATCTGGGAACGGCCCTGATGATTTGCATGGCCGCCGCGGCAATGTTTTTCATTGCCGGCACTACAATCTGGCTTTTTATTATTGGAATCGGGGGCGGAATTGCCGCGATTCCGATTGCCTGGCAGTTCCTGCACGATTACCAGAAACAACGGGTTTTAACCTTTATGGAGCCGGAGCGCGATCCGCTGGGGGCCGGGTATCACATCACCCAATCCAAGATTGCCATTGGCAGCGGCGGAATAGAAGGAAAAGGGTTTATGCAGGGCACCCAGAGTCACCTCAACTTTTTACCGGAAAAGCAAACAGATTTTATCTTCACCCTGTGGGTCGAAGAAACCGGGTTCCTGGGGGGGATGGCTATTCTGCTGCTGCTGCTTGCTATTTTTGCCTATGGATACTGGATTTCCTTCCGGTGTAAACACGCTTATGGGCGGCTGCTCTCTCTGGGGCTTACGGTTAACTTTGCCTTGTATGCATTTATAAATATCGCCATGGTGATGGGGCTTATTCCTGTTGTTGGCGCGCCCCTGCCCCTTGTGTCCTACGGCGGAACGGCAATGCTGGCGGCGATGATCGGGTTTGGGCTGGTTATTTGTTGTAATGTTTACCGCGACAGCAAACTTGTCCGCATGTAAAGGCTTCACATCCCCGTGATTTCAGATTATCCTGTATGAAAATTCAAGAAGGACATTATTTTCATGGCACAGCTTACGCTCCCAAAAAATTCCAAAGTTCAAGAAGGCAAAGTCCATGACAATGCCAAAGGAGCCGCCCGCCGTAAAACCTTCAAAATTTACCGTTATGACCCCGATACCGGCGAGAACCCACGCTGGGACAGCTATACAATTGATCTGGATAAATGCGGCCCGATGGTTCTGGACGCCGTTATCAAAATTAAAAACGAAATTGACAGCACCCTGACCTTCCGCCGATCTTGCCGGGAAGGGATTTGCGGCTCCTGCTCCATGAATATTGACGGAACCAATACGCTGGCCTGTACCAAACCGATTGAGGACGTTGCGGGAGATATCAAAATCTCCCCCCTGCCCCACATGGAAGTGGTCAAGGATCTGGTGCCGGATATGAACCTGTTTTATGCGCAACTGGCATCCATTGAACCCTGGATGAAAACCACGTCCAAAATGCCTCAGAAAGAGCGCCTGCAATCTCCGGAAGATGCCAATAAACTGAACGGAGAAGACGGGCACGGCCCGGCGGGATGCATTCTGTGTGCCTGCTGCTCGACCTCCTGCCCGTCTTACTGGTGGAATGGCAGCCGTTATCTCGGCCCGGCGATTTTGCTGCAAGCCTATCGCTGGTTGATCGACAGCCGCGATGAAGCAACCGGAGAGCGTCTTGACCAACTGGAAGACCCCTTCCGTCTGTATCGCTGCCACACGATTATGAACTGCACAAAAACCTGCCCAAAAGGCCTCAACCCGGCGAAATCCATCGCAGAAATCAAAAAGATGATGGCCGTCCGGCAGGGGTGATCCTAAAGCGGCATATATAAAAGCCTCTGCAAAAGGTCTAATTTTACAAAACCGTCATTCTGAGCGGAGCGAAGAATCTTTTGTTTCAACGGGTTAAGATCCTTCGCCTGCGGCTCAGGATGACGAGTCCGGGCTTTTGCATAGCGTTCTATGTTTTAAACCGCAAAGTAAGACAAAGTTTTTTCGGTTTTTGTAAAAACCTCTGCGTACCCTGCGCCTCTGCGGTTATAAATCAGTATGGATCACACGCACAAAGGCGTGTGATGACGGGCTTTAGACATTTTTATGGATGTCCAATATCAAGGGATTCCGGCATCAGCGTCGATGCAATAGGAGCCACCGCCTCCGGAGGGTGAACCGGAGCTTCGAAGAAATCAAAGAACACGGTCATGATAATAGAGGCCACGATCAGAGTCATAATCATAACCGGCGTTCCTTTCCGGAACCAGAGGCCGGGGGTAATCGCCAGAGAAGGCTTGTTTTCCCGCTCGGCCAGACGCTCGGTCAGGGTCACGATAAAGACGTTTGCCGTTGAGCCAAGGTGAGAGCCATTCCCGCCCATACCAACACCGACTGCCAAGGCCCACCACAGAGGCGACACGTTAATTCCCTGTGCTTCCAGTCCCAGAATAATCGGGATCATGGCAGCAGTGAACGGAATATTGTCAATCAGAGCCGACAGGAAGGCCGCAACCCACATCAGAACAATACACGCAACCAGAAGATCGCCCTGAACAAACGGACGGATATGTTGACCGATCCATTCAAGGAAATGGCTGCTTTCAACCCCTCCGACAATCACGAACAGAGAGACAAAGAACAGCAGAAGAGACAACTCAACATTCGCCAGAAATTTGTCCGGAGATCCTTTGCGTGTTGTGAATAGCAGAACGGTCAGACCCAGAACCGCCACAACCCAGGCCTCCCATGCAAGTGCCTTGTGGAAAATAAAGAAAAGCACCATCACGCCCAGAACTGCCAGAGAGTAAAACCAGGTGCGCTTATCGGTCAGCATGGTTTCACCTTCGGGGAATTCCGGCTTTTCAGGAGTTACGGACAATTTGTCACGGAACAGAAATTTTAACCCGAACAAAGTTGTCAGCCATGCTGCAAAAACGATGCCGCCCATGTGCAGGAAGAAGGTATTAAAGTCAATTCTGGCGGCAGAACCAATCATCAAAGCGGTCGGGTCCCCGATCAGAGTCGCAACCCCGCCTGTGTCTGAAAGCAGCGCCGCAGCCAACAGAAACGGAATCGGATTAACCTGCAACGCCTGACATATCAGGATAATTAACGGGCCAAAGATAATAACCGTGGTCACATTATCCAGCATCAGGGAAATACAGGTGATTGCCGTTCCCAGCAAAACCATAAGCAAAAACAGCCTCCCGCGGCTAAACCGGGCAATCCAGTAAGCAATAGCCTGAAATCCCCCGGTCGGGATCATGATTGACACGATGGTCATCATGGCTCCTAACAGGAACACCACGTTCCAGTCGATGGCTTCCAGTGCGGCCTCCGGGTTATAAAATCCGAAAAACTGTCCGCCAAAAACCATAGCGGCGGCTCCCGCCATAGCGATTTTTGTCCGGTGAATATGGTGCAAGCCCTCGGTAAAAATAGCGAGAAACGTTACAGCCAGAATAATCGCCGAAACCGCCATCGGCGTATCAAAGACTAAGTCATGTATCATTTTAGAAAGTACCTTTTATTTTTTATCAGTTCTTTGCAGCACGCGCTGTGTGCCACAGTTTATTCGTGGACGTCTTGACCATTATCAAGCGTTTTCATGATTTCAATTAGTGCCGCAATGGCCGATTGAGAGGAAATAAGTCCTAAAAGTCTCTGCGTTCCTTTTTCAACGACCGGAAT
>JACKIP010000008.1 GCA_020638395.1 Rhodospirillales bacterium
GTGATTTATGTTGAAAACATCCGGAACGCCCTGATTGCCGCAGATCCTGAAAATGCCGCCATTTACAATCAGAATGCCGCAGAATACACCGCGCAAATTCTGGCATTAAAGGATGAACTGGCGGATACTTTGGACGCCATTCCTCCGGAACAGCGCTATCTGGTCACCAGCGAAGGCGCGTTCAGCTATCTGGCCAAAGACCTGAATATGAAAGAAGTGTACCTGTGGCCCATCAATGCCGATCAACAAGGCACGCCGCAGCAGGTGCGCCACGTCATTGACACAGTCCGCGCCAATCACATTCCGGTTGTCTTTAGTGAAAGCACCATTTCCGACCGTCCGGCCAAACAGGTTGCCGCAGAAACCGGGGCGCTTTACGGCGGTGTTTTATATGTGGATTCTCTCAGCACGCCGGACGGACCGGTGCCGACCTATCTTGACCTGCTCAAAGTCACCACCGGGACCATCGCCGCCGGGTTCAAATCGGCCTTAAACAAAGAGGAGGAGGCACAATAGATGCTCCAGCCCAGTCCGATATTACTGAATCTTGAAAAAGTCGGGGTCACCTATCCGAACGGACATACAGCGATTGAAAATATCAGCTTTACCCTGCAGGGCGGCACGATCTGCGGTCTGGTCGGTGTGAATGGAGCCGGAAAATCCACCCTGTTCAAAAGCATCATGGGATTCGTCAAACCGACCAGTGGCACGGTTACCATTGCCGGGCTGGAGGTCAAAACCGCTCTGCGCCGTAATCTGGTGTCGTACGTCCCCCAGACCGAAGACGTCGACTGGAACTTTCCGGTTCTGGTCGAAGACGTGGTCATGATGGGACGCTACGGATATATGGGATTTTTGCGCCATCCAAAAGCCGCGGACCGGCTGGCGGTGCAGGACGCTCTGGAACGGGTCGGCATGGCAGCCTTCCGCAAACGCCAGATCGGGGAACTTTCAGGCGGACAAAAGAAGCGCGTTTTTGTTGCGCGGGCACTGGCACAGGGCGGGAAAATCATCCTGCTGGACGAGCCTTTCACCGGCGTGGATATCAAAACCGAAGACTCCCTGATCCTGCTGTTCCGCACTCTGGCGCAGGAGGGATGTCTGATCCTTGTTTCCACCCATAATCTGGGCAGCGTCCCGGCATTTTGCGATCAGGTCCTGCTGGTCAATAAAACCCTTCTGGCAGCGGGTCCGGTCGAGACCACCTTTACAGAAGAAAATCTGGCGAAAGCTTTTGGTGGCATGTTACGTCATAGAAAACTTGCAGGATCGGACCTGCACGATGACAAAGATCACAGGGCCGTCACCGTCCTGACCGATGATGAAAGTGCTCTGGTCTTCTACGGACATCAGGGAGACAAAAAAATCATTTCGCCGGAGGGCGGCGGGGACGGTTCGCCATGATTTCTCTTTTGCTGGAGCCATTTACCTATGAGTACATGCAAAAAGCCATCTGGGTCAGCGCACTGGTAGGCGGCGTCTGCGCATTTCTGTCTTCCTATTTGATTTTAAAGGGTTGGTCTTTGATGGGGGACGCCCTGTCGCACTCGATTGTTCCCGGCGTCGCTCTGGCATACCTGCTGGCGGTGCCTTACGCAATCGGCGCTTTTTTCGCCGGAATTCTCGCCGCTTTCAGCATGACTCTGGTCAAACAAAAGACAAAACTACGCGAAGACACCGTGATCGGGCTGGTATTCACCACCTTTTTCGCTCTGGGCCTGCTGCTGGTCTCCATCAATCCGACTTCGGTCAATATTCAGGCCATTATTCTTGGAAATATTCTCGCGATTTCAAACGAGGATATTTATCAGGTCGTGATTATTTCCGCTATCTGCCTCATATGTCTGGGGATGTTCTGGAAAGATCTGCTCGCGGTCTTTTTCGATGAAGCCCACGCACGCAGCATCGGGCTGCCGGTGCAATTGCTGAAAATCATGTTTTTTACTCTGCTGAGCGCCGCCACCGTCGCGGCCCTGCAAACCGTCGGAGCCTGTCTGGTGATTGCCATGGTTGTCACCCCCGGAGCGACCGCCTACCTGCTGACCGACCGCTTTGGCAAAATGATTGTGATGTCTGTCTTGCTGGGCAGTCTTACCGCCGCCGCCGGAGCCTATCTCAGCTATTTCCTGAATGCCTCGACAGGTGGACTGATCGTCACCCTGCAAACCGCCCTCTTTTTGCTGGCATTTCTATATGCCCCTAAATACGGCCTTCTCAAAGCGCGGCGGTCCCTGCACCAAAAAACAGAAAAGGCCTGAGGATATGGACACTCTTCTGACTATTATCACAGAACCTCTCTCCCACGAATTCATGCAGCGCGCCTTGCTGATGTCTGTCCTGATCGGGCTGGTTTGCTCGATTTTTTCCTGCTTTCTCGTGCTAAAAGGCTGGTCTCTGATGGGAGACGCCGTCTCCCACGCCATTTTACCGGGTCTGGCGATTGCGTATGTTCTGGGACTTCCGCTCATGCTCGGAGCGTTTGCCGCCGGTCTGCTCTGTGCGGTCGGCACCGGCTATCTGACCGAAAACAGCCGGGTCAAAGAAGATGCCGTCATGGGGATTCTGTTTTCCGGCATGTTTGCCGTGGGGTTGGTGCTCCTGACCAAAATCGAAACAGACGTTCATTTGCTGCATGTCCTGTTCGGAAATGTTCTGGGCATCTCCACACAGGATTTAATTGAGGCCGGAAGCATCGCATTGCTCTGCAGCCTGATTATGGTGGTAAAACGCCGCGATCTGATGCTGTACTGCTTTGATCCCGCCCATGCCGGAGTCATCGGCCTGCCGGTCCGTATTCTGCACTTTGGACTGCTGGTCCTGCTATCCCTGACCATCGTGGCTGCCCTGAAAGCCGCCGGAATTATTCTGGTAGTGGCCATGCTCATTGCGCCGGGAGCCATTGGATTTTTAGTCAGCAAATCTTTCGACCGCATGATGCTGGTCGCAGTTGCGGCCTCCGTTTTTTCCTGTTTTTTTGGCGTGATTATCAGCTATCATATTGATGCCGCGACCGCGCCGCTGATTGTGATTATTCAGGCCGGCCTGTTTTGCCTCGCCCTGATTGCCAGTAACCTCAGGACACACCTCGGAAAGGACCGTAAGGAGCGCCATGACAAAAACCTCACCGCAACCGAAACTGGTTGATGCGACAACGCAGGCCGAGTGGTTTTCCCGTGTCCGCAAAGCCCGCCAGAATGAAACCGCCGAAGATTATGTTGAGTTGATTGCCGACCTGATTCAGGCCCAGCAGGAAGCTCGCCTGAGTGACCTTGCCGAACGTTTTGGCGTATCGCACCCGACGGTCAGTAAAATCCTGACACGCCTGAAAGGAGACGGCTACATTGAAAGCGCCCCCTACCGCGCCATATTTCTAACTCCCAAAGGTCAGGCTCTGGCCCAAAAATGTAAAGAACGGCACAAGATCGTCCTTGATTTTCTGATCCGCATCGGCGTTCCCCCGCAGACCGCCGAATTTGACGCAGAAGGCATCGAACATCACCTCAGCGAAGAAACGTTGGAAATCCTCGCCCGGTTTAAGATGTAGGCCTTGTTTTTACAAAGTTTTTCTTCATGTCGTAAAAATATAATCCCAACCCGGAAATCATGATTGTTGCGCCACCCCCCAAAACCCAAACATCGGGAAGATTTCCAAACAAAATAAATCCGAAAATTATCCCCCAGACAAGCTGAGTATACTGATAAGGCGCCGCAACGGACGCGTGAGCCATCTGAAAAGCATAAACATGAATCACCACACCAAAAACACTACACGCCCCGGCAAAAAAACACATAAGGACATAAGATGGCTCCATGTGGGGAATTTGTCCGTGATTTGCCGCGAGGAACACAATCGCCGCCAGAACATAGGGATAAAATCCGAAAGGAAATTTCGGCTCTTCCGGTGAAAACAACTTGTTCAATAGCGAATTTGTCGCAAAAAAAGTCGCAGAAATTAGAGTCAGAACGACTCCAACCATATCAATCGTTGCCCCCGGCCGCGTAATCAATAACACGCCCAGAAATCCGGTTAGTATCAATAAGATTTTAGCCGGAGGCAAAGGCTCCTTGAAAAAAATTGCCGCCAGTATACTGGCAATCATCGGCATGGTAAAAATCAGTGTGTAATAGACATCCAGCGATAACCTTTGCAGAGAAAACACAGACAATCCCATCATAGATGTAACCAATAGAGCTTTTACGATATGAATATGGGGTTTTGTGATATGGCGCAGACTTTTCCATCCACCAAGTTTTTTCGACATCAACAAGATGGCCAACACAGACGACAGGCTCGCCCATACCTGCACCTGAATGGGAGAATAATCCACCAACACAACTTTTCGCAGCACATCTCCGACAGAAAACAGGAAAAACCCGAACAGAGAAAACAGGATAGATTTTTGAATATTTGTCATGGCTTATCTGTTTTAACATCAATCGCGTAAAACTTTTTATAAAAAAATCAACCGGAAACACGTGCAACTTCTGGCATCATAACTCCGCCCGTGATTAACAAATGACATTCCGGTGTATTCGTGTTATAATATACCCATGCCACAAGAGATTGACCCGCTTATTCCACCGAATGGTGATGAGAAAGTGCTCCTGCATTCCTGCTGCGCGCCCTGCGCCGGCGATCTGATGGAGCGCATGAAGAATGACGGAATTGACCTGACGATCTTCTTTTACAATCCGAATATTCACCCGAAAAAAGAATATGAAATTCGTAAAAATGAAAATAAGCGCTTTGCGGATGAGCTGGGCGTCCCTTTTGTCGATGCGGATTACGATGTTCAGAACTGGTTCAAACGCGCCAAAGGCATGGAATTCGAGCCGGAGCGCGGTATTCGCTGCACCATGTGTTTTGACATGCGTTTTGAACGCACCGCGCTGCACGCCTGGGAGAACGGATTTTCGACCTTTACCAGCTCTTTGGGCATTTCCCGCTGGAAAAACATGGAGCAGATTAACGACTGCGGTGTTCGGGCCGCCGGACATTATGACGGTCTGACCTACTGGACCTATAACTGGCGCAAGGGCGGTGGCGCCAATCGCATGTATGAAATTGCCAAACGGGAAAATTTTTATCAGCAAGAATATTGCGGCTGTATTTTCTCTCTGCGAGACACCAATGACTGGCGGGAGAAAAACGGTCGCGACGCGATTGAAATCGGCGAAAAATTTTATGAAGAGAAGATCAGGCCACCTGCGGCTTGAACAGAAGATCGTACATTAACCGTTTTTTAAATCCGCAGGCGTACCCTGTTCAGTAAATCATGAGTTGTGATAACGGGAAAGAGTACAAGCGTACTTTCCCTGTATTGTGAACTTAACTTTATAGAACAACAGCGGAGGACTTGATGCAGCCCCAGGATACGCCCCCTACTTCCCTCTCATCACAGCCGGGATCTTCTGAGAATGTGCCTGAGAAACAGATCACACCGCGGACGATTATTCTGGTAGAAGACAGCAAAGACGACCAGATGTTTGCCAAACATACCCTTGAGTCTCTGCCCTATGTCAATAAAGTAAAAATCGCAAATAACGGACAGGAACTTCTGGATTATCTGGAAGAAAACGGTTTTAACGACCGCAGTGTTGTTTGCTGGAACCCCATCATGATTATTCTGGATCTGAACATGCCGCACGTTGATGGCTTTGAAGTTTTGCGGCAGATAAAATCAGATCCTTTCACAGCCGATATTCCGGTGATTGTGTTATCTTCTGTTGAAACCACTCATAAAATTTTCGAAGCCTATAAACTAGGGGCCGACGGTTATATGACCAAACCGCTAAATATTGAAAAACTTGAATGTTTTACCGATATGTCGTGGCAATGGCCGCCCAAGGACCTCTATTACTAGGAACAGGCAAACGGGAGGCTCCCTCATGCACAAAACAAACACCCCTCATCATAAAACACTCACGCCCTCTGCAAAAACATCCTCTGCAGATTTTCAACGGCAGGCCGGGAAAGGTTGCATGACCGTGCATCTGGTCGAAGACAGCTACGATGACCGCCTGTTTGCCGAGCAACTCCTCAAAAATTCTGAACAGGTGACCTACGTTGTTTCTCATTCAACTGCGGCAGAGTTGTTTCACTATCTTGAAACATCCGGTGCGTTTGATGATAACGGACCAGAGTGCAAAAACGCCGTGATTTTGCTTGATGTCCATATGCCGGATATGAACGGGATCGAGACCTTGAAACACATCCGCACACACCCGCTGACCGAAGATATGCCCGTCATTCTCCTGACCGGAGACACTTCGACCGAACTTGCATTTGATGCCTACCAGAACCACGCGACGGCCTTTTTGCAAAAACCGTTGAATCTGGAGCACTTTCACGAAGTCTTGAAAAACCGGCCCTATCAAAGGATGACCAGCCGGTAAAAGGTATAAAAGCCGCGTGCGCCGTGGGTTATTATGATCCGCATATGGCCCAGGTAACCAGGTGGGCGCCATATGCCTGCCACCCTGAACGAATCAGCAGTCACAGACAGGGACAGCTCCCTATGCGAAGAAGCATCGGCCAAAGGAATTCAAGTCACCTCACGCACGCCGCAGCTATTTAGATATAGGGCGTTCTAGGCTGCTTTGGCAAGTTTATTCGACAAACTATTGATACGCTCCGTAACTTTCATCACCATATCCGCCATTTGATCGACATCTTCTTCCGAAACCATGCCGTCCATGGGGACCGGAACTTCTTTGATAATCTCTTTCACGACTTCACGAATCTCGATCCGCGGCTCCACCGGGTCCATTTGTCCGCGCTCCTGCTCCAAAGCCGCAACATAGTCGCGCAAATCAGCAATTTCATCGGCCAGAATAATGCTGGTCAGAACCATATTCTGCATTTCGCTGACACCGCCGCCACCAGCCGCAATCGAGCCATAGCGCTCCGCCACATACGCGCCAAGCTGCCGTACGCGCTCTTCCTGTCCCTCATCACAGGCAATTTCATAGGTTTTCCCATTTAGTTTAACGGTCGTGTGTGACATTTATGCTTTCTCCCCAACGAGTTTTTCCATACGCATGATCGTCCGGTCCAGCACCGCCGCCATCGCTTTGGCATTCTGCTGATGAATGGGGTCCTGAGACAATCCGAACAGATCATGCTGCCCCAGAAGGTTTGGTTTGGAAACACTCATCTGTTTTTCCCTGATCTGATAATTTCTTTCAAAATTATCGACGGATTGCTGCAATTCTGCCAGTGCGTTCCTTAACTTTTCCGACATTTTATTTCCCCATAAAAACTTTCAGACAAATACACTTATCAGCCGATCCAAACAGGGGTCAATAAAGGGGATAGACTTATCCACAATTTCTGGAAATAAAAAGACAAAAAAGACATTGCCACCCCCTGCCCTGAATCGCTATGGTGCAAGGGAAAAACAAGGATGACCAAAGATTATGCAACCAGCCCCCATTTACGTTCCCGAAGAAAATACTGACAAAAAATACCGCCGTCTGGCCAACTGTATCCGGATGCTGTCCGTCGATGCCGTCAAAGCCGCCAATAGCGGGCATAGCGGTCTGCCGATGGGAATGGCTGATGTCGCCACGGTGCTTTTCTCTAAATTTATGAAATTCGACCCGAAAAACCCGCTCTGGCCGGACCGTGACCGCTTTATCCTCTCTGGAGGCCACGGCTCGATGCTGCTTTATTCTTTGGGATACCTGCTCGGCTATGAAAAAATGACCCTCGAAGAAATCAAAAACTTCCGCCAGCTCCACAGCCGCACCCCCGGACATCCGGAAGTGGACATGGAAGTCGGGATTGAAACCACGACCGGCCCGCTGGGGCAAGGCATTTCGAATGCCCCCGGCTTTGCTCTGGCAGAGCGTATCCTGAATGCCCGTTTTGGCAATGATCTGGTGAACCATTATACCTACGTCTTCTGCGGGGACGGAGATTTGATGGAAGGCGTCAGCCACGAGGCCTGCAGTTTTGCCGGACATTTCAAACTCTCGAAATTAATTGTCCTGTACGACGATAACGGGATCTGCATTGACGGCCCTACCAATATGACCTGGTCGGAAAATGTCACCAAACGCTTTGAAGGATATGGATGGGATGTGCAGGCCGTTGACGGGCACGACTTTGCCGCAATCGAAGCCGCCATTGCGAAAGCACAGAAAACCGACACGCCCAGCCTGATCCGCTGTAAAACGCGCATCGGCTTTGGCGCACCCACACAGGAAGGCACAAACTCCGCGCACGGGGCCATCACAAAAGACGACGAAATCGCCGGTATTCGTAAAAATCTGGACTGGTCCTACGCTCCCTTTGAAATCCCTGAAGACTTGCTGGCAGAGTGGCGCGCCATGGGAGAAGCATCCCAGGAACGCTATGCCGCCTGGAAAAAATCTCTGGGCAGCTCTGCGAAAAAACCGTCTTTCGAACGAACAATCGCCAATGAGCATAGCGACAAAATCACCAAAGCCACAGCTCTGGCCAAACATGCATTTGCGACAGAAAAACCCAAACATGCCACGCGTCAGACCTCTGGCATGGTGCTGGAGCAACTGGTCCCGGAGATTGACAGCATGATTGGCGGCTCAGCCGACCTGACCGGCTCCAACAATACCTTTGTCAAGGGAACCTCCTTTGTCACGCCGGAAAACTATGATGGACGCTATATTCATTACGGCGTTCGGGAACATGGAATGGCCGCCATGATGAACGGCATGGCCTTGCACGGCGGGATTATCCCTTATTCCGGCACTTTCCTGCAATTTGCCGACTATGCCCGGCCGGCCATGCGGCTGGCGGCTCTGATGAAACAGCAGGTTATTCACGTTATGACCCATGATTCGATCGGACTGGGGGAAGACGGCCCCACCCACCAACCGGTTGAGCATCTCGCCGCGCTGCGGGCCATTCCGAACCTTTACCTGTTCCGTCCCTGCGATGGGATTGAAACAGCGGAATGCTGGGAACTGGCTCTGAATAAAAAGACCGCGCCTTCTGTGCTGGCATTAAGCCGTCAGGGTGTTCCGACGATTTGCGGCAACCGGGCGGAAAATATGACCTCCAGGGGAGCCTACATTTTAAAAGACGCTACAGGACTTGATCCACAGGCAACCCTGTTTGCCTCGGGATCAGAGGTTCACCTTGCCCTGAGCGCCGCTGAAAAACTCGAAAAAGACGGCGTGCGGGTGCGGGTTGTTTCCGTTCCCTGCATGGATCTGTTCTGGGAACAGGACGGGGAATACATCCAATCTCTGATCTGCAATAAATCTCTGAAAGTCGGCATCGAGGCCGGCATACGTCAGGGATGGGACCGCCTCATCGGCGCGCACAACCCGTTTATCGGCATGCACAGCTTCGGCGAATCCGCCCCGGCAGAAGACCTTTTCAAATACTTCGGCATTACGACAGACGCCATTGTCGAAACGGTAAAAAAAGCTCTGTAATCATAAATCTCATAGAAAGAGGAGAAAAACATGACAGTAAAAATAGCCATTAACGGATTTGGACGTATTGGACGTCTGGTTGCCCGTGCCTTGTTTGAAAGCGGACGCAAGGACATCCAGCTGGTTGCAATCAACGATCTGGCGCCGACCGACACTAACCGCATGCTGATTAAATACGACACCGTGCATGGTCCGGCGCCGTTTTCTGTTGAGGCAACAGAAAATACCCTGACGATGGACGGACAAACCATCCGGGTGTATCAGGAGCGCGATCCATTGAACCTGCCATGGGGAGAGCTGGGGATTGATATTGTTCTGGAATGTACCGGAATTTTTACAAAACGGGGAGATGCCGCCAAGCACATTCAGGCCGGCGCCAAAAAAGTTTTGATTTCCGCACCTGCAACCGATGAAGATATTACGGTTGTTTATGGAGTAAACTCTGACCAGCTGACCGCAGCGCACCAGATCGTTTCCAATGCCTCCTGCACCACAAACTGTCTGGCCCCGGTTGCCCATGCCATTCATGCCAAAATCGGGATTAAGAGCGGCTTTATGACGACCATTCACTCCTACACAGGCGATCAGTGCATCGTGGATACCATGCATAAAGACCTGCACCGCGCCCGCGCCGCAGCCTGCAACATGATCCCGACCTCAACCGGCGCGGCCAAAGCCGTTGGAAAAGTATTGCCGGAACTCGCCGGAAAACTGGACGGCGTGGCGATTCGGGTTCCAACGCCGAACGTCTCTCTGGTTGACCTGAAATTTGTCGCGGCCCGCCCGACTGTGGTCGATGAAGTCAATGAAGCCGTCGCCGGCATGTCCAAAGGCCAGCTTGACGGCATTCTGGGGATTTATGAAGATCCGCTGGTATCGTCTGACTTCAACCATAATCCGCTCTCTTCGATCTTTTCCCTGAACGGAACAAAAGTGGTTGATGGAACTCTGGTCCGGATTATGAGCTGGTACGATAACGAATGGGGCTTCTCGAACCGGATGCTGGATACCACGGCAAAAATGCACGCGGTCGGATATTCCGCAAAGGCGCAGGCGGCTTAAATAAACAAGAAAGGAACCTCTCATGTCCCAACTGAAACCGGGTGTTGTCACCGGAGACGACTACAGAACTCTTCTAAAAGCCTGTAAGGCAGGGAAATATGCCCTGCCCGCCGTGAATGTCATTGGCACGAATACGGTCAATGCCGTTCTGGAAGCAGCCGCAGCGAATAAGTCCGATGTGATTATCCAATGCTCCAACAGCGGCGCGGCGTTTTATGCCGGAAAAGGCTTTGCCGACGGATTTCAGGCCAAGGTCATGGGGGCCGTGTCTCTGGCACAGCATGTTCATATGATGGCCGAGCATTACGGCATTTGCGTGGTGCTGCACACAGATCATGCCAATAAAAAGCTGATCCCGTGGGTCAATGCGATGATGGACCATAACGAAGCCCACTACAAACAGCATGGCCGCCCGCTCTTTTCTTCTCATATGCTGGATTTGTCCGAAGAAACTCTGGAAGAAAACCTGGCCGAGTCGAAAAAAATGCTCGAACGCATGGCGAAAATCGACATGAGTCTGGAAATTGAACTGGGCGTCACCGGCGGAGAAGAAGACGGTGTGGGCTCAGATGATATCGATAATGATAAGCTTTACACCCAACCGGAGGACGTGCTGCAGGCCTATGACACCCTGCACACTATCGGGCATTTCTCGGTCGCGGCCTCTTTCGGAAACGTCCACGGGGTCTACAAACCGGGGAACGTGCAACTGCGCCCGGAAATCCTGAAGAACTCGCAGGCTCTGATCCAAAGCGCCCGCGGAACAGGGGGAAATCCTCTGGATCTGGTGTTCCACGGTGGCTCCGGCTCGGAAAAAGACAAAATCGCCGCCTCTCTGAATTATGGCATTTTCAAAATGAACATCGACACCGACACCCAGTTTGCTTTCTCAGAAGGCGTGGGGAAATATGTGTTCGAGCATGAAAAAGCCTTTAAATACCAGATCGACCCGGAAACAGACGAGCCGTACAAAAAGCAATACGACCCGCGTGTCTGGCTGCGTAAAGGCGAAGAAGCCATTATTGAACGTCTGAACGAAGCGTTTGATGACCTGCGCTCCAAGGGAAAATCTTTGGCAGTGGCAACAGCAAACCAGCACGCGGCTTAACACGGGTTTATTTTTATTAGGACCTCTTTCAACATCGTCATTACACGTTTCACCGTCAGGTGAATACGTGTAATCCACAGTCAGATATAGATCACACGTATTTTGCTCCGCAAAAACGTGTAATGACGGACGCAGAAAATTTGAATCATTTTAGATGAGGCAGGCTATTATAACCTAACCCTGCGTAAGGCGCGCGGCAACGCAATTCAAGCTGAACGATCAACGCTGCTCTAGCAGAGAGTCAATCTCGGACGAAACCACCTCGATCGGCTGCATACCATCTATTTTGTAGAGGAGATTCTTAAGATCGTAATAAGGCAGAATCGGCGCGGTCTGCTCGTTATAAACCTGCAATCGGTTTTTCAGCACATCCTCGGTGTCATCCGCACGCGCATTTTCACCGCTCTGAGCAATCCGGGACTGAATACGCTTCATCAGGGCTGTTTCATCCACGACCAGCACGATCACATGATCGATTTTTTTACCCTTGGAGGCCAGCATATGATCCAGCGCTTTGGCCTGTGCCACGGTGCGCGGGAAGCCATCCAGAATAAAGCCTTTTTTACAATCTTCCTGTTCAATGCGGTGCGCGATCATATCAACCATAATATCATCGGAGACCAGATGACCGGCGGCGATCAGATCCTTGACCTTTAGCCCCAGTTCGGATTCAGACGCAATTTCTGTGCGCAACATATCCCCCGTTGAGAGCTGCTTCAGGCCGTAGTTCAGTTCAATCAGTCCGGCCTGCGTGCCCTTTCCCGCTCCCGGCGGGCCAAATATGATGAGATTCATGAGCGCCGTTTTCCTTTTCCGCCTAGCTTGGCCTTTTTAATCAGTCCTTCATATTGGTGCGCAATCAAATGAGAGTGAATCTGCGCGACCGTATCCATTGTCACCGAGACCACAATCAGAATGCTCGTCCCCCCAAAGCTGGGCGGCAACCCATATTGTGCCATTAAAAATTCAGGAATCAAACAGATAATCACCAGATACGCCGCACCCAGAACCGTGATCCGCGTCAGAACATAATCCAGATAATCTGCCGTATGTTTTCCCGGACGAATCCCTGGAATAAAACCGCCATATTTACGCAGATTTTCGGCATTTTCTGCGGGATTAAACACAATCGCGGTATAGAAAAAAGCAAAAAAGGCAATCAATGTCCCATATAAAATCATATAAACCGGCTGTCCGTGCGCCAGATAGCGGGTAATGTCGCTAAAAATCCCTTGCCCTTCGAAGCCGCCCAATCCAACAAGCGTCAATGGCAGCAGGAGCAAAGAGGACGCAAAGATCGGCGGGATAACACCGGAGGTATTCAACTTCAGCGGAATATGATTCGAATCTCCGCCATACATCTTATTTCCAACCTGACGTTTGGGATATTGAACCACCACGCGCCTCTGTGCCCGCTCCATAAAAACCACAAACATGATCGCGGCGATAATGATGCCAAAGATCACCAGAATATCGAGAAAGCTGAATTGCCCCTGACGTCCAAGCTCCAAAATAAAGGCAATATTTGCAGGCCATTCGGCGACAATTCCGGAGAAAATAATCAAGGAAATTCCGTTGCCGATCCCTCGTGCCGTGATTTGCTCTCCCAGCCACATCAGGAATACCGTACCACCCACCAGCGTAATAACGACAGAAATGCGGAAAAACAAACCGGGATCCGGCACAATCGGCCCCATAGAACTCGTCGCGTTTTCCATACCAACCGCCACGCCCCATGCCTGCACCGTCGCCAGCAACACCGTCAAATAACGTGTATACTGGTTAATCTTCATCCGCCCGGCTTCCCCCTCCTTTTTAATTGCTTCCAGAGTCGGGAACATGGCGGTCGCCAGTTGCATGATAATTGACGCAGAAATGTATGGCAGAATTCCCAGCGTAAAAATCGTCATCCGCTGCAACGCGCCGCCGGCAAACATGTTAAACATGTCCAGAATCCCGCCGCCGCTTTTTTCAAAGAAACTTCCCCAGGCAATCGGATCAATCCCCGGCACCGGAATATAGGTCCCCAGACGATAGACCAGCAAAGCCCCCAGAACAAAGACGATTCGCTGTTTTAACTCCGTCGCCTTTGAAAGAGCGCCCCAGTTCGCATTTTTTGCAAGTTGTTCAATTGCAGATGACATTTACGTTTTCTTTTCTTCACTTCTACGATTAGTCTGAAAGGTATTAAATAAAGAAAAGAAACGCTGGTGGCAAGGGGGGATTTGGGCAGCTTCAAAATTCTCCACATGGAAGCACAAAACCACATATCCGACCACCCAATCTTTAAAGTGAAAAAACAGGCTTAGAGATTTCACCTTATCTTATTGGCAAAAAACTCTAGAAACATCAAAGTCCCATTCCAGAGGAGAATCCAGGTGTACTTCCAGTAATTTCCGTCCGGGATATTCTGTTTTCCATATCTTTAGTGGGATTTCTCAAAGAAGGTTGTTCAGAAAGTGTGACATATTCATTATTTTCAGGACCATATACAGTTATTCCTGCAGATTCTCCCATAATATCGGCATGAGCAGCCTCAAATCTGGCTATCATCTTACGCTCAATATCCGTTTCGGGACTATTGGTAAATGCGGGAACATAGGAATCTCCTAAAGAAATATGAGGCGCATGAGGAGGAGGATCTTCCAACGTCCAAACAGCATTATCCGTTTCTCCATTTTTAATTGCAATATTAGACACCGCAACTTTCATGTCCATAAAAACCCTCTCCGTCGGCATACTGGGTTGAGCAAATTTCTCTTCCGCAAATTTTGCCAATTCAGATAAAGACATACCCTGCAGATCTTCTCTTCGTAGAGTTCCATCTTCAACACTTTTCGTGATGGCCCGCAAAACATCGCCCGTATCATGCGTCAAATTTGTTAGTTGCACATATGATTTTTTATTTCCACTTTCATCAACCACATCCTGAATTTTGGTCGGAGCATATCCCATTCTTAGATCTCGCCCTTCCGCCATAACATTAACCTGTTCAAGATCTCCTCCATTTTTGATCCAGTATAATGCCGCCGTTGCATCGGAAACACGATTCTCCAACATAGTGTCCATTTCCTGATATCTGTAATGCTGTTGATCTCCGGCGACGGCTCTTCCCCGAACGGCTTCTACTGTCTCATGAACAGCGGTGAATGTCTGTGTAAATTCTGGAGATAATCTCCCTTCAAAATCAGCACCATACTTAGTAGCTCTTGAAAAAAAGTGCATTGCTTCATTAACTGTTTCCGCAGGTTGGGCTGTATACGAGAAAGCAATATACCCTTCATTTCTAAGGTTATCTCCGTACTTTATATTCATTCCGATGGCTGGATTATCCATTCTTCCCGCAAGAATCTCCTGTCCTGCCTCTGTGTCCAGAAAAGGATTTGTGCCGGAATAGTTGTTATAGATGCGGTCTATTGCTTCTGGCTGATTTTCTGAAGGATTAACAACAAAAACTTTCCCTCGTGCCTCTAGATTCGTATCCACATCACTTTGGATCTGTGCGATCATAGCGCTGTGATCTTCCTCAGTCCACACATTCCCCGCCATAATAAAAATTCTTTCTTTTAGTTTTAATATTTAAAATAAAGCTCCCTCAAGTATAATCATACAACAAAGGATAGTTCAAGATTATAACAAATCATAATAATCAACCAGCGGTAAAAAATATCCTAATTTTCTGAGATAAAAAAAGAAACGCTGGTGGCAAGGGGGGATTTCGTCGGGAAAGAAATCCCCCCATAAAATCAGATCATTCGGGGACACATATAAAACCCTCCATAGAGGATCCCTTTTTTAACTCCTCCAGACATTCTGCACGGGAAAGAACTACGGCAGCGCCCCGCCCCCGAACAGCCGGGGGTTCATGCTGATCCAGCCATTGACGAACGGGATATTCTTTCGGAATGAGATTCATAAGATCATCGGGGCTTTTAAGCCGCTCTTTCAGAAAATTAGTCCCGGAAAATTCATCCCCTGTGAGGACTCCGAATATCTTGACAAATTTCCGAACCTCTATGCGTTGAGCGGACGGATCTTCTTCAAGAACCGCCATTGCTTCCTCATCAAAGTAAGAAAGCATCGAATCTTCATTTTTAAAGAATAGTGTAAACGCCGTATATAAGGTATCAGGGTCGGACAGCGCCGATCCCCCCTTCTCTGCGGCTTCGGACATAAGATAGAGCATCATATCCTTTTCTCCTCCTGCATAGCGAAGGGAAAATTGATCAAATACACCGCCATGATATTGTATTTTTTCTGTATCCTCACTTTTCAAGGCGGCATCATATGTCTTCAAAAAATCCACAATGTAGCTGAGCTTGGCATGGGCCTCCAGTGATAAATTCCACAGAACAGCATCTCTTAACGCAGGCTCTTTCAAACCCCGGACTACCCCCTCGCCTTGAACAAGCGCCTGATAAGCATGCGCAAATTCTTCCCGCACAACAATACCTGCCATGTTGCGGCTATCCGGAGCCACAATTTCACGCGCTTCATCCAAAGGAATCAGCCAAAATTTGGGATCAAGGCTTCCAGGCATCTTTCCCGAAGACATTATACGCGTCTCAATTCCCGTTTGATTGATGCTAATAACGTTCAGAGCGGGATCAAATACTCCGAAATTTTCATCTGACCTCCCGGTGGATTTATCATGGAAATTACAGACCAGCACGCTATTATAAGCAGCAGCCGCCACAAATTTCCGCATCAGAGAACTCGCACCGTACGGACTCTTCAGAACATCAATCAACCATGCCTGACGATTTGAAAATTTTGTATGTGCGTGGGAGGGATCTCCCTTCAAAACTTTTTCCAGATCAATGGCGCGAATACAATGTCCTGCCGGGTTATCTATGGCCTGCCCTTCCAACGCTTCAAGCTGTGCGTCGACCCAGTCCTTGCGCTGGCAGGAAGAATCTGTATCCTTCTCCATCTCAAAGTCATTCTCATGACAAGGAGGATTCAGAATATATTTTTGCAATTCCGCAGGAACAGGACTCCGTCCCTTCTCTTCCGTCGTCACAATTTGTGCCGGTGGATTTAAAACCTCTGGCGGCAGGTCTGAATTCATGTCTGTCATTGATACACCCTAACTAAAGAAAATTATTATGTTAATAAAATATAATTTTGTCAATATTTTCTCCGTTGAACACTTACTCTATTCGTGACATATTTTTCAAGGATAAAAAGAAGGAACCACAATGTCAGCAGAAACCCTCCGGAATGAAAAAAACGCCACGCGCAGCGAGACCGACTCTATCGGCGCTATTGACGTCCCGGCAGACAGATATTGGGGCGCGCAGACCCAACGCTCCCTGCAGAATTTCAAAATCGGCGGCGAGAAAATGCCGGCCCCGCTGATCCGGGCACTGGGGGTACAGAAAAAAGCCTCTGCTCTGGCCAATATGGATCTGGGCAGCCTCGATCAAAAACTGGGGAACGCGATTGTGGAAGCAGCAGAGGAAGTCATTGACGGCACGCGCATGGATGAATTTCCGCTGGTCGTCTGGCAAACAGGCTCCGGAACGCAAACCAACATGAATGCCAATGAAGTGATTGCCAACCGTGCCATTGAAATTCTGGGCGGAGAGATTGGCAGCAAAAAACCGGTTCACCCGAACGATCATGTGAATATGGGGCAAAGCTCCAACGATACGTTCCCAACCGCCATGCACATTGCCGCAGCAGAACAGGTTCATCATGAGCTGATCCCGGCCCTTGAGCATCTGGAAAAAGCGTTATCCGCCAAAGCAGAACAGTGGGCCAATATTGTAAAAATCGGCCGGACACACTTGCAGGACGCCACGCCGCTGACGCTGGGGCAGGAATTTTCCGGCTATGCTACGCAGGTGTCCTATGGCATTGATCGTATTAAATCAACTTTGCCGCGCCTGATGCAACTGGCGCAAGGCGGGACCGCCGTCGGAACCGGGATCAACTCCAAAGCCGGATTTGCCGAATTATTTGCGGAAAAAACCAGCACCATCACCGGCCTTGATTTTGTCAGCGCAGAGAATAAATTCGAAGCACTGGCGGCACATGACGCAATGGTCGAACTCTCCGGAGCAATGAATGTTCTGGCGGTCTCCCTGATGAAGATCGCCAATGATATTCGCCTGCTGGGATCTGGCCCCCGCTGCGGGATCGGAGAACTCAATCTCCCCGCCAATGAGCCAGGTTCTTCTATCATGCCAGGAAAAGTCAATCCAACCCAGTGCGAAGCCATGACGATGGTGTGTGCGCAGGTCATGGGAAACCATACCGCCGTGACCGTGGCCGGATCGAACGGGCATTTTGAGTTGAACGTGTTCAAGCCCGTCATTATTTACAATGTCCTGCAATCCCTGCGCCTGATTGCCGATGCCTGCATTTCCTTCACGGATAACTGTGTCAGTGGAATCGAAGCAAACGAGTCCCGCATTGAAAAACTGATGAATGAAAGTTTGATGCTTGTAACGGCCCTCAACCCGCACATCGGCTATGATAATGCCGCGAAAATCGCTAAAAAGGCTCATGCCGAGGGCACTTCTCTCATGGAAGCCGGAATCGCGCTTAATCTTTTGACGCAGGAGCAGTTCAAGGACTGGATTATCCCCGCCGAGATGGTCAAGCCCCGCGATTAGCAGTTTGCTGAAAAAGTCGAGAAACGACAAAAACGTCATTCTGAGCACAGCGAAGAATCTTTTTTATCAATAGGTTAAGATTCTTCGCCTATGGCTCGGGCAGTCTGTTACTGGAAAAGATAGCTTTGTCGTTCCTGAACAAGGTCTTTCAGGTACGCGCCGTAATCGTTTTTGGAAAGCTCTGCGGCTAACTTCAAAACCGCTTCCTCATCAATCCATCCCTGAGTCAGCGCAATTTCTTCCGGACAGGCAATGAACTGCTGCTGCTGTTTCTGAATCGTTTCGATAAACTGTCCGGCCTGCAGCAGGGAACTGTAAATTCCCGTATCAAACCAGCAATATCCACGCCCCATCAGTTTGACCTGCAAGGCCCCCCGTTTCAGGTAAGCATTGTGAACATCGACGATTTCCAGCTCTCCCCGCGCAGACGGCCTCAGGCTCTTTGCAATTTCCACCACGTCGGAATCATAAAAATATAACCCGGTCACCGCCCATTGGGACTTAGGAACTTTTGGCTTTTCCTCAATCGACAGAACGCGCCCGTCTCTGTCAAATTCAACAACACCATAGCGCTCCGGGTCATGAACTTTACTGGCAAAAATAGTCCCGCCCGCCTCCTGAGCATCCGCCGCCCGCATCAACTCCGTCAGGCCATGCCCATAGTATATATTATCCCCCAAAACCATGGCACAAGGAGCCCCGTCAAGAAATGCTTCCCCGATTGTAAAAGCCTGTGGCAACCCTTCCGGTTTCGGCTGCGCGGCGTACTGAATAGAAATTCCCCACTGGGACCCATCTCCCAAAAGCTTCTGAAAAAATTCCTGTTCATGGGGGGTGGTGATAACCAGAATATCCCGGATTCCACCTAACATAAGCGTTGTCAGGGGATAGTAAACCATCGGCTTGTCATAGATAGGCAGTAATTGTTTACTAATTCCTTTGGTGATCGGATATAATCTGGTCCCGCTGCCTCCCGCCAACACAATCCCTTTTCTTTTTTTCATGATAATACTCCTGTTGCAGAATCTGATTTTAACCGTTGCAGTGCCCGCCTGATACCATCCCGCCAGGAACAGGGCTCTATCGCAAAAACGCGCTGCACCCGACTGGTATCAAGGAAAGAGTTTGAAGGGCGCAGCGCTTTTTGAGGAAACTCAGGAGAGGAAATGGCTACAAGACGCTCCGGCACAGAAAATCCCTGTTCTTTTGCCTGCTCAAAAATAGCCCGTGCAAACTCGTACCAGGTCACGGACTCCGCTCCACCATAATGGTAAATGCCCCATTCATCGAATGCCGGGGTTTGCTCCAGATGATGGACGATCCCCCAGAACGCTCTGGCAATGTCATAAGAGTACGTCGGGCCGCCACGTTGGTCGTTAACGATCCGGAGTTCCTTATGTCTTTCTGCCAAAGACAGCATGGTTTTTAGAAAATTCTTACCATCAGGGCCAAATACCCACGACGTCCGGACCATAATATGGCGGGGACACTGCGCAGAAATCGCCAGTTCTCCCGCTAATTTTGATAGTCCGTAAATGCAAAGGGGATTGGCGGGATCTTCTTCGCGATACGCCCGTCCTTTTTTTCCGTCAAAAATATAATCCGTAGACAGATGAAGAAGGCACGCCCCTGCGCAGCCTGCCACAGCCTCCGCCAAATAGGAAGCGCCCTTCCAGTTGACGGTAAAAGCCTGTTCCAGATCATCTTCCGCCAGATCCACCGCCGTATATGCCGCCGCATTGATAAAAAATCGGCAGTTATGGTCCTGATATAGCTCCTGAACAATACGTATCACCTGACTTTGAACAGTCAGATCCGCCATGTCTTTTAGAACGGGAATGACCTGATATCCGTCCGGGACCAGCTTATGAATAGCCTGTCCAATCTGTCCGCCCGCACCAAAAACTGCAACTGCTGTCATAATATCCCTACCCAATTTTCGCAACAGATCCCAGACGTTCCCCGGCATAGCGGGTCTCCAGAATATTTTTCCACCAAACCTGATGATCCAGATACCATAGAAGCGTCTTCTTCAAGCCGGTTTCAAACGTTTCCACGGGACGCCAATCCAGCTCACGTCTGATTTTTGTTGCGTCAATGGCATAGCGACGATCATGCCCCGGACGATCCGTCACATACTGAATAAGCTCCCTGCGACGGGACACTTTTTGCGGTGGGGCCAGATCATCCAGTAAATCACAGATTGTCTGCACGATCTCTATGTTCGTCCGCTCGGAATTTCCGCCAACATTATAAGACTCTCCAACCTTCCCGTTTCGTAAGACGCACTTCAAAGCCGAGACATGATCCTCGACATACAGCCAGTCACGCACATTTAATCCGTCTCCATATACCGGCAAGCTGTCTTCGGAAAGTCCCCGAACAATCATCAAGGGAATTAATTTTTCCGGGAATTGATAAGGACCGTAATTATTGGAGCAGTTAGAAACCAGAGCTGGCAAGCCATAGGTCGTTTTCCAGGCCCGAACAAGATGGTCAGACGCGGCCTTACTCGCAGAATAAGGCGAATGCGGATCATAAGGGGTTTTCTCGTGAAAAAGCCCCGCCTCCCCCAAAGAGCCAAACACTTCATCCGTCGAAATATGATGAAACCGGAAAGATTCTTTTCGCTCAGGGGGCAAAGCCTGCCAGTATGCCAAAGCAATTGTAAGAAGATTAAACGTTCCGGTAATATTGGTCTGGATAAACTCTCCCGGCCGATCAATCGATCGGTCAACGTGCGACTCTGCCGCAAGATGCATCACGGCATCCGGCTCAAATTGCGTAAAAATCTGACGAACGGCCTCGTAATCCGCCAGATCTGTTTGATATAAAACATAACGTTCAGAGGGAGGAAACAGAGCTTCAATATCCGGATTGGCGGCATAAGTCAGCTTGTCCAGATTGCCCACAACATGCCCGTCTTCCAACAGAGAGTGAACAAGATTTGCCCCGATAAATCCCGCCCCTCCCGTCACCAGTATTTTCATTTTTTATCCTTCTAAATAAAAGCGCCGCTGATATTTTCTAATACAACATCATCCTGATTCTTTTTTCGCATTTACTCACTCAAAATACGTTGTAATGCTTAACAAAGACGGAAGAACAAGGTCTTTTTCTGAAAGAATAGCAGATTCCGGTGCGATGGGCCATGGAATAGACAGATCCGGATCATTCCAGATAATCCCCCCTTCATGCTCTTTGGAGTAAGGAGCGGATACTTTGTAGAGAACTTCAGTATTATCTGTAAGTGTACAAAAACCATGGGCGAACCCGGACGGGATGTATAGCTGCAAACCTTCTTTAGCTGTCAGTTCCAGCCCAAAGTGCTGCCCATAAGTTGGGGAAGACCTCCGCAAATCAACGGCGACATCCCAGATCGCACCACTGAGAGCCCGCACCAGTTTCACCTGATCGAAGGGTGGTGTTTGAAAATGTAATCCTCTAACAGTTCCGGCCTTTAGAGATAGTGACTGATTATCCTGAACAAAATCAGTGGTAACGCCGTGTTGCCGCAAAGAGTCGGCATTATAGGTTTCCGAAAAATACCCCCGGTGATCGGCATAGCGATCAGGCTGAAAAATCAGCAAACCGTCTATAGATGTCTTCTCTACACGCAATCCCACGACGCAATCCCCTGAAAAATTTTAAGTGCGGAAAGACCTGTCCCTCCGCACGTTTCATATTTACATGAATGCGTTCGTAAATAAATATAAAAAACAGAAAATCAGGCCCGCGCCGCAGCCAGCTTTGCATTCACCACAGCGATCTGCGCTTGCAAGCGGTGCTGATCGGCAACGCCAACCGCCAGTTTCAAATCCTCTCTGAGGATACTCATCTGGCTTTCAAGCGCTGCCCGATCCAAAGAAGACACCGGAACGGCTTCCTCTGCCAGAACAGTAACACTCTCCGCCGTGACATCCGCAAAACCGCCGGCAATAAAAATTTCCTGCGTGATGCTGTTATCGTTGGCGCTGCGGACTTTTACGACTCCCGGTTTCAGGCTGGTCATCAAAGCGGCATGCCCCGGTAAAATCCCGCACTCCCCCTCTTCTCCGGGAATGAGGGCATAGGTCGCCGGTTCGGACATCAGCTTTTTTTCCGGAGAGACAAGTTCAAATTGAAAAGTTTTCATCGTTTTTTCCTTTTTATTCTCTTACCACCAAGGCACAAAGGCACCAAGATGTTTTTTCTTCAATCAGCACTATTCCACCATTGTCTGAAAAGGCTACACTTGCCATGTTGATCTAATTCCAGATAATAGCTTCCTATATGGAGAGGTTTATCAGTCTCTTTAAATTTCCACATAGCCATACCTACTTTGTCAGTTTGATATAAAATATCTATTTTCACAAAATCTATTTTCTGAGACTTAATATCCTGCCACACGCCAACAACATCCTCTTTTGTCGTTAGAGGTGGCTCGAAAGGATTCTCGTAATACTCAGGTGTATCCGAAATAATCTCGGCTATCAAATCCGGGTCTTGGCTAAGCCATATTTCCTTCATTGTAGAAAACCATTTTTCAACAGACGTTTTTCTTCCCTTGTCCTCTTGGTGCCTTGATGTCTTGGTGGTTAAATTATTCATATCCGGAAATCAGAGTGTATGCTGCTCCCATTCAATTTTCCGAATAGAATCCTGACTTGGCCAATATCCGGATTGCCCGGCCTGATCTCTTCGTCTGTCATTATAGATGGCAGCGGCTCCGGCCAGAACGATCCCGGCTCCCCCGAATAAAGCACCACCTTCACGCAGGTCAGTAGAGTCGCTCATCTGCGCTCCCGCCGCGACTAACCCAAACGCAATGGTAGCAACCTTGTATTTCCATGCCGAGCGCTCAAATCTGTGTCGATCGAGCTCTGCAGCTGCCTTAATCCGCCCATAACTTTCAGGTAATGCAGACATTTTATAATTTCCCTCTTGTTAAAATTCTAAACCGGCTGGTCTGCCTCTCTTATCCGGGCAGATCCAGTCGTTTTACTATACTTATGCAGCCTCTGCGGCCATTTTCTTGGCTTTAGCGACGGCTTCCTCGATCGTTCCAACCATGTAGAAAGCCGATTCCGGCAGGTGGTCATACTCACCTGCGACAATCCCTTTAAAGCCTTTGATCGTGTCTTCTAGCTGTACAAACACGCCCGGCGTCCCGGTAAAGACCTCAGCCACGTGGAACGGCTGAGACAGGAACCGCTGGATTTTCCGGGCGCGCGCCACAACCAGTTTATCGTCTTCTGACAGTTCATCCATCCCCAGAATGGCGATAATATCCTGCAGGGCTTTGTACTGTTGCAGTGTTTTTTGTACATCTGCCGCCACTTGATAGTGCTCCTCGCCCACAACCCGCGGATCCAGAATACGAGAGGTCGAATCGAGCGGATCCACGGCCGGATAAATCCCTTGTTCAGCAATCTGACGAGACAGAACGGTTGTCGCATCCAGGTGCGAGAAGGTCGTTGCGGGAGCCGGGTCGGTCAAATCGTCCGCCGGAACGTACACGGCCTGCACAGAGGTAATAGACCCTTTATTGGTCGAGGTAATCCGCTCCTGCATCTGTCCCATGTCTGTCGACAGTGTTGGCTGATATCCCACCGCAGACGGAATACGTCCCAGCAACGCAGACACCTCGGCACCGGCCTGTGTGAAACGGAAAATGTTATCGATAAACATCAGAACGTCCTGACCCTGCTCATCCCGGAAATACTCCGCCATGGTCAGACCGGTCAGGGCCACACGCGCCCGCGCACCGGGCGGCTCGTTCATCTGACCAAACACCAGCGCCACTTTGGACTCACCGTCCAGCTTAATAACGCCCGCATCAATCATTTCATGGTACAGATCGTTCCCTTCCCGGGTCCGTTCGCCGACCCCGGCGAAGACAGACACCCCGCCATGCTCCTTGGCGATGTTGTTAATCAATTCCTGAATGGTCACGGTTTTCCCCACACCGGCCCCGCCGAACAGACCGATTTTACCACCTTTTGCGTATGGGCAAAGCAGGTCAACCACTTTAATCCCGGTGATAAGCTGTTCCGCCGCACCGGATTGCTCCGCAAAACTTGGGGCTTCGCGGTGAATTTCCCAGCGCTCTTTTGTTTTCACCGGACCGCGGTTATCAATCGGCTCCCCGATCACGTCAAAAATCCGTCCGAGCGTGTCATTTCCCACCGGCACCGCAATCGCAGATCCTGTATCGCTTACCGGTTGTCCCCGCACCAGACCATCCGTTGAGTCCATCGCGATACACCGCACCGTATTTTCACCAAGGTGCTGTGCAACTTCCAGAACCAGCCTTTTCCCGCCATTGGACTCATTAACCGTTTCCAACGCATCCAGAATGGCCGGAACGGCGCCATCTTCAAACTGCACGTCCACCACAGCTCCCAGAATCTGGGTTATTTTTCCTTGTGCTGTTGCTGCTGCTTTTGCTTTTGCCATTTTTCTTTCTTCCTTTTTCTAAACTCTTGATAATTCTGTTAAACTGCCTCTGCCCCAGAGATAATCTCAATCAGTTCTTTTGTAATATAAGCCTGCCGCGCGCGGTTATATTGCAAGGACAGATCTTTAATCATGTCCCCCGCATTACGGGTTGCGTTATCCATTGCCGTCATCCGGGCGGCCTGTTCCCCGGCGGCGGAATCCAGCAAGGCGCGGTAAATCTGCATGGAAATATTTTTCGGCAGCAATTCCGCCAGAAGACGCTCTTCCTCCGGCTCAAAATCATACGGAGACTTCAATTCAGCCGTTTTTGTGGTTTCTTTTTGCTCCGGCAGAGTAAACGGAACCAATTGTTGTGTTTTCGGCGGCTGCGCCAGAACAGATTTAAATTCGTTATAAACCAGATGGCACACATCGAATTTGTCTTCTTCATACAATCCAAGCATGTACTTAGAGATTTCATTCACCTCGGCAAACCCGACCCGCTCCTTACCACCGATACCGGTAAAGCTTTTGATAATCAGGCTGGCAAAATCGCGTTTCAGGATATCCCGCGCCTTACGGCCAACCGTCAGCAATTGAACCGTTTTTCCCTCGCGTTGCAAGCGCAGGACTTCTGCCTTCGCAAACCGGATCAAATTGCCATTAAACCCGCCACAGAGCCCGCGGTCAGACGACACCACAATCAGAAGGTGAACCTGATCCCGTCCAGTCCCGATAAGCAGTTTGGGAGAGGCCGTGCTCAAAACAATCCCCCCCGCAACCCGCGCCATCATACCGGCCATGGCTTGTGCATAAGGTTGCGCCTTTTCCGCCGCATCCTGAGCTTTTTTCAATTTGGCCGCCGCCACCATCTTCATCGCACTCGTAATTTTACGGGTCGATTTCACGGAGGTGATACGGTCTCTATAATCGCGTAATGAGGGCATTTATTCTACTTATTCCGCTTTAATACGTTGTATGGTAATGACCTGAACAAAGCCTCCCGGCCCTGTTCAGTGTGTTTTATGCAACCTGCTTCTCAACAGCTCCGGCATAATTCGCTGTGAATTTTTCCAGATACGCATTCATTTCAGCCTTCAGATCATCATCCAGTTTTTTCTCCTTGGCGATTTTCTTCAGGATTTCCTTGGCATTCACGCTCATATCTTCACGCAGTTGATGCTCGTAGTGGCTGACCTCTGCGACCGGAATATTATCCAGATAACCGTTGGTTCCGGCATAAATCACCATCACCTGCTCTTCGACAGCCAGCGGCGAATATTGCGGCTGTTTCAACAACTGCGTCAAACGCGCCCCACGTGCCAGAAGTTTCTGGGTCGAGGCGTCAAGGTCAGACGCAAACTGCGCGAATGCTTCCATTTCGCGGTACTGCGCCAGCTCCAGTTTAATAGACCCGGAAACCTGCTTCATCGCTTTGATCTGCGCGGCAGATCCCACACGGGACACAGACGCACCGACGTTAATCGCCGGACGGATCCCTTTAAAGAACAGGCCTGTTTCCAGGAAGATCTGACCGTCTGTGATCGAAATCACGTTGGTTGGAATATACGCGGACACGTCCCCGGCCTGCGTTTCAATGATCGGCAGAGCCGTCAAAGAACCGCCGCCTTGTTCATCAGACATTTTCGCCGCACGCTCCAGCAAACGGGAGTGAATGTAGAACACATCCCCCGGATAAGCTTCCCGGCCCGGCGGACGACGCAGCAGCAGGGACATCTGGCGGTACGCCACAGCCTGCTTGGACAGATCGTCATAAATCGCCAGAGCATGCATCCCGTTATCGCGGAAATATTCGCCCATGGTACATCCGGCATAAGGCGCCAGGAATTGCAGAGGGGCCGGATCAGATGCAGTCGCAGCAACCACGATCGAGTACTCCATCGCGCCCTGCTCTTCCAGCTCACGCACGATCTGCGCCACGGTTGAACGTTTTTGACCAATCGCCACATACACGCAGTACAGGTGATCTTTTTCGTTCTTGGATTTATTGATTGTTTTCTGGTTGATGATGGTATCAATCGCCACCGCGGTCTTACCGGTCTGACGGTCTCCCAGAATCAACTCCCGCTGCCCCCGGCCGATCGGCACCAGCGCGTCAATCGCTTTAATCCCGGTTTGCATCGGCTCGGACACGGACTGGCGCGGAATAATCCCCGGAGCTTTTGTTTCAATCAGGCGGTATTCGGTTGCTTCAATCGGACCTTTGCCATCCAGAGGATTGCCCAGCGGGTCAACCACGCGCCCCAGCAAGCCACGACCGACAGGAATCTCAACGATTTTCCCGGTCCGTTTAACAATGTCGCCTTCTTTGATGTCCCGGTCGGACCCAAAGATAACCACGCCCACATTATCATCTTCAAGGTTCAGAGCCATGCCCTTCGTGCCGTTGGGGAACTCCACCATCTCGCCGGCGCGCACCTGATCCAGACCGTAAATCTGGGCAATTCCGTCCCCGACATACAGCACCTGCCCGATTTCGGACACGTCCATCTTTTTGTCGAAGTCTTTGATTTGCTTCTTGATAATGTCTGAAATTTCAGAAACCTTGATTTTATCCATCTTTTTTCCTTTTCTTTCGTAATCTTCCTTAAAATTTATCCACGCGCCGGAGTAAGAGCAGGAGCCGTGATAACAGACGGCGCACAACAAACTCCGGCCGCTTGTTCACAAATCCCGGCAACTTCCGCCATAACGCGGGAGTACTCTTCATATCCAGAAGCACTCGCCAACAGAGATTCAAAGTCTTCCGCTTCCATCCTTTGAACACACATAAAATAACCACTTATTTTATTATCCACGTCAGCTAGCTCCAACGCCAGATCATCATCCAGATCATCAGGAGAGCGAATACCCGCAACAAACTGAACCCACTCAGTCGCATACACCTCGTATGCCTCACGCCTTGCCCCGTCGGCCCTCATTTTTATAAATCTGTCTTTAAAATCGGCAATCGCGCTCATATCTTTTTCACCCGTACCTTACGCCGTTTTAGCCTGCCGCAAGTTTTCATTTGCTCCCGCACGCAGATCCTGCTCCAGAAGCTCCAGACGGCGCTTGATCGAGCCGTCAATGCGCTTTGAACCGATTGTAATCACCAACCCGCCAATCAATTCCGGCTTGACCTCGACCGAAATCTTTGCTTTTCCACCGGTCATCGCTCCGATTTCTTTTTCCAGCTCTGTGCTTTGCGCCTTGCTCAGGGGATAGGCCGTCTCGACCCGCGCCTCAACAATACCTTGCAGAGCATCCAGACGCATGGAAACCGCTTCTAAAATCACCGGCAATTGAGACAGCCGGTTATTTGCAATGAGCGTGCGGATAAAGTTCACCAGCCCTTTTGACATGTCTGTCTTTTTCCCCAGATCAGAGAAAACACTTTCCTGCGCCGCCGGAGAAAAAAGCGGATTTTCAATAATTTTTTGGATGTCCGCACTTTCCTCAATCAGGGACAGCAGAACGCCAATTTCATCACTGGCACTTTTATAATCTTTTTTGGCAAGGGAATCGACATAAGCGCCGGCATAACGCTTGGCAAAGGCAGAATGGGCCGCGAGAGAATGGGTCACTTAGAATCCTGTCTTGGTTAATTTTGTGTTCGATGTAGCATAGCAAACGGCATGCTGCAAGGCTTTTGTGCAAGATTTCAGAATAAAAATCCGCGGTAAAAGAAAGACCGAAATTTCAATGAGAGAAACAACGGCCTTTCCCAAAAAATTAAAAAAATTATCTCAATCGCAACAGATCTTCTGTCATCTGGTCAACGGTGTTAATCACTTTTGTTCCAGCCGAGAACGCCCGCTGGGAGATAATCAGTTTGGCAAACTCATCCGCCAGATCGACGTTGGAATTTTCCAGAGTAGACGTTTCCAGCAACCCGGAGCCACCAGCCCCGGCTTCACGCAGGTTTTCTTCTCCGGAATCTTCGTTCTTCGTATAAGCCGTCCCGGAGACTTCCTGCAATCCGTTCGGGTTTGCAAAGGTCACCATCGGGACCTTGTACAGAGCGGATGACGCCCCATTCGAGAACCGGGCAATCACGTAACCGTCCCGGTCGATCTCCACGCCGGTTCTCAGACCCAGCTCGGCCCCGTCCTGATCCGAGAAAATCACGTTATATTGCCCGGAAAACTGTGAGAATCTCTCGATATCAATACTGATATCCTGCAAAGACGCTCCATTTCCCCAGTCAATACTATTGATGTTAATATCAATATTCCCATCCGTATCAGACAGGGCATTGATACTTCCGTCCCCGTTAAAGTTAATCATTCCCTGCGTCAGATACGCTCCGTCAGGCGCGACAATATCAACCTGCCACCAGCCACGAGAGTTATAGCTGGAAATCCCCGGAAGGTTTTCAATCGCCGGATATTCGCCGGCGCTGTAGGGCGGTGTATCTGCATTGGTACCGTTTGCTGTGGCCGGAAGATCCGGAGGTGTAATCGCGACCCCGCTGCTAAAGCCAAGATCGGTTGCCGGAGTGCCGGTGACATCGGTCAGTGTGAACGTGCTTCCGGTCGTAAAATCAATCGCCTGAATAACCAACTCACCGTTATTATTGAGAAACGCTTCGGCAAAACCACCGCCCCCCCCGCCCACACCATCGTAAGCATTAATAAAGTCAATAAAATCACTCACAGTACTGGTTGCCGTCACAGTGAAAGTCTCCGCCGCCTGCCCCGCTGCAGTAAAGCTGAACTGGTCGGTCGCGGACATCCCCTGCGTTGTAAGCAGGTCGGTCAGCTCCATATCAAACGCCGAAGAAATATCCGCCGCCATCGGACCGTAAACCTTGGTGAATGCAATGGACAGGTCCTGCGACGCCCCCAGAGAGTCATACACCCGCACACCCCGCGTAAAGTTGGCTGGAGTCCCGGCGGCAACAAGAGATGTTGCGGTTGAAACAGATGTATTATCCTCACTCGCATTCAGGTTGATGGACAGGTCAACCGTATTGGTCGGACGGGTCAATCCTCCCAAAAACGCAACATCCACAGGGACCAGAGAACTCAGATCCCCTTGCGCAGAGGGAAGTAATCCCTGTGAATCCAGCGGCCAGCCATACAGATAAAATCCGACAGAATTTCGCATATTTCCCTGCGCATCTTCACTGAACTGCCCGTTGCGGGTGTAGAGATACTCATCCAGCGCGCTGTCATCCCCGTTCCGTTTGACCGGGAAAAATCCGTTGCCGGAAATCGCCACATCGGTCGAAGAAATTGACTGCTGGATCGGCCCTTGCTGATCGACCCGTTGAATCCGGTTAACCGCAACCGTTCCTGGAGAATAACGGGACCCGCGGCTTTCCGTTGTCACCAGAGACTCAAAGCTCGATTCCGAACGTTTAAAGCCTACAGTATTCACGTTGGCGATGTTGTTCGAGATAATCGCCGTATTCTGGGATTGCGCCGACAAAGCCGACACCCCTGTAAAAAGAGCACCAAAAAGAGACATTTCCTATTCCTCCATATTATTTAAGAGTTTGATTTGTTGTGTATTCATCATAATTGACCTAACTTTTCCGCCATCTGATCGATTGTCTGGATGACCTGGGAATTCAGGGTAAATCCGCGCTGGGAGACAATCAGGTGCGCAAATTCATCAGCAATATCCACATTTGACCCTTCAATAGCCGATGGTCGTAACACCCCGTTGGCTCCCTGCCCGACCAGCCCCAGAACCGGATCGCCGGACGCCTCCGTGATGGAAAAAATCGTTCCGCTTTTATCGTTCAATCCGTTGGCATTGGCAAAACTGGCCAGAGGAATCTGATAAAGATTGGCCCGGACTCCGTTCCCGAATGTTCCAACCACCCGTCCATCTGCCGTAATTTCCAGTCCCGTCCGCGTTCCCAGTCCGGCCCCGTTCTGGGAACTGCTTCCAACGTAGAAATCACCGGCGAACTGACTGATACGGCTGATATCAATCGTAATTGAATCTCCGGGAGTATTCGGATCTCCGTCAAAATCAATCGGAGTTGTGGAAAGATCAATCGTGTAATCGCCATTAGCATCCGCGACCGCGTTCAAGGCACCATTTCCATCGAAATTCAACAATCCCTGCCGGATGGTCGCTCCGGTCGTCGGGTTCACAATCGTTAATTCCCACCAGTTTTGCGGGACCGGACTGGTTGTGTCTGCAATCGTGGGAAAATCCCCCTGATCCGGATAAATTACCGGATTGGTGATATCTTCATCCGGTTCGAATTCAAAATCTGCCGGAGTATCCGGGTCCTGAACAACTCCCAGTGTCTGAGGTCCGCTCAAAGGAGTTCCGGACGTTTCCGCAAGAATGATCGTCACAGTCGGGTCTTTGGCCCGTACCAGAAGCCGTCCGTCCTCAATCTGGGCACTCAGAGCGCCTTCCGTCACCGGCGGAAGCGCCAAAGCATCCACACCGTGATCGTTCAGGGCAGAAATCAGGCCCTGCATCGTCGCGATCTGGTTGGTGGCAATATCATCCCCCAAAGCTTCATCGACAAAGGTATAGGTTTCAACAACGCCGTTCACATCGACTGTAAAGCTATCTCCGGCTGAAATACCGTCATAATACCCCGTTCCGATTGTCGGAATAAACGCATCGCTCAATTCCGCATCCCGCCCGCTTTGCGTGGAAAAGTGCGCCATTGGCCCGACAATTTTGCGGAATTCCATGGTCAATTGCTGAGGATCACCGTTCTGATCGTACACAGTAAAACTGCGGGAAAAACTTGCCGGCTCGCTCGTCGCCGGAAGCTGGGCCGCACCGCCGCTGGAAAAATGCATATCAATATTTTCCACATCCGCTTTCAGATTCAGACTGAAAGATAATTGCGTCGTTGGGATAGGAATCGTGTCATAGCGGCTGATATCAATCGCCTGTAAAGATGAAAAATCCTGAGCCGCCGGCAATGCTCCCGTTTCATCATACTGCCAGCCATACAGGAATAACCCCGCCGCATTCGACAGATAGGTTGTTTCCGTTCCGGTGGAGACATCAGGCACCGAGATCTCGCCAAACGACCCATTGCGGGTGAAAAACAGATTGGAGGGCTGGCTTGTACTGTCAGAAATCGTATCCGGCGTCCGCGCCACCACAAAAAATCCGTTTCCGGTAATGGCGGCCTCTGTGGCAGACACCGTCTGCTGAACCGAGCCCTGCTGATCGGCCCGCAGCACCCGGTTCACCCTCACGCCGCCCGGCTCATAGCCGGGGCTGTAACGCGATGTGGTCACCAGATCATAAAACGCGGCCTCTGATTTTTTATAGCCCGTTGTCGTCATATTGGCGATGTTCGTCGATACAATGGACGTGGCTTTGGAATATGCCATCATCCCGCCGGCGCTGGTATCAAGTGATTGAAAAAGGCTCATGCGCTCCCCCCTTCTTCACCGGATGTCTCCTCCGATGTCGTCGTTGTGGTTTGCGGGAGTGACACGTTTATCACATTCCCGATCGGCACCGCACGCTCCCCGATCAACAGGTAAGGCTGGCCATTCTGTGTTTCAACGCCGTGAATAACACCGCTGACGAGAACATTTGAATTGAGCGTATTATCATTGCCATCCACGGCATCAATCCGGACCTGATAGGTGCCGCTTTCTGCTTTCAATCCATTATTCAGCATTCCGTCCCATACGGTATCCTTGCGCCCGGCGCCGGTTTCTCCTTCAAAGAACGCAACTGTATTCCCGTCCTGATCCAAAATCCGGACATCGACGCTTACCGGAACGCCGTCGGCGATATAAGAAATATCCACAGGCGTTGTGCCATCATAATACAGCTCGCTGCTCTGGTAATTTGCTTTCATTCCCACATAGCCCAGAGCGAACGTATTCATATTGCTCAGCCCAAATTCCACCAGAGAATTCAGTTTTTCATTCGCATTGATCTGCTGCTCCACACCAGCAAAGGAAACCAGTTGATTGGTGAATTCCGTCGAATCCATGGGGGAAAGCGGGTCCTGATTTTGCAGCTGAATGGTCAGCAACGTCAGAAAATCGTCAAAATCTTCCGCTAATTGCTGCTTTTGCACCGTTGTTTGCTGCGCATCATAAGCGGCTTGCGTTACGGTTAAATCACTTGCCATCATTTATCTCCTAAACCATCAGGTTATAGCGTTCCAATCCTGTATCCGGATCAACAAACCAGGTCATTGTCGTTTCAATCAATTCTGCGGCATTTTGCGATCCGGAAGCGTTGTGCTCCTGTCCGGTGCCTCCGCTGCCGGTTCCATTTCCTGAGAAATCAAATCCATGCTCTGCCAGCTCAAAACTCAGCCCGTCCTGCCCGGCACCAAACCCGGCATCCTGCAACGCCCGCTCCAGAACCTGCGCATCCCGTTGCAGCATGAGCCATGTTTCCGGCTTTTCAATAATCATCTGAGCCTTAACCAGCTTGTCCTTTGTAAAGTTCAGACGCACCTCGATACGCCCCAGCTCCGGCGGGTCCAGTTGCAGCGTCCAGTTACGCGCATCCCCGGCCCCGGCATTTTTTTGCAAAGACGCTGCCACCAGTTGTGTTGCAGGATGCGGCGTTTGTGCAGAAACAGCCTGCGTCACGACAGACACCAGATTTCCTCCCGTCATGGCCGACGGCAGAACCGGCGTATTGATCCAGTCCTGCGTAATCGGATCAACCCAGTCTCCGCCTTCCGGAGAGCCTGTCATCATCAAGCCGGAAAACGAAAACTTTGCAGCATTGTCGGCCGACATATTCTCATTTGCAATTCCTGCCATCATCAGCCCGGCTTTGGAAGCTGCGCCGCCTATCCCGGCCTGCGCCTGCGTCGCGGCGAGCGCCGCTTTAATCTGAGCATTTGTAAAAAGCTGAGCTGGGTCCTGAGAACCATCGGAAAGAAAAGAAAATCCGTTCTCCAGACTCCACGCCCCTCCATCTCCCAAAGTTGCTGCCAATCCCATTCTGGACAGGAAAGATTGCTGCGGCAGGTTTTGCATCAATCCCAAAAGCGCAATCAGATCATCGGACAATTCCGGAAGCGACTCCGGCTCGGACAAATTGATACCGTTTTGAGAGGCAATTCCCTCCATTTGCTGCGGCGCTAATCCTGCGGCAATAATCGCCGCCTGCGGAATATCCTGCAAAAGCCCCTGTTTGACATTCATAAGAATTCTGTTAAATAGCGCCATCTCATCCTGAGTTGCCTCTGTATTAGCAAAAGGGGAGGCCTGCATAGACGCAGTCTGTCCAGATAGTCCCATGAGAGAAACAGGTGTCCCTCCAAGCAAATTCAACAAAGCCAGTTTGACATCATCAGGAAGCGCAATCTGCCCCAATGTCCCGTCCTTCATGGATACCTGAAGCTGTGACGGCAGATCCGGCATAAAGTCCTTCAACAGGACCACATTGCCATCTTCCGTAGAAAAAGCGCCGTTTTCCTGAAGCATCAGCGAAAGAGTCTGGGATATTTGTGCCATCAGACGATCAAGATCCCCGTCATCTGTCCCTTTAGGAACAGCCATATCCTGCTGGATCTGAAATTGCCCTTGCAGCATTTTCGTAAAAAGATCTCCCAGATTTTGCCCCTGCGACATTTTCTCCTGAAGCAGGCCGCTCAAAACCTTTCCCTGCGGAGAGGATTGCGTTTGAGGAGAGAGAAAAAAGCTTAAATCCATAATATTATCTCCCGCTTCCTAAGCCGATTCACTAACACCAATTGAAGCGCGCTTGTTATGATCCAGTTGTCCGGCTGATCCGTATACCAGACTGTTTTTCTCTATCGCGGCCTGCCGTGCGGCATCCATGATGCGGGCACTCAGGCGGCGGGTACTTTTTTCCATGCGCTTTAACGCCTGCTCATTTTCAGTCAGGGTGGATTTCAGAGACGCCTGTTTATCCTGTAAAAACGGAACCAGATTTGGATATTTTTCTTTCAGGGTTTTGGCAACATTTCTGACGGCGGACACGTCCCGCTGATAGGCTTGCGCCACGGCAACTTTTTCCTCCTGCATCCGCAAAAAAGCTTCCTGATTGGCAACTTTGAGGAAATCTGTTTCCTTGGCCAGAACGGATTGCAGCTGACTGAGTGTCAGAATAAAGCGGTCCACCGCGCTTTTGACATCCTCATTGCTTCTTGATTTTTGTGCCGTCATGTTAGGCCTCCTGTTTATGTTGTTTTGTTGTTCTATTCTGTTGTTTCTATTCCGCCGCATCCTCTGAAATCTGCCCCTGCAACAGGAATAGATTATTGGTATACGTCTCGTTTAAAGGCTTTTTGGGAGCCATCAGTTCAATCAGTTTTTGATTATCCCGCGTTGCCTTTCCAAGCTCCCGCGTCATTGTTTCCAGCCGGTCCAGCTCACCGGCATCCAGCCCGCTGAAATCCTCACGGCGCATCTGAAATTCTTTAGCCGCCCGCACATATCCTTCGGCGCGCAGTTCCTTGCCTTTTTGAACTCTGGCCAGAGTCTCCATATCTTTCTTTTTCAGAACCCGCCCCTCTTCCAGCGAAAACTCCAGCATTTGACGGGTAATCTGGGTCATGATCCGCAAGGCACTAAGGCAATCCTCCGGTAAAAGTGTGGCGCGTTGCTCTTTCATTGCGGCCTTGGTCATATTCTTTGCTCCTTAACTGAGGTGGACGTGGTTACATCAGGCATTGCAAAAGATGTGCCAGAAGAAATCCCTCCGGATTGCGCTTCCTGCGCCTTCATCAGGGTTGCAGAAACCGAATCCGATAATCCGGTCCGGTTGGTTGCCGCCAGAATTTTTCCATACTCCTGAACCAGAAAACTGCGAAAAACCTCCTCGCCTTTGCCGCCGCCGAACATAGGGTCCACCTTGACGGTTTCAAACATTGGCTTCATCATTTCCGACAGGAAGACCGCTTCAAAATCCTGCGCAGCATCTTCAATCTGCTGTTTCTTTTTGGCATCCACCGATGTTTTCATCCCTTCCAGCGCCTGTGTCGTCCGGGCATTCTGCGTTCCAAAAAGGGTAAGGGCGGTATCAAATCCGGTCATCATAACACCTCTATCTCTGCCTGAAGGGCTCCGGCGGCCTTGATCGCCTGCAAAATCGTAATCATATCCCGCGGACCAATCCCCAATTTGTTCAGGCCGGTCACAAGTTCCTGTAACGTGACGCCGCTATCCAGCAAGGCCAGCTTGACATCCTCCCCGGAATTAACCCCGACATCGGAACGCGGCACTACGACCGTTTCCCCCTGCTGAGCAAACGGATTGGGCTGCGAAACCTGCGGCGTTTCAGAAATGTTAATGGTCAGATTGCCCTGCGCAATCGCAATCGGAGAAATCTTAACATCGGCCCCGATCACGATCGTGCCGCTCCGCTCATCAATGACCACGCGGGCGGGCTGATCCGGCTGCACCGGCAATTGTTCGACATCCGTAATCAGATCGACAATCGTCCCGTCATAGCCACGCGGTTTTTTCAGTAAAACACTGGCATCATTTTCGGCGGTCGCCACGCTGGTCGCCATAAAGCCGTTAATCGCACGGGCAATCCGGCGCGCTGTCGTAAAATCAGGATTTTTCAGAGACAGGCGGATATTGCCGAGATCCTCCAGTTTAAACCCGATCTCCCGTTCAACAATTGCCCCGCCCGGCACACGCCCGGACGTCGGAATATTCTGTACCACCGTCGCAGCCTCTCCGCTGATCGCAAAGCCCGCAACCGTCACCGGCCCCTGCGCGACCGCATAGACTTCCCCGTCTGCCGCCATCAAAGGAGTGACCAGCAACGTCCCGCCCAAAAGGCTGTCCGCATCTCCCAAAGCCGAAACATTTACATCAATCGTTGAGCCTTGATTGCGGAACGGAGGCAGGGTTGCCGTCACCATAACCGCCGCGACGTTCCCGGTATTCAGATTTTGTCCCCGGACATTCACCCCCAGCCGCTCCAGCATCGCCGTCAGGGATTGTTCGGTAAAAGGCGAGTTTTTCAGCGTATCTCCCGTCCCGTTCAGTCCGACCACAAGACCGTAACCGACCAGCACGTTATCGCGCACCCCCTCAATATCCACAATGTCTTTAATTCGGGAAGTTTTTGCCTCCGCGCCGGTCACCATGAAAAATATGCCGACCACCATCAACAACGTGAATTTCCAGGGAAATCCATGGCTGGGCCTGTTATAGTCTGCTTTCTGAGAGAGGGATCGCATCGCTTTTACTCCTTTTTCTATGGAAAACTATGCGAATGCCATGCCAGATAATTTTTCTGATCTTCCTCTCGCCATCCGCGTGTCATCGTGTTAGAAAGTCTTTAGCGTTACGGAATCAGTCAAAAGGTTACACATAAGACAGCAGAGAGCCGCATTTCCCCCGCTCTGTTATCTCATGTGTAAAATGATAGAAAGGAACACAAAACTATGTCAGTCCTCGTAAATAAACAGACAAAAGTGATTTGTCAGGGATTTACCGGCTCTCAGGGCACTTTCCACAGCGAACAGGCGATTGCCTATGGAACCCACATGGTCGGCGGAGTGACCCCCGGCAAAGGTGGAACGCAGCATCTCGGTCTGCCGGTCTTTAACACCGTTGAAGAAGCCAAAGCCCGCACCGGCTGCAACGCATCTGTTATTTATGTTCCACCTCCCTTTGCGGCAGACTCTATCCTGGAAGCCATTGATGCAAATATTGAGCTGATCGTCTGTATCACCGAAGGCATCCCCGTCATGGACATGGTTCGGGTCAAGCGCGCTCTGTCCGGATCGAAATCCCGTCTGATCGGCCCGAACTGCCCCGGTATTATCACACCGGATGAGTGTAAAATCGGCATTATGCCCGGACACATCCACAAACGCGGAAAAATCGGAATTGTCTCCCGTTCCGGCACATTGACTTACGAAGCCGTTGCGCAAACCGGCGCGGTCGGCCTTGGTCAATCCACCTGTATCGGCATCGGCGGAGACCCGGTCAATGGTACAAACTTTATTGATTGCATCGAACTCTTTATGGACGATCCGGAAACCGAAGGCATCCTGATGATCGGAGAAATCGGCGGCACCGCCGAACTGGAAGCCTGTGAGTTTTACAAATCCCTGAAAAATAAAAAGCCGATTGCCGGATTTATTGCCGGGTCAACAGCACCTCCCGGAAAACGGATGGGACATGCCGGTGCGATTATTTCCGGCGGAGATGACACTGCTCCGGCAAAAATGGACGCCATGCGCGCCGCAGGATTTGTTGTCTCAAACAGCCCCGCAGGCCTCGGCGATGCCATGATGAAAGCGATGGCGGCCTAATTTCGCAACGAGTTGCAATCACACTTTGCAACTCGTCTCTTGCAACTTCGCATCTATTCGTGAATACTGTATCCATGACAACCTTATCCTCATTTACGGAAGAACAGCGCAACCTGTTAATTGCCCTGCCTTATCAGGTGGGGATTAACATTTCCGAATCCGATGATGCTGAAGGCGACGAGGACGACAAACAGGAAGAAAGAGCCCTGCAAAAAGTTCTTGGCCTGATCCCGTCTCTCTATAATCACGCCCCCCTCACACAGGAAATCTTGAAGGAAACCAGTGCACAGGTCGAGGCCCAAGGGGCAAGCTGGAAAGATGGCAGCTTTGATGTCACACGGGAATGCGGGGAGGCCGTTGCTCTTTTAAAAGCGCATGCCTCAGTTGCCGAAGTTAAAGCCTATAGCAAAGCTTTGCTGGAAATCGCCGAAACCGTTGCCCGCGCAGCGGGAGAGCACGCAGTCGTCGAAATCCGTCAGGAGCCTGATACAGCGTTTTTCAAGTGCCTGAAGGGAATCATGACGGTAACCGGCATGATAAAAGAAGACACCTCTGCCAATATTTCAGTCGCCGAGCAAGCCGCTATTGATAAAATCGCGGATGCCTTGCGTGTGTGACTCCCGGCGGGACGTGTTATAATAAATTAAAGAATCACATGATAGAGCAGGAAAGGACGGGGCAGCATGCAGCAGTATCTCGATTTAATGAAACACGTCTATGAAAACGGCGTTGACCACGAAGACCGCACCGGCGTCGGCCGTCGTTCCGTCTTTGGCTATCAAATGCGGTTTGACCTGCAAAAAGGGTTCCCCTGCGTCACCACCAAAAAGCTTCACCTGCGCTCCATCATTCATGAATTACTCTGGTTCCTTTCCGGAGATACAAATATCCGATACCTAAAAGAAAACGGTGTCTCTATCTGGGACGAATGGGCCGATGAAAACGGCGACCTTGGCCCTGTTTATGGCTACCAATGGCGTCACTGGCCAACAGCAGACGGCCGCAAGATCGACCAGATCGCCAATTTGATCCACTCCATCAAAACCAATCCGCATGGGACTCGTCACATTGTCAATGCTTGGAACGTTGCAGATATTGGAAAAATGGCACTGCCGCCTTGCCATACGATGTTTCATTTCTTTGTGATTAACGACACGCTGTCCTGCCAACTCTATCAACGCAGCGCCGATATTTTCCTTGGTGTGCCGTTTAATATCGCGTCCTACGCCCTGCTAACCATGATGGTGGCGCAAGTTTGCGGCCTGAAGCCTGGTGAGTTTGTACACACCTTCGGCGATGCCCATCTGTACCTCAATCACATGGAGCAAGCCAAGGAGCAAATGTCCCGCACGCCGAAACCTCTGCCGGAAATGCACCTCAACCCGCATGTTGATAATATCTTTGATTTCAAATTCGAAGACTTCGAGCTGGTCGGTTATGAGTGCCATCCGCATATCAAAGCCCCGATTGCCGTATAACTCAGATGCACATGCCGGTTAAGATTTCCGTCATTGTCGCACTCTCCGATAATAACTGCATCGGTCGCGGCAATGATTTGCCGTGGCATTTACCGGATGATCTCAAACGGACAAAAGAGATCACGATGGGCAAACCGCTCATTATGGGGCGCAACACCTATGACAGCATTGCCACCCGCCGCGGTGGAAAGCCGCTTCCCGGACGGGACAGCCTCGTCATCAGCCGCTCGATGGCACAACCTGACTTTGACAACGTATTTGTGCATGCCACCTTAGAAGACGCACTCCGGCACGGGCAGGAAATTGCGGCAAAAAAATCCCTGGAAGAGCTCATTATTTTCGGCGGAGCACAAATTTACCGGCAAGCTTTACCACTCACAGACCGCCTGTACCTAACGCGTGTTCATATAGACATACCCGACGGGGACGCCTTTTTTCCGGATATCAATCCGCAGGAATGGCAGGAAACAGCCAAAGAATCCTATATTACGCCGGATCAGATTGCCTATGACTACATCACTCTGGAGCGCCGTTAGAACTTCCCTCGTTCAAACCTACTCCACCGTTACCGACTTTGCCAAATTACGCGGCTGATCGACATCGGTACCTTTAATATACGCCACGTGATACGCCAGAAGCTGCATTGGAATGGTATATAAAATCGGCGCAACGAAAGGCGTCACCGGTTCAAGTGTCAGGATATGGCGCGCCTGCCCCTTTAATGACTCCGCTCCTTTTTCGTCGGAAAACAGGATCACCTGCCCGCCTCTGGCAATGGCTTCCTGCGTATTGGACGCCGTTTTCTCAAAAAGAGGATCATTACCCGGTGCCAGAACGATAATCGGCACCCGGTCATCGATCAGCGCAATAGGGCCGTGCTTCATCTCTCCGGCAGCGTACCCTTCGGCATGAATATAGGAAATCTCTTTCATCTTGAGCGCCCCTTCCAGAGCGACCGGATACATTCCTCCACGCCCCAGAAACAACATGTCGCGAGATTTTACAATATCCCAGGCGATATGCTCGATGTCTTTATCCTGCCGCAAGATATGCGCGATACTTTTCGGCAACTGGCGCAAGGCATCGCCCATTTTGCCGCTTTCTTCTGCGGATAATTTTCCCAGCCTTTCACTTAGCGCCAGAGTCAAACACGCCAGTGTTGTAATCTGGGTACTCAATCCCTTTGTCGACGCCACCCCTATTTCCGGCCCGGCCAATGTATGCAGCACCAAATCAGACTCCCGTTCAATGGTGCTTTCTATCGTATTGACAATACTGAGAATTTTCTGATTTTTCCGTTTGCAATACCGCAAAGCCTCAAGAGTATCAAGTGTCTCGCCCGACTGAGAGACAAAAATAGCGACTCCACCCTCAGGCAACGGAGCCTCCCGATACCGAAATTCCGAAGCAACATCAATTTCACACGGAACCTGCGCTATTTTTTCCAGCCAGTATTTCCCCAGCATACACGCATAATAGGCCGTCCCGCAGGCCACCAGAGTCAGGCGCGGTGCTGCGGCAAGCACCTCCAGAATCTCCGCTGGCATAACGATCTGCCCCGTCGCCGGATTAATGTAACTGTTCAGCGTATCTCCGATAACCTGCGGCTGCTCATAAATTTCTTTGAGCATAAAGTGCGCATATTCGCCTTTACCGGTTGTCGCGCCCGACTGCGCCGTCACTCGCACATCACGGGTAACCGGATCATTGTCGTTCACATAAATTTCCACCTCATCAGAGGTCATCATCACCCGGTCTCCATCCTCCAGAAAACATACTTTCTGGGTGAATGGAGCCAGCGCATAGGAATCCGACGCCAGATACATTTCCTTTTTACCGTACCCGATGGCAAGCGGCGTCCCCTGCCGCACACCAATCATCAAATTCTCTTCGCCTGTGAAAATCAGAACGACGGCAAAAGCGCCTTCCAGCCGTTTAAACGTCGCATTGGCAGCGTCCCGGGGGGAAAGCCCCTGATTGAGATAGTAGGTCACAAGATGCGCAATGACCTCCGTATCAGTCTCCGTCTCGAAACGGACCTGATGCCGTGATAATTCTTCCTTGAGCGCCTGATAATTTTCGATAATCCCATTATGCACAACCGCCACTTTGTCGGTTGCATGCGGATGAGCGTTATTTTCGGTCGGCCCTCCGTGGGTTGCCCAGCGGGTGTGCCCAATGCCGATATGGCCCTGTAACGGCTTTTTGTAAAGAAGATTGCGCAAATTCGTCAGCTTGCCTTCCGCCCGCCGCCGCTCGATCTGCCCACCCACCAGCGTCGCGATCCCGGCCGAGTCATAGCCGCGATATTCGAGCCGGGACAATCCTTCCACCAGTTTGTCCGTTACGTTATCTTGTGATATTATTCCTATAATTCCGCACATAAAAAGCGCCTCTCCTGCTTATTTTTTATTTTGTTCCCGGTGCAATTTTGCCCAGTCTTTTATAAGAACGGTTTTTGACCGCTCCAATCCCAGCGCCTCGGCAGGAATATTTTCCGCGATGGTGCTGCCCGCGCCAATGAAAGCTCCGTCTCCAATTTCAATCGGCGCGATCAGGCTGACATTACTCCCGACCATTACGTGCCGCCCTATTTTGGTTCTATGCTTTTTATACCCATCATAATTAACCGTAATCGCCCCGCAGGAAAAGTTGGTCCCTTCCCCGACGTCCGCATCGCCGATATACCCATGATGATTGGCTTTTACGCCCTTTTGCAGGGTCGCATTTTTAACTTCGACAAAATTTCCTATTTTCACATTTTCCGCCAGATCCGCCCCGGGACGTAACCGCGCAAACGGTCCAATTACGGAATACTTTCCTATGCGCGCCCCTTCAAGATGGCTGAAGGCTTTGATCTGCACGTGCCCTTCAATGACCACATCCGGACCAATCACCACATTTGGCTCAATCACCACATCCGGGCCGATTTCGGTATCCCAGGATAGATAGACAGTCTGCGGATCAATCATGGTCACACCATTTTCCAGCAGAGTTTCCCGCAGTACATCCTGAATAAATGATTCGTGCTGCGCGAGCTGTATCCGGTCATTAACTCCCCATCCGTCAACCTCTCCAATATTGACGATTTCGAATGAGATATTTTCCTCTGCCGCAATTTCCGGGAGATCTGTAAGATAATATTCCTTTTGCGCATTCTGATTAGAAATCCGGGGCAACCATTTCGCAAGCCCGTCATATTCCAGGCAAAAATTTCCCGCATTACAAAGAGTTACCTCCCTCTGCTCAGAACTTGCATCTTTTTCCTCCACAATCGCCTGTAACGTCCCGTCCTGTTTTTGTATCATGCGACCGAATCCAGCGGGATTTTCCGCAGAGAATGCCATAATGGACGGCGCAGATTTTTCAACCATGTTCTGAAGAGCCTCTAAAGGCAGGAATGGCTCATCCCCCATCAGAATCAAAACCTTTCCGCTTTTATTCCTAATGTGAGGATATGCCATGAGAACGGCATCTGCCGTTCCCAATCGCTCGGTCTGGACAACAACATCCCAGGGCGCAACAGCTTCTTTCACCGCGTCCATATCCGGGCCGATCACGACAATAATCTGCGCCGGCCCAACCTGCTCCGCGACATCAATGACCCAGTTTATCATCGGCCTTCCCGCCAAAGAATGCAGGACTTTCGGCAAATCGGATCTCATCCGGGTTCCTTTCCCGGCGGCAAGAATAATGATTGTCAAAGCGGACTGATCGGAAGAAGGAGACGTCATGAAAAAAACCTATGCGAAGAGGCCGCCATGCTCAAATCACAGCTTGTTACAAAAAATTGCAAAAAATGCAGCAGATAACCCAGAATAAAAAGTCGCAAAGACATTTTGTTTGTGCAATTATATTGGCATTAATTGAATGAAATTTGCTAGACTAGACCTTGATGAAAAAAGTTTTTCATATCACCTTGGCTGTTTTGTTAGGGATTTTTGTTTCGGGCGTCCTTACGTCCGGAAGTATCGTGCCAGCAAATATGATCGCCCCCCCCGCCCGTGCAGATGGCTGTGGCAATCCGGAATGCGATTGTAACGGCTGGGGGTGGGGCTGTCCGGCCCCTAACTGTAACTGTCAATTTGTCACCGGAATATGTGATGCAGTCCAAAATAAATATCACCCCGACACACGCAGTCATGTAACCGAAGAAATCCACCAAATGGAAAACTGGATTGTTACTGACTGGATGCAGGGATACCTTCTTCCCAGCATGATGGCCATGACAGAAGAGCTGACAACTGTTGCCATGCATCAGGTCATGACCATCGGGACCTTCTTCGACGCCCGCATGGAGCTGCAAACACAACGCCTGCTGCAGGAATTGCAGGCGCAATCCTATAAAGATTATCATCCCAGCGAAGGGGTCTGTGTCTTTGCAACCAACGTTCGTAGTCTTGCCATGTCTGACCGCAAGATTGCCCTGAACAAAAATATTCTAAGCTCCCGCGCTCTGAGCCGGCATCTGGGAATTAAGAATGACGCCGGGGCCGAAGGGGTTAAGACCGATCTGGGAGAGGAGTTTACCAGTTCTGTTGATAACACGACCTACCGTAACGGCAGACTGAGACAATTTCAGGATGAATACTGTAACCCCAGAAACAATAATGGAAAGCTGAAATTTATCTGCGGCAACTCGGGGGCCGGGGCGAGCGACGATTATAGAATTGAACATGATATTGACTTTGTTGATATTTTTGCTGCGGCCAAAACAATGAATTTCGATTTCCTCAGAACGGCAGATGAAACCAGCCCGGAAGAAAAAAAATATCTGGAAGATTATCTGGCTTTGTCCAAAAATCTTTATGGACATCAGGTCCCTTACCGTTCGGCGAAGTCTTCGTTTGACGTGCCGTCAGATTTCTTTACCAATCCGGACGCCTATGAAACGCAACCCTATTCAAACTTTTTGAATCTGAGATCCTTGCTGGCGAAACGCAGCGTTGTCGAAAATTCATTCCATGCGCAAACGGCCCTGAAATCCAGGGGGGATCCGGAAGTTTCCTACTACATGAACTCACTTCTAAGTGAATTAGGCATTGACGGAGATCAGATCTCCGCCATGTTACAAGGGGCCCCCAGTTACTATGCGCAGATGGAAATTCTGACTAAGAAAATTTACCAAAACCCCCGTTTTTATGTCGATCTCTATGACAAACCCGCCAATGTCAACCGAAAACAGGTCGCGATGAAAGCCATCGGACTCATGCAAAACTGGGATACCTTCGAAGCGACCATGCGAGTTGAAATGCTGTCATCTGTCTTGCTGGAACTGGAAATGGTTGAGGCTCAGAACGCAATTCAGGGGGGACAATAAATGGCCATCCTGAATCGCACGAAATATGCATCCTTTAAATTCCTGACTTTGACGGGAATAACTCTTTTGTCCTTGGCTATGCCCTCAACATCAAAGGCCTCGATGACTGTCACGAATCCAGCATTGACGACCAAAACCTGCAATGCGACCTACTATGAATCCTTAAAGAGTCGGGCCTGGCTGGAGTCACAGCGGAAAATGCGGCAGGTGGAAAATTATATCTTCAAGCCGGACAGTGTTCTTGACTATGCCTGCTTTGATATTGAAAGCAACATCGCGGCCAAAGAAATAGAAGAAATTTTCAGTGAGTATCATTCCGGACACTGTTTCCCGGATGCGTTGGACTGTGCTCTACAGGATATTGTCATCTCTACACTGGAAAAATATCAAACCAGTAACTTTAATCACTCATTCCTCGGAGGCCATAGCGGTCTGTCACGCGTTGCACATAATGGATCTAATCGCACCATGTGCTCCGTCATGAAAGATGTCTGGGCGCTTGCCAAGTGCCGGAACTTTGCGGAGAATGCCGGAACGGACGGATTCCTGAGTTTCAAGGACTATGCCTCCACAGATCCGCGCCTGTTACCTACTGCCTGTACCAACAACAAAGCCTCGGACTGGAACGATCATCTTGCCAATGCGTTTAAACCGGCTGCAGCGACGGCCTGGTATAAGCCCATGACCACCGCAGCAAAAAATATAAGTGATACGCAGGACCAATATCTGAATCCAGGCAATGATGCCAAACTGGGATGTGGCAGCTTTATCAGAACCGGCATAAGTATTAAAGATACGGGAAGTATCTTTTTCAGGGTCGGGAAAGTTGACGGGGTATGTTCGAACCCCGCCTGTACCCCCGATGTGTCAAACAAATGTGTGCTAATGACTTTTTAAAAGGATTATACGTATGAAATTATCTGGTTATGGAGTGACCCCTATGAAATATCATCATAAACCATTATTGCTGGGACTGGTCTTTACGGTGACGCTGATGACGCTGTCCCTGCTGACAATCCCAAAACCGGCCTATGCCATGTGCTGCAGTTGCGTGTGTAACAAATGTGTTGAACCTGCACATGACAGAACCCGCACCCATGTAAGTGACACCATCGCAAATCACCAAACATGGATGCTGGACAGTCTCTGGTATGAAAACGTGCTGCCGGCCATGATGAAAATGGCGAACCAGCTCTCCGCCGTTGCCATGCAGCAGGTCCAGATTATCGGTACATTCATGGACGCCGAAATGCAGATGCAAACCCAGCAGCTCCTGCAGAAATTACAGGCAGAAGCACACAAGGATTACCAACCAAGCGAAGAGCTGTGCAGCATCGGAACCGGAGTCCGTAGTCTGGCCTCCAGTGAACGCATGGGAGAATTAACCTCCCTGGTGATGTCCAAACGCACGATCGACCGCCAAATGCGCAATCAGAACACTCTGGCGGCAGACCCAGCCAAAGATGCGGTCGCCCGTATCAACCAGTTTGCGAATCGTTATTGCAACAAAAAAGACAATAACGAAGGGTTTGGAAAACTTTGCGACGGCGCAACAAAACCGGAATTTCACAATAAGGACGTGGATTTCACCCGTACGATTGATGTTCCCTTAACACTGGACGTCAATTTTGCCACAGGAAATACCGGTGCAGGAGCCAAAGCCACAGATGACGAACAGGACGTGCTCGCCATGGCGACGAACCTTTTTGCAAATAAAATTATGACTGGCAACCTTAATATTGACGGGCAAAGAGCGCCTGACAGAGAACGCTTTCTCGATTACCGGGCGGTCATGGCAAAGCGCAGTGTGGCGCAAAATACCTTCAACACGCTGATCGGCATGAAGTCCGCCGGATCAGGAATTGGCACAACCGAGCTGAACGCTATTCTTGAAGAACTGGGCGTTCCCGCAGCACAGGTCACGCAAATACTGGGAAATAACCCGAGTTATTATGCCCAAATGGAACTATTGACGAAAAAGATTTTTCAGAACCCTTCGTTCTACATTAATCTTTACGACAAACCGGCAAACGTCAACCGTAAAGCTGTTGCTCTGCAAGCCCTACAGCTCATGCTGCTGAACGATACCTTTAACAGCCAGATGAGAACAGAACTGATTATGGCTTTGGCGCTTGAATCCGAACTGATGAAAGCTCAGGAGGGTATTCAGGGACGGCTGAATGACCAAAATTAACCACTTATAATGAATGTGCTGATGAAAAAACGTTTTATTTTAGCTGGTGCTTTTGCGATATCAATGACGGGAATCGTTGCGGTCTCAACCTTCCCGCAGGCACGTTTTCACACCATTGCAGATATCCCTGCCCCGGATAAAACACCTCATCTTCAGGTTTTTGTTAAAGGAGAAAATTTTCCGGCGGGGCAGCCCTATACACTGTCCCTCCAGAATGGAGACCAGCTAAACTTTACTATCTCTGAGACCGGGACGATCAATAACAGTTATATTTTGCCCGATGCCATTAGCCGTCAGGAAAAAATAGCACTCTACATCAGCGAACAAAGCGCGTTAAAAGTTGACCCGGAGGATATCCGGCTTGAGATTGATACTCCGTCGCAAACCCTTACCTGGGCTGGAAAATTTCTGATTCCCTCCCAAAAAATTAATGTCTCTCTTTCCGGAAATGATGGTCCGCCCCCTCTGCAAACCCGTTCTGACTGGACCGGAAATTTTACCCAGAATATCAGCTACCAGGCGGCTGATCTGATCGGTAAGGAAACCTGCTTCGAAGAAGACCTCCCACATGGGAAAAAACTGTGCGTTGCGTTTGGCATACACAGATCTGCTGATCTGATACAGGTGGTAACGGTTGGGACAACAACCGCCAAGCAATCTTCCGATGATCCGTTTTCTACGTTTGATAAGTGGACCACACCATCAAACTGTCAACCCTATGACGTAGAACTCAGCCTGTGTAATTCATCCCATGTCTCCAGCCTGCAGGAAGATTTATCAAAGACCTATTACGATTTCACGCGGATGACCTTGCAGTTCTCTGCCACCATGATGGCACAAGCTGGGTTTATCGGGACGTTGATTGACGGCAAAAACCAGATGGAAACCCAGTTATTGCTGTGGGAACGGCAGGAACAGGCGCATGATGATTATCATCCCTCAGAACAAATGTGCGCCATTGCCTCCATGACCAAAGAGCTGCAAAATTCCGAAACCCGCAGAGAGTTAAATACGTATGGCATTGCCAGAGCCCTCGAGTATGCCGAGCAAAATCCGCAAAATCATCACACTGCCTATGGTGGATCTATGGATACGCAGTTCCGCCTGCAAAGCTTTAAAGAAAAACACTGCGTCCCGTCAAATGATAATGGCGCATTGAAAATTTTCTGCAACGGCCTGAGCACAGGGAAATTTTTACGACAAAATCGTGACGTGGATTTCGCACGTCTGATTGATATTCCGAAAACACTCAAGGTTGATATTACGGACGCCAAAAACTCAAGTGCCGACGAGGAAGACGTCATGAGCATGGGGCGGTTATTATTTGGACATAAAGTACTCAATATGCCGCAACCCGTAGAGGATTCCGAATCTAAAAATATTTTGAACGATCCAGACAAATTTCTGCACCCCTATCAAGAATACCGCTCCATCAGTGCGATGCGGAACGCGGCACGTTACAGCTTTGCTAATTATGTTGGTATGAAAGCGGAGGGCGCCGGGTCATCAAATCTCCATATTCAGACACTGATGAAAGATTTTGGCATGCCGGATGAGGATATCAAGCGGTTCATCGGTGAAAACCCAAGCTATTTTGCCCAGATGCACGTTCTGACAAAACAGATCTACCAGCATCCGGATTTCTATACGAACCTGATTACCAAAGACGCCAACATTGCGCGCTTTCAGGCCTCGATGGAAGCCATCAACCTGATGGCCGGACGCGAACGGTTTGAAAGCCTCCTTAGAAAAGAGATGCTTCTGTCACTTCTGGTTGAGATGAAACTGCGCACCCTCCAGAAAAAAGTGGATGCCGGCCTGAAAGATATGGACTCGCGCCTGTTGAAATAATCCCCCAAAAAGAAAAACTGGCATTCTCTTTGCAACACTCCTGAAGGTAAATACTATCAGGAGTTACTTGCATGTCTTTGAGCGCCCTTGACGCTGCCCTGTCCGGATTAAAAATCTCACAGCAACAGCTTGGCGTTATTTCAAATAACATCGCCAACGTCAGCACCGAAGGCTATACGCGCAAAATCTTGCCCCAATCTACGCAGGCGATTAACGGGCTGAGCGTTGCCGTGCAGTCCGAAGTGATTATCCGGAACGTCGATATTTCTCTGACGCGGGATGTCTGGACGCAAGTCAGTTCCACCAGCGCGCTTGATACAAAACTCTCCTACTTGCAGCAAATTGAAAATTTTCATGGCGCGCCGGATGCGGAAATATCTTTTGCGGCAAAAATTGCCGCTTTACGCGATAGTTTCAGCGCCCTGTCAGATAGCCCGGACGATACCTTCCTGCTCAGCAGTACCGTTGAACAAGCCAACACGACCGCCAATAAGATCAATGATTTTGCCGATCTGTTAACCCAGATGCGTAATGACGCACAGTCCGACTTGCAAATTTCCGTCTCCCGCACCAATGATCTTCTGGAGCAGATTGCCGGGTTAAACGACCAGATTCGCTTCCAGTTGAATACCAATCGCTCGGCCGCGCAATTACAGGATTTCCGAGATCAGGTTGTTAAGGACTTATCACAGGAAATTGAAATCAGTTTCTTTGTCCGCGGCGATGGAGTCATGGTTGTCCAGACCGCGCAAGGGCAGGAATTAACCGGAGATCAGGCACAGGAGCTGGTTTTCTCCCCGGTTCCGGTCAGCACAACGAATGCCTATCCGGATCTGGGAGTCTCAGGCCTGTTTTTGAAAGGCGACCCTGCCACAACACCAGGAGGCGTTGACCTGACCGAAGAAGCTTTGGGAGGAAAAATCGGGGCTCTTTTGGAGCTGCGAGATCAGTCCATCCCCAAGTATAGCGCGCAGATTGACGAGGTTGCGCATAAGATGGCGCTGCGATTTGAAGCGCAGGGATTGCGGTTGTTTACGGATGCCTCTGGCAATGTTCCGGCCGATACACCTCCTGTTCCGGATGATCCACTAACCCCTCTGATTGATGAAAGTGCTCCCGTTGAATATGTCGGATTTGCCGCGGAAATGCGGGTAAACGCCAATATTATTGCGGACCACACCTTGCTCAGAAGCGGAACTTACGGTGCCTCTGTTTTGCCGGGGTCCAATGAAGTCATCCAGCGTGTTCTCGATTTCACCTTCGGAGAATATGAATATCAAGCCGCAATCGGCACCGTCGGATTTGGCGCCGCCGATGTGGGCGGGGCGACCTTGCAGGATTATCTGGGCTTATATTCCACCAACAGCTTTACCGGCACGCTTGATTTATCCGCATATGCCGACACAAATGCCCTTGTCTCGGCGGCGAATGGCCTTCTGGATGATCCCAATGATGTGTTTCGCTTAACCTTTGATGATCCGGACCTCGGATTAAGCGTCGATCTGGACGTGGATCTAAGTATTGTTGCCGGACTTCCGGGGACCGGAGATTTTGCCTCTGACCTCGTTTCCTATATCAACACCACCGCCATTCCCGCTTTGCCGGCGGCAGATCAGACCGACCTTGCAACGATGGGAGTCACGGTACAGGTTGGCCCCTCCGGCCAGTTAAAAATTCTGTCCCGCGGCGATATTTCCATCACGGCGGATCCTGCCGGAGTCCCCGGCGGCATGAATAACAGCGGACTGGCTTTTTTGGGCTTCAGCGAAGGAGCCAGCAGTCAGGCAGTTGACCCTTATTTCGATATACAGGTTGGTGGCAATCCTGCGGTGCGCATCACTATAGACCGGGACGATACGGAAACAGACCTTCTGGCAAAGCTTCAGGCGGTTTCCGGATTGGGGGTCTATGATTTTATCGCCAACCCGGACGGTCTGGGCAGTGAGATCCGCTTGCGTCCGGGCAATAACTACACCACGCCGGACTTTGGTGGAGCGTTACGCATTATCGGCGGCCCGTTTGAAACCGAGGCCGGAGGCACCGCGCAGGGATTGATTGACGATACGGATAGTGACGGCGCAGGAGATACCCTTGCCCTTCTGCCAACCGGCATCAATATTGTCACAGCACTATTTGGTCGGGTGTCCGATACGGACGGCGCGGCCGGGTTCACAGCAGGGTCGGAACTTTCCCCCATTTCCAGTGTTTTATACCAGTCGGAAACTGTAAACGGATCGGGTGAGTATGTATCATTCCGCAGCCAATATCTGGGGCCGGATCTTGGCGTCAGCACAACGCTGTCTGGCTCCCGCTCTCTCATAGATTTTGGACAGAAAGTTCTCAATAAACAAACCGAAGATATTGTCATCACGCAATCCCGTTATGAGGATGAAAGTATTTTTCAGGAAACACTGGAGCAACAGCTAATGAACGAATCGGGCGTCAATCTGGATGAAGAACTGTCGCACCTGATTGTGATTCAAACCGCTTACGCCGCTGCCGCCCGTGCCGTAAGCGCTATTGATGATATGTTTCAGGAGCTTATAAACGCAATCAGATAAAACAGTTTAAGTTAAAAAGGATACTTCTATGGCCACCGGCATTTCAACCCTCGGACAATCTATCGGACAAATTTCCCGCCTGAAAACAATGGGCGCCACGCTCGCAGATTTACAGCTTCAGCTGACAAGCGGTAAAAAGACCCAAAAATTCAGCGGGCTTGGCACAACTGCGATTCTTTCACAACGAGCGCGGGCGGATTTTAACGCAATGGACACCTATATGAATAACCTGTCCATCTCGAATCGCCGGATGGAATTAATGATTACCGCCATCGAAGAGTTGCAGGCACAGGCCGGAAACGTTGCCAACATCGTTGCAAATGAAATGCAGGAAGGCGAAATCAATCTCGATCGGGTCAATGACCTTGCAAGTAATATCATTGATTTCATGGAAGATCTGGTCAATGCGCAGGACGGTGACCGCTATTTGTTTTCAGGCTCAGCCAGCAGCACACAACCTCTCTCTCTGAGCGGCGGGACCCTCCAAACCTATTTGCAGGGACAGTTGACCGATTGGCAAGGGGAAACTCTCAGCACAAACTCTCTGATTTCGTCCTACCGTAATGTGTCCGATACCATCGTCGGATATAATGCCGCAATCAGTAACGGGGACGTTGGAAATGTGACGGTGCGCGCCGATAAAAATGTCGAAATAAACTATACAACTCTCGCAAATGCCAGCGGATTCAAAGACATCATGGTCGCGACTCAGATGATGCAGGAACTAACCGTCACAGATACCTCACAAGTTTATCATATTGACAAAATAAAATTGGAGCGCGCCGATTTCGAGGATGCGCTTCTACCAACAGACCTGCCGCAAACTCCGCCACCGGGAACCGCAATGACCTTGCCAGCTGATTTTGATAATGCCGCAACGACCGATGAATTAGTGGCGGAAAATCAACGGCGTGCAGATAGTTTCTTTGCGATCTTCAACGATCTGGGCCGCATGATTAACAATGCAATTGACGAGCTTGATACGTTGAGATTCTCTCTGGAAAACAGCCGGGCGCAGGTTATTCATATGCAGGAACAGCATACGCTCGACCAAAACACCCTCCTCGGAACAATCAGCGATGTGGAAGATGCCGATATCAGCGAAGTTGCCCTATCACTGAATTTCATGGAAATTCAGCTGGAAGCCTCCTACCGCGTGACCGCAAGCATCAGCGACCTGAATCTGGCAAATTTCCTTTAGAGTGATTTGAAAAATCGCCAGCAAAAGCCTGAATATTACGGTGCCGCCCTCACACGCCTTGTGCGTGTGATCCATAGATCACACGGACGGTGCCGTGTAATGACGGTGACATAAGGGTTTGAACGCTTATCATCTATGTTTGGTTACCAATGCCAAATTTTGAACCGCAAAGTAAGACAAAGTAAAACAAAATTCTTTCGGTTTTTATAAAGAACCTCTGCGCCCTCCGTGCCTCCGTGGTAAAAAATCAATAGAGATCACATACACGGAACCGTGTGAGGGAGGCGTAAGCCCGGACTCGTCCTCCTGAGCCGCAGGAGAAGGATCTTAACCTGTTGATAAAAAAGATTCTTCGCTGCACTCAGAATGACGGTTTTATAAAATTACAAACTTTCGCAGAGCGTTCTATGGCTCAAAGAGCCGGCTCAATAACCAGAACCGGACCAGTCTCTTCCTGCAGGAAGGTTGCCTGCGGAATAATTCCGGCATCATTGCGATATCCGTCCATAAGAGTTTCAACCGCTTCGCCGAAACTGCCATCAACCCAGACCATGTAACCGATCTGGTAATCTTGCGGCATATCCCACTTCAGAACAACTTCTGCATCATCCGACCATTTTTGCAGCGTCATCCGCAAATCAGAGTTCTTTTTGACCTTCCAGGTTTTTTCTTTCCCGCCAAAGTTTCCGAGAGGCACGGGCTGCGGAGAGGATTGTGTTGCAACCATCGCCACAGTTACCTCATCCTCAGCTGGTGTTTCGTCCACAACCGGCGGCAACTCGACCGGAGCCGACTGCAATTCAACCGGCTCTTCTTTTTCGCTGACAGAAATCTCTGTAACATCCATCGGAACAACCGTTTCAGTCAGAGTTTCCTCCACGCCTTTGTCATCAAGAAGGATTTTTTCCGTTAATTCGGTAATGCTGGTATCCGTGGCTTGTTGCTCTACGGCGGCCATAGGCAGATCACCCTCTTCCGGCAAATCCGTCACAGAAGTAACCTCCTCTACGACCTGAATACCTTCACGAACAGCTGGAGGTGGTGCAATCGCATCCAAAGGAAGATCTTCCACTGGTTTAATGATAATTGCATCTTCCAACGCCGCTTCAAGAATTTGATTCTCAGTTAGATTTTTCGTCTTAACCGCCTCCGCGACAAGGGCTACATCAGGAGAAATATTCCCCGAAACAGGCGCTTCGGCCTCCGGAAGAGGCACCACAACCGCTGTTTCCAGAGTTTCAACCACAGGCTCTTCCTTCACCGGTTCTTTCACCGGAGATGGTACATTCTTAGCCGTTGACAAGCGCACCTGTCCTTCGGCAAAACTGACTTTCATATCATTTGTCAATGCCAGATCCAGCAAGGTTTCCTGCCAGCTTTTACCGCCGCGCCAGCTTACCGTTTTCCCCAGATCAATTCCTTCCCCGAAAGAATAAACAACCTGTGCCGGAACAATCTGCCGCACCGCCATAATCAGCGGCAGGTCTTTTCCAAATCCATGCAGAACGTTAGGAGTCGCCGGAGAATTTTGCTCCGCCTCTTGTGCCGTCGCCGGGGCAACCTCAGCAGACTTTGTTTCCACAACAGAGTCAGCCGCCTTAGGAACTTCTGCAACATCAGGCGTAACCGCCACAATTACATCGGTATGAGTCTCCGGCTTTCCGGCGGCAGTTTCAGGGGCTTCCTCAACAACCAGAGTGTCAATGACCGGCACCATTTCCACCACATCTTCTTCAATCTGAACTTGCGGCGCAGGAGGCGCCATAACGGGCTCTTGTACGGGGGCCGGAGCTTTTGACAGCGCAATCGGACGGTCATCAATCATGGGCGGGTGCGGTGGCGTCATCGTCACAGTCTCTGTGACTCTGGTTTTCTCAACAACGGAAGGCTCCGGCAAGACAACATCGCTCTCAACCACGACTTCATCAATCTGTTCCGTTGTCGGAATTTCATCCAGAGGGGTCAGATCATTGCTGGCTTCCGCTTCTTTAATCAGGCTTTTAAGATCCTCTGCCACTTTGCTTCCCGCCGGAATGCGCAGAGTCATTTCTTTCGAGACCGGCTCTGTTGGAACGGCAATCATTTGGTCTCCCTGCGACTCGGAAGACGGATCACTTGCGGCCGGGGCCGGAGCTGGCTGTTTGGCGATTTTAGCAGGCGGGGTCCACTCAAACGCGGCATGAGCTGGCGTGACATCTCCCATCATCCCGGCACCAATGACCGAAGAGAGAAGCAGCAAATTGCGAAAAGATGTTTTTTGACTCATAAGTTTCCTCGTTATAAATATTTGTTCCTGTTACCAGCCAAGAGTTATTTGTAATCAACCATTCTTCTGCGGCGTATTGTTATCCACGCGGGACGCTTTGGTCCAACCAGCCATGATCTGAATTTACGCATTGCCGAGGGAACCGTCAAACCCCTTCTTTCCAAAAGCGCAAAAATTATCGTCACAACAATACAAATGATAAGTGTAATCAGCCGCGCATAGAGCAATAGAAACACATAAGGGATCGCCGCACGGGCATCAAAGCTGAAAAACCGAACCGGACGCATGGAGTTGCGCCAGTGCCAGTTCTGCATCTCCTGAATATTTTCAATTTCTTCTTTAATAGCCATAATCTTGCAGATGGTCCCGATCTAAAAATATAAAAAACACAACAGGTCTCACGATCCTGCTAGGTAGAAGATGATAACATAATATAGGTGCGTCGATCAATCTTGCCGTCTTCAAATAAAATTTCGGCAGACCGGGCCATGCTGCGCCCATAAAGCGGCACCATTCTGCTCAACTCCGCCGACCATTCGGTAAACTCTATCGACATTAATTTCTCACGAACTTCATCCGGAAAGCTCATCCATTCGCGCACGCCGACACGTCCACCTCCGACCCGCTGCACAAGCGCCTGCGTCACGATCAACCGGATCGACTCCATCAGTGCCAAAGCCCGCTCCTGACGTTCATTCATTTCAAATGTCGAAATCATCCGCGAAATTGTATTGGCGACCCCCATCGTATGAGTCGTGGTATAAACCAGGTGGCCCGTTTGTGCGGCCTCGATAGAGGCTGAGATGGTTTCCCGGTCCCGCGACTCCCCGACCAGAATAATATTCGGCTTCCGGCGCAAGGCATTCCGCACCCCGTCTGCAAAGTTGTGCAGATGGCGGGGAATCTCCGTTTGAGCCACCAGAGAACGTCTTTGTTCAATCGTATCATAGACATATTCAATCGGCGCTTCATAGGTCAGAATTTTTCCGACGCCGCGGGCGCTTTCCAATAACATCCGGATACCGGAGGCAAGCAGCGTCGATTTTCCGGAGCCCGTCGGCCCGGTAATCACAACAATTCCCTGCCGCGGAGACCAAGCCTTTATAATCTCTTCCTCAATTTTCAGATCGGCCATGGTCGGAGGCTGATTAGGAAGTACCCGCATGGTAATCTGCACCCCGTCACGACCCCGCACCAAAATTGCCGTGATATTTGTCCGGAAGCGAAACCGGGTATATCGGTCTGGTCGCACCTCATAGGACACATCAAGATCCCGACCGCTTGCCAGACGAGCCAGCGCGTCCGCGCCGTAAATCCGGTTTAGAATTGCCGCCATATCGGCCGCATCAATCGGACGAAACGTCATCGGATACAGGATACCGTGAATATCGCCATATATCTGCTTATCTGTCTGGAATGTGATATCCGACGCACCCTTTTTGATTGCCCACAATAAAAACAGATCGACGTGATCCTCCCGAAAGCGCGTTGGCTCATCAGGCCAGGCATCATCAAGAGCATTTTCACCTTTGGCAAGGCTTACCGGTTTTCTGGCGACCATTCGGCGGTATCGGAAATAAGTTTTGGAACATCAATAATCTGGACAGCACGATCCCCAATCCGCAACTGATCTCCTCCCCCGGTCACACCACGATCGGTTTGAACGGCCAGGGTTGGAGACACCATTCCTTGCGCGAGAAGAATGCGATAGCGAATCATGCCTCTAAAATGGGCGAGCAACATGGCAAGGTCACTCTCAAAAATATCTTCGGCCTGTGCATATCCTTCAACCCAGCCCTTTTGCACCTGAGATTTCCATATTTTACGTTCTTCATCATCGCGTGGACGCAGAATATTTGGCGGAGGCTCAACCTCTCCCCACTCGCGCTCCAGATACTGGTGCCACGTTTTCGGGGCGGTCACAATTTTAACGTTATTATTGATATTATAGAATCGATCGGCGACCGCAGCTTCCATCCCGCCCGCATCAACCAGAACATTATTTTCCGCTTCGGTGATAACCGGCGGCTCAATCAGGAACCCGGAGGGCGCTTTAATCAATAGCTGGCGAAAATCAAAAATTTTATCAAGATAGCGTGTTTTATCATCAAGCTCCTGACGAATCTCATAGGTCCGGTATGCCAGTCCACCGCGGGCACCATAAGACAGAGCCGCTTTTTTCATGGCATCAATACGGATATCAAGACCTACCCCTTCCCCTTCGGGAATTGGATTATCGCTCTCATCAACTTCCAGATTATACAGAAATGAGATCTCAGGAGGGCGTTCAAACGTAAGATCCCCCGTCTCCACCGTAACCTGCGCACGTCCTTGCGCTGTTCTTGTTCCGTAATCCTGCGCCTGCGCGGACACAGGCACCAGAGCGGATGCTCCAATGAGTGCGGAAACGACAGTTCCACACAATAAGGTTCCAAATTTGTGTTTCATCTTATAGGTCATCTATATCCTGGAACTTGGTTACATATCTCAACTCAACGCTGCGGTCCTGTGCATCCACATGGACAGCGGCTTCGCTTCCTAACTGTGTTCCAACGCCCCGTAAAACCTCAACAATCGGCTGGTTCTCGGCATCGACAGACACGACCAGAGGCACAGCCGGACCTGATCCGTAAACCTTAAAATTATAACTGGCGTGATCGGATAGTTTTTTCAGAAGTGGTTCAACCGGACCGATCCAGTTTACCGTAATTCCACGCATCAGTTCAACCGGCGCATCATCCAGATTAGGGGAGGCCGCAACTTTGCGTTTTTGTGCTTCTATGGCCGCCAGCTCTTCCAGTGAGGTACTCGCACGATCCGCCGCATCTGCCAACATAGCGGAAATTTTATCTGGCTCAGCAACAATCTGCGGATTTCCGATCATATACTTGCTGCCGCTTGTCGAACAGCCCGCTATCAGAGGGAGGACCAGGCCGAGGGCAAGAAGGTGTTTTGTCTTCATATTTTTTACATTCCGTAATGATTTATAGTCTTTTAAAAGCTTTTAGCAGATTAAAGGATAGCTTGTCCAAATTTTTGCGGCAAGTCTTTCTTAGCGTTTATTTTTCACCAGATTATTTTCATACATAACTTTTACAACTTTCTTTTTATATTTAGAGCCGAACTGTGGAGTCTTGGAATGGTAATGCGCCAGCGCCTGCGCCAGATTGTTGGTCTCCTTCAAATGCCCCTTCAAAATCCAGGCGGCAACACCCGCATTCGTACACGGATCATCCCGCACCCACTTTTTCGCCCGCTCCTCAGAAACGTTCCATTTCTTTGCGAGCTGCGGCATCCAGATCGTATTGATCTGCATCGGTCCCAGATCATAACTCCCGTTTGAGTTTCTGACTTCCTGCCCGACCCGACCGCCTTCAACCTGATAAATCCCCACCAGAGCCGCTGGCGGCACTGCATAGGTCTGGGCTGCCATCAACAAACACGCCGCAAAAACTTCATTCATCATTTTTCTTCACCTCTTGTTTGGCACAAGATTTACACACCTTATTCAGCCTTCTTAAAGAAACTCAGAGGGCTATTGCCATTAGTATTTGTTTCTGTTCCAGCGCCTGTCACCGCTTCTGCCGGAGGCGCAACCGGACCCGCCTTTGCTGCGGCAGGACTTTTTGCCGCAAAAATGTCAGGCTTGGCCGTTTTTTCCTGCGGAGCAGCAGGAGCGGCGACCTCCGCCTCAACACTCATATCATCCGGTACTTCATCCGGAACAACCATACTGGCCGTATCGCGAACACCAACAACATTTACCGGGTCATCCGCCTCTGGCTCTGCCGGGATCACGACGGACGGCGAGACATCTGTCACCCTGTCTACAACCACAGGCTCAACCGGATCTTCCGCCACATCTTCTTCATCTCCGGCCTGTCCATCCAACAAATAGTTTATCAATAGTAACAGAAGAGATTTCTTGCGGTCAAATTCTTGCCAGACATCCCCGATCGGGCGGTTTTTCCCGATGACCTCCGGATAAATTCCGGAAAAAATGTGCGATAATAGCTGCAGCATTTTCTGCCGCACCACGGCTTCTGACCCCTCCGGCGCGCCGGATTTTTCAATATAATCTGCGGCGATATCCGAGGCTTCCCGCGCCAGACGGTCCGCAACATTTGGAAACAGCCCCCGGTCCTTGTGATCCATTGCCGCAATCACCGGCAAAAGAGACTCAATCACCGCCATATCGGTAATTTCCGGAGATGAGACGCTTTCAAAGCCAATATCTTTCAAATAAGCGACGCCCTTTTCATCAATCGAAAAATGTTCGGAGAAGACAAAAAGCGAATCCATCGCGCCTTTCAGGCTGTCAATATCCACCTCTGCCGGCTCTTTCCCTTTCAGGCGCGCCCTCTGTGACAAGGCCTCCGCCGCAAGCGCCGTCAGGCGGAACCGCAGTGCCTCGGCCTTCATCACATCCGACGGAACATTCATCTTGGCAGAAATAGACAGCCCCAGCTGCACCGATGCCGTCAACAGCTTGGCCATCATTTCGGCCTCGCGATCCGGAGTCAGAGATTGTTCTTTATGAACCGCCGACATGGAGACCATCAGAGGAATCCCCAGATGTTCGATGAGGTAGGTCAAAATTTCATTTTGGTGCGACATGAGTAAAACGCTTCGTCTTTTTAAATTATACTTTACAAGTATCAGATATCCCTATCATAAGTGAAATTTTATAAGAAAAAAAGTCACTCTGATTTAGCTCCCAGATCCGTCATAATGGCCTCGATATCCTCAGCCCTGCCACGAATCACTTTAATCTTACCATCCTTATTTCTGTATATTGTAAACGGTGTCACATCCAAACGCCAGTTTTCTATTACGGAAATATTATGCTGAACCCCCTGCTGGTTAATTTCCGTCTTGGCGGGCAGAGCCGTCTGATCGCCGTTCAAATGACGGAACCAGACGTCCTCCGGATTTGGAGCCGCCAGCAAAAAGGCCGCCTGCGCCCGTGTTTCGTCGCGCAATCCAATCGGCACCAGCCGCACCTGCAACCGTCCGCTCTTAATATAATCTTTCTCAAGATCCTTCAGGAACGCGTGGCAGTGCGGGCATTGCGGATCAACCACCGTATAGATAAAGGGCGCGGAAGGATCGCCCAGAGGCACCCAGTTACTCTCTTCCATATCCATATAGAGCTGCTCGGAAGGAGATTTGACTTCGAATTCTTTTTGTTTTTTCGTGCTTTCATCCAGTCGCGGGCGTGTCAACTGATCGTCCGTTAACAGATCCAGAACATCCCCCTCTTTTTTACGAAGAGCCTGTACCTGATCGAGCGTGAGCATCCGTCCATCTTCCCCGAACAACAGCCCCATAACAAAATTCTTGCGGTCGGGCGTCACGTAGAAGTACTGCTCCTGCCCGCCCTGAATAGTGACCCAGCCATCCAGACCGTTAATCGTCCCTAAATAGCGCACCTGCGCCCCGTCGGTCAAAAGTCTCTGGAGAGGCTCCGGAAGCTGAGGTACCGTTCCTCCGCCCTGCTGCGCTGCGACCGGCCCCGGCAGCGCCAGAAAGCATGTCATTGCCAGAACGGTAAAAGATCGAAGATATGAGAATTTCATAGGAACATCCATTTTTGTTATATACTTAATCACGCTTCCGCAAAAAGAAACAAGATTTTTCCACCTTATTGTTTTAAATGCCGGGCAACAATCTCTAAAAAATCCCGTTCAGTGTCTACCCCGGAAAATTCCGCCGCCGGAATCGCAACCCCGTAACGATCCGCCAGAGCCTGATATTTTGGCAGACGCGATGCCAGAAGTTTCGGAAACACCCAGCGGGAAAAATCATTGGGACTCATCACCGCTTCGGAAGGTAAATTATTCTCCCGCAGATAATCCTGCACCCAGTTCTGGAAGTGCCCCGGCGGGAAAAAGAGCGGCTTGGGAACATCCTGCGCCCGTTGAATAACCTCCCGCTCATCCTCCGCACTGGCTTTCAGATAGACAAACAGCGAAACCCGGCCAAGAGAGTCAATCAGAGTATCGTCAACAATTTCGCATAAACTCCCGGTGGAATCGATGACCAGACTTCCGGAGCTTTCCTCTTTCTCCGCCAACTCGGTCGCCGCTGCCAATGACCGGCATTCCGCCATATAATATAGGGATTGACGCCGCTTAAACTCTTCCAGCGGCAATCCCCCCTCCGCTTGAAAGCCCAGTTGCCCGATAAAGTTTGACATATCGGACAAATTATCCATGGTCGTCACCGCGGGTCGTCCAAAAACTTTACTCATTTCCGCATGCAGATATAGGGTCCCGATCGCCAGATCGCAGGAATAACACTCCCACCCCTTTTTCTCCAGAAACTGCGACAGATGCGTTTTTCCCACACCCGACATTCCGATTAAAGTAATCACCCGTTTTTCTGCTTGTAAAAACGCCTCCCGTGATACGATCATGCAGCCTCCCCGGTTTTTATCGTATGCTCTTCTGCTTCCCGCAGAATGCGGGGGATATTAAAGACAACATGCTCCTGCGCCAGAGTAACCTCCTCCACCGTGACCGGAGAGGCCTGCCGCAGACGGTCAATCACTGATGTAACCAGAACCTCCGGCGCAGATGCTCCCGCCGTCAGTCCCAGCGTCCGGACAGGCCGGAGATCCAGCTCCGCCAGATCTTCCGCATCCCGAATCAGATACGCCTGCGCGCATCCATATGACTTTGCGACCTCTACCAGACGATTGGAATTGGAGGAATTCGGCGCACCGATCACCAGCACCATATCGCACCGCGCCGCAATCTGCTTCACGGCTTCCTGCCGGTTTGTGGTGGCGTAGCAGATATCTTCCCGTGACGGGCCGGCAATAAGCGGATATTTTTCCTGCAATGCGCAAACGATCTCCGCTGTATCATCAACAGACAAAGTGGTCTGCGTACAATAGGACAGGCGGGACGGATCACTCACAGACAAACCGGCGACATCGGCCAGCGTTTCCACCAGCAAGACCGCACCCTCCGGCAATTGCCCCATTGTTCCGATGACCTCCGGATGTCCGGCATGGCCGATCAGAATAATCTGCCGCCCTTCGCGGAAATGCCGCTCGGCCTCCTTATGAACCTTGCTTACCAGCGGGCAGGTCGCGTCGATATAGAACATCTCGCGCTGTGCCGCCGCTTCCGGCACGGATTTTGGAACACCGTGCGCTGAGAAAATAACCGGCTGGCCGTCCTGAGAAATCTCTTCCAGCTCCTCGACAAAAACCGCCCCCTTGGCCCGTAAGCTTTCCACAACGTATTTATTATGGACAATTTCATGCCGGACATAAACCGGAGCCCCATATTTTTCCAAGGCGCGCTCGACAATCTGGATGGCACGATCCACCCCGGCGCAAAATCCGCGGGGAGCCGCCAGCAAAATATGCAGATTCGGTTGAAATTCCATTCTTTCATATATAGAGAAAAAATCATGAAAGCAAACGCTTCCATTTTGCCTCTGTCTCGGTTATTGTGCCGGTACATTGGCATCGCACTACGGAATATAAAAAAGATGATGAAAAAACTTTGCCTCGTGACGCTCGGCGCGCTTTGTCTGACCGGCTGCGAAACCCTCGACAGTGTGAAGGGCGGATTTTCAGACGCGGGTCACTGGCTCACCGGCAAAGAAAAAACCGCCAGCCTCAATTGCCCGCACCTGACCATTTCAGAGGATCTGAACTCTTATCTGCAATTACCTGAGCGCACAGATCATTCCGCCAGCGCCAACGCCGTACTTGCCACCGCCACTATGGATAAAATTCAGGGAAGCTGCGCTCTGGATCAGGATAACGACCTTGTGACCATCAATATCGATATTGAATTCACCGCGACCCCTGGCCCGTCAAATACCGCTGCACAGGGTTCTGACGTGCTCGAAGCCCCCTACTTTGTCGCTGTGCTGGATGCCGGACAAAATATTCTGTCAAAGAATACGTTTCTGGCCTCCATATCCACGCCGGATAACAATAAGAATGAGCCGATGTCTCTGTCCGAACACCTCCGGCAGAGCCTCCCGGCAGAAGCTCTGCAAACACCTGAAAAATATACCATCATCGCAGGTTTTCAGCTGAGCGACGCCCAGCTCGCCTACGCAAAAACACAAAAAGCCGTAGCCACCATCAAACCGGCCGCTGGCGGCACTATCGGCCCGGACCCTTTTGCGGAAAGATAAATATATAAATTGTGCAGGATAAAACAGGACAGGATGACCATGCTCCCGCTCTCCGCCTTTATCATCACCAAAAATGAAGAATCCCGCCTGCCCGCCTGCCTGAACGCCTTAAAAGATCTGGTCTCGGAAATCATTGTTCTGGATTCCGGCAGCACGGACCGCACCGAAGAGATTGCCAGAGCCGCCGGAGCAAAATTCTCTGTCCGCCCGTTTGACGGCTTCGGACAACAAAAGTACGCCGCCGAGCAACTCTGTGCGCAGGACTGGGTTCTCAATCTTGATGCCGACGAGGTTTTAAGTCCTGGATTGACCGAGGAAATCCGCGCCTTCTTTGCCTCTGGAAAAACTGCCGGATATGACGGAGGTCAGTTCTGGATCAAAGGAGTTCTGCCGGAAAAAGACCGCCCCGCCCCACTCTCACGTTCCTACAACCGCATTCGTTTGTATAATAAAAACGTTCTACATTTTCCGCAGCACAGCACCTTTGACAATATCGACCGCACCCCCGATCAGCGCATCTTTCAATTCAAACACGCTGTGTTGCATTACTCCTTTGAAAGCCTGAAAGCCCTCGAAGACAAAGCCCGCGCCCGCACAAAATTTTACTTTGAAACCGAAAAGAGCGGCGGATTTCTCAAAAACATTCTGCGCTACCCCTTTGAATTTATTTTCAGCTTTTTGAAATGCTATGTGCTGCGCGGACAATTCGCCAGCGGGTGGTACGGCCTGCGCAATGCTTATATCTACGCAAAATACCGCCATATCAGGATTGCACAACGGGTATGGGGACGGTGCCTGATTGCATGACTTTTGCTGTTTGACCTTTTTATGGCCTGTGCTACTTAATTAGGCATGAACTCATTTTTTCGTTTATCCGGGCTTGTCCTGATTAGTTCCTCCCTGCTGGCTCTTTCCGGATGCAGCAGTACCAGCACAGAAGCAAAATACCCAACCGGGGCGAATCGATCGTCCACGAATGACGATATTTATGCCAAGCCGGACAGTATTTTCGGGGAGGGGGGAATCTCACTCTTTAACAAGAAAAAAGACAAGGAAGAGGAATCGGGTATTGGCGTCAATTCCTATCTCTGGCGGGCGGCGCTCGATACTGTGTCCTTTATGCCTCTGAATCAGGCGGACCCTTTCGGCGGAGTCATTACCACAGACTGGTACACCCCCTCCGACACTCCTAATGAACGTCTAAAGGTAAATGTTCTGATTCTCAGCAAATCCCTGAAATCCGACGGCGTGCGCGTGCGGGTCTTTAAACAGCAAAATGCCGGGGGGATCTGGACCGATATCGCGGTATCCGAACTTACCTCCCGCGAGCTCGAAGATGCCATTCTCACCCGCGCCCGACAATTGCGGGTTGCCGACATCGAATAGCGCCGCCCTCACACCGCAGAGGCGCGCTACGATTCCCCCTGTTTTAAGCTTTTTTTAGAAAGTTATGCTAGAATAAACGAAAAACAGGGAGATTGAATGGCCAATCTGGATCTTCAGTTACAGGGATTTCGCCTGACAACGGCGCAGATTTACTATTATTTCCCAGATTACCCACGGCTGATACAGGAATTCTTATGGCAGGACTACGACCTTGCCCCGCGCTTTCCCAAATTACAGGAGTTTCTGACTTTCTGGAAAAAAGATATTGAGGGAACCCTGCATTCTGTTTACATCTCCCATCAAAAACTGATTGGCCTCGGAGAAATCACACACAGCACATTCGAAGAGCATCTCTGATCTTTATGGACCTCTAAACCCAAGCTTCCACATTCGTCATCCTGAGCCGCAGGCGAAGGATCTTGTAGTCATTTATAGTGCTTTGGTTTAATTTTAGGACACCTCTCGTTGCCGTCATCACACGCCTTTGTGCGTGTGATCCATAATTGATTTTTTTCACCGCAGAGGCACAGAGGGCGCAGAGATTTTTTACAAAGAATGAAAAGGACTTTGTTTTCCTTTGTCTTACTTTGCGGTTCAAAAATTGGCCTTCAACTGTGGATTACACGGACGGGGCCGGGTAATGACGGAAAGAGGACAACAACGCGCAACTCAGGCTAAACGATCAACACTTCTAAACCCGAATTTTGTCTATCCAATACCGCCGATTCGGGGTATGCTGGGTCTATGCGCACGCTCTATCATTTGTGGCTTCACCCCTTCTCACGCAAAGTCAGAATTGTTCTGTCTGAGAAGAAGCTGGATTTTAACCTGCAAATTGAAAAGATATGGGAACGCCGGACGGAATTTCTGGCGATGAACCCGGCGGGAGATGTGCCGGTCATCATCGAGCCGGACGGCACGACATTGGCCAACTCCAGCGTTATTTGCGAATATCTGGAAGAAGTCTACCCGGAGATCAATCTGATCGGTCTGGACCCGATTCAACGGGCGGAAACCCGGCGGCTTATCAGCTGGTTTGACGTTAAATTCAACCGCGAGGTCACCGATAACCTGATCGGCGAAAAACTGATGAAACGCTTTCTGAAGCTGGGGGAGCCGCACGGTCCGTCCATCCGCGCCGGGCACGCCAATATTCATTACCACCTGGATTATATCGGGTTTCTGATGGAGCGGCGCAACTGGCTGGCCGGAGAGTATTTCTCTCTGGCTGATATTGCTGCCGCCTCACATCTTTCAACCATCGACTATATCGGCGATGTCCCCTGGGAAGAGCATCAGGCCGCCCGAGCCTGGTATGCCCGCGTCAAATCCCGCGCAAGCTTCAGACCGTTGCTCGAAGACCGTGTGCCGGGTTTTAATCCTGTCGATCATTATGAAGATGTTGATTTTTAGAGCGTTGATCGTTTAGCCTGAACTTCGTCGCTTGCGCCTAATTCAATCTAAACGCTCTTTACTCCAGAATCTTTCTATCCGCGCCCTTGTGGAGTTCTGAAAAATTGTGATATAACCGTCTGAATGTCAGGATCTCTTTTCTGTTTCGGCTACGGCTATACGTGCGATCACCTGGGTCAGGAGCTTACAGCCCGGGGGGGATGGTCCGTCGCTGGCACAACCCGAGATAGAGACCGGCGTAATTCGCTCCGCGCACACGGCATTAAAGCATATCTGTTTGATCCTCAGACCCCGCTGGGAGACCCGACGTTTTTTCTACAGGACGTAACGCATCTTCTGATCTCTGTCCCTCCCGACGATTCCGGAGACCCCGCCCTTTCGGTGCATGGACTGGACATCGCCTATATGCCAAACCTGAAATGGCTGGGCTATCTCTCCAGCACGAGCGTGTATGGCAACCGGTATGGTGGCTGGGTCAACGAAACCAGCGCCGAACATCCAGACTCCAAACGGGGATCGCGCCGCCTGAAAGCCGAGCGGCAATGGCAGGAGCTTGCCGCAGAATATAATCTGCCCCTCCACATCTTTCGCCTCGCCGGTATTTACGGCCCCGGCAGGAGCGCCCTCGATTCCGTGCGGGCCGGAACCGCCCGCCGGATTGACAAACCCGGACATGCGTTTAATCGCGTTCACATCCATGACATCATACAGGTTCTCATTGCGTCTATGTGTAATCCAGCCCCCGGAAATATTTACAATATCTGCGACGATGAAGCCGCCCCCAGTCATGAAATGATTTCTTTTGCGTGCCGGCTGCTGCACATTCCGCCGCCTCCCATGATTCCGTACGAAGAAGCCGATCTCGCGCCCATCACGCGCAGCTTCTACGAAGATAATAAACGCATTGAAAATAGCAAAATCAAAGAACAGCTTGGAATTAAACTGAAATATCCAAATCACCGGTTGGGATTACAAGCCTGCCTCGAAGATGAAATCGCGGATTTACAGCAAACCCAGCTCGGTTAATACTATAAAAATACTTAAAGAGTCGAAAATAAGGCTTTGAGAAGATAAGGCTTTGATATGTGCGGGATAACAGGACTTTGGGCTGCCAGACCCAATAAAAACCACCAACTCTGTCTGCAGAATATGACCGATGCCTTGACGCATCGCGGGCCGGACCAGACAGGCCTTTGGCAAGAGGAAACCGCGGGTGTTTTTCTCGGACATCGGCGCCTGTCCATTATGGATACCTCAACGGACGGCCTGCAACCCATGACCTCCGCAAGCGGCAGATATACGATTGTTTTTAACGGAGAATTTTATAATTTTTCAGACTTAAAGGCAGAACTATCTCCGCATAATCCAGTTTACCGCGGACACTCGGACACGGAGATTTTTCTACACGCCGTCGATTATTGGGGATTGGAAACCGCCCTGCAAAAAACCGACGGCATGTTTGCATTTGCCCTGTGGGACAATGAGGAAAAAATTCTTATCATGGCCCGCGACCGCTTTGGAAAAAAACCTCTTTACGTAGGCTGGGCCGGGAATGATTTCGTTCTGGCCTCCGAGTTAAAAGCATTCCACCAACACCCCCAATTTTCCAAACACATAAAGCTAGGCGCGCAGGATTTATTTTTAACCTATGGATATGTCCCCGCCCCCCACACAATTTTTGAACGGGTCTGGCAATTGCTTCCCGGACATGTTTTCTGGCTGAAACAGGAAGACCTCCAGCAAAAAGAAGATCTTTCGGAAAAATTCAAACCTTACTGGTCTCCCATCGAGCGGGCAGAAAAAAGCCTGCACCGTAAAACCCTTACCGCCGAGAGTGACCTGCCGGATGAACTGGAAACTGTTCTGAAAAATGCCATCCGGAAACGTATGATCGCGGATGTCCCGCTGGGAGCCTTTTTATCCGGCGGAATCGACAGCTCTTTGATTACGGCTCTGATGCAGGCGGAACATTCAGAGAGAATAAAAACCTATTCCATCGGATTTCAGGAAGATTCTTTCGACGAGGCGCCGTTCGCCCGTCAGATTGCTGCGCATCTGGGAACCGATCACCACGAGCTTTACGTGCGCCCCTTTGATGCCCTGAATGTCATTCCCGATCTGCCCCGAATATATGACGAACCTTTTTCTGATATTTCAGCGATCCCCACGTATTTACTGGCAAAATTTGCCAGTAATGATGTCACCGTCGCATTATCAGGAGATGGCGGCGATGAAATTATGGGAGGGTATACCCGCCACATTTCCGCACCGTCTCTGTTCCGACTGACCCGCCCCCTCCCCAAGCTGCTCAAAAAAGGCCTAAAAAAAGGAATTTTTTCCTTAAATCCAGAGATGGCCAACCGCCTGGACCGGGCTATTCCCTTTCTGGAAGAATTACAGAATAAGGATTTATTCCTAAGACTTTTAGCTCTGTCGTCAAACCGGGATCACTGGGTGAATTTCGGCTCCCTCACCCCGATTCCGTTGCAGGAATTTCTGGAGACTCCGATCGCAGGATTAAATTTTGCAGAACTGATGATGCTGGGAGATACCCTCCATACCTTGCCAAATAAATTTCTGGTCAAGGTCGATCGTGCCAGCATGGCCAATGCGCTGGAAGTCCGTTCTCCATTCCTCGATACGGCGCTGTTTGAATACGCATGGTCCTTGCCTTTCTCTATGAAAATCAAAGAGCACAAAGGCAAATGGCTGTTGCGGCAGGTCCTGAGGAAGTATGTTCCCTCCCCGCTGTTTGAGCGCCCCAAACAAGGGTTCAATATCCCGCTGGCCCTTTGGTTACGGCGCGATCTTAAGGGCTGGGCCGAAGACCTTTTGAGCGATAGTGAGCTGAAAAATAACAACTTTAATGCAGATAAAATCAGGTCCGCCTGGAAACTCCATCAGGACGGACAGGACCGATTCACCAACAAACTCTGGGCCGTTCTCCAATATCAGTCCTGGGCCCGGCAATGGTTATGACGATTTTTGATTTTTGCAGAGCCTCTCATAAACCGCCAGCGTTTGCGCATTGATCTTGTGAACATCAAATATCTCTTCTGCCAGATGCCGGCTGGCCGCGCCCATCTTTTGCCGAAGCTCCGGATGGCGCAACAAATCGTCCAGCGCGTCTGCCAGTGCTTCCGCTGATTTGACCGGCACTAACATCCCGTTTTCCCCGGACCGGACAGCCTCCCGGCACCCCGGATGATCGGTGGTAACGATAGGACGCCCGCAGGCCGCGGCCTCCAGCAACACTTTGGGAATTCCTTCCCCATACCAGGACGGGTATGCAATCAGCGCGCTTTGCCACAAAAGAGCCGACATATCTTCGACATGCCCCGCCCACTCCACAGGAGTGCCTTGTAATAAAGCCGTCATTTCCTGCGCCCGAATTGCGCGCGGCGTATTGGTTTTGACCCCTCCGGCAATCAGATAGCGCGCTGCGACGCTTCGCCCCTCCAGCAGCCGTGCCGCGTCGATAAACACCGAAATCCCTTTTTCCCAGACCAGACGCGTTGGAAACAAAACCAATGGCCTGTTATCGGCAGAGGCGGGTTCAGGAGAAAATGTAAATTTTTCTAGATCAACTCCAGACCCTTTAATCAAATGCGCCTGCTGCGGATCTGCAAACCCGCGACGCACCATCAATGCCAGATCGTCAGGGTTTTGAAAAATCACCCGCGTGCGCGGCGACATAAAGGCCGCTCTGAAGAACGGCGTGACCAAAAACCGTAATAATTTTGGCCTCCAACCATCCCCGGCAAAAAGATATCCCAGCCCGGCAATCGTATGGACCACTTTCACAGACGTATAACGCGTCGCCAGCCCGGCCAGAAAGGCATACTTGATCGTAATCGCATGCAGCAGATCCGGCGTTTCCCGGAGGATAATTTTCCTGATTTCATAGGTCGCCCGCAGCGCGCTGTATGGTCCGGAGATCTGACACAATGAAATTCCGCGAAACCCGTAGTTTTTCAAGGCGGCATCCTGCGCCGCGCCGGGCGCACAGACCAGAACGTCCCACCCCTGCGCCTGCGCCGCCTGCGCCAAAGACAGACGATGCGACCAGAACCAGTCCATGTGATTAAGAACGTAGAGAAGCTTTTGCGTCATGTTTATCCTGATTTGAGCAGCCCGATTGCCTGATCGCGCTCAAACAAGTATAAAAGCGTTTTCAGGTTTTGACCACGTTCCTGCTCCAGTTTCGGGTCCCTGTGTAGAATCAGCCTGGCCTCATCACGAGCCATCTCCAGCAGGTCTTTATGATGTTCCAGATCGGCAACGCGAAAATGCGGCACACCGCTTTGCTTTGTCCCCAGAATATCCCCTGCCCCGCGCAGCTCCAGATCTTTTTCCGCGATCAAAAATCCGTCCTCCGTCTGACGCATAATGGACAACCGCTCCTTGGCCGTTTCCGATAACGGCCCGTCATACATCAGGAAACAGAAAGATTGCGCGGCGCCGCGCCCGACCCGCCCGCGCAGCTGGTGTAATTGCGCCAGCCCAAAGCGTTCGGCATGCTCAATGACCATAATTGCAGCGTTCGGCACATTCACTCCCACCTCAATCACGGTTGTTGCCACCAGAACGGCACACGCCCCCTGCATAAAACGCTGCATAACGGCATCTTTTTCCTCTGGCTTCATCTGACCATGAACCAGCCCGACCCGATCCCCAAAGAACTGCTGTAATAAAGCCGCCCGCTCTTCCGCCGCAGCAAGATCCATAACCTCTGACTCCGCGACCAGAGGGCATACCCAATAAACCTGTATCCCTTTTTCAATTTCCTTGCGCACGCCTTCGATCATCTGATCCAGATGATCCGCCGCAATCAGGCGGGTATCAACGGATTTACGCCCCGGCGGTTTTTCATCCAGCCGGGAAACCTCCATATCGCCATAAGCCGTCAGGGTCAATGTCCGGGGGATAGGCGTCGCCGTCATAACCAGAACATCCACACCTTTTCCCTTTTCAGACAGTTTCAGGCGCTGATGCACGCCGAAGCGATGCTGCTCGTCAATCACAGCCACACCCAATGCCTGAAACAGAATCGTTTCCTGAAACAGGGAGTGAGTCCCGATGACAATTTTGGCCGCACCCTCCACAATCTGTTGCAACAGAGCCTCCCGCTTCTTTCCTTTGTCCCGTCCGGTCAGGCACAGAAACGGAACCCCCAATGCCTCCAACCAAGGGGCCAAAGTTTCCGCATGTTGACGTGCCAAAATCTCGGTCGGAGCCATCAGCGCTCCCTGCAATCCGTTCGACACCGCATTCAGCAACGCCATCACCGCCACGACTGTCTTACCGCTACCGACATCGCCCTGTAACAACCGCAACATGCGCAGCGGCGCAGTCATATCTGCATCAATTTCCTCCATCACCCGGCATTGCGCAGATGTAAGCGTAAAGGGCAAAAGCTCCAGAAATTTTTGCCGCAGCGTCCGGTCGATGTCCAGCGCCCGCCCCCGCGATTTGCGCTGCGATTGCCGCACCAGCGCAAGAGCCAGCTGATTGGCCAGAAGCTCATCATAGGCCAGCCGCCGCCGGTCAGGAGACTCCGGCAAAATCGCTTGTCCTTCTTCCGGTTGGTGCAGGTGCCGCAGGGAGGTTTTCCAATCTGTCCAGCCTTCACGTTTCAGAATTGAGGGCTCCTGCCACTCCGGCAAAGTGGGAATCTGTTCCGCCGCTGCTTCAACAACCTTACGTAACATCTTGTTCGATAAGCCTTCTGTTAATGGATAAACCGGCTCATACACCGCGATTCGCTCCAGATCCGCCAGATCCCCGATCGCATCGGGATGCACCATTTGCAGCCCGTCATGAAATGCCTCGATTTTTCCACTGACGATTTTTTGCTGCCCTTCGGGAAGCTGCGCCAGAACCCAGTCCGGTCGCGCATGAAAAAAGACCAGAGTCAAAGCGCCCGTTTCATCACTGCACCAGACCCGATATGGTGCGCCGCGTTTTTGCGGAGGAAAATGTTTCTGGACAGAAACCTTCAGCGTCACCACCTGTCCGGCCTTGACATCGTGGATCTTTGGACAGGACCGCCGGTCAATCAGGTCAATCGGCAAATGCCACAGCACATCCAGAACTTTCGTGCCACCGGTCAGTTTTTCCAGCCGCGCCAGATTGCGCGGACCGACCCCCGGCAACAAACTCACCGGACGAAACAACGGATCAAGAATAAAAGGACGCTGACGCATTCTTCTTTATTACACGTTTGAAACGTGGTTTTATAGACCCATGATCGACAATATCACCAAATTGCGAAAACTCCTGATTTTCCGCTCCTGGCACCGCGGCACGCGGGAAATGGATCTTATTCTAGGCTCCTTTGCCGAAAAATATGTCCCGGACATGACGGAAAGCACCCTGAAAGATTTTCAGGACTTTCTGGAAATCAGCGATCCGCAACTCTATGACTGGTACCTGCAAAAAGAACCTGTGCCGGAGGAGTTAAAATCAGATCTGATGCACTCTTATCTGAAACATAAAGTTGCATGAACACGATCACTATGCTTTAACATCCGGCATGACTGCTAATGCTGCGGAATCATCCCCGCGCCCTGTATCTTCGACGCAAAATATTCTCTTCGGAGCTCCGGAGGGACAGGACGCCCGCCTCTTGCTGGATATGGCCAGAGATGCCGCCAGAGACGATAAAATCCTGCTGCATGTGGCACTGGATGATGTGCGGCTGGCGACCCTGAGGGAACTTCTGGGATTTTTTGGCCCCGATGCCGATATACTGAGCTTCCCGGCCTGGGATTGCCTGCCCTATGACCGCGTATCTCCCGGATCTGATCTGATGGCGGAGCGTGTCTCCACCCTGTGCAGTCTGCTGGGCTGGCGGGAGGATAAACGCCGCAAACCCCGCATTCTGCTGACCACCGTTAATGCGGTCACCCAACGCGTCCCGCCGCCGGGCTCATGGACGGGGCGGCACCTGCTCCTCAAAAAAGGCGGGAAATTTTCACAAAAAATGCTGGAAGAATTTCTGGGATCGAACGGCTATATCCGGACCGACACCGTCCGCGAGGCTGGAGAATACGCCCTGCGCGGTGGAATTATCGATCTGTTTCCGGCGGGATTTGAAACGCCCGTACGGATTGATCTGTTCGGAGATGATATCGAAACGCTTAAAACGTTCGATCCGGAGACACAATCCAGCCTTGAGCGCATCCCGGAACTGTCCTTGCAACCCGCCCGCGAATATCCTCTGGATGAAGACGGGATCGCCAGATTCCGCCAGAATTACCGCGCCGCCTTTGGGATCAAACGCGAAATTGATCCTTTATATGAAAGTGTTTCAAACGGGCGTATTTATAACGGAATGGAGCACTGGCTGCCCTTGTTCTATGAACAGATGGCGACTCTGTTTGACTATACCGGCGATCCGGTTCTGAGCTTTGATTCGGCCACCCTGCAATCCGCCGAGGAACGCCACGATCAGATTGCTGATTTTTATCAGGCCCGGAAAACACTGGAGGCCTCGCAAACTCAGAAAAAATCAAAAGATGTCAGCCTGTCCGGAGCCGTTTATCACCCGCTATCCCCGGACCTGCTCTATCTGAAAGACGAGGAATGGCATAAAATCGCCGGACCTGCCAAAATTTTATCTCCGTTTCCCGCCCCGGACCACACCCAAAATAACGACGCCCGAAAAGGACGCGATTTCGCCGATATCCGCGCTCTGCCGGATGGAGATGTGTTCGCGGCATTAAAAGGATACCTGAGGGACCTCCCGGTTTCCAGAAAAGTCCTCCTCACGGCGCATTCAGACGGCGCCCGCGACCGCCTGAAAGGACTGTTGGAAAATGCGGGAGTTGGCGACCTGAGACACGTCAATACCTACGAAGACCTCAAAAAACTCAAACCCGGTCAGATCTCACTGGGAGTTCTGTCTCTGGCACATGGAATCGTCTCGGAAGATCTGGTCATCGTCACCGAGCAGGACATATTGGGAGATCAGCTCGCCAGACGCTCCAAAGGGCGAAAAAAAGCGGATAATTTCCTGCGCGAAGTATCCTCCCTGCAACCCGGTGATCTGGTGGTGCACATCGATCACGGGATTGGACGCTTTGAAGCGCTTGAGACGCTCAGCGCTGCAGGAACACTGCATGACTGCCTGAAGATCATTTATAGCGGCGGAGATAAACTCTACGTTCCCGTTGAAAATATCGAAGTCCTCTCACGCTTTGGCAGTGCCGAAGGCACAACGCAACTGGATAAGCTCGGCGGGGCCGGTTGGCAGGCCCGAAAATCCAAAGTCAAAAAAGACCTGATGCGCATCGCCGGGCACTTGCTGGAAATTGCAGCCGCCCGCCAGTTGCAAAAGAGCGATCCGCTCCTGCTGGAACCGGCAGAATACCAGAAATTCGCCGCACGCTTTCCCTATGCCGAAACCGAAGATCAGGCGCGCAGCATCGACTCAGTCCTTCATGATCTTGCGCAAAACCATCCGATGGACCGTCTGGTCTGCGGAGATGTTGGATTTGGCAAAACCGAAGTGGCCATTCGTGCGGCCTATGTCGCGGCCAAGGCCGGGGCGCAGGTTGCCCTCGTCGTGCCGACAACCCTGCTTGCCCGCCAGCATGCCGCAAATTTCATGAAACGCTTTGAGCATACCGGATTGCGCGTGGCACAGCTTTCCCGCATGGTCGATGCCAAGGACGCCAAGCTGGTCAAAAAAGGACTCGAAGATGGTGCCATCCATATTGTGATCGGCACCCATGCCGTCCTGTCCGGTGATGTCAAATTTGCAAATCTGGGATTGCTGATTATTGATGAAGAGCAACGCTTTGGCGTGAAGCAAAAGGAAAAACTCAAGGGGCTAAAGAAAAATATTCACGTTCTGACCCTGACGGCCACCCCGATTCCCCGAACCCTGCAACTCTCTCTGGCCGGAGTTCGCGAGCTGTCCCTCATCACCACACCGCCGATCGACCGGCTTGCCATTCGAACCTTTGTAACGCCCTTTGATCCACTGGTGATCCGCGAGGCTCTGCTGCGGGAACATTATCGTGGCGGTCAAAGCTTTTACGTCTGTCCCCGCATTAAAGACATGACGGAACTGGCGGAACAAATCAGGGAGCTGGTCCCGGAAATCCGCCTGATTACCGCACATGGGCAAATGACCCCGCATGATCTGGATGACCGCATGACCGCCTTCCATGAACGGCAATATGATGTCCTGCTGGCGACGAATATTATCGAAAGCGGAATCGATATTCCTTCCGCCAATACCATGATTGTCCACCGCGCAGATATGTTCGGGCTGGCCCAGCTTTACCAGATACGCGGACGCATCGGGCGGTCAAAAGTCCGTGCCTACGCCTACCTGACCTATGAAGCGAATAAAAAACTCACCGATCAGGGGCAAAAACGGCTGGAAGTAATTTCAACGCTCGATACGCTGGGAGCCGGATTCCAGCTCGCCTCCCATGATATGGATATTCGCGGGGCCGGGAACCTTCTGGGTGAAGAGCAATCCGGTCATATCAAGGAAGTGGGAGTTGAGTTGTACCAGCAAATGCTGGAAGAAGCCGTAGCAGCGGCGCGTGCAGGCGTTTCCCTGACACAGGAGGAAATTGCCCGGACAGGAAGTTTCTCGCCGCAAATCAATCTTGGGACATCAGTCCTAATACCAGAGGAATATGTTCCTGACCTGGGCGTGCGCATGACCCTCTACCGCCGCCTCCCCGATCTGGAAAACGGGCAGGAAGTCGAGCAATTTGCCGCGGAATTGATCGACCGATTTGGCCCCTTGCCGCAGGAAGTCGAAAACCTGCTGGATATCGTCAAAATCAAACAAGCCTGCATCCGGGCTGGAATTGACCGCATTGATGCAGGCCCGAAAGGTGCCGTCATCGGATTCCACAATGACTCGCCGCCAAATCTGCAAGGACTGGTTCGTTGGATGTCCGACAAAAAAGGAACAGCCAAACTGCGCCCCGATCAGAAAATTTCTATTCCGCGCACATGGGATGACGTGACACTCCGCGTAAAAGGTGTTAAGAAACTGGTGAAAGAACTGGAAGACTGCATATGACCTCACCCGCATTTAAAAACCCGCACCTCTCGGATTATATGAATTATGTTCTGGAAGACACCGCCTCCTTCCAATATCCGCACTATTACAAAGGCAAAGTGCGTGACAATTACGATTTACCGGATAACCGCCGTCTATTGATTACCACGGACCGGTTTAGCGCCTTTGACCAGAATTTGACGACCATCCCCCTCAAAGGGCAGGTCCTGACTCAAACCGCAAAATTCTGGTTTGAGCACACAAAGGATATTATTCCCAACCATGTTCTGTCCTATCCTGACCCGAATGTGCTTCTGTGCAAAAAAGTGACCATTCTGCCCATCGAGGTCGTGGTCCGCAATTACCTGACAGGAACCACCATTACCTCTATCTGGCCGATGTATAAGGCCGGAACGCGGCACATGTACGGCCACACCTTTCCGGAAGGAATGATCCAGAACCAGAAACTGCCCGTGCCGATCCTGACCCCCACAACCAAGGGTCACGGCAAGGGTGGAGATGTTCCAATCTCTGAGCAGGACATTCTGGCACAGGGAATTGTGGCCCCGGATGTCTGGAAAAAAGTATCCGAGGCCGCTCGCGCCCTGTTTGATCTTGGACAGACCATGGCCGCAAAGAACGGCCTGATTCTGGTTGATACAAAATATGAATTTGGTATTGATGCCGAAGGCAATGTTATTCTGGCTGATGAAATCCACACCCCGGACAGCAGCCGCTACTGGTTTACGGAAGATTATCCGCAAAGCTTTGCCGCCGGCACCCCTCCGAAATGTTTTGATAAAGATTTTATCCGGCGCTGGGTTGTGTCGCAATGCGATCCCTATCATGACGCCATTCCGGCAATTCCCGATGATGTCCGACTCCAGACCTCCGATATGTATGTACAGGCCTATGAAATGATTACCGGCCAAACGTTCCAATGGCCGGATCTCAATCGCTCCGTCAAGGACCGCGTCAAAGCAGCAGTCTCGACCCTGTTTTAGGTATTTAATCCTAATACTATAGTCATTCTAAATAGTTTTAAGGCAATCCATTGATATTTGTGGATTCCCTTAGGATTTTCTACGAAAATCCGGGGAATGACGAATGTCCTATTTTTAAACGGAATTACTATAAAACAAAGCTCTTTCTGTTTTTGTAAAAACCTCTGCGCCCTCCGTGCCTCTGTGGTGAAAAATCAATAGGAATCACACGCACACAGGCGTGTGATGACGGCACCGAGAAAGTGTCTTAAAGTTATTTGGAGACGCTTATATCACGCCTCGGTCATTAGCTGAGCCTTGGCTTCCACTAAAAACTGCGCCAGCTTGTGCAAAATCATGTTCGCATCAATACTTAGGCCCTTATCTTCAATATCGGGTGTAACATAGCGCACAACATCATCAAACCCGTGCTCTTCGATATTTGCCGCGACGACCCCCTTGGCATAGGCCTCTGCATCCGCGCTTCCCAGCCCCAGCTCTCCTGCCAGCCATAATCCAAAGAGCTTGCAGGCACGGGCTTCCGCCTTGAAATTCATTTCGGCATCATGCGCATACTTTTCTTCAAATGCATCTTTGCGATCTTCGAACTGGGACATTTTTTTCCTGTAACGTAAAAGTTATGAATAGTTTCCTTATAAATATACAGTCAACAATTGCTTTTCAAGTCATAGCTCGCTATAAATCAAAAAATAATTCACCAGACGAAAGACAAGGCGGCATGGCACGACGCAAAATGCTCTACGATGGCAAAGCCAAAACCATTTTTGAAGGACCGGAGCCGGGCACAATTATTCAGTACTTTAAAGATGATGCCTCGGCAGATAACGGAGCAAAACACGCGGTTCTTCCGGGCAAGGGCGTGCTGAATAACCGCATCTCCGCCTATATCATGACCCGGCTGGAATCGATGGGCATTCCCACGCACTTTTTGAAATCCATCAATATGCGCGAACAACTGGTCCGGGAGGTCGAAGTTGTCCCTCTGGAAGTCGTCATCCGCAACGCGGCAGCCGGCTCGCTGGCCAAACGCCTGAATATAAAAGAAGGAACGATTCTGCCGCGTCCGATCGTCGAATTTTATTTAAAAAACAAAGAGCTGGGAAATCCTTTGGTCACAGAGGATCATATTTTTGCCTTTGGCTGGGCCGATCCTCTGGAGCTGGAAGAAATGATGGCGATGAGCTGGCGCATCAATGATTACCTGAGCGGATTATTTGCCGGAATCAATTTGCGTCTGGTTGATTTCAAGCTTGAATTTGGCCGTCTGTATGGTGATATGGGGGAATTATACCTGCTGCTGGCAGATGAAATTTCTCCGGATAACTGCCGCTTGTGGGATCTGGATACCAATGAAAAGATGGATAAAGACCGCTTCCGGGAAGATCTGGGCGGGCTGGTCGAAGCCTATCAACAGGTCGCCGAACGTCTGGGACTGATCCCAAAGGGCGGCATCATAGAAGGCGGCAATATCAATGAACAGATTGCCGCAGGACTGGACGAAATCGAAAACGAACTCTCCCGCCAGCGCCGCCTGCGCGGCATTAACCGCAACGCTCCGAATAAAGGCCCCCGAAAAATATAATCCTGCCCCCCCTATTCCATTTTTTCAAAACTTACTTGAACAAGGTCTATCATGAAAAAAATTACCGTTACCGTCACCCTGAAAAAAGGCGTCCTCGATCCGCAGGGAAAAGCCATTTCCGGAGCTCTTCATTCTCTGGGATTTGCAGGGGTGGGCGATGTTCACGTCGGAAAACTGATTACACTGGAGGTCCCGGATGACACTCCGGATGCCGCCCTGAAAGAGATGTGCGAAAAATTGCTCGCCAATCCGGTGATCGAAGATTACACCATCGGAATCGCAGAAAACCGGTGCTGCGCCGCTTAGAGCACGGATCGTTGAACCTGCCTCGTTAACGCCATGGACGCAAAGAAGGCGCAAAGGGCGCAAGGCATTCTCTGTGTACCCTGCGCCTCTGCGGTTTAACCCTTTTTAAACACGAAGTGACGAAGGAACGAAGATTTTTTTTCAATTGCTTCGTGTCTTCGCTTCTTCGTGCTTATATAAAAAGATTCTTCGCTGCGCTCAGAATGACGGTTTTATAGCGCTACAGGTTTTGGTAGAGGTTCTTATACGTCGTCTTACTTTGCGGCTCAGAATCCATCAGATCACAAACTGTTCTTTGAGGATTCGATCTCCCAGAGCATGATCGGGGTCAAACATCAGGGTTTTGTGAAGGTCTTTTGATTGATAGATGGTGACGCTCACAACATCACGGAACTCGCGGAAATCCGCAGTGACACTGACCGGACGATGACCTGGCTCAACGATGTCGATATCAACTGTCACATCCTGCGGCAAAAGCGCCCCCTTCCAGCGGCGCGGACGGAATGCGCTGATGGGCGTTAAAGCCAGCAGGTTTGCCCGCAGAGGTAAAATAGGCCCGCCCGCAGAGAAATTATACGCGGTACTACCCGCCGGAGTTGACACCATCACACCGTCGCAGACCAGTTCAGAAATCCGTTCGATCCCGTTGACGGCTATTTTCATTTTCGCCGCGTGCCGCTGCTCCCGGAACAAAGACACTTCGTTAAACGCAACAGCTTCATACATCTTGCCATACTTATCAGTGGCCCGCATCCGAAGCGGATAAATATCTGTCTGATGCGCCGCTGCCAGCCGCGCCGGCAATGTCTCAAAATGTGCTTCTTCCGGCGGGTTCATCAAAAACCCGAAAGACCCATAATTCAGACCATAGACCGGCTGTGTCTGCGTGAGCGTTTCATGCAAGGCCTCAAGCATGCTCCCATCGCCCCCCAGAACAATTACTTTATCCGCCTGCTCAAGTGTCACATTGTCATATAACGACAGAAGCTTTTTTTTCGCAGCTTGTGCTTTACGTGCACTGGAGGCAAGAAAGGTATATTTTTCCATGGGAATAGTGTACATCTCCTTTGCACAAAGATGAAATAACTTTCATAATAGGCCCTTAAAAAAGATCACCTGATTGTGCCGTATATCACCGCCCTGCACCTGAACCATTTTCGTTCCTACACAACGCTTGAGCTGCCTGTGCCGGAAAAGAAAAATATTATTCTCACCGGTCCGAACGGTGCGGGCAAAACGAATATTCTGGAGGCTCTCTCCCTGCTGTCGCCCGGACGCGGGTTGCGCGGGGCAAAACCTGCGGAAATTCAAAATAAACATGACGACAAAACCCAAGCCGCAGGCTGGAGTATTCACGCAAAGCTGGACAGTTATTACGGCCCGGTCCGGGTTGGAATTGGCCGGGACCCGGAGACGGATAAAAAGCTCATTCATGTGAACGGTGCCCCCGTCAAAACGCAGAGCGCTTTGGGAGAGTGGCTGTCCTGCCTTTGGCTCACTCCGCAGATGGACCGGCTGTTTCTGGATGAAAAATCGGCGCGACGGCGCTTTTTCGACCGCCTGATTTATACCTTCGATCCGGCGCATATGGGCCGGCTGACGCGCTATGAAAACGCGCTACGGCAACGTATGAAGCTCCTCAAACAGGGATATTCTGATCCCGTATGGCTCACGGGAATAGAGACCCAGATCGCCGAAACCGGCCTGTCCATCTGCGCCACCCGCCGGACATTCTGCGACAAACTACAGCAGGCCTATATTGCGGCAACAGAGGAGGAACAACAAAGCTTTCCACAGGCCACGCTGGAGATATCCGGCGACATCGAAACCGCTCTGGCCCATGACAGCGCCCTCCGGGTCGAAGACCAGTTCCGCACCCGGCTGGCACAAAACCGTATATCCGATGTGGAAAGCGGCACCACGGCCCTCGGCCCTCACCGCAGCGATTTTCTTGCCTACTATACAAAGAAATCCATGCCCGCCATGCACTGCTCCACCGGCGAACAAAAAGCCCTCCTGATCGGCATTATTCTCGCGCATGCCCGCCTGCTCCGGGAAGAACATGCACAGGCACCGCTGCTACTGCTGGATGAAATTGTTGCGCACCTCGACCCGTCCCGCCGCGCAACTCTGTCCAGTTTACTGAAAACCTATCCCTCTCAGGTCTGGATGACCGGCACAGATGCGGCCCCTTTCGAGGATTTCACATCCCACAGCCATCTCTATAGCGTATCGGAATCATCCGTCACATGATGATACTTTTCCATGCCGTGATCCGGCGGGACAATAATACCGGCAGACACGACCAGCTTGACCCCTTCCTCGACGCTCATATGCAGGTAGTGCAGCTCCTTCTTCGGTACAAAAAGCAGATAGCCGGAGGTCGGGTTCGGTGTGGTCGGGACAAACACGTTAATCATCTCTTCTTTTGTCACGCGCTGGATTTCTCCTTCACTGCGGTTGGTCACAAATCCGATCGACCAGACCCCTTTGCGCGGATATTCCAGCATGACCACCTCACGGAATGCCTGAGACTGTGACGCCATGATCGTTTCAGCAATCTGTTTGATCGCCCCGTAGATATGCCGGACCACCGGCATCCGGTTCATGAAATATTCATAAATCCCGATAATCATCCGCCCCAGAAAATTCCGCGCCAGCCACCCGACACAGATAAAAAACAGCAGCGCAATCAGCAGCCCAAAGCCAGGAACGGAAAAAGGCAAATAGTGATTGGGGTTATATTTCTGCGGGATGAGCTCGGCGACCGTTCCATCCATAAACAGCAAAAACATCCAGACCAGATAAATTGTAATTCCCAGAGGAGCCGAAACCAGAATTCCCGCCAGCAGATAGTTCCGCAAGCGCCCCGCCATCGAGACCTGCAACCCGTCGGGATCTTTTTCCCCCAGATGCGGCTTTAACTTTTCCCCGATTGTTTTTTTATGCTTGATATCACCCGTCGTCATTTGAAATTCCTTGTTTTTTGTTCATGCCGCGATTACATCTGGTACATGTCGATTTTATCCCCCGCCGCCCTGCCCGCCCATAT
>JACKIP010000009.1 GCA_020638395.1 Rhodospirillales bacterium
GCAGAACGGCATGGCACACGTCAGAATAGGCGTGACCATCAAAAGCATCGCAAATCCGAGGATTAGTCTGGACATCTGCTCCATCTTACAATATTTGCGTAAAAAAGTCCTGAATTTTCTGTGGATCACGGGGTTTCGGCGACCGAGGCGGTTTGCGCCTGTTTCCAGGATGTCAGTTTTTCGGACAGGACGTCATCTTCCAGCGCCAGAATGGAGGCGGCGAACAGAGCGGCATTCTTGGCTCCGGCGGTGCCAATGGCGAAGGTTCCGACGGGGATGCCGCCCGGCATTTGCACAATTGAAAGCAGGCTGTCCATGCCTTTCAGCGCTTTGCTCTCGACCGGGACGCCCAGAACCGGCACAGATGTCAGGCTGGCGACCATTCCCGGCAAATGGGCCGCGCCGCCGGCTCCGGCAATAATCACTTTTAATCCGCGCTCTTCTGCGGATCTGGCAAAGGAAAAAAGCCGCTCCGGTGTGCGGTGTGCGGAGACAATCCGGATCTCATGTGGAATTTCAAACTGTTGCAGGATGAGCGTTGCTTGCTCCATGGTCGGGTAATCTGACTGAGAACCCATAATAACGGACACAAGCGGGGAGGATTCGGAAAAGGTCATGCGATGATGTCCGGAAGCAGGGCGCTTTTCAGGCGGGAAATTTCATCTTTTAGTTGCAGCTTTTCCTTCTTCATGCGCTGGACCAGTAAAAGATTGACCGGAGCCGTATCCAGCAGCCGCTCGATTGTTTCATCCAGATCTTTGTGCTTCTGCTCCTTTTCAATCAGGAGTTCGCGCAGTTGCTCTTCATCATCCATTGCAATATCAATAACTTAACTATTTTTTTTAAGAGACATAGTATATCAAATATTTCCTGATATGAGAAGCAGGAACTAAGAAAATTTTCTTAATTCCCGCGTCTTTTTACAGGATACTCTGACCGGTTTTTTTCCAGTCTTCCACAAAGGCGGCAAGTCCTTTGTCGGTCAGAGGATGTTTGTAGAGTTTGCGGATGACATCCGGCGGGCAGGTCACAACATCCGCGCCGATCCGGGCACTGTCGATGATATGCATCGGGTGACGGATGGAGGCAACCAGAACTTCTGTTCCAAAAGAGTAATTGTCGTAGATCGTAACGATATCCTCAATCAATTGCATACCGTCCTGTCCGATATCATCCAGGCGTCCGACAAACGGAGAAATAAAGGTTGCTCCGGCTTTTGCCGCCAGAATCGCCTGTCCGGCGGAGAAACACAGGGTGACATTGACCATCACGTCATTATCTGAAAGCTCTTTACAAACCTTCAATCCGGCTTCGGTCAGGGGGACCTTAACAGCGATATTCGGCGCAATCTCTGCGAGTTTTTCGCCTTCTTTCATCATGGTTTCAAAATCCGTCGCGGCGACTTCGGCGCTGACCGGACCTTCAACGATTTTGCAAATCTCTGCGATCAAAGGGAGAAATTCGCGACCGCTTTTGGCGATCAGGGTCGGGTTGGTGGTGACGCCGTCCAGCAGGCCGGTACTCGCCAGATCCTTGATATCGTTCAGGTCCGAGGTATCTGCAAAAAATTTCATGTGTCGTCTTCCGTTCTTTTTGATTATGCTGGCCTATATGAGCATTCCTGATCTGTTTTTGCAAGAGCGGAAAGTGGTTTCTGTCCTGCCTGCGGCGTATGTCGGCAAGGCATATAGTTATGCGCTGCCGGAAGGGAGTGCGTTGCCGGAGCCGGGAACATTTGTCCGCATTCCCCTTCATAGCCGCACGGTTTTTGGGGTTGTGTGGGAACAGGAAGATCTTCCCCCGGCAACAGGAGCACTGAAAGAAATTCTGGAAATATATGATCTTCCGCCTCTGAGCGGGTCTCAGCGCAAATTCATTGACCGGCTGGCGGATTATACATTATCGCCGCTGGGAGCGGTGCTGAAGATGACGTTATCTGCTCCGGCCGCGTTCGATTCTGAAAAAGGAATATCTGCCTATCGGGCATTGGCGCAGACAGATATCCCTGAGAAATACCGGCAGGTTATGGCTTTTCTGCAGGGAGGGGAGGCCCGCACAACGGTGCAAATTACGGCGGCAACCGGATGCTCTGCCGGGATGCTGAAAACCATGCTCCGGAATAATTTTCTGGAAAAAATAACGGTGACATCGCCGCCGCCCTGTGAATTCCCCGATCCGGCGCGTGGATATTGCGAGCTATCTCCGGCGCAGGATACGGTCGCGCAGGCTCTGAGCACCAGTGTCAGACAAGCGTCCTATTCCTGCACATTGCTGGACGGGGTCACCGGCTCCGGCAAGACGGAAGTCTATTTTGAAGCCGTCGCAGAAGCGTTAAGACAGGAAAAACAGGTGTTGATTCTGTTGCCTGAGATCGCGCTGTCCAATGCGTTTCTGGACCGGTTTCAGCAACGGTTTGGCTGTGCGCCGGCTTTGTGGCACTCCGCCCTGACTCCTGCCCAGCGGCGGCACACATGGCGGGGCGTGTGCACGGGACGCACAAAAGTCGTGGTGGGGGCGCGTTCGGCCCTGCATTTGCCGTTCCCGTCACTGGGTGTTCTTATCGTTGATGAGGAACATGATCCGGCCTATAAGCAGGAAGAGCAGGTCATTTATCATGCGCGGGATATGGCGGTGCTACGCGCACATCTTGAAAAAATTCCTATTATATTGGTCTCCGCCACACCATCTCTGGAGACGATGCAAAATGTCTGGGAAGGACGATATCAGCATCTGGAACTTCCGGCGCGCTTTGGCGGTGCGCAATTGCCGCAGATTGATATTGTCGATATGCGTGACCACAAACCTCCGGATTCGCGGCATTTTCTGTCTGATATTTTACGAACAGCCCTGCAGGAGGCTCTTACCCGCAAGGAGCAGGGGCTTTTATTCCTGAATCGCCGCGGATATGCCCCTCTGACCCTGTGCCGCAGTTGCGGGCATCGTTTTGAGTGTCCGCGCTGTTCGGCATGGCTGACCGAGCATCGGCACAAAAGTATTTTGTGTTGTCACCACTGCGATTACAGCAAGCCTTATCCGGAGGTTTGCCCCGTGTGCGGCGATTCCGGGAGTCTGGCACCGTGCGGGCCAGGTGTGGAGCGCATTGCCGAGGAAGTGAAGGAATATTTTCCCGACTCGCGCATTGAAGTGCTGGCAAGCGATATGAGCGAAAATCATGATGTGCTGAAAGCTGCGCTGACGCGGATCAGAAATCACGAGGTTGACGTTATTATCGGAACCCAGATTATTGCCAAAGGGCACCATTTTCCCAAGCTGACCTGTGTCGGGGTGGTTGATGCGGATCTGGGGCTGGAAGGTGGCGATCTGCGGGCAACCGAGAAAACCTATCACTTATTACATCAGGTTGCCGGACGTGCCGGGCGTGAATCTCTGGAGGCACATGACCCGGGACGGGTGTTTCTGCAAACGTGGATGCCGGATCATCCGGTGATGCAGGCTCTGGCGGCGGGGGCGCGGGACGGATTTTTGCAGGCAGAAGCGGCCATGCGGGAAGCCGCGCACATGCCCCCCTATAGTCGTCTGAGCGCCTTGATTGTCAGTGGCACGCATGAGGCGCAAACTCTGGAGATCGCCCGGCAGATCTCTGCCGTAGCCCCGCAGACGGCGCAGATCAGAGTATTGGGCCCGGCCCCGGCCCCGCTCTCGAAAATAAGGAATAAATTCCGCTACAGATTGCTGGTCATCGCCGATAAATCCCTGCATATTCAAAAAACCCTGCGGCACTGGCTGGGAGAGGTGAAAGTTCCCGCCGCCGTTCAGGTTTCGGTCGATATTGATCCCCAGAGTTTTTTGTAGCAAATAGAGGAAGATAACAGTTACAGGCTTCAAGAAGACTGCTATATAAGGAGGGTGAAAATGCGTAACAGGGCCTCCGTGAATATTTTTCGTACCGATCTTTCGTCTCATATGACCTCATATGATCTGCTGAAAACCTTTGCGATTATTCTGATGGTGATCGACCATCTGGGGTTTTTCTTTTTTCCTCACATTGAGGAACTGCGTCTCATCGGGCGGCTCTCTGCACCGATCTGGTTTTTTCTGATCGGATATGCCAGGACGCGCAAGCTGGAGCTGCGCCTATGGATCTGGGGCGCGGTTTTGCTGTTTGGCGGGATGTGGATTCGGCAGGGGCACGGGTTTTTGCCGTTAAATATTCTGTTTGATTTTTTGTTGATCCGCGCCATCCTTGAGGTGGTGATGGCCCGTGCGGTGCGGAATTTCGAAACCTTATTTGGCATGTTCTGGCTGTTTGCTTTATTGGCCTTGCCGAGTATTTTCTTTCTGGAATATGGAACCTTTGGGGTTCTGTTTGCGATGATGGGATATCTGGCGCGCAACCGCGCAAACATTCCAACCCTGTCTTCCAAAGATATCAGGATTTTTATCCTTTTAACCACGCTCGCCTATGCGTTGGGCATGTGGCACGAATTCCGCTTCGAGACAGTAAATGCCGGGTTGATGACGGTTTTGCTGCTGTGTCAAAGCTTTTTACTGTTCTCCTTCAAGCCGGCCGACCTTCCGGTCAAAAACCCGATTGCGAGGCTGTTGAAATATCCGCTCTTCCTGACCGGCCGCCGGACACTGGAAATTTATGTCGTTCACCTGCTTATTTTTATGTATGTTAAAGCTTATGGCGTTTTTTGAATTATTGAAGCCTCTGCAAAAGTCCAGAATCGTCATCCTGAGCCGCAGGAGAAGGATTTGGAATTATTGAAAAAGAAGATTCTTCGCTATGCTCAGAATGACGGTTTTGTAAAATTGCAACCTTTTGCAGGGGCTTCTATAGAGGTTTTTTCAAAATTGCGACGCAGGAAATATCCAGATTCAAGCGCTTCGCTTTTTCCAGACTAATCCCTGTTGCTGGAAATTCGTGAAATTCTTCTATTTCAAAGCCTTTGTTCAAGTACAAATTTTTTACCTCTTCCGGTGATCTCCAGAGAAAGATGTGATCCGGAGCCGGGCTATTGACGGGGACGTTTATAAAAGCTCGCCCACCGGGTTTAAGGATCTTATAAATATGTTCAAGTCCTTTTTCAGGGTTTTCCGTGTGTTCCAGAACTTCGCTACAAATGACACTGTCATACTTGTTTCTTATACCGCTATCTTCCAGAACATCCTGTTCTCTCACATTAATATTTTCCGTGATGCCCATAGTTTTTAATGACTGTTTGGTCGCGGCCAGACTGGTTGCACTGATATCCCATGCTTCGAGTGCGCCATGACGGTCAGTTAGTGCGGCCAATAACAGAAATAAGCCATGACCAGGACCAATATCCAGATGTTGGTAATTATCTGGGTTCATGTGCAAAAATTTAATTGAATATAAACAAAACGCTTTTGCATGATTGGGCCAGAAAAATTGAGACATTAGTATGCCATGTACATATTTTCCCATATATTGAGGGTCATCATACACTTTTTCCTTTGCTTCCTGAATGGTGTTTAAACGGTAGGAATGATGTCTATGGAAATAAAGTTGTTCCTCTTGGAAACGCTCACACATCCATCGGTAATCTGCGAGATAGGATTTAAGGTTGTCTTTTATTATTTTTACCGCAAACAGTGCAATTTTTTCTAGTTCCTTAATTTCTTCGTCGGATAATTGTGTGTATCCACGCCGTAGGGCCGTTTCATGTTCTGGCCATATTTGAAGCAGATCTGTTGAAAAAGCGCTCAATTGGGGGAAACTCTTTAGAGTATCGATTTTAGTCATGATATGTAATCTCTGTATTTAAAAAATTATACGGTATTTATCCGGATAGTATATAAACTAAATATGTACCATAATCTAACAGCTTATACACTTTTGGCAATAACGGTTGTCTCTATGGTTGCGGGGCATGTGTTTTATTATTTCTATCCAGACGCTCTGTGGTTGCGGATACCGGATAGAATCCTGGTGCCTACTTTTCTTGTACTGATTGGTTATAATGTTGGGCGAAAATCTGATTTTTTGATGTGGTTTGGTGCTATTGTCGTCATGGGGACGCACCTTCTCTTGTATCATGATATATGGATAAATGTTCTGGGTACATTTATCCTGGTGAGGGCCTTGATTGATCCGATAATGTATCTATTGTTACGAAGCAAATTCTGGTTTTGGTTCTTTAGTATTCTTTTCGTGGTGTTGTCGCCTGTCGCCAATCATTTTTTTGAATATGGGACGATTGCTTTCACAATGGCAATGGCAGGTTGGATCAACAGAAATAGAGATGAAGCCAAGCATATTGTTGATCCTGACCACTATTTTATTTTTGCGACAATTGGTTATATCTTTTTTACACAGGTGGTTTTTCATTTTTCTCAGCTGGAGTTAATGATTATTATCACCGGGACCGCCGTGACAATGATTCTTTTGTATGATTTTAGAACACTTTTGATGAATTCTATTCGTCGGCGCCCTCGCGATCTGATTGAAAAAACCGTTAGTTTTATAGGACGAAAAAGTTTAGAAATATATGTGATCCATGTTGTTTTGTTCGAAATGATTCTTTATGCTGCTCTCCATAGAAGTTTGGGATAATGGATGAGGAGAGGTTATGTCAGATAAACTCATTGCGCTTTTTGCGGATATTTTAGAGATTTCGGAGGATATGCTTAATGATGAGACATCCCCCAAGAATACGTGGCAATGGGATAGCTTGACGGCTATGCACTTGATTGCCGCTATCGAGACGACATTTGACGTTCGGTTATCAACTAAGGAAATTGTCAGTATGGACAGCATCGCCAAGGTTCGTGCTGTGCTGCAGGGAAAAAATATTGATATCTAAAAAATCTGGATTCGTACATGGTTGAAGATGCTGGTTTCAGAATTGGGATTTCAGCCAGTGTAACGGGGGATCCTCTGGTTCCTCATCTGCAAAAATATCTGGCTCGGAGGGGTATGAAATCTTCTGGTGTTCAGGTAGCCCCGTTTAACCAGATTCATCAGGTTTGCAGGCAGCACGAACAAGTGTTTGGCGGTTCCCCGGATATTATTTTTTTATCTTGGAGATTGGAAGACCTTCTGGGGTCTCCTTTATCTGATTGGGAGAAAATTCATAAGGTACTGGGCGATTTGGCGGAGTCCGTATCTATTTTACGTCAAAATTTTTCTGGTACGCTCATTGTAACGCTTCCGGCCTGTCCTGTTGATTTTTCAAACGATCTTCTTTCTGTTACGCCTAATCCTGCATCTGTTTCTGTCGATCATCTTCGAGTGTTCTGGCTGGGCTTGTTAGAGAATAGGGGGAGTATTCATCATCTTGATACGCATTCAATTTTACTCAAGATCGGACAGGATCAGGCTTATGACGCCCGGAAATGGTATCTTTATCGGCAACCCTGGAGTGAGCGTTTTTGGGAGCTTTTGGCCAGACAAGTCGGACGTATCATTTGTCTGCAAACATTACCCGCAAAGAAATGCATTGTTCTGGATGCGGATAATACGTTGTGGGGAGGGGTTGTTGGAGAAGACGGGTTGTCAGGCATTCATCTAGGGAATGATTTCCCTGGAAGGGTATACAAAGATTTTCAGAAATCTTTATCATTTCTTCAAAAAAAAGGTATTTTGTTAGCGATAGCCAGCAAGAATAATGAAGCTGATTTTTTTAGTGTACTGGATCAGCATGATGAAATGCTTCTCAAGCGAGAGGATTTTGTCGCTTTTGAGGTGCATTGGAACTCAAAAGTTGAAAGCCTTAAGAATATTGCCAAAAAATTAAACATTGGTCTTGATTCAATTGTGTTTATTGATGATTCAGGTAAAGAGATTGGTGAGGTAAAGGAACGGTTGCCAATGGTAACGTGTTTGCAGGTCCCTGAAGAAATTACGGATCTTCCGACTTTTTTACAAACAGAAGATATATTTGATATGGAAAGTATTACGGAGGAAGATCTTTTGCGGACAAGTCGTATACAGGCAACGGAGCAACGGCAACGCCTTCAGGAGGTTTTGTCCGAAGATGATTATAAATTGTCGCTTAATTTACAGATGTCTGTATTTCAGATGCAGGATCAGCATGTGCAGCGCATTGTGCAATTAATTAATAAAACGAACCAATTCAATCTGACAACTATACGGCGCTCTCAGGAAGAAATTCAAGCTTTGGTCGCCTCTGGAAAGTATATTATTGTAGGGATGACTCTTGAGGATAAGTATGGCGACTATGGGTTGGTGGGAGTTGCAATTGTTAAAAAAGAACACAATATCGGCATCATCGATACTTTTTTGATGAGTTGTCGGGTTTTGGGCCGAGATGCAGAAGTTGCCTTTTTAACGGCATTGGCAAATATCTCTCAGACTTACGGGTGCGAGTTTCTGCGTGGATACTATGTACGGACACTTAAAAATGAGATGGTTTCCAATTTCTATCAAAAACAGGGGTTTTCTTCTGTTGGTGATTTCTGGCAGGCTTCTTGTGAGGATATTAAGGCATTACAGCACATTGTTGACGTTAAAATCATTTAGCCTCTTAACTATCCACCGCCGAGAACCCGGTTTTGCGGTGGAAGTTATGGTGGGCTTCGATGCGGCGGATGGTGCCGGATTTCGAGCGCATGACGATGGAGTGGGTGACGGCTCCGCCGGGGAAGCGCCGCACGCCTTTGAGCATGGGGCCGTCTGTGACGCCTGTTGCCGCGAACATGACGTTTCCGGGGGCGGCCATATCGTCCTGGGTGTAAATTCTTTTTAGGTCGCGAATGCCCCATTTTTCCGCGCGGGCGATCTCGTCATTATTCCGGAAGACCAGACGCCCCAGCATTTGCCCGCCGGTGCATTGCAGAGCTGCCGCCGCCAGCACGCCTTCGGGCGCACCGCCGGTGCCGACATACAGGTCAATACCGCTCTCCGCCTCGGCGCAGGCAATCACCGCACTGACATCGCCATCTGAAATCAGGCAAATGCGCGCTCCGGCCTGGCGCACCTGCGTTATCAGGTCTTCATGGCGGGGCCGGTCAAGAATGCAAACGTTCAAATCCTTGACCTGCCCGCCTTTTTCAGCGGCAAGTTTTTGCAAAATATCGGCAAGCGGCGCGTCCAGATCGAGGATATTTTTTGAAAAACCGGGGCCGACGGCGATTTTTTCCATATAGGTGTCCGGCGCATTCAGAAAGCCCCCTTCATCGGCCATCGCAACGACCGCCAGAGCATTGGGGCCGCCTCTGGCCACGATAGAGGTCCCTTCCAGAGGATCAAGGGCGATGTCAATCCGGGGGCCTTTGCCGAGTCCGACTTCCTCACCGATATATAGCATGGGGGCTTCGTCACGTTCCCCTTCGCCGATGACGACCCGCCCCTGAATATACAGGGAATTGAAGGCTTCGCGCATGGCTTCCACGGCGGCATGATCGGCGGCTTTTTCATCGCCGCACCCCACCAGTTTTGATGCGGCCAGAGCCGCCGCTTCCGTCACGCGCACGACTTCCAGCGCCAGATTCCGGTCCATAGAAAATTTTTCTATGTCAAATGGAGGGGTGGGAGCGGTGAAGGGGATGTGGATCATGATCTATTTTTTGCTGGAAGTTACTTTTTCTGAAATGCCTTTGAGCAAATCCATCGGGAAGGGAAGCACAATCGTGCTGCCCTTGGCATTGACGAAATCATTCAAAGTACCGAGATAGCGCAACTGCATTGTCTCCGGGCGGTTGGCCAGAATGGCCGCCGCTTCGTCCAGCTGCTTGGCGGCCTGAAATTCCCCTTCGGCATTGATGATCTTGGCGCGGCGCTCCCGCTCGGCTTCGGCCTGCTTGGCAATGGCGCGGATCATAGAGGGGTCAATATCGACCTGTTTAATCTCAACATTGGTGACCTTGATTCCCCAGCCTTCGGCCTGATGATCCAGCAATTCCTGCAGGTCGTGGTTCAACTGGTCGCGGTTGGACAGCATGTCATCCAGCTCGTGTTTCCCCAGAACAGAGCGCAGGGTCGTCTGTGCCAGCTGGGCGGTTGCGTACAGAAAATCCTCCACCGCGTTGATCGCATTGCCCGGATCGACCACCCGGTAATAGACAACGGCGCTGACCCGGACGGATACGTTATCGCGGGAGATCACATCCTGCGCGGGGACGTCTTCGGTGCGCACGCGCATATCAACCTTGGTCATCTGCTGGAGTCCGGGGACGATCAGGCGCAGACCGGGCTTCACGATACCGGTAAATTTCCCCAGAGTATAAATCACGCCGCGCTCATATTCCTTGATGATTTTGACGCAGGCAAAAAGAAAAATCCCCAGCAGAATCAGAACGGGAACAATAAACGGCATAATTCAATCTCCTTTTTATAAATCGGCTTTATAAGTGGTATTGGTATGTAAATATGGACAGTGTGCGTTCAAATCTTCATGTCTCCGTCATTACACGCACAAGGCGTGTGATGACGGGATTTGGAGATGTCTCTATCTATTTCTACTTCCCAATGTTTTATAAACAGCCTGTTCATCTAAACATATTTTATTCGCTCTGAACAGGGACCTTTCCTGATTTTATCCTCAAGAAAAACTTGAATTTCTCCGATGCTTTGTGGCATGATGGGTTCAAATTATTTTTGGATATGGAAATTAAGCTTTCAAAAAAATTAAGAGGGATGAATGTCATCAAAGAAAGTCACAGCTCGGCGTATTGACAAAATTTTAACGCAAATGCAGTACGCTTCTGATCGTCTTAAGCAGGGTGGGTTGAATACCACACTGAAAGCCGCTTTTTGGGAGGCAACTCAAGGATGTGAAGGGGAGCAATTTTTTGACTCCTTTTTCAAGTATGCATCCCCGATGTTGCAACAGCGTCTGACAATGGAAATGCCCCAAAAAGAGATGATACCAGAGCAGCGTCGCTTTATAGGTTATTATTTACATGATAAGCCTGAGTTATTAGAAGCCGTGAGAGCATATGAGGATGACGAACATGTCGATCTTTCAGAAGATCATGCCAGAGCTCTGGCTGAAGAGCTTACCGATCTTAAGAAAAAGGATGGCACGGGTTCATATGTTATTGTATCAGCGTTTAAGTCGGCTACAATTCAAAAAATGATGCCTTTTTTTCCCAAAGAAATGCAAGCGGAAATCGGAAGTGATTTGGAACGTCTGAAAAAGACAGATGCTTACGTAGCTTTTTCTGATGCATTAACTCATGCATTTGGAGATCCTCTTGGCAAACAACAGCGGATTCTTGCATTGCTTCTCCTTTCTTCTAAGAAAGGCGAGCTGATGGTCAAAGGTGATGAACTTTTGCATCAACTGGCTGTGACAAGATATTTTGTAGAGGATATTGATAGTAATTTACGAAACCTATTAAGTGGGCAGGACTTATCCGAAGACCTTGAGCTTGCTCTTATGGATCTTGAGAGTATAAAAAAGGGGGTATCGAAAGCGATCAAGATACTTTCTGATGAATATCAGATACCTGATGGCATTCTGCGCATAACAGCAGAAAAGGATGCGCAGTCTCCTAATGGAGGCTGTGAGCATTTGTACCGCCTCCCCGATGACTTTATGCCATCACGATAATCCATCCTCGACTTTTCCGGGGGGAGCCCCTAGAATAGCGCATGGTCAAATCGTCTCGTCTTTCCTATGTGTGCCAGAATTGCGGTGCGGTGTCTTCCCGCTGGGCGGGCAAGTGCGATTCCTGCGGGGCATGGAACAGTTTGCTTGAAGAGGCCTCGGATGCGGTCGTTCCCAAAGGATTGAGCGTGGTCGGCAACGGCAAGGGGCGCGGCGGCAAACTTGAAATTCATGACCTGCAAAGCCAGAGCGAAATTTTGCCGCGGGAAAAAACCGGAATTGGCGAGCTGGACCGCGTCACCGGCGGCGGACTGGTGCGCGGCGCGGCGATGCTGATCGGCGGAGATCCGGGGATCGGGAAATCGACTCTGCTGCTACAGGCCGTGTGCGCGTTGGCCCGGCAGGGGAAGGCCTGCCTGTATGTCTCCGGCGAGGAGGCGGTCGATCAAATCCGCATGCGGGCGGGGCGGCTGGGGCTGGCGGATGTGAATATTGCGCTGGCGGCGTCTTCCAGCGTCCGCGATATTCTGAGTGCAATGGACGGGGCGATTGATCTGGTGGTCATTGATTCGATCCAGACCATGTTTGTCGATAATATTGATAGCGCCCCCGGAACGGTGACGCAGGTGCGGACGTCGGCTCTGGAATTGATCCGGACCGCCAAGAAAAAGAATATCATTCTGTTTCTGGTCGGGCATGTGACCAAGGACGGTCAGATTGCCGGTCCTCGCGTTCTGGAGCATATGGTGGATACGGTGTTATATTTTGAAGGTGACCGCGGGCACCAGTTCCGGATTTTGCGCGCCGTTAAAAACCGTTTCGGCCCAACCGACGAAATCGGCGTGTTTGAAATGGCGGAGAAGGGGCTGGAAGAGGTTGCTAATCCGTCGGCGCTGTTTTTATCCCAGAAACAGGAAAATATTCCCGGAAATGCGGTCTTTGCCGGTATGGAAGGAACCCGCCCGGTTCTGGTCGAAGTGCAGGGACTTGCAGCCTCAACCGCTTATGGAACGCCGCGCCGCGCTGTGGTGGGTTGGGACTCCGGGCGGCTGGCGATGATTTTGGCAGTGCTGGAGGCGCGGGTCGGGCTGAATTTTTCCGGCTATGATGTGTTTTTGAATATGGCCGGTGGCATTCGCGTATCCGAACCGGCGGCGGATCTGGCGGTGGCGGCGGCCCTGATGAGCGCGCTGTCCAATAAAACATTTCCGGCAAATACGATCTTTTTTGGAGAGGTCGGGTTGAGCGGCGAGGTGCGTGCCGCTCCGCAAACCGATCTGCGTCTTAAGGAGGCAGAAAAGCTGGGATTTAAAATGGCGGTTCTTCCGCAGAATTCCAAAATTAAATCCTCCGGCGGGCTGCGGCTGGAAAAAGTCCGGCACGTGCAGGATCTGGCGGCATTGCTTGCGGTGTAAATTGCCGTTTGGCAGGGGAATTAATTCCTGTAAACTTTCCCTGTATGGTCATACGATTCACATTATTTGTTTTGTTCTGCTGTAGTGGAATTATGGCACAGGCGGCGGAGCCCCGGACTTTTTATGGTGTTCGCGGGCTGAATACGGTTCCGGATGCGCGGGCGGACGAGACGGGGCGGGTTCATCTGACCCTCTCCCGCATGGGTCGCTATACGCACGGGATTTTGGGGGCGCAAATGAGCGATCATGTCTATGTTGCTGTGCGCCAGAGTGCGGAGGCAGATCATTTGTTCGAAGAGCCGGAGCGTCTGTATCCCGGACTTGATACCAAACTTCAGTTGTGGGATGAAACAGCGTTCCGTCCGGCGGCGGCGCTGGGGTTACAATCTGCTTTCGGGCATAAGCGCATGGCCGGGGAATATCTGGCCCTGTCGAAGCGCTGGAATGAATTTGACGCAACGCTTGGCATGGGATGGGGGCGCTTCGGGCAGGCCGGACATTTCAAAAATCCGTTTGGCCTGATTTCTCATTTTGATAAAAACCGTCCGATGGAAGATGAAACGGCCAATGATCCCTCCGACTGGTTCACGGGAGAGCGGGTCGGAGTTTTTGCCGGACTATCCTATGAGCTGCCGGTGAAGGGATTAGTTCTGACCGCGGACTGGAACGCGGACCGGTATCAGGCCGAGCGCGCCGCGACCGGAAATTTTCAGGCCCCGGCCCCGTGGAGTCTCGGGGTGCAATATCAGCCTTCTGACTCTTTCAGTGCCGGGATCGGGGTGATGGGCGGAGATCAGGTCATGGGACGGATGACCCTGTCTCCCAATGTTGCGGACTGGCCCTGGCGGGCTGCTAAGAAGAGAGCTCTCCCACCTGTTACAACCGAGCGTCCGGCAGTCGGAAAAATCGAGGACATTTCGGTCGAGGCCCGCGATGATGGGCAGATTCTTGAAATTGTCGCGGCGGACGGGGCTGTGCTGGACACCGTTTTGTCTGTGGAAGATTCTGTCTCTGCGCCGGCCCAGTACGGACGAGCGGTGCGCCATATGATGCGGCAGGCCCCTCCGGAGGTCACAACTTTCCGGATTTTCCCGCATTTTGCCGGGTTGCAGGGGGCGCGGCTGAGCCTGATCCGTCGTGATCTGGAGCAGGCTTTGGGGGCTCATGCGGGGAGCGCGGACGAGATCTGGCAAAGCGCGGAGTTTGACCGTCATCTGGTCCGGCTGCCATATAAAGGAATAAATGCCCATAATCTGTGGCCGGATCATATTATCCTGCAGCAACAGGTGAGTCTGTCGGAGGAAGATCAGGGTGTGCTGTCCCGGACCGGATTGATTATAGAGGAGCAGCGGGCGGCATCAGGACCATGGGCGGTGGGGGGGGCGCTAAGGCTTAATCTGGGGGATAATCTGCAAAATCTGAATGCGGCCCGCGGGCGGCCTTTCCTTCCGGTGCGCAGCGATATTGATCTGTTTGCGCGGCAAACCGTCTCGCTTGACCGTATGTATTTGTCTTATCTGAAAACGCTCTGGCCGGATGTTCATGTCGGGGCGACGGTAGGGTATCTGGAGGAGCAATATGCCGGGGCGGGGGGCGAGCTTCTCTATCGTCCCTTTGGCAGAAACTGGGCGATTGGCGCGGAAGCATGGGGGGTCTTTAAGCGGAACCCGCTGACAGCGTTTAATCAGGGAATTGGCGTCGATCATCTTCTGAGTGGTCATGTGCAGGGATGGTACCGACTGCCACAACATCCGGAAACAACTGTGCATGTGCGGTTGGGACGCTATCTGGCAGAAGATCTTGGAGGCACTCTGGGGCTTGTGCACCGTTTTAAGAACGGGGCAAAGCTGGAGGGATTTGTTACCATGACCGATCAGAGTGATACGGATGTGTTCGGCGGAACAACCCACTTGCAGCACGGGGTGAAACTCTCTTTGCCGCTGGGAAGCCTGGATTATATTCCTGATAAAAGCCGGATGGATCTGGTAGTCGCTCCGTTTGGGAGAGACTCCGGGCAACATCTTGATAAACCTGTTTCTTTATATGATCTGACCGAAGCTTTTTCTTTGCAGCATGTGGCGACGCATTGGGGTGATCTGGTTGGAGCAGAAAATTAGGGGTGAAATCCTAACGGCCCTCCAAAAGGCCGTCCGGAATGGACACATGAATGGTTTTTGCGGCAATATCAACCGTGCCGACAAAATCGCCTTTGAATGGCAAATAAAAGCTAGAGCCGGAGGCTGGTCTGATATCAAGCAATGCGCCTGCGCCAAAATCATCTACCGCAATTACTTTTCCAATCTCAATATTATTTTCTAAAACGACACATCCCACAAGATCTGTATGGTAATATTCGTTCTCTTCCGGCTGTTTCAGCTTGGAACGTTCAATGTAAAGCCTGGTCCCGCGCAATGCCTCGGCCTGCGTGCGGTCGGTTATCCCGTCAATTGCGGCGACATATCCGCCTTTGATTGCATTTTTAACCTGCAAAACCAGAGTATTGGCTCCGGATTCTGTTGTGAAAAAAGGATTATAATCCTCTGTGTCGCGGATATCTTCCCCGAAATAGGTCAGCTTCACGAATCCTTTGATTCCATGAGCGGCGGCAATTTCTGCGATGAGGATACGAGGTGACGGCATGGTTGCGAAATCCCCTCTCCCGGCCTGGCCGGAGGAGGGGATGGATCACTTTCTTATGCGTTTTCAGCAGGAGCGTCTGTGGCGGGAGCCTCTTCGGCCGGAGCTTCTGCGGCTTCCGGTGCCGCGGCGGCAGCTTCAGCTTCTGCTGCAGCTTTTGCTTTGGCTTCTTCTTCTGCGGCCTTGGCAGCTTCAATTTTTTCCAGACGCTCTTTTTCGCGCTCCTGTGCTTTGGCCTTTGGTTTGGCTTTCTGCGGGTTATTGCTTTGCTCCGGCATAGGGGCCAGACCGGCCTCACCCAGGAAGCGTGCGACGCGATCAGATGGTTTTGCGCCCTGACCGAGCCAGTATGTAATGCGCTCTCCAACCAGTTTTACCCGGTTTTCATCGTCTTTTTTCAAAAGCGGGTTATAGGTGCCCACTTTTTCGATAAAGCGTCCGTCACGAGGACTGCGGCTATCCGCAACCACGATCGAGTAATGCGGTCTATCTTTACGTCCACCGCGGGACAGTCTGAGTTTTAGTGCCATAGTTTTTTCCTTTCTTAAGCGTTTCTCAGTTTTTAACTTTTTCTATCCTTGTCATCCCGAGGGAAGTCTGCGCAGCAGACGGCGAGGGATGACAGTATTGAGGGCTGTAGTTTTTCCTTTCCTACTTCAACTCGTTAGCGTTTTTTTCGTTTGTTAATCTTTTTCGTCACTCCGCGCTTGGAGCCCCCGCCAAGGCCTGCGAGGCCGGGCATGCCCATTCCGCCCATAGGGGGCATGCCTCCCCCTAATCCGCCCAGACCTCCTAACCCGCCAAAACCTCCGGCGCTGCCTTTGTCAAACGGGTTCGGGCCGAGAAGAGACCCACCGCCGGCCTGTTGTTCTGCCTCCATCGCTTCATCAACCATGGCGGCATCTTTGCCGCTCATCAGGGATTTCATCTGCTTCATCATCCCACCCATGCCCATTTTTTTCATGCGCTTCATCACGGTTTGCATTTGCATTTGTTGTTTGGCGAGGCGGTTAATATCGTTCACGGTGACTCCGGCCCCGGCGGCAATTCTTTTTTTGCGGGAGGCATTGAGCAATTCAGGTTTTTCCCGTTCAGCTTTGGTCATCGACAGGATAATGGCTTCCTGCTTTTTAAAGATGCTATCGTCAACTCCCGCCGCTTCCAGCTGTCCCATCATATTGCCGAGCCCCGGCAACATCTTCATAATGGCTCCCATGCCGCCCATTTTTGACATCTGGCGGATTTGTGCCAGTAGGTCATTATAGTTAAACTGCCCTTTTTTAAACTGGGCCGCCATTTTTTCGGCTTCCTGCTGATCGACGGTTTCAGCGGCTTTTTCCACCAGAGACACAATGTCTCCCATGCCCAGAATGCGGCTGGCGATCCGATCCGGGTGAAACGGTTCCAGCGCGTCCCATTTCTCGCCAGTTCCCAGCAATTTGATCGGGCGTCCTGTGACCGCTTTCATGCTCATGGCGGCCCCGCCTCTGGCATCGCCGTCAATCCGGGTCAGGACGGATCCGGTAATTCCAATTTTTTCGTGGAAAATTCTGGCGGTATTGACGGCATCCTGCCCGGTCATAGCATCGACCACCAGCAGAGTTTCTACTGGTCTGGTCGCATTGCGGATTTGTACAACCTCCTCCATCAGAACGTCGTCAATGGACAGGCGGCCCGCCGTATCCAGCATAACCACGTCATAGCCTTCCTTACGCCCGGTCTCCATGGCCCGTTTGGCGATTTCAACCGGACTTTGCCCCTTGATGATCTCAAGTGTGGCAATACCGGTTTGCTCGCCCAGAGTTCTTAGCTGTTCCTGTGCCGCCGGGCGTGCCACGTCAAGCGAGGCCATCAGGACTTTTTTGCGCTGCTTATCAGTGAGGAATTTTGCAATTTTTGCCGTGGTTGTGGTTTTACCGGAGCCTTGCAGTCCGACCATCAGATAGGCCGACGGCGCCGGGCCGAATTCCAGCTCGGCTGTTTCATCGCCGAGCATTTCAATCATCGCATCATTAACGATTTTAACGACCTGTTGATCAGCGCGGACATTTTTAATCAGCGCTTCCCCAACGGCGCGTTCTTTGATTTTATCAATGAATTCCTTGACAACCGGCAGGGCGACGTCAGCTTCGAGCAGCGCCACGCGGATTTCGCGGGCTGCCAGATCAACGTCTTTCTCGGTCAATGCTTTGCCGCGCAGACCGCCGAAAATCCCACCTAATTTTTCACTCAAAGATTCAAACATATTTTTCTCTTTTTTTACTATCAGGCCCCTTGATTTCTCTTGGGACGACAAAGCGGAACGACCGCACGGGGCGGTCTTAGTCGCTGCGTGCGGGATATCCGTAGACATTTGTTTTGCAACAATGTCGGTAATTTGGCTCTGGTTATGCCGGAAAAGGAGGGGGAAGTCAAGGAAATCTGTTGCATTTTTATGCGCTTTTATCAAATATGACCGGAATGTCCAGAGATCTTCACAAATTTCCGCGGCTCTATGTCTCTTCCCGTTTGCAGGTCGGGCAGGATATCGCGTTGACGTCCGATCAGGCGCATTATTTGAAGACAGTTCTGCGCCTGGAGGAGGGGGCTTCTGTGCGGGTGTTTAATGACCGTGACGGAGAGTTTTTGCTGCGGCTCCTGCCGGGCGGAAAAAAGCAGGCGGTGGGGATCTGTGAGGCACAGATAAAATCTCCTCCGGAGCATGTTCCGGAGGTCCATCTTTATTTTGCTCCGATCAAAAAGAACCGTCTGGATTTTCTGATTGAAAAAGCAGTCGAGTTGGGGGTGACGCAGTTTCATCCCGTTCTGAGCGAGCGGACGGACGTGCGCAAACTGAATGATGAGCGGGTGCGTGCACAAATCATCGAAGCTGCCGAGCAGTGCGAGCGTCTTGATCTGCCGCAGGTGCATGATCTGACTCCGTTGCCGGTTGCGGTGCGTGGGGCGCCTCACAATATATTTGCCGCTTTGGAGCGGGAGGATCATTTACCCTCTCTGAAAGCGCATCAGATTGCTTTTCCCGCGGCGGTTCTGATCGGACCGGAGGGAGGATTTACGCCGGATGAGGTGAATTTTTTAAGCGCGGAAAAGCATGTCATTCCGGTTTCTCTGGGGCCGCGTATTTTGCGCAGCGAGACGGCGGCGCTTAAAATGATATCCTGTTTATCCGACACGTAAAATTCCCTCTGGCGGAGGAAAATTTTTTGTAGGATAATTTTAAAAACTTTCTTTAATTTTTTGTGGGGAGATCACCTGACAATGTCATCACTTGCCTTGTTCGTGGTTTTATACATGCTGGTGTCAATCGGCATCGGGGTTTATGCCAGCCGGCGTGTCAAAGGGTCGGGGGATTATGTGGTGGCCGGGAGGTCTTTGCCGATTTATGTGACGATTGCGACGGTATTTGCGACATGGTTCGGGTCGGAATCTGTTTTGGGAATTCCTGCAACCTTCATTGAAGAGGGGCTGGGGGGGACGATTGCTGATCCGTTCGGGGCGTCTCTTTGTCTGGTTTTTGTCGGGATATTCTTTGCGGCGCGCCTGTACAGGATGAAACTGCTGACCATCGGGGATTTTTATCGTCGCCGCTATGGCAATACGGTGGAAATTCTGGTTTCCCTTGCAATCTGTATCAGTTACCTCGGATGGGTTTCGGCGCAAATCGTGGCGTTGGGGCTTGTGATAAATATTGTTTCCGGCGATGCAATCTCGTTCGAGCTGGGCATGGTGATGGGAGTCTCTGTGGTCATGTTCTATACAATCCTTGGCGGGATGTGGTCGGTGGCGCTGACCGACTTTTTCCAGATGGTGATTATTCTGGTGGGGCTGGTCAGTGTGGCGGTGATTGTGGCGGGAAGCTTTGACGGCGGCGCTCTGGAGGTTGTCGATCATGCGGTGGCACATGATAAATTCAATTTCTGGCCGGAGATGAATTTTGTCGCAATGATCGGGTTTTTCGGGGCGTTTATTACCATGGCGCTGGGATCTGTTCCGCAACAGGACGTGTTTCAGCGGGTCATGTCTGCGAAAAATGAAAAAACAGCGGTTTATGGGACGGTTATCGGCGGGACCGCCTATTTTTTCTTTACATTTATTCCGATTTTTATCGTTTACGGGGCAACCATGCTGCATCCGGAACTGCTTGAGAAACATATGGGAGAGGGGGGCGATTATCAGAGGATTTTACCGGAGTATATTCTGGGGAATGTTCCGTTTCCTATTCAGGTCCTGTTTTTCGGGGCATTACTATCTGCGGTCATGTCGACGGCTTCCGGGACGTTGCTGGCACCCTCTGCCGTGATTGCCGAAAATATTTTGAAGCATCTGTTTAAAATCAGGGAAGAAAACCTGCTGCTGGTGCTGCGTTTGACGGTCTTTTGTTTTGGGTTGGTGGTGTTGCTTTACGCCTACCTGAGTTCCTCGGCCGGATTGTCTATTTTTGAAATGGTGGAAAATGCTTATCTGGTGACGCTGTGCGGCGCGTTTGTTCCTCTGGCGGCCGGAGTTTACTGGAAGCGTGCCAACAATAAGGGTGCGTTGATGTCGATTGCGCTGGGTGTGATAAGCTGGGCAGTTCTGGAGGGGGTAAATGTACAGGTGATGGCGGCCGGCGGTGAAGAATTAATGATTCCGCCGCAAGTTGTCGGGCTATTTATGGCGATCATTGGGATGATTGTGGGCAGCTACCTGCCGCAAAAAGGTCACACTCACGAAAAAAAATTTCAAGAAGAGTAAAAAAATGACATTGGCGACTTGCCAAGACTCTGGAAACACAAGTAAAATAAAATAGATATTCTATTACCAAATCGGGTGTTCACCCATTCTAAATGGTTTTACTTTGAAAAAGTTTGGTTTTCTCGCACTGAGTTTCTGTGTGTGCCTCCAGTTATTTGGATGTGTACAGGGAGCTCTTGTGCCTGATTCGCAATCAGTGTCCGGCGGACCAGCCGCGGCAGACGGAAAGGGTGCGGATCGTTTATATAAACTAAGTCCCGGCGATAGCATCTCAGTTAGTGTTTATGGGGAAAAGGATCTGTCCGGCACATTTAATATCAATGGGGACGGCGCGGTTTCTTTTCCATTGATCGGGATCGTTCGCCTGGAAAATCTGAATGCTTACGAAGCGCAGCTTTTGCTGGAACAAAAACTGAAAGAAGGATATCTGCGGGACCCGTCTGTCTCTGTTGAAATTATGGATTACCGGCCATTTTCGGTTCTGGGTGAAGTCAATTCTGCCGGAAACTATAAATTTTCCGAAGGACTTGTTGTGGCAGATGCGATTGCGCTCGCCGGAGGGTTTACTTACCGGGCGCAAAGAGATCAGTTTGAAGTGCTGCGCCGGTCGGAATCCGGCTGGCAACGGGTTTTTATCGGTGTGGGTGATTCTGTGTATCCGGGCGATGTTCTCTATGTACGGGAGAGATTGTTCTGATGAGTGATATTGTACATACAGACGGGGATTTCGCAGAGCGCGCAGAAAGTGGGCGTTCGGAGTATGGTCCGGCCGTGACGCAGCAACAGCCGCGGCAGCTTGATCGCGATCTTTCAACCGATATAGATCTGCGCGATTTTCTGTTTATGCTCTGGCGGCGCAAAGCGTTGATTGCGTTGATTGTGATTGTATTTTTGGCCCTCGGATGGATGGGGCTCAGCTTTATCAAGCCGCGCTATACGGCCGAGGCCATGGTGAAAATCCAGAATATGTCGGATTCCAAAGCGGCGGAACTGACGCAGCTGGTTGCCAATTTCAAGCTTGATAACACCGTTATTCTGAGTGAGGTCGAGGTGATCCGCTCGCGGTCTTTAGCCCGGAAAGTGATACAAAAGTACGGGCTGGTCTCTGACCGGGAGTTAAATCCGTTGATGGATCATCTAAAATCCTCTTCCTCCAACCGTCAATATCGGGCTGAAACGGCAACCGGGTTTAAATCTCTGTCTTTGGATGGTCATAAAACAGAAGAGCTGCAACTAAAGGAAATGCCGCCGGAAGTAACCGACCGCCTGATGGGAGTGATTGTCAATAACTTCCTGATGAATGTCAAAGTGTACCCGGTGACCGGCTCTCACGTTATTCAGGTGGAATATACATCTTCCGATCCGGTAAAGGCTGCCCGTATTACCAACGCTTTGATTGACAGTTATCTCGATCAGCGTCTGGAAGAAAAATTTGCGGACTCCCAGAAAGTCACCGGGTGGCTGGAAGAGCGTCTGGCAACTTTGCGGGAACAGGTGCGTGCCTCGGAAGCTGCCGTTGAAAAATACCGGAATGAGAAAAATCTCGTTGTGGGCTCCCGTGCCGAAATTACGGCGCAGCGTTTGTCCGAGCTGAATACGCAGCTTGTTGTTGCCAAAGCGAAACAGGCGGAAGCGCGGGCACGCCTGAGTCAGATTGAAGATGCACGTAAAAATCCATTACGGTTGCAATCGGCCTCCGAGGTTTTGGGGTCTAATCTGATTTCACAGTTGAAAATGCGCGAAGCTGACTTGCAGCGCAATCTGGCCGAGCTTTCCGAGCGTTACGGACCAAAGCATCCGGCGATTATCAATGCCAGGAAAGAAGTCTCTGATGTTCGTCTTAAGATTGATGAAGAGATTGAAGCCGTCTTGCAAGGAATTGGCAATGAGGAAGAAGTCGCCGGGGCCCGCGTGGAGGCTTTGGAGAAGGAATTATCCGAGATTGAGGGCGTTCGTTCTCAGGAAAATGAAGATATGATCCGTCTGCGGGAGCTGATGCGCGATGCAGAGGCAAACCGGTTGATCTATGAAACGTTCATGGAAACCAATAAACGTTCGGACGACCAGGAAAAATTGCAGGAGCCGGAAGCCGATATTATTTCCTATGCAACCGTACCGGCGGAGCCGTCCTATCCCAACCGGCCACTGTTTTTATCTCTGACCGCTGCCGTGGCTCTGTTTTTCAGTATTGGTATTTGTTTACTGTTGGAAAAATTCGATAATGCGTTCCGTAGCGCCGGGCAATTGGAAGCGGTGACCGGACTGTCCTGTTTTGCGCTGATCCCGGCGATTGAAAGAATTCCACAGGGAGAGCTGGCGAATTATATCATCAGCAAGCCGGCGTCAAATCTGGCGGAGGCCGTCCGGACCTTGAGAACGGTATTGCGGCTGCGCGGGAATTCTGCCGGAAATAGTGGCGAAGATGCCCGTCCGCGTGTGGTGTCTGTTACCTCCTCCTTTCCAGGAGAGGGTAAATCAACTTTATCTGCATGGCTGGCCCGAATTTCTGCCAAGTCCGGCGAGCGGGTGCTGCTGATTGACGGGGACTTGCGCCGTCCTTCTGTCCACAAGCTGATTGGCGCGCGCGGAGATAAAACGATTGTGGAATATTTGACCGGACAAGCCAAGCTTGATCAGATTATCGAAAAAGATTCTGTAACCGGTCTGCATATGATCTATGCCCGCTCGGTTCCGAACAGCGCGCTGGACCTGATCGAGTCCAAAAGGATGAAAAATCTTCTGGAAAGCCTCCGTAAAGCATATGATCTGATTATTATTGATACTCCGGCCTGTCTGGCGGTGTCCGATGCTCGTGTTCTTGCCACGCTTTCCGACCAGACACTCTACTGTGTGCACTGGGACAAAACAGCGCGGGAGATTGTGACCACCGGAGTCAAACAGTTTACAGATATGGGATATCAGACCATGTCAACGGTTCTGACGAATGTTGACGTTCATAAACATGCCAAATATGGCTATGGTGATACGCCCTATTATTACAAGCAGTATAAAGAATATTATCAAAATTAAGTTTTTTGTAGTTTTGCTTGTAAAAACATCCATCTGCATTATCTTATAAGAAAATTTTAGATGAGGATTTTATGACCGACATTCTTGTACCCACCCTTGGCGAGTCCGTAAGTGAAGCAATTATTGCCAGATGGCTGAAAAAGGAAGGGGAGTCTGTTGCGGCAGATGAAGCGATTGTGGAGCTGGAAACAGATAAGGTAACTCTGGAAGTCAATGCCCCGGAAGCCGGGGTCATCCGTAAGATCATCGCCGGGGAAGGGGCCACGGTTGAGGTCGGAGCGGTTCTTGGTCAGATGGAGGCGGGCGGTTCTGCTGCGGCATCTTCTAAATCTGCTGCAGCAGCAACGGCGGCGCAACCTGAGAAAACAGCTGCTTCTCCTGCAACAACGGAAGGAGATGACCAGAAGTTATCTCCGGCTGTGCGCAAAATGATCGAAGATAACAAGCTTGATGCTGCGCTGATATCCGGTACGGGGAAAGATGGCCGGATTATCAAGGAAGACGTTTTGAATTTTATGGAGAGCGGTAAGGGTGCAGCAAAACCATCTGCTGCGGCTCCCGCGCCTGCAGCAGCACCGGCACCGGTAACATTGTCCGGCCCGTCCCGCGAGGTTGCGGCCCGTGAAGAAAAAGTGCCGATGACGAAATTGCGGCAGACGATCGCCAATCGTCTGAAGCAGGCGCAAACAACGGCGGCGATCCTGACAACCTTTAACGAGGTCGATATGACCAATGTTATGGCGTTGCGCAATGAGTATAAGGAGCAGTTTGAAAAGAAACACGGAGTCAAGCTGGGCTTTATGTCTTTCTTCGTCAAAGCTGTGATTAACGCTTTGCGGGAGTTTCCGGCTGTGAATGCGGAGATCAGCGGCACGGACATTATTTACAAAAATTATTACAACATCGGGGTTGCGGTCAGCACGCCGCAGGGCTTGATTGTGCCGGTGGTGCGGGATGCCGATCAGAAAAATTTTGCACAAATCGAGGCGGAAATTATTGATCTTGGCAGCCGGGCACGTGATGGACGGCTCTCCATGACCGAGATGCAGGGAGGAACCTTTACCATTACAAATGGCGGAGTTTTTGGCTCCCTGATGTCCACGCCCATTCTGAATACGCCGCAATCGGCGATTTTGGGGATGCACAAAATTCAGAAACGTCCGATGGTGATGCCTAATGGAGCGATTGAAGCGCGACCGATGATGTATCTGGCGCTGTCCTACGATCACCGGATGGTTGATGGTCGCGATTCTGTCTCTTTCCTGGTGCGCGTCAAGGAAGGAATCGAAGATCCGCAACGGTTGATGCTGGAAATCTGATATAGAGCCTTCTGAAAAAGCCAGGACTCGTCATCCTGAGCCATAGGCGAAGGATCTTAACGTTTGGAAACAAAAGATTCTTCGCTGCGCTCAGAATGACGGGGGAGTAAGAGAACTCTCTATCCTCTGCGTCTCTGCGGTTAAAAATCAATATGGATCACACGCACAAGGCATGTGATGACGGCCTGAAAGCTTGTCATTCTCGTAGGTTTCGGCCTAAAGGGACTCCAGCAGGTTTTTGAAGAACGGCCGGGCGGACTGGTTGATCTGATGATCCAGCGTGGCATTTTCCGGATGCGGCATCATGCCCAGAATAGTTTTGCTGCGGTTGTAAATGCCGGCAATATTCAGGACAGACCCGTTTGGATTCGATTCCGGCGTGACATCGCCGTTTTCGTTGCAGTATTCAAATGCAATGGAATCAGTGTCTTGCAGGTCTTTTAGGATGGCATCATTTGCAAAATAATTACCTTCCCCGTGTGCGACTGGCACGGATATTATATCTCCCCGATGTAAATAACCGTTTTGCGCTTTATATTTCAGGTGCGTGTTTTTGCAGATGAATTTCAGAGAATTATTGCGCAGCAAAGCTCCGGGCAGCAATCCGGCTTCGATCATAATCTGGAACCCGTTACAGACCCCGAATACCCGAACGCCGCGTTCGGCTTTTTTGACGACATCCTGCATGATCGGAGATTTGGCCGCCATGGCACCACACCGCAGGTAATCCCCATGAGAAAATCCGCCGGGCAGAACAATCAGATCTGGAGATCCAATATCTGTTTCCTTGTGCCAGATCATGCGGATATTAGAGGCTCCGGCCTGCCGCAGGGCTTGTGCCATATCTTGCTCGCGGTTGGTGCCGGGAAAAATCAGGAGGGCAATATCCATGTTACATTACGATCTGTTTGAGCGGTTAAATACTTTATTGCTTTTGCCGTGCCTGCGCAAAAAGTTCAAGGAATTTCTTTTGATCGGGCATTTCTCCACTGGGTACGTACACATCTTTGCCAAAGACAATCGTCGGGGTTGAATAGGCCCCAAGGCTGAGGGCCAGATCCATATTATCCTGAACCTTTTTGGCGGCGGCGGCGCTGTCCGTATCTTTGAGGAATTGCTCATAATCCAGGCCAATAATATCGCTCATGGTTTTGATTTCATCATCATCATAGGTGCGTCCGGCCCCTTTCATGAAATAATCATGAACCGCCAGAAATTTCCCCTGCTTTCCGGCAGCATACGCCATGCGGGCCATGTGCTCGGACTCATCGCCGAGGGCAGGAAGAAATTTGTACAGCAGCTCCACTTTGCCGTCCGCTTCTGCTGCTGCCCGGATCACCGGGTCAATCTGGTAGCAAAACGGGCAGCGATAATCGTAAAACATGGTGACCGTCAGGTCAGATGTTTTGGTGGCGGCTTCAATCACATGCCCCGGTGCGCTTTGTTGCAGCGCCCTTAAGGTCATCCAGTTCTGGGCGGACAGGACTACAGCATAAAGAGCTGTGGCCGCAATTGCCACCAGAACAAGATTAAAGGGGGTGATGTATTTCCCCCATTCAGAAGGTTTCAGGGTCATATTAGCGATTACTCTGCCGCATCATCTTTTTTTGCATTACGAATTTCGTCAATCACGCCCTTCAGGCCATCATATCCGAGGTATCCGCGGTAAATCTGGTCATTAATAATAAAGCCGGGTGTGCCGCCAATTCCCAGATCACGGGCAACGGCAAGATGTTTCTCGATGGTGTCGACAATCTTTTTGTCTTTTGCGGCTTCTTCCAGTTTTGCGAGATCAAGCCTGCTGGCTTCTGCGAGTGTTTTCAGACTGTTTTCATCTTTTTGACCGGAAAACTTCATCAATGCTGTGTGAAAGTCGAAGTATTTATCCTGTTCTTCTGCGGCCAGAGACCATTTCGCAGCTTCGAGAGAGGAGTCTCCCAGAATAGGCATATCAACAAAGATCACTTCAACATTTTTATCTGCTTCCAGAAGCAGAAGAATGTCCTGAAAGGCGCGTTTGCAATATCCGCAATTATAATCAAAGAATTCAATGATCTTGACATCCCCTTTTGGATTTCCAACGTGGGGCAGCGCATCACTCATCAGATATTCTTTGTGAGTATTCAGTTTTTCCACAGCTTCGGCTTCGGCTTTGGCCTGAGCGTCGATCTGGTGTTGCTGGATGGAATCCATTATAACGTTTGGATTTTCCCGAATAAAAGTTTCAATCAGGGTGTTTACTTCGTCTTTTTGGGCGACTGTCAGACCCGCAGGGGCATCTTCTGCATAGGAAAGTGTTGTCAGGGATGACGTCGTTAACAGTCCTAACGCACAAATAGTCAGAAATCGGGTCACAGTTTTCTCCTTGTGAAAGTAATAATATTGATATCCTCCCTAATATAGGGGAGCCGGAGCTTAAGAGCAAACTTCTTTCATAAATTCCTGTACTTTTTTTAGGAAGCCCCCTTGTTATTGCGGATTTCCAAGGTTTCTTCTATACTGCCGGGGCATTGCAAAGTTGCAAGGCCGCAGATGAGATAACCAACCAACAAACAAACATATGAGACCAGACATGCCGACAACTTCCGCTCCGCGTACGCTTTTCCAGAAAATATGGGACGACCATGTTGTGGATCGTCAGGAAGACGGCACCTGCACTATTTATATCGACCGCCATCTGGTGCATGAAGTGACCAGCCCGCAGGCCTTTGAGGGATTGCGGATGGCGGGACGCAAAGTTCGCCGTCCGGATGCGACGCTGGCCGTGGCCGATCATAATGTTCCGACGTCGGACCGGGCGCAGGGCATTCTGGAGCCGGAAAGCCGCCTGCAGGTTGAAACACTTGAAAAAAATGCTGCCGGGAATGGTATTACCTATTTTGGCATGAGCGATAAACGGCAGGGAATCGTGCACATTATCGGGCCGGAGCAAGGGTTTACTCAACCGGGAATGACAATCGTTTGCGGGGATTCTCATACCTCGACCCACGGTGCGTTTGGAGCGCTGGCCTTTGGAATTGGAACCTCGGAAGTTGAGCATGTGCTGGCTGCGCAGACTCTTATTCAGAAACCGGCAAAATCCATGCGGATCACGGTGGATGGAACGCTGGGGCCCGGAGTGACGGCAAAAGATATGATTTTAGCGATTATCGGCATGATCGGAACGGCCGGCGGAACGGGATATGTCATTGAATATGCCGGCGAAGCGGTGCGCAATCTGTCAATGGAGGGGCGCATGACGATGTGTAATATGTCGATCGAAGGCGGGGCGCGTGCCGGGCTGATTGCACCGGATGCAACGACCTTTGCCTATCTGAAAGGCCGTCCGATGGCTCCCAAAGAAGATCTTTGGGAAAAAGCCGTCGCGTATTGGTCTACTCTGGCGTCTGACGAAGGGGCCATCTATGACAAAGAGATTACACTGCGCGCAGAAGATATCGCGCCGCTGGTAACCTGGGGAACCAGCCCACAGGACGTCGTGGCGGTTACCGGAACGGTGCCGGTGCGGGCCGATTTCAAAAATGAAGCGCAGCAACAGTCTTTTGACCGGGCGATGGAGTATATGGGGCTGGTGCCGGGGCAAAAGGTAACAGATATCCGGATTGACAAGGTCTTTATTGGTTCCTGCACAAATGGACGGATCGAGGATCTGCGGGCTGCGGCTGAAATTGCTGCGGGTCAGAAAGTTGCGACGCATGTGACGCAGGCTATGATCGTGCCGGGATCTGGTCTGGTCAAGGCGCAGGCCGAAGCCGAAGGGCTGGACAAGATTTTTATCGCGGCCGGATTTGACTGGCGGGAGCCAGGATGTTCCATGTGTCTGGCGATGAATGCTGACCGTCTGGAACCGGGAGAGCGCTGCGCATCCACGTCTAACCGTAACTTTGAAGGACGGCAGGGACGGGGCGGGCGGACGCATCTGATGTCTCCGGCCATGGCCGCGGCCGCTGCAATTGCCGGTCATCTGGTGGATGTCCGTTCCTTACCACCGGTTAAAACGTAACGTTTCGGTATCACACGCACAAGGGCGTGTAATGACGAAATTGAGGGGTAGTAAGTCCGTAAATCTGAAAAGATTGACTCGTTGGTATTTTTCGGGTAGTTTATAGAACATAAAGAGAACAATTGTGTCTTGCCCCCGCCGTCTGTCATGTCGGCGGGTTTTTTATTTTCAACATTTTATTTAAGGAGTACATACCATGCTGGGACTGGGACTTGGGCTTGGCCTGAAATCATATAAGGCCAAAATTGATGGGCTGCAACCATTCGCAATTGACAAATTTGTTGCGATCGGGGCGTCGATTACGAATTATGCATTTGAAATACAGATCACCCGCACGCTGTGTGAAGCGATTGCGCTGCGCTTATATGGCAAAACACTGATTGTCAGTGAAGAAGCGACCGGCGGCAAGGGTGCCTCCGATCAGTTGGCGGATATGCCCGGCATTCTTGCCAATTATAGCGGGCAGAGCAATGTCGTGTTTGCCAATCATATGGGCGGGAATGATATCACCTATGGCACCGAGTTTCTCAATAAACCGCAGGTTGATCGTGATCGTCTTTTCGCAGATTATCAGGCCACCTGGGATCTGGTGAAAAATGCCGGACACCGCTTCTTTTCGTATGGTCTGACTTTCCGGAATATTGGCGGAACGACTTTGGATAATGATCCGACGGCCCCGAAAGTGAATGAGCTGGGGGGCAGCTATACCTATAACCGGGACTGGATTTCCCAGATTTCGCAAAGCCGCGTTCCGTACCTGATGCGGGGGGATGCAATGGGGTTGAGCCATTATGAATATACCCGCAGCGTTTATGACATGGTGTTGGATACGGATAATATTCACCCGACCGAAATCGGGGATCTGATGATTGCGGTGAATATGTTTCTCGGCGTGATGGAAGCTTCGGAGGGGCGGCTGCGGGAGGCTCCGGTTGAGGTTAATTTTAATAATGCGTTCCAAAGCCCGTCAGTACCGGTCGATATTGTGATTGCCACACACACAATTGCCGGATCAATTGTCCCCAGTAATGCTAACATAAACTGGCTGGGGGCTCCGTATGGAACGACCAGCGGCCTTACACTTTATAGTGAAAGCCTGCATAATACAGATGGATCTGCCGCGAGTGGAGTCAGTGTTTTATATGCCGGGGCGAATAAATCTTTCCCCGTCTCAACGTTCGAGAGTGGAGATACCTCTGCCACACTGAATAATTCTATGTTGCGGAACTCCTATATCAGTGTGACCGGGTCTTCGGCGTCGGTTGCGGCGATGGTTTCCGGGCTGGAGCCAAACCGGACCTATGAAATTTCCATGTGCCGTATCCGGCAAACCGATATTCTGGTTTATGCGAACAGTGCGGCGGCCGTAGCGCCGACCACGGATGAAATTGCAACAATTTCCACCCGGGCCGACCCTTATGGACGGATTTTTGTTCGGGCCAAGGAAAACAGCGCAACCGATAGTGTTGGGTTTTCAGGATTGCGCATTCGCAGCATTTGACGAAACTCTATGCTCCACTTTTGCAGCAAATTCGTGTATACTGGAGGAAGCATGACGATCTTTCACAAACCCTCGCCAAATTTTAACGATCGCCCCGGCGGGCAGCCTCCCGCCTATTTAATCTTGCATTATACCGGCATGAAAAACGCTGCGGATGCTTTGTCCCGGCTCTGCGGCAAAGACTCGCAGGTCAGCGCACATTACACCATTGATGAGGACGGCCTGATTTATCACCATGTCGATGTGAAAAAGCGGGCCTGGCATGCCGGGAAATCTTTCTGGCGCGGGATGAATGACATGAATGCCGCCTCGATCGGGATCGAGCTGGTTAATCCGGGGCATGAGTATGGATATCGGCCGTTTACATCTGCACAAATTTTTACGCTGATAACTTTGTGCAAAGAGATTATGCAGGAATATCCCATGCCGGCGCAAAATGTGCTGGCGCATTCCGATGTCGCGCCCGTTCGCAAGCAGGACCCGGGTGAGCTGTTTCCCTGGGCGGAATTGGCGGGGCACGGTATCGGGGTCTGGCCGGAGCCGACGGAGGCCGATATTGAAAAGGCTCGGACCTGGACTTTGGATGAGTATGTCTCCCATGTTCGCAGGTACGGCTATGATCCGGAGTGTGGGTATGAATATGCGTTACGCGCTTTTGAACGCCATTTCGCGCCAGAGCTGATTCTGGGTACATCGCAGAATGAAAAAATCGCACAGGCACGTCTGGCTTGCCTTTTGCGCTTATATGGTGATAGAAATAAAGCCTGATTTTCGGAAGATCGGATGGCTGCGGGGCTTTTGTTGCGTGTGTTTTGGGACTATTCCCGGAGCAGGCGGATCAAGGCTTCGAGGAAAGTCCGGGCATCATGGAAACACGGCGCCGGGGAAATCCCGGATGGAGTAATCCACTGGACAGGGCCACAGAAAAAATGTAGCTGGGAAAACAACCCCCAGTCATAATGAAAAGGTGCGGTAAGAGCGCACCGCGCGACCGGTAACGGAAGCGGCATGGTAACCCCCGCCGGATGCAAGATCAAATAGGGGCCGCACATGATGCGTTTTCACATCGTGGCCCGGGTCGATCGCTTGACGAATCTGGTAACAGATTGCGCAGATGAATAGCCATCCCCGACAGAACCCGGCTTACAGGTCTTCCGAAAATTTTTTTCCTGTATAGAAGCCTCTGCAAAAGGTTTATGCCTAATTTTACAAAACCGTCATTCTGAGCGGAGCGAAGAATCTTTTGTTTCAATGGGTTAAGATCCTTCGCCTGCGGCTCAGGATGACGATTCTATATTTTTCACCACGAATAAATACGAAGACACACCAAGACCTTCCTATTCGTGTCTATTTGTGTTCATTCGTGGTTCATGATGCTTTGTTTGTTTTTGGTACTTTGCGGTGAAAATCCGGGAGGGTGACGATGAAAAACGTTATTTCACTTCCCCTGATTTTGCGGTAGAAGGGGAGGAAAGATTATTCTGATGCCTCAAACCGTTGCCATATTTCTGAATCAATGCCTGCCGCTCAGTGAAATTTTTGTGCGGCATCAGGCCGAAGCTTTGAAAGGATTTTCTCCGAAGCTGGTGGCATGCCGTCGAGTGACTCCGTCTGTTGCGGGAGAGGCTCTGCCACAGGTTTTTCTGAATAAAACCAATTTAAAAATGGAAAAAATACGGGAGCTTTTGTTTAAACTGACCCTGCGCAGCCGGGTGCTGGAAGAGGCGGTGCGGGAGTGTGATCTGATTCATGCGCATTTTGGTCCGACTGGCTGGCTGGCGAGTGGTCTTGCGCAGCGCACCGGAAAGCCTTTGATTGTGACCTGTCACGGCTTTGATGTGCTGAAAAACGATATCAGTCTGCGCCATGACGGAATGCTGCAAAAAATGTATTCGATGAATCGTGCTGCATTGGCGCAGCGCGCTGCAAAATTTATCTGTGTGTCCGAATATATTAAAAAGAGGGCAATCGCTTTCGGATTTCCGGAAGAAAAATGCGTGGTGCATTATATGGGGATTCCGCTCGTGCCGCATGAAACGCCCCGTCCATCTTCCCGGCCTCCAGAGGGGCCGATGCGCCTGATTGCGGTTGGGCGGCTTGTGCCTTTCAAGGGGCACGCCCGGTTGATTGAAGCGGTCGCCGAGGTTGAACGGCGCGGATACCCTGTCGAACTGCATATTGTGGGCGGTGGGGAGCTGCGGGATTCCCTTGAAGCGCAGGCGGCCCGCTCTTTAAAACAGTACAAATTCTGGGGAGGGCAGCCGCATGAAAAGGTGGTGTCCTTGATGCGCGAGAGCGATATTTTCTGTCATACCTCCCTGCACATGAGCAACGGTCAGACCGAGGCATTTGGGTTAGTGTTGCTTGAAGCCCAATGGGCGGGGCTTCCGGTGGTTGCGTTTGATTCCGGCGGAGTGCCCGAAGCAATGGCAGTGGGGCAAACAGGACTTCTGGCCCCCGAAGGCGACGTCAAAGCGTTTGCCGACGCCCTATGCCGCCTGATGGATGATCCGGTGCTGCTCGATAATTTTGCAAAAGCCGCGCCGCAATTTGTGCAGCAAAATTTTGACAGCCGCACACAAACCGCCAAACTGGAAGATCATTACCGGGACGTTTTGTAAAAGCCCGGAGGCTTTTACAAAATTATGGTTTTTCGGTGGGAGTATCTTTTGATTTTGGCAGTTTTTGCGACTTATCGGAGGTCGTATTAACTCCAAATCGTTCCATCATGGCTTGCCCTTGCTCGGTTTGGGCCAGTCCTTCCAGCATAGCGGCCAGATTCGTTCCGCCTTTGGCAGAAAACATATCCATAACGTTATTGATGCCTTCTACGGGATTTCCGGAATTTACAATAATTTTAATATCGGAAACTTTCAACGCTCCGGCCTGCTCAAGTCCGACCTGTTTTGTAGCGTTAATGGCTTCGATATTAACCAGATAACTTTGATAGCCCTTATTTTCTCCGATTTCTTTTGCAAGTTCGATCTGCGCTTGCACCGGTGCGAGTTGCATCGCCCGTTCCGCATCGGCCCGCGCTTCTCCTTCAACCTTGATGGCTTCGGCTTCTTTTTTCTTGGCTTCCAGATGTCCTTCTGCGCGAATGACCATAGAGACACGGTCTTCGTCGGCTTTAACGACATTCATATCTTTGTTAATTTCGGCACGTTTCACGTCATTTACCTGAACAACCGCCATTTCTTTTTCTTTTGTCAGGCGTTGTTGTTCTTTAATTTCCTGTGCGGCGCGTTCATTGGCAATCCCTACGGCCTGTGCTTTTTGTGCGGTCCTTTCCCCTACAGCCTGCAGGGCTTCCTGTTCTTTGATGTCGCGCTGCCGTTGTGCCTCGATTTCTGCCATCTCTGCATTTTTGATATTTTCGGCAACTTCCTGACGGCTTTCCATCTCGATTAAAGATTTCTTTTTCTCCATAATATTGTGGATCACAAGATTGCCGGTTGCATCACGAATATCCATCAATTCAATACTTTTCACCGGGACGACTCCCCAGCTTTTCAACTGATCCTGCACGGCTTGCGTGAACTGTTCGCCGTATATGCTCCGTTCCAGCATAATCCGGTCAATATCATGAGAAGCGAGAATGGTTCTCACCGCACCCTGAACGATGGACAGCAACTGATTCTGCAATTCAGAGAAACTCTCAACGCGCTGAGCCGCCAGATTACTATCGGAAATTCTAAAGAATGCGACAATATCGACAACAAACGGCACGCGCCCGACGTCATAGGCTTCGTATCCAACCAAATTCAGGTCAAAGACCGAAACAGGCAATACAATTTTACTGACCCCGATCACTGGAACCCATGACGGCCATTCATAGTAAGTGTTACCATTCTTGGTGTCTTTTCCGTAAGACTTTGTATCTTGTCTGGATTGCACGATATGAACTTCGTTTGTCGGAACAACCCGCCGCAGCAAGAATGCAATCAGCAGTGCCAGAACAACAATGCCTAAAACAACAGGCCCCGCAAAAAATGGCATCAATGCCTCCCTCTAGTTATTAAAAATCAATAAGGCCTTAACCCTATAAAAGTCTTCTGAATAATGCAACTTTTTTTGATTTATGCGGCTCACCCATAGAATGGATCTTTCAGCAGGATAGTGTCGTCCCGTTCCGGGGAGGTTGACAATAAAAAGACCGGGGCGCCGATCAATTCTTCAATTACATGAACGTATTTAACTGCTGCCGGGGGCAGATCGCTAAAAGACCGTGCGCCCCGGGTGCTCTCATTCCAGCCCGGCAGAGTCATATAGACGGGCTCTATGCGGGCCTGCTCATTTTGTCCGGCGGGGAAATAGTCCAGCTTTTTTCCATCCAGCAGGTAACCGGTGCAGATTTTCAGCTCGTCAAATCCATCCAGAACGTCGAGTTTGGTCAGGGCGATGCCATCAATGCCGCAGATTGTGACGGCCTGCCGCACCAGTGTGGCATCAAACCAGCCACAGCGGCGTTTGCGTCCGGTGGTTGTGCCAAATTCATGACCGCGCTGCCCCATGCGCTCGCCGTCTTCATTGAGTTGCTCGGTCGGGAACGGTCCTGTTCCCACGCGGGTTGTATAGGCTTTTGTGATCCCCAGCACCGTCCCGATGGCTTTTGGTCCAACCCCGGAGCCGGTAGAGGCTTGTGCCGCGACGATATTGGAGGAGGTGACAAACGGGTATGTGCCGTGGTCTACATCCAGCATAATGCCCTGCGCGCCTTCGAACAGGATTTTATCCCCGCGCCGGCGGGCCTGCTCCAGAACCCGCCAGACCTGATCGGCATAGACCAGAACCTGATCGGCGATTTGCATTAACTGATCGAAAATTTCCTGCGGGCAGATCTCACTGGCTCCCAGACCTTTCAGCAGGGCATTATGATGGACCATTAGCTTTTCCAGTTTTTCCCGCAGCAGGACCGGGTCTCGCAGGTCACACAGCCGAATACCGCGGCGGGCGACTTTGTCTTCGTAGGTCGGGCCGATGCCGCGTTTGGTCGTCCCGAGCTGCCCTTTGCCGCGGGCAGCTTCCAGCGCTTCATCCATAGCACTGTGAACTGGCATAATCAGATTGACATTATCGGCGATTTTCAGGGTTTCCGGAGAAATTTCAACGCCCTGCGCCCGGACATCGTCAATTTCTTTCAGCAGCGCCCATGGATCAACCACCACACCATTGCCGATAATTGACAGCTTCCCGGGGCGGACGATTCCAGAGGGCAAAAGGTGTAGTTTATAAACCTTGTCATTGATGACCAGCGTATGCCCGGCATTATGCCCGCCCTGAAAGCGCACGACGACATCGGCACGGCTGGACAGCCAGTCAACAATTTTTCCTTTTCCTTCATCCCCCCATTGGGACCCGATTACGGTAACGTTCGCCATCATGACCTCTTTCTTTAAAGCATTCTTCTTAGCGCATTCATATAGATTGTAAAGCCAATTGCGGTTTCAGACCCGGTGTCCGTCCGGAAGCTGTAACGCCCTCCACGTCCGATTTCGTGCCGGACTCCCTTGACATACAGAGAATAGGAAATTCCGCGGTGATAGTTAAACGGGCTGTGTTCCGTCGGGTCAAGAGTCAGGGCCACATCGTCAATATTTTTGTCTTCCAGAGCTTTTTGCACCCCCAACACCACGTCCCGCAGGTGGGTCAGTTCTTTGGTTACAAATGCGGGGGCTTCTATCTTTTCCAAATGTTGCAGGGCGTCCCCGGCATTTCCGGACAGATCCATCAGGGTCAGGAGGATATCACGGAATGCCCCGCCATGTTTTGCAATATGCTCCCGGTTTTTATGTTTCAGCGCGTCCATGATCTCTGGAGAGCGCTGATCGCCGAGAATATCCTGTATCAGGGCCGGGAGCGTCAGATCCAGAGTGAGCGTTTTCAGGCCAATTTCTTTTAATCCGGATAAAACCAGCATAATGTTTTCGATATCTGCATTATGGCTGTTATCTCCGATCAGCTCGCAGCCCACCTGCGTCATTTGACGTGTCGGGTCAAGCTGGGTGCCTTTGACGTGAAAGACATCTCCGGTATAGGACAGACGAAGCGGGTACGCGCTTTTATCAAAGCGGCTGGCGGCAATACGGGCAATCTGCGGGGTGATGTCGGCCCGCAGCCCCATCATTTTCTGCGATGCCGGGTCCATCACCCGGAACATGTGAGCGCCGGTTGATTGTCCGGGGCCGGATAACAGACTGTCCTCAAATTCAATCAAAGGCGGTTTGACCCGGCGGTAGCCATGCCTTTTAAAAAATTGCATGAGGGTATAAACCGTTTCCGCTTCTTGTTCCGCAATATCGGGCAACAGGTCGGTCAAACCATTGGGAAGGAGCATTTGTGAGGTCATGTCAGGCGGTATTTATCCTGATTGTGAAGTGTGTGATTGAGCGGGCCATTGTGTCCGCCGCCTATTTTAGGTCCGGACTCAATTCCGGCGGTCATAAATTGATGCGCTTTCAGAAAGGCGTCATATGGAGATAATCCTCTGGCAAGGCCACAGGAAATTCCCGATGCCAGCGTTGTGCCGGCTCCGTGGGTGTTGGTAGAGGGCGACCGCGGCGTTGTCAGGATTTCTTCTTTTTCCTCATTGATAAAGAAGTCCTGAATGTGCTTACTACCCAGTCCGCCGCCTTTAACGATGACGGTTTTAGCTCCCAGCGTGTGCAGCATTTCCCCGGCGTGCTGCATCTGGTCGATATCCCGGATGTCGATGCCGGTCAGTTCCGCGGTTTCTATGACATTGGGCGTGAAGATATCAGCGTGAATGAGAAGACGGCGTTTCAGGGCGTCCCGGGCCTCTTTGTCCAGCAATAGGTTTCCCGCACGGTTGGTCATGACCGGGTCGATCACAACCTGTAAGCCCGCGTGTTTGTCATCGAGAAAATCGCCGATTGTGTCGATAATTTCCGTGGTGCCCAGCATGCCCAGCTTGATGACCATCGGGTGCAGGTCTTCCAGAACCGCCCGGATCTGCGCGGCAATCATCGGGGCAGGGAGCATATGGGTTTCAAAGGTTCCATGGGTGTTTTGTGCGATGACCGAGGTCAGAGCCGTGGCTGCATAGACTCCGAAGGCCTGCGCGGTTTTCAGATCTCCCTGAATTCCGGTTCCGGCGGAAGAGTCCGATTGTCCGATACAAAGAATGGTTTGCGTCATAAAAATCCTGCGTGGTTTATTCCGTTAGACGTGGGTTCGGCCTCTAAACTAAGCCCTTTTTCCGGTTTCTTCAATAGCCTGACAGATACGGTCAACGGCATTTGCAATGGTGCGGTCGTCATCTCCTTCCGCCATCACGCGGATCACAGGTTCCGTCCCGGAGGCACGCACCAGAACACGCCCATTTTGTGCCATCTCTGTTTTGATGCTGTCAATCAGGTGTTGCACACGGGAGTCTTCAAGCGGGTTCCCGGCTTCATAGCGGACATTTTTGAGGAGTTGCGGCAGAGGTGAGAATGATTTTAGCAGGTCCGAGGAAGTCCGTCCACTTTCCTTGAGCAAATGCAGGACATGCAGGGCCGTCATCAGGCCATCGCCTGTTGTTCCAAAATCAGACAAAATCATATGCCCGGACTGTTCTCCGCCAAGGTTATACCCATGTGTCCGCATTTCTTCGACCACGTAGCGATCTCCCACCGGGGTTCTGACAAAATGAATGCCCTGATCGGCACAGTAACGCTCCAGCCCCAGATTGGACATGACGGTTGCAACCAGCGTGTTCTTGTGCAGCGTGCCCTGTGCTTTCATATGGCTGGCCAGCAGAGCCAGAATCTGGTCGCCGTCAACCCGCTCCCCTTTTTCATTGACCAGAATAAGGCGGTCAGCATCGCCGTCCAGCGCAATGCCGACATCCGCCTGCTCGTCGATGACTTTTTGCTGCAAGGCTGCGGTATCGGTTGCACCGCAGCGCTCGTTGATATTTTTTCCGTTTGGCGTGGTGCCGATACTGACCACTTCAGCTTCCAGCTCCCACAAGACCATGGGGGCCACTTTATAGGCGGCGCCGTTCGCAGCATCTACCACGACTTTCAATCCCCGCAGATTAGCCCCTTTGGGCAGGCTGGTCTTGAGAAACTCCATATAACGCCCTAACACGCCAAAAGGGGCATCATCAATCCGCGCCGCGCGGCCCAGTTCATCTGGCAGGGCCAGCCGGGTTTCAAAATGATTGGCATCTACCAGCGCTTCGATTTTGTGCTCAATGGCATCCGGCAGTTTATAGCCGTCTCCGGCAAAAATTTTAATTCCGTTATCCGCGTATTTGTTATGGGAGGCAGAGATCATAATTCCGGCATCGGCGCGCAAAGAGCGTGTGAGCATGGCAACTGCCGGGGTCGGGATCGGGCCGGTCAGCAGGACATCCATTCCCATGGACAAAAACCCGGCGGTCAGGGCTTGCTCCAGCATATAGCAGGACAGGCGCGTATCCTTTCCGATCAGAATGCGCGATTTGTGAGACCCGGTATTTTCGGCTTTCAGAACGGTTGCGGCGGCCATTGCAACGCGCAGCGCCATGTCGGCGGTGACTGGAAATTTATTGGCTTGTCCGCGAATGCCGTCGGTTCCAAAGTACTTTCGATTCATGGGGAGTATCAAAGCATGCGGATTAGAGGCAGGCAAGCATTAACTTGCAAGGGGGCGCAGCAGGAAGGCCACAACCCGGCGGCCTTCAGCCATCAGGACGTTGTAAGTGCGGCATGCTGCGCCGCTCTCCATAACGTCCGGGTGAATCTGGCGGGATTTCAGATCTCGCAGCAGCGGTGCCGGAAGGAATGTCGAGGTCTTTCCGGTTCCAAGCAGATATACATCATAGGCATTTCCGGGCGGCAAATAGTCTGTAAAATCGGCGGCGCTCAGATCCTGAACGGAGGGTTTCCCGGTCCAGACCCAGGTTTTTTCCGGTGTGACCATCACCGCGTCTTCATAGCGGATGCCGCTGATTTTAAACCCGGTCGCGCCGTAACTCTGGATGATTTGCCGTCCGGCGGGAATGAGCGGAGTGACATCCATTACCGCAGGACTTTTTCGACTTCGGAGGTTGCCGCCGCCGTTTCATTCCGGCGCTCGACTCCAATTGCCAGAAGAATGGGCGCTGCGACAAAAATCGAAGAATAGGTTCCGACGATAATCCCGAAGAGCAGGGCATTGACAAAGCCCTGAATGACGTCTCCCCCTAAAAACCACAGGGAAACAAGGGCGAGCAGGGTGGTCAGAGAGGTCATAATCGTACGGGACAGGGTTTCATTGATCGACAGATTCAACAGGTCTCCCAATGGCATTTTCTTGAATTTGCGCAGATTCTCCCGAATGCGGTCAAACACGATCACGGTGTCGTTGATCGAGTACCCGGCAATCATCAGAACGGCTGCGACGGTGGACAGGTTAAACTCCATCTGGGTCACGGCAAACAGACCAATGGTGGCCACAGCATCGTGGATCAATGCCAGAATAGCGGCCAGACCGAATTTCCATTCAAAGCGGAATGCGATATAGATCATAATACCCGCCAGAGAAAACAGGATGGCATAAAGGCCCTGTAGTTTTAGCTCCTCACCAACCTGCGGCCCGACATATTCCACCCGGCGGTAATCAACTTTCTGGTCATAGGTTGCGTTGAGCAGGGATTGAATACTGTCAATTGCGGCTTTTTGTGCGGTTTCGTCTCCCGGTTGTTCCGGCATGCGGATGAGGAGATCCTGCGCGGTGCCAAATTCCTGAATCGAGATCCCTCCCAGATTCAGAGTGTTTAATTTGCTGCGCAGCTCGGATAAATCGGGTGTCTGTTCCAGTCTGACTTCAATCAGTGTTCCGCCGGAAAAATCAATCCCGAAGTTCAGTCCCCGTGTTGCGGTGATTGCCAGCGCTCCCATGACCAGCAGGGCCGACAGCAAAAATGCCAGTCCACGCAGTTTGATGAAGTCAATTGAAAAAGGAACTTTTTGTTTTGTCATAATTTTCTCGATTATCGCCGGTTATATTATATTTTCAGAGTGGTGGGTTTTTTCCATTTCAGCCAGAAGACGACCAGAAGGCGCGTTACCATGACAGCTGTGAACAGGGAGGTTAGCACTCCGATTCCCAGTGTGACGGCAAACCCTTTGATGGGGCCAGTTCCGAATGCGTAAAGAATGGCCGCGGCAATCATGGTGGTAAGGTTGGCATCCATGATTGTGCCGATAGCACGGGAATATCCGGCATCAATTGCGGCCATTAAACTGCGTCCGTTCCGTAACTCTTCCTTGATCCGTTCAAAAATCAGAACGTTGGCATCGACCGCCATCCCGATAGTCAGCACAATCCCGGCAATTCCCGGCAGCGTCAGCGTCGCCTGCAGCATGGAAAGGAGCGCAAAAATAAGCGTAACGTTTACAAGCAACGCGATATCGGCAAAAAATCCAAAGAGACGGAATTTTCCCAGCATGAATATCAGGACCAGCGCCAGTGCAATCAGGCTGGCTTCTTTGCCGGATGCAATTGAATCTGCGCCGAGTGAGGGCCCGACAGAGCGTTCTTCAACGAATTTCAGATCGGCGGGCAGGGCTCCGGCGCGTAACAGCAGAGAGAGGTCATTTGCGGTCTGGACTGTAAAATTCCCGGAAATTTGGGCCTGTCCTGCGCAAATAGCGCTGCGGAAAACCGGGGCGCTGATGATTTCATTATCAAGGACGATGGCGAAGCGTTTTCCGATGTTTTCTGAAGAAACCTTACAGAACCGTTTGGCCCCGACGGCATTCAGCTGGAAATTCACCGTATAACCGCCGCCCATCTGATCGCGTCCGGTCTGGGCGTTCGTCAGCATATCACCGGTAATATCGGCATTGCGTTTGACGGCAAGAGGAAATCCGCCTTCGCTTTCCGCCATGGGCAGGGTCATTGAATTCGTTCCGGTGCGACCGTTTTCATCCACCAGATGGAAAGAGAGTTTTGCGGTTTTCCCGATCAGGTCTTTGACGCGCTGCGGGTTATCAACTCCCGGTAACTGGACGAGAATACGGTCTTCTCCCTGTCTTTGAATAATAGGCTCTTTCGTTCCGGTTTCGTCAATCCGGCGACGAATAACTTCGATGGACTGGTCGATGGCCTGATCTTTAATTTTTTTGAGAGCTTCGGAGGTATAGCCGGCAGACACATCGTTGCCGGTTGTCCTCACGTCCAGTCCGTCATCCAGACGGCGCAGGAGCTTCACGGCCTGAGATGCCTGCTCCGGATCTTCCAGCCGGAAGGACAGAGCGTCACTGGCAGTTTTAACACGCCCAACGGTTCTGATTTTCTGGTCACGCAGTTCCGAGCGCAGGGCATCACGGACACCATCAAGGCGGTCATCAACGACCCCCACGATATTGGCTTCCACCAGCAAATGCGCCCCGCCCTGCAGGTCAAGCCCCAGATTAACGGTCTGGGTTGGAATCCAGCCTGGCAGTGCTTCTTTCATCTCTGTCCGGGTTTGTTCGGACAGAACATTCGGCATGCTGTAAGCGAACCCCAGCGCACACACAAATAAAATCAGGGCGATTTTCCAGGTCGGGATATTAATCATTTTTTGCCTTATCGTTATCTGGGGGTAATGTGGGCAAAAAAAGAGCCTCCGTCAAGAGGCTCCCTGTTTTTCAAAGACTTTATCAGAATCAGGTAGATCCGTCGGATAGTTCCAGAGTTTTTTTCAGCATTGCAGTTACCTCTGTCGCCATGTGTTGCATCAGAGGTTTTGCGGCATTTTCAGGTTTTCTGACATCGCCGTTTGCATCATAGATTCCTTTTTCCAGATTCTCCCCGATTTTTGTATAGTTAACAGCCTGAAGGCCGTCGCGCCCCGTGCCATCAAAGATATAGGCGCTGTTCAGGCCAGCAATAACCTGCTGTGTTTGAGTCAGATCCGCCCCAAAGCGGTTTCCGACAAACCCGACGGCCTGTCCCATCCAGCTGCCGGGCCCACCGGGCATATTCCCCATGATGCCGCCGAGAAGTCCGTTTCCGGAGGTCCATTCCCCGCCATACATTCCCATAAAATGACCAAGAATGCCATTCGGCCCTATCATCTCTGCCGAGCCGGTATCTCCCAGATTTTTAGCCCGGTCGATCAGGCTTTTCATCATCGGTCCCCCGAGAGCCAGTGCAGCAACAGGGGCGCTGCTTCCTGCAATCGCTGCGGCCATCCCGGCTTCGTGATGTACAGTATCTTCAATTGCGATATTTTTGAGCGTTGCCAGAGTCAGCGGCTCTGTCGTGGTGTTGGCGCGCTCGATAATACCGGTCATCAGCTGATCGCTGTTCAAAAGCGTCTCCGCTCCCTTGGAATTCGCATAGTCCGCAAATAGCTGAGAGGTGCGGTCAAGCGCTACGAATGGATTGCCTGAACTCGCGCTTCCATCTCCCGGTGTTGTAATCGAATTGGTAATCGCCGTGTTAATAACGGCTTCCAGTTGCGGGTGTTTTTCCAGCGCTGTGGCGAGTTTTTCCTGAAATCCTGCGATGGAGTCTCTGCTTGCGCCGCCCATATCCATCAGCATTCCGGCTTTTTCCTGCAGGCCGAAGCTTGAGACGATTCCGGCGACCCCTGCATTATCAAAAGATCCGCCTTTGTTGTTATGCTCCATCACTTTATTGATAACAGTTTCCGCGGCTCCCGATTGCGCAATGCGGAAAAAACTGTTTGGATTTGCAGCAATCGCCTGTAAAACAGGGGCATTCTCACGCAGGCGGTTGGTCAATCCTTCGATATTGGGAGTTTCATCACCACTCATACCGTTTTTGATCGTGCCGCCCACCAGTGTTTCCAGTCGATTCTGGACTCCTTCATTGTCTCTCAGGCGTTGCATAAAACTTCCGGTAGCATCTTTGTCAATTCCGGCAACCGAGAACGCCGTTTGCATGATGGTGGGCGCATCCATATGGGTTGCAAGTTTTGTAAAGAATGCTTTGGTATCTCCACCATCCCGGAAAAAATCAGTTACGCTCGGCTCATTTTCGGCAAAAGACTTTTTCAGCTCCTGATAGTGTTTATGATCTTCAGACCCTTCCGGTGCGGTTCTCAATCTGGTCAGCGTTTCACCCATCGCCTGTTCCAGATCTTTCCCCATGCGACGTTCTGCCTCGTCTATGGCAACCCGGTTACTGACCCCCAGTGTGTCTCCTGTGGCGGCGACTGATAGTCTTTGAATTTCATCATCAAAAACGGTCTTGTTATGGTCATCGTTGCCCATAACGGAATTGATGATGCCTTCCAGCACAGTATGTTTATCTTCTACATCTTTGCTCATTTTGCACTCCCGTCTGTTATAGCCGTTATAAGAGGCTCTTCGGTTTCGTTAATTTTTCTGGTCGCAACGGATACAAGCATTGTTCCCTGTACTTCGTCATTTTCAACATGGGCAGTCATCATATATTCAGCATGCCGCCATTCTTCTGCCAGTTGTGGGGAGATGGGCAATCCCAGAGCAATACCCAACCCACCTTTACAAATAAAGGTTACTTCATTTTCATCCCCGTCATATTCTACCCACTGCAGTTCTGAGGGAAATGCTTTGTCATGAAACATCCAGATGAGCCCGTCCTTATGCAATATAAGGGCAATTTTCATCATCTCCGCCACAGTTTTTGGTTTTTTTGGCGCAGTCTCAACAGGGGCTAATTTGCGTGTTCGTCTCATTCTTCCCAATCATACAGGATTTACTGGTTAAAAATCAAATTAATCAGTTATCTCCGATCCATAATTCGTTCAGGGAAAGTCCTCTGGTTGAGCGGGGCAGGAGCAGATCAGGCGGGTTTCTCAGAATGGCCGGAATTCCTTTGTTAAAGCTTTCGAGAATTTCCGGATGGACTTTATCTTTTGTGTCCAGGTCGCTGATAATTTTTCTGTCTTTTCGAGCCCGTGTGATTTCAAATGTGCCGCGGGCATACTCGCATTCGAACACGTTATAATTGAATTGCCCTGCAGAGTCCTGATGGCTGACAAAAATGCGGATATTTGGCCCGTAATATTCAACATCCCGCACTTTCAAAGTTGTCGGAAAATCGATATATCGTTCGACAAAAACCTTGCAGATTCCATAGTGTATGGGACCCCAGCGCGGGCCATAAAAAACATAGGCGAGGAAGCCGGTAATTCCCAGAACGGCAAGAACGGCGAGTAGCACCAGAATCTTTACCGGACTCAGTTTCTTTTTGGCGGAGCGGTTCCCTTTTTTTGTCCCGTTTTTTTTGGGAGGATTCGCCTCCTGTGAAGATATGCGGTTGGCTTTACTCATGAATCTCTGATTTATCCAATTTTGATTTTGCGGCTTCAATCAATTCATTGACAATTTCGTTAATCACTTCGCTTTGTGCGCCTGATTTATCCATATCTCCTCCGCGCGCTTTTTCTGCCCGCATCAGGACGCGACGTTTGATCTCGGAGCGCGCGCTTCCTCCCGGAAAGTTGGCGGCCAGAAGTTGTCGGGCGGCTCCGGCTCCTAACGTATTATACAGCCGTGTCCGGATAGTAACGTCTTCGGAGGAAGTGGACATCGCCCATAACTCAATAGGGCCGAGTGTGTTAATCAAATGTTGTTCATAGCGCCCTTCATTGGTGGCCAGAACCAGCAGGCAGGGTGCGCCGGTCGAGCGCGGGCCGGTGAGGCGGTGGCGGATCACACTGCGGGCCGTGGCAGAAAGTCCAAACCGGGTCTGGATATTATCAACGGCCTGATCTGAAATTGCGGCCCCCATCACCCATATGCCGGTGGCCAGATCGATCATGTCGTCGTCAAAGTCTTCCAGAAGCTGGGAGGCCAGGACAATCTGAACGCCCCTTTTTCGCCCTTCGCGCACATCACGGATGACCTGCGAGCGCACAGATATTGATTTTCCGGTCCTGTGGAATTCATCATAGCACAGGCGTTTCGGCGTTTCTTTTGTATCCTGAAGCTTTAGCTCATGAAATGGACGGTATTTCTCCGGGATATGAGCCAGAGATTCTTCTCCCATCCACCATCCCCGTACCAGAACATGACGGGCCAGCATATACATAATGGAGCTTTGGCGGTCGGCTGTTTCATCCCCTTGCGGGCAGACATCCATCAGATCAAGCGAGCAAATCCGGGCGTTGCTGACATCGAACTGGGTCACAGAAGACAGGATGGGATATTCCCGGATGGCGGAGGTCACCATCCGTTCGAATGCAGAAATAACTGTTTCGGAACCGGAACCGACAGAGGTTTCTTCCATCAGTGTTCTGATCTGGGGGCGACGGGAGGCTGTAATCGTATCTCCCAGAGTAGGGACGGCGTGCCTTTGGGCCAGAACGGCAATATGATATTCCCCAAGATCATACATTTTCTCGACGACATCCCACCATAGAGGGTCTGCGGGCAAGTGAATGTTATGTTTTTGCAGGGCTTCATCAATTTCCGCATCGAGTCGCGGCAGGTAGGGCCGTGCTTCGGCATTGGCGGAATTATCATCTCTCCAGCGATACATTTCATCGATCACAAAACCCGCCAGTTGCTGCATCCCGTCATAGGGGCGTTCATATCCGGGCGGGGTACAAAGTAATGTCAGTAGTTCAATCAGATAGCTGCGCTCTTCGGGCAGGGGGTAGCGACATCCCAGTTGTGTATCAAATGGATTGATCGCGTATTTATGTGACATTTGCAGCCTGAAATAGGCGGCTTCATGCGTTCTTCCGGGAGGAAGCGCTTCTTTAATCAGGGAAATCAGGCCTGAGGAAGAGGGGCCAATATCGACAACAGCAATGAACGGAAGTTTACTCAGACCTGCCTGAAGGCAGGTGCCAAGATTGAGGGTGTTCATCATCACGGACTTACCAGCTCCCGGCTGCGCAAAAATCAAATCAAACCATGTGGTTGTAAGGCTTGTGCCGGTTTGATAAGGCCATACCTTGCCATCCGGGGTTCTGAAGAGCATCGCTCCCTGAGTAAATGGGCTGGAGGGGCGCTGCCAGGGCAGCATTTTCATAATTTCATAGAGAGGGGCGATCGCGGTCGGTGCTGTTGAGGAGCAATGAAGGCCCATCGCTGAAGACATGACACAGTCCAGAGGATCTCCGGAAAACTCGCTGGCCTGACAATAGCCCCAGCTTTCCAGTGACTGAACAATAACGGACAGCCGGTCCTGCATCAGTTTCAGATTATTCGCGGGAGCCCAGGTTGCAATGGTAATCCGCAGTTTTGCTACCGGTTCACTTCTGGCGACCCGCTGGAGACCTTCCAGAGAGTATTTGATTTGCTTGTTTACGGCATTTGTGACGCTGAGCATCGTTGCAACAGAGGCTTTCAGGGAGATGGCGGAGGCCCCGCCCCCTTCGATCAGGAAGGAAATACGGTGCGGCACTCCGGCCTCAACCAACCGGTTTAACAGGACCGGAAAGGCTGTGGCTTCCATAGGACCTAGAACCATATCTGCACCGCCGAATAACTGGTTTCCAATTTTGACAATCGAGTCATCAACAACAAAGGCGTCTGCCGCTGCAAGCTGTTGTTTCAGGGATGGCCAGAGAATTTCTGATAAGTCTCCCCGGACGGTCGGCGCACGTGGACGGATGGGGTCTCCTGGCAGGCACGGACGCCAGTCTTCTCCGGCTCTTTCCGGAAACAGATTGTTTTTGACAGCAATCAAGGCATCGTGGGAGTCAAGTTTCAGAGCTTTGATGTCAAGTTCATCCAGCGCGGAAACGATCGCTGACACATAGCTCCTATGCCGGGTTCTCAGGGCATCGAGGGCGGCCAGCGGGTTTTGTGCATAGCCGGCGGCGACCCATTTTTTCTCTTTGGCCTCTTTGGCGGCTCTGGAAATTTCTGTTTTTGTCAGAACGGATGGGCGGGTCCAGAGGACGAAGTAAGATTCCTCGTAAGAAATGAATTTAGAAAGATGACGTTTCCTTTCTTCCAGCAGGTCCATTACGTCAAGATTCATGGCTTGTGCGGACATTCTGCTGGGGCGAAGCAGTACGTCCAGACTTTGTTCAACCCGTTCCTTGTCGCGAATAAAGAAAACCTGCAGGGCATGCCCGGCCCGGTCAAAACGGGCGCCGAGTTTCAATGTTGCGGATTCAATCAGGTGTTTATATTCGGCATCCCCGATAATCTGCCGGCTGCCTTCTATCTTCAGATACGTTAACAGAGAGCCGTCCGATGCAACCAGCGTGGATTCATCATCGGCCGTTTCCAGACGAACATAGGATTCTATGTTCTTTTTCAGTGTCGTTTCAAACGGCGCGAGGAGTTTATTCAGAAAATTCATGGTTTTGGGCTATGCGAGACGATTTTTTAATATCATATCGACTTTTTTTCGAAAGTCTAAGCGTTTATTTTTGCGATATTTCATTTGTCACAGCTTCGCTCAGGCCGCTTCCGGCAGAAGCATGTCTTTGTAGCGCGGCAGCCACTCCAGCGGCGGGTGTCCGGCAAAGGGTCCCTGTTTTGAGCGCCAATAGGCGAGAATCTGTGGAAATTGATTAAATTCGAGCCCGCTTTCCCTGATTTTGCGGCGATCCAGAGGAAACAGACGTACGCCGTCCAGCTTTTCATTCCGTCTTTCATAGGCCTGTTTGGTTAGGAAATCCGTGAGGACGGTTGCCAGAACAAAAGGATCGTCCGTCCCCAGTCTATTCCTTGCATCGTTCCGTCGTTCCATAATGACTTCCAGCATGGATTTTGCCGTCTCGGACATAACCCCTTGCGATATACGTGCGATATAGATGGAGCGGGCGAGGTTATTAAGGTCTGGCTGGCTGATCTCTGGCATCCATATCAGAACTCCTGAGCCCATCGGGGCAACATCTTCGAGATGGAAGCACTGGTGGCAGAACATGCAGGTTGTGACCATATTCGCGAGGGTCTGGTTATTGGGATTTCCGTCCAGATGGTGGATCAGCTGGTACTTTTCAGCCCGGAACTGGCAGTAGTGACAGCTATGGTCATCACGTTTTAGAACCTGATTGATAACGTCTGTCGGAAGCGGTTTTTGTGCTTTATATCGTGATACACTAAGTTGCATGTTCCCTCTTCTTTTTTAGCTGAATGTTAGTCCTGGCAATCCCGCGATCGGTCCCAAAGTGGACTGAACTGCTGTCAGGAAAGGGCCGAGGTTAACAAGAATTGTGCCGCCGAGCAAGTGAGTTATGGCTGACATCATAGAGGCCTGTTGTGCGCCTTCGGCAACGGATCTGAAAATAAACAGGCCGCGCACAAAGCTGATCCAGCCGAGGATAAGCATGTAGGCTAAAACCGCACTAATAAAATTCTCCAGCCGATCTTCATAGGCAGTAAGACCGCCACCGGGGATGGTTAGGTCAACTTTTGTTTCTGCGGTGCTGTCACCAAACAAAGTCGTCGCGAATGCCCCCATGGTTGGTCCCAGAGCCAGTAAGGCGGCGCCAGTTATGAATGTCATGATCGTTCCGATTCCTCCGGGACCGCGTGGGCCATCCTGCATGGTTTTCATCAATCTGAATACACCCATGATAATCAGGACCATTCCCGCCATATAACTGAACCCTGCCAGCACGAATTTGATAATACCGTGGATATTAAAGACAAAGTTCGAGACGACCAGATCAAGGCTTTGAGCGTTACCTTCGCCTCCGCCTATCGCTGCGCCATTGTGCAGGTTGAAGTCTGTCGTCGTCTGTGTGCCCATGCCTCCCAGCAGAGTTCTGGCTGCAACATCCAGCGACCAAGGCAAAACCAGCAGCAATGTGGCAACAACGTAGCGCTGAAACGGGACCCAGAGAGATACTTGCCCCGGATTTTCAACACTTTGCTTCAAACTAATTGTTGCAAAATACATCAGGGTCAGGCCCGCGATATAAGAAAAGCCGCTGAGCAATCCGGGAATATTCGAGATGTGATCCCACATATTACAGAAAATACCGGAAATCATTCCCGCGAACTGAGCATTCAGACAAGCTGAGCCTGGGTCGGCGATTGTTGTGACAACACCGTTCAGGGTTATATATATTTTTCCGGAAGCACCGCCTGCAGAAAAGAAACTCATGCCGCCCCAAGTCTTAACGTTGCCTCCCATTGCCGTTGTAATCAGGGTTTCATACAGAACGGGCAGGGCCAGCAGAAGTCCGCAGACAACAAACTCGATGATCGGGGTGCGGATCGGCATTTCTCTGGGGCCGGCCGTTGTGTGTTTGACCATATCCAGAACAGCTTTAACTCCAAGAGCCAGACCGCTCAGATAGGCGGCGATAGACACCAGTCCAGGAAGAAAATAGGAATTGGTCAGCAGATTATCGGTAATACAGTTGACGTCATCGCCTGTAGCACAGGTCGCGACTACTCCTCCAGCGTATGCACGCTCTGCCAGAAAAAATATCAGGAGGCCGAGTGTCGCAGAAAGGCTGTAAAATCTGTTTTTTAAGGTCATAATCAATTCATCTTCCTAAATTCTGATACTCTTATTTCACCATAAACGCCCCAGATATTGCAAATTTAATTGCAGAGGTCAAATCCTCATCATTATTGAACTCGTGTGAGGTGCATGAGGAGGGTTCCGTAGTCGGTTTTTACCTGAATCTTAACCGGGATCGCATATTCGAATCCCTCAACTTTAGCCATCCAGACCGATGGAAGAGCCCCTTTTTGGCGGCCCTGCTCCTGTATCAGAAGCCATCCGCGGGGTTTTTTGTGCCAGTGACCGCCTTTGGGTTCAATTTCAATTTCGCACAGACGGGCCGGTCCAGAAAAAATATTATAGCGGGATTTATCCAGTGTTTTTTGCCCTTTATCCTTGAAATACATGGCAAAACGGCGGCGGCCATCGTAGATATCAGAGGCTCCTTCGCACTTTTGGGTCGCTATCAGATTTTTCATGACCTCCAGAGTGGCGGAGAGCAGGTCGGTAGTTCCATCTGTCAAAACCGGATCTATGTCGGGGGTTTCGGTCGGGGAGCCGTCTTCTTTGATGGTTAAGGACTTCAACTTATTATTTTGATATAAAAAGGTTTTTGTCTCGGTTTTTCCGCGCCAGATCGAAGTGGTCTCGTGTTTCGTCGGCGAAAAAGCATCCGGGGTTACCGCGCCAACCGTTTGAAAAATACCGGACCAGGGTACCAGAGATTCCAGCCATCCGCGTGTTTTCGCAGCGACCGCGGCGTTATAAGTGTTCCGTTGCACATCGAAATTGAATTTTGCCTGCACCGCGTGAATGCCGCCGGCATAGACTTCATAGGTAAACTCCCGCGTTTCTGCGGCGGCGGGCGCGGAAAAGAGCAATGATGAAAGGATGATAATCCTAGGAATAAAGGCCTGAATATATAACTGTCTCTCCACCCATTCTCTCCTTAAAGTGTTGAATATCTCTTGCATCATACGCATTCACTCCGCCTAAATCAAAGTCTTTTATCCCGGTTTCTTTTAATGTAAGCAGGGTGCGCCACAAAAGAAAGTGATTGGCGCAGAGCGGGCGTCCTTCGGGGGATAGATATCCAATCTGGTAGGTCGCGGAGGTGCCGTGGCGCAAAACCAGTGCGGACGCTACGACGTTCCCGTGATGCACGGCATGGGCCAGAAGAAGTGATTGCTGCTCTGCAAAGATGGGAATATAGTCATAAAGGCGCGCCGGAGGGATGTTTTTATAGGCCTTTTCCTTTATATCCTGTTGATATAATTTGATAAAATCTGCGGCCGTGTCGCCGGCAGTGTCATGGATCACGGTCAAATCGTACCGCTCTGATTTGCTCAATTGGTTCCGCCATTTCGGATGCAGAGATTTGCGCAAGTCCTCTGCGTCTTTGGTTAAGTCCAGCCAGATCGTGGTATAGCGGGATTCTTTTTGCCAAATAAACCCGTTTTGTTCAATAAAATCAGACGATTTTTGCGTGAAAGCGATATTGGGGATAAAACGCCGCTTGCGACCGATTCGTTTTGGGAAGCAGAGATTAAACGCTTTGGTAAAAGCATCATTCTTGCGATCAAGATCTGTGGGGTCATACCAGAGCGGCCCCATATCCAGAATAACCGCGTGCAGCAGGCCGTGCAGGGTGGATGCTTCGGCGATCTGAACAATTCCGGCTTCCTGATCGTCCAGGTAAATCGCGCCCCACCGCGGTTTTTGTCCCAGTCTGGGGCAGGTGGCCCGCGCATGGGCGTATGATTGCAGCAGGGTTGAGCGGCGGACTTTTTCAAACCGCTCCTGCCATTCCGGCAACGTGAAGTCCTTCCATTCGATCCGACAATTCATTAAAATTAAACTTATTATGTTGATTCAGTTTTTTCTAGGGGCAATTTTGATCGGTCTGACAGTCCTTGTCCATGCTGTTGCGCTCGATTTTTTAATGAAAACGCTGGAAAAGAAAAGCCTGATGCTGCGGCGTCACTTTTACCGCTATTGGAAAACGATGGTGATTACCGTCACGGTGATGGGGGTTTTTGCTGCCAATATTATTGAGATATGGCTTTGGGCCTTTGCTTATTGGGGATTGCAGGCGGACGGGATTGATGATCTGGAAACCGCTTTGTACTTCTCGACCGTGACGTTTACAACCGTTGGGTACGGGGATGTTTATCTGTTGAAGGACTGGCGGTTGCTGGGGAGCTTTGAATCTGCAAATGGTATGCTGCTGTTCGGCTGGAGTGCAGCGTTTATCTTTGATATCGTTTCAAAGCTTTATAAGGAAGATGACTTCGGAAAAGGAACGAAGGCTTAGGAATTAACTCTTAATTCGGAATGCCTGCGGCGGTAAATTCCTGAACGACTTCTGCGTAATCTTCCCCAAGTTCCAGATTATTGGAAAATCCGGTGTTTTTGATCTTTAATCCTTCCGGATAGGGCAGTGCAAAGCGTTCATATTGTGGGCGCGTCGCGATATCTTTCATCAGAACACCGACGATCTCTTTGGTATTTTTATCAGTGATAACCTGATCGACCTGACCGATGGCTTTTCCGGAGGGCAGGGTAACGGTGCGTCCCTGTAACCGGCGGGCGCTGATAAGTTCTGCGCTATCGTCACCGGCGGCGGTTTCAATGTTTGAGAGAAAAGAAGCCAGTTTTTCCTCCAGTTCCGAGGCTTTGTAGGCCAGCTGATACGAAGAGGGATTATTTCCCAGATCGGCGTAATCGAGATCCAGAGTCAGTTTTTCGCCTGCCTGTGTATTCAGCTCGCCGACGATTTTTTTCACTTCGCCCCGGTCGTTTATCAGAAAATCCTGAACGCTGCCGACTTTCTGATGCGCATTATCCTCAATCTCGCGGGAGATATAGTCGCCGATATAATAATACGTACCGATGTCACGGTTCAGGTGAATCACTTGCTGTTTATAGGTGTTGATATCATTTTCGACCGCATAGGCGGGGATGGCGGTCAGAAGAAGAAGTGCAAAACAGGAACCCAGGCGACACATAACAATACTTTCTTTTTTATTTTGCCTTACTAATTAACATAATTTAAGTCAATAGTCAACCCTAAACAGGAAGAGGCCGGAAGGGGGAGCGGTTGGGCCGCCTTTAGTCCGGTCTTTCGCCTCAAGAGCTTCCCGTACCTGCTGCGCGGTCCATCTTCCCTGTCCCACAAGGGCGAGCGTTCCGGCAAAATTCCGGATCTGGTGATGCAAAAAAGAGCGCGCTTCGGCTTCAATCGTAATGAGATCTCCCTGACGCCGGACGTCCAGCCGGTCGAGCGTTTTTTCCGGAGACTTGGATTGGCACTGCGAGTCGCGGAACGTGGTAAAGTCATGATGACCGATCAATACCTGCGCGGCGTCGTGCATTTTCTCAGCATCCATCGGATGTTTTACGTGCCAGACCTGCGTTCGTTGAAAGGTTGCCGGACCCGGACGATTAAGAATTTGATAGCGGTACATTTTATTTGTCGCGCTGAAGCGGGCATGAAAGTTGCTATCCACAATTTCGGCCTGTAGAATGGCAACCGGATGAGGCCGCAGATGCGCATTGAGCGCTTTGGCCAGATCATGCCCGGAGAGAGGGCGATCGCCATAATCAAGATCAAAATGGGCAACCTGTCCGCAGGCGTGCACGCCGGCATCTGTGCGCCCTGCTGCAGTAATACTGATTTTTTGCTGACAGAATTTGGTTATGGCTTCTTCTATGGCCTGTTGAATGCTTGGATCTGTATTCTGCCGCTGCCAGCCGGAATAATTCGTGCCATCATATTCAATGATAAGTTTCCATCGTTTCAAGGACATGGGAGAGACTATAACCGGATCATTTTCGGTTCACAATAATGATCCTTGCTTTTTTACGGTCGTGTATATGCAAATTAAGAATTAAAAACGTCCTGAACGGTAATCGTTCATGGCTTGCTTAATTTCATCTTGTGTATTCATTACAAACGGACCCTGACCTGCAATTGGTTCATCAATAGGTTCTCCATTCATGATAAGAATGCTCGTATCGCTTATGGCTTTCAAGGATATATAATCTCCTTCCCTTTCAAACAGGACAAGTTCTTTTTCATTTAGTGTCTCTTCTCCATTAATTTGAACGTTTCCGGATAAAATTAATACATTCGTGGTAAAGCCTTCTGGCAAAGGTAAATCAATTATATGCCCTGTTTTTAGGCGCATATCCCACAAATTAACAGGCGTGAATGTTTTGGCGGCACCTTTGGTATTCGCGTAATTTCCGGCGATCACTCTAACGGTGCCGCCGTTATCATCCATCTTCACTACAGGAATTTTGCTATTCAAAATCTCCTGGTAATGTGGGGCGCTCATTTTATCTTTAGCAGGTAGATTAACCCAAAGCTGGATCATTTCCAAAGTGCCGCCTTTTTTTGTAAAATCTGATCCGTGCATTTCTTCATGAAGAATACCGCGTGCTGCCGTCATCCATTGCACATCACCGGGGCCTATTTTACCGAAGTTTCCCGCATTGTCTTTATGCTCAATTTCGCCTTGATACACGATAGTGACAGTTTCAAAACCACGATGCGGGTGTTGCTCTACGCCGCGGGGGTGATCAGAGGGCTCAAAATCTGCAGGTCCGGCATAATCAAGCAGTAAAAATGGGCTAATATCGTGTCCTTGTTGGCTATAGGAAAACAGCGTGTTCACAGGAAAGCCGTTACCAACCCAATGTTGGCCTGTTCCACGATTTATCCGTGCAATTTTTTTAATTTTCATGGCATTTCTCCTTCTTTTTTTGATATTTAAATGATAAGTTAATACCATACGGTACTTTTGCAAGTACGCACATAAAGTATACTGATAAAACGAGTGTAATAGTGCCTAAAAAAGAATTATTTTGTCCTGTGGAGATTACTCTGGATGCATTATCTGGACGATGGAAGGTGCTCATTATCCAGCAACTTCTTGACGGCACAAAGAGATTTAACCAACTGCAACGTGAGCTAAAGGGAATTACACATCGTACACTCAGTAAACAATTAAAAGAGATGGAAGAGCACGGACTTGTTAATCGCAAAGATTATAAAGAAATACCTCCGCGAGTAGAATATAGTTTATCAGAACTTGGAAAATCTCTCGAAAGCGTTCTATCCGCAATGCACAAATGGGGAGAAGCGTACGGTTCTAAAATAACGAGTAAGGAAAAATTGTAATATGAGTGATTTTATTCGTAAAGCAACGTGGTGAGAACTTTTTTAATTTTTATGGCGGCAATTGCAAAATTGAGCCCATGTTGGCGTTGCGGTTAATTATGAATGGGAAGAATCTCGGTGAAAAGGGGGTGGTGGAGCCGAGCGGAATCGAACCGCCGACCTCTACAATGCCATTGTAGCGCTCTACCAATTGAGCTACGGCCCCGAAAGTAGAGTTGAAATTACTGATCTCTTTGTCGTTTTGCAAGCGTTTTTCTGGGACAAGTCGTCATTTTATACAAGACCTCAGAAAAAACTCCTCAGCCCTTAATACTGTAGAGGCTTTTTGATGGAGCTCTCAAACTGGAACAATTCGGTTCCAAAAGGAATAAAAGTTCCCAGAAGCGGGGTCAATTCATAGGAGACGTCAATTTCAACCCAATCTACACCATATTCTGTATAGGTATTGGAGGTGACACTCAGGTCTGTGGGGGGGACGGACATATCCCGCAGCCGATCTTCTGCATAGGTGATAATGTCTGATTCTGTTAGACCTTCATTGACGGCGACATAGCGTCCGGTATCCTCTACGGCATATTGGATGGTGTTCATGGTCCACATAATCCGCCCGGTTTCGAATACTCCCAGCATAATCAGAAAAAACGGAACTGCCACCAGCGCAAATTCAATCGCGGTGGCACCTGTGTTATTCCTTAGATAGTTGATAATACCATTCATCAGTCAACCCTCATTCTGGAAGCTTTTGAGATTGCTACATGGTCGCTAACCCCGGGATATGGCAGGAGCGGGCTATAGCTTCCACTGACACTGACGCTGACAAAGCGCCGCTCAAAGTCACCGTCTCCGCAGGAGGAAATGGGGCACTCGCGGATAACGCCATCCGAGCATTCACATTCAAAAGTGGTGGTATAACTCAGGCCGGTTTCGCCGGTATCTGCCATCAGAGTATTCACCAGAGCCGGAACCTCGGTATCGTCTTTGCTGGCTGCGACGTAATCGGCAATACTGCCGGAAATATTCTGAATATTCATTTTCGAATTCAGATACAGGCCGAAATCCACTAGTCCGATAAACAACAGAATGAAAATCGGGGCCACAAATGCAAATTCTGTTGCGGCAATTCCATTTTCACGATGCAGATATAAATAAAGTTTTTTCATGTTCTTAACGGATCAGAGTTACATCTGGAATTTCTATGTCACGGTTTGCAACGTTGTCACAATTATTGCCAATGGATGGATTACCGGCAATTGTGATGGTCTTTGCAATCAGGATCGTGCAGGGGTCCGCGCCACCGGCAAATCCTGCATCGCCACCGAACCATAGGCCTTGAGAGGGAAAATACAGCACGCCTTCGATATTGATCCCGCTGGTACCCACGATTTTATTCTGAAGATTCTTTGCAGAGGGGGCATTCCGATCCTGAAAGAACGCAACACCTTCGAAGTCATCTCCTTCTTTCGGCGGGGTCAGATTTATCTGACGGCTGCCTGAAATGTCGACCTGTGCGTAATCATTTCCTTCGCCGGTCAGAATAATACTGACTTCTTCGCCGCTGAGCGTTCCGCCTCCGGTTACTTTCAAGGATCCTCCGAAGATAATATAAACGCCGGGCTCAAAGACGATGTCATTATTTCCGGAAATTGAGATACCTCCACAATAAAGTCCGGGACTCAGAGTCGTGTCACTGTTTACCGTCAGGGCTTTTGCCTTTTTAGGGCATTCTGCGTGTGCCGGGACCTCCAGATCTTCATAGGGGTCATCAATCGGGGCTTTGTTTGTTTTCAGGCTGTTATACTGAAAATCGGCAGCGCCGCCGGTCACATCGTAATAACCAGATATCCTGACATTATTTACAAGCACGTCCACATTCCCGGAGAGGGTAAAGGCTTGGTCGCTGCTGGAATTGACCGCGATTCCGCAACTGGGGGCAGAGAGGTCCACCGAACCGAATGAGGTAAAGGCATCGTCTGCGCTGCGGTCCAGAGATAAGAAGCAAAAATTCCCGTCAACGCCGTCTACTCGGGCTTCGGCATAGGCGGAAATCCTTTTTTTATCTGTAAAGAAGCGGGAGAATAAGGCTTCACTGTCTTCCGAGACGGTCAATCCAATGGTATAGCTGCCATCCTCTTCTTCGGTGAGAATTGCTAAAGTAAGGTTGCCATTTGCGTCGGGGTTATAGCCGTTCGCCATTGCCTCTTTTTCGGCGGCATAGTCCATATAGTCATTACTTTTGGTGGCCAGCTCCCATCCGGCGGCGATAACACCAGCATCTGCTGCCGTTTGCAGATCCTGCTTCTTGGCCATCCAGACGCTGGCATCGACCCCCAGGCCGGCCACGCCGATAATGACAGGGAATGCAAGCGCGGCCATAACGGCAACGCTGCCGAGTGTTTGTCTATAGAAGCGGTTGAATATGTTCTTTTCCATTAGCTCATTCTAATTTCAAAAGATTAATAAGAATAAAAGTAAGCATTTAATTTTATGTTAATTTTCACGGTAATTTAAAGGAGCGGAGCATTGACCCGGCACGGTATTTTGTTTTAGCCTGCAACGGATACAGTCGAAAGAAGGTTGCGATGTTTATACTACAGGCTCCTGATACGATCAGCGTCAGAACGCTTCTGGAGGGTCTGAGCGCTGCGGGGTTGGAGGTTTCTTTTGAACCTGTGGAGGGCAATAAGAAACCGCTTCTCCGGTTGACACAATCTTCCCGGCTGGCTTCCCGGCCAGAAGGGGTGCCTGTTACGTTTCCCTTACGCATGGGGGACTTTATTGACAAGGCCTGTCTGAGTCTGCAAAACCATCTGGTCTTTCCGCAGGTCATAGAAGTGCCGGAAGGGGGGTTTGACCTCAATCGCGCCGTGTTTCAAAGGCCTGGGCAGCCTGCGATTTCCCTGACAGAAAAAGAATGCGGGCTGATCGCGGCTTTGTATGGAGAGGGGGAGGGGGCGGTTTCCAGAGAGGCTTTGCTGAAGCAGGTTTGGGAACACACGGCGGAACTGGAAACGCATACTCTGGAGACGCATATCTATCGCCTGCGGCAAAAGATTGAGCAGGACCCGGCCGTTCCCCGGATTATTCTGACCGAGCGCGAGGGGTATCGACTGGCGAAAATCTGATCGACGCAGGCATTAGAGGCGCCTCGTGGAATGTCATAGTTGCATGAGGTGCTTTCTTTGAGCGCATAGCTAAAAACCTTTTCTATTTTATCTGTACGGCCTAGTATGCACGCCTCGTTTATAGGTGTATAAAATAACAAACAACGTAACATAAAAAGTCATGAAAAATTTTTCCAAAATCCTCTTTCATACAATTCCGGAAAAAGATCTGGTGTCTTTGAGCGAATGTGAGCGCGGTCGTATTCTGGCGGCACATATGGAGTTATCGCAGAAACGCACCCCTGGTAAAGCACAGATTTCGATCAGCCGTACTCAGTGCGAGCACCCCGGGGATGAGCGCACAGTGATAGATATTGTTCAGGATGATACACCCTTTCTGGTCGATTCAATCGTTGCAGAAATTAACCGGCACTCTCTGTTGATCGACCAGCTTATTCACCCCTATGTTTTTGCCACATTCAAAGACGGCGTGTTTGTGTCCGCATCTGAACGCGAGAGTGATGCGTCTGTCCGCCAGAATCACATTCATATCCGGTTGCATCGCTTGATTCCTAAAAATATGGAACAAAAATTAAAGCGCGGTTTGAAACGAGCGGCGATTGATGTTCATCTGGCCACCAAAGATTGGGAAGGATTGCGTCAGAAGATTGTCTCCTGTCAGAAAATTGTGCAGAAATATGCCGCAAAAACTGTCGAGAATGAAGAATATGCCGCGTTTCTGGAGTATATTCATAATAATAATTTCACCCTGTTGGGATACCGTTATTATCAGAAAGTGTCGGCAGAATTTCAGGCGCAACCGAAAAAAAGTCTGGGACTTTTGCGTTCCGCCAGAGATGTCGATTTTCTGGAAAAGTATAGTGCCGAGCTTCCGGAATTATTTGCCCGACTTGCGATGCAGCCGCATGCGATGCATATCTTTAAAATGAACCGGGATTCCTCGGTTCACCGCCGGGTGCCGATTGATGCCATGGCAGTTCAGGATCTGGAGGCGGATGGATCGGTCAAGGGGTATCACCTGATTATAGGGTTGTTTACCTCTGTGACGTATTCCAGATCGATCATGAATATCCCTTATTTGCGGGAAAAAGTTTCTCAGGTTTTAACGCAAACCAATTTTGTCTCTGGCAGCCATGATGACAAAGCCCTGCGCCATATTCTGGAGAAATACCCAAGGGATGAGCTGTTTCAACTTGAGGTGCCGCAATTGCAAAAAACAGCATTGTCGATCCTCAGTTTGCAGGAGTGCCAGCGCATTGCCCTTTTCCTGCGCCCGGATTTGTTCGGCACGTCTGTGGTCTGCCTGATTTATATTCCACGGGATCGTTTTGATACCCGGATGCGCAAACGGTTTGAAGGTATTCTGGAGGCAGAGCTGGGCGGAACGACAACCTCCTTCTTTACAACGCTGGATGATTCTGTTTTTGCGCGGGTGTTATTGCGGATTGAGTGCAATAAAGACCGGGTGGCACATCTGGATGAAGATCGTCTTGAGAAATTGCTGCGTCAGGAAGGGCGTGCCTGGGATGAAGCTTTGGCGGAAGCCATCAATGTTTCTTACGGGACAGACGCGGATGAGTTGGTGGAGACCTATAGCGGCGCGTTCCCGACTTCTTATCGGGAAAACTATTCTCCGGAAAAAGCCCTCAATGATATGGCGGTGATTGAGAAGCTGTCCGACACGCAAAAAATAGGGATCAGCTTCTATCAGGATAGTTCCTGTCAGGCGCAGGAGTTTCGGCTGAAACTTTATTTGCGGGAGGAAGCTCTAACCTTATCCGACGCCCTTCCTATTCTGGAAAATATGGGGCTGCGGGTGATTTCCGAATTGCCGTTTAAAGTTAAAATCCAGCGTAATGGCACGCCGGATATTATCTGGATTCACGACTTCCTGATGAAGACAGAAATCAAGGATATCGGACAGCGGCTGGAGGTAAATAAGCATCACGCCGAAAAAGCATTCGAGATGATCTGGCATGGAAAAATGCAGAATGATTCGCTCAATGCTCTGGTGATGAGCGCGTCCATGACCTGGAGGGATGTTATTATTCTACGGGCGTATGTGCATTATATCCGCCAGCTTGGAACACCCTTCACTCGGAACTATATTGCCTCGGCCCTGACCAAACATCCGCAGGTTGCCCGCCTGCTGGTAGATATGTTCTGCAAGCGTCTTGACCCTGTGCAGGCGGCAGATCAGGACAAATATGTCACGGCGTGCCGGCTTCTGATACAGGATGAGCTGGAACAGGTTGCGTCTCTGGATGAAGACCGTATTTTGCGCAGCATTCTGAATTTGGTTGAATCGACTCTGCGCACAAATTTCTTCCAGACAGACGAAGCGGGGGTTGCAAAGGATTACCTGTCTCTGAAAATTGACAGCACCCATGTTGACGGGATGCCGGAGCCAAAACCTTACCGGGAAATCTTTGTCTATTCTCCCCGCATGGAGGGGGTTCACCTGCGCGGCGGGCCAATTGCCAGAGGCGGGCTGCGCTGGTCTGACCGTCCGGAAGACTACCGGACGGAAGTTCTTGGCCTGATGAAAGCGCAGATGGTGAAAAACTCGGTCATCGTGCCGGTCGGGTCCAAGGGCGGGTTTATTCTGCGTCATCCACCGAAAGAAGGGGGACGGGCTGCGCTGCTGGAAGAGGGGATTGCCTGTTATAAAATATTTATCCGTGGATTGCTGGATATCACCGATAACCGCAAAGGCCGGAAAATCATTCCGCCGCAAAATGTCGTGCGTCATGATGGGGATGACCCTTATCTGGTCGTGGCCGCCGATAAAGGAACCGCGACTTTTTCAGATATCGCCAATGGGATATCTCAGGAGTACGGATTCTGGCTGGGCGATGCATTCGCGTCCGGTGGCTCGGTCGGATACGATCACAAAAAGATGGGGATTACTGCCCGCGGGGCCTGGGAATCCGTTAAACGTCACTTCTATGAGCTGAACCACGATACGCAGACTCAGGAATTCGACGTGATCGGTGTGGGCGACATGGGCGGCGATGTGTTCGGAAACGGCATGTTGCTGTCGAAAAAAATCCGTCTGATCGGTGCGTTCAACCACCTGCATATTTTCTGCGATCCTCACCCGGATGCAGACTCAAGCTGGGCGGAACGTAAACGCTTATTTGAGTCCGTGCAGGGATGGGATGGGTATGACCTCTCTAAATTGTCTCCCGGCGGACGTATTTACTCCCGTGCGGATAAAGAGCTTGTTTTGACGGACGAAATTCGTAAGTGCTTTAATATCAGCAAGGAAAAAGTATCTCCGCCAGAGCTGATGCATGCAATGCTGCTGGCGAAGACCGATCTTCTGTGGTTTGGGGGTATCGGAACTTATGTCAAGGCAGAAAACGAAACGCATCAGCAGGTCGGCGATAAAACCAATGATGCCATCCGGGTGAATGCCAAGGATCTGCAAGCCAAAGTGATTGGCGAAGGAGCCAATCTGGGCGTGACGCAACTGGCGCGGATTGAGTTTGCAAAAAATCGCGGCGCGATCAATGCGGACTTTATTGATAATTCCGGGGGGGTTGATTCATCTGACCATGAAGTCAATATCAAAATTTTGCTGCAGGCCGTCATGGAAGACAAGGGCAGCAAGATGGATTTGAAAGCCCGCAATAAATTGCTGGAAAGTATGACAGAAACCGTTGCTCAACTTGTTCTGGATCATAACCGCGCAAAAGTTGAAGCTATCAGTCTGATGGAATTGCAGGCGGTGGATACTCTGGCGGCGCAGGCCGACCTGATTCAGCAGTATGAAAATGAGATCGGGTTAAACCGTAAACTGGAAGCTCTTCCGGATCAGGAATCTGTGAATACCCGTCTGCGGCTGGGCAAAGGCCTCACCCGTCCGGAGCTGAGCACCGTTCAGGCCTATGCCACGATTCGTCTGACGGATCAGTTGCGAGATACCTCAATTCCGGATCATCCGACCTTGCGCCCATGGTTGATTACCTACTTCCCGCGGCATCTGCAAAAAGATTACGAGACCGAAATTCGTCAACACCGGCTGGCCCGCGATATTATCTGCATGAAACTGGCTAATAATATTGTCAACCGTATGGGCCCAACCTTCATCAAGGATATCAGGGATCAGACGGGGGCGAGTATCGAGGATATCGTACGGGCTTACCTGATTTCCAAGGAAATTACCGGGCTGCGCGCTCTGTGGGACGAGGTTAATTCCGAGACGTTCACAGCTCTGGCCCCCGTGCGGTTACAAGCATTGAAAGCATTATCGGATCTCACTCGCAAGAATACCTTATGGTTCCTGAAGCACATGGCCGGTCATCTGGATATTGAAAAACAGATTGCTCAGTTTGGCGGCTCGATGAAAACTCTGCAGAAGGAATTATTTGACCTCCTGCCGGAACAGTTGAAAAAGACGGTGGCGGGTGCAAAATCTGCTTATATTTCAGACGGATTTCCAGCCGACCTCGCGCAGAAACTATCCCTGCTGCCTGCTTTGGAACCTGCCTGCGACATTATCCAGATGGCGCTCAAGGCCGGTCCGAAAACCAGCCTGAAAGCCGTGGCGGAGTCTTACTTCCAGATCGGAGAAACGTTCTATTTCGACTGGCTTTATTACAAAGCGAAAAGCTTGTCTGCGGAAGATAAATGGAACCGGCAGGCCAAGGTTACTCAAATTGCGCTTTTGGCCTCAACGCATGCCGATTTGTGCGAAAAAATTCTGAAAGATCGAACGAAAGCAACATCGTTCCGTCTGGAAGACTGGGTGCAAAAACACGAAGATGCCTGGACGATCCTGCAAAATCAGATGCAGCAAATCAAGCGGGCCGGGCAATTTGACCTTGCCATGCTGACGCTGGTTTCCGGCAGCCTGCGGAATTTTCTCTAGGAAGAGGAGGGGATGGGGCTACACTTTAATCTGCTGACCCTTTTTCCGGAGATGTTTCCGGGCTCTCTGGCGTTGTCCCTGAGCGGCCGGGCTTTGGAGAAACGCCTGTGGAGTTATCACAGTCTGAACATTCGTGATTTTGCCGGCGATCGTCACAAAACCGTTGATGATACGCCTTATGGCGGCGGGGCGGGCATGGTCCTGCGGGCGGATGTGATTGAAGCGGCACTGTTATCTCTGGGTGAGCGTCCGCAGCGCAAAATTTATCTATCCCCGCGTGGCAAAGTTTTAAACCAGCCTCTGGTGCAGGAGCTTGCGGCGGCACAGACTGACATAACGCTGTTATGCGGGCGGTATGAGGGGGTCGATCAAAGGGTTCTGGATGCCCATGAGTTTGAAGAAGTCAGTATCGGGGATTACGTTTTATCCGGCGGAGAGCCGGCCGCGTTAATTTTGATGGATGCGTGTATCCGCCTTCTGGACGGGGTGATGGGAAATGAAGACACGGCCGGGGAGGAAAGCTTTTCTGCGGGCCTGCTGGAATATCCGCACTATACCCGCCCGGCGGAGTGGACGGATTCGTCCGGGGTTAGCCGGAAAGTTCCAGAGGTTTTGACCTCCGGCGATCATGGCAAGGTTAAGGAGTGGCGGCGGGCGCAAAGCCTCGCCCTGACCAGAAACCGCCGACCGGATCTTTTACCGCCGTCTTCATAGACAGGGCGGGCGAACCTACCCTACAGATTCCGCAGTTTCCACTCGGCTTCGCCGTGCAGATAGTCGATAATTCCGGTATGGTGCAGCCAGTCTTTTGCCTCCGAATCCTGAGAAAGGTAGGCCTGCCAGAAGGCAAGGCTGACGCGCTGGATGATCTGTTCATGCAGGGTGCGTTTGGGATTTTCCGCCAGTCCTCCGCGGGAGCCGGCAAAAACCATATGATCGCCGTCTTTCAAAATCAGAAGATGCTGGTCCGGCCCCTTTGCCGCTTCAAAGATCGGCAGGCGGGCGGTGTAGGGGGCGCCGGAGATGGGGGAGGAATCTTCGGTTCCGGTCATATACAGCATGGGGATGCTGATCGGGCCATAAATATCTTCCGGATCCTCCGTCTGGTTATAGGTTGGGCCGAGGGAATAGGCGATTCCGCACGTAAAGCGCGACTCCCGCATGGAATACAGTCTTGCGCCGCGTCCCAGCTTTTGCCCGGCCATGATCTGGGTTGTGGTCGCGCCGAAGGAGTGACCGGAGATACCGATCTGGTCGAAATCAATTCTGGTATAGGGGGCCTCCCCCGCATTCGCCCGGCGCTCCAGCTCATCCAGCACAAAAGACGGGTCTTTGAAGCGGTTCATGGTGACATGGCGGGTAATGCGTTGCGACCGGATAACATCCCACGGATGACCGGGTTTTCCTTCCCACAGGCTGGTATCTGTGCCGAGGTGCGTCATATGCAGGACGATGAAGCCGTGTTCGGCAATATAGCGGGCCAGAAAAGAGGCTCCATCGCGCCCGCCGCCCAGTCCGTGGCTCCAGAAAACGCAGGGGAGTTTCTCCGCGGGCGAGTCGGGAATATACAACTTCACCGGCACACGGCGATTTCGCTGCGTGTCGAAAAAATCATCCTTGTGTATTGTTATACGGTGGGGATGGGCAGGGGCGTGGGTCATTTTTTCCGGAATTGGTCCAGAGAGATGACCTGTCCGCTGTCACTGTCTGACTCGCTCTTTTTCTTTTTGGAGGATTTCTTTTTGCCTTTGGGTTTGTCGCCGTCAGGACCGTCATCATCCCCGGCGATTTCATCCAGAGCGTCCAGCAGACTTTCATTCAGATCATCGGTGACGGGCTGGAACTGAAGCGCAAAATTTACGGAAGGGTCGGCAAAAATACTGATCGCGGCAAGCGGGACAACCAGTTTTTCGGGAATATTGTTAAAGGAAAGTTTGACACTCATAAACTCGTGATCGACGGTCAGATCATAAAACTGATATTGCAGAACAATCGTCATTTCCCCCGGATACCGCTCTTTCAGGTAGCTGGGGATTTTAACGCCGGGATAATCCGTCAGGAAGGTGATGTAAAAATGATGATCTCCCGGCAGGCTGCCCTGATCTATCACGGTCTCGATAGCCTGACGCACCACACCGCGCAGGGCCCCTTCAACCATTTTATCGTAGCGAAGCATGTCGTTTGATTCCTTCATATCTCTAACGTGACAGGGCACACATTAAAAATCAAGTCGAAGAAGAAAGAATTTTTATTTCCCCTCCCTTGACCGTGGCGGAGGATCGCCCCATAGTGAATGTATGATGAAAAAAGTATTTTTAGCTTTTACGGCTTTTGGCCTTCTATCCGCAGGACTTTGGGGGGCGTCGTCTGTCTTTAGTTTAAGTCCTCAGGCGGCTTTCGCCACGGAAATCGAACCGGTGGCGGGCGCTGCAGCAGATGCCAAACCGGTTGAACCGTGGGGAAAGCGTTGCAGTGAAGAGACCGGGCACTGTGAGATTGTACAGCGTTTGACGGTGCAGGAAACCGGGAAGCGGTTCGCGGAATTTGCGATTGGCTATCCGGATGATGCGGATGGTGCGCGCGGCGTGGTGATTCTGCCTCTGGGCGTTCTTCTGGAGCCGGGCGTGCGGATGCAAATAGATGACGGACAAGTGTACCAGTTTACCTTCCGGTATTGCGGGGCCGGGGGATGCGTTGCTGTGATCCGTTTGTCGGACGCTCTGATTGCGGAGATGAAAAAAGGAAATGCCGCAACCATCCAGTTTATGAGCGCCAAGGGACAAAAAATCAATGTTCCCATCACTCTGAAAGGCTTTACAAAAGCCATCCGCGATGTTGCAAAAGGATAGAGTTTTTGTAAAAAACGAAAGACCTTTGTTTTTCTTTGCGGTTTAAATCTTTTTATGCATTAAGGAACGAAGATACGAAGGTTTTTTCAATTACTTCGTTCCTTCGTAACTTCGTGCTTATATCACGTTTCAGTGGGTGACACGCACAGGGCGTGTCTTTGTCTTACTTTGCGGTTCGAAATACAAATCGTTTGCTCTATTCCGCAAATAGAACATTGTAAAAAGCGTAGGTGGTTTGCGCCGGGTTTGTGACGCAGAGTGAGACGACCGACTCGCAAGTGCCGCAGGATGCGATGGTAAAATCGACGTTGGACCCGCTATATTCGCCGTCATCTACGAGCAGGTTTTTTGCCTCCGCCCCTAATACCGGGATGGTGGTTGATCCCGTCAGGGTACGGTTGATTTCCTCGCAGACCATCCGGTCGATGCCATAGGCGGTGAGAATGACGTCGTCTTCGGTAGTCGGGGTCCATTCGACATTATTGAAACGCCCCAGATACCAGCCGGAGTTCGGTCCGGACAGAGCGGTGGAGGGCAGTGCGTTATCGGGCAACGGGGGAAGAGTTACACCTCCACCTTCGGGGTGAAAAACCTTGTCAACATGCGGGGTTGCGCCGAATGCTCCCGGTTTTCTGAAATCGAATTCTTCCGGCGTGGTTCCGGCAAAAATCATCTGGTCGAGTGCTCCTTTGATTTGTGTTGCCGTGGTTATGAGCTGGGTTGACAGAATTTTTGCCGTTTCCGGAGACAGGGTCCCGGTTTCTTTTGAATCTTCCTGTTGCATCAGAACAAAAGACAGCGCCGCAAACAGGATGACGGCAATCAGGACATATATAAAGGCATTTCCTTTTTGAGTATTCATCTTAAAATCCGCCTCCTGCGCGGAGATAGGCCTGCTCTTCCGGCGTGCTGTCGCGGGAGAGCGCCTGATTGCGATGCGGGAAGCGTCCGAACTTTTCAATGACTTCCAGATGTCGGAGTGCGTAATCATAGCCGAGCGGATCTTCTTTTCTGGTGGTTTCAAAAAGGGTCACGGCGGTTTTCTGGTCGTTCAGGTGCTCGCTATGTTCATAGGGCAGGTAAATAAACCGGCGCCGGATCGCCTCCAGCATTTTATCATATCCTTTGGCAACGGCATGTTTGGCAATCAGCAAGGCCTTTGCATCCGTTTCGAAGGCTTGCGCCGTCTCCCGGAACATATTGCGTGGAAACTGGTCGAGCAGGATGCAGAGGGCCAGACATCCCTGCGCATCTTCCATCCAGCCGTCATAGACGCCGTCTCTGGCCAGAAGATAATCTGCGAAAAACCGTTCGGAGAGTTGCTGATCAAACTCTTCATTTTTCTGAAACCATTGAGATGGAGGAATGTCATGGAACCAGAATGTCAGAATATTTTGTTTGGTGTCTTTCACAGAGTCCTCTTATGATTTTTTATCTGTTTCGGCGGGTGGTTCCTTGAAGGCCAGATACTTTTTCTCTTTTGATTTTGTAATTAAAGACAGGACAAAGGCCGGGGCAAACGGAATAAGGATGAACAGGATCGTTTGCGGCTCTTTCATCGCTTCCAGCAAGCGGCCTTCGATATTATTGAGGTAGAGAATTAAAAAGATCAATCCGCCCAGCAAGACAAACAGAAGGGTCATAAATCTGTAGATTTTGGCTTGCAGAAGAAGGTCGTTCTTTGTATTTTTCATGGGTGTCGTTCCGAAGGTGTCTATTTCATAGGATGTAATAATAATACCTTTTATACTAAACCGATATAAAGTCTGATAAAAGACGTATGTTGTACGATAGAGCAAAAGAGATTGGAAATCCATGTGGTATCAACCTTATAGTCTTGAAGATCTGAGCGCTCTGGGCCGGGATGGTGGTATGGCTAGACTGGTTGGGTTGGAGCTGGTGGAAATCGGCGCAGATTACCTGAAAGGCCAGATGCCGGTTGATGAGCGCACAAAGCAGCCCTTTGGTATTTTGCATGGCGGGGCGTCCTGTGTGTTATCGGAAAGTCTGGGGAGTATTGCCGCCTGGATGTGCATTAACCCGGAAACGCAGCGGGCGGTCGGGCTGGAGATCAATGCCAATCATATTCGCAGTGTGACGGAGGGGCTGGTGACAGGATTGTGCAGACCCCTGCATGTCGGACGCCGGACGCAGGTCTGGCAGACGGATATTTTTAACGAAGTCCAAAAAATGGTTTGTACCAGCCGGTTGACGGTGGCTATTCTGGATAGGTAGCGCACATGATGAAAATACTGATTGTTATTCCCGCCCGTTACGGATCAACCCGTTTTCCCGGAAAACCTCTGGTTTTGCTGGGCGGGCGCAGTATGCTGTCTCATGTTGTCGAAAAAGCGCGGGAGGCGATTGCGTTTGTCAGGGAAGGCTCGATGGAGTCGGTGGATATTGACCTTCTGATTGCAACCGATGACGAACGGATTATGGCGCATGCTGCGGACTTAAATACTTCTGCCATTCTGACTCCCGCTTCGTGCAAAACGGGGACGGACCGGGTTTTGGCGGCGATTCGTCAGTTACCGGAATCTCCTGATTATGTGCTGTGCCTGCAGGGAGATGTGCCTCTGATTCCCTCCGAGGTCGTGCGCGATATGATCCGAACTATGCTGGAATTCCCGCATCTGGATGTTGTTACCCCTGTCCATAACCTGAGCTGGGAAGATCTTGACCGGCTGCGGGCGGCAAAGGAACAAACTCCCTTCAGTGGCACTACGGTGATTATGGATGACGCGCAACGGGCTGTCTGGTTTTCAAAAAACATTATTCCAGCCATTCGCAAGGAAGACAGCTTCCGCGCTTCCTTGCCGATGTCGCCGGTCTGGCGGCATATTGGCGTATATGGGTATCGCGTAGATATTCTGGAGCGGTTTTCCTATCTTGAAGAAGGATTCTACGAGCAACTCGAAGGGCTGGAGCAGCTTCGTCTTCTGGAGAATCATATCTCAATCCAATGCGTGCCGGTTACCATCCCGGCCGGGGCTCTTCTGTCTGGCATAGATTCCCCGGAAGATCTGGCACGGGCGGAAGCGGTCCTACAGCAGGCTGCGGCAGTGGCACGGCAGCGTCCGTAGCGCCTCCTCCTGTCACGGCCCGAAAAAAGTGCGCCTTATAGCCGCCCTGCGGATCAAGGGCAGTCAAAAATACCTGAAACCCTCTTTTATCAAACGCACTCCGGGCCCCTTCGTTTTGGTCATGCACCTTTGCCAACAGAGTTGAGTAGCCGCGTGTTGCGGCCAGATCTTTTGCGAACGCGACCAGAGTGGTGAACAGCCCTTTTTCTGTTGAGACGACCCCTTGCAAGGCCGCTGTTTCAGGGGTTAGGGGATATCCTTCCAGATGCCGGGTGTGCGCGGCATATTCAGGATCGGGATAGGTCAGGAGCGCACCTGCCGCCAGAATATCGTTCCTGTAAACGCCCATCAAAGGCATGCCAGCCTCCAGATGGGACAACAGATCTTCGGCAGATCTTGGTTTCAGGAAGGGCTTTTTTATATCGTCCAGTTTCTCATAGAGGTCAAGAAATGCCGGGATATCCGCGGCGCTTAGACATTTTAAATCAATTTTTGTAACAGGGTCCTGCATGGGTCGGGGCTCTCACTCGCTTAAAAAAGTTGCAATCAAATTCGTTGCACGCTGTCGCGTGACGAGGAGTGATCGCTAATCTAGCAGGAGAACTTTTGTCTTTTTTACAGAGCAAGGCACATTCCGATCCGTTAGCGATCAGAGTGTACGTCGTCGAAGGAGGGCCATTACGATGCTCATGCTTAAAACTCTAAATGAATCTGGCGGGGTGTGTCAATTTTTTTTCGGCAGGCGGGACTCCACCAGCCGCGCCCAGTATTCCACGCCTAAAGGAATGATCTCGTCATTGAAATCATAGCCGGGGTGGTGCAGGCCTTTATTATGCGGGCAGTCCGGCCGGGCGGGTTCAGCCTGTCCCATCCAGATATAACAGCCGGGGATTAGTTTGAGCATCGCTCCGAAATCTTCTCCGCCCATACAGGGGGCGACGTTGTCATTGACATTTTCTGCCCCGACCAGTGCACGTGCCACTTCGGCGCAGTAGGCGGTCTGTTCCGGATAGTTGACCGTAGCATCGGAGCCGCGCTTCAGTTTAAAGGTGCAGGTTCCGCCAAACGCTGCCCCGATATTCAGGCAAACTTCGCCGATGCGCTGTTCCAGACGATCGCGGGTAGCGGGGTTAAAGGTGCGTACCGTTCCGGACAGTGTCGCCGAGTCTCCGATGACGTTGAAAGCTCCTGTGCCGACTTTGATATTGGTGACACTAATAACAGCAGCATCCACCGGGGCGGTTTCCCGGCTGATGAGAGCTTGCAGTGCGAGGATTAAATGTGAGGAAATGATTGCCGGATCAATGGTCTGATGCGGCATGGCGGCATGTCCGCCGCGTCCGGTAATCTGGATATCGAACATATCGACGGCGGCCATGATCGGGCCGGGATTCATGGCAATCTGTCCGCGGGGAAGGTCCGGCCAGTTATGCAGCCCGTAAATCTCGTCAACCGGGTGTTTTGTAAACAGCCCTTCCTCAATCATGCGGTCGGCCCCTCTTTCCCCTTCTTCGGCGGGCTGGAAGATCAGAATAACGGTGCCGTCAAAATTATTGCGGTTTTCCTGAAGATATTTCGCGGCCCCCAGCATCATGGTAGTGTGTCCGTCATGACCGCATCCGTGCATTTTTCCCGGTGTTTTTGAGGCCCAGGGTTGCCCCGATTGTTCGATGATGTCCAGCGCATCAATATCACAGCGCAGGCCGATGGCGCGTCCGGAAGTATTGGTTTCTCCCTCGATAATGGCAACAATCCCCGTCCCGCCAGCCCAGCCGCGCTCATGCCGGACCCCCCATTTGGTGAGGTTCTCTGCAATCAGGTTGGAAGCAAAGGTTTCTTCATAGGAAGTCTGCGGATTCTGGTGAAGCTCCCGCCGCGCCGCGGTAAGATCTTCTTTCATGGCAACAATCGAATTTCTGGAGGTCATGACATGCATGTTACGAAATTTATCCTGAGAATGCTATGACTCTTTTATGGTATGTCTTGTGAGGGCTGTGTAAATATTGCGAAATTTTTTTCGCAGGCAGGTATGATACCGGAAAAATAGAGGCTGTTTTGTATACATATAACGATATAGAGATTAAAGGTCTGCAACTCAAAGCATGGGTGGATTCTGCCCCTCCTATGTTTCTGGCGTTTAAGCAGGCCGCCGCAGGAGATTTTTCTTCTCCCGATGTGGAAGATATCCTTTCAAGTGCCGCTCCGTTACAGGAAGCGGGGACTATGCAGCGCCTCCGTCTTTTATCACAGGAGCAGCGGCAGGGGCAGGTTGGATTTCATCTGGAACGGGCACAGGGGTTTATGCCTGCGGCCCGTGCCAGTCAAACACTATTGTTTGAAATGCCGATGTCTGCAGTGGACGAGGCAGCCTTTTATGCTTATGCGCCGCCTTTGCCGGAGAATGTGCGCGCCGGGTTCGGGCAGACAAGTTTTGATCTGGGAGCCTCTAATATGGATGCCGGGTCCGGGGTTCTGAGCCGGTTACGAAATACTGTTTCTTATCTATCTCTGATCGACCGTGAACTGATCCCGCAGAAGATTGGGTTTCAACATGATTGGACGGCTTTTAAGCGCACCATGATTGCAGAAGGGCAAAATTCAATCGATCAGGTTGGTTCATTCTTTGACAGGTCAAGACAATATTTGACACAGTCAATTTATCTTGTCCCGTCATGAAGATACGATTTTCCACGGGGTGATTATCGTGGCTATAGAGTGGATTTAGCCCCAAGCTGGTGATGGAGGCGGGGCGATGAATCCCCATTCTCTGCTTGCCCGCTCCATTGGGTCTTCTGGTCTTGAAAGGTGTGGATCATAAGACCCCTCCCTTTGATTCATCAGGTCATCTATGTCCATGATTGCGGACATAACGTCCAGATCAATCCGGTGCCCCATCAGGGTTATTTCAGCGGTATGTGCACAGGTTCGCAGGAATGAGTGGGCTTTATCGCGGCCATCCCCTGCAAAATGCAGCCATTCTGTCTTATTTCCCTGATCTTCCGGAGCGATCACGCCGTCTTTATTGACTGCATTATGCAGGTGATCTGTCAAAGGGCCTTTCTCCAGGGGGGTAAAATATTTACTATAAGCTCCCATAGAGCGCCCATTGGAGGGCATGATCTCGGTGGTAATCAGGGTTTCCGGGTTGGCGGCGTGCTCTCGTAGAGCCATTGCTGCCACCAGAAGCTTTCCCGCGCCCGGAATGGCAGACAGAGACGTTCCGATCTCAATGGCGGGAACCTCCGGGGTTACTCCATATTCGGTATGAAGATGCTGGGAAAGATCTGTGTCAGTGACGTCATATCCCATAGTGATGCCGTGAATGATCCCGGTTGCTGGATCTTCCAGAATGATCCCCCGGCCTGCGCTAAAGGTTTTGTCGTGGAGGGCGGGATCGCGCTTCACGACAAATCCTTTCACTTTGCCATTTGCCCAGGTGACGGGCGGGTCAATTTTGTTTTTGCGTTCGGGTGTAAACAGGTGTGCAATCGCCTCTCCGTCTGAGGCGGTTGTAAAGCGTAACGTGAGTTTGGGAGGCAGGAGGCTCCCGTCTTTTGTGCGAAGAGAATGCATTTTGAATCACCTTTCCATTACATTAATGCATTTAATATATGCAAATATTGCATGCGTTAAATCACAAATCAACCGGATGTGTCAAATTAATTTTTCACAAAATGTTACAGAAATATGTCAGGAGATGGTCTTCCGCGGATCAAAGGCATCCCGCACGGCTTCCCCGATAAAGGTCAGCAGGGATAACATAACCGCCAGAGACAGAAAGGCCGTCAATCCCAGCCAGGGGGCGCTCAGGTTGTTTTTCCCCTGTGCCAGAAGTTCTCCGAGGGACGGATTACCGGGGGGGAGGCCCAGCCCCAGAAAATCAAGAGAGGTCAGGGCAGTAATTGAACCAGTTAGTATAAATGGCATAAAGGTCAGGGTCGCCACCATCGCATTCGGCAAAACGTGACGGCGCATGATGGTTAAATTCCCGACACCGAGGGCCGCTGCCGCCCGGACGTAATCGAAATTGCGCGCCCGCAGAAATTCGGCGCGGACGACATCTACCAGCGATACCCAGGAAAAGAGCAGCAGAATAAACAGCAAGGTCCAGAATCCGGGAATAAACAGAGAAGCAAAGATAATCAGAATATACAGGCTGGGGAGCGACGACCAGACTTCGATAATTCTTTGGGTCATCAGATCCAGCAGGCCGCCGTAATATCCCTGAAAGGCTCCGACCATGACTCCGATAAAGGAGCTGGTGAGGGTGAGAATAAGGCCGAACAGAACGGACAGCCGGAATCCGTAGATGACCCGTGCGAGAACGTCCCGTCCCTGATCGTCAGTGCCAAGCCAGTTTTCGGTCGTTGGCGGCGATGGGGCGGGTTCGGCAAGGTCGTAATTGATGGTATCATAGGAAAATCGGATAGGGGGCCAGAGCATCCACCCATTTTCTTTTTCGATCAGGTCTTTGACGTAAGGGTCGCGGTAATCGGCCTCTGTTTCAAAATCTCCGCCAAA